>JAEUPZ010000031.1 GCA_016789885.1 Chromatiales bacterium | reverse complement strand
CGCCTGTTTCACGTCCCTTTTCGGCATCGTCCGTCCCTCCCTAGTCCACCGCCCGCCGGAATCCGGCGGCCTCGAGCTCGGCGCGCATCGTTTCGGCCACGACGTTGACAATGAGCCCGGATAGCTCGACCTCGATGCAGCGGCGGAGCTCGACGGGATCGGGCACCGCCGACGCGGCGGCCTCGACGCGCTGCGCGAGCTCGTGCAGTTCGCGCTGGTGAATCTCCATCGCGCCGAGCGCGGCGGCCAGGCAGTCCCGAACCTCCCGCGGCATCATCGGGTGGCTGGCGATCTTCGGCACGGCGCGGCGGAGCACTTCTAGCGGCGTTTCAGCCATCGGGCGGCCCTCGTGGTGACGGTTCAACGGCAGCGCCGGCCGCCTGGCCGGCCGGATTCCACGCCGCGGCCTGGCGGCCACCGCGTACAGTTATTTCCACGGGTCCAAGGTTCCCCGTCTGACCGCGCAGCGCGATCACCCAAACCTTTTCGCGGGTATGGATCACGAGCACGCCGAAGCGCACGCCGACCGCCCGCGGCGCCGCCGGCTCGCCCCACTGATTCAGCCCGTCCGCGGCCTTTTCGAGCACCAGCGGCGACCGCCGGCATTGCTCCACGCCGCCGAGCGCGAGCACGAATCCGCGCCAGTCGCCGGCATCGGCGCAGGACCGCGCGCGCTCGATTGGTTCGCACTCGTGGGGCTCGCGCACGCGGCGGAGCTCGCGCCACAGCCCCACCGGCGGGCCGCCGATCTGCTGGAACTGCCGCACGCGATAGGTGGCCGCCCAGGCATCCACGGCCGTGACCGTATCGGCCGCCAGGCCGCCCGCCTCGAAGTCCCCGCCGACCCGGTGCCCGTCGATGTTCTTAGCCACGTACTTAGCGACGTAGCTGCACGCCGAGCCCCGTGCCGGGTCGATGCGCTCGACCTTGAACCGGTGCCGGGCGGCCCCGGGTTCTTCGGGAGTGTCGGCCAGCGCGTGCGCCCGCATCACGGCCGTAACCGTGTCGGCCTGGCTGGCCGGTGCCCATAGGATCAGATGCCAGTGCGGCGTCCCATCGTGGTGCGGCTCCGCGATGCGGAACCCGTAGACGACTACCGCCATCCTCTTGAGCTTCGCCCGGATTCGGGCCCAGAGCTCGCGCAGGTACAGCTGCCCGTCGCGCGGCGTGCTCCCGTCATGGTTTTCATTCGGCCGGCCGTCAACGTGGCGGGCATGGAATCGCGACGGGGTTGTGATGGTGTAGAAATTCGCGACGTGGCCGCAGTCGGCCGCCACGAGCTCGAAGCCCTTTAGCCGGGTCATGAATTCGGCCCGGCGGACGGCGGGATTGGCGATCGAGCGCTTGGCGATTTCCCATAGCTCTAGCTGCTCGCCGGTGTCGATGCAGGTTGCGACACGCTCCGCGAGAAACCGCGCGCCGCGGCGTTTCTGGCCCTGGCGCCTCTCAATCGTCGGCCGGCTTGCATACGGGCTCGCCGCCCGGTGTACCTGGCCGGCTTCGCGTAGGCCCGACTCCGCGGCCATGCACCAGGCGGCCCGCAGTCGCCGGTGCCACCAGGCCGCGGAGTAGAGCCGCCGCAGCAGCCCGGATGCCGTCACGCCGCGGCCGAGCTCCGGCACCGTGATGCCGATGCCCTCGGCAAACGGCCGGCACCGGTCGAGCTCGCGCAGATGCCCGGCGCAGATTTCGGCCGCCTGGCGCGCGCGCTCCGCTAGCTCCCATTCATCGAAGGCAAACGGCACCCGGGCCCGGCGGAGCGCGCCGGCCGTCTGCTGAAGCCACAGCCCCGCCGCTAACCAGGAATTCCACGCGCGCGGGGCGCGGGCCCGCTCGTGCGGCGGCCGGTCATCCGGCAACGGGTAGGGGCGCGCCACCGGCGCGGGACCGGCGCGGCGGACATACTCCGCCGCGACGATCCCGGCCACCTCATCGGGCAGGCCGCCGATGGCGCGCATCCGCGCCATGCGGCTGCCGAAGCCGCGCGACCAGACCCCATCCAGCGTAGCGGCTTCCATGCCGCCCGAGCCCTACCGGCGCCCCGTCAGAGTAGCCAGGCCACGAGCCCGGCCACGATGGCGCCAGACAGCGCCCCGACGGTCGAGCACACCCAGGCAGTGGCCCGCCTCTCGTGGCCGGTGTAGGCCCATATTGCGCGCTCGCGCTCGCGCGCCTCGGCCTCTGCCGCCTGGCGCCCGGCCGCGAGCCCGCGCGCGTACTGGCTGATCCCGTCGAGCTTCCGCACCTTCCCGGGGTTCGCGCTCATACCGGCGGCTCCGCGCCGACATAGACACCCTCGACAATGGCCCCATCTAGCGGCCCGAAGTCCTCGCGCGCGGCCCAGGTTATCGCTTCGTCCCGCCGGTATGACGGCCAGGCGGCCACGATGATTTCCGACCAATCTTCGCCGCACGTCCCGGGTCGAAAAATCACCAGCACCACGAGCACCACGCCGGCATCGCGCGCCATGCGGACCTCTACACGGTGCGGCGGAGCGTCGGGCACCCGCGGCCCCGGTATATCGCGCCGGTAAATGTGCTCGCTCATGCCGCCACCCCTTCGCGCCCGGCCAGCGCGGCGCCCCACTGATCGGCCATCGCCGCTGCGATCCCGGGATACGTCACGCTGCGAAGCTTCCACCGGTCAGGCGACGGCGGGAGCCGATTCTGCCCGCTCGCCGTCTGGTTCGCCCGGCGTGCCTTCCTGCCGCCCGGCAGTACGTTCGTCGGCCGCAGCAGCGGCAGCCCCTTCAGCCATAGGCAAGTCGCCTTGCTGGCATCGTCCCCGAACTGCCACGGGTGGATGATCTGGTCCGGCTTGCATATCGCCGTGCTGATCGCCCCGACGGGGTTCTCTATGGCCCAGGCCCGCACCGGCGCCCGCATGAGCTCGCGCACGAAGTCGAGCGCCGCGGCCGTCTGCGCCGCGCGACCCGGCCGGCGCCGGTTCCAATGCAGGCCGCTGGCCGCCAGATAGGTGCATGGCGGATGGGCCACCATTAGGTCGAACGGCGGCCAAAATTCCGGGTCGCTGCGGCACTGATCCAGCAGCGTCAGCACGTCCCCTTTCCAATGGAACGGGCTTCCGTCGTCGGCCGGCAGCAGGTCGCACGACCAGGCGTCATGCCCCCGGGCGCGGAATGCCTCCCGGACGCGGCCCGACGTTTCGCACGCCACGAGCACGCGCAGGCGCCTCACAGAGCACCGCCGAGCGCGGCCGTTCCCGTTGGGATCGGCAGCAGCGTGCGCCGGATGCGCGCGCAGACTTTCTCCGCGGCTTCGGCCTCCGCCTGAAAACGCCGCGCGTCGTCGAGCGCGTCGGCCTGCCGGCGGCGCGCGAGCGTGGCGCGGCGGAGCTCGCGGCGGTACTCCGCGATTGCGCGCGCGGCTTCCGCGTCGGCCAATAGATCGCCCTGCGTTTCGGGCACGTCGGTTACGTCGGTTTGCATTCCATCCACTCCCCGCACCCATTCCCGGATCGGCGCCGGCCGGGCCGCATTGCGCGGCCTGGCCGGGAATGGGGCGGCCACCTTTTGGGCGGCCGGCGCCGTCGCGAACCATGCGCGAGACGGCCGGGATATGTCAATAGCCGGGACATTGTGCAGGCGGCCGGCGCGCGGCGTATGCTCGGACTCCCCTCCCCGGAATGGAGCTCGACCAATGCGCGGACGTTTCCCGGCGGATGACCCGATCGCCCCCGAATCCCCTACCTGGCGACTTGTGGAGCTCGTGCGCGCCGCCCACGAGCGCGCCACCGGCGCCCCCTGCACGGACTACCGGCTGGCGCGACTGCTCGGCCTGGCCCCCTCGACCGTGACCGGCTGGCGCGCCGGCAAGCGCATGGCGGCCGGCGCCGTCGTGCGCGCGGCCGAGCTCGCCGGCGTCGATCCGGCGCCGTGGCTACTGGAAATCACAGCGGAACGGGAACCCGATCCGGGCGCCCGACAGGTATTCGAGCGCGCGGCGGCGCGCCTGGCCGGCACGGCGGCCGCGGTCATGTTGGCCGCGGCCGTGCTGCTCGCGCCGGGCCCGGCCGTGGCCGCGACACGCGCCGCGGTGGCCGGTTATGTCATTGAACCCGTTATATATTATACGCCGATTGGGCGTAGCGACCCGGCCAGAGGGAGGCCCGGGCACGGGGCCGGAAACGAGGCCCCCTCGCGGCGCGAAGCCGCCCGGCGGGTCCCGAAGCCCGCTAGCATCCCCGGCGTCACGACCTGTACCGGAGCATCCCCGTGCCCAAGTCACTCACTGCACTGATCGGTTTCTTCACCGCGCTGCTGGCGGGCTGTGCCGGCACCGGACTGCCGCCGTTGCGGGGCGTCGAGCAGCCCGTCGACCTGCCGCGCTTCATGGGCGACTGGTACGTCATCGCCCACATTCCCATCGACCTGCCGCCGCTGGTCACCGAGGCCGAGGCCTTCAACGGCGTCGAGTCGTACCGCCTGAACCCGGACGGCACCATCGCCACGACCTACCGGTTCCTGGACGGCGGCTTCGACGGCAAGGCGACCGTCATGGAGCCCCGGGCCACCGTGGCCAACGCGCCGGTGAATTCCGAGTGGAAGATGAAGTTCTTCTGGTTCCTGCCGGCCGGCGACTACCTCGTGCTGTCCGTGGATCCGGACTACCAGCGCACCATCATCGGCGTGCCCGACCGGCGCTGGGTCTGGATCATGGCCCGCACGCCGACGCTGCCGCCGGCCGAGTACGAGGCGATGGTCGCGGAGATCAAGGCCATGGGCTACGACACGACGAAGCTGCGGCTCGTGCCCCAGCAGTGGCCTGCCGGCGCCGTCCCTCAGGGCAGCCGGTCGCAGTAAGCCCGGACCTGGTCCGGGAAGTCGGTGAAGATGCCGTCGACGCGCAGGTCGCGGTACAGGGCATCCAGCAGCGCCCCGAGGCGCGTGAAGCCGGTCGGCAGCTGATCGGAGCGCACGGTCCAGGCGTGGACCTGCAGTCCGGCCCGGCGGGCCGCGGCTGCCAGCCCCTGGCCCCGATCGCCGTCCAGCAGCAGGCGCAGGTCTGCTCCGAGGGCGTCGACGGTGCCGGCCAGCCGGGACAGCGCGGCCTCGTCGAGGGTCTTGCCCCCCGCCTCCACCAGCTGCACCAGCCGCAGCGGCACGCGCAGTTCCGTGTGCAGGCGCTGCAGTTCGTCCGCGTCGAAGCACTGCACGAACACCGGGTCCGAGGCCCGGGTGTAGCCGAAACGCGCCAGCGTCTCGATGAGGCGCGTGCCGACGTCGATGCCGTGCTGCCGGTGCCAGGCCGGCTCCTTGATCTCCGGGTAGAGGCCGGCGACGCGTCCTGTGGACCGGTTCAGCCCCTGGACGAAGGCCAGCTCCTCCTCCAGCGTCACGATGCCGAAGGACCCCGCTGCCACCGGGAACCGGCCCGGGAACCGCGGTGCGCCGGTGTCCGGATTGCGCCGCTCGCGCACGCCGAGCGTGCGGATCTCCGCCAGGTCGAAGTCGATGCAGTAGTGGCGGCCGTCGGGCCGCGCCCGGCCGGGAAAGCGCTCGCGCACGTCGGTGAGTGCGTCGAGGTAGAGGTCGTGGAAGACCAGCAGCTCGCCGTCGCGCGTGGCGACGACATCCTGCTCGAGGTAGTCGGCGCCCTGGCCGTGGGCCAGGGCCTTGGCCGGCAGCGTGTGCTCCGGCAGGTAGCCGCTGGCGCCGCGGTGGGCGATGACCAGCGGCGCCATGCCAGCGTGCCCTGCCCTCAGCCCTCGTCGGCCACGCCGAGCCGCTTGTGCATGATCGGGCTCGTCGTCGTGTACTGCAGGTGGACCTTCTTGCCGGGCTCGAGCAGCGCCTTGGCGGCGAAGGCGGCGAGCGCTGCCTCGTGGAAGCCGCTCAGGATGAGCTTCTTCTTGCCGGGATAGTCGCAGATGTCGCCGATGGCGAAGATGCCGGGCACGCTGGTCTGGAACTTCTCGGTATCCACGGCCAGCGTCTTCTTGTTCATGGCGAGGCCCCACTCGGCGATGGGACCGAGCTTCGGCGACAGGCCGTAGAAGGCGAGCACATGGTCGGCGGGGATGGTCTTCGCCGTGCCGTCGGCGAGCTGCGTGACGATGCCCGTGAGGCGCCCATCCTGCTGCTCGAGGCCCGTGACGTTGGCCGACTCGACCAGCGTGACCTCGCCCCGGGCGGCCCGATCCTTCAGCTGCGCCACCGATGCCGGGGCGGCGCGGTACTCGTCGCGGCGGTGGACCAGCGTGAGGGACTTCGCCTTCGGGCCCAGCGCCAGCGCCCAGTCGAGCGCCGAGTCGCCGCCGCCGAGGATGACGATGCGCTGGCCCTCGAAGCGCGCGGGATCGAGCACCTGGTAGTGCAGCTGCTGGCCCTCGAAGTCGTCGGCGCCCGGCACGGCCAGCCGGCGCGGCTGGAACGAGCCCACGCCGCCGGCGATGAACACGGTGCGGGCGAGGAACTGCGTGCCGGTGCTGGTGGTCACGGCGAAGCCGTCGGGGCCCGGCTGCAGCGCCGTGACCTCCTGGCCGAGGTGGAACCGCGGCTTGAAGGGCTCGATCTGCTTCATCAGGTTCGCGACCAGCTCCGCGCCGGTGCACACGGGAACCGCCGGGATGTCGTAGATGGGCTTGTCCGGGTACAGCCACGTGCACTGCCCGCCCTCGGCCGACAGCGAGTCGACCACGTCGGCCTGGATGCCGAGCAGGCCCAGTTCAAAGACCTGGAACAGGCCGCAGGGGCCCGCGCCGATGATGAGAGCGTCGGTTTTGTGGGTCATGGCAGGCGCGCTGGTCGGGGGAGGACGGGCGGGCTGGCCGGCAGGCCAGTCCGTAGACGCGCCGGATCATACGGAGGCCTGCCGTACCGGACAAGCGCCGGCCGGCAGCTCCTCGTCAATACGGGGTCAACGTGCGGTCAATCGAGGGTGAACTCGATGACTTCCCAGCGCGCCGTGTCCTCGTGGCGCGCCAGGCGGCGGATGGCATCGACCATGGACCGCTCGTTCCAGTCGACGGTCTCGCCGAAGCGCGTCATCAGGTCGCGCTTCAGCATGAGCGTGTCGCCGAAGGCCTTGATGGCCATGACGGGCTTCTTCGCGGCCCCGGCGAAGTCCAGCTGGAAGGTGACGAGGTCCTTGTTCTCGGTGTAGATCGACAGCGGCACGACGACGATCTCGGCCTCGCGGATCTGCCGGCGGAGCTCTTCCTTGAGGCCCTCCAGCCCACCCGCCGCCACGTTGTCCGGGGCGCTGGTGTTCAGGTAGGCGAAGTTCTCGACGCTCTCGAGGTACTCGAAGACGCGCAGGTAGTCGGCGTGCTTCGCGAACAGGTGGGTCACGAAGATGCGGATGGGTGCCTTGTCGGTCATGGCCGGTCCCCTCGGCGGCAGGGCGGGCGCTGCAGCACGCCCCCGGGGGCGGGTGCGGCGCTACACTTCACCGCCATGCGGCTGCTTCTCTACAACATGCGTTACGCGGTGGGCTCCGGGGCCCCGCCCCAGCTGCCCGTCCCGGGAGCAGGCTACCTGTTCGGCAACCCCGGAAACCTCGACAACATCATAGATTTCATCAAGGGCCAGGACCCGGACGTGGTGGGCCTCATCGAGGTGGACGTGGGGTCCGTGCGCAGCGGCGGGGTCAACCAGGCCGACGCCATTGCCCGGGCCCTGGGCCACTACTCCTGCTACCAGTGCAAGTACGGCGAGGAGTCGGTCAACCAGTTCCTGCCGATCCTGCGCAAGCAGGCCAACGCCTTCCTGGCGGCGCCGCGCATCGCCGGCGAGCGCTTCCACTACTTCGACACCGGCATCAAGCGGCTGATCATCGAGCTTGAGCTCGACGACGTGGTCATCTTCCTCGTGCACCTGTCGCTCAAGTACCGGCACCGGCAGAGCCAGCTGCGCAGCCTGTATGACCTCGTGTCGCGGGCGAAGAAGCCCGTCATCGTCGCCGGTGACTTCAACACCTTCTGGGGCGAGAACGAGATCTTCCTGTTCATGAAGGCGGCGGGACTGCGCAGCGCGAACCGCGACGGCCTCCCCTCGTTCCCGGCCCGGGTGCCGCGTTTCGAGCTCGACTTCATCCTGTACGGGCCCGGCATCGAGATGGAGCGCTTCGACATCCCGCGCGTGACCCACTCGGACCACCTGCCCCTGATCTGCGACTTCAGCCTGAGGTGACCGCCATGGCGAGCGAGACCGGATCCCCGCGCTGCTGGCAGCTCGAGCGCGACGGCGCCGGCGTCGCCTGGCTCACGATGGACTGTCCCGGCAGCGCGAATACGCTGTCGGCGGCGTCCCTCGGCCAACTGGACGAGGTGCTCGCCGGTCTTGCGGCCGATCCACCGGCCGGGCTCGTGATCCACTCCGCCAAGCCCGGCAGCTTCATCACCGGCGCCGACATCAACGAGTTCCCGAAGCTGGACTCCGCCGAACGGGCCTGCGACCTGACCCTCGCCGGCCAGGCCATCCTCGCCCGGATCGCGGCGCTGCCGGCACCGAGCTGCGCCGTGCTGAACGGCCACGCCCTCGGCGGGGGGCTCGAGCTCGCCCTGGCCTGCGACTGGCGCGTGGGCCTGCGTGGCAGCGCGCCGGTCTACGGCCTGCCGGAAGTGCGGCTGGGCCTGCATCCAGGCTTCGGCGGCACGATCCGGGCAACGCGGCTGCTTGGCGTACTGCAGGGGCTGGAGCTCGTGCTGGGCGGCCGCTCGCTGAAGCCCGCCGACGCGCGGCGCCTGGGGCTCATCGACAGGGAGGCGGATGCCGGCGACTGGCGGCAGGCCGCCGTGGAGCTGCTGCGGCGGGGCCGGCGCGGGGTGCGACGCCGCTTCGTCGATCGCCTGCTGTCCCTCGGGCCCGTGCGCCCGCTGGTGGCCCGGCAGCTCACGGCCCGGGTCACCCGGCAGGCGCCGGCCGACCACTACCCGGCGCCCCACGCCGTCATCGCCCTGTGGCGGCGCTTCGGTGCCGCCGACACCCCCGAGGCCTACCGGGCCGAGGCGGAGTCCTTCGGTCGCCTCGCCGTCTCGCCCGCGTCGCGCAACCTCGTGCGGCTCTTTTTCCTGCAGGAGCGGCTGAAGAAGTTCGGCCGCGGGGCCGCCGGGGCGCTGGGCGAGCCCGGCCGGCGCGTGCACGTGGTCGGTGCCGGCGTGATGGGCGGCGACATCGCGGCCTGGTGCGCCCTGCGCGGGCACCACGTGACATTGCAGGACCGGGGCCTCGAGTACATCCAGCCGGCGCTGGAGCGGGCACGCAAGCTCTTCGCGAAGCGCCTGCCTCCGGACGAGGCGGCCGCGGCCCAGGGGCGCCTCACGGCCGACGTCGCCGGTGACGGCGCCCGGCAGGCCGAGTTCGTGATCGAGGCCGTCTTCGAGGATCCGGGCGTTAAGCGGACGGTGTACGCGGCGCTGGAAGCGGCGCTGCCGCCGGGCGTCGCCATCGCGACGAACACCTCGAGCATTCCCCTCGAGGAGCTCGCGGGTGGGCTTTCCGATCCCGGCCGCCTCGTAGGCCTGCACTTCTTCAACCCCGTGGCTAAGCTGCCGCTGGTCGAGGTGGTTCAGGCGACAACCAGCTCGCCCGGGGCCGTCGAGCAGGCGCTCGCCTTTGCCCGCGGCATCGACAAGCTGCCCCTGCCCTGCCGCAGCCGGGCCGGCTTCCTCGTGAACCGCATCCTGGCGCCGTACATGGCCGAGGCCTTCGAGCTGCTGCGCGAGGGCCACGCGGCGGCAGCCATCGACCGGGCCGCCGTGGGCTTTGGCATGCCCATGGGCCCCGTCGAGCTGGCCGACTCCGTCGGGCTCGACGTGGCGCTGCACGTGGCGCGGGTCCTGTCGCCCGTGGTGGGCCGCGGCGTCGCGCCCGAACTCGAGCAGCTCGTCGCCGCCGGGCACCTGGGCCGCAAGACGGGCCGGGGCTTCTACACCTATCGCGACGGCAAGCCCGTGCGCCCGTCCGGCCGCGGCGAGGGCGGCGACCAGGCGCTCCGCGACCGGCTGGTGATGGCACTGCTGAACGAGGCCGCGGCGTGCCTGCACGAAGGCATCGTGGCCGACGCGGATCTCGTCGACGCCGGCGTCGTGTTCGGCACGGGCTTCGCCCCGTTCCGTGGCGGCCCCCTGGCCCATGCCCGCAGCGTCGGCATCGACCAGGTCGTGGCGACGTTGCGCCAGCTCGAGGCCCGGCTCGGGCCGCGCTTCCGCCCCTCGCCGGGCTGGGATGCCCTGCGCGCACCCGCGGCCTGAACTGGTTCACAGTTCTGCGATGTCGCGGCCGCGGACCGTTCCGGGCCGCACGCGCCTGTCGCTAGACTATGTTCAGTGCGCGCTACCACGTGCCGGTGCCACCGGGGCACCGGCCTGCACGATCACCAGGGACGGATGTCGGCAACACCCACCACCACCGATCTGCTGCGGCGGTTCACGCCGCTCGACAGCCTGCGCCGCGAGAACCTGGCGGCACTGGCCAAGAAGGTCGAGGTCCACAGCCTGGACCCCGGCCGGGTGCTGATCCGCGAGGGCGAGGTCGACAAGCGTGCCTACTACCTCGTCAGCGGCACCCTCGAACTCGTCGACCGGCAGGGCGGCTCGCGCCTGCTCCGGGCCACGAGCCGCGAGGCCGCCTCCCCCATCGCGCCGGTGCTGCCGCGCCGCTGCCAGGTGCGGGCCGTCGACCGGGTCGAGTACCTGTCGGTCGACACCGACCTGCTCGACGTCATGCTGACCTGGGACCAGACCGGCAGCTACGAGGTCGGCGAGCTGCGCAGCGACAGCTCCGGCGACGACTGGATGACGACGCTGCTCGCGAACAAGACCTTCCATCGCCTCCCGCCCGCCAACCTGCAGGCCATCTTCATGCGCATGCAGCAGGTGAACTGCGCCGCCGGCGACGTGATCATCCGGCAGGGTGACGAGGGCGACTACTTCTACGCCATCACCCGCGGGCGCTGCGTCGTCACCCGCGAAACGCCGCTGAGCCGCGACGGCATCAAGCTGGCCGAGCTCGGTGTCGGCGACACCTTCGGCGAAGAGGCGCTGATCTCCGAGGCGCGGCGCAACGCGACGGTCACGATGCTCACGGACGGCGCGCTGATGCGCCTCGGCAAGCAGGACTTCGCCCGCCTGCTCAACGACCCGATGATCGACTGGGCCGGCTACGACGAGGCCCGGGGCATCGTCGCGCGCGGCGGCCAGTGGCTCGACGTGCGGCTGCCGAGCGAGTTCGAGGCGTACCACGAGCCCGGCGCCGTCAACGTTCCGCTGTACTTCATCCGGCTGAAGCTCGGCACCCTCGACCCGCGCACGCCCTACGTCGTCTGCTGCGACACGGGCCGGCGCAGCTCCGCGGCCGCGTTCATCCTGAACGAGCGCGGCTTCACGACGCGGGTGCTGAAGGGCGGATTGAACGCCGTGGCGAACGGCGTGACGACCTGAGGCCGCGCCGAGGATCGCTTCGTCGTTGACCACGACGTGACCAGGACGGGCACGTGCCCGGACGGACCGGCGGGGCGGAAAACTTAGTGGAGGCGCCCTCGCCGACGACCTCGCGCAGCGCTACATCGTGTGGGTGGGCTTGTCCCCGCCCAGCGCGCCGGCCAGGTAATTCTCGATCTTGTTGCGGGTGGCGCCCGCGTCCTGCTCGCTGAACTGCACGCCGATGCCCGCCGTGCGCTTGCCCTGGGCGCCCTTCGGCGTTACCCAGATCACGCGCCCGGCCACGGGGATCTTCTCGTCCTCCCCCATGAGGTTGAGCAGCATGAAGACCTCGTCGCCGATACGGTAGCTGGTGCTCGTCGGGATGAAGAGCCCGCCGTTGCGCACGAACGGCATGTACGCGAGATAGAGCGCGCTCTTGTCGCGGATCGTCAGCGTCAGCAGGCCGGGCTTCGACATCGGTCAGTGTCCTGGGTCCTCGCGTTGCCTAGCCCGCCCGGGCGGAGCGCCCCACCCACCACAGCAGCAGGTCCGCGAGGACGAGCTCCATGTTGAGGCTCCGGTCGATCTGGCGACGGGCCAGCTCGACCCGGTCGAGATAGGCAAACCAGGCCGCCATGTTCTGGTCGGGCGCGGACGTTTGCAATGACGTAATCCGCGGTCCTGTTGACGGAATGCCGGGGGCTGCCAGGGCCGTGATCTGGCCGGCGACCAGCCGGTGCAGCCACCGCAGCGCCAGGTCCACGGGGCCCTTGGCCCAGCGCCGCGCCACGGGAACCGGGCCCTCCTGGCGCCCGATGACGGCGTCGAGGTCGGCCGCGAGGGCCGCGATGAAGGGCTCGCCCTCGGCCCGGTCGGCGCGGCAGAGTTCCGCGGCCAGCAGCGGGGCGCCGCCCGCCAGGGCGAGGTACGTCTCCCAGTCCGGTACCGAGGGGTCAGCGGCGGCCAGCCAGGCCCGGGCGGCGGCCGGCGACGGCAGGCCCACGCGCAGCCGCTGGCAGCGGCTCGTGATGGTCGCGGGCAGGGCGCCCGGCGTGCTGGCCACGAGGACCAGCATGCCCTCGCCCGGCGGCTCCTCGAGGGTCTTCAGCAGCGCGTTGGCCGCCGCGATGTTCATCGCCTCGGCCGGGCGGATGACGGCCACCTTGCGCGCGCCACCGCTGGCCGTCAGGCCCATGAATTCCACCAGTTCACGGACCTGGCCCACGATGATCACGTCGCGCTCCGGCTCGGGCGCCACCGACCGGTAGTCCGGATGCACGAGCTCGCCGGCGGTGGCGGGCGGCAGTCCCAGCAGGTGCCTGGCGAGCCAGTCGACCAGCAGCCCGCGGCCGGTGCCGGTCGGGCCGTGGACCAGCAGTGCATGGGGCATGCGGCCGGCCTCCTGCCGGTGCACCAGCCCGTCGGCCAGTTCGGCAAGCCACGAGGGAAGATTATTTATTTCATTGGCTTGGGACATATTCGTCACGTTCGACCCACCAGCGGGGCCAGTGCCTGCGCGATGTCGGCCTGCACCTCCGGCAGGGGCCGGTCGGTGCGGATCAGCCGCACGCGGCCGGACTCCCGGGCAGCCCGGGCGAGGTAGGTGGCGCGAACGCGGGCGAAGAAGGCCGCCTCCTCCTGCTCGAAGCGGTCGGCGGGGGCGCGGGCCCGCAGCCGCGGATCCGTCACCTCCGGCGGCGCGTCGAGCAGCAGCGTCAGGTCCGGCCGCCGGCTCCCCTGGACCAGCGCCTCGAGGGTTGCGATGGCCGTCTCGGGCAGGCCCCGGCCGCCGCCCTGGTAGGCGTAGGTCGCATCGGTGAAGCGGTCGCACACGACCCAGTCGCCGGCGGCCAGCGCCGGCTCGATGACCTCGCGCAGGTGGGCCGCCCGGGCCGCGAACATCAGCAGCAGCTCGGCCAGGGGATCCACCCGGGCGTCCCCGTGCAGCAGCAGCTGGCGCACCCGCTCGCCGAGCGGCGTGCCGCCCGGCTCGCGCGTCAGGCGCACGTTGTGGCCGGCGGCCTGCAGCGTGGCGGCGACGAAGCCCAGGTTGGTGGACTTGCCGACGCCCTCGACGCCCTCGATGGTGATGAAGCGGCCCGGGATCGTTGCAGTCATGGACGTGGTCACCGGTTGCCCGCCGTGGCCTTGAGGAAGGCCCGGACGGCGGCATTGTGCTCGTCGAGTGTGGCCGAGAAGCGGTGCGTGCCGTCCCCCCGGCCGGTGGCGACGAAATAGAGCGCGTCACCTTCGGCCGGCCGGGCGGCGGCGGCCAGGGCCGCGGCACCCGGGGCGCCGATGGGTGTCGGCGGCAGGCCCGTGCGGGTGTAGGTGTTGTACGGCGTGTCGCGCTGCAGGTCGCCGCGGCTGATGTTGCCCTGGTAGCCGGTGCCCATGCCGTAGATCACCGTGGGATCGGCCTGCAGGCGCATGCCGAGGCCGAGCCGGCGGACGAACACGCCGGCGATCAGCGGACGCTCGGCAGCGACGGCCGCCTCGCGCTCGACGATGGACGCCAGGACGAGCAGCTCGTAGGCGTCCCGCAGCGGCAGGTCGGGGGCCCGCTCCTGCCACGCGGCGTCGAGGCGCCGCTGCATCTGGTCATAGGCCTGGCGCAGCAGCACGTGGTCCGGGGTGCCCCGCGGAAAGCGGTAGGTGTCCGGAAAGAAGAGCCCCTCGGCGCTGGCGAACGGCAGGCCGAGCTCTGCGGCCAGCGCCGTGGCATCGGTGGCCGCCAGCGTGCGCTGGACCACGGGGCTGCCATCGAGGGCGGCGAGGATCTCGCGCACGGTCCAGCCCTCCACCAGCGTCAGACCGTGCAGGATCACGTCGCCCGCGACGAGGCGGGCCAGCAGTTGCCGCGGACTGGTACCCCCGGGCAGCGCGTACTCGCCGGCCTTGATGCGCCCGGCCGTCCCGTCGAGCCGCGCCCACCAGAACACGAGGCGCGGGTAGTCGAGCACCCCGTCACCGGAAAGCCGCTGGAGCACGGTCCGCAGGGAGTCGCCGGGCGCGACCGTGACGACGTAGTCCTGCGGGATTCCCGCCAGTGGCGCGTCCAGGAAGCGATGGATGGCGGCGAGCCCGGCCACGGTGGCGACCACCGCCACGGCCAGCGCCGCTATAACGGCGCGGCGCACTCGCCCACTCCGGCCAGGGCCAGCTCGGCCCGCAGGCGGCGGGTCACAGGCCCCGTGGCCAGGCGCCGTCCGTCGAACTCGCCCACCGGGGCGATGCCGATGAGGGCGCTGGTCAGGAACATCTCGGTGGCTCCGTCGAGGTCCGCCCGGCCCAGGTCGGCCTCTGCCGAGGCAATGCCCAGGCGTGCCGACGCCGCCAGGACCGCGTCCCGCATGATGCCACGAACCCCTCGACGGCCGAGGCCGGGTGTCAGCAGCGTGCCGTCGCGCACGACGAAGAGGTTGCTCGCCGTGCCGCCCGCGTACCAGCCGGCTTCATCACGCATCAGGCCCTCGCCGATGGCGGGGTCGCGCCACTCGGCGCGCGCCAGCACCTGTTCGAGGCGGTTCAGCGTCTTCAGGCCCGCCAGCGCCGGGCTGCTCGCCACCGGCGTCGCGCAGTCGCGCACGCGGAGCGGCGCCGCGATGCCGCTGCGCGGCTCGCCGGGATGGCAGGACACGATGAGCGTCGGCTCGGGCGAGGCCGGCGGCGCATAGCCGCGAGGCCCGGGGCCCCGGGTCAGCACGATCTTCACGACGCCGTGGGCCACGCCGTCGCTCACGGCCGCGAGCTGTGTACGCAGCAGGCCTCCATCGGGCATGGGGATGGCGAGGCGCGCGCAGCCGCGGGCCAGCCGGGCCAGGTGGGCCTCGACGAAGCGCACGCCGCCCTCGCGCAACGCCAGGGTCTCGAAGAGGCCGTCACCGTAGGCGAGCCCCCGGTCGTCCGCCGGGACCGTGCGGGCCTCCAGGCCATTGACGAGGATGCGCGCGCTCATGTCCCGGCGACGGCCAGCTCCATGCCCCGGGCCTTGGCACGGGTCTCCTCGAGCTCGCGCGCCGGCTCCGAGTCGGCGACGATCCCGCTGCCGGCCGCGAAGCTGAACCGGTCGCCGTCGATGCCGATGCTGCGGATGAGGATGTTCAGGTCGCAGCTGCCGTCGCGGTTGAGGAAGCCCATCGAGCCCGTGTAGACGCCCCGCGGTGCCGCCTCGAGTTCGTCGATCAGGGCCATGGTGCGCACCTTCGGGCACCCGGTGATGGTGCCGCCCGGGAAGACGGCCCGCACGACGTCGCCGGGCGTGACCCCGGCACGCAGCGTGCCGCCGACGCCCGACACGATGTGGTGCACGTGGGCATAGGACTCGACCACCATGAAGTCGCGGACCGTGACGCTGCCGGGCTCGCAGATGCGGCCGAGGTCGTTGCGCTCGAGGTCGATGAGCATGACGTGCTCGGCCCGCTCCTTCGCGTTGCCCAGCAGTTCGTGCCGCCGCGCCTCCGCCGTGGCGCCGGCCACGGGCCGGGTGCCGGCGATGGGCCGGGTCTCGACGTCGCGCCCGCCCACGCGGACCAGGCGCTCGGGTGAGGAGCTCGCCACCGCCAGGCCCGGCCACACGGCGAGGCCGGCGAACGGGGCCGGGTTGGTGACCCGCAGCCGGGCGTAGACCTCCCAGGGATCGACCCCGGCGGCGAGCCGGCCCTGCCAGCGCCGTGACAGGTTGGCCTGGTACAGGTCCCCCGCCGCGATGTGCCGCCGCGCCGCTTGCACGGCGGCCATGAAGATCCCGGGATCGGGCTCCTGCAGCGACGTGGCGAGGGGACCGGGCCGCGGGCCGGGCAGCGGCCGCAGCTCGCCCAGGTCCCGGCGCATGACCTCGAGGCAGTCCTCGCGTCCGCGTTCCGCCACGAGCCAGGCGGCTCCCGACCGGCGGTCGCGGATCACCGCCGCGGGCACGCGGACGGCGATGGCCATGGGCCCCGCCGCCGGGCTCCGGCAACCCGCCGCGGGCTCGGTTTCGGCGCGCAGTTCGTAGGCCAGGAACAGGAACCAGCCGCCGCGGAACGGGAGTTCCGGGCCCGGCTCCGGTGGCACCCGGGCGGCCGCGAAGGCGGCGTCCAGGCGAGGCAGGAACGGCGCGTCGTCGCAGCCCACCCGGCGCAACTCGTCCCCGGGACAGGCGAACACGATGTCGTGGCGGCCCTGGTCAGTGCCGCTGGCGACGCTCTCGAGCAGGAAGGGATAGCGCTGTGGCGCCAGCCTGTGCAGGGCCAGCGGATCGAAGCCCGCCGGCAGTGACGCGCGCTCGACGTGGCACTGGCCGCGCATCGCCTCGCCGGTGCCGTGGTCGCGGGTCCCGGCCATCACGCCGCCACCGCGCGTCGCGGACTCAGAACCGGCGGAACACCAGGCTGCCGTTGGTCCCGCCGAACCCGAAGGAGTTGCTGAGCACCGCATCGATCTTCATGGACCGTGCCACGTTGGGGACGTAGTCGAGGTCGCACTCGGGATCGGGGTTCTGCAGGTTGATGGTCGGCGGAGCGACCTGGTCGCGGATGGCCAGCACGCTGAACACCGCTTCGATGGCGCCGGCGGCGCCGAGGGCGTGGCCCGTGGTGGACTTCGTGGAGCTGACGGCGACGCGGGACGCGTCGGCGCCGAAGACACCCTTGATGGCCCGGGTCTCGGCGACGTCGCCGAGCGGCGTCGAGGTGCCGTGGGCGTTGATGTACTGCACGTCGCCCGGGGCGAGGCCTGCGTCGCGCAGCGCCGCGCGCATGCAGAGCTGGGCGCCGGCGCCGTCTTCGGGCGGCGCGGTGATGTGGTGGGCGTCGCCGCTCATGCCGAAGCCGACGACCTCGGCGAGGATCGGCGCGCCGCGCCGCTTCGCCGACTCGAGTTCCTCGAGCACGAGGCAACCCGCCCCGTCGCTCAGCACGAACCCGTCGCGGTCACGGTCCCACGGGCGGCTCGCCAGCAGCGGCTCGTCGTTGCGCGTGGACAGGGCCCGGGCAGAACAGAAACCGCCGAGGCCGAGTGGCGTGATGCCGTGCTCGGCGCCGCCGGCCACCATGGCGTCCGCGTCGCCGTAGGCAATGACCCGTGCCGCCATGCCGATGCTGTGGGTCGACGTCGTGCAGGCCGTGACCAGCGCGATGTTGGGACCCTGGAACCCGTGGTTGATGGACACGTGCCCCGAGATCATGTTGATGATGCTGGCGGGCACGAAGAAGGGCGAGATCTTGCGCGGACCGCCCTCGGCGTAGCGCTCGTGGTTCGACTCGATGGTGCCGACGCCGCCGATGCCGGAGCCGATGGCGACGCCGATGCGGTCGGGGGCGTAGCCCGCCTCCTTGAGGCCTGCATGGGCGATGGCCTCGAAGGCGGCGGCGATGCCGAAGTGCATGAAGGGGTCGACCTTGCGGACTTCCTTCGCCGGCATGAACTGGCTGGCGTCGAAGTCGCGGATCTCGCCGCCGAAGCGGGTCGAGAACTCGCTGACGTCGAAGGCCGTGATGGGCCCGATGCCGCTGCGGCCGGCGACGACGTTGTCCCAGGCGGTGCGGATGTCGTTGCCGACCGGGGCGACGATGCCAAGACCCGTGACTACGACGCGGCGTCCCGTCATGCGCTGGTGCTCTTCACTGGGTGGATCGGGCCTCCCGCCGGGTGCGGCGGGAGGCGTGCCGGGCAGGGCCGGTGTTGATCACCGGCCCTGCCCTGCGGGCGTCAGTTCTTGCTGGAACGCTGCTTGATGTAGTCGATGGCCTGCTGGACCGTCTTGATCTTCTCGGCGTCCTCGTCCGGGATCTCGGTCTCGAACTCCTCCTCGAGGGCCATGACCAGCTCGACGGTGTCGAGGGAGTCGGCGCCGAGGTCGTCGACGAACGAGGCCTCGTTGGTGACCTCTTCTTCTTTGACGCCCAGCTGTTCGGCGACGATGCTCTTTACCTGATCTTCAATGCTGCTCATGTGCCTCGGGTCCCCTTGTGAACCGTGGGTCGTGTAACCGGGATCCGGCCTGCCCGGGTGGCGGGCCGGCTGAACTGGGCGGGTATTCTAAGTTAAGCCCGCCGGGCATTCTACCTGCCGCCCGGCGGCGGCGATCAGCCCATCCACAGGCCGCCGTTGACCTGCAGGGTTTCGCCGGTGACGTAACCGCCTGCCGGCGACGCCAGGTACAGCACCGCCGCCGCCACGTCGGCCGGCGTGCCGAGCCGCTGCAGCGGGATCTGGCTGGACAGGGCGTTGCGCTCGGCCTCGCCGAGTGCCGCCGTCATGTCGGTGGCGATGAAGCCCGGCGCCACCACGTTGACGGTGATGCCGCGGCTCGCGACCTCACGGGCCAGCGAGCGCGAGAAGCCCATCATGCCGGCCTTGGCGGCGGCGTAGTTGGTCTGCCCCGCGTTGCCCATCACGCCGACGATGGACGAGATGTTGATGATGCGCCCACGCCGCGCCTTGACCATGCCGCGAATGAAAGTGCGGCAGGTGGCGAACACCGAGCCGAGGTTCGTGCGGATGACGGCATCCCAGTCTTCGGGCTTGGTGCGCATGAGCAGGCCGTCGCGCGTGATGCCCGCATTGTTGACGAGGATCGTCACGGCGCCTTCGCGCGCGCTGATGTCGGCCTCGAGGGCGGCAATCGCGGCGTGGTCGTCGACATCGAGCACCACCCCGCGGCCGGCGTGGCCCGCCGCGGCGAGCCGCGCGGCGATGGCCTCGGCGCCGGCGGCCGAGGTGGCGGTACCAATGACCGTGGCGCCGGCGGCGGCCAGCGCGTCGGCGATGGCGGCGCCGATGCCCCGCGTCGCGCCGGTGACGAGTGCGGTTTCGCCGGCCAGGCTGAACAGGGGAAGGACATCGCTCATGGGCTCACCGGCACGGAAGGCCGGGCTCCCCCCGGCGGGCGCGGGATTATAGCCGCCAGCCCAGCCGGGTGGCCGCCGCCTCGAGCGCGAGCCACAGGCCACCGCCGATGGCGCCCCACAGGTGGGCATCCGTGACGACGCGGCCGCCGACGGTTTCGGTGGAGAGCGGGAGCGCGCCGTTCCACTGCTCCCAGGCGAGCTTCGCGATCCAGATGGCGAGCAGCACGACGCCAACCGGGTCGCCGCGCCGGGCCCAGTCGACGGCGCCGATGATCAGCAGGCCGTGCAGCGCGCCGGACATGCCCACGCACCAGGTGATCTCCGGGTTGAACCACCAGAGCCCGAGGCTCGTGACGACGCCGCAGGTGGCCATGGCCAGCGCCCAGGCCACCGGGGTACGCCCGGGGTAGAAGACGAAGATGCCCACCAGCAGTGCCCCCACGTTCAGGGCCAGGTGGGCCCAGCCCAGGTGCACCAGGTTGCCGGTGAGGAGGCGCCAGTACTCCCCCGCCGCGACGCCGTCGCGGCTGTACCAGAGGGCCTGGCGCGCGGGTTCCGGCAGCGCCTGCAGCAGCACCAGCAGGCCCGCGAACACCAGCGCCCAGCCGAGTGAAGACGACGGCAGCCGCGGCGACCACGTTAACTTTGTGAAACCTGCGTCCACCTGGGTCCCGTCGCCCGGCCTGCCTCGCTACCATCACCCGCCCCGCTGACGGATAATCCCGCCGCGACCGGGGCCCGGAGCCGCGGCGCATGATCGCAGATTTGCCGCCCGACGAGCGGCGCTCACCGCCATCCGGCCCGGCCGGACAGACAAGCGAGGCCACATGCGCAAGGACGTCAGACCCGCAAAGCCTGCACGGATGCAGGGCTTCACCCTCATCGAGATCATGGTCGTCGTCGTGATCCTGGGGATCCTCGCGGCGCTCATCGCGCCGAACGTCATCAATCGCATCGACGACGCCCAGTCGGCCAAGGTACGCCAGGACATCCGCGCCATCGAGAGCGCCCTCAAGCTCTACCGGCTCGACAACTTCCGCTACCCCACGTCGGACCAGGGCCTGCAGGCGCTGGTGACGCCACCGTCCGGCAGCCGCAAGGGCAGCGCCGGCAGCTACCTCGACCGCATGCCGAAGGACCCGTGGGACCGCCCCTACGTCTACGAGAATCCCGGCAAGCAGGGTGAGTTCGACATCTACACGCTCGGGCGCGACGGCGCGCCCGGCGGCGAAGGCCCGGATGCCGACGTCGGCAACTGGACCCTCGAGTAGCTGGTTGCGGCGGCCCCTGCGGCGGGCTCCGGGACCGGCGGCCGCGCCGGCGAGGGCCGGCCGCGGCTTCACGCTGCTCGAACTGCTGGTCGTCGTCGTTATCGTCGGCATCGTCGCGACGATGTTCACGCTGGCCGTCGGCACCGCCGGCGGCACCGACCGCGAGTTGCGGCGCGAGGTGACGCGCCTCGAGTCCCTGGTGCGCCTGGCCCTCGAGGACGCCGGCTTCCAGGTGCGCGAACTGGGCGTGCGCTTCTATCCAGACCGGTACGAGTTCGCGGCGTTCTTCGTCAACAATCCTGCCGACCCCCGGGACGACGCCTGGCAGCCCATCAAGGGCCAGGACGTGCTGGGCGGCCGCGAGCTGCCACCGGGCTTCCGCTTCGAGCTCGACATCGAGGGCCGGGCCGTGGCGCTCGAGCGCAGCGCCGAGCAGGTCGCCCGGCGCTACGAGCCCCAGCTCTTCATCCTCTCGAGCGGTGACATCAGCGATGCCTTCACGGTGCGCATCCGCGAGGAGGAGTCCGGCGCGGCGTGGCAGCTCGAGGTCGCCATCGACGGCACCACGAAGGTGGACCGTGAGGAGGACTGACCGCCGCGGCAGCGGCGGCTTCACGCTGCTGGAGGTGCTGGTGGCGCTCGCCATCGTGGCGCTCGGCCTGATGGCCGCCTTCGGCCAGCTCAACCAGACGGCCTCGACGGCGGCGCGCCTGCGCGACAAGACCCTCGCCCACTGGGTCGCCCGGGACCGCCTGACGGAGCTGCGCCTCCAGCGCGAGTTTCCGCCGCTGGGCAACCGCTCCGGCGAGGTCGACCTGGCCGACGTGACGTGGAAGTACACGCTGCGCGTCGAGGAGACGCCGCGGCCCGACGTGCGGCGGGTCGAGGTCGAGGTGGCCTTCGCGGACCAGCCGGACCGGACCATCACCCGGCTGACCGGGTTCCTCGCCAACCTGCCCGTCCCGACCGGCCCGCCCGCTCCGCCCGACGCGGACTGGTTCATCGTCGACCCGGATGCGGCCAGTGACTGAGCGCCGCCGCCGGCACGCCGGCTTCACGCTGCTGGAGTTGCTGGTCGCCATGGCGATTTTCGCCGTGATCGGCGCCATGGCGCTGGGCGGCCTCAACGCCGTCGTCGACCAGGGCGGGATCGCCGGCGTCCAGATGGCCCGGCTCGCGGAACTGCAGCGCGCCATGCGGGTGCTGACGGCCGACCTGGGTGGCATCCAGCCGCGCTTCGTGCGGGACGAACTGGGCACGGCGGGCGAGCTGCCCCTCGTCACCGACGGCCGCGGCGAGTTCCTGCTGCGCCTGACCCGGGGCGGCTGGAGCAACCCGTCCCGGGCGCCCTACCGCGGCACGCTCCAGCGCCTGCAGTACCGGTTGCAGGACGACGTGCTGATCCGCGAGTACTGGACCGTCACCGACCGCGTGCTCGGCGAGAAGCCGCGCCAGGAGGAACTGCTGACGGGCGTCGAGCGGCTCGAGCTCAGCTACCTCGACCAGGGCCGGGAGTGGGTCACGCAGTGGCCGCCGCCGTCGCGGTCCGCACCAGGCAACGGCGAACGGCCGCGGGCGATCCGCCTGAAGCTCACCCTCGAGGACTTCGGCGTGATCGAGCGCGTCGTCGAGGTCGTGCAGTGACCCCGCCCCGCCGCCAACGGGGCATCGCCGTGCTGACGGCCATGCTGGTGGTGGCCATCGCGACGGTGCTGGCCGTGAACCTGCTGTGGCGCACGAGCGTCGACCTGCAGCGCACCGAGACGCTGCTCCTGCGCGACCAGGCCAACGAGTACAACCTCGGCGGCGAGGCCTTCGCCATCGTGCTGATCGCCGAGGACGGGCGCAGCGACGGCCCCGAGGGGGCCGACAACGCCGGCGAAGGCTGGGGCGAGCCCCTCGTGCAGCCCATCGAGGGCGGCGAGATCCGGGGCCTCGTCGAGGACATGCAGGGCCGCTTCAACGTCAACAACCTCGTCGACGGCGCCGGCAAGCCCCGCGAGGTGTTCGTCGACCAGTTCCAGCGCCTGCTGCTGATCCTGCCCCTAGAGACCCCCGTGGACCCGTCGCTGGCCGCGTCGCTCACGGACCGCATCATCGACTGGATCGACCCGGACACCGTGCCGGGCCTCAATGGCGCCGAGGACGACGTCTACACCAGCCGGCTGCCGCCCCAGCGCCCGCCGAACTTCTGGATCGTGTCGCCGAGCGAGCTGCTGGCCATCGAGGGCATGACCGCGGAGATCTACGCGGCGCTCGAGCCCCACGTCATCGCGCTGCCGCCGCGGACCGACGGCCAGCCCACGGCCCTCAACGTCAACACCGCCACGGCGCCCGTACTGGCATCGCTGGCGCCGAACCTCGGGCTCTTCGACGTTGAGCCCTTCCTCGACGGGCGCTACACGGACCCGACGGAGTTCCTCGAGGACTTCCAGCAGGCGGTACCGGCGGAGCTGGTGCCCCAGCTCCGCTGCGGCAGCAGCTGGTTCCGCGCAACCTTGACGACGTCTATTGGCTCGACCCGGGCCACTCTGTACAGTCTGATCGAGCGGCGCGGGCCCAACGAAGTGCGCACCCGGCTGCGCAGTTTCGACGTCCCCTGATCCCGGCAGCCCCATGAGCGAAACCCTCGTCATCCGCCTCGCCCCCGACGCTGCCGGCTGGGTCGTCGTCGACGCCACCGGCGCGGTGCTCGACGGGCCGGGGCAGCTCGACGAGGGCGGTCCCCCTCCCACCGCTGCGGCCCGCCGCACCATCGCGCTGGTGCCCGCCGCGGCCGTGCTGCGCACCCGGGCCGAGGTGCCGGTGAAGGGCGCCGTCAAGATCCTGCAGGCGCTGCCCTTCGCCCTCGAGGACCAGCTGGCCGACGAGGTCGACGAGCTGCATTTCGCCGCGGGCCCGCGCGATGCCGACGGCCGGGTGCCGGTGGCCGTCACCCGGCGGGCCGCCCTCGCCGAGTGGTGCCAGCGGCTCGAGGGCCTTGGCCTCGACGCGATCTATGCCGAGAGCGACGCACTCCCCGACCTGCCCGGCACCGCCACGCTGCTGCTGGAGCCCGGCCAGATTCTGCTGCGGACGGGCCAGGGCGACCTGCTCGTGGCCGAGCCGGAGGACGCGCCCGTGCTGGTGGGCGTCTGGCTCGACCAGCGGGCCGCCGGCAGCGAGGCGCCGCTGCCGCCGGCGCATCTGCTGGTCTATGCCGCCACCGACGAGCCCCGGCTGCTGGAGCCCCTCGAGGCCCTGCGCCCGCGCGTCCAGTCCCTCGAGATCCGCCAGCTCGTCGGCGGCGCGCTGCCGCGGCTGGCGGCCGGCATCATCGCCTCGCCGGGGGTCAACCTGCTGCAGGGCGACTACGCTCCTCGCCGCAGCTTCGCCGGGCTCTGGCCCCGCTGGCGCCCGGCGGCGGGCCTCGCCGCGGCCGCCGCCGCCACGGCGGTACTGGTGGCGGGGCTCGAGGCCTGGCGGCTGCAGCGCGAAGCCGACGCATTGAGCGCCAGCGTGGCGGCGGCCGTGCAGTACACGTTCCCCGATGCCGGCGCCGGCGCCGATCCCCGCGCGGTGCTCGACGGCCGGCTCGCCCAGCTCGGGCAGGCCACGGTCGCCCCGGGAGGCGACGAGTTCCTGCCGACGCTCCGCGTGGTCGCGGAGGCCATCAGCCGGGCCGGCAATGCCCGGCTCGAGTCGCTGAGCTACCGGGCCGGCGTCTTCGACCTGCAGGTGCGGGCCCCCAACGCCGAGACGCTGGACCAGATCCGCCAGTTCGTCACCGCCGACGGCACCCGTACCGCCGAGATCCAGTCCGCCAACGCCGAAGGCGACCAGGGGCAGGGCCGCCTGCGCATCGCGGTGCCGGCGGCGGCCGCCGCCGCCGCCCAGGCCGGGGGTCGCGCGTGAACGCCCAGGTGATCCGCGACTGGTTCCAGGGCCTGGCGCCCCGGGAGCGCGTGCTCGTGGTGGCGGCGGCGATCCTCGCCGCCGTCGCCGTGGTGTACGCGGGCGTCGTCGAGCCGGTCTACGGGGCGCGGGCCCGGGCCGCCGAGTCCGTTGCCCGCCATCGCCAGCTGCTGGCCGACATCGAGGGCGTGGCCCGGCGCTTCGGGCCCCAGAGCGCCCAGCCGGCCGCCAGCGGCAGTGCCGACTCCCTGGTCGTCGTCGTCGACCGGAGCACCCGCGAGGCCAGCCTCAGCGCGTTCCTCAAGCGCAACCAGCCGGAGGGCGCCGCCGCCATCCGCCTGCGCTTCGAGAACGTGCCCTTCGACCAGCTGCTCGAGTGGCTGGCGGCGGCACAGTCCGCGGACGGCCTGCGGGCCACGGCCGCCACCTTCGACCCTTCCGGTGAACCGGGCCGGGTCAACAGCAACATCGTGCTGTCCCGGGCCGGTGGCTGAGCCTCCGGGCTCCCGCGCTTCACCGGCCGACGTCACTGCCCGCCATGGCCCAGTCGCTGTCCCGCCTGTTCCGTCCTGCCACCCTCGCGGCCGTGGGCGCCGCGACCTTTGGCGTCGGGCTGCTGGCCGCGGCCCCCGCCGCACTGCTTGGGCCGGCGCTGGCGTCGGCGGGCCTTCAGGTCCGCAGCCTCGAGGGCACGGTCTGGTCGGGCACTGCTCTCGGGCTCAGTGCCGGCAGCCTGCGCATCGACCGGCTGCAGTGGCGGCTGGCGCCCACGGGGCTGCTCCGGGCCCGGCTGCAGGCTGACATCGAGGCCACCCTCGGGGGCGACGGCTTTGCCAACGGCATCGTGGCCGTCGGCCTGGGTGGCGTGGCGGTGCGCGATGTCACGGCCGCCGCGCCCCTGCGCACGCTGGTGCCCGCGGCGGCGGCGCTGGGCCCTTCGGCACAGCTGCAGCTGAAGGTCGAGGCCGTGGACTGGCGCGAGGGCTGGATCGCGTCCGCCGTCGGCCTGGCCGAGGTGGTCGAGGCCGACGTCGCCTTCGGCGCGGTGGCTGCCGGCATGCCCCGGGCCAGCTTCGCCGTCAGCTTCGCGGCCCCCGAGGTGGCGGCCGGCGAGCCCGTGGCCGCCGAGCTGCGCGATACCGGCGGCCCGCTGGAGCTCGCGGGGACGATCACGCTGAAGCCGCCGCTGGAGTACGCCATCGAGGGCGTGGCCAAGGCGCGGCCTGGTGCGCCGCCGGCCCTGGCCCAGGGCCTCGCGCTGCTCGGGCCTCCCGACCCGGCCGGACGCCACGCCATCAGCTTCGCCGGCTCGCTCTGAGCGCGTGCGCCCGGCTCACGGCACCTCGTGGAGCCGCGGCAGCAGCGGGAAGTAGAGCGCCACCCGCACCGGCGCGTTGTCCAGCGCTGACCACGCCGAGCGGTAGGCCTGCAGCTGCCCGGCGTACCGGCCCGCCTCCGAGGCCAGGAACCCCGCGAGGTCGCCGCCTTCGTGGCGACCCGTCTTGTAGTCGATGACCCAGCGTTCGCCCTCCGCCGTCAGGAACGTGCGGTCCATGACGAGCCGGCGGAAGTGCGCGCCATCCCACCAGGTCACGGCGTACTCGTTGCTGGCCTCCCGGTGACCCGCCGACAGCAGCCAGCGGCCTTCGGGGTCCTCCAGGGTGCTGCCGAGGGCGTCGAGTACGCGCTCGATGGCGGGCCCGAGGTCCGCCGGCCCCACGCCGCCGGCGACGAGCAGCTGGCGGGCCAGCGGCCGCAGGCGCGCGACGCGCGTGGCGTCCCAGGCCTCGCTGCCCTCCACCGCCACCAGCTGGAGCAGGCGATGCACGACGACGCCGAGGCGCCGTGCCAGGTCCGAGGCCCAGGCGAATTCGATGCGGGGCGCTGGCGGCTGGGGCGCCGGCGGTGCGACGAGCAGGGCCGGCGGCGGTGCGGGGCGCGACCAGCCGGGCGGCAGGCGCCGCAACGGCGGCTGGAGCCAGGGCGCTGCCGGCGCCGGCTCCACTGCCGCACCGGCCGTGGGCGGCGCGGGCCAGCCGCCGGGCACGGCATCCCACAGTCGCGCCAGCAGGCTGTCCCGGGCCGGCCCGCCGGGCTCAGGCGTGCCGAGCAGGTGGAGGCGGCGCCTCGCCCGCGTGCAGGCCACATAGAGCAGGCGGTCGAGCTCAGCGCGACCCTGGCGCCGGTCCAGCTCCCACAGCAGCTCGTACAGCGGGTCCCCTTCAGTGCCGGCCGCATTGACCGGCGCCAGCAGGAGGCCGGCGTCGCCCCGCAGCTCGCGCCAGAGCAGCGGCGGCCGGTCCTCGCGCCGCACGGTGCGGCCGAGCCCCGGCACGATCACCGTGTCGAACTCGAGCCCCTTCGCTTTGTGGATCGTCAGCACCTCGACGCGGCTGCCGGCCCGCCCCGGCACGGACTGCTCGCGCAACAGCTGCGCCAGCGCCAGCGGGTCGATGCAGTCCCCGCCGGTGTCGGCCTCGTCGAGGTAGGCCAGCAGGTCATCCGCCAGCGGCAGGTCCGGGCCCGCGCAGGCCGGGCCACCCAGTTCGATCCAGAGGCCCTCGACGCGGTCGCGCAGGTCGAGCTCGCCGTTGCGCGCCGCCACGCGGGCGAAGGCGTCGAGTACCCGCACGACGGCCGCCTGGCTGTCGGCCGTGAGCCGGGCGCGGCAGGCGGGGCTCGCCAGCAGCTCCGGGATGGCGGCGTCCGCATCGATGCCCGCGAGGGCCTCCAGGTCCGACAGCGTCAGGCCGCACCAGGGTGCGCGGAGCACGGCGAGCCACGCCAGGCGGTCGGCCGGGTTGACCAGCGCCCGCGCGAGCGCCAGCAGGTCGTGGGCGAGCGTCGTCTCCCCCAGGCGGCGCAGGTCCACCGCCGTGGCGGCGATGCCCGCCGCCTCGAGGGCCGCCAGGATCGGCGCCGCGTGGGGACGACTGCGGACGAGGATCCCGATGTCGTCCTCCGGGGACCGATCCAGGGTGTCGCGGACCAGGGTGACCACCGCGGCGGCCTCGGCCGCGGCATCGGCGGGGGCATGCAGGGCGACGCCGTCACCATCGACGGCGCCCCGAGTGGCGATTCCCGGGGCGAAGGCGACGGCACCGGCGTCCGGGTCGTCGAGCGGCGGCAGAAGCTGCGCGAACACGCCGTTGACCCACTCGACCACGGCCGGCGCCGAGCGGAAGTTGGCCGCGAGCGTGCGTGGCACCAGGGCCAGCCGGGCCGAGCCTTCCGCCGCCAGGGCCATGAAGAGCCCCACCTCCGCCTCCCGGAAGCGGTAGATCGACTGCATGGGATCGCCGACGAGGAAGACGGTGCGGCCGTCGCCGGGCACGAAGCCGGCGGTGAGCGCGTCGAGCAGGCGGTGCTGGGTGCGGGAGGTGTCCTGGAACTCGTCGATCAGCACGTGGCGCAGCCGCGCGTCGAAGCGCTCCGCCGCGAGGCCAGGCTCGTCGCTGCCGCCGAGGGCCCGCAGGGCCTCCTCGGCCAGCGCGACGAAGTCCGCCACTCCCCGGGCCGCGAACTGCACGCGCAGCGCTGCGGCCGCCGCCGGCAGCAGGGTCATGAGCGCTGCCAGTGCCTGCCACTGGGCGTCGGGATAGCGCGGCGGTGGGAGCCGGTTCGCCGCTGCCAGTTGCTCGCGGAACGCTTCGGCCGGGGCCAGCCGGCCCAGCAGTTCCTGCGCCTTCTGCTTCGCCGCCTTTTCTTCGGGCGGGAAGCCCCCGCGCGCGTCCAGCCGCTTGCGCCAGCCACCGTCCTTCGTGAGCCAGGTCATGGCAGCCGCGGCCCACCATCCGCGGCGGGCGTCGAGTGCGTCGCCAGCCGGGTCCAGGACGTTGACGCCCCGCTGATCGGCAGCGAATTCGCTGAGCGCGGTAAAGGCCCGCCGCTCATCGGCAGGCAGCGACGCCTCGAGCAGTGCGAGCCGGTGCTCGACCAGCGCGCCCAGGCCTGCCTCGAGGCGCGCGCGCAGCGCACCTTCACCCACGGCGTCCGGACCGGCGCCGAGCAGCGGCAGCCACTGGTCACGGCGGGCGAGCATGCGGGCCAGCAGGTCGGCCGCCCGAGGCAGGCGGTTGTCCAGGTGCTCGAGCAGCGTCCCGGCGGCGCGGGCCAGGTGGTCGTCGCCGGCGACGAGCTGCAGCGCTTCGAGGGCCGCCTCGCGGTACAGCACGAACGGTCGCTGGCAGACGCGGCGCAGCCCGCTGCCACCCGCACTCACCGGGCTCGCGGCGGCGAGGCTCGAGTTGAGTCCGTCGATGGTGCCGATGCGCAGCCGGGCCGGGTGCGCCCGCAGCTGCCAGCCCCGCTCGGCGTCGCGCGCCAGCGCCGCCGCGGCGAGCGTGGCGGCCTCGCCCGCCGCCAGCCGGCCGGCCGCGGCCTCCTGCAGCACGCCGAGGACGCGCCGGCGCATCTCGGCGGCGGCCTTGCGCGTGAAGGTGATGGCGAGGATCTGCTCGGGTTCGTCAACCGCCGCCAGCAGCCCGAGGAACCGCCGCACCAGCAGCTCCGTCTTGCCCGACCCCGCGGGCGCCCGGACGATGAACGAGCGCGACGGGTCGAGGACCTCGCGGCGGATCGCGGCATCGGGCGGGGGGGCCGTCGTCACTCGCCCTCCTCCGGTTCCGCGAAGGCTCGGGGCGACCGGAGCTCGTGATGCCGGGTGACCAGCACGAACTGGTCGTCGGCGCGGGCCCTGGCCGCGGAGTCGATGCGGAAGTCACCGGCGCGGAACTCGGCAGCCAGCGCGTCCAGTGCGTTGCGCCACCGTTCCACCAGTACCGGCCACGAGTCGATGCCCGCATTGCGGAACGAACGCGGCAGGTCGAGGTCCGCACCGAAGGCCGGCTCCGCGACGCCGTCCAGCTCGACGCCCTCCGCCCGCAGCCGCAGCACCGCCACCCCGCCGACGTGGCCGGTCAGCGCGTAGAGCGGGAGCTGCGCATCGGCCGGCCGGGGCGGCAGCCAGTCCTTCTTCTGCACCTGGCCCGTCTTGTAGTCCAGGACGAGCTCATCGCCGTCGTGCTGCTCGACACGGTCGAGGCGCACGCGCAGCTCCAGGCCCCCCACGGTGACCGTGCGCGTCTCTTCGACGCTCACCGTGAAGTCACCCCGCGTGGCGTCGTGTTCGCGCAGCTGCCGGACCAGCCGCCAGAGCCGCGCCGCCTCGCGCGCGCGCAGCGCCACGGTGAGGGGATCGCTCCCCGGCATGAGACGCGGCAGCACGCGCTCGCGCACCGTGTCGAAGGCCGCGCGCAACGCATCCCGCGCGAGCCGTGCGAGGCCGGTCCGGCACTCCGGCAGCAGGTAGAGCTCCTGCAGCAGCGCGTGCACGACGCGCCCGCGCGCGGCATCGGTCAGGGGCAGCGGTGGCGGCGGCAGGGCGCGGGCGTGCAGCCGGCCCACCACGAAGGCTTCGGCCGGACAGGTCGCCTGCAGCGAGAGGACGCGCGTCCCGCCGCGCACCTGGGGCCCCGCGAACGCCGGTGGCGGGTCGTCGACCACCACCGGTGAAGGGCCCACCAACGCCACGGCGTCGCGGTCGCGCCGGGTGCTCGCCGCCGGGACCGCCGGCTCACCACTGGCGATCCCGGCGAGCAGGGGGCTCGGCAGCAGCTCTTCCTCGCCGTCCTGATCCGGCCAGCTCGCCACGACCTCGCCGGCCGCCGCCGTGAGCCGCGCGAAGCGGCGGGCCCACAGCGCCTGCAGCAGCGCCGGGGTCGCCTCGGCGATGCCGGCCGCCCGCTGCAGCGCCAGCGGCAGCAGTGGCAGGGGCCGTGCCGGCGGCGGCCAGCGATCGGCCCGAAGCCCGGTGATCCACAGGTGGTCGAACGCCTGGCCCTCGGCCTCCAGCACGCCGAGCACCTGCACCGCCGCGACGTCCGATTCGGGCTCGAAGGTCCGCTCGCCGGCAAGGTTGCGCAACAGGCCGACGAAGCGCGCCAGCGAACCGCGGCCCACGAGGCGCTCGCCGCCGGCAAGGGTCTCGAGCAGCTGGCGGAAGCCGGCGAGGGCCTGGGCCGTCGTGCTGCCGGATGCGGCCTCGCCCGGCCAGCCGGCCGCCGCCAGCAGGCTGCCGATGACACCGGCGAGCTGCGCGGGCCCGCCGGATCGACAGGCCGCCGCGATGCCGGCCGCCTCGTCGAGCCGCGCCGCCGTGACGGGTGCGCCATCGCCCAGGGCCGCCACGACGGCCGCCGGCGCGAAGCTCGTGCGGCCCGACTCCCTCAGCCGCCACTCGGCCCGGCCCCGGGCGCCTGCCTCGGCGGCCAGGCCGACGAACGGTGAACGCAGGACGAGGCTGACGGCCGGCCACGCCGCGCTTCCCGTCACCACCTCGAGCCAGGCGAGGGCCGCGTGGATCGCCGGATACCCGGCCAGTGGCCGGCCTAGCGACACGGCCAGGCGCTGGCCGGGTACGGGGCGGGTGCGCCAGCCCGGGTCAAGCACGTCGAGGAAGGCGCGGCGGACCGCGGCGCCCTGGGTGGCCAGGTCGGCGACGACGACGGCCACCCGGGCGCCGGGACTGGCCTCGAGGCGCTCGCGGGCCCAGGCCGCCGCGGCGGCGATCTCCGTCGCCGGGTCCGGCGCCTGGCGCCTGACGAGGCGCGCGCCCTGGCACGGCGGCGGTGCCGCCGTCACGGCGACGCCGGAGGCCGCGAACCGGTCCAGCAGCGCGCGGTACAGCGGCGGCAGCGGATCGAAGCCGGCCACCACGAGCTGCCGGGGCAGTGCCGCGGCCGGCAGCGGCCGCTCGCCCCGGGCGAGGCCCCAGGTCACCTCGTGCAGCTCCGCGTAGCCCGTCGCCTGCAGCCGCGCCCGGTACTGCTGCACCCAGCCCGTCAAAGCCTCGGCGTCCGCCGAGTCGCAGGCCGACTGCAGCTGCGCCAGCGTGATCCCATGCAGCGTCGCCGCATGCCAGGCGCGGGCCGCAGCAGTGGCCAGCACGCCGGCATCGAGGCCAGCGTCGCCCACGGCGTCGAGCCACAGCAGGCCGGCGAGCTCGGGCGGCGGCAGGTCGGGCGGCAGTGCACCCGATGCGTCGAGGCTGTCGGCCGCGAGCCGGGCGAGGAACGCGCCCATGGGCAGCACGTCGGCGGCGGGCCAGGCAGTCAGGCCGCCGGCGCGGCGCGCCAGGTCGTGCTCGCGCCGCAGGACGCGCGCGAGGCGCTCGGTGGCGGTGACGACCGTGGCGCCGGCGGCCAGCGCCGCGACGGCGCCCGCCGGGTGCTCAGGCAGCGGCGGCGGCAGCGTACTCGTCAAGCAGGGTCCCGACGCGCCGGAAGACCTCGTTCAGCGTCGCCGCGTCCGGCAGGTTGGTGATCCGGAAGTGGTCGTTGTAGTTCGTGTTGAAGCTCGACCCCGGCGCTACCAGCACGTGCTGCTTCTCGAGCAGGTCGAGGGCGAAGGCCCGGTCGTCGAAGCCCGGCAGCCGCGCCTGGTCGACGCCGATGAACGCGTACATGGCGCCGGCCGGCGGCGCCACCCGCAGGTACGGGCTCGCCGCGACGCCATCGAGGATGGCCTGGCGCGACTGGTACAGGCGCCCGCCGGGGCCGGTGAGTTCGTGGATGCTCTGGTAGCCGCCGATGGCGGTCTGCACGGCCCACTGCCCCGGCACGTTGCTGCACAGGCGGAGCGAGGCCAGCAGGTCGAGGGCGTCGAGGTAGTCCTGGGCGTGGGTCTTGCTGCCGCTCAATGACACCCAGCCCACGCGGTAGCCGCAGGCACGGTACACCTTCGACAGGCCGCTGAAGGTGGCGCACAGCGTGTCGTTGACCAGCGTCGCCATCGGCACGAAGGTGGCGCCGTCGTAGAGCATCTGGTCGTAGATCTCGTCGCTGAAGACGACGAGCTGGTGCTGCTCGGCGAGCCGCGCGATGGCCTCGAGGGTCGCCCGGCCGTAGACGGCACCCGTCGGGTTGTTCGGGTTGATGACGACGATGGCCCGGGTGCGCGGCGTGACGAGCTTCGCGATGGCCTCGGGGTCCGGCTCGAAGCCGTGCTCGGGCCGGCACGGGTAGTGCACCGGGCGGCCCTGGTTCAGCGTGACGCTGGCCGTCCACAGCGGGTAGTCGGGGCTCGGCACGAGCACCTCGTCGCCCGGGTCCAGCAGGCCCCGCAGCGTCAGGTCGATGAGTTCGCTGACGCCGTTGCCGATGAAGACGTGCTCGGCGGTGACGCCCTGCACGCCCCGCTCCTGCTGCTGCATGACCACGGCCTCGCGCGCCGGGAAGATGCCCTTCTGGTGCGAGTAGCCCTCGGCGCTCGGCAGGTTCTCGATCATCGCGAGCCGCATCGTCTCGGGCGTGCGGAACCCGAAGCGGCCGGGGTTGCCGATGTTGAGCGAGATGATCTCGTAGCCACGCCGCTCCATCTCGTGGGCGCGGTTCGCGAGCTTGCCGCGGATCTCGTAACGGACGCCGCGCAGGGCGTCGCTGGGCTTGTACGGGTTGCGCATTCGGGTCACGCAGCCGCCGGTCGGCGGTCCAGGCGGAAACGGGTGGCGAGGACGAGGGCGATGGCGATCAGTCCCGCCACCATCAGGAAGGCGGAGTCGTAGCCCCCGGAGCTCTCACGCAGCGAGCCGATGACGGCGGGGCCGAGCCCGCCGCCGAAGGTGTCGAGCACGGTGATGGCGCCGAGGATCTTGCCGAGGTGCGGCGGTCCGAAATAGTCGGCGGCCAGCAGCTGCAGCAGCGTGTACAGGCCGCCCCAGCCGAGCCCGAAGAGCGTCAGCCCGCCCCACAGCACGGCCTCCTGGGGGAGCAGCAGCACCACGGCGCCGGCGAGCATCAGCGACAGTGTGCCGATGAAGACGGGCTTGCGGCCGAAGCGGTCGGCGAGGAACCCGCTGCCGAGCTTGCCGAGCAGCCCGAGGTAGAAAAGGACCGTATAGCTGAACCCGGCATCCATCTGGCTGAAGCCGCGCCCGAGCATGTACAGGTTCAGGTGCGCCTGGGTGCCGATGATCGAGAAGAACGTGCACATGGCGATGAGCGCCAGGATCCAGAAGTTCACCGTGCGCAGCGCCTGGGGCAGTGTCATGCCCTCGAGCATCCGCGTCGCACTGCCCTCGCCCGCCGGCATTTCCGCGGCGAGGCTCGCCGGCCGCTCGCGCACGACGAAGAAGATCACCGGCAGCAGCACGAGCGGCAGCAGGCTCGACCACAGCAGCGCCTCGCGCCAGCCGAGCGCCTCCATCAGCGCGGCGTTGACCGGCGGCAGCGTGCCGTTGCCGAGGCTGGTGCCGGCCAGCGCGATGCCCAGCGCCAGCCCGCGGTTGCGCACGAACCAGCGCGATACCAGGATCACGTTGACGACGAGGCCGCAGCCCGCCAGCGCGCCGGCGAACAGCACGTGGATCCAGTAGATGCCGGTCAGCGACGTGACGCTGGAGTACAGGAAGTAGCCCGCTGCCAGCATCAGTGCGCCGGCGACCATGAGGGGCCGGACGCCGAAGCGGTCGGCGGCGGCGCCGGCGAAGGGCGCCATGAGCCCGCTGACGAAGAGCGTCACCGCATCGCGCAGCTTGAAGGCATCGAGGCGCACGGGCTCGCCGGCCGCCTCGCCCAGCGCCGCCAGCAGCGGCTTGTCGAACACGTTCAGTCCGCCAAGCGTCATGCCGTTGGTGACCAGCAGGATGAAGCCTGCCGACACGGCGATGATCCAGCCGTAGTAAAGGCCGCGGGATTCGGTGGTCATCAGGTGCCTCGTTCGCCGGCGGGCACATTACCGGAATCGCCGCTTGCCGGCCACGGAGCGGGTCCTACAATCCGCTTCCACCCTGCCGTCACGGTCGCCTCTGCTGGTGACCCGGGAGTCCTACAGACATGTTGAAGACCATCATGCTGGTTACCCTGCTGGTGCCGCAGCTGGCGACGGTCGAAACCCCCTACCGCGAGGCCCTCGGGTACCAGCCCGTGCACCGCGGCAGCGTATCGGCCGAGCAGGCGAGCCTGTGGAATGCACCGGCCATGCAGGGCCGGCCCTTCGTCATCCTCGGTCCTGCCAGTGGCCGGCCGGTGTACCTGCGCTTCGTCGAGGCACCCGCCGGCGCGCCGGCACCGCCGGCGGCCGGCACGACCCACGGGTGGAACGCCGTGGAGCTGCTGACCCAGGACCCGGACGCCCTCGCCGCCCGCCTGCCCGCCCCGTTCCAGGTGGTCGGCCAGCCGCGGACGCTCTGGAATGCGCCCGACGCGCCGCGGGCCATGCAGGCGCTGGGGCCGGTGCAGGAACTGCTGTACTTCACCCGGGTCATCCCGTCGGGCTTCCAGAAGCCCATGCGCCCGGCGGAGACGCCGGTGGACCGCGTGTTCATCATGGTGGTGGGCGGGCCATCGATGGGGGCCCTGCGCCAGTTCTACGGCGCGACGCTCGGGCTGCCGGTGGGCAACCCCGCCCCCTTCCCCATCACGACGCTGTCACGGGCGCTGGGCCTGCCGCCGACGACCACCTACCCGCTCGCGACGGCGGCGCTGCCCAGGGACTTCCTGGTCGAACTCGACGAATATCCGCCCGCCGCGCGGCCCCGCCCGGTGCCGAACGGTACGCTACCGCCCGGCGTCGCCATGGTCAGCTTCGGCGTGCTCGACATCGATGCCGTAGCGGCGGACTGGCGTGCGCCGCCACGGCGGGTCGGGGAGTTTCCCTACAGCGGCCAGGAAGCCGCCGTTACCGTCGGCCCCGCCGGCGAATGGATCGAACTGATCGAACTCGCCGGCATCCCGGCCGGCACCGGGATCGGCATTCCGATCCCGGACTAGCGCCGGCCGGACCGCGGCGGCTCAGTCGCCCTCGCGGTCGTGGTGCAGCTCGGTCAGCTCGTAGGCCGTGAGCATGTAGCCGCCGATGACGCCCTTGAGGAAGATGAAGTCGCCGTCGGCCGTGCACCAGATGTCGTAGGCCGGGTGGGCCTGCGGCAGGCCCGGCGACGACACGAAGCGGAAGTGCAGCGCGTCGAACTTGCCGGCCTTGACCTCGATGTTCTCCTCGCCGACGTACTCGACGCCGAAGCCGATGCGGAAGAGCATCGGGCCCGTGGCGCCGCGATGGTCGGGCGACGACAGCAGCATCTCGTCGATGCTCTGCAGGCCCGGCCCCTTGTGGCGGTCGAAGAGCTGCATGTGCCACGCGTCGCACACGATGGCGTGGTTCTGGAAGGCCTGCAGGCGGCCGTTGGTCTGCATGCGCTGGGTGACTCGCCCCTCGAGGGCGGTGTAGGTCTCGCACTCGGCGAAGTCGGGCCCGAAGCGGAACCAGCCGGTGCCCATGAAACGGTCGTTGACGGCGAGGCGCACGAAGCAGTCGGTGGGCAGCCAGTGCTCGTCCAGCGAGTAGACGATGTCGCGCATCACGCTGGGACGGTCGTCGATCTCCGAGTGGGCCGTGCACGTGCGGCTGCCGTCGGTGTGCACGCTGATGGAGAAGTACTCGCGGCCCCGCTCCTGGTTCATGCGGTCCGGCTTGCGGCTGGTGTACTGGATCGTTCCGCGGATCGTGCGCTGGTCGCGCTGCAGGATGCTGGTGTTCATGCTGGGGTCCGTGTGGCGGCCGAGGGGGAGCCCGTGGGGCAGCAGCCGCACGGGCCTTGCGGCCGGTCAGGGCCGCGGGGCCGAGACTTTACGGCCTGTCCGCCGCGCTGCCAACCCGCCGGGTCAGTCGGCGCCTTCGTCGGGATCGGTTTCGATGGCCGCGCCGGGCACCCCTGCCGGCGCTGGTGGCGGCGCCTTCGGGCCCTTCGCCCGCCCCGAGAGCAGTTCGACTGCGGCGCGGTCGAGGGCGTTCACGGCGATGACGCTGTAGCCCTGCCGGCTGCCGCCGCCATCGACGAACAGCCGGTCGCCGGCGGCCCCGCAGATGCGCCCGCCGGAGCCGGCGAAGGAGATCCCGAAGGCCGAGCGCAACTCCCAGGCTGCCGGGGTGATGGTCACCTGGTACGCGTGAGCCGCATCCGGGGCGAAGACCAGCAGCGAACCCGTGCCGAGCACGCGGAAATCCTGCGCGTCCCGCGCATAGAAGCAGCCGGGCTTGCCGGTGAGGCTCGGGGCGGCGGCACCGGCGCCGCCACTGCCACCCGCATCGCGATCGCCACCGGTGCCCGCACAGGCGCCGAGGACGACCGCCATCCCGAGGCCGGCGGGGAGCCGCCCGCGCTGGCGCGGTGCCCGCTCAGCCGGTGGCAACGGGGCGTGCCGGGTCACGGATCCACTCGCTCCAGGAGCCGGGGTACAGCGTCGCGCCGGGCAGTCCGGCGAGGGTCATGGCGAAGATGCCGTGGCAGGCCGTGACGCCCGAGCCGCACATGAAGACGACGTCGGCCGGCACCCGGCCCTCCAGCAGCGGGGCATACAGCTCGCGCAGCTCGTCCGGCGGACGGAACCGCTGGTCGGGCCCCAGCGCCCGGGCGAAGGGCAGGTTCACGGCGCCCGGCACGTGCCCGGCCACGGGATCGATGGGCTCGACCCTGCCCGCGAAGCGCTCGGGGGCGCGCACGTCGACCAGCCGCCGCGAACCCGCCGCCAGCCCGGCCGCAAGCTCTCCAGCGGCGACGGTCGGCTCGGCACCCGACGCCGCACGGAAGACGGCCGGGGCGACGGTGCCCGGTCCGCTTTCCACCGGCAGGCCGGCGGCGCGCCAGGCGGCGATGCCACCATCGAGCAGGCTGACGGCCGGGTGGCCAGCCCACCGCAGCAGCCACCACAGCCGGGCAGCGAAGGCGCCGCTGGCGTCGTCGTAGGCAATGACCCAGCTCCCGCGGGAGATGCCGAGCCGCGCGCAGGTGGCAGCGAAGGCCGCCGGGTCCGGCAGCGGATGCCGCCCCGTGCCGGGACCTGGCGGTGAAGCGAGGTCCTCGTCGAGGTGCGCATAGCGCGCCCCGGGGATGTGCCCCTCGAGCCAGGCAGTCCGCCCGGCCCCGGGCCGGGCCAGGTCGAACCGGCAGTCCACGACCACCGCCCGGGCGGGCGACAGGGCTGACAGTTCGGCCACGCTGACCAGCAGCGGGGAATCGGTGCCGGCCGAACGGCGGCCAGTAGCAGGCGCCGCCGGCCGCTCAGGTTGATCCACGGCCATGCCTTTGGCGACAATGAGCGGCTGATTTAAGTCCTCCTGCGCGGCGCAGCACGGCCGGATCGACCCCGGTGCCCGCGCACTCCGTTGCCACCATCACAGGACCTCCGATCCACCATGGACAAGATCATCGTAGGGCTGAAGCGCGTCGTTGACTACAACGTCCGCATCCGGGTGAAGCCGGACGGCTCGGGCGTGGCCACCGAAGGCCTGAAGATGAGCGTCAATCCCTTCGACGAGATCGCCCTCGAGGAAGCGCTGCGCATTCGCGAGCGCGGCGAGGCCCGCGAAGTGGTGGTGGTCTCCATCGGCCCCGAGGACTGCCAGCAGCAGCTGCGCACGGGCCTCGCCATGGGCGCCGACCGCGCGGTCCACGTGCCCCACGACGGCGATCTCGAGCCGCTGGCCGTGGCCCGCATCCTGCTCGGGCTCGTCACGCGCGAGGCGGCCGACCTCGTCATCCTCGGCAAGCAGGCCATCGACGACGACTGCAGCCAGACCGGCCAGATGCTGGCGGCCCTGTGGGACCGTCCCCAGGCCACCTTCGCGTCGAAGCTCGAGACCAGCGGCACGACGGCCCGCGTGACCCGCGAGGTCGATGCCGGCCTCGAGGTCATCGAGGTCGACCTGCCGGCCGTGGTCACCACCGACCTGCGCCTCAACGAGCCGCGCTACGTCAAGCTGCCGGACATCATGAAGGCCAAGAAGAAGCCCATCGAGTCCGTCACGATCGCGAGCCTCGGCGTCGATCCGGCCCCGCGCCTGCGGACGCTGCACCACGAGCCGCCGGCGCCCCGGCAGAAGGGCGTCATGGTCAAGGACGTGGACCAGCTGATGGGCACGCTGCGCGAACGCGGCGTCCTCGGCTGAACCACGCCCCCGGCCCGCCCTCACGGGCCCTCCCCACCCCGCAGACCCGTACCGGACAGATCGCCATGAGCAAGGTTCTCGTCATCGCCGAACACAACGGCAATCACCTCAATCCCAGTACCGCCCGGTGCCTCAGCTGCGCGGCGCAGCTGCAGGCGGGCCCCGCCGACGTGCTGGTCCTCGGCCACGGTGCCGAGGCCGTCGCGCGCGAGGCCGCCGAGGTGGCCGGTGCGGGCCGGGTGCTGCTCGCCGACCAGCCGGCCTTCGCTCAGCCGCTGGCTGCCATGCTCGCCCCCGCCGTCGCTGAGCTCGCCCGTGGCTACACCCACGTGCTGGCGCCGTCGACGACCTTCGGCAAGGACCTCCTGCCGCGCGTGGCGGCGCTGCTCGGCGTCCCGCAGGTCAGCGAGGTCATGTCCGTCGAGGGCCCGCGCAAGTTCCGTCGCCCCACCTACGCCGGCAACGCCATCATCACCGTCGAGGTGCCGGACGACCTGCCGGTCGTGGCCACGGTCCGCAACGCTTCGTTCAAGGCAGCAGGCAAGGCCGCCGCGGTGCCGGTCGAGGCCTGGACCCCGACGGCCACGGCGCCGACCCACACGCGCTACGTCGAGCTGCGCTCCGGTGGCGGTGACCGCCCCGACCTGCAGACGGCGCGCGCGGTCATCTCCGGCGGCCGCGGCGTCGGCAGCGCCGAGAACTTCGCCGTGCTGTACCGCCTCGCCGACCGGCTCGGGGCGGCCGTGGGCGCCTCGCGCGCGGCCGTCGACGCCGGCTTCGTGCCCAACGAGCTGCAGGTCGGCCAGACCGGCAAGATCATCGCACCCGAGGTCTACTTCGCCTTCGGCATCTCCGGCGCCATCCAGCACCTGACGGGCATCAAGGACGCCGGCACCATCGTCGCGGTCAACAAGGACGGCGACGCGCCGATCTTCGAAGTCGCCGACATCGGCCTCGTCGGCGACCTGTTCCAGGTGATCCCCGAGATCGAGCGGCGCCTCGGGTGACCCGGGCCCTGCGCGCCGGGCGCCCGTGAGCGCGCCCGGCGCGGGTGCCGGCGTGCGCCGGCCGCCGCTGCTGCTGCTGGCCCTGGCGAGCTCCCTCTCGCCCTTCGGCATGGCCGTCGTGCTGCCGGCCGTGGCAGCCATCGGCCTGCGCTTCGGCGCGGACTACGCAGCCGTGCAGTTCGTGCTGTCCGCCTACCTCGTCGGCCTGGGGGTCACGCAGCCCTTCAGCGGGATCCTCTGCGACCGCCTGGGGCGCCGGCCGGTGCTGATCGGCGGCGCCGCCCTGTTCCTCGTGGCCAGCGTGGGCTGCTCGCTCGCTCCCTCGCTGCCGGTGCTCGTGGGCTTCCGCCTGCTCCAGGCGGTGGGCATCAGCGTGGGCACCGTGGCGAGCCGCGCGATGATCCGCGACACCCACGACGTGCTCGAGATGCCGCGGGCCCTGGCGCGCCTGGCGGCCGCCATGGGCGTGGCGCCGGTCATCGCGCCCGTCATCAGCGGCAGCGTCGGAGCGGTGGCAGGCCCGCCGGGCATCTTCGCCGTCACCGCCGTGCTCGGCGCCATCGTGCTGGGCTGGATCGCCTGGGACCTGACCGAGACCCGGCCCGCCGCGGCGGCAGCCGGGAGCACGTCCGGCATGCTGCACGCCTGGCGCGAACTGCTGGCCTCGCCCGGCTTCGTCGGCCACACCCTGCTCTACGGCTTCATGCAGGGGGCGTTCTTCGCGTTCCTCGCCGTGGGCGCCGCGGTGTTCGAACGGGACCTCGGCATCGACCAGCGGGGCTTCGGACTCATCTGGGGTGGCGTCGGCGTGGCCTACATCGTCAGCGCCGTGCTCGCCGGCCGCCTGATCGCCCGCTTCGGCCTGCAGCGGGTGCTGCGCGCGGGCGCGGGCCTCGCCTTTGCCGGGGGGCTGGCGGTGCTGGCCGCCACGCTCGCCGTCGGCGTGACGCGCGCGGGGCTGCTGCTGCCACTGCTTGTCATGATGACGGCCAACGGCCTGGTCACGCCCGTGGCGCTGGCCGGCGCCGTGGGCGGGCGGCCGGCCATTGCGGGCACGGCGGCCGGGCTCTCGAGCGCCGTGGGCCTGGTGATGACCGGCGCGTACTCGGTGGTTGCCGGCTTCGTCTACACCGGGGAGTTCCTGCCCATCGCCCTGCTGATGGCGACGGCGACGGGCTGCACCGTGCTGCTGGTGCCGGTCGCGGCGCGCGAGCGCTGGCGAAGCGCCCGCGCGCCGGGCTGACCCTCCGGCCTGAAGATCAGGCGCCGGGCTTCCAGACGCCGAGGAAGGCGGACACCGCGACGCCGATCCAGATGGCCCAGACGTAGGGCCGGCACGCCATCAGGCCGTCGTACATCTTGCGGTCGCTCTCCGGCGTCACGCCCTGCCCCGCCATCATGCGGAAGCCCTCGATGAAGGGCGGCAGCTTCTTGCGGATCATGAAGCCGCAGAAGATCAGGAACGAGAAGATCAGAAGCTTCGCCGCGATCCACGGGAAGGGCCGGAGCGGGCCCGTGATCCAGTGGTAAACGACGGACGTCGGCAGCGCGAAGATCATCACGAAGCGGAACCAGTAGTCGCCCTTCGCCAGCGTGCGGCCGAAGTCGGTCCCCTCCTTGGCATGCACCATGTGCACGACCCAGACCCAGAGCGGCCCCAGCGCGACGATGCCTAGCATCTGCCAGGTCGGGTGCTCGTAGCCGACGAACTCGGCCAGCACGCCGCCCACCGTCAGCATCAGCGCAAGGCAGTAGCGCGGCAGCATGTCGAGGTTGATGAAGATCTTGAAGGCCGTCAGCCGCGAGTCGCGCGACAGCTTGTCGTTGATCACGAACGTGCTCGAGTAGAACACGCCTGCGTCACCGCCGAGCCAGTACACGAACAGCAGGATGTGGACGTATTTGAAGACGGCGTAGACGAACGGCAGCGTCTGGGCGACCTGCGTTTCTTCCATGGCTGGGCTTCCGGTGGGTGTGGTCGGACGATCGCGGCGGGGCCGGGCCCCGGCCCCGCCGCATCAGGTCAGAGCGGTCAGAGCTGGGACAGGGCGCACTCGGCGGTGCTGACCTCGAACTTGCCCGGAGCCTCGACGTTGAGCTCCTTGACGACGCCGTTCTCGACGATCATCGAGAAGCGCTGGCTGCGGTGCCCCATGCCGAACTTGCTGGCGTCGAGCTCGAGGCCCAGCGACTTGGCGTACTCGCCGTTGCCGTCGGCCAGCATCATCACCGCATCGCCGGCACCGCGCTCGCGGCCCCACGCGTCCATCACGAACACGTCGTTGACCGACATGCAGGCAATGGCGTCGATGCCCTTTGCCTTGAGGGCCGCGGAGTTCTTGATGTAGCCCGGGAGGTGCTGGTTCGAGCACGTGGGCGTGAAGGCCCCCGGCACCGAGAAGAAGACCACCTTCCTGCCGCCGAAGAGTTCGTCCGTCGAGATCGACCCGGGACCGCTCGCGGTCATGATGCCGAACTTGCCCGCGGGGACGCGGTCCCCCACCTTGATCGCCATGGCTGCCTCCTGGAACTGGTTGTCGTGCCCGCCGGGCCGGTCTGACCCGCGGGGGGGCGGCATTGTACCGTGGGCTTGGCCGCGGCGTGGCGGGCCGGTGGGTGGCGTCCGCGGGTCAGCGCACCAGCGCGAGGGTCAGGGCAGGCCAGAAGGTCACGACCAGCAGGCCTGCCAGCATCAGGCCGATGAAGGGGACCACGGCCCGGCAGATCGTGCCGAACCCCTCGCGGAAGGCCAGCATCGCCACCACCAGGTTCAGGCCCATGGGCGGCGTCAGGTAACCCAGTTCCAGGTTCACGACGATGACGATGCCGAGGTGCACCGGGTCGATGCCGAGCGCCACCCCCACGGGATGCAGCAGCGGCGCCAGGATCAGGATCGCGGAGCCGATGTCGACCAGGCAGCCCACCGCCAGCAGCAGCGCGTTGGTCGCCAGCAGGAACCGCGCCGGCTCCGTCACCGCCCCGGACAGCAGCCCCACCAGGCGCTCCGGCACCTGTTCATAGGTCAGGAACACGTTCAGCGCCAGCGCCAGCATCAGGACCGGGAACAGCGACCCCAGCATGCGCGCCGTCTCGAGGACGACCCCGCGAAGGCCCGCGACACCCAGCTCCCGGTGGACGGCCACCTCGACGAAGATCGCGTAGACGACGGCGACGGCCGCCGACTCGGTTGCCGTGAACCGGCCACTGTAGATGCCGCCGAGGATGACCGCAGGCATGGCCAGGGCGAAGGCACCGGACCGGACCGCGCTTCCCACCTCGGCCAGGTCCAGTCGCCCCCCGCGCAGCCGCCAGTGGCGCAGCAGCGCGTAGCCCACGAAGAGACCCGACAGCAAGGCCCCGGGACCGAGGCCGCCCATGAACAGGTCCGTGACCGAGGTCTGCGTCATGACCCCGTAGAGGATCAGCGGGATGCTCGGCGGAATGATGATGCCGAGCGTGCCGCCGGCGCAGAGCAGGCCGATGGCGAAGCTGCGGGGATAGCCGGCCTGTACGAGGGCGGGGTACATGACCGACCCGATGGCGAGCAGGGTCACGGTGCCGGACCCCGACACCGCGGCGAACAGGGCGCAGCTGCCGACGGTGGCCACGGCGAGGCCGGCCGGAATCGGCGCCGTGACCGCCCGTGCCACGCGGATCAGCCGTGTTGCGATGGCCCCGCGGCCCATGATGTTCCCGGCCAGCACGTAGAGCGGCACCGACAGCAGCAGCTCCTTGTTCGCGGCCTCCCAGGCGTCGAGGACGATGTAGCCGAGGCTGCCGTCGGTGAAGGCGACATAACACCAGGCGACGGCCACCCCGAGGATCACGAGCACGTTCTGGCGCAGCAGCAGCAGTGCCACGACGAGGAGCGCGAGGCCCAGGCCGCTCAAGGGGCCCCCTCCGCGGTGGCCGCCGATGGCTCCGGCCGCAGGCCAGGCCATCGCGCGTAGAGCGCGTGGCGGATGGCCGCCAGCGCGAACACGACGGGCAGCAGGGCCTGCAGCGGCCAGATCAGGTTGCCGAGCGCCGCCGACCGGTCCCCCAGGTCCCGCGTGACCGCGACGACGTCGACGGCGACGATGGCGAAGCCGACGCAGAAGAGCGCCATGCCGGCGTCCGGCAGGCGCGCGAGCCAAGGCTCGAACCGGGCCGGCAGCCAGCGGTCGGCGAACCGCGGGCGCAGGTGCGCGTCGCTGGCCGAGGCGATGCCGAGGCCGAACAGCACGACGACGTAGTTCGCGTAGACGCCGGCCTGCATGGCCCAGTGCAGGCCCCGGCCCACCAGCTCGCGGCTCACGACGTCGGCGAAGACCACGGCGATGAGCACGGCGAAGGCCGCCACGGTCACGACCCGCTCGACGCGGCCGATGGCGGCGAGCACGGCGACCGCCGGGGCTGGACCACCGGGGCTGCCGGTTGATTCCGGTCCGGGGCGGACCTTATGCTGGCTCATTACCCAAGGGAGACCCGCGATGAGTGCTGCCGCGCAGACACTAACACCTTCCGCCGAGGCCCGTTCCTTCCTCGACCGGGAGCACCGCCTCCTGATCGGCGGCGAGTGGGTCAAGCCCGCGCGGCCCGAACAGATCGAGGTCATCGACCCGGCCACCGAGGCGCGTCTCGCTACCGTCGCGGGCGCCGGCGCCGAGGATGTCGACCGCGCCGTCAAGGCGGCCCGCCAGGCCTTCCGCGGCGAGTGGTCACGGCTGACCTCCTACGAGCGTACGCGGCTCATCTGGAAACTGGCCGACGAACTCGAGGCGAACCTGCCGCTCGCCACCGAGCTCGAGGTGCTCGACAACGGCATGCCGAAGATGGTCGCGATGTACTCCATCGCGAAGTTCGGCGGCGAGTTCCTGCGCTACTACGCGGGCTGGGCCACCAAGATCCATGGCGAGACCATCCCGGTGTCGCCGGCCGAGGCGCGCAACGGCGATTCGCTGACCTACACGCGGCGCGAGCCCATCGGCGTCGTGGGCGCCATCATCCCGTGGAACGCGCCGCTGATCATGGCGATCCTGAAGCTGGCGCCGGCGCTCGCTGCCGGCTGCACCGTCGTGCTCAAGCCCGCCGAGCAGACGCCGCTGACGGCGCTGTTCCTCGGCGAGCTCGTGCGTCGTGCCGGCATTCCGCCGGGTGTCGTCAACATCCTGCCGGGCTACGGCGAGTCGGCCGGTGCGGCCCTCGCCGCCCATCCGGACGTCGACAAGATCGCGTTCACCGGCTCCACCGAGGTGGGCAAGAAGATCATCCTCGCGGCCGCCGGCAACCTGAAGCGCGTGACCCTCGAGCTCGGCGGCAAGTCGCCGATGGTCGTGTTCCCCGATGCCGACCTCGAGCGCGTCATCCCGGGCGTCACCCGGGGCGCCTTCTTCCTGCAGGGCCAGAACTGCATGGCCGGCACGCGGCTCTTCGTCCACGAGCAGATCTTCGACACCGTCGTCGAGCGCGTGGCCGCCATGGCGAACGGCTTCCGCATAGGCCAGGGCCTGCGCGACGACGTCGACCTCGGGCCGCTGATCTCGGCCGAACAGCGCGAGCGCGTCATGGGCTACGTCGACGCGGGCCGCAACTCGGGTGCCACCCTCGTCTGCGGCGGCGAGCCGCTGCCGGGCAAGGGGTTCTTCATGCGCCCCACCCTCTTCAGCCACACGACGATGGACATGAAGATCGCCCGCGAGGAGATCTTCGGGCCCGTGCTGTGCGTGCAGTCCTTTGCCGACAGTGACCTGCAGAAGGTTGCCGACGAGGCGAACCGGTCGATCTACGGCCTGTCCGGCAGCGTCTGGACGCGGGACATTTCCGTGGGCCACCGCATGGCGGCGATGATCGACTCCGGCCAGGTGAGCATCAACTGCCACGCGGCCGTCGACCCGGCCATTCCCTTCGGCGGCAACAAGCAGTCCGGCTGGGGCCGCGAGTTCGGCCGCGAGGGCCTCGAGCCCTACCTGAAGACCAAGGCGACCACGGTCCTCTACTGAGCGGAGGGCCGTCGCGGGCCTTTCGGGAGCAGGGTCATCGTGCTGCCCGTGACCGGCACGACCCTGCTCTCGTTCCTGGCAATCGCCGCCGTCGTGTTGCTGACGCCAGGACCGAGCCTGCTGCTGATCGCATCGACGAGCCTCGCCCTGGGGCGTCGCCAGGGCCTCGTGGCGGTGGCGGGCACGGCGGCAGGGCTCTCGTTGACCCTCGTGCTCATGGTCTTCGGGCTCGGCACCGTAGCGACCCGGTCTGGCAGCTGGTTCGGCCTGCTGCGGTGGGCCGGCGTCGCGTGGCTGGCGTTGCTCGGCCTGCGGTACCTGTGGACGGCGTCGGCGGCCAACGTTGCGCACCCCACCGGAGCCGGAGGGTTCTGGGCCGCGGCGGCGGTCTCCACCCTGAACCCCTCGACGACGCCGTTCCTGCTGGCCCTCCTGCCGCAGTTCGTCGATACGGGCCGCCCGGCGTTGCCGCAGCTTGCGGTGCTGGGCCTGGCGTTCCTGGTACTGGCCGCACTCATCGACACCGCCTGTGCGCTGACCGCAGCCGCACTGTCAGCGCGGACCTCCGGTGGCCGGACCCTCTGGCAGCGCCGGCTGACGGGAATCCTGCTGCTGGTCGCGGCAGCGATGCTCGCCCTGGCGGGAGTGGGCTGAGCCGGCTCGAGAGCTTCCCGGGCCCCGCAGGGGCCCACGGGGCAGGATGCCGTGGCCTCGTGTCAGGTAGCGGAGCCGCCAGGGCCGGGCCAGCGGACCTGCTCGCGCACTGGCCCGTGCATCATGGTCTGGAAGAAGTCGCCGGCCAGCAGCGCCTCCGGGTAGCCAACCGGGGGCGGCGCCAGCGCGTCGAGCCGCGCCAGCAGTTCCGGCCCCACCGCGACGGCGAGGCAGCCGAGGTTCTCTTCGAGCTGCGCAGCCGTGCGCGCGCCGATGATCGGGATGACGCCGTCGTGGCCCCGGTGCAGCAGCCAGGCGAGCGCCAGCTGCGACGAGGAGCAGCCAGCCTCGCGGGCGAGCCCGGCCAGCGCCGCCGCCACGGCCTGGTTGGCGGGCGTCAGCGTTCGCGCGCCCCGGGGCCCGGCCAGGCGGCCTGCCGCGCCGGGTCCGGCGTACTTGCCGCTCAGCAGTCCGCCGGCCAGCGGGCTCCAGGCGGTGATGGCGAGGTCGAAGGCGCGCGCCACGGCGAAGAAGCTGGCCTCGATGTGGCGCTCCACCAGGTTGTAGTGCAGCTGAAGGGCGGTGAACGGCGTCCAGCCACGCTCGGTCGCCAGCGTGTTCGCCGCCGCCACGACCCAGGCCGGTGCGTTCGAGATGCCGAGCGCCAGCACCCTGCCCCGCCGCACCTCGTCGTCGAGGGCCCGCATGAGCTCGTCGAGGCGCGTGTGCCGGTCGTAGCCATGGACCCACAGCAGGTCCACGTAGTCGGTCTGCAGCCGCGCCAGCGAGGCGTCGAGGGAGTCACGCAGGTTCTTGCGGTGGCTGCCGCCCGCATTGGGATTGGTGCCGTCGGTGGTCAGGGTGTACTTCGTCGCGACCACGAGGCGCGTGCGCTTGCCGGTCATGAAGCCGCCGAGCAGCCGCTCGCTGGTGCCGTGGTTGTAGATGTTGGCCGTGTCGATGAAGTTGCCGCCGGCGGCCACGTACGCGTCGAACACGCGGCGCGAGCCCTCGGCATCGGCGCCGATGCCGAACTCCTCGCCGAAGGTCATGGCGCCGAGGCACGCGCCGGACACGCGCAGGCCACTGCGCCCGAGCACCCGGTAATGCATCGCGGCCTGGCTCACCACGGCACCGTCTCCCCGAAGCGGTCGATGAAGCGGCCGCTGTCGGCGAGCGTCAGGCGGTCGAAGGTCTCCTGCTGGGCGGCCACGCTGTCGGCCGGGTCGATGGGCGCGTCGGCGCCGCCGAGGTCGGTGCGGCACCAGCCCGGCGCCAAGGCAACGCTGATGATGCCGGGCCACTCGATGGCGAGTCCCTTGCAGACCATGTTGAGGGCGGCCTTGCTGCTGCGGTAGGCGTGGGACTGCCCCATGCGGTTGTTGGCGATGGATCCCAGGTCGCTCGACATCAGCACGTGCAGCGGGCGCTCCCCGCCCTCCAGGCGCGTGCGGAAGGCCTCGGCCACGCGGAACGCGCCGAGCAGGTTGACCTCGAGGATCTGGCGCCAGACGTCGTAGTCCATGCCCCCGGCCGCCTGGGTGGTCCTGGCCTGCTCGGACCAGCCCACCGGGCCGTAGGTCCCCGCGTTGTTGACGACGACATCGAGGGAGGTGCCACCCATCGCGGCGACGGCGGACTGCACCGAAGCGCCCGAGGTAACGTCGAGCGGCACGATCATGAGCTGGCCGGCCGCGGCCGGCAGCGCAGCCAGGGCTGCGGCGCGCGACGGATCGCGGACGCCGGCGAAAACGCGCCAGCCGCGGGCGAGGTAGCGGCGTGCATGCTCGAGGCCAATGCCGCGGTTGGCGCCGGTGACGAGGACTGAGCGGGAAGTCATGGGTCTGGGAACCTCCGGAAGGACCAGGCGTCTGAGGGGCCGGGAGCAGCGATCTGGGCAGCATGCCCTGCCCCTTGGCAAGCCCGGGTACGCCGACTACGATGTCCGCCTGTCGGACGTCACCATCCTGTAAACTCCATCGCCATGACCTCCACACGTCCCATCCGTGCCCTCCTGCGGGGCCTCGAAGTCCTGCACGTCCTGAACCAGCAGAACGGTGCCACCGTGTCCGAAGTGGCCACGGCCATCGACCTGCCGCGCACGACGACCTACCGCATCCTCGAGACGCTCTGCCACGCCGGCTACGCCTACCGCGCCGCCAGCGACGAGCGCTACCGCCTGACGATCCTGGTTCGCGGCCTTTCCGACGGCTTCGACGACGAGGCCTGGGTCACGCAGATCGCGCGTCCCTACATGTACGAGCTCTGCAACGAGCTGGTCTGGCCCGTTGCCATTGCGACCCTGTCGGGCTCGACGATGATGATCCGCCAGACCACCGACCACCGCAGCCCGCTGGCGGTCGAGAAGCGCGGCCCCGGCTTCCGCGTGGCGATCCTCGGCTCGGCCTCGGGCCTCGCCTACCTGGCCTGGTGTCCGCCGGAGCAGCGCGACGCGCTGCTCGACCTGCTGGCCAAGTCGAAGCGGCCCGAGGACCAGCCAGCCCAGAACCGCCGCAAGGTCACCGACACCCTCACCGAGACGCGCAAGCGCGGCTACGCCCTCTGGCGGCGCCAGCGCCGGGTCTCCGACGAACTGAGCCTGTCCGTGCCGATCCTGACTGCAGATGACCGGTTGCTGGCTACGCTGACGATCCGGTTCTCGAGCACCGCGGTTCCCGAGGCCGAAGCGGTGCAGCGGTTCATCCCGCGGCTGCGGGCCGTCGCCCAGCGCATCGGCCACGAGTTCGCCGAGCAGAACGAGCGGCAGGCCCTGCCCATCGCCCACGACAGTCCCTCCGCCGCCGGCGAGGGCTGAAGACCCCATCACTGCCGCGGCGCCGCTCGCGCCGGGGCCGTCAGCGGATCCGCAGGACGGCAAAAGCAAAGGGCCGGTGCACCTCGCGGCGCACCGGCCCTTTTTTCCCTTGGGGCGTTGCCCGGGCCGCTCAGGCGGCCTTCTTGCCCTTGCGCTTGCCCTGGTCGGCGGCACCGAACCAGTTCTGGAAGACCGGCGTCGCCGGCGCCTCCAGGCCCGTCTCCTTGCGGCAGCTCTTCTTCAGCTCGGCGATGGTGCCGCCGAAGTCGAAGAGCTTCGTCTTGCCGCGCTTCTTGGCCATTTTGGCCCGCAGCGCCTTGGTCGCCTTGTCGTCGACCGTGCCGTTGGGCTTGATGACGACGCCGTAGCGCTTGGCGCCCTCGCGCGTGACGAGCCCTGCCTCGACGTCGAAGGCCACCTTCTCGACCGGGCGCTTCAGCGGGTCACCCCAGCCACCGCCACCCCAGGTGTCGAAGTACAGCAGGTCGCCGGCCTCGACGGGGATCCGGTCGCACTTCGACGGCAGCATCTCCTTCTTGCCGTTCTTGCGGACGAGGATCTTGCGGCTGCGCGCGCCCGGCAGCCCGCCGTTGACGCCCCAGGGGTACGTCAGCCAGCGGTCGTCGTGGATCGAGATCTGGCCGGGCTCGAGCATGCGGTAGGCCACGCGGAGGGCGTTGCCACCACGGTGCAGGCCGGCACCGCCGGTATCGGGCAGCGTCTCGTAGGTCTCGATGCGCAGCGGGAAGTAGCTCTCGAGGAACTCGTTCGGCACGTTGGTGAAGCTCGGCCACAGCGAGTGGCCGTCGGGACCGTCACCCGAGGGCTTGCCGGGGACGCCACCGAAGCCGATGGAGTAGAGCTGGTACCACTCGCCGTTCTTCCGGTAGCCCGAGTACATGAAGTGCGGGCTGTCGGAGAAGCCGGCCGCGCAGAGGAAGTCGGGATTCCCCTGGCCCAGCAGGCCGCCAAGGATGTCGAAGATGCGGCCCAGGGCATGGGTGCGGCACGACAGGGCGGCCGGTGCGCGCGGCTTCAGCAGCGTGCCCTCGGGGATCCGCACCTCCATGAGGTCGTAGAACCCGTCGTTGAACATGATCTGCGGGTCGAAGACCATGATCATGTAGACGCCGCAGAACATCTTGAACATCTCCTCGTTGAGGTAGAAGTTCACGGAGCCCGTTGACTGCGGATCGGTGCCCTCGAAGTCGAAGATGACCTTCTCGCCCTCGCGCCACATCGCGCAACGGATCTTGTAGGGCCCCATGCCCATGCCGTCGTCGCAGATGTAGTCTTCGAAGTACTGCTTCTTGGCCGGCACCGTCGACTTGATCAGCTTGCTCATGGCGCGCTTGTTGCGCTCGAGCAGCTCGTCGAGGGCCGAGAACAGCACGTCGTCGCCGAACCGGTTGGAGAGCTCGATCACGCGCTTCTCGGCCGTGCGGATGGCCGCGACGATGGCGTGGAAGTCGCTGCGGTTCCACTGGGGCATGCGGCAGTTGTGCAGCACCAGCTCGAGGATGTCCTCCTGCAGGACGTCCTTCTTGTAGATCTTCGTCGGCGGCACGCGGATGCCTTCCTCGAAGATCGACTGGGCGTCGGTCGGCATGCTGCCCGGCACCTTGCCGCCGATGTCGGTCATGTGGCCGAACATGGCCGCGTAGGCGATCAGCCGGCCGTCCTTGAAGATCGGCCGCAGCAGCAGCCAGTCGTTCGAGTGGCTGACGGCGCCGTTGCAGCTGTACGGGTCGGTGGTCAGGAAGATGTCACCTTCCTCGATGGTCCCGTTGTAGGCCGCCTTGAAGCCGTAGATGAAGCTGCCGAACTGCCCGACGACCATCTTGCCGTCGACGTTGGCGATCATCGGGAATTCGTCGTGCTGCTCGCGGATGCCCGGCGACATGGCCGTGCGGAACAGGACCGCGTCCATCTCGTAGCGGGCATTGAGCATGCCGCTCTCGATGATGTCGAGGGTGATGGGGTCGATGCTGACGCGCTTGAACGGGCGCGGCTTGGTCTCAACGAGTTTGGCTGGCATTGCAGGATGCTCCTTGGGCCGTTCGCGGTCAGGCGGGGGTGATGAGGATGTTGCCCCAGTCGTCCACCCGGCCGACATGGTTCGGAAGGATCAGCGTGGTCGAGTCCATCTCGAGCACGATGGCCGGGCCCTTGACCACGTTCCCGGACTTGAGCTTGCCACGGTCGTAGAGGGTGCCCTCCTGGTCGCGGCCCTCGACGAAGAGCGTGAGCTTCGCCATGGCCGCGGCCGACGGATCGGCGCTGCCCTTCTCGAGCTGCTGCGGCTTGACGAAGGTGGGCTTGCCCTGCGCGACGGCGCGCATGTTGACCAGCTCCTTCTCGTGCGGCAGCGCGAAGGTGAAGAGCTGCTTGTGCATCTCGTCGAAGCGCTCGCCGATGACGTCGAGTCCGCGGGCCTCGAACTCGGCCAGCTCGAAGTCGACCGTCAGCAGCAGGCCCTGGCCGTGGTAGCGGATGTCGACCTGGTAGCTGATGGACTGGTCGGCCTTGGCGATGCCCTCGCTGTCGAGGGCCTTCGAGGCGTCGCTGCCCAGCGCCTTGAAGATCTTGGCGACCTCCTTGGCCGAGGTCTCGCTGAACCGGCGGATGAACGTGCGCGAGGCCTCGTCGCGGACCCGCGTCGTCGCGTCACCGTAGGCGCACAGCACGCCGGGGCCCGGCGGGATGATGACCGGCCAGGAGCCCAGCAGCTTGCCGACGGCATTGGCGTGCAGGGGGCCCGCGCCACCAAAGGCAATCAGCGAGAAGTCGCGGGGGTCGTAGCCCTTCTCGACCGAGACCAGGCGGCAGGCGCCGTACATGTTCTCGTTGACGATGTCGATGATGCCGGCGGCGGCCTGCTTGAGGCTCAGCCCCAGCGCGTCGGCCACCTGCTTCACGGCCTTCTCGGCCAGGTCCTTGCGGATCTTCATGTCGCCGCCGAGGCGCACCTCGCCGCTCGGCAGGTAGCCGAGCACGACGTTCGCGTCGGTCACCGTCGGCAGCGTGCCGCCGCGGTCGTAGGCCGCCGGGCCCGGGACGGCGCCGGCGCTCTCCGGGCCGACGCGCAGGGCCTTGGTCAGCTCCGGCACCTTGGCGATCGAGCCGCCGCCGGCACCCACCGTGCGGACGTCGACCGAGGACGCGCGGACCGTGACGTCACCGACGGTCGTCTCGCGCCGCAGCTGCGCCTTGCCGTTCTCGACCAGGCACACGTCGGTCGACGTGCCACCCATGTCGAAGGTCAGCAGGTTCTTGAACCCGGCCTGCTGGGCCACCCAGACGGCGCCGGACACGCCGCCGGCCGGGCCGCTCATCAGCAGGTTGACGGGATAGGCCTCGGCCGCCTTGGCCGAGGACAGGCCGCCGTCCGAGCGCAGGATGTGCAGCTGGACCTTCTTCATGGTCTTGCTGACCTGCTTGTGCAGGTTGCGCACGTAGGTCTCGACCTTGGGCCGAACGTAGGAGTTGGCCACCGTGGTGATGGTGCGCTCGTACTCCTGCATCTCGGGGACGATCTCCGACGAGATCGAGACCGGGATGCCCGGCAGCACTTCGGCCGCGACCTTCGCGACCTGCTTCTCATGCTCGGGGTTCGCGAAGGAGTTGATCAGCGAGATGGTCAGGGCCTCGATGCCCTTCTTGCCGAGCGCCTTCAGGTCGCGCTTCAGTGCCGCGACGTTGAGCTTGCGCACGACCTCGCCCCGGGCACCGATGCGCTCGTCGGCCTCGATGGTCAGGGCCAGCGGCGCCAGCGGGGCGCTCTTGTTGTAGATGACCCAGCCGCCGAGGCCGCCCGGCACGAAGGACCGCGCGATCTGCAGCACCTGCCGGTAGCCCTTGGTGGTGACCAGGCCCACCTTGGCGCCGCTGCCCGTCAGCACCGTGTTGGTGGCGACGGTGGTGCCGTGCATGAAGTGGGTGATCTCGTTCGGGTCGATGCCGGCGTTCTTGCAGACCTTCGTGATGCCGTTCAGCACGCCCACGGACGAGTCGTGGGGGGTGCTCGGGACCTTGGCGGTGTAGATGTCGCCGGTCTGCTCGTTGATCAGCAGCAGGTCGGTGAACGTGCCCCCGACGTCGACTCCCAGGCGGTAACTCATAGCGGCCTCTTTCGTTGCGCCCTCGCAGGAGGGCGGTAGCGGTTACTGGGCAGGCGGCGGGCGCAGTGCGACCGGCACCTGGTTGCGGGCAGTGTGTTCTGTGTCAATCTTCTGCGTACAGGCCGTCAGGACGCCGCGGCAGCCCGGAACTGCTCGGCCACCTGCGGGAAGATGCCCGCCTTCGGCAGCAGCGCCGGAGTACCACGGCCTAGCTGGGCCTGCAGCCACTGGCTCGTCTCGATGATCTTCGGCAGCGACACGCCCGTGACCACGCCCGATCGGTCGAGCATGTACAGCAGGTCGTCGGTCGGAATGTTGCCGGTGGCAGCGGGCGCGAACGGGCAGCCGCCGATGCCGCCGATGCTCGCGTCGAGCGAGGCCACGCCGGCGGCCACAGCCGCCTGGGCGTTGGCGAGGCCCGTGTTGCGCGTGTTGTGGAAGTGGCAACGGATCGGCACGCCCGGCGCCCGGGCGCGGACGGCCTCGATCATTTCCGTCACCTGGTCCGGGACGCCGACGCCGATGCTGTCGGCGAGGCCGAGCTCGACGGGGTCGCCCTCCATGACCTGGTCGACCAGCGCAAGCACCCGCGACAGGGGCACCTCACCCTCGTACGGACAACCGAAGGCGGACGAGATCATGACGTTCGCCCGGATCCCGGCGGCCTTGGCCGCCTTCGCGATGTCGAGCCACGCCTTCACCGACTCGGCCGTGGGCACGCCCTGGTTGCGCTGGTTGTAGGTGTCGCTCGCCACCACGGCCATGCCGATCTCGTGGATGCCGGTGGCCTGGGCGCGCTCGAAGCCCTTGCGGTTGAGGACCAGGCCGATGTAGGTGACGTCGTCACGCTGCGGCAGGCCGCGGATCACCTCTTCGGCGTCGGCCATCTGCGGCACGCGCTTGGGGTGGACGAAGCTGGTGACCTCGAGGCGGCGGAGGCCGGCGTCGATGGCGCGCCGGATGAACTCGATCTTGACCGGCGTCGGCAGGATCTCCGGCTCGCTCTGGAGGCCGTCGCGGGGACCGACCTCGATGATCGACACGTGGCGCGCTGAGGCTGTCATGGCCTTCTGGGGTCGGGGAAATCCGCTATTCTATACACCGCGTCCGGCGTTACAACAAGGACGGCCCGGCCCTCGCGCCGCGCCAGCTTCGGGGTCGCCGCGCGCCCGGAAACCCGACCGGCCGCTGGCTGCCAGCGCGCCGCGGGAACCGCCTCAACCGAACCACACCACCTTCGCTGGAGCGCTCCATGGCGACCGAAACGACTTCGAGCACCGGGCCCCTTGCCGGCCTTCGTCTGATTGAGATGGGCACGCTGCTGGCCGGCCCCTTCTGCGGACAGCTGATGGGCGACTTCGGCGCCGAGGTCATCAAGGTCGAGCCGCCCAACCAGGGCGATCCGATGCGCGAGTGGGGCCGGGAGAAGTCCCATGGCATGTCCCTGTGGTGGCCCGTGGTGGCACGCAACAAGAAGTCCGTGACCCTGAACCTGCGGGAGGCCGAGGGCCAGGAGATCGCCCGCCAGCTCATCGCCAAGGCCGACTTCCTCCTCGAGAACTTCCGGCCGGGCACCCTCGAGCGCTGGAACCTCGGTTACGACAAGCTCCGGGAGATCAACCCGCGACTCATCATGATCCGCGTGTCCGGCTTCGGCCAGACCGGCCCCTACGCCAAGCGCGCGGGGTTCGGCGCCGTCGGCGAGGCCATGGGCGGGCTGCGCTATGTCTGCGGCGACCCGTCCACGCCGCCGAGCCGCATGGGCATCAGCATCGGCGACTCCCTCGCGGCCACCTTCGCCTGCGTCGGCGCCCTCTCCGCCCTGCATTACCGCGAGCGCACCGGCCAGGGCCAGGTGGTCGACTCGGCCATCTACGAGGCCGTGCTCAACATGATGGAGTCCCTGGTCACGGAGTACGACAAGACCGGCTACATCCGCGAGCGCACCGGCGCCATCCTGCCGAACGTCGCGCCGTCGAACGTCTACCCCACGCGGGACGGCAAGATGATCCTGATTGCCGCCAACCAGGACACCGTCTTCGGCCGGCTGGCCGACGCCATGGGGCGGCCGGAGCTCGCGAAGAACCCGCGCTATGCGACCCACACCGCCCGCGGCGCCGTGCAGCAGGAGCTGGACGACCTGATCTCCGACTGGACCCGCACCATCGACGCCGACCGGCTCGAGGCCCTGATGGACGAGTTCGGCATCCCCTCGGGCAAGATCTACCGCACCCCGGAGATGCTCGAGGACGCGCACTTCCAGGCGCGCAAGGCCATCGTCTCGACCATGCACCCGAAGCTCGGCGAACTGAAGATGCAGAACGTGGCACCGAAGCTCTCGGCAACGCCCGGCGGCATCCGCTCGCCCGCCCCCGAGCTCGGCGAGCACAATGCCGACATCTACGGCCAGCTGCTCGGCTTCGACGCAGCGCGCATGGCCGACCTGACCGCCCGCGGCATCATCTGACGGCGCGGGCGTGAGCACCACGAACGCCGGGGCCAGCATCGGCCCCATCGCCGCCGTCACGGTGGTGACGCCGAGCCTCGCTGCCAGCGAGGCTGCCTATGGCGGCTGGCTGGGCTACCGGACCGTCGGCCGCGGCCGGGTCAGCGACGCCCAGGCGGCCCTGTGGACCGCTCCCGACGTCGCCGGCGCGCCCTGCCTGCTGATGGCACCGGCCGGAGCCGACGACTTCGTGTTCCGCTTCATCGAGCGGCCGGGGCAGCGCGGGTACCGGGCCTTCTCGGGCCACGGCTGGAACGCGGCGGAGCTCATCGTGCAGAAGGTCGATGACATCGCGGCACGGCTCGCAGGGTCGCCATTCGAGCTGGTCGCGCCGCCGCTGGACCTCTCGTTCTGCAGCGACATCCGGGCGATGCAGGTGCGCGGGCCCGGCGGCGAGATCATCTACCTCACGGAGTTCAAGCGGCCGGTCCCGGGGCTGGACGCGCCACCCGCCCGCTCGGCCGTCGACCGCACCTTCATCGTCATCGTCGGCGGCCCTTCGCTGGCCGGCCTGCAGCGGCACTACGGCGACCGGTTCAGCGTCCCTGAAACCCCCTCCATGGAGTCGCGGGTCCAGACCATGGCCCTCGAGTTCGGCATGGACCGGGAGTCGCGGTTCCGGATCGCGGCGCTGCCGCTGGCCGGCCGCTGCTACGTCGAGGCCGACGAGATGCCCGCCGCCGCGCGCCCCCTCCCCGCCACCGGGCTGCCCGACGGGATCGCCATAGTGACGTTCCAGGGCAATGCGCGCGATGGCGTCCGCCCGCCCGTCGACGAGCCACCCTACCGCGGGGCCGCCACGGTGACCTGCGAGCGCGGCGCCGCCGGCGAACTGATCGAAGTGGTCGCCTGACCCGGTCCTGCCCGCGAGGGCACGCCGGCTAGCGGCGCCGGGCGAGCGTCAGCCCGTCACCGATGGGCAGCATCGACAGGTCGACGCGCGCGTCGGCGTGCAGCTTCCGGTTCAGGGCGCGCAACGCGCTCGTGTCGGCGTCCTGCGCGTTGGGGTCGGCCACCCGCCCGCTCCACAGCACGTTGTCAAAGGCGATCAGGCCGCCCGGCCGCACCAGCTGCAGGGCGAGCTCGTAGTAGTCGTCGTAGCCGGTCTTGTCCGCGTCGATGAACGCGAAGTCGAAGCTGTCGGCGGCTCCCTCGGCCAGGAGCGCCGCCAGCGACCCGGCCGCGGGGCCGAGCCGCAGGTCGATGCGATCGGCCACGCCGGCGTCGAGCCAGTGGCGCCGGGCGACGGCCGTCCAGTCGGCGCTGACGTCCAGCGTGACGAGGCGCCCGTCGGGCGGCAGCACCAGTGCGCAGGCGAGCGCGCTGTAGCCCGTGAAGGTGCCGACCTCGAGGCAGCGGCGGGCACCGAGCAGGCGCACCAGCAACGCCATGAACTGGCCCTGCTCCGGGGAGACCTGCATGCCGGCGGCCGGCAACCGGGCCGTCTCGGCGCGCAGCCGCACGAGCACGTCGGGCTCGCGCAGTGATACGGCCTGCAGATAGTGGTAGAGCCGGTCGTCGAGCGCGATCGTGCGGGTCGACATGGGCGGTCAGCTGATGGTGAACGCGAGCTCGGGCAGCCCGTCGAGGGCAACGCTGCACCGGTCGCCGGGCCCCACGGTCACCGGGGAACCGCCCACCGGCAAGGCGATGATGTCGCCGGGCCGCAGCGCGTAGCTGGCCGACAGGCCTGCGACCAGGCGGGCGAGCGTATCCGCCCCGAGCTCCGGCACGGTGCTGCCGACCTCGTGGCCATTCACCCGGCACGCGAGCCGCACGGGCGGACGCTGGGGCAGTTCGTCAGGAGTGAAGATCGCCGGGCCCAGCGGACAGGCACCGGGGAACTGGCGCCCGGCGGGCCCGGCCAGCGAATGTCCCGGGCCGGGTCCGGGGCCCAGGTCGGCCAGCAGGGTGAAGCCCGCCACGGCCCGACCGGCCTGGTCGCGGCCGGCGCCGAAAAGCGGCCGCCCCAGCACCACGCCGACGCGCGGCCGCACGTCGAGCCGCTCCACCTGGCCCGAGGGCAGCGCCACGCGCGCCCCCGGCGGTGCCGCCGCGTTCGGGTTCTTGATCCAGGCGCCCAGGGCAGGCGACTGGTCGACCGCATCGAGGACGAGGATCAGGCCCGGCCGCCGGACCGGCGCGAGCAGCGCCGTCGACGCGAGCGGCAGCAGGCGGCCGGCCTGGCGCAGGGCCGCCCGCTCGGCGGGGCTCGCCTGCTGGACGGCGGCGACCATCCGGGCCACCTGCGAGAGCCCGTCGGCGCCGGCCGCCAGCACCGACACCACCGACTGGGGCAGCCATTGGGTGTCGGCCAGGCTGCCGGGGCTCGCGACGATGTCGAGGATCTCGCCGCCGGCCACTTCGGTACCGGCCACGACCACCCCCGGCCGACCGCCCGTCTCCCGGCTGTCGAGGGTCACCAGGCGCATCGGGGCGGGCCGCTCAGTTCCCGTTCTGCGCGACAGTGACCAGCAGGCCGTCGAGTTCCGGGGTCACCTCGATCTGGCACGTCAGCCGGCTGTTGGGGCGCCGGTCGACGGCCGTGTCGAGCATCGCGTCTTCCATGTCTTCCATGGGGCGCAACTTCGGCAGCCAGGCCTGGTCGACGTACGCATGGCAGGTGGCGCAGGCGCAGGCGCCGCCACACTCGGCGAGCACGCCGCGCACGCCGTTGTCGACCGCGGCTTCCATGACCGTGTGGCCCACGGGCACCTGGACCTCGCGGCGGGTGCCGTCCTGCTGGATGAAGACGATGGTGGGCATGCTCGCTCCGGGATCGGCCTTGAGGAGGTGACGACGCCGGCAGGCAGCTGCAAGCCGCGGCGCGGCCGCGGAGCATAGCACGCGGTTGACAACCGCCGGCGGCATCCACGAACATTCGGCGCCTCACGCGCGCCGTCGCCTCGCAGTCGTTCATGGCGCTGGGGCGGGTAGCCCGCCAGCGGGTTGCGGCCGTCTGAGCGGTTGACCTTAGAATCCAGACCCTGTCGAGATTCGCCAAGCCCGGACCCCGCACCCGACGGTAGCGGGGTTTTTGTTTTCAGGGATCGCGGTCCGGCCGCCCGGTCCCCCTTTGGAGAGGCCGCCGGCAACGCCCGGGGGAGAACACATGCCCATCAAGACCACCGAGTGGATCTGGCACAACGGCAAGCTGGTGCCCTGGCACGAGGCCCGCGTCCACGTCCTCACCCATGCCCTCCACTACGGCTCGTCGGTCTTCGAGGGCATCCGGGTGTACGCGACCCCCGCAGGGCCGCGGTATTTCCGCCTCGCCGACCACACGAAGCGGCTCCTCGCCTCGGCGAAGATCCACCGCATCCAGCTGCCCTGGTCCGCGGACGAGATCAATGCCGCCTGCAAGGAAGTCGTGCTGCGCAACGGCCTGAAGAGCGCCTACGTGCGCCCCCTCGCCTACCGCGGCTACGGCGAGGTTGGCGTCGTACCGCCGCCGGGCAGCCCCGTGGAACTCGCCATCGCCGCCTGGGAATGGGGCACCTACCTCGGCCCGGAGGCCATCGAGCAGGGCGTCGATGTCTGCGTGTCGTCGTGGCAGCGGGTCGCGCCGAACACCATCCCGGCGCTCGCCAAGGCCGGCGGCAACTACCTGTCGAGCACGCTGGTGGGCGCCGAGGCCCGCGACCGGGGCTTCGCCGAGGGCATCGCCCTGGCCTACGACGGCACGGTCAGCGAGGGTGCCGGCGAGAACGTGTTCCTGGTCAGGGACGGCATGCTGATCACGCCGCCCACCACCGCCTCGATCCTCCAGGGCATCACGCGCGACACGATCATGACGCTGGCCCGTGACATGGGCATTCCGGTCCACGAGCAGACCATCCCGCGCGAGCTGCTCTACATCGCCGACGAGATGTTCCTGACCGGCACGGCCGCCGAGGTCACGCCCGTGCGGTCCGTCGACCGGATCCCGGTCGGCACCGGCCGCCGCGGGCCGCTGACGGCCCGCCTGCAGGAAACGTTCTTCGGCCTGTTCAACGGCCGCACCGCCGACACCCGGGGCTGGCTCGAGCCCCTCGAGACCGCCGGCTGAGCGGCGCCACCCCACCGACACGACCAATCTCCGGAGTCCAGCGCATGGCCCCACGTTCACTGTTCGAGAAGGTATGGGACGACCACGTCGTCGTTCCCGAGAGCGCCGATAACCCGGCGGTCTTCTACATCGACCTGCACCTGACGCATGAGGTGACCTCGCCCGAGGCCTTCACGGTGCTGCGCTCGCGTGGCCTCAAGGTGCGCCGTCCCGACCTGACGCTCGCCACCCTCGACCACTCGACGCCGACGGTGCCGGTGCGCACGCTCAAGGACCTGGACCTGGTGTCCGAGCCGGCCGCCGCGGCCCAGATCAAGGTCATGATCGACAACTGCCGGGAGTTCGGCGTGAAGCTCTACGGCTTCGACGCCGTCGAGCGCGGCATCGTCCACGTCATCGGCCCCGAGCTCGGCATCACCCAGCCGGGCAAGACCATCGTCTGCGGCGACAGCCACACGAGCACCCACGGCGCCTTCGGCGCGCTGGGCTTCGGCATCGGCACCACCGAGGTGGGCCACGTGCTCGCCACCCAGTGCCTGCTCCAGCGCAAGCCGAAGACCCTCGCCATCAACTGCGAGGGCGCGCTGCCGGCCGGCGTCACGGCCAAGGACATCATCCTCGCCATCATCGGGAAGATCGGCGTCGGCGGCGGCACCGGGCACGTCATCGAGTACCGCGGCAGCGCCATCCGCGCCCTGTCGATGGAAGAGCGCATGACCATCTGCAACATGAGCATCGAGGCCGGCGCCCGGGCCGGCATGGTCGCGCCCGACGACACCACGTTCGAGTACCTGGCGGGCCGTCCGCTCGCGCCCCAGGGCGCCGCCTTCGATGCGGCCGTGGCCCGCTGGCGCCGGCTGCCCTCGGACCCCGGCGCGCGCTTCGATCGCGAGGTGGACATCGACGTGTCCGCCCTCACGCCGATGGTCACCTTCGGCACGAACCCCGGCATGGTCGTGCCCATCGGCCAGCCCGTTCCCGCCGATGGCGACGTCAGCTTCCGCAAGGCCCTCGCCTACATGGGCGTCGAGGCGGGCAAGCCGATGCTCGGGCGCGAGGTCAACGTGGTGTTCGTCGGCAGCTGCACCAACTCGCGGCTGTCCGACCTGCGTGCGGCGGCCAGCGTGCTCAAGGGCCACAAGGTCGCCGCCGGCGTGCGCATGCTCGTCGTGCCGGGCTCCGAGCAGGTCAAGCGGGCGGCCGAGGCCGAGGGCCTGCACCAGGTCTTCCAGGCCGCTGGTGCCGAGTGGCGCGAGGCCGGCTGCTCCATGTGCCTCGGCATGAACGGCGACGTCACCGGTGCCGGCCAGCTCTGCGTCAGCACCAGCAACCGCAACTTCGAAGGCCGCCAGGGCATCGGCGCCCGCACCGTGCTGGCGAGCCCGCTGACCGCGGCAGCCTCGGCCATTGCCGGCCGCATCGCCGATCCGCGCCAGTACCTGGCCGCCTGAGCGCCCGCATCCGGAGACCACCATGGAAAAAGTCACCGTCATCACCTCGCGGACCGTCGTCATCAACCAGGCGGACGTCGACACCGACCAGATCGTGCCGGCGCGCTTCCTGACCACCACGACCCGCGTGGGGCTTGGCAAGGCGCTGTTCGCCGACTGGCGCTACGACAAGACCGGCGCGCCGCGCCCCGATTTCGTGCTGAACACGCCCGCGGCCGCCGGCTGCCAGGTCCTCGTGGCCGGCAACAACTTCGGCTGCGGCTCGTCGCGCGAGCATGCGCCGTGGGCCCTGCTCGACTACGGCATTCGCGCCGTGATCAGCACCGGCATCGCCGATATCTTCCGGGGCAATTCGCTGAAGAACGGGCTCGTGCCGGTCATCGTCGATGCCGCCACCCACGCGTGGCTCATCGCCAATCCTGGCGCCGAAGTGACGGTCGACGTCGAGCAGCGCCACGTGAAGCTGCCGGACGGGCGAACCGTGGAGTTCCCCATCGACGGATTCGCCCGGTACTGCCTGCTGAACGGGGTCGACCAGCTCGGCTTCCTGCTCAACCAGTCCGACGCCATCACCCGCTTCGAGCAGGGCCGCGCGTGGCAGCCCTGATCGGCGTCCTCGCCGGCGACGGCATCGGCCCCGAGGTCGTCCGCGAAGCCGTCGCCTGCCTTGAGGTCGTCGGCCAGCAGCGGGGCGAGCCGTTCCGGTTCGAGACGGGCCTTATCGGCGGCGCCGCCATCGACGCCACCGGCAGCGCCTTCCCGCCCGCCACGGCCGACCTGTGCCGCCGCGCCGATGCGGTGCTGCTCGGCGCCGTCGGCGGGCCGAAGTGGAGCGATCCCGAGGCGAAGGTGCGTCCGGAACTCGGCCTGCTCGAGATGCGGGCCGCCATGGGGGTGTACGCGAACCTGCGCCCCGTGGCCACGCACCCGGCGCTCTACGCGGCCTCGCCGCTGCGGCCCGAGCGGCTCGAGGGCGTCGACATCCTCGTGGTCCGCGAGCTGACCGGCGGCATCTACTTCGGCCGCAAGGAGCGGACGGCCGACTCGGCCACGGACGTCTGCACCTACACGCGCGAGGAGATCGAGCGCGTGCTGCGCATGGCCGGCACCCTCGCCCGCCAGCGCCGCCGCAAGGTCGCCTCCATCGACAAGGCCAACGTCCTCGACACCTCGCGCCTGTGGCGGAGCCTCGCCACGGAGATCTTCCGCACGGAGTTCCCGGACGTGGCCCTCGAGCACGTGCTCGTCGATGCCGCCGCCATGCACCTGCTGTCGCGGCCGCGCGACTTCGACGTGCTCGTCACCGAGAACATGTTCGGCGACATCCTGACCGACGAGGCCTCGATGCTGACAGGCTCGCTGGGGATGCTGCCGTCCGCGGCGCTCGGTGCAGGCCGCCGCGGCCTCTACGAGCCGATCCACGGCTCGGCCCCGGACATCGCGGGTCTCGACCGCGCCAATCCCTGCGGCACCATCCTGAGCGCCGCCATGCTGCTCCGGCACTCGCTGGGGCTGGCGGCAGAGGCGGAACGGATCGAGCGCGCCGTCTTCACGGCCATCGAGGGCGGGCACCGGACCGCCGACATCGCCCTCCCCGGGCAGCCGCCCTGCGGCACTGCCGCGCTGGGCGCCGCCATCCGCACGGCCCTCGCCGCCTGACCACCACTGCAAGCCCGCCCCGACGGGGGGCGGGCTTGCGGCGGGCCCCCTGTCCGTATTAATGTATTAGCGTATTAGTACGGTAGAGCGGCGATGAAGGACCACCGGGTACTCGACGACACGGCCTCCCGCGAGGCCCTGTACCGGGCGATGCTGACATTGCGCACCACGGCGGAGTGCGAGGCGTTCCTGCGCGACCTGTGCACGCCGGCCGAGATCCAGGCCATGGCCGACCGCTGGGTCGTCGCCGAGCGCCTGGCCGACGGCCTGCCCTACCGCCAGATCCACGACCGCACCGGCGTCAGCGTCACCACCATCGGGCGCGTCGCCCGTTGCCTGAATGACGGTGCCGGCGGCTATGCCACGGCGCTGCGCAGACTGCGCAGGACGCCCCAAGGAGGCTCCCGCTGATGACCGACAAACCCGCCCGCATCAAGATCGCCATCCAGAAGTCCGGCCGGCTCACCGAGCAGTCCCTGGACCTGCTGCAGCGCTGTGGCCTCAAGTACAGCCGTGGTCCGGACCAGCTCATCGCCTACGGCGAGAACATGCCCGTCGACGTGCTGCTCGTCCGGGACGACGACATCCCCGGCCTCGTGCGCGACGATGTCTGCGATCTTGGCATCGCCGGCATGAACATCGTCGAGGAGCGGCGCCTGCACTTCCTCGAGCAGGATCCGGTCGAGCCCTTCCGCATCGTGCGGACGCTGGACTACGGGCACTGCCGGCTGGCGTTCGCCTATCCCGATGGCAGCGCGGTGGCGAGCGTCGCCGACCTGCGCAACCGCCGCATTGCCACGAGCTATCCGTCCATCGTGCGCGACTACCTGAAGCGCCACGACATCCCGGCCACCGTCGTCGAGTTCTCCGGCGCCGTCGAGATTGCGCCGAGCCTCGGCCGGGCGGACGCCATCTGCGACCTCGTCTCCACGGGCGCGACGCTGGCGGCCAACAAGCTCCGTGAGGGCGAGACGATCCTCGAGAGCCGTGCCGTGATCCTGCAGACGCCGGTGGCCGTACCGCCGGAGAAGATCGAGTGGATCAACCGCCTGCTGCAGCGGGTCGAGGGCGTCATGCAGGTGCGCGAGAGCAAGTACATCATGATGCACGCGCCCAAGTCGGCCCTGGCGAAGATCGCCGCGCTGCTGCCCGGCACCGAGGCGCCGACGGTGCTGCCCCTCGACGGCCTCGATGACCGCGTGGCCGTCCACGTCGTCTGCCGCGAGAACGTGTTCTGGGAGACGCTCGAAAGCCTGAAGAGCATCGGTGCGACGTCGGTGCTGGTCGTCCCCGTCGAGAAGATGCTCGCCTGAGGACCCTGGACCCCGCATGTTGCGCACCGTCGACTGGAGCCAGCTCAAGCCCGCCGAACAGGCGGCTGCCCTGGCGCGCCCCGTGAAGGCGGCAGACCCCGCCTTCCTCGCCCGCGTGGCCGCCCTCGTCGCGGAAGTGCGGGGGCGTGGCGACGCCGCCCTGCACGAGCTCACGCGCGAACTGGACCGCGTCGAGCTGACGGGCTTCCGCGTCTCGAAGGACGAGGTCGCCGCGGCGGCCACCAGCCTCGACGCGTCCGCCCGCACGGCCATCGACACCGCCATCGCCAACGTCACGCGCTTCCACACGGCCCAGGTGTCGACGCCGCTACGGGTGGAGACGGCGCCGGGCGTCGTCTGCGAGCGCGTCAGCGTGCCCATCGACCGGGTCGGGCTCTACGTGCCGGCCGGCAGTGCGCCGCTGCCTTCCACGGCCATCATGCTGGCCGTGCCGGCCCGGATCGCCGGCTGCCCGACGCGCGTCCTCTGCACGCCACCACGCCCGGACGGCCGCGCCGACCCCGCCGTCGTCTATGCAGCCACTGCGTGCGGCATCGAGCAGATCTACAAACTCGGCGGCGCCCAGGCCGTGGCGGCCATGGCCTTCGGCACCGGGACGGTCCCGAAGGTCGACAAGATCTACGGCCCGGGCAACAGCTGGGTCACGGCGGCCAAGTCGCTCGTCGCCACCGACCCGGACGGCGCCGCCCTCGACATGCCGGCCGGCCCGTCCGAGGTCATGGTGATCGCCGACGGCGACGCGAACCCGCGCTTCGTCGCGCTGGACCTGCTGGCCCAGGCCGAGCACGGCCCCGACTCCCACGTCGTGCTCGTGACCGTCGAACCGTCCCTGGTCCCGGCCGTCGGCGCCGAGATCGCGGCCGCCCTGCCCGGACTGCCCCGGCGCGCCATCATCGAGCGGGCGCTCACCGGCAGCGTCGCCGTGGTGGTGCCGGACCTCGCGACGGCGGTGACGGTCGCCAACCGGTACGCACCGGAGCACCTGATCCTGCAGGCGGCCGAACCCCGCGCCCTGGTGGCCGGCGTGCGCACCGCCGGCTCGGTCTTCATCGGCGCCTTCACCCCGGAATCCGTCGGTGACTACTGCAGCGGCACCAACCACGTCCTGCCGACCTACGGGTTCGCCCGCAGCTACAGCGGGCTGTCCGTCGCCGACTTCCAGCGCCGCATGACGCTGCAGGAGGTGACCCGCGACGGACTCGCCGGCCTGGCGCCGACGGTCACGCGCCTCGCCAGCCTCGAGGGCCTCGACGCCCATGCCGCCGCCGTGACGGTGCGCCTCGACGGCCAGCTGCCTGGCGGCAGGGGTGCCGCCCCGTGAGCGTCATGGACCTGCTGCGGCCCGAGATCCGGGCGCTCCGTCCCTACCGCCCGGCGGAGTACGTCGGCGGCTATACGCGGCTCAATGCCAACGAGAATCCGTGGCGGCCGGTGGGCGACACGACCCGCGACGGCCTGAACCGCTATCCCGATCCGCACCCGGCGGCGCTGGCAGCCCGGCTTGCCGCAAGCTACGGCGTCGCCGCCGACCAGGCCCTCGTGACCCGGGGCTCGAGCGAGGCCATCGACGTACTGGTGCGGTCCTTCTGCCGCGCCGGGCAGGACGAGATCGTCATCTGCCCGCCCACCTTCGGCATGTACGAGGTCTACGCGCAGGTGCAGGGCGCCGGGATCCGCCGGATCCCCTTGCGGCGCGAACAGGGCTACGCCCTGCCCGTAGACGCCATCCTCGCGGGCTGGCAGCCCGCCAGCCGCCTGGTCTTCGTCTGCTCGCCCAACAACCCGACGGGCAACCAGTTCCCGCGGGCCGACGTCGTCGCCCTCTGCGAGGGCCTCGCCGGACGAGGCGTGGTCGTGCTCGACGCCGCCTACGCGGAGTTCGCTGGCGACGACCCGACCGTGGACCTGCTGTCGCGCTTCGAGCACGTCGTGGTGCTCCGCACGCTGTCGAAGGCGCTGGGCCTCGCCGGTGTCCGCTGCGGCGTCCTGCTGGGCGCCCCGCCGCTGGTGGCACAGCTCGGCGGCATCCTGCCACCCTACTCCTTCCCGACGGCCAGCCAGGAAGCGGTGTTCGCGGCCCTGGAGCCAGCCACCGCCGCCGAGTCCCTGCGGCGCCGGCAACTGCTGGTGGCCGAGCGCAGCCGCATGGCCACGGCCCTGGCGCGGGTCCCTTCGATCCGCCGCGTGTGGCCCAGCGACGCCAATTTCATCTTCGTCGAGTCCGACGCCGCAGCCACGCTCGTCGCGCAGGCCCGCCAGGCCGGCATCCTGATCCGGGACTTCAGCCAGGATCCGGCCACCCCCGGCGGGCTGCGCATCACCATCGGCACGCCGGAGGAAAACGGCCGGCTGCTGGCAGCGTTCGGCCTGTCCGCCGGCCCGGAGCCACGCCCATGACCGCTGCCCGCATCGCCTTCCTCGACCGCGACGGCACCCTGATCTGGGAGCCCCCCGACGAGCAGGTCGACCGGCTCGACAAGGTTGAACTGGTGCCGGGCGTGATCCCGGCCCTGCTCAGGCTGCGCGACGCCGGCTACCAGTTCGTCATGGTCACGAACCAGGACGGCCTCGGGACCGAGTCGTTCCCCACGGAGGACTTCCAGCGGGTCCAGGACTTCGTCGTCGGGCTCTTCCGCAGCCAGGGCATCGTCTTCCGCGACGTCTTCATCTGCCCGCACCGGCCGGCCGACGCCTGCGACTGCCGCAAGCCGAAGCCCGGCATCCTCGGCGACTTCCTGCAGCACACGCCCATCGACACGGCCGCCAGCTTCGTGGCCGGCGACCGGGAGACCGACCTGGAATTCGCCCGGAACATCGGCGTGCGCGCCTTCCGCATCCGGCCGGCCGACGCCGGCAGCTGGCCCGAGGTGGTGCGCGCCCTCCTCGAGCCCGAACGCACGGCCACCGTGCAGCGCGAGACGAAGGAAACGAGGATCCGCATCAGCGTCAACCTCGACGCAACCGGGCCCGTGGCCATCCGCACCGGCATCGGCTTCTTCGACCACATGCTCGAGCAGGTGGCGAAGCACGGCGGCTTCGCCCTCGAGGTGGACTGCGCCGGCGACCTGCACGTCGACGAGCACCACACCGTCGAGGACGTGGCGCTGGCGCTGGGCCAGGCGCTCCGCGAGGCGCTGGGCGACAAGCGCGGCATCGGCCGCTACGGATTCCTGCTGCCGATGGACGAGAGCGAGGCGAAGGTGAGCCTCGACCTCTCCGGCCGGCCGTACCTGGTGTTCCGTGGCAGGTTCCCGCGGCCGGCCGTGGGCGGACTGCCGACGGAACTCGTGCCGCACTTCTTCCGCTCGCTCGCCGACACCCTGGGGGCCAACCTGCACATCGCCGTGCGCGGCGACAACAGCCACCACATGGTGGAAGCCTGCTTCAAGGGCGTCGGGCGGACGCTCCGCCAGGCCATCGCCCGCCATGGCGACGTGCTGCCCAGCACGAAGGGCGTGCTGTGAGCCAGGTCGCCATCGTCGACGGGGGCGGCGCCAACATCGCCTCGCTGATGTTCGCGCTGGAGCGCCTCGGCCACGAGGGCGTGCTCACCACCGACGCCGGCGTCATCCGGGCCGCCCCCCGCGTGATCCTGCCCGGCGTCGGCGCCGCGCGCGCGGCCATGGAGCGCCTCGCTGCCCACGGGCTGGACCGCCTGCTGCCGACCCTCACGCAGCCGGTGCTGGGTATCTGCCTCGGCCTGCAGCTGCTCTTCGAGGGGTCCGAGGAGGACGACGCCCGCTGCCTCGGCATCATCCCGGGCACGGTGCGCCGGCTCGAGGCCAGCCCCGACCGGCCGGTACCGCACATGGGCTGGAACCAGCTGACGGTGACGCGGCCGGTACCGCTGCTGGCGGGCATCGCCTCCGGAACCCACATGTACTTCGTGCACAGCTACGCCGCCGACGTAGGCGCCGCGACCGTGGCGACGACGGACTACGGCCGCCCCTTCACCGCGGTGCTCGCGCACCGCAACTTCCAGGCCTGCCAGTTCCACCCGGAACGGTCGGGGCCGGCCGGTGCCCGCGTGCTCGCAAACTTCCTGGCAACCTGAGTCCCATGGAACTCATCCCCGCCATCGACCTGCTCGACGGCCAGTGCGTGCGCCTGCACCAGGGCGACTTCGGCCAGGTGCAGCGCTACGCGACCGACCCCCTGGAACTCGCCCAGGGATATGCCGCGGCCGGCGCACGGCGCCTGCACCTTGTCGACCTCGACGGTGCGCGGGCCGGCGAGCCGCGCAACCTGGCGGTCCTCCAGCGCGTCGCCGGCAGCACGTCCCTGGAGGTCCAGTGCGGCGGCGGGGTGCGGACGCTGGACCACGCCCGGGCCCTGCTCGCGGCCGGTGCCCGGCGCATCGTGATCGGCTCCATGGCCGTGGAGCGGCCCGACGAGACCGCTGCCTGGCTGACGGAGCTTGGCACCGGGCGCGTCGTGCTCGCCTTCGACGTGCGGCTGTCACCGGAGGGCGAGCCCCTGGCCGCCACCCGGGGCTGGCTCGAGGACACGCGGCACTCCCTGTGGACCCTGCTGGACCGCTACCTGGCCCTCGGCGCCCGCGACTACCTGGTCACCGACATCGGCCGCGACGGCACGCTGGCAGGCCCCAACGATGCCCTGTACGCGGAGGCGGCGCGGCGGTTCCCGGCGGCCCGGATCATCGCGTCCGGTGGCGTCGGCAACGCCGCCGACCTGCACCGGCTGGCCACCACCGGCGCTGCCGCCGTGGTCGTCGGCAAGGCCCTGCTCGACGGGCGTCTCACCCCTGCGGAGATCGAACCATTCTGGCGCGCCGCCTGATTCCCTGCCTCGACGTCCGCAACGGCGAAGTCGTCAAGGGCGTGCAGTTCCGCGACCATCGGGTCGTGGGCGGCATCATCGAGCTCGCCGCGCGCTACCGCGACGAAGGTGCCGACGAGCTCGTCTTCTACGACATCACGGCGAGCCCCGAGGGTCGCTCCGTCGACCGCAGCTGGATCCGGCGCGTCGCCGGCGTCCTCGACATCCCCTTCTGCGTCGCCGGCGGGATCCGCAGCGTCGCCGACGCCGAGAGCGTGCTCAACGCCGGCGCCGACAAGGTCAGCATCAACAGCCCGGCGCTCGAGCGGCCGGCGCTCATCACCGAGCTCGCCCGCCGCTTCGGCAGCCAGTGCGTCGTCGTCGGCATCGACAGCCGGGTCGAGGACGGCGAGTACCGCGTCTACCAGTTCACCGGCGACCCGGACCGCACCCGGGCCTCCGGGCTGGGCACCCTGGAGTGGGTCGACCGCGTGCAGGAACTCGGCGCCGGCGAAATCGTGCTGAACTGCATGAACCAGGACGGCGTGCGCCGCGGCTACGACCTGGCCCAGCTGGCCGCCGTGCGCGCCCGCTGCCGGGTGCCGCTCATCGCCTCCGGCGGGGCCGGCGCCCCGGAGCATTTCGCCGACGTCTTCACCACCGCGCGCGTCGACGGGGCGCTCGCGGCCAGCGTCTTCCACTCCGCGACGATCCGCATCCCGGCGCTCAAGGCCTACCTGCGCGACCGGGGCATCGAGGTACGCCCATGACCGAGCCCAACATCGACTTCCTCGTGCGCCTCGAGCAGGTGATCGAGCAGCGCCGCACCGACCCCGGCGCCGGCAGCTACACGGCGAGCCTCTTCGCGGCCGGCCCCTCGCGCATCGCCCAGAAGGTGGGCGAGGAAGCCGTCGAGCTGGCGCTGGCGAGCGTCGGCCCGGACCGGGCCCGCATCGCCAGCGAGGCCGCCGACCTCGTCTACCACCTCATCGTGCTGCTCCGGCAGCACGGGCTGCGGCTCGCCGACGTGGCCCACGAGCTCGAGCAGCGCCACGCCACGCGCACGAGCTGAGCCAGGTGCTGCCTACCCCCTGATTACGCCAGGAGCACCCGATGCGACGACCCGTCATTTCCGGCCTGCCGGCCGCCGCCACCGGGCTCGGTGCAACCCTGCTGGTGGCAGCCTGCGCCACGCCGGGCAGCGCACCGGCACCGGCACTGGGTCAGCTGCCGGCGACGGCGGAGTTCTGCCTCGCCGCCGAACGTCTCGTCACGCGCACCGACCTGCCGATGAAGGTCGAGGTCCAGGCCAGCTTCGACGCCTTCGTGAAGTCGAAGGCCGTGATCGAGGGGCCCACGCTGCAGCAGTTCGAGTGGCGCGACGATTCGGGCCGGCTGGTCGCCATCTCCTGCAAGCTGAAGAGTGCCGACCACCTCGTTGCCACCTACGGGTCAGGCAGCGCCGGTCCTGACGGGGCCTGCCAGGACATGAACCGCGCGGTGCATGCGCTGGTGTCGCGGCAGGTGGCGGCGCCCGCCTACGCCCGGGTCGTCTTCGACCCGAAGGAGGTCGTCGTCAACGAGGCGCAGCCCGGCATGACCGGCCCGGACTGGCTCGCGCCCTTCACGCTGACGTCCGTCGACGCGGATGGCGCGCTGCGCATCCACACCAAGGGCTTCGTCGTCGACTTCCTGGACCCCGCGCTCGCGGATGCACCGGCCCGGTTCCGCGGCATTCACTACTGCCACTTCATCGCGCCGGAGCACCTGCAGGACCTGCTGGCCGGCAAGGCTACGCCGGGCGCCGTCGTGGGCCGGCTCGTCGACACGAGCACACCACCCTCACGCTAGGCGGCATCGGGCAGCGGTCGGCCGGGTCGCTCAGGCCGACGCCGTCACGAGCCAGGCAGCGCAGTCGAGGACGACGGCGCCGTCGCCACCGGTACGCTCCGCGAGCACGCCACCGACGGCCTCGCGGACCCTCGACCGGACGGCGTCCGGCTGGTCCTGCAGGGCGCGGCCGAGCACGCCCATCTCCATGACGTAATCGAGCGCCGTAGCGGCATCGGCCCACCGCATGCCCGCGCGGACCGGCACCGCCTGGGGCGTACGGAAGCCAGCCCGTTCGAGGATGCCCAGCGTCCGGTCCGCATCGGCGAAGGCAAAGGGGCCGGGCGCGCCGGGCTCCGGCGGTGGCGGTGCCGGCACGATGCGGAAGGCGGCGCCCGCCGGCACCGCCATCCACGGGTTGCGGTCGAGGGACTGCCAGCACAGGAACGCCACGCGACCGCCCGGTACGAGCCAGTGGCGCAGGTTGGCAAAGGCCGCCACCGGGTCGGCGAAGAACATGACACCGAACCGGGACACCAGCACGTCGTGGCGCCGGACGGGCGCGGCGGCGTCAGCGGCGTCGGCAGTCTCGAACACCAGGTTCGGCAGATCGCGGGAACGCTCCCTTGCGACGGCGAGGATCGGCGCCGACACGTCGACGCCGGTGACACGCCTCGCAGGCCCGGCACGGCGCGCGAGCTCGCGGCTGGTGGCACCGCCACCGCAGCCGACGTCGAGGACCGCCTCACCGGCGACGACGGTGGCCGCCGCGTACAGGGCCTCGGTCAGCGGTTCGAGCAGCCGCTCGGTCTGGTCCATGTGGGCAAGCCACCGGCGTCCGCCCTCGCCGTTCCAGTACCCGGCACTGCCCGGGTCGGCCGCATTCCCTGCCACCGGATACCCCGCCTAGACCCCGGGCGTGGCCGCTGCCGCCGCCGCCACCCGCGCAGGAATGAGCGGAACCGGGTCCAGCACCCAGCCCCCCTGCTGACGGCGCGCCGGGCTCGGGATCGCGAAGGCCGTGCGGCCGCGCGTGCGGTTGACCTCGGCCATGTCGATGCGCCAGCCGCGGTCCTCCCAGGCCTTCAGCTTGTCGCGGTAGCTGGCGATGGTGATGTCGGCCGGCGTGAAGAACTCCTTGGTGCGGCCGGGCGGGGTCAGCACCGGCCGCACCGCCTGCAGCACGTCGCGGTCCTGGAGGGCGACGACCTCGTTGCGGCCCATCATGCGAGGGTCCTCGGCCGGATCGAGCAGGAAGTTGCGCAGGTTGACGAGGTACAGGCTCGTGCGGCCCTCATCGACGGGCGTCTCGAACAGGTACTGGTGGATGCTGATGCGGTCGGTCGGATGGATCAGCGTCCAGACCATGGCGGCGCCATGGTGGCCCGTGCCGCCGCGGATGACGGCATCGACGGTTCGGCCCGAGGCCTCGCGCATCTTCGCGTCGGCGAGCGGCGGGGCCCGCCGGCTGCTGAAGTGGCCGCTGTCCCACTCGGTATCGACGATCTCGTAGTCCTCCACGGCGATGCGGATGTCGTCGCGGTCGCCCGAGTAGCCGTGGGTGGGATGCACGAACTCGTTGTGGGCGCCGTCGAGCCCGTTCTCGACGGAGCGCTGGTAGTCGATGTCCCAGGTGAAGTGCTGGATCGTGGCGCGCCAGCCAGGGTCGGGGGCCTCGCCCCGGTACTCGGCAATGTCCATGATGGGGCAACGCTCGACCTCGGGCAGGTCGCCGAGGAAGACGAACACGAGGCCGTACTTCTCGGCCACGGGATACGCATCGACGCGGGCCCGGCCGGGAATGCGCGCCCCGCGTCCCAGCGATGGGATCGCGGTGCACCGCCCGTCACCCGCGAACCGCCAGCCGTGGTAGGGACACTGCACGTCGTCGCCCAGCACCTTGCCGTCGGCGAGCGATGCGCCCCGGTGGATGCACGTGTTGGCCAGGCACTGGACCCGGCCCGCCTGGTCCCGCCACAGCACGAAGTCCTGCGCCAGCATGCGCCGCCGCACCGGCGTGCCGGCGATCTCCGTGGCGAGGCCGGCGGGATACCAGAAGTTGATGTACATGACGTGGACCCTCCCCTCGGAAGGAACCTGCCGGCACACCGCGGACAGGACCTGACGGAATCATAGACCTGTCCGGTGCCGTGGCGGCGCAGTCACCTGCGCCCGTCTGTCGCAGCCATCGAGGCCAGGCGACGAACGGTCCCCGTGCGGGACTCTGCCGCCATGCGACGCCGGCGACGGCGTGGCACGGCCGCCGGGATCAACTGCCCGGGGCGTCGGCGGAGGCCGTGGGTGCGGTGGGCTCGAGGGGATACTCGACCAGCTTCACCCTGGCCCCCTCCTCGCCGAAGACGAACAGCTGGCACCAGCCCCAGTTCTCCGGCACCTTCCAGGCCTGCTCGGTGTTGACGCTGCCGCGGATCCGCCGCCAGTCGCAGCGGAGCTCGAAGTCGTCGACCTTGCCCTCGACCGAGTCGAAGGCGAACTCGCGCCGGAGCAGCTCGTGCTGCCAGTTGGGCCGGCCCTCGGCGCAGCCGGTACGGTAACCGACCGTGCCGGGAAACCCGAGGATCTGCGGACCGGCGATGGCCGCACGGATCTCCGCCGCGGCGCGGACCACATTCGGATGCACCGGCGTGCCTGGCGCCGTGTCCGCCAGCGCCACAAGTCGCTCGTCCATCGCGAGCGCCCGGCTCCACTGCTGCAGTTCACCTGCGCGCCAGAAGGCTCGTACCACCAGATCCCGATACAGCACCGGCTCCAGATGCTTCTCGCCGTACGACAACGCCCGCTCGATGGCATCCAGGGCGCCAGCCTTGTCACCTCCCGCTTCACGCAGCTGGGCCTCGAGCACCCAGCGGCGTGCGTCCTCGTACAGGTTCGTCGTATGGCGCTCGGCGAGTTCATCGGCGATCGCCCGCGCCGCGGCCAGATCGCCCGTCCTCAGGGCCGACTGCGCCCGTTCGAACTCGGTAATGAAGGCTCGCCGCGCGCCCCTCGGCAGGCTGGCGATGACGAACTTGTACCGCATGGTCGCGGCGCATTGCTCGACGGGCTTGCCGTCCAGGGTCGCCGGTGAATAGCGCGACCGCATCACTGCCTTCAATGCTGACTTCTCGAGTTCCGGAATCCCGCTCGAGTCTTCGATGACGGGATCACCGACGGTACCGTCCGGCCGAATCACGAAACTCAGGTCGACCCAGCCCTCTCTCCCCCGCCAGAGGGCGCTCTGCGGGTATTCAGCCTCTCCCGCCTCGACGAGGCGCGCCGCCGTGGCGCCTTGCAGCGGCCGGGGCACACGACCCGCCTCTGCCGGCGACAGGCCTGCCTCGGCTGCATCCGCAGGCGCTGTCTCCTCGGCGCGGCCCGCGGACATGGCGGTAATCGCCACCAGCAGGGTAGTGGCCGCCAACGCGGCGCGTGTCACAGCGCGAACCCCCGGCATCGTCGCTCTCCCCAACTTGCAAACCAACGCTACGCGCGGCCGCCGCGGGAGGTCAAGGGAACTCCCTCGCCCCGTGCTCCGACACTCCGTCGGCCCGCCGTATACTCATCCGGACATCCGCCGGAGGTCCGTCCAATGCCGCCGATTCGCCGAATTGCTGCCTTGCTCACCGCCGTCGCTATCGCCGCCGGCTGCAGCGGTGAACGCCCCGCCACCACCGACAAGACCGCCGCCGAGCCGGCCAAGCCCGTCGAACTGGTGCGCCCCGACGGCACTTACCCGACGCGGCCCCTCGAGAAGGACGTCGTCGTCGTCAAGGTCGTCCAGCACGGCGTCGACAACCTGCAGACGGCGCCCAGCATCGAGGAGGGCCTGCGCGGCAACCTCGACCGCATGGTCCGCCTGGCCCGCCAGGCCTGCAGCACCGGGAAGAAGCCGGACTTCCTGCTCTACAACGAGTTCCCGCTGACCGGCTACTCCGAGGGCAGCCGCGAGGAGAAGCTGCGCTTCACCATCGAGATCCCGGGACCCGAGACCGCGGCGCTCGGCGAGGTCGCCCGGGAGTGCGACACGTACATCATCTTCGGCAGCTATGCCCGCGACGGCGAATGGCCGGGCCACATCCTGAGCCTCAATGCCGTCATCGACCGCAAGGGCGAGGTGGCGGCCCGCTACTGGAAGACGCGCAACGTCAAGCGCCTGACGCCGGGCAACGAGATCCCCACCACGACCATCGAGGGCGTGCGCGACCGCTACCGCGAACGGTACGGCATCGAGCAGGAGTTCCCCGTGCTGCAGACGGAGTTCGGCAACATCGCCGTGAGCACCGTGCAGCTCGACCCGTTCGTATTCGCGGCCTACGCCATGCGCGGCGTCGAGATCATGTTCCGCACGGCGACCCTCTTCTCGCCGGTGGACGTGAAGGCCGTCGCCCAGTTCAACAACTTCTACTCGGCCATGTCGAACATCACCTTCCCGCCCGGGAGCGAGGCGGCGAAGTTCGGTGGCGGCTCGCTGATCGTCGGTCCGCGCGGCCAGGTGCTGGCCGAGGACCCGACCAACAACGAGGCCATCATCGAGGCCGAGGTCCCCATCGCCGAGTTCCGGCGCAACCGGCGCATCCCGCACTACCCGCTCGAGGTGGTGGCGCCCGTCTTCGACCAGTACGTGCAGGAGACGCCGCTGAACCACATGGACCTGCCGGCCGACCAGCTGCCGGTCGATGGCAAGGCCATGGCCGAACTCATCGACCGCACCAGCCGCTGGCTCAACTCCGGCAAGTAATCCGGGCGGCCGCCACCCCGGCGGGTGGCGGCCCAAGGCGCCGGCCGGGAGCGCCCGCCGCCACGCGCCGCCTCGTCATTGGCGGCGACGGGTGCCGGAACGTTTCAGGCCCGCGGCGGCCCCGGGCCCGCGCCCCACGCCGCCTCCACCAGCCGGGGCAGCAGCACGCCTGCGGGGCCCGCGAGGTTGAAATCCGCGACCGCATCGAGGGCTGTCGGCGCCGGATTGACCTGCACGACGCAGGCACCGGCCCGGCTCGCGACGCCCGGCAGCCCGGCCGCCGGATAGACCAGCGACGACGTGCCGACGGACAGGAACAGGTCGCACTCGCCAGCGGCCTGCATGGCCGCCTGCAGCGCCTCGGCCGGCAAGGGCTCGCCGAACCAGACCACGCCGGGCCGGAGCCTCCCGCCACAGGCAAGGCACCGTGGCGGTTCGATCCGGCCTGGCTCCCGGGACGGCGCCGGCGGCAGCGCCGCCACGTCCGCTGCCCGGCCGCACGTCCCGCAGCGCGGGGCGTGCAGGCTGCCGTGCAGGTGGACCACCGCGGCGAGACCGGCCTGCTCGTGCAGGTCGTCGACGTTCTGCGTGAAGAGCGCGAAGCGCGGCACGCGGCGGGCGACTTCCACCAGGGCCCGGTGGCCCGCGTGGGGCCGCACGGACAACGCAAGCTGGCGGCGCCAGTCGTACCAGCCCCATACCAGCGCCGGGTCCGCGGCAAAGGCCTCCGGCGTCGCGAGCTGCTCGGGCGAGTAGCGTGCCCAGAGACCTTCCTGCGCATCGCGGAAGGTCGGCACACCGCTTTCCGCCGACATGCCCGCGCCGGTCAGCGCGACGACGTAGCGGGCCTCGCGTAACCGGCGGACGAGGACGTCGCTGATCAGGTCACGATCGCTGGGCATGGCGCCGGCGGCGGCTGCGGGATGGGTCGATGGTACGACGGGAACGTCTGGCAGGAGCAGCCGGATGCGCCGGGGCCGGGCGAGTTGCTACGCTGCCCGAGGCTGCGGGCCGCGCCCGGCCACCGGAGGAATCCTGATGAACCGCAGGTCACTGCTCACCACTGCCGTCGCCGGCATCGCCGCCGCGGGCGCCGGGTGCGCCCCGGCCAGCCGCGACGGCGGCCCCGGGCGGGAGCCGCAGCTCCCCGGATCTCCCCTGTCGGTCCTGCGCGGCGGCCCGCCGGCCGACCTCGACCGCGCCCGGGAGCGGCTGGCGCGCGAAGGCCTCGATGGCGTGGTGGTGGCCCATCCGGTCAACGTCTACTACCTGACGGGCTACTGGCCGGCCACCTCACGCATGGGCTACGAAGCTCCCCTGGTCGCCGTCCTGGCCCGCGATCCGCAGCAGCCGGTCATCCTCGTCAGCGCCGAGTTCACCTACTACTACCTGCTGTCCGACCAGCGCTTCGACTGGCCCCTGGAGGTGTTCCTCTACACCGGGCCACTGGATGGCACGCAGCTGGCCGCGGCGCGCGCGGGCCGTTACGCCAGCGAGCCGCCGGCGGCGCCGTCGCGGACCTTCGCCAATGCCGGCCTGGTGCCGCTCAGTGCCCGGGAGCGGGAACGCCAGGCGGCCGTCGAGGCGGCGGTGCGCCGGGAGCCCGCAAGTCCCGACCGGGACTTCGCCCTGCTCAAGGCCCTGCGCCGCACCGGGCTCGACCGCGGGCGCATCGCCGTCGACCACGACGTGATCCGTGCCGTGTTCGCGGCGGCGGACCTGCCAGCGACGCTGCTGCCCGCGGACGCCACGCTCAAGCGCATGCGCATCGTCAAGTCGGAGCGCGAGATCACGCTGTTGCGCGCTGCCGCCACGGCCAACGCCGGGGCCGCCCTCGCCGCCTGCAACGTGGTGCGCGCCGGCGCCACCTGCCGTGAGCTGCGCACCGCCTTCTACCGCGAGGCCGCCGCCCGCGGCAACCGCGGCGTCTTCATGGTGATCGACGGCGTGTCCGCCGAGGGGGTCGATGCGCCGTTCCGCGAGGGTCAGGCGTTCCTGATCGACGCCGTCAGCGAGGGAGCCGGCTACCACGGCGACTTTGCGCGCACGGTCTTCGTCGGCGAGCCGCCCCGCCCCATGGCCGACGCGACCGCGGCCATCAAGCTCGGCTGGGAGGCCGTTCGCGAGTCGCTGCGACCAGGACTGCGCTTCGAAGAGATCACCGCCATCGGACGCGATGCCGTCCGCCGGGCCGGCTACGACTTCACCATCGCGTTCCAGCCGCACAGCGTCGGGCTCTACCACAACGACGCCATCGGCCTCGGCGACCTGGTGCTGGAGCCCGGGATGGTCATCTCCGTGGACTGCCCGGTGCTCCAGGCCGGCATCGGTGGCACGGCCCACCTCGAGGACCTGACCCTGATCACGGCGTCGGGCGCGGAACCAGTCCACCCGGTCACGGCGCCCGTCATCCAGGTCTAGCCCGGCGACGGCCGGCCCGCGCTAGCGGTACAGGTCGCGCGGGTGGCCGGGCAGCGGCTCGACGATGCGGTAGATCTCCCCGGGCAGGGGCTTCCGGTACCCACCGTCGGGACCGCGGGGCGGATACTTCGGGAACAGGATCCAGCCGTGCGCCGGGGCCCGCAGTTCCGGGGTGCCCTCCGCCGACAGCAGGTCGCCGGGCGCCACCTCGGTGAAGTTGACGAGGCCGGGCCGCAGCGCGAGCGCGTCGCGGTCGAACTTCTCGCGGTGGGTCGTGTGCAGGAACGTGAGCTCGGGCTCGGCCATGGCGGCGTCGCGCAGCGTCGTGGTGCCTGCGGCGATCGCATCCGACAGGGCCAGCGCCTTGCGGATCGCCGCTTCCGCCCGGGGCTCCGCGCCGTGGCCGAATCCCCGCTGGGACAGCTCGATGGTGATGCCCGGCAGCTGCCGGGCGCGGACGTACTCGTCGGCGCACATGGCGCCGGTGGAGAACGCGGTCCCGGGGTGGCGGGTCACCCACATCGGCGTCGCCGCCATGGCGCGGGCCCACAGCCACCCGTCCTCCTGGAACGGGAAGATGTAGAACGCGTGGCGCGTCGGCTCGATGGTCTGGTGCAGGTCGACGAAGACGTCGGCCGCGTCGAGGATCGGCCGCAGCTCCCGCGCCCGCCGCCCTTCGTGGCAGTCGGGCGGCTCGTCCATGAAGACGCGGTTGAGGTCGGCCTCGAGGAAGCGCTGGCCGGCGAGGCCGGCCTCCGGGTTGCCGACGAAGAGCGTCACCCGGCCCGCGTGGCGCAAGGTGCCGGCCACCAGCGCCTCGGCCACAGCCACGACGGCGGGCAGCGAGCCCACCTCGTCACCATGGACCACGCTGCCGAAGACGAGGTGGAAGCCGTGGCCGCCACCATCGTGGTGGAACGCCCGGCGGTAGGCGAAGGGACCCCGCGGGGCCGAGGCCACGGCAGCATCGAAGCGTGCGAGCCAGTACTGCAGGTCATCGGTCCCCACGTGCGTCTCCCGCTGTTTCCCTCATGCGAACCTGTTCAGACAGAGAGTTCCGGCGCCGGATCGCGCAGGTTGTAGTGCGAGCTCATGACGTAACCGTAGGCACCGGCATTGGCGATAAGGATCACGTCGCCTTCCTGGCAGGGCGGCAGCAGCCGGTCGGTGCCGAGGCTGTCACCCGTCTCGCAGATCGGACCGACCACGGTGGCCACCTCGGTGGCCGGCTGCCCCCAGCGCGTGAGGTTCGCGATCTCGTGGTAGGCGCCGTACAGCGCGGGACGGATCAGGCTGTTCATGCCCGTCGAGATGCCGACGTAACGCACCTGCCCCTTGCCCTTGGTCTGCGTGACCGTGGCGAGCAGCACGCCGGCCTCGGCCACGAGGAACCGGCCCGGCTCGAGCCAGATCTCGGTGCCGGGACGCGCAGCGCGGATCTCGGCGAGGCTCGCGTCGACGGCCGCAAGGTCGAGGCCTGGCTGGCCGGCCTTCTCGGGCACGCCGAGGCCGCCGCCCAGGTCGAGCACGCGGACGTCGGGAAAGTCCTGGGCGATGGCGACGAGGTCGGCGCCGACCCTCTGCCAGGTCTCCGACGCGAGGATGCCGCTGCCGACATGGGCGTGCAGGCCGACGACCTTCGCCCCGGCCTTCGCCACGAGCTGGCGGGCCTCCTCGAGTTCGAAGAGCGGGATGCCGAACTTCGAGTGGCTGCCGGCGGTGCGGACGTGCTTGTGGTGGCCGCGCCCCTGGCCCGGGTCGATGCGCAGGAACAGCTCGCGCCCGCGGAACAGCTCGCCCCACTCCCGCAGCGGATGCAGGTTGTCGAGGGTCAGCCAGACACCGGCCTCGAGCCCGGCCACATAGTCGCCCCGCGGCGCGAAGTTCGGCGTGTAGAGGATGCGGCGCGGGTCGAGGCCGGGGAACAGCGACCTCAGACGGGCGATCTCGCCGGGCGAGACGCACTCGAAGGCGACGCCGGCGGCATGCAGCGTGCGCAGCACGTCCGGGGCGCCATTGGCCTTCATCGCGAAGCACACGCGCCCGACGTTCTTCAGCGCCAGCAGGCGCTCTGCCTGGCTGCGGACCGTGTCGAGGTCGTAGACATAGGCCTCCTGGCGCGTCGCCGCGAGGCCGAGCAGCGCGGCGCGCTTGCGCACCCACCAGGGCTCGGGCCCGGCGGGGGCAGCCGCGCGGCCACCGGCCTGCAGCTCTTCCCAGGTCTCGCCGAAGACCTCGTCGCCGGCGGTCGGCTTGACCAGGGTCTGGTGCAGCTGCTGGATGAGCCGGTTGGCCTGGCCCTGCTCGACGACGAAGGACAGGTTCAGGTCGCTCGCGGCCTGGCTGACCAGGTGGATGCGGTGCTCCTCGAAGGCCTCCAGCGCCGGGCCGATCTCGTGGAGCACGGCCCGGATCTTCTGCCCGACGAGGCTCACCACCTCGACATCCCGCAGGATGCTCGTGCGGCAGAGTTTCTCGAGCCTGGCCTGCAGCTGGTTGAGCAGCGGCGTGTCGATGGGGTTCACGCCGGGATCGAGCGTCACCGTCACGTTGGTCTCGGAGGTGGAGACCAGGTCGATGGACAGGCCGAGGTCCGAGAAGCAGCGGAATGCGTCGGCGAGGAAGCCCACCTCGTGCCACATGCCGAGGGTTTCCATCGAGATCAGCGTGACGCGGCTGCGCCCGGAGATGGCCTTGACCTGGGGCACGTCGCTGCGGGCGTCGGCCGACACGAGCGTTCCCGGCAGGTCGGGCTGCAGCGTGCACAGCACCTTCAGCGGGATCCCGTGCCGCCGGCAGGGGGCGATGCTCCGCGGGTGCAGCACCGAGCCGCCGGTGGAAGCGATCTCCTGGGCCTCGGCATAGCTCAGGTGGCGAAGCAGCCGGGCGCCGGGCACGACCTTGGGGTTGGCGCTGAACATGCCGGGCACGTCGGTCCAGATCTCCAGCGCCGAGGCCTGCAGCTTGGCGGCGAAGTAGGCAGCCGACGTATCGGAGCCGCCGCGGCCGAGCAGCACGCCCTCGCCCTTCGGCGTGCTGGCGATGAAGCCCTGCGTCAGGACCACGCCGGCGATCGCGCCGAGCCGCGCCTGCAGGGCCGCATCGCCCTGGAAGTCGCAGCTCGCCGCGAGATAGCGCGCGCGCTCGTTGGTCCCGGACGCCTCGGCCGTGACCAGCAGCTCGCGGGCGTCGAGCCAGGTCACCGGCAATCCCTCGCGCTGCAGGTAGGCAGCGCCGAGGCGCGTGGCCATGAGCTCGCCCATGCCCATGATGCGGGCCTGCACGCGCGGGCTCACCTCGCCGATGAGGTGGATGCCCGCCAGCAGCTGCGCCAGCTCGGCAAACGCGTCGCCGAGGATCGTCTCGCCGTCGATGCCGAGGTCACCCGCGAGCCTCAGGTGCTGCTCGCGCACCGGCACGATGAGGTGACCGACGTCAGCCTCCACCGCCTTGCGCAGCATCTCGTCGAGCTGGTTCGAAACCGTGGCCAGGGCCGAGTGCACGACGACGGGGCGCAGCCCCGCGGCCTGCCGGGCCCGCACGAGGTCACGGATGGTGGCCCAGCGCGCCGCCGTCGAGACGCTGGTACCACCGAATTTCAGCACCACCCAGGGGGCGCTGCTGGCGCCCCCGGCCACGATCTGTCCGGTCATGGCGTCAGGTGCCGTGGCGCGTGGTGACGGCGCCCAGCGATGCCGAGCTGACCAGCTGGGCGAACTTGCCCAGCGTGCCGCCGGTGGCCTTGGGGGGCGGCGGCTGCCAAGCCGCGCGCCGGCGGGCGATCTCGGCCGGCTCCACGCCCATGTTGATGGTGCGGGACTCCGCGTCGATGGTGATGGGGTCGCCGTCCTGGACCAGCGCGATGGGCCCGCCGACGGCCGCCTCGGGGGCGACGTGCCCGACGACGAAGCCGTGGCTGCCGCCGGAGAAGCGCCCGTCGGTGATCAGGGCGACCTTGTCACCGAGGCCCTTGCCCATGATGGCGCCGGTGGGGCTCAGCATCTCGCGCATGCCGGGCCCGCCCCGCGGCCCCTCGTAGCGGATCACGACGACGTCACCGGCCTGTACCGTGCCGTCGAGGATGCCCTTGAGGGCCGCCTCCTCGGAACCATAGACCCGCGCGGTGCCGGCGAACCGGGTCCCCTCCTTGCCGCTGATCTTGGCCACGGCACCCTCGGGGGCCAAATTGCCATGCAGAACAACCAGATGGCTGTCCTTCTTTATGGGATTATCAAAGCCGCGAACGATGTCCTGGCCCGCCGGATAGGGCTGCACGTCGGCCAGCGTCTCGGCCAGCGTCTGGCCCGAGACCGTCAGGCACTGGCCATGCAGCAGGCCCGCGTCGAGCAGCGTCCGCATCAGCGGCCGGATGCCGCCGATGGCGACCAGCTCGGACATGGAGTAGCGGCCGCTCGGCCGCAGGTCGGCCAGCACCGGGACCCGCTGGCCGATCCGGGTGAAGTCCTCGAGGGTCAGGGGGATGCCGGCCTCGTGGGCAATGGCGAGCAGGTGCAGCACGGCATTCGTCGAGCCGCCGACCGCAATCACCACGGCGATCGCGTTCTCCAGCGCCTCCTTGCAGAGGATGTCGGAGGGGCGGATGCCCCGGCGGATCAGCTCGACGACGGCCGCACCGGCCCGCTTGCAGTCGGCGGCCTTCTGCGGCGAGACCGCGTCCTGGGCGGAGCTGTTCGGCAGGCTGAACCCCAGGGCCTCGATGGCCGACGCCATGGTGTTGGCCGTGTACATGCCACCGCAGGAACCCGGACCCGGGATCGCCGTGCGTTCCACCTCGGCGAGCTCCGCCTCGGTCATCCTGCCCGCGGCCACGGCACCCACGGCCTCGAACACGGACACGATGTCCCGGCGCTGCGCGCCCGGGCGGATGGTGCCGCCGTAGACGAACACCGCCGGCCGGTTCAGGCGGGCGATGGCCATCATGCAGCCCGGCATGTTCTTGTCGCAGCCACCGATGGCCACGAAGCCATCGAAGCCCTCGGCGGCGACCACCGTCTCGATGGAGTCGGCGATGACCTCGCGCGAGACCAGCGAGTAGCGCATGCCCGGCGTGCCCATGGAGATGCCGTCGGACACCGTGATGGTGTTGAACAGCACCGCCTTGCCACCGGCCTCGTCCGCGCCGGCGGCTGCAGCCCGCGCGAGGGCGTCGATGTGCATGTTGCAGGGGGTGACCATGCTCCACGTCGACGCGATGCCGATCTGGTTGCGCTTGAAGTCGGCATCGGAGAAGCCGACCGCGCGGAGCATGGCGCGGCTCGGGGTCTGCGACAGGCCATCGACGACGACGCTGGAGTACTGGCGGTCGGTGGGCACGCCAGAGGCGGGCGGCGGGGAGGTGCGGTCCTTGGAGGTCATTTTTCAGCGCCGCGGACGCGAAAAATGCGCCGCCCGGGCGGTCGCGAAGTGTAGCACCGCGCCCCGGCAGCGTCCCCGGTCAGGCGGGCCCGGTGACCACCTTGCCGGGGTTCATGATGCCCAGGGGATCGATGGTGGCCTTGAGCGCCTGCATCAGCCGGTACTCCGTTCCACCGCGCCAGCGCTGCAACTCACCGACCTTGAGGCTGCCGATGCCGTGCTCGGCGCTGAAGCTGCCGCCGAGGCCCACGGCAATGTCGTGGACACCGGCGCTGACCTCGCCCCACAGGGCGAGGAAGTCGGCGGCCGCGAGGGCCTCCGGCTGGGACAGGTTGTAGTGCAGGTTGCCGTCGCCGACGTGGCCGAAGGCGACGACCCGGACGCCGGGGATGCGCCCTGCCACGTAGGCCCCGGCCTGTTCGAGGAACGCGTCGATGCGCGATACCGGCACCGACACGTCGTGCTTGATGCTCGCGCCGGCATGCTTCTGCGCCTCGGACATGGCGTGGCGCACGCGCCAGAACGCCGCCTGCTGGGCGCCCGAGGCTGCCACGGCGGCATCGGTGGCAAGCCCGCGGTCGCTGGCCCAGCCCAGGAAGGCCTCGAGGTCCGCCTCGGGATGCGCCCCCTCGCGGCTGCTGGCGAGCTCCAGCAGCACGTACCAGGGACCGGCGCCGGGCAGCGGATCCCGCGCGCCGGCGATGTGGCGGACCACCAGGTCCACCGCCAGCCGGCTCATCAGCTCGAAGGCCGTGACCTCGTCACCGAGGCGCTCGCGCGCCGCGGCCAGCAGCCCGATGGCAGCGGCCGGCGTGGGCACCGCCACCCACGCGGTGCCCGACGTGCGCGGGGCCGGAAAGAGCTTGCAGCTCACCGCGGTGATGAAGCCGAGGGTGCCCTCGGCCCCGATGAACAGCTGCCGCAGGTCGTAGCCGGTGTTGTCCTTGCGCAGCACGCGCAGGCGGTCGAGGACCGAACCGTCGGGCAGCACCACCTCCAGGCCCAGGACCAGGTCGCGGGTCGTGCCGTAGCGGATCACCGCCGTGCCGCCGGCGTTGGTCGAAACGACGCCGCCCAGCTGGCAGCTGCCCTCCGCCGCAAGGCTCAGCGGGAAGAGCCGGCCGGCGGCCGTGGCCGCCGCCTGCAGGGCCGCGAGGATCACACCGGACTCGGCGACCACGGTGTAGTTCGCGGCATCGAGCTCGCGGATGCGGTTCAGCCGGGCCGCCGACAGGATGATCTCGGGATGCCCCGGGCGTGAGTGCGGGATGGCGCCGCCCACGAGCCCCGTATTGCCCCCCTGGGGCACGACGCCGACGCGGGCCGCCGCACAGAGGCCGATGACGCGGGCCGCCTCCGCGGCGCTGCCAGGCGCCACGAGCACCGGCGCCGCCCCGCGGAACAGGCCGCGCCACTCCGCCAGGTGCGGCGCGAGGATGGCCGGATCATCGACGTAGCCCTCCGCCCCGACGGCGGCCTTCAGGGCGGCCGCCACCGGCCCGGGAAGCTCGTTCACCATGGAATGCTGCTGGTGCCCCGCGCCGTTGCCACGGCGCATCACGCTCGGGCATCCTAGGCCAGTGCCGGCTGGCTGGCAAAGGCGCGACGGTCCAGGTGGCCCGCATGACCCCATGACCCTGACGGATGTGATCGCCACCACCGGCGCCGACGGCCTGCCGGACGACCTCGACCTGCGCCAGCGCAGCAGCCTGGCGGAGCTCGACCGTCAGCTGTATGTCCACTGGGACCTCGGGCGCAACCTCCTGCTGGCCTTCACGCCGGCCCCCGAGGGCATCCGCCTGCTGCTGGCACCCAATGATCTGGTGGCCCGCTACGTCGGCTTCACGGGGGCTCCGGTCGGCGACGTGGCCGACCTGCGCGGCGGGCACGACTTCATCGTCGAACTGCTGGCCGGACCGCGCCAGTTCAGCGATCGCCAGCTGGCCAACGCCGCGCGCCTGCTCGGCACGGAGCCGGTCGTCATCCGCCTCGCGCGACCCCTCGGCGACAACGCGGCGGTGCTCGCCGCCGCCGACCGGCTCGTGCGCCGCTACAGCATCAGCTTCGTGCGCCAGCGGGCCGTGGCGCTCTTCGACATCGTCGGCTTCAGCCTGCTCTCGCCCTTCGAGCAGATGATGCAGCTTAACAGCCTGTCCTGCTCGCTGAACGCCGCCCAGAGCCGGCTGCTCGCACGCCGCCTCGGGGTGAACTTCGCACGCTCCAGCACCGGCGACGGCTTCTACATCTGGAACCGCGACGTCGGCACCGACGCCAACACGAACCTCTACCACTTCATGCACCTCGTGCTGGCCGACAACGCCATCGCCCGCAGCAAGGCCGCGGGCCAGACGGTGCCGCTGCTGCGCACGGGCTTCCACGTGGGCAGATGCTACGAGTTCCATCACGCCGAGGGGTTGAACCCGACCATCTTCACCGACATCGTCGGCGACGTGACCATCGAGCTGGCCCGCCTCGTCGAGCGCGCGTTGCCCGGGCAGATCCTCGTCGGTGATTTCCCCGCCGCCGGGTCGGACGACGACGCGGTGGGCTTCATCGACCACGCCCAGGCCACGCTGGTGCAGCTGAACGGCATGGAGCTCTCCGGCGACGCCGTCGAGGCGATCAAGTGCTACCTGACGGGCCGGGCGCGCCCTGACGGCACCTTCACGATCCGCAAGCTCTCGATCCACGACAAGCATGGCCGCGCCCGCTCGGCCTACAACGCCAAGGTCAACATCCACCGGCGTGGCGCCGCGCCCATCCTGCTGGGGCTCGAGGACCGGCAGCTGCGCGACGACGCGGACTTTGCCGTGACGTCGGCCCACGTCATCCGGCCCGCGCCACCCACCGGTGACTGACCCGGCGGCGACCGGCGACCCGCGGCCGCTTGCCATCGCACTGCAGCTGCACACGCACCCCGTCGGCTCGGCGCCCGGCATAGCGGAGGCCCGGACGCTGCTGGCCGCCAACATCGCGCGCCTGTCGGTCCGGCTGCTCGGCACCTGCGACGCGCTGGCCACGACCCATGGCGATCCGGTAGCGCTGGCCGTGCTGCCCGAGTACCTGCTCACGGGCGCACCGCCGGCAGGCATGTCGGCCGCGCACTTTCGCGCGCTGGCGGCCCTCGACCCACGGGGTCCGGAGATAGACTCGCTGGGCGCCCTGGCGCAGCGGGCAGGCCTGCATCTGGCGGTGAACGCCTATGAGGCGGACCCGGCGTTCCCCGAACTGTACTTCCAGGCGTGCCTCGTCCTGTCACCCGCCGGGCAGGTGGTGCTGCGCTATCGCCGCCTGATCTCCCTGTATTCGCCGAGCCCCTTCGACGTGTGGGACGCCTACCTCGATCGCTACGGCGCCGACGCGATCTTCCCGGTGCTGGCGACGCCCTTCGGCCGCCTCGGAGCCGTCGCGTCGGAGGAGATCCAGTATCCGGAGATCGCGCGGGCGGTGGTCCTGCGGGGCGCCGAGGTCCTGCTGCACCCGACCAGCGAGATGGGGAGCCCGCGACCGACGGCAAAGGAACTGGCGCGGCGCGCCCGCGCGGCCGAGAACCTGGCCTTCGTCGTTTCCGCCAATACCGCCGGCGTGCCGGGTACCGGGCTGCCGGCGTACTCCAGCACGGGCATGTCGCGGATCATCGACTACGAGGGCCGCATCCTGGCCACCGCCGCGCCCGGCGGCGCGCACTGTGCCAGCGCGCTGCTGGACATCGGGGCCCTGCGCGCGCGACGTCGTCGGCCAGGCCTCGCCAACGTGGTGACGCGCCTGCCAGTCGCGGCCTTCGGCGCGGGCTATGCGTCGGGCCAGGGACGGCTGCCGAACGAACTGGCCGCCACGCCCGGCGACCAGGTGTCACGTACGCTGCTGGGTCGGCTCCAGGAGCAGACCATCGAGCGCCTGGCCCGGGCAGGGCTGATCTAGGCGCGGGAACTGCGGACTACCCGCCGTCTTCGTCCTCGTACTCGAAGGCCGGGTACTCGAAGTCGTGCGGATGGTTGTGGCCGTCCGGCGAGCGGACCCAGCGGGAGAGGTTCGGCTTGTGCCGGCGCAGCTGGGCCGCGGCGCGCTCCCGGTTCTCCGCCGGCGAGCTCCACGGGTTGAAGTGGAAGTAGTTGTGCAGCTGGCTGTGGGTGCGCCCGAAGCCAAGCACGCCTAGCTCGCTGGCGAAGGCGCCGTGGTTGATCCACTCCGGACGCCAGAAGTAGCCGCCCGTCGGCAGTGCGCCGAACTGCATCATCGTCGAGGTACCCCAGATGTGGTAGCTCTCCTCGCAGCAGTCGTGGTACGAGATGTTGTCCTGCCAGTAGTTCGGCGTCATGCAGTACAGCAGCGAGTGCGCGTGCGTCAGCGGGTCTGACCGTAGCAGCTTCACCATGCAGCCCGGGGCCACGGACGGCTTCACGAAGTCGGCCGCCCGCCACTGCAGGCCGTGGTACGCGTCGACGCTGACGAACTGCGAGCGCAGGGCCAGCGGGTGGTCAGCGTCGGACTCGACGAAGCTCGGCTCGCCGGAGTTGTAGAACAGCAGCCCCTGCGCGCCGCGGGGCACCGAGAGCGCCGGCATGGCGACACCGGCCGGCACGACGAAGTAGTGCCCGCGCCGTAGCGCACCTCGCCGGCGGTGATGAACAGCTCCATCTCGGAGTAGCTCATGCCCGGCGGCTGCCGGTAGCCTGCCTCGAAGCGAACGGTCATCGAACATGCACCCGTGTCGGGGTCGAGGCTCAGCATCTTGTAGAGCAGGCCCTTCGGGAAGCCCGGCAACGTAAGCCGGCGGAACGGGACGTCGCGATCGACGAAGGGCTCGATGTGCGGGCGCGCCATGGCGAGCTCCTGCTCCGGGCCGGTTCAGCCGTGGGAGGCGGTGGGCCGCAGCGGCACTGGCCGGTGCACCCAGTTCTTCGGGTCCTCGCGCCGCGCCGGCGACGGGATCGCAAAGACATGGTTGTGGCGCTCGCGCTGCAGGGCCTCCTGGTCGATCTCGTTGCCCCGACCGGCCCAGCGCGCACAGGCCTTGCGGAATGCCACCTCCATGCTGTCCGTCTCGACGAGGAACTCGTCGCTGAGCGACGGCGGGGTGAGCGGCGGCTGCACGTGCTCGACGACGCTGAGGTCCTCGCGGACGGCGAGCTCGATCGCCGCAATGCGCTCGGCGTCGTGCTGCGGCTCCTTGAGGTAGTTGCGGGCCTGCCAGCCGAAGGCGCGGCTCAGCTGGGGGTCGACTGGCGTCCGGGCCGTGAAGTTGATCTGGCTCATGCCCTCGCGGAACGTGGGCTGGATGCGGTGGCACAGGCCGATGACGCTGAACTCGAGCTCCACCTGGGTCGACTTGCGGTCGCCGGCCAGCAGCTTGCCGAGCTCGCCGGTCTTCTGGTCAGGCGCCGGCGCGGGCTTGACCCGCGACACCTTCGCCCCGTACTCGCGATGCTCGATGGGCGTGGCCTCGAGCTTCGGGTTGCGGCGTGAGCCGAACTGCCGGTGCACGAAGTTGACATGGGCGGTGTCGAGGGAGTTCTCCTCGAAGCGCATCCAGTTGGCCTTCGCGTCGAAGTGGTACGGCACCCTCGCCCAGCCGGCAGGATCGTCGTACTCGGGGAAAAGCTCCGGGATCGCCGGGCGCTCCGCCTCGGGCAGGTCACCGAGGAAGCACCAGACCCAGCCGTAGCGCTCGAGCGTCGGGTAGCTGTCGACGCGGACCCGCCGGGGGATGCTCGCCCCCTCGCCCAGCGACGGGATGAGTACGCAGTTGCCGGTGCCGTCGAACTGCCAGCCATGGTACGGGCACGCCACGCAGCCGTTGGCGACGACGCCCCGGCCCAGCGATGCGCCGCGGTGCACGCAGACGTCGCTCAGGCAGACCGCCCGCCCCTGCCCGTCCCGGAAGAGCACGAAGTCGAAGCCGAGCATGCGGACCTGCCTCGGCTGGCCACGGGTCACCTCGTGGGACCACGCCGCGACGTACCAGTTGTTGATCAGCATCAGCCGGCCCTCCAGGCGGACTCCGGCCAAAGATACTATGATTATGACATTAGGATGATGCCGAATTGGGACCGGGCCGTGATCCCGGTCACGGCGGGACAGGCGCTCCGGGCGTTCAATCGGGCCATGGCGGGACGTCCGCCGGGGGATCGGTCATGGTGACCACGACCTGGATGCTGGTGCTCGCGCTGGCCGTTGGCCTCGCGATCGTGATCGAGGTCCGGGGGCAGTAACGGCGCCCTGGGTGGCCCGGGCTGCGGGCGCCGCGCCCTACTGGCGCCGCACGAGCTTGACGGGCTCCGGGCTCGCGTTGCCGAACATGATCGCGCCGGTCGAGTCGACGAACCGGCCCAGGAACCAGTACTCGGCGGGGCGGATCCACACCGCGTCGTCTGCCGTCAGCTCGCGGTTCAGTCCCTTGCTGAAGAACCGGCACGTACCAGCCGGCATGGGCCCCTGGACCTCCGTGCCCGCGGCGTTCGCCCGCAGCTCGAAATCACAGCCGGGATCGACCCGGAAGGCGTCCAGCGTGAGCCCGGCGAGGCGCTGCGGCGTGCGGTGCGCATTCTTCCAGGCAGCGGCATCGACGAAGTTCAGCTCCCGCTGCCGGACCATGCCGGTGACGGGATCCGGCAGGAACTGAAGCAGCCCCACCCGCGTGATCATCTCGGGATCTTCCGATCCGTCGACCGACGACTGCTGGAACACCAGGTAACCGGGAATGCCCGGCACCGGCACGGAGACCGGCACGAACAGCTGGTGCATCAGCCGGTGCTTGTGGTCGTCGGGAACCTTGGGGTCGGAGAGGTCAGACTCGGCCTGGGCGGCGTTGTCATAGACACCGGTGACCCAGGCCTTGACGAGACCGAGGGTGCGCTCGGCCTCGGCCGCCGGTGAGGCAACGGCCGGGACGAGCCACGCGAGTGCCACTGCGGTGGCGACGATCCTTGCGAACATTGCCGACAATCTCCCGGGCCACCAGCGGACCGAAGGATTGGTCGGGGCGAGAGGATTCGAACCTCCGACCCCCTGCACCCCATGCAGGTGCGCTACCAGGCTGCGCCACGCCCCGAGCAAAGACCAGACGAACTGAAGAGGAAGCACTGCTTGCGGAGGGGGTAAACCACCCGTCGGCCGGTGGCCTCCGCAACGGGCGGGGATGATACCCGAAGGGGCGCCGGCGACAAACCCGGCGTGCCGATGCCGGCCGGGATCAGCGCCGGAGGATGCGCAGGATGTCCTCGAGCTCCTGTCGGACCTGACGGATGATCTGCTGGCTCTGGCTGACGTCGCTGCGCGCCTCGTCGCCGGTCAGGCGCTGCCGGGCACCGCCGATGGTGAAGCCCTCGTCGTAGAGCAGCCCGCGTATCTGGCGGATGACGATGACGTCCTGCCGCTGGTAGTAGCGGCGGTTGCCCCGGCGCTTGACCGGCTTGAGCTGCGGGAACTCCTGCTCCCAGTAGCGCAGCACGTGCGGCTTCACCGCACAGAGCTCGCTCACCTCGCCGATCGTGAAATACCGCTTCCCCGGGATCGGCGGCAGTTCGTCGTTATTTCCCGGCTCCAGCATAGGCTTCTACTCGGGCCTTCAGTTTCTGTCCGGGGCGGAACGTGACGACACGTCGCGCCGTGATGGGGATCTCGGTGCCCGTCTTGGGATTGCGCCCGGGCCGCTGGTTCTTGTCCCGCAGGTCGAAATTGCCGAAGCCCGACAGCTTCACCTGCTCGCCGTTCGCCAGGGCAGCGCGCAAATCCTCGAAGAACAGCTCGACGAGCTCGCGCGCTTCGCGCTTGTTCAGTCCCAGCTCGTTGAAGAGGGACTCTGCCATATCCGCCTTGGTGAGCGCCATGCTGGTTATTCTCTGATGCGGGCGTTGCAGTCGCGGGCAAGGGCCTGCACAACGCGGCCGACGATCAGGTCGACGTCGGCCTCAGTTAGGGTGCGGGAAGTTTCCTGCAAAATCAACCCTAAAGCCACGCTCTTGAGTCCAGTCTCGATCTTGCCGCCGGTGTAGACGTCGAACACGACGGCGTCCCTCAGTGCAGCCCCGCCCGCGCTGCGGGCGGCAGCGATGATGGCACCGGCCGCCAGCTCGGTGGCCACCACCAGCGCGAGGTCCCGGCGCACGGCGGGAAACCGCGAAACCGGCACGTACCGCGCAGGCGACCGGCGCAGGGCGAGGGCGAGGTCGAGCTCGAAGACCACCGGTGCGCCGGCGAGGTCGAGATCGCGGGCCACCACCGGATGCAGCGTGCCGAGCCAGCCAACGGTGACATCGCCATCGACAAGCCGCGCCGACTGGCCCGGGTGCAGGGCCGGGTGGGCGTCGGGGACGAACGCCAGTTGCGCCGCGCCGGGTCCGAGGAGCGCGATCAGGTCTGCCTTGACGTCGAAGAAGTCGGTGGGTGCCGCTCCCTGCACGCCCCACTGCTCCGGCAGCGGCTGCCCCCAGGCCAGCGCGGCAACGACGGCGCGTTCGACGACCTCGCCAGCGGCGCTGCCAGCGGCGTAGCACCGCCCGACCTCGAAGATCCGCACGCGCGACTGCTGGCGCGACGCGTTGTGCTTCAGGGTCGTCACCAGGCCCGGCCACAGCGAACTGCGCATGACGCCCAGGTCGGAAGCGATCGGGTTGCGCAGTGCGACGCTGCCGCTGCCGCCGAGGCGCGCATCCAGCGTGGCGTCGGTGAAGCTGTAGGTGATGACCTCCCGGTAACCCCGGGCGGCCAGCGCGGCGCGCAGTGCGTCCGTCCCCGCCCGACCCTCGCCGGCGCTGCCGAGGCGGGTCGGCGCCTGCAGCGCGGCCGCCGGGATGCGGTCGTAGCCATGGATTCGGGCCACCTCTTCGATGAGGTCGACCTCCCGCTCGATGTCGAACCGGAAGGACGGCGGTGACACGCGCCAGCCGTCCGGCAGCGCCTCGGGGGCGAAGCCGAGCCGCGCGAGCATGCCGGTGACGGCCTCGACGGGTGGATCGATGCCGAGCACGCGCGCGAGCCGCGACCGGCGCAAGGTCACGGCGGGCGCCGGCGATGGCGGCGTGCCGGCGACCACGACGGGCCCCGGGGCGCCGCCCGTGATGGCCAGCAGCAATGCAGTGGCACGCTCGATCGCCGGCACCTGGCCGCGGGGGTCGACTCCGCGCTCGAAGCGCATCGACGCGTCGGTCTGGAGGCCGAAGCGCCGGGCCCGTCCCGCAATCGCGGACGGCGCAAAGGCGGCGGACTCGAGCACGATGTCGGCGGTGGCCGCGGTGACGCCAGACGCCTCGCCCCCCATGATGCCGGCCATGCCCACGGGCCCGGCGGCGTCGGCGATCACGAGCACCTCGGGGTCAAGGTCGACGGACTCCCCGCCCAGCAGCTCGAGCCGCTCGCCGGCCAGGGCACGGCGCACCGAGAGGCCACCACGAAGCCGGGACAGGTCGTAGGCGTGGAGCGGCTGCCCGAGCTCGAGCATCACGTAGTTGGTGACGTCGACGACGGGATGGATGGCCCGGATGCCGGCCCGGCGGAGGCGCTCGCGCAGCCACAGGGGCGAGCGTGCCGTCGTACCGACTCCACGGATGACGCGCAGCGCGAAGACGGAGCAGTCGGCCGGGTCTTCGATCCGGCCTTCGATGGTCGCGTCGTTGACTGCAGCCACCGGCGGCACCGGCACCGGCTGCACGGCGGTGCCCGCGGCGGCGGCCACGTCCCGCGCGAGGCCGGCGATCGAGAAGCAGTCCGCACGATTCGGCGTGAGGTTCACGTCGATGATGCGGTCGGGGATGGCGGCCAGCGCGCCGAAGTCGGCGCCGGGCGACAGTCCCTCATCGAGCTCGAGGAGGCCTGCCTCGTCGTCACCGAGGCCCAGCTCCCGCGCCGAGCAGAGCATGCCCTCGGAACGCACGCCCCGCAGGCTGGCGGCGCGGATGCGGGTACCGTCGGGCAGCTGCGCGCCGACCGGCGCGAAGGGATAGACGCCGCCGGCACGCACGTTGGGCGCACCACACACCACCTGCAGCGGCTCGCCGCCGGCCAGCACCTGGCAGACCCTCAGCCGGTCGGCCTGCGGATGGGGCTCGACAGAAGTGACGTGGCCGACGACGACGCCGGACACGCCCTCGCCCACCGGCACCACCTCATCGACCTCGAGGCCCTGCATGGTGAGACGGTCAACCAGCGGCGCGCCATCGGGCGCCGGGCCGACCCACTCGCCGAGCCAGCGCTCGCTGAACTTCATGGCAGCTGCCCGAACTGGCGCAGGAAGCGCAGGTCGTTCTCGAAGAACAGGCGCAGGTCGTTGACCTGGTAGCGCAGCATCGTGAGGCGCTCCACGCCGAGGCCGAAGGCAAAACCGGTGAACTCCTCGGGGTCGATCCCGACGTTCGCGAGGACCTTCGGATTCACGACGCCGCAGCCCATCACCTCGAGCCAGCGGCCGTCGGCGGCCTGCAGGTCCACCTCCGCCGAAGGCTCGGTGAACGGGAAGTACGAGGGACGGAAACGCACCTTTACCGGCGTCTCGAAGAACGCCTCGAGGAACTCGTGCACCGTCGCCTTGAGGTTCGCGAAGCTCACGCCGCGGTCGACGACGAGGCCCTCGACCTGGTGGAACATGGGCGTGTGGGTCATGTCGGAGTCGCAGCGGTAGACGCGGCCCGGCGCGATCAGCCGCAGCGGTGCACCGGCGGACTGCATGGCACGGACCTGAACGGGCGAGGTGTGCGTGCGAAGCAGCCGGCCCGAGTCCAGGTAGAACGTGTCGTGCATGGCCCGGGCCGGATGGTTGTCCGGGATGTTCAGGGCCGTGAAGTTGTAGAAGTCGGTCTCGATCTCGGGGCCTTCGTGCACCGCGAAGCCGGCGGCGCGGAAGATGGCCTCGATCCGCTGCAGGGAGACCGTGACCGGGTGCAGCCCGCCCGGCTCCTGGCCGCGGCCAGGCAGAGTGACGTCGATGCGCCCGCTGGCGAGGCTCGCCGCCAGCTGCTCGGCATCAAGCGAGGCGCGCCGCGCGTCGAGCAGCGCCGTGAGGCGGTCCCGGCCCTCGTTGATGACCTGGCCCGCGGCCCGGCGCTCGTCCGGCGGCAGGGCACCGAGGGATTTCAGGCGCGCAGTCAGCTCACCCTTCTTGCCGAGGTAGTGCACGCGCACGGCATCGAGCGCGGCCAGGTCACTGGCAGCGGCAATCTCGGCGCTGGCAGTCGCCAGCAGCGCGTCGAGGTCGCTCATGGGCGAAGGCCGGAACGGTGCCGGACGGCCATGGCCGTCCGGCACCCGCGAAGGGATACCGGCCCCGGGCTCAGGCGCCCAGCGCCGCCCGGGCCTGGGCGGCCAGCGCCCCGAAGGCCGCCGCGTCGGCCACGGCCAGGTCGGCGAGGATCTTGCGATCGACCTCGACGCCAGCCTTCTTGAGGCCGTTCATGAACCGGCTGTAGGACAGTCCATGCAGCCGCGCGCCGGCATTGATGCGGGCGATCCACAGCGCGCGGAAATCGCGCTTGCGGACGCGCCGGTCACGGTACGCGTACTGGCCGGCCTTGATGACGGCCTGCTTGGCCGTCTTGATCAGGCGGCGACGGGCTTGGGAAAAGCCCTTCGCCTTCTTCAGGATCTTCTTGTGGCGTGCCTTGGCGGTCACGCCGCGCTTCACTCGCGCCATGGTTCGAACCTCTTGACTACAAACCCGGGAAGTCGTTGCCCACGTACGCCGCCGGACGACCCTGGAGCGGGCCTGCCGTGGCATTCATGGTGCTCACACCAGCTTGATGCTTACGCCAGCGTTGGTGCTCACGAATACGGCAGCATCTGCCGGACGCGCCCCACGTCGGTCTCATCGACCTGGTTGAGCGGCCCGAGCTTGCGCTTACGCTTCGAGCTCTTCTTCGTCAGGATGTGGTTGAGGTGGGACTGGGCGCACTTGTAGCCGTTGGCAGTCCGGCGGAAGCGCTTCGCAGCCCCCTTGTTGGTCTTCAACTTGGGCATGTCGACTCCTAAAAGCCTGATTGGTACCGGCGGGATGCCGGCCCTTGCAGGCGGGTTTCGGGCCCGGCAAGCCGGGACCCGTCACTCACTTACGTTTTGGTGATACCACCATCACCATCTGGCGGCCCTCGAGCTTCGGAAACTGCTCGACGACCGCAAGCGTCTCGAGGTCCTTCTGGACCCGCTGCAGGAGCTTGTAGCCGAGCTCCTGGTGGGCCATCTCACGGCCGCGGAACCGCAGCGTGATCTTGGCCTTGTCACCGGCAGTGATGAACTTGACCAGGTTACGGAGCTTGATCTGGTAATCACCCTCGTCCGTACCGGGCCGGAACTTCACTTCCTTGACCTGGATCTGCTTCTGCTTGCGCCGGGCCGCGTGGGCCTTCTTGTTCGTCTCGAACAGGAACTTGCCGAAGTCCATGATCCGGCAGACCGGCGGCTCCGACGTCGGCGAAATCTCGACGAGGTCGAGTCCTGCCTCGACCGCAATCTGGAGCGCCGCCTCGCGGCTCAACACTCCCAACTGCTGGCCATCGGCCCCGATGACCCGAAGCTGCGGAACATCGATCTCGTCGTTCCGCCGAACGCGCTTGTTGGCAACTATGCGTCAGTCCTCCATAACGGCGCGGCCGCGGCTCGCGTTCTCGGCAGAAAGGGTCTCGACGAGCCGCTCGAGGCTCATGCTGCCGAGATCCTTGCCGCCGCGCGTGCGCACGGCCACGGTTTGTGATTGTGCCTCGCGATCCCCCACCACGAGCAGGTAGGGGATGCGCTGCAGCGTATGCTCGCGGATTTTAAGGCCAATCTTCTCGTTCCGCAAATCCGCCTCGACCCGAAGACCCTGATTTTGCAGAACTTCCTTGGCGCGCTCCGCAAAGGGGGCCTGGCGATCGGTAATCGTCAGCACGACGGCCTGCACCGGGGCCAGCCACAGGGGCAGCCGGCCGGCGTGGTGCTCGAGCAGGATCCCGCAGAACCGCTCGAGGGACCCGAACATGGCCCGGTGGAGCATGACCGGCACATGGCGCTGGCTGTCCTCGCCGATGAAGGTCGATCCGAGCCGGCCCGGCAGGTTGAAGTCGACCTGCAGGGTGCCGCATTGCCAGTCCCGGCCGATGGCGTCGCGCAGGACGAACTCCAGCTTGGGGCCGTAGAAGGCGCCCTCCCCCGGGTTGTACTCGAGCTCCAGGCCGGCGGCACCGGCCGCCGCCCGCAGCGCCTGCTCGGCCCGGTCCCAGACCTCGTCGCTGCCAACCCGCTTGGCCGGCCGGTCGGAGAACTTGATGCGGATGTCGTCGAAGCCGAAATCCCGGTAGATGCCGAGGATCAGGTCGGTGACCGCCACCGACTCGGCCGTGATCTGGTCCTCGGTGCAGAAGATGTGCGCGTCGTCCTGGGTGAACCCACGCACGCGCATCAGCCCGTGCAGCGCGCCGGAAGGCTCGTACCGGTGGACCTTGCCGAACTCGCACAGGCGCAGCGGCAGGTCGCGGTAGCTCTTCAGCCCCTGGTTGAAGACCTGGATGTGCCCCGGGCAGTTCATGGGCTTGATCGCGTACACCCGCTCGTCGGGCGTCGCGGTCAGGAACATGTTCTCGCCGAACTTCTCGAGGTGGCCCGAGCGCTCCCACAGGGCGCGGTCCATGACCTCGGGCGTGTTGACCTCGAGGTAGCCCGCCTCGCGCTGGCGATCGCGCATGTAGCCGATCAGCTGCTGGAAGAGGGTCCAGCCGCGCGGATGCCAGAAGACGGAGCCGGGCGCCTCCTCCTGGAAGTGGAACAGGTCGAGCTCGCGGCCGATGCGCCGGTGGTCGCGCTTCTCGGCTTCTTCGAGCCGATGCAGGTATGCCTTGAGGTCCTTGTCGTCGGCCCAGGCAGTGCCGTAGATGCGCTGGAGCATCTCGTTGCGCGAGTCGCCGCGCCAGTAGGCGCCGGCCACCTTGGTCAGCTTGAAGGCACCCAGCTTGCCCGTGGACGGGACGTGGGGGCCGCGGCACAGGTCGACCCAGCCGCCCTGGCCATACAGGCTGATGTCCTCGCCGGCCGGGATGGCCCCGATGATCTCGGCCTTGTAGCGCTCACCAAGCCGCGCGAAGAAGGCCACCGCCTCGTCACGCGGCATGACCTGGCGGGTCACCGGCAGGTCGCGGGCGACGATATCGCGCATACGCTCCTCGATGGCGGCCAGGTCTTCGGGCGTGAACGGGCGCTCGTACGCAAAGTCGTAGTAGAAGCCGTCCTCGATGACGGGCCCGATGGTGACCTGGGCGCCCGGGAACAGCTCCTGGACGGCATTGGCCAGCAGGTGCGCCGTGGAGTGGCGGATGACCTCGAGGCCGTCGGGATCGCGACCGGTGACGATGCTGACGCGGGCGTCGGACTCCACCCGGCACGATGTGTCGACGAGCCGGCCGTCTACCCGCCCGGCGAGCGCAGCCTTGCGCAGGCCGGGACCAATGCTGGCGGCGACCTCGTCGATGGTCGGGGGGCTGGCAAACGACTTCTGCTGGCCGTCTGGCAGGGTGATTACCGGCATGGGCTTACCGAGGCGTGCACTGCCCGGGGCGAACCACCGGACTGAAAAGATCCTGCTGAGGGGCTGGTAGGCGCGAGTGGAGTCGAACCACCGACCTCTTCCATGTCAAGGAAGCGCTCTAACCACTGAGCTACGCGCCTTCATCGCGACCGGCCAGGCCCGGGTCGCAGAGGGCGGCCAGAGTACCGATACGCCGGCGGCATGGCAACCGCCCGCACCACGGCTTCAGCCGGTCCGGCGGACCGCGAGGCCGAGGCCGGCCTGGCGCAGGGCCGCCACCTGGTCGCGCAGCTTCGCTGCCGCCTCGAACTCGAGGTTCCGGGCGTGCTCGTACATGGCTTCCTCGAGCCGGGCGACCTGGGCGGCCACGGCCGCTGGGTCCCCCATGGCGACCGCCTCCGGGGCCGCGGCCGCCCCCCCCCGCCGGCGGCCCCGCTTCGGGCCGTCGGCCCGGGCGCCCTCCATGACATCGCGAACCTGCTTGCGGATGGTGCGCGGCTCGATGCCGTGGACCTCGTTGTACTCGAGCTGCCTCGCCCGCCGGCGCCCCGTCTCGGCGATGGCGCGCTCCATCGATCCGGTGACCGTGTCGGCGTACATGATCGCCGTGCCCCGGACGTTGCGGGCCGCACGGCCGATGGTCTGGATCAGCGACCCCTCGGCCCGCAGGAAGCCCTCCTTGTCGGCGTCGAGGATGGCGACCAGGGACACTTCGGGTATGTCGAGGCCCTCCCTCAGCAGGTTGATGCCGACCAGCACGTCGAAGGCCCCGAGGCGCAGGTCGCGGATGATCTCCATCCGCTCGACGGTCTCGACGTCCGAGTGCAGGTACCGCACCCGGATGCCCTGCTCGGCCAGGTACTCCGTCAGGTCCTCGGCCATGCGCTTGGTCAGCGTCGTGACCAGCACCCGCTCGTCGCGGGCGACGCGGTCACGCACCTCGGACAGGAGGTCCTCGACCTGGGCCCGGGCGGGACGGACCTCGATGACGGGATCGACGAGCCCCGTCGGCCGGACCACCTGCTCGACCACGGCGTCGGCGTGCTGGCGCTCGTAGGGCCCGGGCGTGGCCGAGACGTAGATCGTCTGGGGCGCCAGGGCCTCGAACTCGTCGAAGCGCAGCGGCCTGTTGTCGAGGGCGGACGGCAGGCGGAAGCCGTACTCCACCAGCGTCTCCTTGCGCGACCGGTCCCCCCGGTACATGCCGCCGAGCTGCGGAATCGTGACGTGGCTTTCGTCGACGATCAGCAGCGCCGCCTCCGGCAGGTAGTCGAACAGGCACGGCGGGGGCTCGCCCGGGCGCCGGCCCGACAGGTAGCGGCTGTAGTTCTCGATGCCGTTGCAGTAGCCGAGCTCGGCCATCATCTCGAGGTCGTAGAGCGTGCGCTGCTCGAGGCGCTGGGCCTCGAGCAACTTGCCGGCGGCCCGCAGTTCGTCGAGGCGCAGCCGCAGGTCCTCGCGGATCTGGTCCACGGCCCTCAGCACCACCTCCCGCGGCGTGACGTAATGGGTCTTGGGGAAGATGGTGAGCCGCGGGACCTGGCGCAGGACCTCGCCGGTCAGCGGGTCGAACCACGCGAGCGTCTCGATCTCGTCGTCGAAGAGGGTGATGCGCACCGCCTCGCGCTCGGAGTCCGCGGGGAACACGTCGATCACGTCACCGCGGGCACGGTAGGTCCCGTTGCCGAGCTGCATTTCGTTGCGCGTGTACTGCAGCTCGGCGAGGCGGCGCAACAGGTCGCGGTCGGTGATCCGGTCTCCCCGTGACAGGTGGAGGACCATGCTGAAGTAGGCCTGCGGGTCGCCGAGGCCGTAGATGGCAGACACCGTCGCCACGATGATCGCGTCGTGGCGCTCGATCAGGGCCTTGGTGGCCGAGAGGCGCATCTGCTCGATGTGCGCGTTGATCGAGGCGTCCTTCTCGATGTACGTGTCGGACGACGGCACGTACGCCTCGGGCTGGTAGTAGTCGTAGTACGAGACGAAGTACTCGACCCGGTTGCGTGGGAAGAATTCGCGCATCTCGCCGTACAGCTGGGCGGCGAGGGTCTTGTTGGGCGCCAGGATGAGCGTCGGCCGCTGCTGCCGCTCGATGACGTTCGCCATCGTGAAGGTCTTGCCGGACCCGGTGACGCCGAGCAGGACCTGGCGCGCAAGGCCGGCGGCCAGCCCCTCATTCAGCTGCCGGATGGCGCCGGGCTGGTCGCCGGCGGGGGCGAAGTCCGAGACGAGTTCGAAGCGGTCCATGCCCGCGCGCCAGTTGGTTGCCAGGCCCGAATCACTTACTATGTGCCGCCCCGAAATCGGGGGCGGTAGCCCAGCAAGGAAGACCCGTGAGTCTAGCAGTTTCGCAGCGCTGCCAGCGAGTGAAGCCCTCGCCCACCATGGCCGTCACCGCCAAGGCCGCCGAGTTGCGCGCCCAGGGCCGCGACGTCATCGACCTCGGCGCCGGCGAGCCGGATTTCGACACGCCAGAGCACATCAAGGCGGCGGGCGTCGCGGCGATCCGCGACGGCCAGACGAAGTACACGCCGGTCGAGGGCACCGCCGCCCTCAAGAAGGCCGTCATCGACAAGTTCCAGCGCGAGAACGGCCTGACCTACGGCATGGACCAGGTCATGGTCTCGAGCGGCGCCAAGCAGTGCTGCTACAACCTCTGCAGCGCCGTACTGAACCCCGGTGACGAGGCCATCATCCCGGCGCCGTACTGGGTGTCCTATCCAGACATGGTCAAGCTGGCCGACGGCGAGCCCGTCATCGTGTCGGCCGGCATGGACGACGGCTTCAAGATCTCGCCCCGTGCCCTCGAAGCCGCCATCACGCCGCGCACGCGGCTGCTGTTCCTGAACAGCCCGTCGAACCCGACGGGCTCCGCCTATACCCGGGCAGAGCTGCAGGCGCTGGGCGAGGTGCTTGCGCGGCATCCCGGCATCGTCATCGGTGCGGATGACATGTACGAGCACATCTACTGGGCCGACGAGCCTTTCGTCAGCCTGGCTGCCGCCTGCCCCGACCTGGCCGACCGCGTCGTCACCATCAACGGCGTCTCCAAGGCCTACGCGATGACGGGCTGGCGCATCGGCTACGCCGGCGGGCCCAAGGCCATCATCGCCGCCATGAAGAAGATCCAGAGCCAGAGCACGTCGAACCCGAGCAGCATCGCCCAGGCTGCCAGCGTGGCGGCGCTCAACGGCTCGCAGGACTGCGTGCGCGAGATGTGCCGCGCCTTCCGCGAGCGGCACGACTACATCGTCGCGGCGCTCAACAAGATCCCGGGCCTGCAGTGCATCGAGTCGGCGGGCACCTTCTACGCGTTCCCGAACGCCGCCGAGGCGATCAAGCGTCGCGGCCTGCCCGACGACCTGGCGCTGTCCGAGCTGCTGCTGAACGAGGCCGAGGTCGCGGTGGTGCCGGGCTCGGCCTTCGGCGCGCCCGGCTACATCCGGCTATCGTTTGCCTGCAGCCTCGACACGTTGAAGGAAGCGGTCCGGCGCATGAGCCGCGTCCTCGCCTGACGCGACGCAGTTGGCTTGACTGGGGCGGGGGGTTCCCGGAGAATCCCGCGCCTCTTCTACCCGCGCTTCCCCGGTAGCTCAGTGGTAGAGCAACCGGCTGTTAACCGGTTGGTCGCTGGTTCGAATCCGGCCCGGGGAGCCACTTCTTCCGCTGCTGCCACACGAGGCCTGCCTGCCGGCAGGTTCCGCCACCCCGCCTCTACCGGTACGTCTGCAGATGCGCCCTCAGGGGCTCACGGATGGCCGGATCGTCCATCGCGTAATCCACCGTCGCCTCGAGGTAGCCGAGCTTGCTGCCGCAATCGTACCGGCGACCCACGAATGGCAGGGCATACACCGGCTCCTCCTTGAGCAGGCGCGCGATCCCGTCGGTCAGCTGGATCTCGCCGCCGGCACCACTGCCCGTTGACTCGAGGATGTCGAAGATGCGGGGCCTGAGCAGGTAGCGACCGACTACCGCCAGGCGCGACGGCGCCGCCTCGGGCGCGGGCTTCTCGACGATCTGCTGCAGGCGGTAGTCCCCGTCGACGGCCACGATGCCGTAGTCGCGGGTCCGGGCGGCCGGCACTTCCTGGACGGCAATCACGCTCGACCCGTGGCGGGCGTAGTGCTCGCCGAGCTGTGCGAGGCAGCCGGTCGGTGCCCGGATCAGGTCGTCGGGCAGGTGCACGTAGAACGGCTCGTCGCCCACCGCCGGGCGGGCGCAGAGCACGGCGTGGCCGAGGCCCAGCGGCTCGCCCTGGCGGATGTACACACAGGACACGCCCCTTGGCAGGATGGCCCGCACCACCTCGAGCAGGTCGTTCTTGCCACCCGACGAGAGCGCCCGCTCGAGCTCGGGGTCGCGGTCGAAGTGGTCCTCGATGGCCCGCTTGCTGCTGCCGGTGACGAACACGAGCCGTGTGACCCCCGCCGCAATGGCCTCCTCGACGGCGTACTGCACGAGCGGCTTGTCGACGATCGGCAGCATCTCCTTGGGCATTGCCTTGGTGGCCGGCAGGAAACGGGTGCCGCGGCCGGCGACGGGAAACACGGCAGTACGGACAGGTGCTGGCATGGGTGATCCCCGGGGTGGATCGGTCTGAGGTGGCCGGCATCATAGCGAAAGGCCAGCGCACAGGTCCGTGACCGCTGCCCGGCAGACACCCGCCCCGGACGGCTGGCCGCCCGGGGCGGGCACCCGGCTACCCGCCGGCAGCCGCCCCTCAGGGTGAGGGCCGCGCCGCCGGCCGCGACTCGCCACCGACGCGGATGTTCTCGCGGTTGAGGTTGAAGACCTGCTGGCCGATGCCGGAAACCTTCATCAGGTCTTCGGGCGCAGCAAAGCGGCCATTCTTCTCGCGGTAGTCGACGATGGCACGGGCCCGGCTGTCGCCGACTCCGTTGAGCTCCCGTGCGAGCGTGGCCGCGTCGGCCGAATTGATGTCGACGGGGCCAGCCATGGCGAACAGGGGCAGCAGCAGGGCCGGCAGGCCCAGGGCAAGGCGTTTCATGGTGCTCTCCTTGGATGGTTGGTCTCGCGACCACCGGCCGTCGACGACGGCCGCGCCTGGTCGCGACAGGGAGAGCTTAGGGAGCCGGAGGCCGCAGGCCGAGCCGGCTTTCTGGCCTCTTCGCCGGGAATCTACGGCGTGTGGGCAGGCAGCAGGCGGGCGGTGCCGCGAATCGAGTCCCAGCGGCGGCAGCCGGGGCACTGCCACTGCAGCGACGCGCTCTGGTAGCCGCAGTTGCCGCACTGGTAGCGCGGCATCGTCTTGACGAGAACCCCGAGCGAACGCCGCAGGCGCTGCAGGTCCGCACGGCGCGCCTGCAGGTCACCCGACTCGCCGCCGGGCTCGAGCAGCGCACCAAGGACGGCGTCGCCGGCCGCAAAGCGCTCGAGGTAGACCCACGCCTCGTCCGCGGTGAAGTCGGGCACCGACACGATGGCACTGACCAGCCGCCGCAGCGACTCCGGACCACCCGCGGCCACGCCGTCGAGCACTGCTCGCAGGTCCACCGTGCCCGGCGCGGCCTTGAGTGCCGCGAGCAGGCGCGGCAGCACGTCGCCGACCAGCGCCGGCTCTTCCGCGATGAGTGCCGCATACCCGAGCGCCGCGCCCCGCGCATCGCCCGCATCGGCCGCCAGGTCCGCGCGCACCAGCGCCGCGCGGGGCAGGCCCGGGTCCGCGCCAAAGGCCCGCTCTACGGCGGCACCGGCCGCCCGCGCATCGCCGGCCCGACGGGCGCGCTCGGCCAGTTCGCAGTGATAGTGGCCCAGCTGTCCGGGCCGCAGGCGGGTGGAGTCCAGGCGCCCGATGTGGGTACAGAGCTCGATGGCGCGGTCCCACTCCTGGGTCACCTCGGCAATGCGCAGCAGGCGCTCCAGGGCGGGCGTGCCGTGGCGCCCGGACTCGCGCAGCCGCAGGAAGAGATCCTCGGCGCGGTCGAACAGGCCCGCGCTGAGGAAGTCCTCGGCCAGGGCGAAGGTCGCCTGGTCGCGTTGCTCCGCCGCGATGCCGGGGCGGTCGACCAGGTTCTGGTGCAGGCGGATGGCGCGCTCGAGTTCACCGCGCCGGCGGAACAGCGCGCCCAGGGCGATCTGGGTGTCGACGACCTCGTCACTGACGTCGACGCTGGTCGTGAAGGCCTCGACGGCGCGGTCGGGCTCCTCGTTGAGCAGGTAGCGGAAGCCGCGCAGGAAGTTGGCCCGGGCGGCCTCACGGGAGTCGCCCTCCTCGTCGACCTCGCCGAGGCGCGCGAACACGTAGCCGAGTGCGGCAGCCAGGAACAGCAGGCCGGCGACGAAGAATGTCGACTCAGTCGGCATCGTGCACCGGGATGCTGCGCAGGGCCTCGACCTCCTGCTCGGCGAGGCGCAGTGCCCGTTGCAGGCGGCGACGCTCGGTGGCCTCGCGGCGGATGCCGGCCACCGCGCAGAGCAGGCCGATCACCCAGCCGGCGGCCAGCGCGACGATCACGGCAACGTAACGCTCGGTTTCGACCGCCGTGAATGCGAGGTCCAGCGTGATGCGGCCGGGATTGAGGGCAGCGAAGATCGCGGCGGTGACCGCAAGCAAGACGGCCGAACCGGCCACGAGCAGTGTCCGCAGCATCCTGGTCTCCCCTGCCGGCTCGCCGGCGCCACCTGCCGCGGTCACCCGCGACGCGTGGAATTGTAAGGCAGGCGCAAGGCCCGCCGGCAGGCGGCCATCAGTCCTTGATGGGCAGGTGCCGGTTCTCGTTGACCCGGTCGCGCAGGTCCTTGCCCGGCTTGAAGTGCGGGACGTACTTGCCGGCCAGCGCCACGGCTTCGCCGGTCTTCGGGTTGCGCCCCATGCGGGGCGGCCGGTAATGCAGCGAGAAACTGCCGAAGCCGCGGATCTCGATGCGCTGGCCGGTGGCCAGCGCATCGCCCATGAGGTCCAGGAGGTGCTTGACCGCCAGTTCGACGTCCTTGGCGGGCAGGTGCTTCTGCTTGCGCGAGAGGATCTCGATCAGCTCGGACTTGGTCATGGCCCCCCCTGAGCCCATGGACGGTGCCTGCAGCATGCCGGCGTACGACGGCGCGGGCCTGTCAGCCGTTGCCGTCACCCGAGCCGGACATGCGGCCCTTCAACAGCTCGCCAAGCGTCGTGCCGGAGCCGCTGGACGACTCCGAACGGTAGCTTTCGACGGCCTGGGCCTCCTCGTGGGCTTCCTTCGCCTTGATCGACAGCGTGGCGAAGCGGGTCTTGCGGTCGACGCCGGTCAGACGGGCCTCGATTTCCTCGCCCACCTTCAGCACGGTGCGGGCGTCGTCGACGCGCTCGCGCGACAGCTCGCTGGCGCGCAGCTGGCCCTTCACGCCGGAAGGCAGGTCGACGATGGCACCGCGCGCGTCGACCTCGCTGACGACGCCCTTGATGATCGTGCCCTTCGGGTACTCGGCCAGGAACTTGGCGAACGGGTCCTGGTCGATCTGCTTGATGCCGAGGGAGATGCGCTCGCGCTCGGGGTCGATGGCCAGCACGACGGTGTCGACGTCCTCGCCCTTCTTGTACTTGCGGACGGCCTCTTCACCGGCGACATCCCAGGAGATGTCGGACAGGTGGACCAGGCCGTCGATGCCGCCGGGCAGACCGATGAAGATGCCGAAGTCGGTGATCGACTTGATCTTGCCGCTGACGCGGTCGCCCTTGGCATAGGTCGTCGCGAAGTCGGACCAGGGGTTCGCCTTGCACTGCTTGATGCCGAGGGAGATGCGCCGGCGCTCCTCGTCGATGTCGAGCACCATGACCTCGACCTCGTCGCCGATCTGGACGACCTTCGACGGGTTGACGTTCTTGTTCGTCCAGTCCATCTCGGAGACGTGGACGAGGCCCTCGACGCCCTCCTCGATCTCGACGAAGCAGCCGTAGTCGGCGATGTTCGTGACCTTGCCGAACAGGCGGGTGTTCGGCGGGTAGCGCCGCGAGATGGCCTCCCACGGATCCGAGCCCAGCTGCTTCATGCCGAGCGACACGCGGTTCTTCTCGCGGTCGAAGCGCAGGATCTTGACGTCGATCTCGTCACCGACGTTGACGACCTCGGACGGGTGCTTGACGCGCTTCCAGGCCATGTCGGTGATGTGCAGCAGGCCGTCGATGCCGCCGAGGTCGACGAACGCGCCGTAGTCGGTCAGGTTCTTGACGACGCCGCGGATGACCGAGCCCTCCTGCAGGTTCGTCAGCAACTGCTCGCGCTCGGCGCTGTACTCCGCCTCGACGACGGCACGGCGCGAGACGACGACGTTGTTGCGGCGCCGGTCGAGCTTGATGACCTTGAACTCGAGTTCCTTGCCCTCGAGGTACGTCGGGTCGCGCACGGGGCGCACGTCGACCAGCGAGCCCGGCAGGAAGGCCCGCACGAAATCGATGTCGACGGTGAAGCCGCCCTTGACGCGGCCGTTGATGATGCCCTTGACGATCTTCGCGTTCTCGAAGGCGTCTTCGAGGGCCTCCCACGTGCGCACCCGCTTGGCACGCTCGCGCGACAGGCGGGTCTCGCCGAAGCCGTCTTCCACGGAGTCGAGGGCCACCTCGACGTAGTCGCCCAGCTGCACCTCGAGCTCGCCCCGCTCGTTGCGGAACTGGCTCGCCGGGATCACGGCCTCGGACTTGAGGCCTGCGCTGACCACCACGACCTCGCCCGACACGTCGACGACGCGACCGGTGAGGATGGTGCCCGGCTTGATCCGGGTATTGGCGAGGCTCTGCTCGAACAGTTCAGCAAAGGATTCGCCGGCAACGGGTGCAGTGGAGGTTTGTGACATTGGGGGTTTAAAAGCGCCGCAAGGCGCACTCTCAAGGTTGGTTGTAGAACAGCCGCCGTTCCATCCGTGGAGGGCGGTCAGCATCGCCACCGGCCACCTCATCCGCGGGGCCGGACCCAGTCGTCTCAGTCAGTCAGTCGCCCCTCTGCGGACTGCCCGGGCGGCCAGTTGCCGCTCGGCCACCCACCCGAGGACCCGGTCCACCACCTCGTCGACCGTGAGACCGGTCGAATCGAGCAGGCAGGCGTCCGGGGCCGGGCGCAGGGGGGCGGCCGCCCGGGTCGAGTCACGCTCGTCCCGCTCGGCCATGTCCCGCAAAAGGGCCGCAAGGCTAACATCAATACCCTTTTCGCTCAACTGCTTATGCCTGCGTCGAGCCCGCTCGGCCAGGTTGGCGGTCAGGAACACCTTGAGTCCGGCGTCGGGAAAAATGGCGGTGCCCATGTCCCGGCCATCGGCCACAAGGCCGGGCGCCTCGCGGAAGGCCCGCTGCCTTTCGACCAGGGCCGCCCGGACCTCGGGCATCGCGGCAACGATGGACGCCCCGCTGCCCGCCTCCTCGGAGCGGATCTCGGCGCTGACGTCGCGACCGCCCAGCAGGACGCGGTCGCCGCCGCCGTCACCCGGCACGAAGCGCACGTCCAGGGTCGCCGCAATCCGGGCGACCTCGTCCGCCCGGGCCAGCGGGACCCCCGCCAGGGCTGCCGCCAGGGCCGTTACGCGGTACAGCGCCCCGCTGTCGAGCCAGTGCCAGCCCAGCGCCGTGGCCACCCGCCGGCTGACGGTCCCCTTGCCCGAGCCACCAGGCCCGTCGATGGCGATGACCGGCGCCGCGTCCACGCCGGTCAGCCGCCGGCCGTGACGCCAAGGCCGATGCCCTGCATCAGGGGCACGAACCCGGGGAACGACGTCGCCACGTTCTCGACATCGAGGATCTCTATGGGACCGGCGGCCGCCACGGCGCCGACGGCGAAGGACATGGCCACCCGATGGTCGCCCTTGCTGTCCACCGTGCCGCCCCGAAGGGTACCGCCCCGGATCACGGCCCCGTCGGGCCGCTCCTCGACGCTGACGCCAAGGGCCCGCAGGCCCGCGGCCATGGCACTGATGCGGTCGCTCTCCTTGTGGCGCAGCTCCTCCGCGCCGCTGATGGTCGTGACCCCGTCAGCGAGGGCGGCGGCCACGAACAGCATGGGGAACTCGTCAATGGCCAGCGGCACCAGTGCCGGCGGGATCGCCACGCCGCGCAGGCGAGTCGCGCGGACGCGGATAGTGCCGGCCGGCTCCCCCCCACGGCTCGCCTCGGGCGTGATGAGGAGATCCGCGCCCATCAGCCGCAGTATCTCGAGGATCCCGGTGCGGGTCGGGTTGAGGCCGACGTTCTCCAGCGTGAGGTCGCCGGCCCCGGCCACGCAGGCTGCCAGGATCGGGAAGGCTGCCGACGACAGGTCGCCCGGCACGTCGACCCGCGCAGCCTTCAGCCGCGCACCACCGGCGATCGTGACCGCGCCCGGGGCGGTCCGCAGCGGCACGCCGAAGGCCTGCAGCATGCGCTCCGTATGGTCGCGGCTAGGCGCCGGCTCGTGCACGGTCGTCTCGCCGCTGGCCTGGAGGCCTGCCAGCAGCACCGCGGATTTCACCTGGGCGCTCGCCACCGGCAGCCGGTAGTCGATGCCGACCAGACGGGCGCCCCCCGTGATCCGCACCGGCGGGCAGCCGTTGGTGGTCGCGACCTGCGCGCCCATCTGGCGCAGCGGGCCGGCCACCCGCTCCATGGGCCGCCGCGAGAGGGACTCGTCACCGATCAGCACCGAGTCGAAGGGCTGGGCCGCCAGCAGGCCGGCGAAGAGCCGCATCGCGGTTCCCGAGTTGCCCATGTCGAGGGGTCGGGCAGGCGCCTTCAGTGCGTGGTAACCGCTACCGTGGACGACCACGTCGGTCGCCGTCGGCCGCTCCACGCCTACGCCGAGCTCGCGCACGGCGGCCAGCGTCGCGAGGCAGTCTTCGCCAGGCAGGAAGCCGCTGATGCGCGTCTCGCCCTCGGCCAGCGCCCCGAACATCAGCGCCCGGTGGGAGATCGACTTGTCGCCAGGAACGCGGATCGTGCCGGCGATGCGGCCGCCCGGGTTCACCTCGAAGCGCTGGGTCACGGAACGGTACCTTCTTGCAGGGCGCGCACCGCCGCCAGCAGCCGGGCATTCTGCTCCGGCAGGCCGACGGTGATGCGCAGGTGGTTGGGCAGGCCGTAGTTGCCGAGGGGGCGCACGATGATGCCCCGCCGGAGCAGGGCCTCGTACACCGGCAGTGCCGGGCGGCCGGTATCGGCGAGGACGAAATTGCCGACGGAGGGCGGCACGCTCCAGCCCAGGGCCTGCAGGCCTTCGGTCAGCTGGCGCAGCCCCCGGGCATTGACCTGGCGCGACCGGGCAACGTGCTCCGCATCGGCCAGCGCGGCAATGGCGGCCGCCTGGGCGACGCTGTTCACGTTGAACGGCTGGCGGACGCGGTTCAGCAGGTCGGCGACGTCCGGGTGGCTGATGGCGTAGCCCGCCCGGAGCGCCGCAAGACCGTGGATTTTCGAGAACGTCCGCGCGATGACGAGGTTCGGGAACGCGGCGAGCCACGGCAGCGTGTCCGGGTAATCGGGTGCCGTGACGTACTCGGCGTAGGCCTCGTCGACGACGACGATGACATCCCGCGGTATCGCGTCGAGCAGCGCCCGCAGCTCGCCGTCGTTCAGGTATGTGCCCGTCGGGTTGTTCGGATTCGCCACGAAAACGAGCCGGGTGGCCGGCGTGACGGCCGCGCCCAGCGCCGCAGCGTCGTGGCCCCAGGGCTGCTGGCTGCCCGCCGGCCGCGCCGGCACGACGATCGCGTCGGCACCGGTGGCCTGCACGGCCAGCGCGTAGACCGCGAAGGAAAACTGCGCGTACACGGCCGCCGTCCCGGGCTCGAGGAAGGCCTCGGCCAGCAGCACCAGCAGCTCGTTCGACCCGTTGCCGACCGTCACCATGGCCGGATCGACGCCGTGATGCGCCGCGATGGCCGCCTTCAGGTCGAAGGCGGCGCCGTCCGGGTACAGCGCCAGATCAGCGGCGGCAGCCCGGGCGGCGGCCGCGCCCGCCGGCGACGGCCCCAGGGGGTTCTCGTTGGAGGCGAGCTTCAGCGTATCGGTGACACCGTACTCCCGCTCCAGCTCGGCGAGCGGCTTGCCCGGCACGTAGGGCGCCAGCTCACGGACGCCGGCGGCGGCCCGCGCCAGGAACCGGTTGCCCGCCGCAGCGCCCTTGCCGCCTGCCCCGCTCAAATCACCGCCCGCGGATAGGAGCCGAGGATCCGGCACAGCGGCGCGACGCGCTCGAGCGCCCGCAGCGACGTGGCCACCGGCTTGTCCGTGGCATGGCCGTCGATGTCGATGAAGAACACGTAGTGCCACTTCCGCCGGCGCGAGGGCCGGGACTCGATGCGGCTCATGTTGACCTGGTTGGCGGCCAGTGGCGCCAGCAGCTTGTACAGCGCGCCCGCGTCATCGGAATCGGGCGTCGTCAGGAGTATGGTCGTCTTGTCGTGGCCGCTCGCCGGCAGCAGCTCGCGGCCGATGATGAGGAACCGCGTGGTGTTGTCCGGCCGGTCCTCGATGTCCGTGACGATCTTCCGCAGCCCGTAGACCTCGGCAGCGGCGTCGCCGGCGATGGCCGCCGTGCCCTCTTCGTCGCGGGCACGACGGGCCCCTTCGGCATTGCTGCTGGTGCCGACCAGTTCCGCCTGCGGCAGGTACTCCTTGAGCCAGGCGCGGCACTGGGCCAGCGCCTGCGGGTGGGCACAGACGCGCCGCACCTGCTCGAGCCCCCGCATCTGCCCGAGCAGGTGGTGGTTGATGCGCATCTCGACCTCGCCGCAGATCTTCAGCGGCGAGGTCAGGAACATGTCGAGGGTGTGGTTGACGGTGCCCTCGGTCGAGTTCTCGATGGGCACCACGCCGAAATCGGCCGCCCCGGACTGCACCTCGTGGAAAACCTCGTCGGTGCTGCCGAGGGGCAGCGCGCGCACCGAATGACCGAAGTGCTTGTACACCGCCGTCTGGCTGAACGTGCCCTCGGGCCCGAGGTACCCGACCTTGAGCGGCTCTTCCTGCGCGAGGCAGGCGGACATGATCTCGCGGAACAGCCGGACCATTTCCTCATCGGTCAGGGGCCCACGGTTCCGCTCGACCACGCCGCGCAGCACCTGGGCCTCCCGCTCGGGCCGGTAGTAATCGGTAGCGCGGCCCCGCCCCTTTGCCGCCGCCACTTCCTGGGCTAGCAGGGCCCGCTCGGCGATCAGGCCCTGGATGCGCACGTCGACTGCATCGATCTGCTGGCGGAGCTCGGCCAGCGGCCGGGGGGCCTTGGTGGGGGCGGCGGTCTTGCGCTTGCGGGTCGTCATGGGGTGCCCTCAGGCGGGGGATGCCGGCCGGCGGCCAAGGTCACGCACCATGAGCACGCCGTCAATGGCCCGGATCCGCTCGAGCGTCGCGGCGGGCACCGGCCCGTCGAGGTCGACGATGGTGTAGGCCAGGTCGCCGCGCGACTTGTTCAGCAGGTCGGCAATGTTCAGGCCCGCGTCGCCGAGGGCCGATGAGATCTGGCCGACCATGTTCGGCACGTTGGCATTGGCGATGGTGAGGCGCCAGGCGCCGACGCCGGGCAGTTCCGACTCCGGGAAGTTCACCGAGTGGCGGATCGTGCCGTTCTCGAGGTAGTCCCGCAGGTTGTCGGCCACCATCACTGCACAGTTTGACTCCGCCTCGACCGTCGAGGCGCCCAGGTGAGGCAGGGCCACGACGCGGGGATTGCCGCGCAGCGCTGCCGACGGAAAGTCGCAGACGTAGGCACCGACGTGGCCGGCATCGAGGGACTCGATGATGGCGCCCTCGTCGACGATCCCGCCACGCGAGAAATTCAGCACCACCGCGTTCTTCGGCATCAGCCGCAGCCGGGCCGGCCCGACGAGGCCGCGCGTCGCGTCGAGCAGTGGCACGTGCACCGTCAGGAAGTCTGACTGGCTGAACAGCTCGTCGAGGGTCCTCGCCTGACGCACCGAGGCGGACAGCTGCCAGGCGCGCTCGACGGTGATCTGCGGATCGAAGCCCACCACGCGCATGCCGAGTGCCACGGCCGCGTTGGCCACCTGCACGCCGATGGCACCGAGGCCGACGACGCCGAGCGTCCGCCCCGGCAGCTCGAAACCGACGAACTGCTTCTTGCCGGCCTCGACAGCCTTGTCGAGCGCCGCTCCCTCCCCCGCCAGGCCCTCGGCGAAGCGCCAGGCCTGGCAGATGTTGCGCGCCGCCAGCAGCATGCCGGCGAGGACGAGTTCCTTGACGGCGTTGGCGTTGGCGCCCGGCGCGTTGAAGACGGGAATGCCCCGCTGCGAGAGCGCCGCCACCGGGACGTTGTTGACGCCCGCGCCGGCCCGCGCCACCGCCAGCACCGACGGAGGCATGGGACGGTCGTGCAGCGACGCGGAGCGGACCAGCAGCGCATCCGGGGCACCGATGTCCGATGCCAGCTCGTAGCGCTCGCGCGGGAAGCGCTGCAGGCCCTCGATGGCGATGCTGTTGAGCGTCTGGACCTTGAACACGGTTGCCACGGGGCTGGCCTCCTGGCCCTCAGCCGTGGCGCCGCGCGAAGTCGGCCATGAAGTCCACCAGCGCGGCCACGCCGGACTCGGGCATGGCGTTGTAGATGCTCGCGCGCATGCCGCCGACCGACCGGTGTCCCTTCAGGTTCATGAGGCCCTGCTGTTCGGCCTCCTTCAGGAAGACGGCGTCGAGTTCCTCCCTGGGCAGCGTGAAGGGCACGTTCATCCAGGAGCGGTACGCCGGCTTGACCGGATTGCGGTAGAACCCGGACGCATCGATGGCCTGGTACAGCATCGCGGACTTCCGCTGGTTCCGCTCGGCCATGGCCGGCAGGCCGCCCTGGCGCTTGATCCACTGGAAGACGAGACCCGCCACGTACCAGGCGAAGGTCGGCGGCGTGTTCAGCATCGAGCCCTCGGCGGCATGGGCCGAGAACTTCAGGATGTTCGGGAGGCTTGCCGGCGCCCGCTCGAGCAGGTCGCGGCGGATGATCATGATCACGAGGCCCGCCGGGCCTATGTTCTTCTGGGCGCCGGCATAGATGACGCCATAGCGGCGGATGTCGAGCGGGCGCGAGAGGATCGTCGACGACAGGTCGGCCACCACCGGCACGCTGCCCACGTCGGGGACCTCGTGCATCTCGAGGCCCTCGATGGTCTCGTTGGCGCAATAGTGGAAGTACGCCGCCTGCGGATCGAGGCGCCAGCCAGCCCGGTCCGGCACGTCGGTGAACCGGCTCGGGGCGCCGTCGGCCACCACCGACACCTTCCGCACCGAAGCAGCCTCCTTGGCCGCCTTCTTCGACCAGCTGCCGGTGACCAGGTAGTCGACGACCTGCCCTTCGGCAGACAGGTTCATGGGGAGCAGCGCGAACTCCATGGTGGCGCCCCCCTGCAGGAACAGGACGGCGTAGTCGTCGGGCACCTGCAGCAACTCGCGCAGGTCGGCCTCGGCCTGCTCGGCCACGCGGGTGAAGGCCTTGCCCCGGTGGCTGACCTCCATGACCGACATGCCGGAACCGTTCCAGTCGAGCATCTCGTCCCGGGCCTGGGCCAGGACCTCGTCCGGCAGGACCGCAGGACCCGCGCTGAAATTCGTCACTCGCCGCATGGATTACTCCAGGTGAAGATCATCGGTTCGCCGATCGACGCGGCCGGCGCGTCAGGCCGGCGGCGGTTCGCTGTCGTCGCCCTCGTCGCCATCGGGAACGATTCGATCTAGGCCGACGAGGCGATCGCCTTCGTCGAGGCGGATCAGCCGCACGCCCTGCGTGTTGCGGCCCTGCTCGGAAACGTCCGCAACGGCCGTGCGCACGAGCGTGCCGGCGGAACTGATCAGCACGATCTGGTCCTCGGGGCGCACGGGGATGGCACCGACGAGGGTGCCGTTCCGCTCGCTGGTCTGTATGGCGATGACCCCCTGGCCACCCCGACCGTGCACCGGGAACTCGGCAATGGCCGTGCGCTTGCCGTAGCCGTTGGCCGTCGCCGTCAGCACCTCGCCGTCGCCGACGATGAGCAGGGCGATGACCTCGGCGTCGTCGGCCAGCCGGATGCCGCGCACACCCGCGGCGGAACGGCCCATGGGCCGCACGTCGTTCTCCTGGAACCGGATCGCCTTGCCGCTGCTCGCGAACAGCATGATGTCGCAGTCACCGTCGGTGATCGCCACGTCGACCAGCCGGTCGCCCTCGTGCAGGTCGATGGCTCGGATGCCGCTCGTGCGCGGCCGCGAGAAGGCGTCCAGGGAGGTCTTCTTCACGGTGCCCTGGCTCGTGGCCATGAACACGTAGCTGCTGGCCGAGAAATCGCGGATCGGCAGCACGGCATTGATGCGCTCGCCGGCCTCGAGGGGCAGCAGGTTGACCATGGGCCGCCCGCGGGCACCGTGGCCCGCCCTCGGCACCTCGTAGACCTTGAGCCAGTAGAGCTTGCCGAGGCTCGTGAAGCAGAGCAGCGTGTCGTGGGTGTTCGCGACGAAGAGCTTGTCGATGAAGTCCTCGTCCTTCACCGAGGCCGCCGCGCGGCCGCGCCCGCCACGGCCCTGGACGCGGTACTCGCTGACGGGCTGCGCCTTGGCATACCCCTGGTGCGACAGCGTGACCACGACGTCCTCTTCGGGGATCAGGTCCTCGATGCCGAGGCTCGAATGCGCTTCGAGTATCTCGGTGCGGCGCGCGTCGGCGTACTGCTCGCGGATGGCCGCCAGCTCGCCGCGGATCACCGCCATGAGCTTGTCGGGGTCGGCCAGGATGCCGGTGAACTCGACGATGCGCCCGAGCAGTTCCTGGTACTCGGCGATGATCTTGTCCTGCTCGAGGCCGGTCAGGCGCTGCAGGCGCAAGTCGAGAATCGCCTGCGCCTGGGCCGTCGACAGGCGGTAACCCTCGGGGAACGGCCCGAAGTCACCCGCCGACCCTTCGGGCCGCGTCGACACGCCACCCGCCCGCTCGAGCATCCCCAGGACCGCGCCTGGCGACCAGTAGCGCGATGTCAGCGCCTCGCGGGCCTCAGGCGGCGTTGGCGAGGCCTTGATCACGGCGATGACCGCGTCGATGTTCGCGAGCGCGACCGCCTGGCCCTCGAGGATGTGGGCGCGCTCCCGCGTCTTGCGCAGGTCGAAGATCGTCCGCCGCGTGACGACCTCGCGCCGGTGGCGCACGAAGGAATCGAGCAGCTCCTTCAGCGTGAATATGCGCGGCTGCCCGTCGCGCAGGGCCACCATGTTGATGCCGAAGACGGCCTCCATGGGGGTCTGCTTGAACAGGTTGTTGAGCACGACGTCGGCCATCTGGTCGCGCCGCAGCTCGATGACGACGCGCATGCCGTCCTTGTCGGACTCGTCGCGCAGCTCGCTGATGCCCTCGAGCTTCTTGTCCCGGACCAGCTCGGCGATCTTCTCGATCAGCCGGGCCTTGTTCACCTGGTAGGGCAGCTCGGTGACGATGATGGCCTCGCGGCCCCGGTCGTCGATGGGCTCGACATGGGTGCGGGCGCGGATGTGCACGCGCCCCCGGCCGGTCGTATAGGCCGCATAGATGCCCTGCGAGCCATTGATGATGCCGGCCGTCGGGAAGTCGGGGCCCGGCACGCGCGCCATCAGTTCGGCGACGCTGATCTCGGGATCGTCGATCAGGGCGAGCGTGGCGTCGATGACCTCGCCGAGGTTGTGGGGCGGGATGTTCGTGGCCATGCCGACGGCGATGCCCGACGACCCGTTGACCAGCAGGTTGGGGACCCGGGTCGGCAGCACCGTCGGCTCGGTCTCGGAGCCGTCGTAGTTCGGGGCGAAGTCGACGGTTTCCTTGTCGATGTCGGCCAGCAGCTCGCCCGCGATGCGGGTCATGCGCACTTCGGTGTAGCGCATGGCAGCCGGCGCGTCCCCGTCGACGGAGCCGAAGTTGCCCTGGCCGTCGACCAGCAGGTAGCGCAGCGAGAATGGCTGCGCCATGCGCACGATCGTGTCGTAGACCGCCGTGTCGCCGTGCGGGTGGTACTTGCCGATCACGTCGCCGACGACGCGGGCCGACTTCTTGTAGGGCTTGGTATGGTCGTTGCCCAGCTCCCGCATCGCGTAGAGCACGCGGCGGTGGACAGGCTTCAGTCCGTCCCGGACATCCGGGAGGGCCCGGCCAACGATGACGCTCATGGCGTAGTCCAGGTAGGACTGACGCATCTCGTCTTCGAGGTTGACCGGCAGGATTTCCTTGGCGACTTCAGCCATCGATAAGGGGCGCGGTAAAAGCGGTTATGCTAACACGATTCAAAGCCTTACCGGGTTCGCCGGCCCGCTCGTGATGCAGCCTCCAGACCTCGTCGTCGCGGCCCGCTGGGTGCTGCCGATCTCACCCGCCAACATCACGCTGCCCGACCATGCCGTCGTGGTCGCCGATGGCCGCATCGCCGACGTCCTGCCCGCGTCCGAGGCCCGCCGCCGGTACCCCGCCACCACCTGGGTCGACCTGCCCCGCCACGCGCTGCTGCCAGGCCTCGTCAACGCCCACACCCATGCCGCGATGACGCTGCTGCGGGGCTTCGCCGACGACCTGCACCTCGAGCCGTGGCTCCACGAGCACGTCTGGCCGGCCGAGCAGCGCTGGCTGAGCCCCGACTTCGTGCGGGACGGCACGGCACTGGCCGTCGCCGAGATGATCCGCGGCGGCACCACCTGCTTCGCCGACATGTATTTCTTCCCGGACGTCGCCGCCGGCATGGCCGCCGAGGCGGGCCTGCGGGCCGTCATCGGCATGGTCGTCGTGGAGTTCCCGACGGCCTGGGCCGACGGCCCCGCCGACTACCTGCGCAAGGGCCTCGTGGTCCGCGACGGCTATCGAGGCCACCCGCTGGTGTCCTTCGCCTTCACGCCCCACGCCCCCTACTCCGTCAGCGACGAGACGCTGGGGCACGTCCGGGTCCTGGCAGACGAGCTCGAGGCACCGATCCTGATGCACGTGCACGAGACGGCGGCCGAGGTCGCAGCCAGCGTTGCCGCCCACGCCCGCCGTCCGCTGCGGCGGCTGGACGACCTTGGGCTGCTCGGGCCCGGCTTCGCCGGTATCCACATGACGCAGCTCGAGCCCCACGAGATCGAACTCATCGCGAAACGCAACGCCAGCGTCATCCACTGCCCGGAGTCGAACCTGAAGCTCGCGAGCGGCTTCTGTCCGGTCGCGCGCCTCCGGCAGGCGGGGGTCACGGTGGCCCTCGGGACCGATGGCGCAGCCAGCAACAACGATCTCGACATGTTCGGCGAGCTGCGTACCGCGGCCCTCGTAGCCAAGGCCGTGGCCGGCGATGCCGCAGCCCTGCCGGCGGCCGAGGCGCTGCGCATGGCAACGCTCGACGGCGCCCGGGCCCTGGGCCTCGCCGACCGCATCGGCTCGCTCGAGGCCGGCAAGGCAGCGGACTTCATCGCCGTAGACCTGGACCACCCGGCCACGCAACCGGTCCACCACCCGCTGTCGCAGCTCGCCTATGCCGCCGGCCGGGACCAGGTCACCGATGCCTGGATCCAGGGCCGCCGGGTTCTCGCCAGCGGGTCAATCACGACGTTCGACGAGGCTGCGGTGCTCGCCAGGGCCGGCGAGTGGCGCGACCGGATCGGGAGCCACGCCGATGCCTGAGAAGCAGAACTTCAGCGCGGCCGAGATCGGCCATTTCGACGGGCTGGCGAGCCGATGGTGGGATGCCGACGGCGAGCTGCGCACGCTCCACGACCTGAACCCCCTGCGGACCCGGCTGGTCACCGAGTGGACCCGGCCCGCCGGCCAGGACTGCGTCGACGTGGGTTGCGGCGGAGGCCTGCTGACCGAAGCCCTCGCCAGGACCGGCGCCCGCATGACCGGCATCGACCTGTCCCGGGCAGCCATCGAGGTGGCGTCGCTGCACCGGCTCGAGTCGGGCCTCGCGGACATCCGCTATCTGGTGGCCGATGCCGCGAGCCTGGCTGCCGACGAACCGGGCGCCTTCGACGTGGTCTGCTGCCTCGAACTCATCGAGCACGTGCCGGATCCGGCCGGCCTTGTCGACGCCTGCAGGCGCCTCGCCCGCCCGGGGGGCAGCATCGTGTTCTCCAGCGTCAACCGCACCGCCCGGGCGTGGCTGACGGCCATCGTCGGCGGCGAGTACCTGACGGGCCTCGTCCCGCGCGGCACCCACCGCTTCGACCAGCTGATCCGGCCGGCGGAGCTCGACCGATGGGCGCGCCAGGCAGGACTCACGCTCGAGCGCGTCGTCGGCGTGGAGTACGACCCAATGAACCGCACGGCGCACGCGGTCGCGAAGCCCGGCGTGAACTACATGGCGCACTTCCGCGCCCCGGCCGCCTGACCGCATGCAGTCGGTACTGTTCGACCTGGACGGCACCCTGCTAGACACTGCGCCGGACATGGTGCCGGTACTGGCCGAACTGCTCGCCGAAGAAGGCCGTGCGCTGATGCCCTACGACGTGGCGCGCGGCCATGTCTCGAACGGCTCGGCGGGCCTCGTGCGGCTGGCTTTTCCGGATGCGTCCACCGGGCGCCTGGCGGCACTGCAGGCGCGCTACCTCGCCCTGTACGCGACCCGCCTGACCCGCGAGACGCGGCTCTTCCCCGGCTTCGACGCGCTGCTCGGCGGGCTCGAGGCGCGCGGCCTCCCCTGGGGGGTCGTCACGAACAAGCCGGGCTACCTGACGGAGCCACTGCTGGCAGGCCTCGGCCTTCGCCACCGCGCCGCCTGCGTCGTGAGCGGCGACACGCTGCCCGAGCGCAAGCCGCATCCACGACCCGTCCAGTACGCCGTCACCACCGTGGGCGCGGTCCCGGAGCGCTCCATCTACGTCGGCGACGCCCGGCGTGACATCGAGTCCGGCCGGGGTGCCGGCACCCGGACGATCGCGGCGGCCTACGGGTACGTTCCGCCCGGCGAGGATCCGTGGGCGTGGGGCGCCGACGCAGTGGTAACCTCCGTCGCCGAACTCACGGCCACCATCGACCGGCTGCTCGCCTGAACCCCATGGAACCACGCCGCTACACACCTGCACCCGATGTCCTGCGCGACCGGGTCATCCTCATCACCGGCGCGGGCCAGGGCCTCGGGCGCGCAGCGTCCCTCGCCTGCGCCGCCCATGGCGCGACGGTGGTGCTGGTGGGCCGCACCCAGGCGCGGCTCGAGAAGGTCTACGACGAGATCCAGGCGGCCGGCGGCCCGGAGCCGGCCATTGCGGTCATGGACTTCCGGAAGGCCGGCGGGCCCGAGTACCTGAGCCTCGCCGAGCAGCTCGAAGGCACCTATGGGCGGCTCGACGGGCTGCTGCACAACGCCGGGATCCTGGGCCAGCGCGCGCCGATCGAGCACTACGATGTCGGCACCTGGCACGAGGTGCTGCACATCAACCTGACGATACCCTTCGTGCTGACCCGCACGCTGCTGCCCCTGCTGCGCAAGGCGGCGGACGCAAGCATCGTGTTCACCAGCAGCAGCGTCGGTCGCCGGGGCCGCGCCTACTGGGGAGCCTACGCGGTGTCGAAGTTCGGCATCGAAGGCCTGTCGCAGGTGCTCGCCGACGAGACCGACAGCAGCGGCCACATCCGCGTCAACTGCATCAATCCCGGCGGCACGCGGACGGCCATGCGGCGGGCGGCCTATCCCGGCGAAGACCCCGCCGCGGTGCCGGATCCGGCCGAGCTGATGAACCCCTACCTTTTCCTGCTGGGCCCGGCGAGCCGCGGCGTCACCGGCGGCACCTTCGACTGCCAGTAGGCGGGGCCCTGCGCGTCTGATCCAGCGAGGCCCGCGGCCGCATACAGGGCCTGCAGGCCTTCGCCCTCGAGCAGGCGATGGCGCCCCGTCCGCAGGTCCCGCGGCAGCACTACCGGACCGTAGCGCACGCGGATCAGCCGGCTCACCTGGCAACCGGCAGCCTCCCAGAGGCGACGCACGAGGCGGTTGCGCCCCTCCTTGACGAGCACGCGGAACCAGCGATTCGTCTCGCCGCCACCGGCAGCCTCGAGGACGTCGAATCGGGCCGGTCCGTCCTCGAGCTGGAGCCCGTCGCGCAGTCGCTGCAGCGTCGCTTCGTCGACGGCGCCGAGGATGCGCACCATGTACTCGCGCTCGAGGCCACTCGAGGGATGCATGAGCGCATGGGCCAGCGCCCCGTCCGTGGTCAGCAGCAGCAGCCCGGACGTCGTGAAGTCGAGGCGCCCGACGCTGACCCAGCGGCCGCCCTGTACGGGCGGCAGGCGCTCGAACACGGTCGGGCGCTGCTCGGGGTCATGGCGCGAACAGATCTCGCCGGAAGGCTTGTGGTAGATCAGCGTGCGCGCCCGGGCCGCGGGACGGCGGAGCGCCGCCACGGGCTTGCCGTCGATGCTGATCCGCTCGCGTCCGGACACGCGCTGGCCGAGGGTCGCCGGCTTGCCGTCGACGGTGATCCGCGCGGCGCGGATCCACTCCTCGATCTCGCGACGCGACGCGACGCCGGCACCGGCCAGCACCTTCTGCAGGCGCTCGGCCGCCGCAGGCGCCGCCGCAGCCCTAGCGGGCCTTGATCGGGATGACGTTGTCGGGCGTCGGCCCGGGCGTCGCATCGGCATCGTCGTGCGCGCCGGATTGACGGTCGGCGGCCTCGGTGATCGGCGTGACTGTGGCGAGGGCGGAATCGTCGCCCTCCGGGGATTCGGTCGCGGCACCAAGACCGGCGTCGTCGCCGCCTTCGCCAGCGGCGGCAACACTGGCGGCAACGGCCGGGTCGAGGTCGAGCTGCGCCGACAAGGAGTCAAGGTCGCGGAGCTCCCCGAGCGGCGGCAGGTCGTCGAGCTTCTTCAGCCCGAAGTAATCGAGGAAATCGCGGGTCGTGCCATACATGGCCGGCTTGCCCGGGACGTCACGGAACCCGACCACGCGGATCCAGTTGCGCTCGAGCAGCGTGCGCATGATGTTGGTCGTCACGCCGACGCCGCGGATCTCCTCGACGTCGCCGCGGGTCACGGGCTGGCGGTACGCAATGATGGCCAGGGTCTCGAGCAGGGCCCGCGAGTAGCGGGGTGCCCGCTCCTCCCACAGCTTGCCGAGCCACGGCGCGAAACTGGGACGCACCTGGATGCGGTACCCGCTTGCCACCTCGTGCACGGCGATGCCACGGACAGCGTAGTCCGCGTCCAGCGCGGCCAGCGCCGAGCGCAGGTCGTCCTTCGAGGGCGCGTGCTCGTCGCCGAACAGGGCGCGCAGGTCGTTGAGATCCATGGGCCGGCCGGCGGCAAGCAGGGCTGCCTCGACGACGTGCTTTAGCTGATCTGCGTCCATAGGGGCCTGGTGGTTCAGTTGGCGGCCGGCGGCTGCGCCACCAGCTCATCGGGAACGCCCGCACCCTGTGCCCCGCCAGCCATGGCGCGCACGTGGATGGGGCCGAAGGACTCGACCTGCACGGCCTCGATGAGGCCCTCCTTCAGCAGCTCGAGGATGGCGAGGAATGTGACGGTGATGCCCATCCGGCCCTCCGCCGGATCGAACAGCGCCGCGAACTCGCTGAAGCGCTCGGCGTTGAGCCTGACCAGCACCTCGGACATGCGCTGGCGCACGGAGAGGGGCTCGCGCCGGATGTGGTGATGGGCCAGGAGCTCGGCCCGGGTCAGCACATCCTTGAAGGCCAGCAGCAGCTCCTTCAGGGTGAGGTCAGGCAGGCGGGTAACGACGGGCCGCTCGCTGACATCGGCGCTGGCCGGGAACACGTCGCGCTCCATGCGGGGCAACGTGTCGAGACTCTCGGCGGCCTGCTTGAAGCGCTCGTACTCCTGCAGCCGGCGTACCAGCTCGGCGCGCGGGTCGGCCTCCTCCTCGGCAGCCGCCTCGGGGCGGGGCAGCAGCATCCGCGACTTGATCTCGGCGAGCATCGCCGCCATCAGCAGGTACTCACCGGCCAGCTCGAGCTGCAGCTCCTTCATGACGTCGATGTACACGACGTACTGGCGGGTGATCTCGGCGATCGGGATGTTGAGGATGTCGAGGTTCTGGCGCCGGATCAGGTACAGCAGCAGGTCAAGCGGGCCCTCGAAGGCCTCAAGGAAGACCTCCAGCGCGTACGGCGGGATGTAGAGGTCCTGGGGCAGCTGGGTGATCGGCTCGCCCTCGACGATGGCGAACGGCATTTCCCCCTGGGCCGGCTGGCCGCCCGAACTCTCGGCGTCGAGGGTCGGCTCGCGCGGCGCCTCGGCGTCGTGCACCAGCTGCAGGTGCGGCACGGTGTCGGCCGGGGACTCGGTCATTGGCGTGTCAGGCACCCGTCAGCGAGAAGATGAAATCGGCGAGCCAGCCCGCGACAGGCCACACGACCTTGCCCAGCACGCCGACCACCAAGAGGATCATGACGAGTATAAGCCCCCACGGCTCGACCCGGTCGAGGGCCTGCCCCAGCGACTCCGGCACCAGCCCGCGAAGGACACGCCCACCGTCGAGCGGCGGTATCGGCAAAAGATTAAAAACCGCCAGCAACGCATTGAACTGTATTCCGAAGTTTCCCATGCTCAACAGGAACTGGCGCAGCCCGCCCCAGCCACTTCCCGCGTAGTAGGCAAAGGCGAAGACCAGCGCCCAGCCGATGGCCATCAGGACGTTCGCCAGCGGCCCCGCGGCCGCCACGAGGATCATGTGACGCTTGGGATCGCGGAGGTTGCGGGCATTGACCGGTACGGGCTTGGCCCAGCCGAATGGCGTACCGGTGGTGAAGGCAAGCAGCAGCGGCACCAGCACCGTGCCGACCGGGTCGATGTGTCGCAGGGGATTGGGACTAACGCGGCCCAGCAGCTCGGCGGTACGGTCACCCAGCCGCGCCGCGGCCCAGCCGTGGGCCGCCTCGTGGAGTGCTATCCCGAACAGCACGGGGATGATCGCCACAGTGAGCAGGCGAACGACCTGGGCGATCTCGGCTTCCGACATCCCGGGATTATACCGACGCAGCCCGCCGGTGCCGGTCACTCGAACGGCGTGGTCGGCCCCTTGCCACGACGGACGATCACGGGCGCGTCGCCCGTCAGGTCGACGACGGTCGATGGCTCGACGCCGCAGTGTCCGCTGTCGATCAGCAGGTCGATGCGCCCCTGCAGGACCTGAATGATCTCGTCGGGATCCGAAAGCGGCACGTCGTCGCCCGGCATCAGCAGCGTCGAGCTCATCAGCGGCTCCCCGAGCTCTGCCAGCAGCGCCGCCGGGACCGGATGGTCCGGCACCCGGATGCCGATGGTCTGGCGCTTCGGGTTCTGCAGCCGGCGCGGCACTTCACGCGTCGCGCGCAGGATGAAGGTGTAAGGGCCCGGCGTCAGGGACCGCAGCAACCGGTACGTCGAGTTGTCAACCCGCGCATACGTGGCGATCTCGGACAGGTCGCGGCACACCAGGGTGAAGTTGTGGTCGCGCCCCGTCTGCCGCAGCCGCTCGATACGCTCGGCCGCGGCCCGGTCGCCCAGGTGGCACCCCAGCGCGTAGCTCGAGTCGGTGGGATAGACGATGAGGCCTCCATCCTGCAGCAGCTTGGTGGCCTGGCGGATGAGGCGGAGCTGCGGATTGTCAGGGTGAACCTGGAAACGCTGGGTCATGCCGACATTCTAGGGGCGAGACCGCGGTCATTGGGCCGTCCCGCAGTCCGGTATCATCCGCGCGTCATGCAATCGCTATTCGAATTCCTGCCGCTGCTCGCCTTCCTCGTCGCCTACTGGCAGACCGACATGCGCACCGCCATCGTCGTCCTGATGGTCGCCATGGTGGTGCTGGTGGCCGGCACCTGGCTCGTCAAGCGTACGGTCAATCGCACCCAGCTGGTGTCGGCGGCACTCGTCATCGTCCTCGGCGGCATCAGCGTGTACCTCGACAACCCGCTGTTTTTCAAGTGGAAGCCCACGGCGCTCAACTGGGGCCTTGCCATCGCCTTCCTGCTCAGCCAGTACGTTGGGGAGCGCTCGCTCACGCAACGCATCTTCGACTCGGTCGGCAACGGGGACATCCGGCTCAGCGCCCCCGACTGGCGCCGCCTCAACCTGATGTGGGTCGCTTTCTTCGGCTTGTCTGGCGCCGCCAACATCTTCGTGGCCTACCGCTACCCGGAAGCAGTCTGGGTCAACTTCAAGGTCTTCGGACTGCTGGGACTCACGGTCGTCTTTCTGGGCGTCGTCTTCTGGTGGCTGAACCTGCGCGGCGCGCTGGCCGACAACCCGGACAAGGAAGGCCCCTGACATGCTGTTCGCCATCTTCGGACACGACGCGCCCCGGAGCCTCGACATGCGCCGCGCCAGTCGCGAGGCCCATCTCGCGCGGGTCAGGCAGTTGCAGGCCCAGGGCCGCCTGGTGATTGCCGGGCCCCACCCCACCATCCCCACGGCAGACCCGGGCGATGCAGGCTACACCGGCAGCCTGATCATCGCCGAGTTCGCCGATCTCGAGACCGCCACGGCCTGGGCACAGCAGGATCCGTACGTTGCCGCCGGCGCGTGGCAGGCGGTCGACGTACGCCCGTTCGTCCAGGTCCTGCCATGACTGCCGATCGCGTCAGCCGCATCCGCGAGCGCCTCGAGGCGGCGCTGCACCCGACCCACTGCGAAGTCGTCGACGAAAGCCACCTCCACCGCGGCCACGCCGGCGCGCGTGACGGCCGCGGCCACTTCCGCGTGAGAATTGCCTCCCCCGCCTTCGCCGGCCGCAGCCGGCTCGAAATCCACCGCCTGGTCTACGCCGCCCTGGGTGACCTCATGACCAGCGACATCCATGCGCTGGCGGTGGAGTCTCGCGACAGCTAGGCCTGCTTCGCGCCACCAAGCGATAGGCGGCTGATTAAGTAAGCCGTCCAGAAGGTTACATATAGCCCATCAAAACGATGGGAACCCGCTAGTTTTGGCGCTTGACCGGACATAATCCGACGTCTACTCTTCTCACCTGAGAAGAATTATGTCTATGACATGGACGCGGATCTAAAGGCGGCCCTGCTCGCCGCCTACGGACGCATCCTCACCCCGCTGGTTCGGATCCTGCTTCGCGAAGGCGTTGCCTACCCGGAGCTAGATGAAACGGTCAGGAAGGTGTTCGTTTCGGTCGGCCTAGACATGACCTCATCACGACCGGCGGAGTCGATATCGGGCGATTTGGCGCGCTTGGTTTCGTCTGCTACCGGGCTAAGCGTGGCTGAGGTCACTCGAATCGCGGAGGACAGAACCCAGCTTGGATCGACCGGGCGACTGGAGCAGATAACCGCGGTTCTCACCGCTTGGCACACCGACCCCGATTTCACCGGTCCGTATGGATTGCCACTTGAACTGCGTTTCGATGGTAACGACGGGCGGGACTTCGTCTCGCTAGTTGAAACGCATTGTCCTAGCGCCACACCGGCCCGCTTGCTCGTTGAACTGCGACGCATCGGAGCAGTGAAGGAGACGGACACGGGATGGTTCAAGGTAGTTACGCGCACCTATCTACCAAGAGTGGATGTCCCAGATAGCTTCGAGCGAATAGGTCGAGCAGTTCAGTGCCTCGTTGAGACCGTTGATTTCAATCGCCAGCAGGTAGATCCCGACGGTCGTCTGCTGGAACGAACCGTTCACGCCGACGACGGTATCCGGCCTGAAGACTTGCCTCGATTCAGATCCTACGTGCGCGATCGGGCGCAAGTTTTGCTTGAGGAAATCGACAACTGGCTAAGCCAGTTGGACAAGCCGGATCTCGATAGCCCAGAGGTACGCATCGGCACTGGCGTTGGCATTTATCACTACGTCGAGTGGCCCTCCGACGAACGCGCCAAGAGATCGAAGGGCGCGGACGAGACGCACTAGCCGTCGACTGACCCAGGAATTTTCTCTATGCACTCTAAGGCAATCCAGATTGGCACATCGAGGTTGGCAGTACTGGCGCTTTGCGCCCTATTGCCTAGCACTCTTCTCGGTGCGCCGGGCGCCCCGGCAGGGCTAAAGATTCTTGAGTCTGAAGAAGGGCCCTTGCTGAGCACATGGGACTCTGAATTGCCGTCAGGATTCGCCTACCAATTGGGCCTTCCGCTGGCACGCGACTCACAACTCCTCGGTGAGCCGGTACTCGCGATTGGACCAATAGCAAGTGTTGGAACCGATTGGACCGACGTCCGAGTCGCATCTACCGATATCTTTTTGTTGCCCAGCGCCATCATCACCACGACCGATGGCAAACCCGTAGCCCGCGAGGCACTCCAAGTAGGGGATCTCGTAGCAGTAGGGGGTGACGCGCTGGGCGGAGAAGCTGGTATCGGGCGGCGCGTAGTAGTCATCGACGCGCCGTTTGTTCCGGGCGCAACGTTGACCTACAAGCGATTCTTTGCTGGCAACGAGGGCGACATTGCATCTCCCCTGGTACCCAGCGCTGAGTCTGCTGGCTGGGTCGAGGCACTTTGCGTTACTGACAGCGCTAACGGCCCCTGCACCCCGGTAGTTGCCGCAGCCCTTGCGACTGAAGGAAAGAGCCTTGGCGATAACAAGGCGACTAAGGTCCGCTCCAGTATCCGCGCCAAGGACATCTCCGGCTCCGGCATCCGTGCCAAGGGCATCTCCGGTTCTGGTATCCGTGCCAAGGGCATCTCCGGCTCCGGCATCCGTGCCAAGGGCATCTCCGGCTCCGGTATCCGCGCCAAGGGCATCTCCGGCTCCGGCATCCGTGCCAAGGGCATCTCCGGTTCTGGCATCCGTGCCAAGGCAGCTAACGACCTTCGCGCGGACTAGCGCAACCGGGCAATCCCGCATGGCGGGAACCTAAGCGCAACCTAGAGACGATGGGCCTGCTACAGAGACCAGTCAGTGGTCGTCGCGTCGGGGGCGCTCGAAGTAGTAGACGCCCAGACCGACAAGACGATCGTCAGGATTAGCTGATTCGGCCTTACCAGTGGAATTGCCCTCAAAAGCTCGCTCCCGCTCAGCAATCCATTCGTCCAGGTCTTCAAGCAGCGCAATTGCGCGACTTTCCGCCAGTGCCTTGAAAGCGGCTTTGTCAGCGCCAGAAATCGCAGACGTCCATACATAGCGCTCCACGCGACCACTTGGGCCCTGAAGAACTCCGCGGGACGCAAGTTCAATGTTGTGACTAATGCTGTCTGCAAGATTGGACAGGGAAAACGCCATCGAATCCAAAAATGCGGGGTCAACGTCCACCGGGGCGTACCACCGCTTTACCGGTGACAGCCACCCCCTCTCATCCTCCTGAACAATGCCGGCACGCCGGAGTTCAGCTCGTACAGCACCAGCCGGCAGGTCCCCGCCGTAACGTCTAACAAGCTCAGTAAAGGATCGTTCGCCTCCGCCAAAAACGAGCGGGGCTGCCACTCCGGGGGCCGCGCAAAAGTCCGGGTCGCTATGCCAATGATGCAGGACCACTGACAATGCGCTCCAAGCATCAAGGACTTCAGGCTCATTTATCGACCTGTTGACAGATCTAACCCTTGCCACCTCCTTACGGCTGAGGCCAGTAATCGCTGAAACTCGGGATATGTTGGTTGGACGCCCACGGACCCCGAACTCTCGCGTAGCCACAGAGATGAAGGCGTCCTTCGACACTTCCGAGAACTCGCGAAAACCGACGCCTGCGCGAAGCAAGAGGCGCGCCAATGGCCTCAAGATACGGCGGAGAGCCGATAGGACGTAAGGGCGGAGGTCTGTTGACGAAGAAGCCAATGGAAGCTTGGTCCCACCAACACCGCGATACAGCGGCCTAGCGCCAGCGACGCGGGAACCAGATTAGATCTACGGAGGCAGCGAGTACATAGGCCGTAACCTGGCCCAGCGTCAGCTACACCCCCACCCCCGCCCGATACCCGTCCCGGGTGGCCGCCAGTACCGACCGGGGGGAGTAGCAGTCGCCGATGGCCGTCACCTCGTACCCGGCGGATCGCAGGGGCTTGAGCAGGCCATCGTTGGGGATCCGGGGCATCGCGTAGGTGATGGCTGAGACACCCTCAATATACGAGGGGTCGCCGTTCCAGACGTCCAAGACCGTGATGCGGCCGTCGTCGAGGCCATCGATGTCCTTGGGCCAGGCCCCGGTGACGATCTCGATCCGGCGGTCGCGCAGCCGCTGGTAGATTGCCTGGCGATTGACCAGCGGGCAGTCCGATGCGATGCGTTCGCGCGGGGTCACGATGGTGACCTTCTCGAAGATCTGGCTGAAGCGCTCGGCGGCGGCGTAGGTCATCTCGGTGTGGTCGTGGTCGAACAGGACCAGCCTGCCCTCCTCGCGCGTCTTGCGGCCGCGCATCTGCACGGCGAGGCTACGGACGTCGGCCACGAAGCCTTGCTCGACGAATTCCGCCGGGATGAAGTCGGGCACCGCCATCTCGGCACCGGTCGCCAGAATGACCAGGTCGGGCTCGAGGGGCCGCACGGCGTCGAGGTCGGCCAGGACGCCGTGCTTGAACCGCACGCCGTGGCGGCCGGCCGCCAGCCGCTGGTAGTCGTAGATGCTGCTGAGGTGCTCGCCGCCCGGCAGCTCGGCGAAGATGCGCGTCTTGCCGCCCACCTCGTCGGACGCGCCCAGCACGACGACGTCGTGCTTGCGGGCGGCGGCCACCCAGGCCGCCTCCATGCCGGCGATTCCGGAGCCTACGACGACGACGCGGCGCTTGCGGGCGGCGGGCGCCGGCTTCCAGTCGACCTCGTCGGGCTCGCCCACGCGGGGGTTGTTGTCGCACTCGAGGCCGGTACCCTCGACCACGGTCTTCCAGCAGGTGTTGCAGGAGACGCAGTAGCGGATCTCCGCTTCGCGGCCGGTACGGGCCTTTTCGCCAAAGGCCGGGTCGGTGATGAGGGGCCGGCCGAGAAAGACGATGTCGGCGGTGTCGTCGAGCAGGCTGCGCTCGGCCTCGTTCGGGTCAGTGATGTAGCTGATGGCCCCGGCACGGATCGTGGGATCGGCCTTGCGGAGCTCACGGATGTGCTCGAGGTACGGCGCGCGCGGGCCCGCCGGGCCCGGCAGGTGGGTCCACAGCGAGTTGGCGTGGGCACCCCAGACGAAGGTCCAGTAGTCGACGTTGCGCGTGGTGGCAACGCTCTCGGCGATGCGACGTGCCTCGGCGAGATCGATGCCGCCGGGCACGCCGTCGTCGCCCGGCAGCTTGACGCCGATCATGAACGGCCGGCCGCACGCCTCGCGGATGGCGGTGACCACGTCGCGCAGCAGCCGCGTGCGGTTCTCGGTGGTGCCACCGAACTCGTCGTCGCGGTGGTTCGACTGCGGCGACAGGAACTGGTGGAACAGGTGGCCGTGGCCGGCAGAGATCTCTATCCCTGAGAACCCTGCACGCTGCAGGCGCCGGCAACCCTCCGCCCACTCGCTGATCAGCTGCCGGATGCCAGGCACGTCGAGCGCGTGGGGAACCGTCCAGCTGATGTCGTCGGGAAGGGCCGAGGGACCCACGGCCCCGTCGTTGCGGCCGATGGCGTGGCGACCGCGGCCGGGATCCTGCAGCTGGCCGATCAGCCGGGAGTCATGCCGTTCGATGGCGTCGACGAGGCGCTTGAGCCCGTCCATGTTGGCGTCGTCCCAGGCCCGCAGCCGGTCAGGCTGGCGGTTGAACGAAGCCATGGCCACCGGCTCGGTGATGACCAGCGCCGTGCCACCCTTGGCACGGCTGCCAAGGTAGTTGATCAGGCGGTCCGTGGGGGCGCCATCCCGCACGAAGCGCGTGACGATCGAGGCATGGGCGATGCGGTTGCGCATGCGCACGCCACCGACTTCGATCGGGCTGAACAGGGTGGGATAGATGGTCTGTGTCTGCATGGCAAAAACGGGCCGGCCCCCATGGGGGGCCGGACACCTGGGTCAGGGAAACCAGCGGGGGATTCTACGCTGCCTGGCTCTGCCTGTGCGCGGCCGGCGCGGCACCACCATCGTCGACCAGGGTGTCGGGCGGGGCATCGGCCGGAGCGCCGAACTCCGCCTCGAGTGCCCGCAGCACGTTGGCGATCATCTGCTGGCGCTCCGCGGCGAACTGCTCGGCCTCGGCGGGGCTGGGAACGTAGGCTTCGATGCGGGACGACAGGTCTAGCCCCTGCTCCGCCGCCACCTTCTCCAGGATCTGGAGCCGGTTGCGGAGGACCCACACCTCTGCCGTCAGCTCGACCATCATGCTGACCATCTCGTCCATGCCGGCCGTCGGGAAGAACCGCGGGCGCTTGCCGCGGTGATGCATCGGGATACGTGCCATGTGCTGCCTCTCCTGGATCCTGGCGGCCGGGTTACTTGAATGCGCCGAAGCCGTACCAGCGGATCTCCTGGGAGAACCGGCCGGTGCGATTGTCGAACGCCGGGCCCGCCGACACATCGTCAGCGAAGGCCTGCGGCGAGTTGTAGGTGTAGCGCGGCATGACCGCCTCGATGAACTTGTCCGCGGCAAAGCCCGCGTCGGTGCAGAGCCGGACGAAGTCCTGGTCGCGGAACGGCTTGTAGTACGGTTCCTTGTTGTAGTAGCAGTCCCAGTCGAGATAGAACCGGTCGTAGGGCTGGAGCCGGCCGTTCGGCGGCAGCTCCATGTTCAGCAGCAGGCCGCCCGGCCGCAGCACGCGATGGGCCTCGCGCATGAACGCGCGGATGTCCTTGAGCGGCAGCTCGTGCAGGAACATCGACGAGAAGACCAGGTCGAACGACGCGTCGGGGAAGGCGAGCGCCGAGGCGCTCATCTGGTGGAAGTGCACCTCGAGCCCCTTGGACCGGGCCCGGGCGCCCGCATAGCGCAGGCACGGCGCACTCACGTCGATGGCGTGAACCTCGGCCTCGGGGTAGGTCTGCTTCCAGGGCAGCGTGTTGTGCCCGATCGTGCAGCCGGCATCGAGCATGCGCGCGATGCGGAAATCCGGGTACCGCAGGCGCAGCCAGTTGGCGAAGCTGTGCCCGATGTCATCCATGTCCCTCCCCATCTGGTTGAAGGAGAAGACGTTGATGGCATTGTCGTAGATGGCGCCGCCGGTGGCATCGTCCGGCGCGTACTCGGTGTGGTAGCTGCCTGGCGCCAGGTGCACATCGATCTCGGTGACGCTCCGCGGAACGGCGAAGGCCGGGTCGACGCTGACCGAGCCGCCGGCCTGCGGGTCGGCGAGCTTTTCCTGGACCCGTGCGTTCAGCGACTCGACGTTGCGGTCGATCATGGGAATGACGGACCGGAACACCATCTCCTGCGCGTTGTAGCGCAGGGCGCTGTAGAACTGGAAGTACGGGTCCGGCCGCATGGCGTCGTGGGCCTCTTCGCCCGTGGCTGGCGCGTGGCCGTGGTCCCGGGCATAGGCAGGCGCGACCTTGACCTCGTAGCGCCGGCGCATGGTCGCCGCCATGTCGTCAAGCACGTGATGCCGCAGCGAGGCAACAAACTCCTGCCGCGTGCGCTCGTCGCGCGTCGGCTTCACGGCCAGGTCGTGGCTCAGGTCCTTGAACATAGGCTCCTCCGGGACGCTTCAGGTTCGATGGCATGGATCAGACCATATTTGTTTTTTGCTTGTCAAAGTCCATTCTTTTTTGTATACCATGCGCCCACCTGAACACGGCCCGCCGGGCCGCCCGAGGAGCCCCGCATGCAGACCCTGATTGTGCTTTTCCGGCTGAAGCCGGGCGTCGACCGACAGGCCTACGAGCAGTGGGCCCGCTCCACCGACCTGCCCATCGTCCGCAACCTGCCCTCCATCGGCCGCTTCGACGTGTACCGGACGGCGGGTCTGGTCGGCAGCGACGGCCCTGCCCCGTATGACTACGTCGAACTCATCGACGTGAAGGACATGGGCCAGTTCGGCACCGACGTGTCGACCGACACCATGCGCCGCGTCGCCGGCGAGTTCCGGCAGTTCGCCGACAACCCGGTCTTCATGCTGACCGCCAACATGGAGACCAGCGCATGAGCCGCCTCGCCGGGAAAGTCGCCATCTGCACCGGCGCCGGGCGCCGCAACGGCCTCGGCTTCGCGATCCTCGAACGCCTGGCGCGCGAAGGCTGCAACGTCGTCGTCTCGGACCTTGGCTCGCCCGACCGCTTCCTCGGCGCCGACAACATCGGCGCGACGGATGAAATGCGCGCCGTCACCGACGAGCTCGCCAGCCTCGGCGTGGGTGCCCTCGCCGTACCCTGCGACGTGCGCCGCGAGCCCGACGTCAAGAAGCTCATGGATGCAACGATGGAGCGCTTCGGCCGCATCGACATCCTCGTGAACAATGCCGGCGTCGGGTACATGCTGAAGCCCTTCCTCGAGAATACCCTCGACGAGTGGCAGCTGGTCCTGGACGTCAACCTGACGGGTCCGTTCCTGTGCTCGCAGCACGCGGCTCGCCACATGATCGCCGGGGGCCGGGGTGGGCGCATCATCAACATCGCGAGCCAGGCGGCCAAGTCGGGCTTCCCGCATCTCGCCGCCTACGTGTCGAGCAAGCACGGCCTCGTGGGACTGACGCGCACGCTGGCGATCGAGCTCGGCAGTGCCGGCATCACCGTGAACGCCGTGTGCCCGAACCACGTCACCACCGGCCTCGGTGCGAAGCAGAACGCGTACTACGCGGCGCTGCGCGGCCAGACGCTCGACGAGTTCATGGCCGCGATGCGCAACCGCATCCCGCTGGGCCGCCCCGGCATGCCGTCGGACACGGCCGCGGCGGTCGCATTCCTTGCGTCTGACGATGCCCAGTACATCACCGGCGAAGCGATGAACGTCAGCGGCGGCGAAGAGAACCACTGAGCAGGGCCGCCAACGCCATGGAACTGCGCCAGCTCGAACGCTTCCTGGCCGTCGTCGAACACGGCAGCCTGGCGGCAGCGGCGCGCAAGCTGGGCCTGACCCAGCAGGCCCTCAGCGCGAGCCTGGCAAACCTCGAGGAGTCGCTCGGCGTCCGGTTGTTCGACCGGACGCCGGGCGGCGTCACCCGACCCACCGAGTGCGGCAGCGCGCTGGTGCGCCACGCCAGGGCACAGCTGGCGGGCGCGGAGCGCGCCCGGGAAGAGCTTCGCAGCCTGGCAGCCGGCCGCGCCGGGACGGTGACCATCGGCGTGGGCGAATCGTTCGCCGGCGACATCATCGCGTCGGCCATCACGGCCTTCCGGGCCGAGCGGCCGGAGATCCGGGTGAACCTGATCGAGGGCTACTCCGAAACCCTGCGACACCGGCTGTACGACGGTGAGTTCGATTTCATCGCCGCCGGCGTGAGTGCCTACGAGCTGATGAGCGGCTTCCAGCGCGAGACGATCTACTCGGCCGACGACGTCATCGTGGCACGACCCGAGCACCCACTCACCGAGCGGCGCAATCTGGGCCTGGCCGACCTGCAGGGGTACGCCTGGCTCGTTCCCTACTCGCGCCCGTCGGACCTGAACGTGATCATCGAGGCCTTCGTCGCCGAAGACCTCGAGCCGCCGCGGCACATCGTCGGCAGCGACGCCTATCGCGTCGGCATGCACCTGCTGCTGGCGAGCGACCTGCTGCTCATGGTGTCGCCGGCCCTGATTGGGCCGGAGTTGCGGCGGACACCCCCGGCCCTGCGGGTACTCGACATCGACCGTCCGACGGTGCGCCGCAACGCGAGCCTCATCTACCCGTCCGAGCGGCCGATGTCCCTGCCCGCCCGACTGCTGCTCGACACGATCCGGGCCCGGGCGACGGAGCGTGGCGACACGCTGGCAGCGCGGAGCCCGCGCCGGAAGAACTGACCGGTGCGGGCGATCCGACGGCGCCGGACGCGTGGCCGGTGGCCGGCTTGAGGGTGGTGGGCCGTGGTGGATTTGAACCACCGACCAACTGGTTAAAAGCCAGCTGCTCTACCGGCTGAGCTAACGGCCCGGCAGGGAGTACGCCGCCGTTCGACGGGCGGCGGATTGTACGGGCGCCCCTTCGGGCGAGGCAATGTCGCCGCCCGTCAGCGGCCTGGATCAGCGTAGCGGGTCGGATCGGGCAGGCCAACCTGCCGGAAGCCCTCGGCCCGCAGTCGGCAGGCATCGCAGCGGCCGCAGGCCTCGCCCGCGGGCGAGGCCTGGTAGCACGAGACCGTCGCCGCGAAATCGACGCCGAGCCCCTGCCCGCGGCGGATGATGTCGGCCTTCGACAGGTGCATCAGCGGCGTGCACAGCGTCACGGGCTGCCCCTCGACGGCACGGCGCGTGGCGAGGTTGGCCAGCTGCTGGAAGGCGGCCGCGAACTCCGGCCGGCAATCCGGGTAGCCGGAGTAGTCGACGGCATTCATTCCCGCGTACAGGCGGTCGGCCTCGAGCACCTCCGCCAGGCCAAGGGCCAGGGCCAGGAACACCGTATTGCGCGCCGGGACGTACGTCACCGGGATGCCGGTGGAAACCTGCTCGGGCACGGCGATGGCCGGGTCGGTCAGCGCCGACCCGCCGAAATCCCCGAGGCTGATGCGGGCGACCCGGTGGCTGGCAGCCCCCAGCAGCGCCGCAATCCGGGCAGCGGCGTCGAGCTCGGCGCGGTGCCGCTGGCCGTAGTCGATGCTGAGCGCGTGGCACTCGCAACCGTCCTGCCGGGCGATGGCCAGGCAGGTGGCCGAATCCATGCCACCGGAGAGCAGGACGACAGCGCGGCCAATGCGGGACATCAGTGGCCCGGGGCGTCGCCCCACAGCAGCTTGTGCAACTGGAGCTGGAAACGCACGGGTAGCCGGTCGGCGAGGATCCACTCGGCCAGTGCCCGTGCCTCGAGCGCCCCCCAGACCGGCGAGAACAGCACCTCGCAGCGGTCAGTCAGGGCGTGCTCCGCCAGGAAGGTACGGGCCCAGTCGTAGTCGGCGCGGTCGCCGAGGACGATCTTGACCTGGTCGGTGGGCTTCAGCAGGGGCAGGTTGGCAAGCCGGTTGCGCGCGGCCTCGCCGGAGCCCGGCGCCTTCACGTCGAGCACGACCGTCACGCGCGGGTCGACAGTGGCGATATCGAGGGCTCCGCTGGTCTCCAGGGAAACGACGAAGCCGGCATCGCACAGGCCCCGCAGCAGGTCGATGCAGCCCGGCTGGGCCAGTGGCTCACCCCCGGTCACGCAGACATGCCGGGTCGCGTACCGGCCTGCTTCGGCCACGATGTCGGGGATCGTGCGACGCTGCCCGCCCTGGAACGCGTAGGCGGTATCACACCAGGTGCAGCGCAGGGGACAGCCGGTCAGGCGGATGAAGACCGTCGGCAGCCCCATGGGCCGCGACTCGCCCTGGATCGAGTGGAAGATCTCGGTGACCCGAAGGCCCGCGTCCGCGGCAGGAATGGTGGCCGACGGCACGCTCATCGGTGGCAGTCCAGCAGTCGCAGCGGCTCCCGGGGGACCCGCTCAGACACCCTCGGTCTTCATGCGCTCGAGGCGCTCGTTGGCCAGGCGTGCCGCCGTGGTCTCCGGGTAGCTGGTGGCCACGGACGAGAGCGCCTTTCGCGCGGCGTCGTAGCGCTTCAGTTCGTAATTGCAGTAGCCGATCTTCAGCAGGGCGTCGGGCACCTTGCGCGACTCGGGGAACTTGTCGACGACCACCTGGAACTCGGGCAGGGCCTTGTCATAGGCCTGGCTCACGTACTGCGTCTCGGCGAGCCAGTACTGGGCGTTGTCGGACAGCGAGCTGGTGGGAAACGCCACGCGGAACTGGCGCAGCGCCGCGCTCGCCTCCTTGTAGCGGCCCTGCTTGAGTAGCTCGAAGGCGGCCTGGTAGTTGGCCCGGTCGGTGCCGCCGGGCACGGGCAGTTCACCCGGCTTCAGGGCGCCACCATCGAGCACGCTGCGGGACTCGGCGCTGGCCCGGCTCTCAGCCAGCGAGCGCTCGATCTCCTGCAGGCGGCGGTCGAGGTCCTGGTACTGCTCCTTCTGGCGCGTACCGCCCTGATCGGACTGGTTCTGCAGGGTCTCGACGTCGTTCCGCAGGGCCTGCAGGTCGGTCTCGGCCTGCTGGATGCGGCCGAGCAGGGTCATCAGCCCCTCGTTGTTGATCACCCGCTCGACCGTGGCGAGGCGCGCATCGACCTCGGAAATGCGGATGTACAACGGGTCTTCTTCGAGCGGGGTCAGGGTGCAGCCCGTAAGCATCGCCGCCCCGAAAAGCGGTAGCAGTCCGCGCCGGATCTGTGCGTAAACCACCATCACCCTGCCCTGCCCCGGGCCATCAACGCCCGTAGACGATCTCGACCCGGCGGTTCAGTGCCCAGGCCTCTTCGTCGCTGCCGATGACCGCCGGCCGCTCTTCTCCGTAACTGACGGTGCTGAGCTGGTCGACCGTGGCGCCCTGGAGCAGCAGCACCTGACGGACCGCCTGCGCCCGCTTCTCGCCGAGGCCGATGTTGTACTCACGGCTGCCCCGCTCGTCGGCGTGGCCCTCGAGCCGGACCCGGGCCCCGGGATTGGCGCTCAGGTACTGCCCGTGGGCCTTGATCACGGCCTGGTACTCGGACTTGACGTCGAAGCGGTCGAACTCGAAGTAGATGATGCGGTTCTCGGCGGACGCGCCCGGACCGCCGAGGGCGCTGCCGCCCATGGCGCTGCCGGCGCCCAGCGAACCGTCAGCCACGCCGCTCGACGCCGCCCCGCCGGCCGCAGCGGCACCGTCAGCAGAACCTTCGTCGACCGTGCTCTTGGAGGCGCCCGAGCAGGCCGCCAGGAGGCCGTAGGCCAGGAGCATCGGGATCAGCTTCGTCGTCTTCATCGGTCTCGTCACTCCGTGGAAATCGCTTTTCAGTTCAGTAGCTGCCCGGGACCCGTCCCGGCGCTGTCTCAGTTGGCGGGAAACGGTGACCAGGCAGGCTCGCGCACGTCGCCCTCGGTGACCGAGATCCGCTGCTTGATGCGGCCATCGACGGACACTGTCGCCAGCACCCCGCGATTGCCCTCCCGCGTGGCATAGATCAGGGTTTCACCGTTGGGTGCGAAGGCCGGGGACTCGTCGAGCCGGCCGTCCGAGAGCACCTGGGTCACACCCCGGGCTGGATCGACCGTGGCAATTCTATAGGCGCCCCGGTCGTTATGCACGACGGCAATGAGCCGGCCATCGGGCGACGGCCGGGGACGGGCGTTGTAGCGGCCCTCGAAGGTAACCCGAACGGCCCGGCCCCCGTCGACCGGGACCCGGTAGACCTGAGGACCGCCGCTGCCGTCGGACGTGAAGTAGATGAAGGCGCCGTCGGGGGAAAAGGCGGGCTCCGTGTCGATGGCCGGTCCGTCGGTCAGCCGGGTCAGCACCTGGGTTGCCACGTCGAGGGTGTAGATATCGAGGTTGCCGTCGGGCCGCGAGAGCGACACGGCCAGCAGGCGCCCATCCGGCGACCAGGCCGGCGCACCGTTCACGCCCGGCCGTGCCGACGCCCGCTGGCGGGCCCCCGAGCGCAGCTCCTGCACGTAGATCTCGGCCCGCTGGCTCTCGAAGGAGACGTAGGCGATCTTGCGCCCGTCTGGCGACCAGGCGGGCGACATGATCGGCTCGGCCGACTCGGCCATGGTGCGCGCGTTCTCCCCATCGGCGTCGGCGACGATGAGCCGGTAGACGTTGCGGCCGGGGGTGCGCTGGGCAGTCACGTAGGCGATGCGCGTGGCAAAGATGCCGCGGATGCCGGTCAGCTTCTCGTAGATGAGGTCCGCGACCCGGTGGGCGTTGCGGCGCAGGTCGGCGGACGTCGACGCCTGCCGGTAGCCCAGCAGCTGCTCGCCCTTGAGCACGTCGAACAGCTGGAACTGGATTTCGAACTGGCCGGGCGCAGCCTCGACGACCCGGCCAACGACGAGCACATCGACCTTCTGGATGCGCCAGCTCCCGAAATCGACCTCGGCACCGCTGGTGGGGCGCTGGAGCATGTCGTCCCGGGCCATGGGCTCGAAGCGGCCCGACCGCTCGAGGTCGGCCGCCACCACGGCGGCCACGTCGAGCGGTGCCGCGCCGCCGAAGGGGACGACCGCGATGGGCTGGGCTTTCAGGGTGCCGCGGTTGATCTCAATGCGGAGCTCGGCCCGCACCGCAGCCGCGGCCAGCAGGGCCCCCACGAGCAACAGGGCGGCTCGAACGGGCCCGATCTTCCTGACAGTGTGCATGGCCATCCTCGGCCGGCTGGAAGGCCCGCTATTCTTCGGGTTTGAAGGTAAAGCGCAAGTTACGTTCGAATAAGGCCGGGTTCGACGGCAGCGGCAGGGGGTCGGCCTTCTTCACGGCGGCCTCGATGGAGCGGCGCACGGCGTCGTCCCCGTTGCAGGACCCGATCCGCACGTCACCCACCGCCCCACCCGGCAGCTGATTGACCAGCACCTCGCATTCGAGGCCCGGCCGGACCCCGGGCGGGGGTATCCAGTTACGCTCGACCTTCTGGCGGATCAGGTCGATGTATTCCGCAAGGGCACCGGAGCCTGCGGCCGACGCCAGCTCCTCCTCCTCGGCGAGCTGCCGGGCCAGGTCGGCGGCAGCCTGGCGGCGCTGGGTTTCGGCGGCAGCCTTCGCGGCGGCTGCCTTGGCGTCGGCCGCGGCTTTCTCCTTCGCCGCCATGGCGGCGGCAGCCTTGGCCGCGGTGGCTTCCCGGGCGGCCCTCTCGGCGGCGGCCTTCTCAGCGGCGGCCTTCTTCGCCGCTGCCCTTTCCGCCGCTGCCTTGTCCGCGGCCGCCCTGGTTGCAGCCTGTTCGGCGGCGGCCTTTTCGGCCACGGCCTTCTCCCGGGCCGCCTTCTCCCGGACCGCCTGCTCGGCCGCCACCTGCTCCCGCTGGCGCCGGGCCTCGGCCGCCTGCCGCTCCTCCACGGCGCGACGCTCGGCCTCGGCGGCCGCGCGCTGCTCGGCTGCCGCCCGCTCCTCGGCCTGCCGGCGCTCGAGTTCGCGCTGCTGCTCGGCGGGGTCCGGGCGGGGCGCCGGGGCTGGTCGCTGGCGCGCCGGCTTGAGGTCCCGGGCGTCGAGCACCACGGCCTCGATGCCGAGGGGCCGGGGTGCCTCGTCCCGGGGCAGCACCAGCGCCCCGAACGCGATCACCAGCACCAGGATGCCGTGGGCTGCCAGCGACCAGCCAAGGCTGGACAGCTCGCCCCGCCGGAGCCCGGGCGTGGACCAGAGCGCCGCCGCCATCGGTGCGCTAGCGGCGCCGCCGCGCCGGGGGCGGCTCGGTCAGGAAGCCGATGCGCGGGGCGCCGGCCTCCTGCAGCAGCACCATGGCACTGACCACGTCGCCATAGGGCACGCGCTGGTCGGCGTTCAGCAGCACCGGGGTTTCGGCATTCCGCCGCAGTACCGCCGCCGCCAGGCGCGAAACCTCCTCGGGCGGCAAGGGGGCGTCCTTGTCCTCTCCCACGCTGAGGAAATAGCGCCCCTCCGCATCGATGGACAGGACCAGCGGCTCGGTATCCTTGAGCAGTTCCTGCTTCAGTGGCTCGGCCGCGGCCTTCGGCAGATCCACCTCGATGCCCTGGGTGAGCAGTGGCGCCGTCACCATGAAAATGACGAGCAGGACCAGCATCACGTCGATGTAGGGGACGACGTTGATCTCGCCCATCAGCCGGCGCTTGCGCTGGCGGGCCATGGTCAGCGCCCGACGGCGGCGACCGGGGCCCCGGGCCCAGCCATGGCCCGGGCCCGGGCATGGCGCTCGAGCACGCTGAAGAACTCCTCGATGAAGGAGTCGTAGCGCACCTCGAGCCGGGACACCTTGTCGGCGAACCGGTTGTAGCCGATGACGGCGGGGATGGCCGCGAACAGGCCGATGGCCGTCGCCACCAGCGCCTCGGAGATGCCGGGGGCCACGACGGCCAGTGTCGCCGATTGCACGTTACCGAGCCCCTGGAACGACGACATGATTCCCCACACCGTGCCGAAGAGCCCCACGTAGGGGCTCGTCGAGCCGATGGTCGCGAGCGTCGAGAGGCTCTCCTCGAGGCGGTCCATCTCGCGCAGCTGCGCCACGTGCATGGCCCGGCGCACGCTCTCGAGGATCTGGTCAGCCCCCATGCCGGGCTGGTCCGACAGCCGCCGGAACTCGCGGAAGCCTGCCTCGAAGAGCCCTGCCATGTTGCGGGGGGCCTCGCCACCGCGGGTAACCTCGCGGTAGAGGCCGGCGAGATCGCCACCGGACCAGAACTTCTCCTCGAAGGCCGTCGAGCCGGTAGCGGCGTCGCCCAGCAGGCGGCGTTTCCTGAGGATGATTGCCCACGACGTCACCGAGGCCGCGACGAGCAGGGCCATGACGAGCTGCACGACGAGGCTGGCCTCGAGCACGAGCTGCAGGATGGAAAGGTTCGAATTCACGCGGGTTCCTCGTCGAACAGGCCGGGGTCGGCATCCGGGCGACGCGCCGGTGCAGCCAGGCCAAAGTGCTGGTACGCCAGGCGGGTCGCGACGCGGCCCCGCGCGGTGCGGGCCATGAAGCCCTGCTGGATCAGGTACGGCTCGAGGACGTCCTCGATGGTGCCGCGCTCCTCGCCGAGCGCCGCCGCCAGGGAGTCGACGCCCACGGGGCCGCCGTCGAAGCGGTCGATGATGATGCGGAGCAGGCGCCGGTCGAGGGCGTCGAACCCGCTCGGGTCGACGTCGAGCAGCCCCATGGCCGAGCGCGCGGTGGCCTCGTCGATGCGGCCGACGCCTTCGACGTCGGCCACGTCGCGCACGCGGCGCAGCAGGCGGTTGGCGATGCGCGGCGTGCCGCGGGACCGCTCGGCCACGAGCCTTGCCCCGGCATCGTCGATGGGCACCCCGAGGATCGCCGCCGAGCGCCGGACGATGGCCTGCAGGTCGTCGTGGTTGTAGAACTCCAGGCGCTGCACGATGCCGAAGCGGTCGCGCAGCGGCGAGGTCAGCAGGCCGGCCCGCGTCGTCGCCCCCACCAGCGTGAAGGGTGGCAGGTCGAGCTTGATCGACCGGGCCGCCGCCCCCTCGCCGATGACGATGTCGAGCTGGAAGTCCTCCATGGCGGGATAGAGCACCTCCTCGACGACGGGGCTCAGCCGGTGGATCTCGTCGACGAAGAGCACGTCGCGGGGCTCGAGGTTCGTCAGCAGCGCGGCCAGGTCACCGGGCCGCTCGAGCACCGGGCCGGACGTCTGGCGCAGGTTCACGCCGAGCTCGTTGGCGATGATGTGGGCAAGCGTCGTCTTGCCGAGGCCGGGCGGGCCGAAGATGAGCAGGTGGTCGAGGGCCTCGCCCCGCTGGCGGGCCGCCTGCAGGAAGATGCCGAGCTGCCGCTTGGCGGCAGGCTGGCCGATGTAGTCGGCCAGCCGGCGCGGCCGGATGGACCGCTCGACGGCGTCGTCGTCGACCCGCAGCGCGCCGGTCACGAGGCGTTCCTCACCGGCCATCGCTGGCGCCCGGGGTCTTCGGTGCCGCGGCCCGGAGCACCGCCCGCAGCAGTTCCTCGGTGGCCTGGCCCTCGTCGGGTACGCGGTCCAGCATGCGCCGGGCTTCCGGCGGCTTGTAGCCCAGCGCGATGAGCGCGTTCAGCGCCTCGGTGCGGGCGTCACCGGCGGCCATTGGCGCCGGGCCGCCCGGACCGGCCATCGCCCGCGGCCCGCTGACGCGGTCGCGCATCTCGACCACCAGCCGCTCGGCGGTCTTCCGGCCGATGCCCGGCAGGCGCACCAGCGACGCGGTGTCCTCGGTCTCGATACAGCGCACGAAGCCCTCGACGCTGATGCCCGACAGCACGCCGAGGGCCATCTTCGCGCCGACGCCGCTGACCTTCAGCAGTTCCCGGAACAGCCGCCGCTCGGCCTCGGTGCCGAAACCGAAGAGCGTGTGCTGGTCCTCGCGGATGACCAGGTGCGTGCGCAGCTGCACGGGCTGGCCGACCGCGGGCAGGCCGAAGCAGGTCGAGAGCGGCGCCTCGACCTCGTAACCCACGCCCTGCACGTCGACGACGAGCAACGGGGGCTCCTTCTGGATGAGCGTCCCGCGCAGGAAACCGATCACCGGCGCACCCCCAGTGCCGCCGGCGTCAGCGGCGCGCCGGACCGGCGCGATGGCCCGAGGGCGGCCGCCAGTGGCGAGGTGTGGGCGTGGCACAGCGCGATGGCGAGCGCGTCGGCCTCGTCCTCGAGCAGGGGCTCGCGGTAGCCGAGCAGCACGGCCACCATGTGGGCCACCTGGGTCTTCTCGGCCCCGCCGGAGCCGACGATGGCCTGCTTGACGCTGCGGGCCGCGTACTCGTGCACCGGCAGGCCGGGATCGAAGGTGGCACACAGGGCAGCGGCCCGGGCCTGGCCCAGCTTCAGGGCCGAGTCGGCATTCCGGTGCAGGAAGACCTGTTCCACGGCGACCACCTGGGGCCGCTGCTCGGCGACCACGGCACTGACGCCGTCGAAGATGAGCCGCAACCGGTCGGCAAAGGTACCCGCAGCGGCCGTGCGGATGACGCCGCTCGCCACCCGCACCGAGCGACGGCCATCGCTGTCGATGACGCCGTAGCCCGTGAAGCGCGACCCGGGGTCAATGCCGAGGATGCGGGTGACGGCGGGCAATGCCAGTGCGGGAATCCGCCCTCAGAAGGTCACGTTGAAGCCGGCGTGCAGGCCGGTGTCGAAGCGGGGCTCGCCGGCGCGGTCGAAATCGGCGCCGACGTAGCGGACGCCGGCGTAGACCCTCGCCTGCCGGGTAACGGCGTAAGCCACCCGGGCCGACGTGTCGATGTACTCCTCGGCGTCACCGCCAGCGAGGATGTCCGGCGCGTAGTAGGCCTCGCCGGCCAGGCTCACGCGGTTGAAGCGCGGCAGCGTCCAGATGACGCTCACGCCTGGCGCCAGGCCGTAGCCCTCGCGATTGCTTCCCTCGCCGTCGGCGTAGAAGACGCGCGCCCCGATGCCGGCATCGACACCGCCCCGGGGCGAGGCCTTGCCGACCACCTGGATGCCGAAGTGCGCGACGTCGCCGATGTCCTGGTGGTGCAGCCAGCCGCCGTCGGTCCGGACGCCCGCACTCTCGAACGTATGGGCGTAGTAGAGCCGGATGGCATCGGCGTTGAGCCCGAGGTCGATCTCGTTGCCCGCACCCATGGCCGGGCCGGCCACCAGGGCCAGCACGGCGAGCAGTCCCTTTGCCCGCATGATCCGCTCCGCAACAACGACGCGCGAATCATACCGCAAGCCCCGGCGCGCCCGCGCCGGGTAACGGCGGGTCAGCGGTTGACGGCGTGCAGGGCGCGGCCGTCGACGGCCAGCGCAGCCTCGTGGACGGCCTCGGTCAGCGTCGGGTGCCCGTGGATCGTGCGCTGCAGGTCCTCGGCGCTGGCCTCGAACTCCATGGCGAGCACCGCCTCCCCGATCAACTCGCCGGCGAAGGGCCCGACGATGTGCACGCCGAGGATGCGGTCGGTTTCGGCGTCGGCCAGCACCTTGACGAGGCCGGCGGCCTGCTCCATCGCCTTGGCGCGGCCACTGGCGGCGAAGTTGAAGGTGCCCGCCTTGTAGGGACGGCGCTGCTCCTTCAGCTGCTCCTCGGTGAGGCCCACCCAGGCGATCTCCGGCGCCGTGTAGATAACGCTCGGGATGACGGCGTAGTTCATCTCGCCGTGGCGGCCGGCGATCAGGTCGGCCACCATGACGCCCTCCTCCGAGCCCTTGTGGGCCAGCATCGGGCCGCGGACCACGTCGCCGACGGCCCAGACGTTTGGTGCAGCCGTGCGGCACTCGTCGTCGACCTCGATGTAGCCACGCTTGTCGAGGGTGACGCCCGCCAGCGGGTCCAGCAGCCCGCCGGTGCAGGGTCGGCGGCCGACGGCCACTACCAGCCTGTCGACCTCGATCTCGTGGCGGCCGTTGCCGTCCTCGTAGCTGACGGTCACCCCCGATTCGCCGGCCGTGGCCGACTGCACGCGGGCGCCGAGGCGGATGTCGAGCCCCAGCTTCTTGAACTGCCGCTCGGCGTCCCGGGCCACCTGCCCGTCGGCCATGAACAGGAACCGATCCATGGCCTCGAGCAGCGTCACCTCCGCGCCGAGCCGGCGCCAGACGCTGCCGAGCTCGAGCCCGATGACGCCCGCGCCGATCACGCCGAGGCGGCGGGGCACCGCGTCGAAGTCCAGCGCGCCCCAGGAGTCGACGATGGTCGTGCCGTTGAACTTCGCGCCCGGCAGCTCGACGGGGGTCGAGCCGGTGGCCAGCACCACGTGCTCGGCCTCGAGCAGCTCCGGGGCGCCCTCGGGCGGCGTGTAGCGGACCTTGTTGCCCGTCAGCAGGTGTCCGTGCCCGAAGAGGCCCGTCACGCCATTGGCCTTGAAGAGCTGCGCGATGCCGCCCGACAGCTGCTGGACGATCTTCGCCTTGCGCCCCTGCATCTTCGCGAGGTCCAGCGTCGCCGACTTGACCGAGATGCCGTGGCTCGCGAACTCGTGCCCGACGCGGTGGTACAGCTCCGACGACTCGAGCAGCGCCTTCGACGGGATGCAGCCGGCGTTGAGGCAGGTGCCGCCGAACACGCGGCTGCCGTCACGGTTCTGCCAGGCATCGATGCAGGCGACCCGCAGGCCGTTCTGGGCGGCGCGGATGGCGCAGACGTAGCCGGCGGGACCGCCGCCGATCACGATGACGTCGAACTTGGTGCTCATGGTTCCTCCGGAAGATGGTGCCCCGGCCGCCGGGGCCGGACGGCGCGCGGGATGCCGCCCGCGCGCGCCGCCGACGGGAAAGCGCTCAGACGCCGAGCAGCAGGCGTGCCGGATCCTCGAGGGCCTCCTTGATGGCCACGAGGAACTGCACGGCGTCGCGGCCGTCGATGATGCGGTGGTCGTAGGACAGGGCCAGGTACATCATCGGCCGGACGACGACCTGGCCGTCGACGACGGCGGGCCGCTCCTGGATCTCGTGCATGCCGAGGATGCCGCTCTGGGGCGGGTTCAGGATCGGGGTCGATAGCAGCGAGCCGAACACGCCGCCGTTGGTGATCGTGAAGGTACCCCCCGTCAGGTCATCCATCGACAGCGTGCCCTCACGCGCCTTGCGCCCGTAGTCGGCGATAGCGCCCTCGACGCCGGCGAAGGTCTGGCGGTCGGCATCGCGCAGGATCGGCACGATCAGGCCACGGTCAGTGGAGACGGCGATGCCGATGTCGTAGTAGTCGTGGTAGACGATGTCGGTGCCTTCGATGGAGGCGTTGATCACCGGGTGGCGCTTCAGCGCCTCGACGGTGGCCTTCACGAAGAAGCCCATGAAGCCGAGCTTGACGCCGTGCTGCTTCTCGAAGCTGTCCTTGTACTTCGCCCGCAGCGCCATGACCGCCGCCAGGTCCACCTCGTTGAAGGTGGTGAGCATGGCCGCCGTCTGCTGGGCCTCGACCAGGCGCTCGGCAATGCGGGCGCGCAGGCGCGTCATGGCCACGCGGCGCTCGGGACGCGCCGCCGTGGACAGCACCGTCGGCACGGCCACGGCGTGCGGCGCCGGTTCCGCCGCTGCCGGCTTCGGGGCCGCTACGGGCTGGGCCGCTTCCGCATCAGCCTTGGTCACGCGGCCGGCAGGGCCAGTGCCCGGGATGCTGGCCGGATCGATCCCCTTCTCCTTCGCGACCCGGCGGGCCGCAGGGCCCGTGCGGCCCGCGTTGCGGCCGCCCTGGGCCGAAGCCGCCGGTTCGGCATCCGCGGCGGCAGGTGACGCCGGGGCTGCCACCGCTGCGGCCTCGCCCTCGACGGGCTCGACCAGCGCGAGCAGCTCGCCGCTGGTGACGGTCGTCCCGCCCTTCACGCGCACCTCGCGCAGCACGCCGCGCACCGGGGCGGGCACCTCCAGGACGACCTTGTCCGTCTCGAGGTCGGCGAGGTTCTCGTCGCGTTCGACGATGTCGCCCGGATTCTTGTGCCAGGCCACCAGGGTGGCGTCGCTCACGGACTCGGGCAGGCGGGGGACCTTGACTTCGATGTTCATCAGCTCGGTTCGATCAGTGGGGTACGAAAGGGTCGGGCTCAGTTGTATTCACCGAACAGTGCGGCGTTGACCAGCCCTTGCTGCTGCTCGACGTGCAGCTGGAAGATGCCGGGCGCCGGCGCCGCGGCGCCACGCCGGCCCGCGTAGAAGAGCTGCTGCCCGCCGCCAAGGGGCCGCTGCAGCTGGTGGCGGATCTGGTACCAGGCGCCCTGGTTCTGTGGCTCCTCCTGGCACCAGACGATTTCCTTGGCGTTCGGGTAGCGGGCGAGGACCGCAGCGTACTCGTTCGCCGGGAAGGGATAGAGCTGCTCGACGCGGATCAGCGGCACGGGAGCCCGGCCGTTGCCGGCACCCGCCCGGCGCGCCTCGAGCAGGTCGAAGTACACCTTGCCGCTGCAGAACACCACGCGGTTGACGGCCGCCGCATCGAGGGGCTCGATCTCGGGGATGAGGGTCTGGAACCGCCCCGTCACGAGTTCGCTGACCGGCGAGCTCGACAGCCGGTGGCGCAGCAGGCTCTTCGGCGTGAGGACGACGAGCGGCTTGCGCAGGGACCGCAGCATCTGGCGGCGGAGCATGTGGAACATCTGCGCCGGCGTCGACGGCACGCAGACCTGCATGTTGAGCTCGGCGCACAGCTGCAGGAAGCGCTCGAGGCGGGCCGACGAGTGCTCGGGCCCCTGTCCCTCCTGTCCGTGGGGCAGGAACAGGGTCATGCCGCACAGCCGGCCCCACTTGGCCTCGCCGGAGCTGATGAACTGGTCGATGACTACCTGGGCGCCGTTGGCGAAGTCGCCGAACTGGGCCTCCCAGATCACGAGACTATCGGGATCAGTGGTGGAGTAGCCGTACTCGAAGCCCAGTACCGCCTCTTCCGACAGCAGCGAGTCGGTGACGGTGAAGGCGTTGCGGGCGCTGCCCGGAAGGTCGGTCAGCGCCGTATAGCGCTCGCCGCTGACCTGGTCGTGCAGCGTGGCGTGACGGTGGAAGAACGTGCCGCGCCGGCTGTCCTGGCCGGTGATGCGCACCTTGTAGCCGGCCTTGATCAGGCTGGCATAGGCCATCAGCTCCGCAAAGCCCCAGTCCATGGGGATCTCGCCGGCCGCCATGCGCTCGCGGTCGGTCACGATCTTGGCGACGCGCGGGTGCAGGTTGAAGCCGGCGGGAACGCGGTTGATCTCGCGGGCCAGCTCCGGCACCTGGGCGGCGTCCAGGGCGCTGCGCTCGACTTCCTCCCAGTCGCCCTTGAGGTAGCGCGACCAGTCGACGGTGAACTCGTTGCCGATGTTGCCGAGCACAGTGTTCGGCAGCGGGTCGCCGGCATCGAGGCGCGTACGGTAGTCCTCGTTGAGCCGCTCGGCCTCGGTGGCCTCGATGACGCCCGCCTCGACGAGCCGGCTGGCGTAGAGCTGCCGGGTGGTCGGGTGCTTGCGGATGACCTGGTACATGCGCGGCTGGGTCGCCGCCGGCTCGTCGGCCTCGTTGTGGCCGTGGCGGCGGTAGCACACCAGGTCGATGACGACGTCCTTGTGGAACGTGCGCCGGTACTCCAGCGCGAGGCGCGTGACGAAGACCACCGCCTCGGGGTCGTCGCCGTTCACGTGGAACACCGGCGCCTCGACCATCCGGGCGATGTCGCTGGCGTACGGCGTGGAGCGCGCGTCCTGCGGATCGCTGGTGGTGAAGCCCACCTGGTTGTTCACCACGATGTGCACGGTGCCGCCGGTGCGGAAGCCCCGCGCCTGGGACAGCTGGAAGGTTTCCGCCACGACGCCCTGGCAGGCGAAGGCCGCATCGCCATGGATGAGGATGGGCAGCACGGCGTCGCCCTGCTCGTCGGCCCGGCGGTCCTGGCGGGCGCGCACGGAGCCCTCGACCACGGGGTTGACGATCTCGAGGTGCGACGGGTTGAAGGCCAGCACCACGTGCACGTTGCCGCCCGGCGTCCGGACATCGGCGGAGAAGCCCATGTGGTACTTCACGTCGCCCGAGCCCTTGTGCTTCGCCGGGTCGTAGGCGCCCTCGAACTCGGAGAACAGCACGCCCGGCGCCTTGCCGAGGACGTTGATCAGCACGTTGATGCGACCGCGGTGGGCCATGCCGATGACCATCTCCTGGAAGCCGGCGGTGCCGCCCTGCTGGATCAGGTCGTCGAGCAGCGGGATCAGGCTGTCGCCGCCCTCGAGCGAGAAGCGCTTCTGGCCGACGTAGCGGGTGTGCAGGTAGCGCTCGATGCCCTCGGCGGCCGTCAGCTGCCGCAGGATGTGCCGGCGCTCCTCGGCCGTGAACGGGTCGGTGAGCATGCCGCGCTCGAGCCGCTCGCGGATCCAGACGCGCTCACGACCCCGGGACAGGTGGGCGAAGTCGGCGCCGATCTTCCCGCAGTAGACCTGGCGGAGCGTCGCAATGATGTCCCGCAGGGGCATGCGCACGTCCTGCTGGCCGCCGAGGTTGCCCACGTAGAACGAGGTATCGAGGTCGCTCTCGTCGAGCCCGTGGTAGTCGAGCCCCATGACGATGGGCTGGGGCCGCTCGAGCAGGCCGAGGGGGTCGATGTCGGCGATCTGGTGGCCCCGGAGGTGGTACACCTGCATGAGCCGGGACACGGCCGCCTGCTTCTCGGTGGGCGGCGCGGGCGTGCGGCCACCACCAACGGCCGCGAGCTGCGTGGCGGGGCGACCGGATCCCAGGGTCGCGGGGGCCGGGTTGGCCGCCTGCGTCTCGGCGAAGAACTCCCGCCACCGGGCCGGCACCGACGCGGGGTCCTTCAGGAAGCGCTCGTAAAGCTCTTCGAGGTAGGGGGCATTGGCCCCGAACAGCGGGGAAGTGGCGTAGCTCTGGCCGAGGGACCGCGGCGCGGGGCGCGGCTTGGATTGGCTCATGGGTGGTGGATCACTGTAGGACCGCCGGCGGGAGGCCGGCGCGGGGGGCGGATTTTACGGCATCGCGGGACGACTGTGGCCGTTCCCGCGTCACGCCCGGACCATGATCCAGTCCCCGGGGCAGCCCCGGAGGCCGTCAGCCCAGCGTCAGGCCCCCCAGCAGCGACCAGCCGGCCCCACTGTCTTCGAGGAACAGGAGCAGCAGGTAGATCTCGTAGCAGATCAGCACCGCGTAACCGGCGCAGGTCACTTCCAGGATGCGACTGACCCGGAACAGGCCCAGGAAGCGCCGCCGCGCGGCGACGCCCAGCAGGATGACGCTGACCGAGGTCAGGCCGATCTTGACCAGCAGGAACCGGTCAGCACCCTGCCCGATCATGTCGTCCATGAAGACGTTGAGCTCTTCCCCGCCGACGGCGAGCAGGTTCAGGGTGAAGAGCGCGTCAACGCAACTCAGCAGGACGATGGCGATGGACAGGTAGAGCACGCTGGGCTCGTGCCAGTCGAGCCAGGACCGCTCGTGGTCCTCGTGCCGGCGACCCCGCCGGCGGCGGGGCCGGAAGCCGCCATAGAGCACCGACCACAGCGACAGGTTCCGCCGATCCTTGCCGCGGCGCCGCTCGACGGGCACGTCGAGGCCCGACATGCCGGACACGACCTTGGGGTACTGGATTCCGGCCTCGGCCGTCCGTCGCAGGGGGTGTTCGGGTTTCAAGGGGCGGCAAAACCGGTCTGCGGGAAACCCGATACTACGTGCTGCCCGCAGGGGCGGTCGGACCCAGTTCGCATTCCCCGGCGCCGCCGCCCCTCATCCGGCCTCAAGAGAGTGCCTTAGGTCTGTGCCGTAACAGCCTGATTTCGAAAGTATCGACGCAGCAGGAACCGCTGCACGCCCAGTACGATCAGCGACAGCACCATGGCCCCGGGAATGATGGTCGCCGGAATCCCGAGCACCAGCAGGGCCCGGCCCGCCTGGTCGCTGTACAGGTAGGCCACCAGCGCGACATAGCCCAGCCCCACAGCCCACCGCAGTCCCCGACTCCAGCCAAGCCCATGCATCTGGGTGATGACGAAGACACCGAGGAAACCGCAGAGGAACATCTCCCAGGCTCCGGCCTGCATCCAGGCGACCAGGGCGCCGTGGGCCGCCACGGCCAGTTCCTGGGTCACCATCCAGTACCGGTTGGTGTGGGCCCGGGTGAAGAACAGGCTGCCCTGCAGCAACATCAGGAACATGTACAGGAACCCGGCCAGGTGGCCGCTGGTCCCGATCATCGGGTGGTACCAGAATGTGTAGATGGTCGCCCAGGCGAAGTAGTAACCGTGGTAACGCCGGATGACGCCGGCCGACTCGGTCACGAAGCCCACGGGCCGGCCGAAGGCGAGCCCCCGGCGCTGGTTCTCCATGACCACCACCGCCATGAGCAGCAGGATCACCGACCACTGGGCCGTGGCCTCGTGGACGTCCTGGGCCAGTCCGTCGTACCAGACCGCCGTCTGGACGAGGTGCAGGACGATGAAGAAGGCGTTGGCCGCCAGGGCGATCCAGTTGAACCGGTGGAGCCCTCCCGTGTAGGCCGGCCGCTCGCGCTGGGCCCACCAGATCAGCCCCCAGATGGTGACCTGGTGAAGCAGGTAGCCGATCCAGGCCGAGGCACGGCTCCAGGCGGTCGGCTCGAGCCGCTGCCACTCGTACCACATGCCAGGCCGGTCGGGCGCCAGCACCGGCACCGCAAGCCAGTGGCGGTCGACCACCCAGGTGAGCACCGTCACGCCGAGGCTGAAGGCGATGCCGGCCCAGAGGGCCATCATGGCGGCCCGGGACGGGCCGGCGGGTGCGATGGTCACGGACTGATCGGCAGCCATGAACCGGCTTTCGGCGGCAGGGCCGTTCCGGATCCGCCCGGGCCGATGGCTGGGCTGCCCCGCTCTACCAGGCGATGGTTTCGCCGTTGTAGCGGATGAACTGCCCGCTCTGCGCCAGGCCGGCGCCATCGATGACGGCCCGCAGCCCCCGCACGCTCTCCCCCACTTCGAGCACGGCCCCATCACCACCCAGCTCGGTCTTCACGTGGCCCGGGCAGACGGCGAGGCAGGTCACGCCCCGGTCCTTCAGGGCCATGGCCAGCATCGTCACGCACTTGTTGAGGCCCGCCTTGCTGGAGCAGTAGACGAAGAGCGGGTACCTGCCCTCGACGTTCGAACCGGTGGTGCTGGAGACGAACACGAGGCGCGGCCGCTTCGCTGCCGCGACGTGGGAGGCGAAGGCCTCGGCGACCTTGATGGGCGCGAGCATGTTCACGTCGAGCACCCGCCGCCACTCGGCGTAGTTCAGCGTGCCGAAGCGCTGCTCGATGAGGCGGGTGCGATCGGGATCGCGCGGCCCGATGTCGCCGGCGTTGTTGATGAGGATGTCGATGGTGGTGCCGGCGAGGCGCGCGGCCAGGGCGTCGATGGCGGCGAAGTCGGTGACGTCGAGGGCCTCAACCTGCAGGAGGCCGGGGTGCGCAGCGGCCAGGGCCTGCAGGTCGACCGCCCCGGACGGGCTGCGGCAGGTGGCGATGACGCGCTCCCCCGCCGCGGCGTACTGGCGGGTGAGCTCCAGGCCGATGCCCCGGGAGGCGCCGGTGATGAGGATGGTGGCCATGACGACCGAGTCTACCCGCCCCCGCGGATCCGGTCGCCGGCGCCGGGCGGCGTGACCAGCCCCGGGGCAGCGTCCGGCCGGCGCCCGATCCACGAGGCGGTGATCCCATCGGCTAGTGCGGCACGCCGACCGAGGCCACCGCAAACTCCGGCGACCTTTCGACTGGAGAAACCCATGACGCTGCGCGTGCTGCCCTCGCCCAAGCTGACCACGAGCCGGGATCCCGAGCTCGACCTCGACGATCCGGAAACCAATTTCATGTCGCTCATGAAGCTGCGCGGCGACCTGAGCGGCAAGGACTTCTTCTTCGCCTTCCCCGGCCAGGCCTGGGCCATGGTGCCCCAGGAGCAGAACTACAAGTGCTTCCGCACCTTCGGCTTCGGCTCCGGCCGGCTCGAGCAGGTGCCCGAGGGCTACCGCATCTACAGCCGCGAGGTACTGTTCTACCTCGACCCGGCCACCGGCGAGATCCTCAACGAGTGGAGCAACCCCTTCCTCGGCGGCCGCAAGGTCGAGGTGGTGCACATCCAGAACGACCCGGTCAACGGCGTGTTCGCCCGCAAGGGCCCCGGGCCGCTGGCACCGCCCTACCCCTACGTCAGCTGCGGCGACATGGTCGCGTTCCAGTGGAACTTCTTCATCCAGCACCCGGCCGCCATGAAGCGCAAGGAGTACCCGCTGTACTCGTCCGGCGACATCGACCAGCACGCCGAGCTGTGGGGCCTGATCGGCAGCAAGCGCGACATCCTCAACCCCGACATCACCTCAGCCTACTGCACCATGTCCTGGAGCCGCGTATCCGACTGGCTGCCCTTCATGGAGATGGGCAACGCGCCCGGCAAGATGGTGTTCCACAGCCACTCGATGAAACTGATGGAAGGCCCCAGCGAGCTGCCGCGGCCGATCCTCGACTACGTCGAGAAGCACCACAGCGAATACCTGACCGCCCCGACCGTGTGGAACGGGCCGCAGATGACGAGCTCTGCGCAGGTGTTCAAGGGGATGATCGACAAGAAGCGGGCGGCAGAGCAGAAGTAGCCGTCGCCGCGACAGCGGCTATCGGGGACCGCCCTGCTGCCCTGCCCATGGCCGGGCAGCGGGGCGACCCACACTACGGCGTGCGCACCTCGTCGAGCAGCTCGGGGTGGCGGTCCAGCACCTTCAGCAACTTGACCAGTGCCAACGGTGGCCTGGTCTTGCCGTTCTCGTACCGTGAGAACGCATTGACACCGCCACCGAAAATCTCGGCCGCCTCGCGCTGATCCAGGGCCAGCTTCTTGCGCACGCTGGCGATGAACGCCGGGTCGACGATGCTCGCATTGACCTTGCGGTTGAACGCCAGCATGGCTGCGCTGACGCGGGCAGATTCAGCGGGCTCAAGCACGCTTTCGTTGCAGGCCGGGCAGTAATCACCGACGACGGCGGGAATGGAGGTCGTCTCCCCCTTGTAGGTGTACGGCAGGTCACGGGTGGCATGGACCAGCCCGGCTGCACCACAGGCAGGGCACTTCATCCTCGCAACTCCTTGAACGACACGATCAGCACGTCGTCTATCACCGTCAGTTTCAGGTAGACCTCACCCGCAGCTGTCACGGGGCGATACACGTCCTGCCAGATGCGGTGGTCGGCGTGCGTGGTCATGCTCTTGAGAAAGTCCCGGGGCGTCAGGGCCATGACGACACCGACGATGCCTTCGAAATCCAGCCCCAACGCCGCGCCGCCGGCCAGTGCCGTTGCCGTGGCCCGGACCTTGCCGTCACCGGCCAGCGCCTGGACGACCGACAGCCTGCAGTGGGGCGTCCGCTTTTCCACGGCGAAAGTAACCTACTAGGTTGTTATTTGGCAAGTTGGTTAATGCCGTGCAGGCAGAACACCAGCTCAGAAACGTTGCCGAGGATCCACTGGGCCGGAACAGCCCGCCGCTACCGCAGGAAGTAGCGACGGCTGGCGGCTGGGCTACACCTGGATCCGGATGCGATCCACTGCCCACGCAAACGTGCCGCGGACCCCAAGGGGTCCCGCTTGACACGAACTCAGACTATGGAATGCCGGTGTCAGCGCCCTACCAGAAGAGCTTGAGGGCCCGCGAGCCGAGAAGCAGGAGGACATGGGCGACTTTCAAGGAGCCACTGCAAACCACGCCACCACCCGCTGCTGCATCGGCACCAGTAGAGCAAGCACTGAACGCGGCGACAAAACCTGATGGGCGGGCGCTAATCCTTCTGGCTCGATGCGAGCACTCGATATGCGGCATAACTCAATCCGATGCAGACGAGATCGAAGACAAGAAACGCTCCGAAACCCAGCATGAGGGTCCGCTGGCCCAGCAGCCACGACAGGAGCATGCCACCCACCACAACCAGCAAGGACCTACCCATCAGTACGACGCCGACAGCCCGGACTGCCGGGTCTTCGCCCACGCGATAGCCGAGCAGCACGCACTCGCCGTTCGGGAGTCTCTGACAGACAGCGTCGATACGGCCTCCCGCTTCAGTTACGAGGCGCGAGGCATCCACACGCGACCAGCAATAGATCACCTGCTCCCCGACCAGAAAGAGACTCGCGCTCCCCTGAGCCAGACCAAGGCTGCCAGACAGGCGGACCTGGGACCACGGCAGTCTACCCATGCTGGCGATCTGTCCGTCCTTAGCAGGGGCGGCCAGGCCTTGGGACGGGCCCAGACGTTTCGGCGCATCCTCGAGGCCAAGCACAGCGGCAACTCGAACAAAAAGCCTCCGGCCATAGGCGATGAGCACTATGAGCCCCATTACCGCAGTGACGCGCACCGCCAAGCCAGCGCAGGATCCACGTCGTCCATCCGGCTCTTCCGGATGGCACCCAAACCCGTCCAGCCACGGCATCATTAAATGCAGCAGGAAGTCCTCGCTGTAAGCCATGTAGAAAATCGCCACGACACCGATGAGGACAATGAAAAGCCACCAGACGACGAGACGAAACCACCGTTGCCATCGGGTGATCGAGTGCCGCGTGTTCACGTTCATGCTCGAGGTAAGGGTCAGTTATCGCGCGCAGACAAAGATGGCATCGATTGCTGGCGTGCCGGCCCACAGAAGCACAGATTGTCGATGCTGTCCTGATGGCCCTGGTACATGCAGTACTGCGCCAGCTGCGGCGGCGAGCCCAGCAGGTCGAGCGGCAAGTAGACGCCCCACTGGTGCTGACCCGGGCGGGATCGTAACAGCCGTCTTTACGGCCTTCATTGGCGCTGCAGAAGCAGGTCGAGCATCTCCCGCGGGGTTACGGCCGCGAGCGTTCCTAGGTCGGCCTGCCTCATTTCGGTCAGCAGACGCTTGTCGCCCGTCACGAAGTGGGTAGCTTCGCCGCGCAGAGCCGTCGCCACGATGGCGGCATCCTTGGCGTTGATGCCCTTGTGGCGCGCAGCTGTGCCTTGCAGCACAACGATACCGCTGCGAGCCATGAACTGCCGCCACAGAGGCAATGCAGCGGGCAATCGGCGGCGCAGATTACGCTCTACTTCGTCAACGTTATGGCGACTCGTGAGGAGTTCACCCGTCTGGCCGCTGGCCAGCCAGTCGACGAGCACGACCGGCGCTGACTCCGGCGAGCCGATCAGCGACGAGATCAGTACGTTACTGTCGAGGAAGACCCTGACTGCCACCCGGCCGCTCACAGCCCGGCGAGCAGCTCATCCGCCGTGATCTTGTGCTTCTTCATCAGCCGCTGAACTTCACGGCGCAGCGCGTCGAGCTCCAGCCGCTGCGGCATCAGGACGATGGCATCACCGATCTGGACGGCTTTCACCGTATCGCCGGCGTCCAGGTCCAGCGCGTCCCGCAGGGCCTTTGGCAGGGTCACCTGCCCGCGCTCCCGGACCGAAAGATTGGCTGCCTTCATGTCACGCCACCCGAAATCTGATGTCAGATAGTGCGAAATCGTACTACGGCAAGGGACCATTGCCCAAGCCTTCGCTAAGAGTCCCAAAGGCGGCACCGCTCCCCCGGAGGGTTGGGACCATCACTGCAGAGGCGCGACAAGCAGCTTACGGACTTGTGGGAAATTTGTGCCAAGTCGGCAGGGACTGCTTCCGGATCGGCTCGCAACCCCATGTTTTCATGGTGCCCCGACCGCGATTCGAACGCGGGACCTTCCGCTTAGGAGACAGCAGAAGGCCAATTCTGCGCAATTCTCACCAAAAGCCGCCAGTAGAAAACCCCGGGTTTTTCCTTGTGAAACCTGCGGGTGGCAATTGGCCTTGCTTGAGGCGTGTTGCGCCAAATTTGCGCCAAATCGGGAACGGCAGATGGTCGCCAGGATCACAGGCGAGAAAATCGCCGTAACCGATTGGTTTGGGCGGGACCGTCTACTCCGGCGGCTCTAGCTCGGTTTCGCCCGTCAGGGCGGCTACGCGGCGGGCTATCAGCGAGGCGCTGACGCTCTGGAAGGCGCACAACGCGGCCAGCAGGCCCGGCAGCAGCCCCCACCAGCCGGCGAAGTAGGCCACCGGGGCGGCCACCAACAGCCACAGCCAGAACGCATTGGCCAACCGGTAGGCGACTGCGCGGAACTCCACCGCCTTGCGCCCCCGCAGGAACGCGTGGGTGGCCATACCGTCAAAGAAAGCCATAGGGCACCCCCGGGGCCTCAGGGTGCCTGAAAGCTGGGCAGGGTGCAGCCCAGAAGGCCGCGCTGGCGCTGGACCTGCTGCCGCACCTTGAGGTGAATGCGCGGCCCCTGCGGGTGTCGTAGCGGCACACAGCGGGCTAGGTCCATTCCTTGAAGCCAAGGTAGGGGTGAAACCGCCCCTTCAGCTTTGGAATCTCCCCACTAAGCCACTCAAGGTCGGCCATGCGCGTCTCCACCAGGGCGCTTCGGTCCTCACCCACCGGCATTGGCTTGAGTGTTTCGTCGTTAGCCCAAAGGCTGAGGGCACGGCGGTCGATCTCACGCAGGTAGTCGACGAGGTCTTGCTCGAAGAGAAACTCTGCCTCACCGATTCCGGCCCGGTAATCGAACACCTCGGGCATTGATGTCCGACCGGCCCGCAGAATTTGGGTCAGAAAGAGCCTTGTGGCGACGAAGACGGCCAATCGCTTCTCGAACAACGCCAGCTTTAGGTTCGCTCGGTCAACCAGGTACTGGCGCCAAGTGACCACCGCCACGACGGCCGCTACGACGGCCGTCGCAATCGTTCCTAACTCAACGGTCAGCATCATGGATACGCTCGGATGCGAACGCGCATGTCACCCCACCAAGCATGTCGGCGGCGCGGTGACGATTCCCAACGCTGCATACGGAACTCACGGAACCCCATCGCGGCTTCGCAAAGTCACCTTAGAGAGTTCGGTAGAGAGCCCGAACGTGTAGAGAAAGGGCCGCTTCTGGGTGGCGGCTATCGATCTCATCTTTGGGGCCAACTCAACGATACGGGCCGTGCATTGTGCAGCCGTTGCTTGCCCGCCCGTGAAAGTGAAGCATCCAACCGCGTGGTCGATCAGCGCCTGCTTTTCGATCGGGCGATACCGAATCCGCTGATCACGGGTCAACGCGAGGTAGCCATGCTTCCCACAGTGGGCGAGCCAAGCATCATCGGACGCACCAAAAGGCACAGTCGCTCCGACGCGGTCGAAGGGTATGCCGTTGGCTGTCAGTTCGCTGACTAGAGCCGACGAGTAAATGAACTCGTCAATGTAGAAGGTCGGCGATGGCTCAGGCGGCCCGGTCAAGCTCGCACCGGATGGCGTCCTCGATCACGTCCACTCCGACATCAAAATCCTTGGCCAACTCCTTCATTGGCTCACCGGCCTTGAATCGGTCCGCAAGAACCGCCGTAGGAACAGCCCGACCCCGCAAAGAGGGACGCCCGAAAGCAATGGTCGGGTCTATCTGGACCGGCGTCTCGCGCTCCTGAGTGCCGGGGCGGGTGAAAGGAAACAGTCGGATGGGCAGGCCGGCCCGATCCCGCTCGATTCGGCGGAGGTGGGCCAAGAGCATTTCCTTCATCTCCACCTGGCCTTGACGCGTCACGTTTACGAGCGCATGCAGCTCCTGAACGAAAAGACTGACACCGTCCGTTTGGAACGACAGCTCTAACAGCGGCCGAGTAGTCTTCATTTTCTCGCGCATGAACTCGATGGCCTCCCGCACCTTGGGTAGCGGAATCTGATGAGTTCGGCGAATGGCGGCGAGGACGTGCGCCTCTACGAGGTTCAGGAACGATAGGCCCTCGCCCCGTGTTCCGTCTAGCTCGATGAGCGGTTGGAAGCGTCGAGTCTCGCCGTTGACCTTGTAGTCCTGTCCGATGCACCAGGAGCGCAGCGTGCTAGGCGGCATGTTCAGGTAGTGCGCAGCCTCAATGAAGGGATACGCAGGCGTCCTACGCAGCCGATCAAGCTGTTCATTTCCCATGATTGACCTCCCAAGGGGGAATAATGGCACACCCTCTGGCTCGTTGGCGCGCTCGTTACTGCTGTGCGTCATGCGCTACTGGTACGCCCAATGGCGGTCGGTCAGTCGCGGGAATAGGGACCGAAACGGCTTAGCTGGGACGGGCGGCACCTACTGGGGCCTCGATGCATCTCCGACTAAAGAAGGCCCCGCCGAAGCGGGGCCGGATTGTCGGCCAACAGAGCCTTAGGCGCCGCCCTCTCGGTACTGGTTGCGCAAGGCCGCCTCCAAGGCCCGGAGGCGCCCCGCCTGCTCCGTGAGTTGGCGGGCAAGACCACGCAGGACGTCAAGCTGGAGCTTGCCCGACTCGGGCTGCCAGAAGGGCCAGTCGTTGAGACCGCCGGTCGCGAGTCCGCTGTTCATCACGTCCTTGGAGATGGCCAGCAGCTCCTTTGCCGCGCGGGTACTCGCCCGGTACGGGTGCAGGGTATCTAACAACGCCAGCTCTTCCTGGCGGGCCAGACCATCGCGGTGGTTGGTCTGCGTTCGCCTGAGGAGGTGCGCGGCGAACTCAGCGCTCTGCTTTGCGGTCAGGCGAACGCCGCGCACGGTGATGGCGCCCTGCCGGCGGACGGGACGGGAGCGGGTATCCTGATTGGTAGCCATTGCTTAACCCTCCTACGGGTTGGTTGTGGTCAGGCATCCGGGCCGGTAGCCGCCGGCTCGGGTGTCGTTACTTTCTGGGGTCCGTCAATCGCGATGCCGTTCAGGGCAAACAGCCGGCGGATTGAATCCAGCGACAGCCGCCCGGCCAGCACCTCGGCATTGAGCCAGCGCGAATAGCGGCCGTCGCCCTCAAGGCTCTCCGCCGCGCGGACGAGCATCCCCCAGGTCACTTCCCGCGGCCCGGCCACCGCTTCCAGCTTCCGCACCCGCCGACGTAGTGACGTACTCATGGCCGCTCCGCCAGTCGCGCCTCGATGGCGTCCAGGCGGTCGCTCAGGTCCGCCACCTCGATCAGCCCGCGCACGTCGCCCAGGATGGCGGCCAGCCGCTGGCCCTCTAGCGGGGTTGGATACCGACCCACCCTGCGCCGGCATTCCCGGTACAGCCGCGATAGCTCGGCGCGGACACTCGGCAGGGTTTCCAACCGCCCCACCCGCACCGGCGCACCAATCGCCAGCGGGGCAGATTCCGCGCCACTGCTGGCGCTGTCGTCTACGAACTCATCGTCTGCACGCATCGTCGGGCCTCCTAAGCCATCACTTCCGGGGCAACGCCCAAGCACGGTTCAGCAGCATGCTCACCACCTTCGGGTGACTGCTCAGGCCCGTCGACTTCAGCGTGTTCTTCAGCTTCGGCCGGGCGTCCAGATAGCGCCGCACGGCCTGCTGACGCTGCGCCAGATTCTTTTTGCCGTAGCTGTACACCAAGCCAAAGCTCCCGGCCTGTTCTTTCTCCCAGGCCTTTACCTGCTGGGGTGATGCCGGCTCGACAACGAACTCGGACACCAGCCGGCACAGCAACGACGCGTCGTTGCTGTCCAAATTCAATTCACTCAGCACCGGCACCAGCGCGTTTCGGAAGTCGTCGCCGCTGCCGCCCTCGCGTTCATAGGTTTCCGCGTCCCTGCGGATCAGCGGCTCAAGCGCCGCCTGAGGCGTCCACGGGTTTTTTCCCGCTGCTGGACGTGGGGCAGGCGTGGGTGCTGCCGGTGTGGGGGCTGCCGGGGCTGCCCACGGGCTTTTCGGTTGCTCGTTCATGCTGCCTCCTCGGGGGTTTCAATCTGTCGGTTCAGCACAGTCAGTGCCCGTTCGTTCTCAGATGCGGTCAGGGCGGGCCACCCCTGTCGCAGGAACGATCCCGCCACCCCCAGGTTCAGGGGTCGCAACAGCGGGCCGAAGGCATCCGCCACGGTCGCCGCCAGCGGCTCCGCGGACGGCTTGGCCGGGAACCTGACCGCATCGGCGTCCGGGCCGAGGGCCGCCAGCATCGTCCTCGTTGCCCCGTCATATGACGCCGCCAGGGACCGGATCTCGCCCACCAGTTCCGTCACCCGCCGGGCAATCGTCTCGCGGTCGCCAGCCGCCTCACGGGCCGCCTGAACGGCAGCCACCAGGTCATCGTGATCCCGCGCCAGTGCAGCCTGCCGGGCCGCACTCAACGCCGCCCGCTCGAAGTCCTCAGCCTCGCGGGCGCGATCCTCGGCGGCACGCAGTTCCGCGAATATCCGTGGGCGGTCTCGCTGGGCCTCGGCGTCACCCGCTGCCGCACGGGCCAGGTTCTCCCGGTACTTCTCCCGGGCCGCATTCAGTTCGTTGGTCATGTCGTCGGTCATGCCGCCACCCCCAGAAGCATCCGCCGCAGTTGGTCGGTGTGCGACCGACCGGCCGCCGCGAGATCGTCCAGCCGGTGCACGCCAGAGGGCGTCAGCCAGTCCAGGCCCGCCGCCGTCGCCATCCGTGCCTCCAGCAGCGTCCGAACGCGGTCCTCGTGGGTCTTAAGCTCGATGTGCCGCTGGCCACCCGGACCCGTGCGGGACTTGAGGGCCTCCGCAGCCAAGGGGTTCAACTCCACCCGGTTGGCCCGCAGCGCCGTCAGCGCCGCGTCTAGCTGCCGGATGGCAGCCTCCGCAGACTCGTAATGCCCCAGTCGGGCGTCCAGCAATTCCTCAATCGTCATGGTCGTCACTCCTCGGGCTACCGCCCGTGTTAGCAATTCAGTACGGCCCCGGAGGACCGCGAAGGTGAACCGCGGCGGGCCTCGGCCTGAATGGCCAGCGCCTGCGCCTCGGTTATGCGGTACATGGCAGCGACCTTGGCCGCCGGCATCTCGGGGGCCATGCGGAACATTTCCCGCGCCCGGTCTGCGGGCGAAGTCGCGAGTAACGAAGGCCGCTCGGCACCGTTTGGCACTGTCTCAGCCACCGAAAGCACCGCCGAAAGGGGGCGCTCGGGGTTGGAAGGCTGGGAAACAGGCTCGACAGACCCGGAAATGACAGGCAAGACCCTCCCCCCGCCGGTCGCTGCCGCCGCAGCAGCAACAACCGACGGGGGGTGGTCACCCAGATTCTCAGAAGGTGGTACGCACGCGGTGCCTGAAACTGGCCCTACTAGGTCCGCACGCGGTGCCCGTACTTTCGATTTACGGGACGCACGCGGTGCCTGAGTTGGTTCACACGCGGTGCCTGAAGAAAAAGCGTTTCGGTGCGCACGCGGTGCCTGACCGGACAGCAGTGCAGCAGCCGCGTTCACTGACTTCGGGCGCGGCCCTGCCGCCTCGAACGTCAGCCAGGTACGCCGGGCGGTAGCCTCATCGCGAATGTTCAGCGCGGTATTGGCGGCCACCGGGTGCCACGTCAACGCGTACTTTGCCGGGATGCCGCGGCCGCTACGCTTTTTCGCCTCGACCATGCGCACCAGCAGGCCGACGCGAATCAACAGGCCGATGCCGGCCCACAGTTCCCGGCGGCTGATGCCGAACTCGGCAGCGGCCTTCTCGGTCAACTCAATGGCGCCGTTGTTGCTGCGCCGGTCGTCCTTGTAGGTGCGGAACTGGGCAGCCAGGGCAAAGCACACGTCACGGGCAAACGGCGGCAGCCAGCGCCACGATTCCGACTTCATGACTTCCAGCGGGACCGCCGCGAAGGCGCCGCCGTAGTGTTTAACCTTTGGCCCCTTGCGACTCACGGGACGACACCCGCCAGATTTGCCGCCAGCCCTGCCGGGGTTGGCGTAATGGCGCGGTTCGCGCCCCGGCCCGTGGTGGGGTAGCCCCCACCGTCGCCACGGCGCCAGATACCGCCTTTCAGCACCAGCCCGACGGTCGCGGGGTTGACGCACGCGCCGTCGCGGCGGTGCTTGTCGAAGGCGCGCACGTTGCTGAAGTAGCAACCGCACGACCGGCACAGGCAGCGCGGGGAACCCGGGGACAGGGTGATACCGGTCATGCCGCGTCCTCGACCAGCAGCGCCTGATCGGCCTCGACGGCTTCGATCACGACATCCCAGTAAGCGCGCCACAGGTCGCCACGCCACTGCTCGGCGGTGAACCCGCGTTCAGCCCTCACCCGGTCGGCCAGGTCGGGCCGTAGTAGGCGCAACGCCTTCACCTCAAGACTGAAGGCGAGGTCGATTTCCTCCTTGGGAATCCCCGCTCGGAGCACATCGCCGAACCACCGCCTCGCCCGCCCGTTCCGGTGCACGCGCACGCGACAGGCTGCCGAGCAGGTCAGTTGGTCACCGCGCTGGCTGTCGAACAGCAGGTCGCAGCCCAGGCACACCCGGACGTAACGCTTTCGTGAATACGTTACGGTCACGCCGCCACCTCGACCAGCAGTGCCGCCACGGCGCCCGGGGACAGCCCCAGCATTTCGCCAATGTCGTGCGCGGTGAAGCCCTGGCGGTGCAATCGGCGCGCCTCAGCGGCCAGACCGTCGCGACTGGTCGGACGATGCAGCACGCGCAGCGCCGCAAGGTCCAACCGGCCGCCGATGGTGGAGGCAGTAGCCACGTCAGGCAGCGTCGGACGGCTGCTGCGAGATCAGCCGGCGCCAGTCAGCGGCAGCCTCGGCCGTGATCAGCGTCCTCTTGCCGACTTTCGCCGCCCGCAGCCTTCCGGCCTTGATTTCGTAGTAGGCGGTCGTGCGCCCGATGGCGTGGAGCTTGGCGAATGTCTCGACGGACATCGCCAGCGGGGCGGACTCAGTCATTGCAGCACCTCGATGCGGTTGAATACACCTGTCACCACAAGTATCCGCGCCGCCGAGTGCGTGCAAGTCTGTTCGCCGCGTTTGGCATGAACGAAGCGAGAGGCCGCCGAGAGTTGCCGAAACCGGCCGCCAATGCTGCCCGCAGCGTTGCGCACGTCAGGCCGCCTTCGCCGCTTCGCCGGCAATGGCAGCCATGTATGCCGGGACGTTCAGGAAAACCCGCCGGCCCCGGCGGACGATTGCGCCAGCGGCATTCAGGCCGTTCAGGTCAGCGCAGAAAATCTGCCACCGCAGCGAGGCCTCGCTGCCGAGATTCGGAAAGCGCAGCGCGAACTCGCGGACGGTCAGCAGGTCGGACGGATTGAGTGCCATGCTTCCACCTCAATGCCCCACAGCGGGGCCGTTGGTGGAAGGTTGGGGCCTGCTACCGACGCTTGGAATCCGAGTTCTTTGTGGGTTTTCCTACGTTGCCCCGACTACGCGTGTCGGGTCGCTTCCGGTAGGACGGCGGCGCCTTGTACCAGTAGTCGCGCACGGTGGTCTCGGGCACGCCAAACTGCTCAGCAACCGCGCCGATGGCATCCGCGAGTGACATGGGGGCGCAGCCTCGGCCGTGGTACGCATCGCGCACCTCCTCCTGTAGCACCAGAGGCCGAATCTGCTTCTTCAGGACCGCCGATTCCCACGCGGCGAATGCGCGCCGCAGGTCGGCCGATGGCCGGGTGCCGTTCACCATCCTGACGAGAGCGGCTAACCACCTCAGCGCGAACTCTCTATCCCGGGTAGGCCGCACGCGAAGCTCTTTGCGCAGGGCGCGGTAGAGGGTCGGCAGGATTTCCCGCAGGTCATCGGCGCGGTCGTTACTCACCGGCCTTGCCCTCGGCCAGCTTCTTGCCCAGCACCCGGGCGACAAGCGCCTTGCTGCTGTCGGCGGCCAGGTGGGCATAACGGGCCGTTGTCTGCTGACTCTTGTGGCCTAGCACCGTCCCGATTTCCAGCAGGCTCGCACCGTCCTGCGCCATGTAGCTCGCCGCGCAGTGCCGCAAATCGTGAAACTTGAAATCTTTCAGCTTCGCCGCCTTCACCGCTGCACGGAATGGCGCGCCGTACTGGAACGGGTACTTGCCCGCCTCGTCGCTGGCGAATACGCGGGCGTCCGGGGCCAGCGGGCGCACCTTCGCGTGGGCCTTGAGGGCTGTCAGGGCTTGCCCGACGAAGTGAAGCGTGCGGCCGTGGCCCGTCTTGCTGGCGTGAATCACGGCCGACCCCTCGGCCAGGCTTACGTCCTTCCACCGCAGGGCCAGCAGTTCGCCGGCCCGTGCCCCACTGCTCAGGGCGCAAAGCACCAGCGGCAGCAATGCCCGCTCGGGCGCGTCGGCGCAGGCGGCCAACAGCCGTTCGCGTTCTTCGTCCGTCAGCCAGCGCACGCGACCCTTCGGTTCGGGCAGCTTCCCGACCTCAGCCGCGGGATTCAGCCGCAGCCAGCCCCATGCCATGGCGCCGCCGGCTTGACCCTTACGGCCCTTCCCCAGCACCGCCGCCAGATAGGTAATCCGGCGGTTCGCCACGGCCGCGCCGGCCCGGTACTGCTTCCCGTCCACCGGATTGCGCTTCGGCTCGCCTACCAGTCCGTCGCGGACCTCCAGCAGCCACGCGGGCGTCACAGCGGATAGCAGGCGCTTCCCGTGAGTGTCGGACCACCACTTGAGGGCGCTGCGGGCGTCGCGGCCCAAGTCCGGGCGTGCTTGCAGGAACCGGGTAATTGCCTCGGCCAAGGTGTGCCGGTGCGCCTCGTTCTGGACCACCTCGCCCTTGATCAAGGCCGCTTCGGTTTGAGTCGCCCATTGCCGGGCCAGGGTCTTGCTCGCGAAGGTCCGCGAGAGAACTGGATGCCCCCGCCGCCTGATCTCCACCCGGTAGCTGACACCCTTCTTGCCCGGGCGTACCCTGATGAAAGCCATTCCTAGCACCTCTGATGCTGGCGATGGACAGGCCCGGCGTGGTGTTGGTAGCACCGCCCGGGCCGCTTCGTTTTCAGGGTCCGATTTTAGACGAGTTGCGCCATTTTTGCGCCAAATGGCCGGCCATTGAGGATTTGAAATCTATAAGTCATTGATTTCATGGTGCCCCGACCGCGATTCGAACGCGGGACCTTCCGCTTAGGAGGCGGACGCTCTATCCCCTGAGCTACCGGGGCGCCGGGCTGCATTCTAGCCGGAGCGTCACCTACTCGCCCTGCACGGTCACGACGATGCGGCGCCGGAAGGCGCCCGTCCGGTGCTCCCACAGGTAGAGGCCCTGCCAGGTGCCGAGCAGGCAGCGCCCCTCGCGCACCGGCACCGTGAGCTCGATGCCGACCAGTACGGAGCGCACGTGGGCGGCCATGTCGTCGGGGCCTTCGGCGTCGTGCCGATAGCGCGGGTCGCCGTCCGGCGCGAGGCCGCCGAGGACGGTCTCGAGGTCCCGGCGCACGTCCGGATCGGCGTTCTCGCATACCATCAGCGCCGCGCTGGTGTGCTGCAGGAAGAGATGCGCGGTGCCGGCGCGGATGCCGGAGGCGGCCACGACCCGCCCGACGCGCGCCGTGATGTCGGTGGTGCCACGCCCGCCGGTATCGACTTCAATGACGCCCTGATGGATCACGCAGGCCCCTCCCGATGACTCCCGAACGCAACCGCAAGCTGCGCGCCGCCCTCGACCTGCGCCAGCCCGACCTGACCATCCTCGCCGAGAACGTGCGCAACCCGCACAACGTCGCGGCGATGCTCCGCACCAGCGATGCCGTGGGCACGCTGGAGCTGCACGCCGTCTCGCCCCACGGGGCCTTCGAGCAGCCCCGGATGATCACCGGCGGGACGCGGGGCTGGGTACGCACGGTGCTGCACCCGTCCATCGAGGTGGCCATCGATCGCCTGAAGTCCCAGGACTTCCAGATACTTGCCGCACATTTCTCGGATTCCGCCGTCGACTACCGGACGCCCGACTACACCCGGCCCACGGCCTTCCTGATGGGCTCGGAGCTGAAGGGGGTGTCGCCCGCCGCCGCGACGCTGGCCGACGGCCACGTCATCATCCCCATGCGGGGCTTTGCCGAGTCGCTGAACGTCTCGGTGGCCGCGGCGCTGCTCCTCTACGAGGCCGCCCGCCAGCGCGAGGCGGCCGGCGCCTATGCCCGGCCCCGGCTCGACCCGGAGCGCTACGGCCGGATCCTCTTCGAGTGGGGCTACCCGCGGCTCGCGGCACGCTACCGGGACCAGGGTCTGCCTTACCCGGTCCTCGACGCCGAGGGGCTCATCGTCACGGCGCCGGCGGAGCCGTCGACGGATCGGCACCCTCCCCGGGGGTAGCGGGCTCCGGCGGCGCCGGGCTGGCCGTCGGCACCCCGTACCGCAGGCGCAGCGTCTTGACCTTGCCGTACCAGGGGATCGTGACGATGTACATCTGGTCGGCCTCGACGTCGACCTCGGGCGGAACCTTCTTGCTGCCATGGAACTCGGGAATGGCGGCGCGGATGCTGGGCCCATCGCCGACGACCAGAACGATCCGGCCCTTGTAGATCTTCAGCACCCGGCGCTCGAGGCGCGGGATGTTGTTGGGATCGAACTCCTCGATCTTGATGCCGAACTGGCGCGCCACAGGCTCGGCCGTCTCACGGGTCGGACGGTAGCTGCTCACGTAGACGGCGTTGAGGCCGCGGTCCACATCGACGTCCATGAGCACGCGGCGCAGCTCCTCTGCCCGGGCACGCCCGGCGGCCGACAGCCGCGCGTCACCGGCGGGGCCCGTCTCGGCCTCGGCGAAGCGCACGAAGATCACGGTGGTCGTCGACTGCTGCTCGAAGAACCAGGCGAGCACCATGGCCATGGCGAGGAAGGCCAGCACGGCTTCGATGCGCCGGCGGCGCCGGCGCTTGCGGCGCAGGGCGGCGGCATCCGGCGGCGGGAGGGACTCTGGCGCGGCTGACATGCGGCAATTGTAGCCGCAGGCCGGCAGCGACCGTCAGGCCGGCACGGCGCGGAGCAGCTGCACGCTGAAGCCCGCCACGGGCAGCGGACCCTCGGCGAGGCGCAGCCCGGCGGCGGCGAAGAGCGCGGCGAACTCGTCGAGCCGCCGCTCGCGGCCGGGTGTCAGCGCCAGCATATTGATGTCCTGCACCTTGACCGGGTCCGGCTCGTTGCCGTCGCCGAGGATGGCCTCGATGACCAGCACGCCCTGCCCCCCGGCCCCGAGTACCGCGCGGATGTTGCGCAGGATGCCGATGGCGTCGGCGTCACTCCAGTCGTGGAGGATCCGCTTCAGCAGGTAGAGGTCGCCACCCGGTGGCACCGACGCAAAGAAGTCACCGGCCTGCACGGCCAGCCGGCCGGCCGGGAACGACGCCGCATCGACGTCGGCGATGACGCCCGTCCGGTCGAGGAGCACCCCGGTGGCCTGCGGATGGCGCGCCAGCACGGCGCGCAGCAGGCCCCCCCGGCCACCGCCGACATCGACGATGCGGCGTGCGGCGCTGAAGTCGAAAGCGGCAGCGATGGCGGCGTCTTCCGGCGCCGAGACCCGCGCCATGGCCCGGTCGAAGGCGGCCCCGTACTCCGGATGGACGGCGAAGTAGTCGAATACCGGCATGCCGAAGGCCAGGTCGAAGGCCGACCGGCCGGTGCGCACGGCCGCCGGCAACGCCCCGTAGGCGGACCAGGCCAGGTCCTGCCAGGCGGCGCGCAGCCGGTCGCGGACGGAACCCGGCACGCCGCTGCGCAGGCCGTGGCCCAGGGGTCCCAGCGCGAATACGACCGGCGGACCTTCGTGGAAGACGCCCGACGGCGCCAGCAGGCGGAGGACGCGACCGAGCGTCAGGGGATCGGCACCGCAACGGGCTGCCAGCTCGTCCAGCGGGAGAGCGCCATCAGCGAGGGCGTCCGCTACACCCAGTTCGGCGACGACGCTGAGGCAGCGGTACGTGAGAGCCCCCTCGAGGCTCCGCGCCAGCAGCTGGTCCAGCGACTCTGTCGTCATGGCAGGCACGGCTTCAGCGGGCGATGCAGCTGCGGTACTCGGCGGCCGTGATCTCGCGGGTGGTGGCGCTGGCAGCGCTCGTCCAGGCACCCGTCACGCCGTCTTCGAACTCGACGATGCTGCCATCACGGCGCAGGCGGTCGGTGCAGTAGGTCCTGCCGGAGTCGGCGACGGTGACTTCGTGGTAGCCGGAGACGAATGGGATGCGGGGCATGGAGCAGGCGCACGCGGTGAGGGCTGCGCTGACTGCCAGCACGGCGCGGACAGGGCCAGGGAGATGGGGCATGGTCGGCAGTCCTCGTGGCGGGGCGGGGCGATGGTAGCAGCCGGGACGGGGGTGGGCGGCGGGGTGGCACCCGGCGGGTTCGTCCACGCACCCTCTCCGCCAGATACGACAAGGGGCCCACATGGGCCCCTTGTCGTATCTGGCGGAGAGGGTGGGATTCGAACCCACGGTCCCCGTGAAGGGACGCCGGTTTTCAAGACCGGTGCATTCAACCGCTCTGCCACCTCTCCGGCGCTGCGGCATACCCCGCTACTTTACCGAAAGCGGGCCACCGGCCGGGAACCCGGCGGGGGGTGGCCGGTCGAACGGGCCAAACGCGGTACACTCCGGGCATCGCCCCGGCAGTGGCCGGGGTTACCGTTTCCCCCTGAGGAGGAACTGCTGAATGTCTGACATCCGCGACCTGCGCCCCCAGCCGGGACGTGCCGCCAGCCTGCCGGGACTTGGCGAAGCTGCCCGTGCGTCGGCCCTCGACACCAACAAGGTCCTGCGCAACACCTACCTCCTGCTGTCGATGACGCTGCTCTTCAGCGCCGCGATGGCGGGGCTCAGCATGGCGCTGCGGCTGCCCTACTTCGGCCCCATCGTCACGCTGGTGGGCTACTTCGGCCTGCTGTTCCTGACGTTCAAGCTGCGGAACTCGGCCGCCGGGCTGGCCGCGGTGTTCGCGCTGACGGGCTTCATGGGCCTGACCCTGGGGCCCCTGCTGTCGGCGTACCTGACCGCGGTGCCGAATGGCAGCCAGCTGATCATGACGTCGCTCGGCGTCACTGGCGTCATGTTCACGGGCCTCAGCGCCTACGCGGTGCGCAGCGGCCGTGACTTCAGCTTCCTGCGCACGTTCCTGACGGTGGGCCTCATCGGCATGCTGCTGGTGATCGTGGTCGGCCTCTTCGTCGACCTGTCGGCCTTCCAGATGGCGATCTCGGCCGGCATCGTGCTGCTGATGGCGGGTCTCATCCTGTACGACACCAGCGCGATCCTGCGCGGCGAGCAGGACAACTACATCCTGGCCACCGTCGGCTTCTACGTCAGCATCTACAACATCTTCGTCAACCTGCTGGCGCTGCTCGGCGTCGGCGGCGAAGACTGACACTACTCTGCCCCGCCCGGCCTCCGGTGCTTCAGCGCCGGAGGCCGGTGGCGGCGGCCACGAAGGTCCACTGGTCCGCGTATTCCGCCACCGTCTTCGAGACGGAGGCTCCCGCCCCGTGCCCACTGCGGGTCTCGATGCGGATGAGCGCCGGGTTCCCGCACCCGGGTGAAGCCGCCACCGCCGCCTGCAGTGCGGCCGCGTACTTGTAGCTGTGCCACGGAACGACCCGGTCGTCGTTGGCGTCCGCCTGCACAAGGACCGGCGGATAGCAGAAGCCGCTTTTCAGGTTGTGGTAGGGCGAGTAGGCCCGCAGCGCCGTGAACTCGTCCGGGTGCTCGCTGAGACCGTAGTCGCTCGACCACTGCCGCGCGTTGAGGCTGGCCGTCTGGTAGCGGAGCATGTCCATGACCCCGACGGCCGGCACCGCGGCGGCGAAGAGGTCCGGACGCTGGTTCAGCACGGCCCCCACCAGCAGGCCGCCGTTGCTGCCGCCCCAGATGGCCAGTTGCCGGGGCGTGGAATGCCCGTTGCCCATCAGCCACTCGGCCGCGGCGATGAAGTCATCGAATACGTTCTGCTTGTTGAGCCGCGTGCCCGCCTGGTGCCACGCCTCACCAAACTCGCCTCCGCCCCGCAGGTTGGCCTGTGCGTAGGTCCCGCCGGCCTCGATCCAGGCCATGCGGGCCGCCGACCAGGCCGGCAGCAGCGACACGTTGAAGCCACCGTAGCCATACAGCACCGTGGGCCGCGGCTGGCCGGCGGGCAGGTCGGCGCGGCGTACGATCGTCATGGGAATATCCGTGCCGTCGCGACTCGGGTATTCGACCCGCTCGACGACGAAACCGGACGCGTCGACGGACTGCGGCGGCGCACGCACGGCCATGAGCCCGCCTGTCGCTACGTCGAGACGGTAGAGCGTGCGCGGGGTGACGAAGTCGGTGTAGCTGAACCACGCAGCTCCCTCGTCGCTGCGACCGGCCAGTCCAGCCACCGTGCCTTCGCCGGGCAGGGCCACGTCCTCGCCCGGTCCACCATCGGGCGCATGCACGCGCAGCACCGAGCGGGCCGCCAGCACGGACGCCACGACGAGGCGTCCACCCACCAGGGCCGCCGCCTCGATGGTGCCGTCCCACTGGGGGACCACCTCGCGCCACTGGTCCGGTGCCGGCCGCGCCAGGTCGATGGCGATGATCCGGCCCCGGGGCGCGTCCTTCGTCGTGAGCACGAACAGCTCGTCGCCGCGGTTGCCGATGAACTCGTAGCGGGCATCCCAGGCATCGAGCAGGCGCACGACGTCGTCCTGAACCGAGCCGTCCGGGCCCACGCGCGCATAGTGCAGGGCGTTGGTCTCGTAGCCGTCCTGCACGGCGATCATGAGGAGACGACCGTCCTCGGTGGCCGTGGCGTAGGGGTTGCGGGTCGGCTCATCCGGCAGGCGATAGACGGGCTCGTCCTCGTCCTGCGCCCCGCCGAGGCGATGGCGATATACGGCTACCGGCTGCGTGTCGTCGTGGCTGCCGTCCGCCCGGCGCGGGTAGCGGCTGTAGAAGAGCACGGTGCCGTCGGCGCTGAAGCTGACACCCGTGAAGCGGGTTCCGGCAAGCGTGTCGGGCAACTCGCGGCCGTCGGCCGTGCGCTGCAGGTGCCAGGTGCGCCAGTCGCTGCCGCCGTCGGACAGGCTGTAGGCCAGCACGGCGCCGTCCGGGCTCAACGCAACGTCGCCGAGGGAGATCGTGCCGTCGGCGCGCAGCGCCAGCGGATCGACCACCACTCGCCCCGGCTCAGCCGGGTCGGCGGTGAGCCACAGGGCATCGGTCTCGGCAAGGCCCGGGTTGAAGCGGTAGGCGTAAAGCCCCGGCACGTGCACCGGCACGCCGATGCGCGGCACGTCGAGCAGCGCCCGCAGGCGCGCGGCGAAGGCCTCGCGGCCGGGCAAGGTCGCGATCGTCCGGGCCGTCAGCCGGTTCTGCGCGTCGATCCAGTCGGCCAGCGCCGGATCGTCGGGGGACTCCATCCAGCGGTACGGATCTGCCACGGCCTGCCCGTGGTAGTCGTCGACCACCGCCTCACGCCGGGCGGCCGGATAGTCCGGGGCCAGTGTCACCCTGTCACCGAGCACGAAACCCGCGACGATGGCTGCGACGACCGCAAAGCCAGCAAGCCCGGTCGCGTCGGCCAGCGGGTCAGCCGCGCCCCGGCCGTCACTCATGCGGGCCCGGGGATGCGTTCGAGGCCACCCATGTACGGGCGCAGCACGTCGGGGACGCGGATGCTGCCGTCCGGTTCCTGGTAGTTCTCCATCACCGCGATGAGTGCCCGGCCGGCGGCCACGCCGGAGCCGTTCAGCGTGTGCAGCAGCTCGGGCTTGCCCGTGGCGGGATTGCGCCAGCGCGCGCCCATGCGCCGCGCCTGGAAGTCGGTGCAATTGCTGCAGGAGGAGATCTCGCGGTAGGCGCCCTGCCCCGGCAGCCAGACCTCGAGGTCGTAGGTGCCCGCCGACGCGAAACCGATGTCGCCGGCGCAGAGCGCCATCACGCGATACGGCAGGCCCAGCTTCTGCAGGATCGCCTCGGCGTGGCCCGTGAGCTGCTCGAGTGCCGCCCACGAATCGTCCGGCGGCACGATGTGTACCAGCTCGACCTTCTCGAACTGGTGCTGGCGGATCATGCCGCGCGTGTCGCGGCCGTAGGAACCGGCCTCCGAGCGGAAGCACGGCGTGTGGGCGACGAGCCGCATGGGCAGCGCGTCGGCGGCGACGATCTGGTCGCGCACGAGGTTGGTGACCGGCACCTCCGCCGTCGGGATCAGCATCAGACCCGACTCGCCGGCCACCGCGAAGAGGTCGGCCTCGAACTTGGGCAGCTGGCCGGTGCCCTCGAGGGCCGCCCGCTGCACGAGGTACGGCACATAGACCTCGGTGTAGCCGTGCTCGCCGACGTGGACGTCGAGCATGAACTGCACGAGTGCGCGGTGCAGCCGCGCGAGGCCGCCCCGCAGCACGGTGAAGCGCGCGCCGGAGATGCGGCCGGCCGACTCGCCGTCGAGCAGTCCCGCGCCGGCCCCGAGGGCGACGTGGTCCTGGGCCGCGAAGCTGAACTGGCGGGGCTCGCCCCAGCGGCGGACATCGACGTTGGCCGACTCGTCGCGGCCCTCGGGCACGGCGTCGCGGAGCAGGTTAGGCAACAGCATCTGGAAGCCGTCGAGGCCGGACTGCACCTCGACGAGGCCTGCCTCGGCAGCGGCGAGCTGCTCGCCGAGGTCACGCACGGCCTCGAGGAGCGGCGCCGCGTCCTGGCCCGCGGCCTTGGCCCGGCCGATTTCCTTTGATCGCACATTGCGGTCGTTGCGCAGCTGCTCGACCCGCACCTGCAGGTCACGGCGCCGCTCCTCGAGGGCGGCGAAGGCAGCGGTGTCGAGCGGGAATCCGCGACGCGCGAGGTTGGCGCGGACGGCGTCGAGGTCGGAGCGCAGCAGGCGGGGATCGAGCATGACGGGACTTCTGCGAGGTCGGCCGGAACGCGGCGCAGTGTACACCGCGGGCGTCAGCCCGGGCCCGGCGGCTCCCGGCCGTCACGGGCCGCGCGGTGCCGGGCCCGGAGTTCCGCCAGCTTCTCGCCGAGGCGCAGCTCCAGGCCGCGGGGGACCGGCTCGTAGTACGTGCGCTCGCCGAGTTCCGGCGGGAAGTAGCTCGCGCCCGCGGCAAAGCCGTCGGGCTCGTCGTGGGCATAGCGGTAGCCGCGCCCATGCCCGAGGCTGCGGGCCAGCGCCGTCGGCGCGTTGCGCAGCTCGGCCGGCACCTCGAGGCTGCCGGTGCGCTCGACCTCGGCCCGGGCCGCATTGAAGGCCGCGTAGACCGCATTGCTCTTGGCCGCACAGGCGAGGAACACCACCGCCTGGGCGATGGCGAGCTCCCCCTCGGGGCTGCCGAGCCGCTCGTAGGCGGCGCAGGCGTCGAGGGCCAGGGCGAGGCCCCGGGGGTCTGCATTGCCGATGTCCTCGGAGGCCATGCGGACGACCCGCCGCGCGACGTACAGCGGATCGCAACCGCCGTCGAGCATGCGGACGAGCCAGTAGAGGGCGGCGTCAGGATCGGAGCCGCGCACGGACTTGTGCAGCGCCGAGATCTGGTCGTAGAACACATCGCCCTGCCGGTCGAACCGGCGCACGCCGCCGGCCACGACCGTGGCCACCTCGGCGGGGCCGATGACCGGGGTCGCGCTGCCCGGTTCGACGAGGCCGGCGGCCAGCTCCAGCAGGTTCAGCGCCCGTCGCGCATCGCCGTCGGCCGCGTGGGCCAGGGCCTCGATCTCGGCGTCAGCCACCACGAGGGGCGTCGCACCCAGTCCCCGCTCGCGGTCCGCGAGGGCGGCCCGCAGGATGCGCATGAGGGCGGCGGTGCCGTGGGGCTTGAGCACATAGACCCGCGCCCGGGACAGCAGCGCGTTGTTCAGCGTGAACGCGGGATTCTCGGTGGTCGCCCCGATGAAGACGATGGTGCCGTCCTCGATGTAGGGCAGAAAGGCGTCCTGCTGGGACTTGTTGAACCGGTGCACCTCGTCGATGAAGAGCACGGTGGGCTGCCCTGCCCCCGCCTGGGCTGTAGCGATCGCCGCGCGGACGTCGGCCACGCCGGATTGCACCGCCGAAAGGGCAAGGAAGCGCGCGTCGGCGGCCGTCGCCAGCAGCCGCGCCAGCGTCGTCTTGCCGGTGCCGGGCGGCCCCCAGAGGATGGCCGAGTGCAGCTGGCGTGCCGACACGAGCCGGGCCAGCGGCTGGCCGGGCGCCAGCAGGTGCTCCTGGCCGGCAACCTCCTCGAGGGTCCGGGGCCGCATGCGGTCGGCCAGCGGTCGCCAGGCCGGCGACGCGGCGGCCGGGTTCGAGGCGGTTATGGGTGGGGTCCGGCGAGCCATGCGTCGACGCGCCGGCCCCAGTGGCGTAGCCCGGCCGCGCTGAGGACGCAGCCTAGCAGAATGCCGGCGGCATCCGCCGCCAGGTCGAAGCCGTCGGCCTGGCGGTACGGGACGAAGGACTGGGCAACCTCGATGAGCGCACCGTAGCCGAGCAGGCCGAGGGCCACCCACGACAGGTGCCGCAGCTCGACGAGGCCGCCAAACCAGACCGTGAAGGCCGCGAAGGCCGCCGCGTGGTATAGCTTGTCGCTCAGGACGAAGAGCGGCAGGCCCGACTGGCGCTGCAGGGCCACCGCGATGCCCGCCACCAGCGCCAGCAGCCCGACAGCCAGCCAGAGTCGCCCGTAACGGAGTGGCAGCATCGGGAGGCCGGCCGCCGCCTCAGAGCTCGGCGTCGTCGATGACGTCCGCGCCGGCGGGTGGCATGAAGCGGAAGGTGTCGGCCGGCACCGCGGCGTTCAGCCGTGGCGACTGGAAGTCGATGCGCGTGCGTTGTCCGAGCCGGTCGTCCAGCTCCAGGGCCAGCAGGACGTTGCCGCGGAAGCCAAGGCGCAATTCCGCGAAGTCCCCCTCCGCCGTCCGCGGGCGCAGCGCCGACCACGCCAGGCCGTCTGCCTCCCAGGCCCGCTGCACGGCGAAGCGCTTCAGCACGTCGTCGCGGCCCGTCAGCAGTGCCGCTGGCGTGTCACCGAGGCCGTCGGACAGCCGGCGCACGGTCACCTGCTCGAGGTCGGCCTCGTAGAGCCAGAGGCGCTCGCCATCGGCCACGATGGTGCGGACATAGGGCGTGGCGTAGTCCCAGCGGAAACGCCCCGGCCGCTGCATGACCACCTCGCCGGCCGATGACTCGACCGCGCGGCCACGGGAGTCGAACACCGCCTGGGTGAAGGGCGAGCGGAACGTCTGCACCGTGTCGAGGAACTGCCGCAGCGCCGGTGGGGTCGGCACCGCGTCGGGTGCGGGAGGGGCTGCCACGGCGGACAGACCGCCCAGCAATCCGGCCGCCAGCAGCCCGACACCCCAGGCAGGACGGGCGACCATCAGTCGTCCGACGGGCCCGGCGCCAGCACCTCACGGAAACCGTTGGACTGCAGCTGGCCGACGAGGCCCGCCTTCTCCATGGTCTCGACGAGGCGTGCGGCCCGGTTGTAGCCGATCTTGAGCCGGCGCTGGATGCCGGAGACCGAGGCCCGCCGCGTCTCGAGCACGATCTGCACGGCCTGGTCGTAAAGTGCGTCGGCCTCGCCGTCGTCGTCGCCGCCGGCGGGCGTCTCGCCGGGGATGCCCGGCAGCGGCTGGGACGGACCCTCGGTGATCTCGTCGACGTAGCGCGGCTGCCCGGTGCCCTTGAGGTGCGCGACAACGCGGTGCACCTCAGGGTCGGAGACGAACGCGCCATGCACGCGCAGCGGTGCGCCGGTACCCGGCGGCAGGAACAGCATGTCGCCGTGGCCCAGCAGGCTCTCGGCGCCGCTCTGGTCAAGGATGGTCCGCGAGTCGACCTTGGCCGAAACCTGGAAGGCAATGCGCGTCGGGATGTTGGCCTTGATCAGGCCCGTGATGACGTCGACGGACGGGCGCTGGGTCGCGATGACCATGTGGATGCCGGCGGCGCGGGCCTTCTGGGCGAGCCGCGCGATCAGCTCCTCGACTTTCTTGCCGACGATCATCATCAGGTCGGCCAGCTCGTCGATGATGACGACGATGTACGGCAGGTGCTCGAGCGTCGGCACCACGCCGTCGACGCCGACGCTCATGGCGAACTCGGTGCCGGCCAGCGGGTCGCGGATCGGCTCGCCCTTCTCGATGGCCTGCTTCACCTTGCGGTTGTAGCCGCCGATGTTGCGCACGCCGAGCGCCGCCATCACGCGGTAGCGGCGTTCCATTTCGGCGACACACCAGCGCAGGGCGTTGGCCGCGTCGCGCATGTCGGTGACCACCGGCGCCAGCAGGTGCGGGATGCCCTCGTACACCGAGAGTTCCAGCATCTTCGGGTCGATCATGATCAGGCGCACGTCGTCCGGGTGAGCCTTGTAGAGCAGGCTCAGAACCATGGCGTTGATGCCGACGGACTTGCCGGACCCGGTGGTACCGGCAATCATCAGGTGCGGCATGCGCTGCAGGTCGGCCACGACGGACTTGCCGCCGATGTCCTTGCCGAGCGCCAGCGTCAGCGGCGACGGCATCTCCTCATAGGCCTTCGAGCGCAGGATCTCGCCGAGCGTCACCGTCTCGCGGTTCTCGTTGGGAATCTCGAGGCCCACCGTCGGCTTGCCCGGGATGACCTCGACGACCCGCACGCTGATGGCCGACAGCGAGCGCGCCAGATCCTTGGCGAGGTTGCTGATCTGGCTGACCTTGACTCCCGGCGCCGGTGCAAGTTCGAAGCGCGTGACCACCGGCCCCGGCTGCACGGCGACGACCTCGACCTCGACGCCGAAATCGCGCAGCTTGATCTCGACGAGCCGCGATATGGCCTCGAGCGACTCCTTGGAGTAGCTGGGCGCCTGCTCCACGGGGTCGTCGAGCAGCCCCAGCGGCGGCAGCTCGCCCGGCACGGCGGCCGGCGTAAAGAGCGGAACCTGGCGCTCCTTCTCGGCCCGGGTGCTCGGCTCGGGCGGCGCCACGGCGGGCTCGATGCGCGGGTTCGACTTTTTCTTCTCGACCCGGCGGCGCTCCTTCTGCACGACCTCGGCGAGTTCCTCGGCCTCGCCGGCGGAACCCGCAGCGCGGCGCGCCGCCAGCAACTCGCGGATGCGGCCAGGCCAGACCCGCGCGGCGTCGACGCCGGCCAGCACGAGGCGCCCCGTGTGGTCCATGACGGCGAGCCACGAGATGCCGGTGAAAAGGGACACCGCCGCGAGCCAGACGGCCAGCAGCATCAGCGTCGCGCCGAGGCTGCCGAGCGCCACGGCGAGCCCCTGCCCCACCAGCTCGCCGAAGGCGCCGCCCGCGGTCCTGGGCAGCGTCGGCGCGGAGAAATGCAGGGTACCGAGGCCGCAGCTCGCCAGCAGCGTCACGCCGAAGCCGCCGAGGCGCATGCCGAGCAGGCGCCGGTCGATGGGACCCGGCTCGGTGCGCGCCGAGAACAGGATCCAGCCGGCGAGGCCCATCATCACCGGGAACAGGAAGGCCGGGCCGCCGAACAGGCTGAAGGAGACGTCGGCGAACCAGGCGCCGACGGTACCGATCTGGTTGCGCACCGGGCTGCCGTCGCCGGTGTGGCTGAAGCCGGGGTCGCGCGGACTGTAGGTGACGAGCGCCACCAGCATGATGACCGCGCATGCACCGAAGACCCACAGCGCTGCCTCACGCAGCACGTTGGTCCCGGACAGGACGAGACTACGTCCCTCGATGGAAGCCGCCCTGGCCACTGCCCTGTAGCACCCCGCGTTCCCTGCGCCGGGCCTGCACCGTGGAGGCAGGCCGTTCCCCTCACAACGCGCACCAGAAAGTCGCGTTAACTGCCTAACCCGCTTGGGAGTTAAGGGTTGGGATCATAGCAGCACGCCCCCTACCGCGTGCAAGCAGGCCTGGCCTACACTGACGCATGGCCAACGCACCCCGACACGCACGACTGATCATCCTCGGCTCCGGGCCCGCCGGCTACACCGCCGCGGTGTACGCGGCCCGGGCGAACCTGAAGCCGCTGCTGCTGACCGGACTCGAACAGGGCGGGCAGCTCATGACCACGACCGACGTGGACAACTGGCCCGGTGGCGGCCACGGCCTGCAGGGCCCGGCCCTCATGGAGAGCCTGCGGGAACACGCGGCCCGGCTCGACACAGAGCTCGTCGCCGAGCACGTCGAGTCCGCCGACCTCCGCTCCCGCCCCTTCCGCCTGCGCACCGGCGCGGCCGAGTACACCTGCGATGCGCTGATCATCGCTACCGGCGCCTCGGCCCGGTATCTCGGCCTGCCCTCCGAGCAGGCCTTCCGGGGCCGGGGCGTGTCGGCCTGCGCCACCTGCGACGGCTTCTTCTACCGCGGCCAGCGGGTGGCTGTGGTGGGCGGCGGCAACACCGCCGTCGAAGAGGCCCTTTACCTCGCCAACCTCGCCGGGCACGTCACCCTGATCCACCGCCGCGACCGGCTGCGGGCGGAGAAGATGCTCCAGGACCGGCTGATGGCCCGGACCGGTCCGGAAGGCAATGTCACGGTCATCTGGAACCACGAGATCGACGAAGTCCTCGGCAACGACTCAGGCGTCACTGGCGTGCGCCTGAGGGGCACCAATGGCCAGCCGGGCACCACGGACATCGACGTGACAGGACTCTTCATCGCCATCGGCCACGATCCGAACACGGCGCTCTTCGCCGGGCAGCTCGACATGGACAACGGCTACCTCGTCGTGCGCGGCGGACGCCACGGCGCGGCCACGGCCACCAGCATCCCGGGCGTCTTCGCGGCCGGCGACGTGGCCGACAGCATCTACCGCCAGGCAATCACCTCGGCCGGCTCAGGGTGCATGGCCGCCCTCGACGCCGAGAAGTACCTCGACGGCCTTGGCACCTGACGGGGCAGGCTGGCGGATAGAGGTCTGCAGCGGCCTCGCGGCCGTGCCTGCGGCAGACTGGAACGCCGTCGCCGGCACCGCCTGGCCCTTCCTGCGCCACGAGTTCCTGCTGGCCCTCGAGGAGTCCGGCAGCGCCTGCGCGGCCAGCGGCTGGCAGCCCTGCCACCTGCTGCTGCGCGAGGCCGGGGCTCTGGTGGGTGCCGTGCCGCTGTACCTCAAGAGCAATTCCTTCGGGGAGTTCGTCTTCGACTGGGCCTGGGCCGATGCCTACCGGCGGGCCGGGCTGCGCTACTTCCCGAAGCTGGTGGCGGGCGTCCCGTTCACGCCGGCGACGAGCCCGCGGTTCCTGCACGCCCCTGGTGCCGATCCGGTGCGGGTGCGGCGGGCACTGGTCGGCGCCGCGATGGAACTCGCGCGCGAGTCCGGGGCCAGCTCACTGCACGTGCTTTTCCCGCCGGAGGACGAAGTGGCCGCCCTCGAGGGCGAGGGACTGCTGCGCCGGAAGGACTGCCAGTTCCACTGGCACAACCAGGGCTACGCGACCTTCGACGACTTCCTCGGCACCTTCACGGCCGAGAAGCGCAAGAAGGCGAAGCGCGAGCGCCGCCGGGTGGCCGAGGCCGGCATCCGCTTCCGGCACCTGACCGGCCGCGACATCGACGCCGGCCTGCTCGCCCGCATCATGCCGCTCTACGCGAGCTCGTTCTGGCGCCGCGGCCGGGAGCCCTACCTGAACGAGGACTTCTTCCGCAGGCTCTGCGCGACGCTGCCGGACAGCCTGCTCGTGATCCTCGCCCTGCAGGGCGACGAGCCAGTGGCCACGGCGATCTGCTACCGGGGTGCCGACGCCCTCTACGGGCGCTACTGGGGCAGCTCGGCCGACTACCACAGCCTGCACTTCGAGACCTGCTACTACCAGGGCATCGAGTACTGCATCGAGCAGGGGATCAGCCTGTTCGAGCCGGGCACCCAGGGCGAGCACAAGATCAGCCGGGGCTTCGTGCCGACGGCCACCTGGTCAGCCCACTGGCTCTCGCACCCGCAGTTCTTCGCCGCCATCGACCAGTACCTCGACCGGGAGCGGGCGCACATCGACCGGTACATCGCCGAGGTCAACGAGCACGTGCCCTACCGCCGCAGCGACGACTGACGTGCCGCGGCTTGCGCTCATCTCCCCCGGCGATCCGCCCGAAGCGTTTCCCGACGCTGCCGAGGCCCTGCCGGACCCGCCGGGCCTGCTGTGCATCGGCGGCGACCTGTCACCGGACCGGCTGCTGGCGGCCTACCGCCGCGGCATCTTCCCGTGGTTCGAGGCGGGGCAGCCGATCCTCTGGTGGAGCCCCGACCCGCGGGCCGTGCTGTACACCAACGAGCTCCGGGTATCGCGGAGCCTGCGCCGGACCCTGCGCAGCGGGCGCTACCGCGTGTCGATCGATGCCGACTTCGGCGGCGTGATCCACGGCTGCGCCGCGGCCCCGGGCCGGGACGAGACCTGGATCACGCCGGCCATGCACGCGGCCTACCGCGAGCTGCACGCGCTGGGCCATGCCCACTCCGTCGAAACCTGGGAGGATGGCGAGCTCGTCGGCGGCCTCTACGGGGTCAGCATCGGCCGCGCGTTCTTCGGCGAGTCGATGTTCGCGACGCGTCCCGATGCCTCGAAGGTCGCGCTCGTCCGGCTGGTCCGGCACCTGGCGGACCTGGGCGCACCGCTGGTCGACTGCCAGGTCGCGTCCAGCCACCTGGCGAGCCTCGGCAGCCGGACGGTGCCGCGGGAGGCGTTCCTGGCGGAGCTTGAGCCGCTCGTGGCGGGCAGCCCGGGTACCCTCGGCTGGCCGTCCCCGCCCATCGACACCCATGACCTCGCCGGGGTGCCCGGGGCGACTCCCTTGCGCGGGTAGGCCAGTTCGCGCAGAATCGCGGCCCGTTTGCCGGAGTCCGCATGCCCAAAGAAGACGCCATCGAGATGTCGGGAGTCGTTACCGAGACCCTGCCGAACACCACGTTCCGGGTGCAGCTCGACAACGGCCATGTCGTCACGGCCCACATCTCAGGAAAGATGCGGAAGAACTACATCCGCATCCTCACGGGCGACCGCGTCAAGGTCGAGCTCACCCCCTACGACCTGACCAAGGGCCGCATCACCTTCCGCGAGCGTTGAGGCCGCTGCCCGGCCGGGCAGCGCACCGCATTCCTTCACCCGCTGGCCGCACCGGCCAGGCGCCCAGCTGGCCGCCTCAGGCCGGATCCGGTATGTGCTCGAGCGACCGGGTCGACGGCGTCGCGACGAGCCCCAGGGTGTCGTCGGCGTTCAGCACGATCCGCACGTGCCCGCCCTTGGCGAGGTCGCCGAACAGCAGCTGCTCGGCGAGCGGCCGCTTGACGTTCTCCTGCAGGACCCTGGCCATGGGCCGGGCGCCCATCAGCGGGTCGTAGCCACGGTCGGCAATCCACTGGCGGGCCCCCGCCTCGAGCTCGATGGTGACGCCGTTCGTCTCGAGCTGCGCCTCCAGCTGCATGACCAGCTTGTCGACGACCCGCAGGACCGCCTCCTTGCCCAGCGGCGCGAACTGGATGATCGCGTCGAGACGGTTGCGGAACTCGGGGCTGAACAGCCGGCTGATCGCGGCCATGCCGTCGCTGGCGTGGTCCTGCCGGGTAAAGCCGATCGAACTCCGGCTCATCTCCTGGGCACCGGCGTTCGTCGTCATGACGATGATCACGTTGCGGAAGTCGGCCTTGCGGCCGTTGTTGTCCGTCAGCGTGCCGTGGTCCATGACCTGCAGCAGCAGGTTGAAGACCTCCGGGTGGGCCTTCTCGATCTCGTCGAGCAGCAGCACGGCGTGCGGGTGCTTGGCGATGGCCTCGGTCAGCAGGCCTCCCTGGTCGAAGCCCACGTAGCCCGGCGGCGCGCCGATCAGGCGCGAGACCGTGTGGCGCTCCATGTACTCCGACATGTCGAAGCGGATCAGCTCGATGCCGAGGCAGTGGGCCAGCTGCCGGGTCACCTCGGTCTTGCCGACGCCGGTGGGGCCGGCGAACAGGAACGAACCGACGGGCTTCTCCGGCTCGCGGAGCCCTGAGCGGGCCATCTTGATCGCCGAGGCCAGCGCGCCGACGGCCTGGTCCTGGCCGAAGATCACGAGCTTCAGGTCGCGCTCGAGGTTGCGCAGCTGGTCGCGGTCGGAGGCCGACACGCTCTTCGGCGGGATGCGGGCCATCTTGGCAATCACCGCCTCGACCTTGCCGACGTCGACGACGCGCGACCGGGTCTCCGCCGGCTCGAGGCGAACGCTGGCACCTGCCTCGTCGATGACGTCGATGGCCTTGTCAGGCAGCTGCCGCTCGTTGATGTACCGGGCCGCCAGGTCGACGGCGGCGACAAGCGCGTCGTCGGTGTAGGTGATGCCGTGGTGCTCCTCGAAGCGCGTGCGCAGGCCCTTCAGGATCTCGACGGCCTGGGCGATGCTGGGCTCGGTGATGTCGATCTTCTGGAAGCGCCGGGCGAGGGCGTGGTCCTTCTCGAAGATGCCGCGGTACTCGCGGTAGGTGGTCGAGCCGATGCAGCGCAGCTCACCGCTCGACAGCACGGGCTTGATCAGGTTCGACGCGTCGAGCACGCCACCCGAGGCAGCGCCCGCACCGATCACCGTATGGATCTCGTCGATGAAGAGGATCGCACCGGGGTCCTTGCGCAGCTCGTTGATGACAGCCTTGAAGCGCTTCTCGAAGTCGCCGCGGTACTTCGTGCCGGCGAGCAGCGAGCCCATGTCCAGCGCATAGATGGTGCACTTCGCCAGCACCTCGGGGACCTGGCCCTCGACGATCATGCGGGCGAGGCCTTCGGCGATGGCGGTCTTGCCCACGCCGGCCTCGCCGACGTACAGCGGATTGTTCTTGCGGCGGCGGCAGAGCACCTGGATGGTCCGCTCGACCTCGGCCTCGCGGCCGATCAGCGGATCGATCTTGCCCTCGCGGGCACGGCGGTTGAGGTTGGTGGCGTAGGTCTCGAGGGCATTCGCCTGGCCATCACCCTCACCCTCCTCGCCCTCGGCGCCACTGCTGCGCTGCGGCCCCTGCTCGTCCCGGAGCTTCGACAGCCCGTGGGAGATGAAATTCACCACGTCGAGGCGGGCCAGGTCCTGCACGTTCAGCAGGTACACGGCGTGGGACTGCTTCTCGCCGAAGATGGCCACGAGGACGTTCTCGCCCCGGACCTCCTTCTTGCCGCTGGACTGCACGTGGAAGACGGCCCGCTGCAGCACCCGCTGGAAGCCCAGGGTCGGCTGCACGTCCTGGTCGGTCCCCTCGGGCAGGCGCTGGACGGTCTCCTCGAGGAACTGTTCGAGATCGCGGCGCAGGCGGGCCAGGTCGGCCCCGCAGGACTTGAGGATCTCGGTGACGGCCGGGATCTCGATGATGGCGAGCAGCAGGTGCTCCACCGTCATGTACTCGTGACGCTTGCGCCGCGCCTGGGCGAAGGCCTCGTTGAGGCAGATCTCGAGTTCTTTGCTCAGCATGATGTCGGAACCCCCGGGGGGATACGGTTTGAGTCTACGCCAAAGCCGGCAGCTGCCAAGGCGCCCGGTGTATCACTTCGCCCAACGGGCCAGTCAGGTTTCCTCCAGCGTGCAGAGCAGCGGGTGCTGGTGCTGCTGGGCGTAGCTGGTGACCTGGGCGACCTTGGTTTCGGCGATTTCGTAGACGTACACACCGCAGACGCCCTTGCCCTTGGTGTGCACCTCGAGCATCACCCGGGTGGCCTTCGGCCGGTCCATGCCGAAGATCAGCTGCAGCACCTCCACGACGAACTCCATCGGCGTGTAGTCGTCGTTGATGAGCAGCACGCGGTAGAGCGGCGGCCGCTTGAGCTTGGGGCGGGATTCCTCGATCGCAAGCCCGCGCCCGTCATCGCTGCGCCGGATGGAATCGTTGTCGCCGTCACTGGCCATGGTGGGAATTCGGAATACGCAGGCTGCCTGCGCCGGAAGGTGAATCGATGGTACCCGATTCGCCACTGCCGGGCCGAACGGATTCCGCGCTTGCAGCACGGCGCAGCGCACCTGCGGGAGGGCACGCTTGTCCGCCGACTTGTGCCGGCCTTCACGGTTCCGTAACCCGGCCGTGGCTCTAATGCCCGAGGCCGGCCCGGCAGGCATCGTCCCGGGCGCCGGGCCCCGCATGCCGGCTGGCCGGGCGGCAACCGCCGCACGGGGCAGGCGTTATGCTAAATTCCCGAGTGTTTACCGGGTTTTACCGGGCTTCACCCGGCCCTGCGGGCAGCGGTAGTACGACATAGCATGAAGCTGGAGCAGCTCGCGGAGACCTTCGCTGGCGCCCGCGGGGCGCTGGGCGGGCGTTCGCCTGCCGAAGCCCTGGCGCGCTTCAATCAGGTCGCGCCGCAGATGGCATCCCTGGTCCTGGTCGTCGTAGTGGGCTGGCTCGCCGCCCGGGCCGCCTGGCTGCTCTACCCGCCCGCCGTGAACGGGCCCTGGCTGCCACCTCCCCCGCCCGTGCGGGGCAGCGCGCCGGCGTCCGCCGGCGCCACCGACGTGCAGCCCATCGTCGCGGCACACCTGTTCGGCGAGGCCCAGGCGAACGCTGCGGCGACCGGCGACGCCCCCGTCGATGCCCCGGACACGAGCCTCAGCCTGCAGCTGCGGGCAGCGATCGCCGCGGGCAACCCGAAGTTTGCCCATGCGATCATCGCCGATGCCGGCGGACAGGAGCGCGTCTACTTCGTGAACGACGGGCTGCCAGGTGGCGCGACCCTCCAGCGCGTCGAGATCGACCGCGTCGTGCTGTCGCGCAACGGCGCCTTCGAGGTGCTGCGGCTGCCGCGACTCGGCAGCGGGCCGTCGGCGCCCCCGCGGGCGGGAGCGCGACCGGTCACCGCCAGTCCGGCAACGGCCAACGTCCAGGACATGGTCGCCCGCAACGCGGCAGGCTTCCTCGACGTCATCCGGCCGCAACCGTTCATGCCGGACGGACAGCTCAAGGGCTACCGTATCTATCCGGGTCCCAACCGCGACCAGTTCACGGCGCTCGGCCTCAGGCCCGGCGACCTCGTGACTGAAATCAACGGCGTGACGCTGGATAATCCGGCCCAGGGCATGGAAGTCTTCCGCAGCCTCGGCGAGGCTGCGCAGGTATCGATCACGGTGGAAAGGGAAGGCCAACCCACGGTGCTGTCGCTCAACATGAACCAGATCAGCACCCTCGGGGGCGCAACCCAGTGACCCGACCCGCTTACCGCACGGCACGCCGACCGTCGTCCCTCACCGCTGCCCTCGCCGCGGGCGCGCTGCTGTTTGCCCAGGCCACATCGGGACAGCAGCCCACCATCACGCCAAACTACAAGGACGCCGACATCCGGCAGGTCATCGAGGCCGTCGGCGAGGTCACGGGCAAGAACTTCATCCTCGATCCCCGGGTGAAGGCCCAGGTGACGATGCTGTCGTCGTCGCCGATGTCACCCGACGCCTTCTACGCGGCGTTCCTGTCCCTGCTGAGCGTCTACGGGTTCGTCGCGGTGCCTTCCGGCGACGTCATCAAGATCCTGCCCGACGCCAACGCGCGGCAGCAGCCCGGCGCCGAACTCGATGGCGGCCGGGAGCGGCCGGACGACATCGTGACCCGCGTCATCGCCGTCAAGAAGGTCGCGGCTGCACAGCTGGTGCCGATCCTGCGGCCGCTGATCCCCCAGTACGGACACCTGGCCGCCCACCCGCCGTCCAACATCCTGATCATTTCCGACCGGGCGTCGAACGTCGACCGCATGACCCGCATCATCGCGCGCATCGACCAGGCGGCAGACCAGGACTACGAGATCCTGCGGCTCGAGCATGCGTCGGCGTCGGAGATCGTCAAGATCATCGGCGCGCTGAACCAGGGCGCCCAGCAGGCCGAGGGCGGCGGCGGCCCGCGGGTAACGGTCGTCGCCGACGAGCGCACCAACAGCCTGCTGATCACCGGCGACAAGAACGAGCGCCTCCGCTACCGGGCCCGGGTCACCCACCTGGATACCCCCCTCGAGGAAGGCGGGGACACGCAGGTGCGCTACCTGCGCTACGCCGATGCGAAGGGGCTGGCCACCCAGTTGCAGTCGCAGTTCACCGGCGGCGGCGGCGGTGGCGGGGCACCGGCGAAGGATGGCGCAGCGGCCCCGCCGAGCCAGCGTGGCGACATTTCCATCTGGGCCGACGAGGGCACGAATGCGCTCATCATCACCGCACCGCCCAAGGTCATGCGGTCGATGAACTCGGTCATCGACAAGCTCGACATCCGCCGCCTGCAGGTGCTGGTCGAGGCCGTCATCGTCGAGATCTCGTCGGATCGCGCTTCCGACCTGGGCATCACCTGGGCCATCGGCGACCGCGACCTGGACAACCTGGTCGGCGTCACCAAGTTCCCGGGCACCACCGGCGTGACCGGCGTCGCGGCCGGGATCATCGGCGGCGGGTCGGGCGGCGGCAGCGGCAGTGGCAGTGGCAGTGGCGGTGCCGCCACCAACCCGGCGACCCTGCTCCGCAACGGACTGTCGATGGGCGTCGGACGCCTCTCGAACAGCGGCATCAGCTTCGTCGCCCTGATCGAGGCCCTGGAGTCGGATGGCAACAGCAACATCATCGGCACCCCCGTACTGGTGACGCTCGACAACGAGGAGGCCGAAATCAAGGTCGGCCAGGAGGTTCCCTTCGTCACCGGCCAGTTCACCAACACGGGCGCGCAGACCGGCGCAACGGTCAACCCGTTCCAGACCATCCAGCGCCAGCAGGTCGGCCTCACGCTGAAGCTCACGCCCCAGATCAACGAGGGCAACGCGGTGCTGCTGAAGATCCAGCAGGAGGTCTCGAACCTGCTGCCGACCAGCGCCGCCGTCGACCTGATCACGGCCAACCGCAACATCAACACCACTGTCATCGTCGAGAACTCCGCCACGCTTGTGCTCGGGGGCCTCATCGAGGACCGGCTGTCCGAGAGCCAGTCGCGGGTGCCCATCCTCGGCCGCATCCCGCTGCTCGGCGCGCTGTTCCGGGCCGACAACAACCGCAAGAGCAAGACCAACCTGATGGTATTCATCCGGCCGACGATCCTGACCAACGACGTGCAGGCGGCCTTCGAGACCAACGCCAAGTACAACTACATCCGTGACCAGCAGCTGGCGATCTCCCCGGGCCGGCCGCGGCTGATGCCGCTGACCCCGCGCGACATCCTGCCGCCCATCGAGCAGCAGATCCGCGAGTCGCCCGGCACCATCGACCTGCGCAGCCTGCGTGGCATCGACGGGACGCTGCAGGCGCCCGCGGGCACGGACGCGCCGGCCGATGCCGTGCCGGAACAGGCGGCGCCATGAACCCGCCCGTGACCGCCGTCGCCGATGCGGACGACGAGGCCGTCGTCGAGATCGTCCCTCCGGCGGCCGCCGCGCCGGCACCGGAGCGCGGCCCGGTACTGCCCTTCCCCTTCGCCCGGCGCCACGGCGTCCTGGTGACCGGCTGGAACGACGGCCGCGCCACGCTGCTGATCCGGCCCGACACGCGCCTCCCGGTGGTCTCCGAGGTGCGCCGCTTCGTCGACGCACCGCTGCAGGTGCTGGTGGTCGACGCGGCCGAGTTCGACCGCCAGCTGCAGCAGACCTACGAGCGCGAGTCCAACTCGACCATGCAGATGGTGGACGGGCTCGGCGAGGACACCGACCTGCTGCGCGTGGCGCAGGACCTGCCCGAGCCCTCCGACCTGCTGGAGAGCGACGACGACGCGCCGATCATCCGGCTGATCAACGCGCTGCTGACCTCGGCGGTCAAGGACAACGCCTCGGACATCCACATCGAGCCGTTCGAGAACCGGCTCGTCGTCCGGTTCCGCATCGACGGCGTACTGCGCGAAGTGCTGCAGTCACGCCGGGCCGTGGCGCCGCTGGTGGTATCGCGCATCAAGGTCATGTCGAAGCTCGACATCGCCGAGAAGCGCCTGCCCCAGGACGGCCGCTTCTCGCTGCGCATCGCGGGCCGTGCCGTCGACGTGCGCGTCTCGACGATGCCGTCGGGCCACGGCGAACGGGTGGTCCTCCGGCTGCTCGACAAGCACGCCGGGCGCCTCGAGCTCGAGAGCCTCGGCATGGAGTCGAAGTCCCAGGCCGAGCTCGACGCGCTGATCCACAAGCCCCACGGCATCCTGCTCGTCACGGGGCCCACGGGGTCCGGCAAGACCACCACGCTCTACGCGGCCCTGGAGCGCATCAACGACAACACCCGCAACATCATGACGGTCGAGGATCCGATCGAGTACTACATCGACGGCATCGGCCAGTCCCAGGTGAACACCAAGGTCGACATGACCTTCGCGCGCGGCCTGCGCGCCATCCTGCGCCAGGACCCCGACGTGGTGATGGTCGGCGAGATCCGCGACCTCGAGACGGCCGAGATCGCCGTGCAGGCGAGCCTTACAGGCCACCTCGTGCTGTCGACCCTGCATACCAACACCGCCGTCGGCGCCGTGACGCGGCTGCGCGACATGGGCGTCGAGCCCTTCCTGCTGTCGTCGAGCCTGATCGGAGTGCTGGCGCAGCGGCTGGTCCGCGTCATCGACCCGTCGGTCAAGGCACCCTACCGGGCCCGCGACTACGAGTGCCGGACGCTGGGCGCCGATCCCGCGGACGCGCCGACGCTGTACCACCCCGACGAGGCGCGCCTCAACGGGACCACCGGCTACCGTGGCCGCACCGGCATCTACGAGCTCGTCACGGTCGACGATACGCTGCGCACGATGATCCATGACGGCGCCGGCGAGCACGAGCTCGAGCGCTACGCGCGCTCCCGCAGCCCCGGCATCCGCGACGACGGCATCCGCAAGGCCCTGCTCGGCGTCACGACGCTCGAGGAAGTGCTGCGCGTTACCCGCGCCGACTGACCACGTCCACCGGGCTGCAGGCCACATGGGTGCGTTCGAATACACCGCCGTCGACGCCGGCGGCCGCGAGCACAAGGGCATCCTCGAGGGCGACACCGCCCGGCAGGTGCGCCAGCTGCTCCGCGACCGCCAGCTGCTGCCGCTTACCGTCGCCGAGGTGGCCGAGCGCGAGGCGGCCAGGCAGCAGCGCCGCCCCTTCCTGCGCGGCAACTCGCTGTCCAGCGCCGACCTCGCGCTGCTGACCCGCCAGCTGGCGACGCTGACCCAGTCGGGCCTGCCGCTCGAGGAAGCGCTGCTGGCCGTTTCGGAGCAGACCGAGTCGCCACGGGTCAAGAGCATCGTCATCGGCGTGCGCTCGAAGGTCATGGAAGGCCACACGCTCGCCGACGGCTTTGGCGACTTCCCGCGGGCCTTCCCGGAGATCTACCGCGCCACCGTGGCGGCCGGCGAGCAGTCCGGCCACCTCGACGCCATCCTCGAACGGCTCGCCGACTACACGGAAGGGCGGCAGGTACTGCGGCAGAAGATCCAGAACGCGATGATCTACCCCGCCGTGCTGACGCTGCTGGCACTGGGCATCGTCACCGGCATGCTCGTCTATGTCGTCCCCAAAGTCGTCGGGGTCTTCAGCAACTCGAACCGCGAGCTGCCGGGGCTGACGGTCGCGCTGATCAGCCTCAGTGACTTCCTGCGCGACTGGGGCTGGCTGCTGGCCCTGGCCATCGTGGCCGGCGTCCTGGGCCTGCGGCGCTGGCTGCGGCTGCCCGGCCCGCGGCGCCAGCTGGACCTGCTGCTGCTTCGGGTGCCGCTGGTGGCCAAGCTCGTGCGCGGCGCCAACACCGCCCGTTTCACCCGCACGCTCAGCATCCTCACCGGCAGCGGTGTCCCGGTGCTCGAGGCCCTGCGCATCGCGGGGGAAGTGCTGACCAACGTCCCGATGCGGGCCGCCGTCGAGGAAGCGGCCGCCCGGGTGCGCGAAGGGGCGCCCATCGGCAAGTCGCTCGGCAAGGCCGGGCACTTCCCGCCCCTGTGCATCCACCTGATCTCCAGCGGCGAGGCCAGCGGCGAGCTCGAGTCGATGCTCGGGCGTGCGGCGCAGAACCAGGAGCGCGAGATGGACGGGCTGATCGCGGCCCTGCTCGGCATCCTCGAGCCAGCCCTGATCATCACCATGGGCGTCATCGTGCTGGTCATCGTGCTGGCGATCCTGCTGCCGATCTTCGAGCTGAACCAGCTCGCCACCTGACCCACGCAGGCTCCGCCTGCGGGCCTCCTTCCCCCGGCAGCGTGGCCCCGGCCGGGCCAGCGGCCGCCGGCATCCCGTCACCGGGAACGATTGATCCACGTCACATAATCCGGAAATGGCTGTTGTCAGGCGGTAACGGCGTGCATATAAGAATTCCCGTCCCGATTCTGGACATAAGGGGTGGGAGACATGACACGCAGGAGCAGCGGCCCGGCACGGGCACTGGTACCGCCGGCCGGTGACGACTGGCAGGACGACGAGGCCGAGCGCGAAGCGGTCGCCGGCCAGGACGAGGACGCGGGCGAGGACGAGGCCGCCGAAGACCAGGGCGGTAACGTCAGCGTCGATCTCGACGAGTCCGACGACATCGTCGATGCCGACCCCGACCTGCTCGTCACCGGCGACGGCATCACCGCCGCCGCGGCGGGCGACGCGGTGGATTCGCTGCTGGCGGCCCTGGACACGCCGGTCGTCGCCACGGTCCGTCCCGGAACGCGCCGCGCCGCCGGCAACGCCCGGCGTCAGCTCGAGGAGTACTGGGAAAAGCGCCGCATGGCGCGCGAGCTCGAGGACTTCGAAGACTTCGAGGTCTGACTACCGGGCCTGGGACGGCCGTGCCGGCGTCACCGGCAGGCGGCAGCGCCCGGACCGGTGGCTGGCGAGGTACGCGCGGTCGCGCCGCCGGGAAGCCTGCTACGCAAAGTCCCGGCTGCGGGTGGCAAGGCGCCCGAGCAGCGCGCTGTAGTCGACGAGCTGCCCCGCGACCACGTGCAGCACGTCGCCCTGCCGCTGCACCCTCCCCCAGCTGCCGAGGAGCCGCGACTCGAGCAGGCAGCGCCGCTGGCGCGCGGCCACCGTGGGCCAGACGATCAGGTTCACGTAGCCGGTCTCGTCCTCCAGCGTCACGAACACCACGCCCGAGGCACTGCCCGGGCGCTGGCGCGTGGTGACGATGCCCGCCGCGTGTACCAGCTCGCCGTCGGCGCAGGCCCACAGCGCTTCGGCCGTCCACACCCCCCGCTCACCGAGCGCCGCCCGCAGCAGGGCCAGCGGATGCGGCCCCAGCGTCAGCCCAAGGGCCCCGTAGTCGGCCACCACCTCCTCGCCTTCGCCCGGCCGCCGCAGCAGCGGCACCCCTTCGGCAATGCGCAGCACCGGGAACGCCGGCAGCGGCGGCTCTACCCCGGCCGCCTCCCACCAGGCCCGGTGGCGATGCCCCGCGAGCCCGGCCAGTGCATTCGCCGCGGCCAGTGCCCCCAGGTCACCGGCATCGAGCCGGCCCCGCTCCTGCAGATCCTGCACGCTGGCATAGGGTGTACTGGACCGGGCCGCGACGATCCGCTCCCCGGCATCGCCACCCAGCCCCGCCACCAGCCGCAGGCCGAGCCGCAGCGCCGGCTGCCGGCCGGGCAGTGGCTCCAGCGTGCAGTCCCACGCGCTGGCATTCACGTCCACCGGCCGCAGCTCCACCCCGTGGCGGCGCGCGCACTGCACCAGCTGCGCCGGCGCATAGAAGCCCATGGGCTGGCTGTTGAGCAGCGCCGCCGTGAAGGCCGCCGGCTCGTGGTGCTTGAGCCAGGCCGAGACGTAGACCAGCAGCGCGAAGCTGGCCGCGTGGGACTCGGGAAAGCCGTACTCGCCGAAGCCCTGGATCTGGCGGAAGAGCTGCTGCGCGAACTCCGGCGCGTAGCCCCGGGCCAGCATGCCGCCGATGAGCCGCTCCTCGAAGGGCCCGAGCCCGCCGCGCCGGCGCCAGGCCGCCATGCTCCGGCGCAGCTGGTCCGCCTCGCCCGGCGTGAAGCCCGCCGCGACGACGGCGAGCTGCATCACCTGCTCCTGGAAGATCGGCACGCCGAGGGTGCGCTCCAGCACCTGGCGCACGCCGGGGCCGGGATACTCCACCGCTTCCTCGCCGTTCCGCCGGCGCAGGTAAGGGTGGACCATGTCCCCCTGGATGGGCCCGGGCCGGACGATGGCCACCTCGATCACCAGGTCGTAGAAGCTGCGCGGTCGCAGCCGCGGCAGCATGGCCATCTGCGCCCGCGACTCGATCTGGAAAACGCCCATGGTGTCGGCCCGGCAGATCATGTCGTAGACGGCAGCGTCACCGGCCGGGATCGTGTGCAGCGCCAGCGCGCGGCCCGAAGAGCCGCGCACGAGGTCGAAGCAGCGGCGGATCGCCGTCAGCATGCCGAGCGCCAGCAGGTCGACCTTGAGCAGGCCCACCTCGTCGAGGTCGTCCTTGTCCCACTGGATGACCGTGCGGCCCGGCATGGCGGCGTTCTCGACGGGCACCAGGCTGCTGACCGGCTGGTCGGCGATGACGAAGCCGCCCACATGCTGGGACAGATGGCGCGGAAAGCCGACCAGCTCCGCGGCCAGGCGGACGAGCCGGCGGAGCTGGGGGCTGTCGGGGTCGAGGCCGGCCTCGCGGATGCGTTCGGGGCTGACGACCTTGCCGTCCCACCACTGCATGGCCCGGGCGAGCCGCGCCAGCTCGGGGCCCGCGAGCCCCAGCGCGCGCCCCACGTCACGGATCGCGCTGCGCGGGCAGTAGGTGATGACGGTCGCCGCCAGTGCCGCCCGATGCCGGCCATAGCGGGCGTAGACGTACTGGATGACCTCCTCGCGCCGCTCGTGCTCGAAGTCGACGTCGATGTCCGGCGGCTCGTTGCGCTCCCGCGAGATGAAGCGCTCGAAGAGCAGCGACATCTCCGCCGGGTCCACGGCCGTGATGCCGAGGCAATAGCAGACGGCGGAGTTGGCCGCCGAGCCGCGGCCCTGGCAGAGGATGCCGCGGCTGCGGGCGAAGCGGACAATGTCGTCAACGGTGAGGAAGTACGACTCGTAGCCGAGCTCGCGGATCAGCGCGAGCTCATGCGCCACCTGGGACTCCACCGCCGGCGGCGCACCGCCGGGCCAGCGCTCCCGCAGGCCGGCCTGCGTCCGCTGCCGCAGCCAGCTCGCCGGCGTGTGCCCGTCGGGCACCAGCTCCCGGGGATACTGGTAGCGCAGCTCGGCGAGCGAGAACGAGACGCGGTCAGCGACCTCGACCGTGCGCTCGAGCAGTTCCCGCGGGTACAGCGCCGCCAGCTGCTGGCGCGTGCGCAGGTGCCGCTCGCCGTTGGCATGGAGGCCGCGGCCCGCGCGCCGCAGCGGTGTCTTCAGGCGGACCGCCGTGAGCGTGTCCTGCAGGGCACGGCGCCCGCGCACGTGCATGTGCACGTCACCGCTGGCCACCGCCGGCAGTCCGGTCAGGCGGGCAAGGTCGAGCAGCTGGTCCAGCCGGTGCCCGTCGGTGCCGCCCGCGTGCAGCTCCACGGCGAGCCACGCGCGGCCGGCATAGTGCTGCTGCAGCCAGTCGCCTTCGCCGGGATCAGGCGCCGTCCCCGGCAGCCAGAGCAGCAGGCAGCCGGGAAGCGTGCCAAGGCTGGCGCGGTCGAGCCGGTAGCTTCCCTTGGGCGCGCTGCGCCGGCCCCGGGTGATGAGACTGCAGAGCGCCTGGTAACCCTCGAGGCTTGCCGCCAGCACGACGATCCTCGGGCCGTCGACGAGGGCCAGCTCGCTGCCGATGATGAGCCTGAGACCGTGCTCACGGGCTGCCGAGTGGGCGCGGACGATCCCGGCCACCGAACACTCGTCGGTCAGCGCCAGCGCGTGGTAGCCGAGCGCCGCGGCCCGGCGGACGAGTTCGCCCGGATGCGAGGCCCCGCGCAGGAACGTGAAGTTGCTGACGCAGTGGAGCTCGGCGTAGGCAGGCCTGCCTGCACCGGCGGTCACTGGAACACCCCGTGCAGGTACCAGTCTCCGGTGCGCAGGTCACGGAATACCCAGCCGCAGCGGCCACGCGCGTTGCGGGCCACGTGGTACTCGCGGCGCACGTCGGCACCGTCCCACCAGCCGCTCTCGATGCGCTCCGGGGTCCCGTCGAGCATCAGGGCTCCCTGCCAGGCGGGGACACCATCCACCTCGCGCAAACGCCGCGGGGTCGCAAGCAGCCAGCACGGTCGTGGAGCCGCGGCTGGCACGGCACCGGCATCGTCCGCCAGTGCTCCGGGAGCCGTCGATGGCGCCACCCAGCGCCAGGCCCGCTCCGGCCGGTGATCCGGCGCGAGCGCGAGCCTGCGCACGGCCGCGTCACCGAGGCGCGCCCGCAGGCGCTCGACGAGGCCGGCGAGCCGGCCCGTGGCATCGACCGCCTCGGGGAGCCAGCTGCGGGTGGCCGACGGGCAGTCGGCCAGCAGTGGCGCCTGCAGCGTCAGCGACACGACGGGCGCCGCCAGCGGCAGGGCTGCGAGGCGCAACTCCAGCAGCCGCTGCAGCAGCGCCGGGTCGCCCGTGGCAGCGCGCAACCCGAGCCGCAGCCGGGTATCGGCAGGCCGCTGCTCCGCAGGCCCTGCGTGGACCAGGGTCAGCCACAGCTGGCGCACGCCGGCCTGGGCCTGCTGCAGGCGGGCGCCGAGCCGTGCCACCAGCACGCGGCACGCTTCGGCGAGCAATGCCGCATCGTCAGCCTCCGCCGGCAGTTCCAGGCTGGCGGTGAAGCCCGTGGCCGGCACGTGCCAGCGCCATGCTTCCGGCGCACGGCCCCAGGCTTCATCCAGCTCCCGGAGCAGCCGCGTGCCCAGCCGCCGGGCCAGGCCGTCCCGCGGCAGGCGCTGCAGGCCGCCCAGGGTGTCGATGCCGAAGCGCCCGATCAGCTGCAGCGCCCCGGCCGGCCAGCCGGTGCAGGCCAGCGGCAGGCCGCCGAGGCCTGCGCCCGGGGCACCGCCGGCATCGGGGTCGTGACCACGGCCCGCGCGGGCAAGCCAGAGCGCACCACGGGCCGTCGATGCGGCCGCGATGAAGCCGCGGTGGCCACAGCGCTGCATCACCGCCGCCAGGCGCCGGCGCAGAACCGCAGCACCACCGAAGAGCCGCAGGCTCGCCCGCACCTCGAGGAGTATCGCGTCGTCGACCACGGCGACGGCCGGCGTGAAGGCCGACAGCACATCGGCCAGCCTCCGGAGCGCTGCCGCCTCGCGCCCGGGTGCCCGCGACTGCAGCTGCAGCGCCGGCAGCAGCGCCAGCGCCGCCGCCGACGCCATGCCGGGACGAACGCCACCGGCCAGGGCCTGGTCATCCGCGGCCACGATCCACGCGCGCGGCCCCTGCTCCACCTCAATGGCCCGGGGCGAGCCCTCAGCGGATGGCAGCACCTCGAGCGGCAGCGCCGGCAGGTGCAGGCAGAACCAGAGCGGTGACGCGTGGACTGTCCGGGCGGGGAATGGCGGCCGCTCCGGGGATGACGGTGACGCCGGCGACACCCGCAGTGGCACAGGCAGCGGCGCTGGTGCCTGCAACGGCGTCGCCGGTGCGGGTACTGCCGGCGACGGCAGGGGTGCGTCCCCGAACAGGTCGGGGGTCTGGAAGGCTCCTGGGGTGGTCATGGAAGACGGGCAACGGCGCGGCGACCTCTATGCGGGCGACAGCTCGATGCGGCCGACGGCGCCCTGGCGGTTACGGAATACCTCGATGCCGAGACCCGCAGCTGCAGTGGTGTGCACCTCCAGCCGGACGGCCGCCGGCGAGCGCTCGCGCCGGAACAGCGGCCGGCGGACCAGTACTGCCAGCGCATCGCTGCCCAGCGCTGCCAGCTGCAGCCGCTGCAGGGCCGTGCGCCCGGCCGCATCGCCCCAGGCCACCACGGCCGCGCAGGCACCCGCCGCAAGCGCTTCTTCCATGGCCCACAGCAGGTCGGCCGGTTGCCGCCGACGCGTCGGCGGCACCACGAGCAGGCGTTGCAGGTCGAGGCCCTGTTGCTGCAACGCCGGCGCGTACGGCATGTGGGGTGGCGCCAGCAACACGACCTGGCAGGCACGGCCTGGTTCCGCGGCCTGCAATCGCACCAGGGCTGGCAGCAGCAACGCGAGCTCGGCCGATCCCGGTGGCGTCACCAGCAGCTCGATCAGCACGCCCAGGGGCCAGCCTCCACCCAGCAGCGCATCCAGGGCGGGATGGGCACTGGAGACGGCCGGGCGGGACGGCAGGGACTGCCCCATTCCCTGCCGGACCTGGCCAGCCAGCGCCAGCCGGGCCAGCACCGGGTTCTCCACGCGAGTGCCTCCGCAACTACGCTGCCATGCTGCTGCGGATGACGCCGACGACGACGCCTTCGATCATCATGTGCTCAGCCTGCAGGTCGACCTTGATCGGCTCGAAGTCGGGGTTGTGGGGCAGCAGCCAGACCACCGTACCCACCTGCCGGTAGCGCTTGACCGTCACCTCGTCCTCGAGGCGGGCCACGACGATCTGGCCATTGCGGATATCGGGCGTGCGGTGCACGGCCACGAGGTCGCCATCGAGGATGCCGGCATCGCGCATGCTCATGCCGTGCACGCGCAGCAGGTAGTGCGGGCGCCGGTCGAAGAGCGCCGGGTCGAGCTGGTAGCGCGCCTCGATGTTCTCGGTGGCGAGGATGGGCTGGCCGGCCGCGACGCGCCCCACCAGCGGAATGCCGGGGGTATCGACCGCCGGCTCGAGGATCTGGATGCCCCGGGAGACACCGGGGATGAGCGCAATGGCACCCTTGCGCTTCAGGGCCCGCAGATGCTCTTCGGCGGCATTGGCGGAACGAAAGCCCAGCTGGCGCGCGATCTCGGCCCGGGTCGGCGGCATCCCGGTCTCGTCGAGTACCTGCTGGATGAAGCGGAGGATCTCGGCCTGGCGGTCGGTCAGGGACTCCATGGAGGATTCCTGTATGCATGTACAGCCATGTACCTATATACAGCACCCCGCAGGGAGCGGGCAACTCCACCGCCTGCGTTCAGCTTCGCCATTCACTGGCAGACGGCAACGGAGCCGCGACAATCGGCGCTAAGATCCCGGGATGTAGGTACTTTTCCCGTCTCTTGCAGCCCACTGACGATTGCGATTTAACTTTCGTTCGTTCATCATTCGCGCGCCGAGGGGCAGCCGCCAGGCCAACTCCTTGAACGCCGGGGCCTGCTCAAGTCCACAGGGATGCGGATGGGCCCCGGTAGGTACTGCACTCCCAACCCCACCAGCTGTTTGAGGTTTCAACAATGAACATGAAGACCGCCCTTCGCGCCGGCGTGATGGCCCTGGCCGTTTCCGTCGCCGCCGGCTGCGCCACGTCGAACCAGATCAACGAGCTCTCCGCCCGCCTCGACCGCGTCGCCGCCGACGCCTCCGCTGCCAAGTCGGCCGCCGATGCCGCCAGCGCCGCCTCCAGCGACGCCAAGCAGACCGCCTCGAGCGCGCAGAGCACCGCCAACCAGGCGCTCAACGCCGCCAACCAGGCCCAGTCCTGCTGTGACGCGACCAACGAGAAGATCGATCGCGCCTTCAAGGGCAGCATGCGCAAGTAAGACGCGCACGCCTCGCCTGAGGGGGCAGCACACGCTGTCCCCAATAAAAAAGCCGCAGCAGTCGCTGCGGCTTTTTTTTCGTCTGCCCTGTCCGGCCGCGGTCAGTCGCCGGCCTGGCCTGTGCGCAGCATCGTCGTCAGGTTCCCGCCACCAGCCAGCGCCTCGCCGACCTTCACCGGTACCCCGTCACGGCGGGCAAAGACCTCTTCGACGAGATCCCAGTCGACACGGGCGGCACGGTCACGGGTGGCCGCGACATAGGCCTCGGTGATGGCGGTGAGGTCCTTCTCTTCGGAGCGGCGGTCGCCCTCGAGCGGCGGTATGACCTCGAGGTAGAGCTCGTCACCGACCCAGCCGAACTTGACCGGCTGGTTGACGATGGTCACCGGCGTCGAGACCGGGATCTGCCCGAACAGCCACTCGATGTCCTCGGGGTACATGCGGATGCAGCCGTGGGTCACCTGCATGCCGATGCCGCGGGGCTCGTTGGTGCCGTGGATCAGGTAGCCGCTGACCGACAGGCGCATGGCATGGCGCCCGAGGGGATTGTTGGGGCCAGGCGGCACCATCTTCGGCAGGAAGCCGCGTCCGTCCTGCAGGTGCTCGCGGCGGATCGACTCGGGCGGGTACCACGCGGGATCCTTCTGCTTGGCCACCACCTGCCAGCGGCCCAGCGGGGTTGCCCAGTCCATGCGGCCGATGCTGATGGGGAACGTGGTGACCATCGTCTCCTGGCCGCGCCGCGTGTAGTAGTACATGCGGTACTCGGCGATGTTGACCACGACGCCCTGCTGGGGTGCCGTGGGCAGCACGTGCCGGCGCGGCAGGCGCACGGCAGTCCCCTCGCCCGGCAGCCATGGGTCGACTTCGCGGTTGGCCCAGATGATCTCCTCGTAGCCCAGCCCGTGGCGGCGCGCCAGCTCGATCAGCGTGTCCTCGTGGCGCGCCGTCACGTAGTCCTCGGCACCGAAGACCTGGGCCGTCGGCGAAACCGGGAACGGCGTCTTCGCCCCTGCCGCGGCGGAACCGAGCCCCGCCGCCAGCAGCGCCAGCAGCAGCGGCACGGAACGGCGGCGGCCGGCGGAACGGCGCAGCGGGGTCGCGGAACGGGGCAGCAGTCGCGTCATGGGCGTTACCGGAAGAGGCCTAGGGGGATAATGATCCCCCAAGTCAGGGCGCTGATAAACAGGATTCCCAGCAGATTCAGCCAAATGCCGGCCCGCGTCATGAGCCGGCCCGGCACGAGGCCGGTGCCGTAGGCGATGGCATTGGGGGGCGTGGCCACCGGCAGCATGAAGCCGCAGCTCGCGGCGAAGCAGGCGGCGAGCACCAGCGGCACCGGCGCGAGGCCGGCACCGCCCGCCACGGCCGCGAGGATCGGCACGGCGGTGGCGGCGGTGGCCGCATTGCTCGCGACCTCCGACAGGAATACCACGCCGGCGGTCACCACGAGCAGGACGAGCCAGCCCGGCAGGTCGCCAAGGCCCGTGCCGAGGGCGGCGAGATAGGCACCGAACCCGCTGGCCTGCAGGGCAGCCGCGAGGCTGAGGCCACCGCCGAACAGGATCAGCAGGCCCCAGGGCAGCCTCGCCGCCGTCTCCCAGTCCATCAGGGCGCCCCGCCCGCCGCCGCCGGCCGGGATCACGAAGAGCGCCACGGCAGCACCAACGGCCACGGTCGTGTCGGTCAGGCCGCGGAAGGGCTCGGCGCCGAAGAGCACCAGCCCGTCGAGCCACGGCCGGGCGATCCACGCGACCGCCGCGCAGGCGAATACCGCCGCGGTGCGCCGTGCAGCAGGACCCATCGGCCCGAGCCCCCGGGCCAGCCCGGCGACGGTGGCCCCGGCCGCCGGCAGCGGTACCGTGTCGACGCGGCACACGCCCCGGACCAGCACCCACCACGCCGCCGGCAGCAGGACCAGCACCAGCGGCAGCGCCACGAGCATCCAGTCGAGGAAGCCGATGTCGACCTGCAGCTGGTTGCGCAGGAACGAGGCGACGAACACGTTCGGTGCGGTGCCGATGACCGTCCCCATGCCGCCGATGGACGACGCGTAGGCGATGCCGAGCACCAGCGCGGCAGCGAATCCGGCCCGGCCGGGATGCACGTCCCTGCCGTCAGACGGGGCGACGCTGGCGAGTACGCTCTGGGCCACTGGCAGCAGCATCAGCGTCGTCGCCGTGTTGCTGACCCACAGGCTCGTGAAGGCCGCCACGGCCATGAACGCGCCGACGATCCGGTCGGGCCGTGGGCTCACCACCCGGAGCACGGCCAGCGCCAGCCGCTCATGCAGCCCCCAGCGCTCGAGGGCCAGCGCCAGGATGAAGCCGCCGAAGAACAGGAAGACGAGCGGATCACCATAGGCGGCGGCCGTCGCGGCGCCCGACGCAATGCCGAGCAGGGGAAAGAGCGCGAGGGGCAGCAGTGCCGTGGCGTAGACGGGAACGGGCTCCGTGATCCACCAGAGCGCCATCCAGACGGTCATGGCCGCGACGGCGCGCGCACCGGCCGGCAGCGCCACGGGATCCCCGGCGGCGTCGATGTACGTCACGGGGAGGGCCAGGCCGACCGCGAGCGCCAGCAGTGGTCCGGCCAGCAACGGGAGTGCGCGCCGGGAGACCGCCACGGCGCGGCTCAGCGTGCCGCCCGGCTCAGAACCGGATCAGCGACGAGCCCCACGTGAAGCCCCCGCCGAAGGCCTCGAGCAGCAGCAGCTGGCCGCGCTGCACGCGGCCATCGCGCACTGCGACGTCGAGGGCCATGGGCACCGACGCCGCGGAGGTGTTGCCGTGGTCCTGCAGGGTCAGCACGACCTTCTCCAGGGGCATGTCGAGGCGCCTGGCCGTGGCCTGGATGATACGGATGTTGGCCTGGTGCGGAATCAGCCAGTCGATGGCGCTGCGCTCGAGATGGTTCGCGGCGAGCGTCTCGTCGACGATGGTCTCGAGGGTCTTCACGGCGACCTTGAAGACCTCGTTGCCCTTCATGTGGATGTAGGGCCCGGCCGTCTCGCCGGGCCGCTGCTGCCGCGAGACCCCATACGGGTGGTACAGCAGGTCGCGGTAGGCGCCGTCGGCGCCGAGGTGGCACGACAGGATGCCCGGCTCCTCCGCGGGCTTCAGGACCACGGCGCCGGCGCCGTCGCCGAACAGCACGCAGGTGGTGCGGTCGCTCCAGTCGGTCATGCGCGACAGCGTCTCGGCGCCGATGACCAGCGCACACCGCGCGCCCCCCGAGGCGATGAACCGGTCGGCGATGGAGAGCGCGTAGATGAACCCGCTGCAGGCCGCCTCGACGCTGAAAGCCGGGCAGCCGTGCGCACCCAGCCGGTCCTGCACGATGCAGCCGACGTTCGGGAAGACGTAGTCCGGGGTCGTCGTGCCGACGACGATGAAGTCGATGTCCGCCGCCGTGACGCCGGCGGCCGCCATGGCGGCCCTGGCCGCACCCTCGGCCAGATCGGCGGTGGTCTGGCCGTCGGCGGCGATGTGCCGGCGCTCGATGCCGGTCCGGCTGCGGATCCACTCGTCGGTGGTGTCGACGACGTGCTCGAGGTCGGCGTTGGTGACCACCCGCTCGGGCAGGCAGCGGCCGGTACCGGCTATGCGTGAGTACATGGGACTCCCTGGCCCTCAGGCCTCGGCGCGGACCTGGTCGGTCACCAGGGCACGGATCTGGTGCGGCACGCGCTTCTGCGCCTCGACGAACGCGACGTCAAGCGCCTGCTGGAAGGCCAGCGAGTCGGCGCCGCCGTGGCTCTTGATGACGATGCCGTCGAGGCCCACGAGGCTCGCACCGTTGTAGCGACGCGGATCGAGGCGGCGCTTCAGCGACCGCAGCACCGGGTAGGCCAGCAGGCCAGCAACCTTGCCGTAGGCGCTGCCGCGGAACTCGCGCTCGAGGAAGAAGCTGATGAGCTTCGCGGTGCCTTCCATCGACTTCAGCGCCACGTTGCCGCTGAACCCGTCGCAGACGATGACGTCGGCGCGATGGTCCTGGATAGAGTCGCCCTCGACGAAGCCGACGTAATTGAGCGGGCTCGCGGCGAGGCGCGCCGCGGCGTCACGCACGCGGTCGTTGCCCTTGATGTCCTCTTCGCCGATGTTCAGGAGCGCGATGCGCGGGCGCCCGATGGCCTCTGTCACCCGGGCGACGACTTCACCCATCACGGCGAACTCGTAGAGGTGCTGGGCCGTGCAGTCGGCGTTGGCGCCGAGGTCGAGCATGTAGATCGTGCCCTCGCGCGTCGGCACGCGGGCCATGATGGCCGGCCGGTCGATGCCGGGCAGGGTCTTCAGCACGAAGCGGCCGGTCGCCATCAGCGCACCGGTATTGCCGGCGCTGACGCACGCTTCGGCCTCGCCCCGCTTCACGAGGTCGATGGCCACGCGCATCGAGGAATCCTTCTTCCGGCGCAGGGCCTCGGCGGGGGGCTCGTCCATGCCCACCACCTGCCGCGCGTCGTGGATGCGGATGCGCGGACCGGATCCGGCAAGCAGGGGCTCGACGACCTCGCGCTGGCCGACGAGGATCACCTCGACGTCGGGATTCCCGCGCACGAACGCGGCGGCGGCCGGCACGCAGACCGACGCGCCGGCGTCACCGCCCATGGCATCGACCGCAATGGTGATGTGGTCGGCCATCGAAGGGCCCAGGTCAGGGACGGGCGGCAGGGGCCGCCCGCAGGGAGGTTCAGTCGGCGCTGCCGAGCTTGCGGGCCAGCTTCGCCGTCAGCGTGACCTTCTTGCCACGGTAGAAGCCATCCTTGCTGACGTGGTGGCGGCGGTGCGTGTCACCGCTGCCAGGGTCCACCGACAGCGCCGGGTTGACCAGGAAATCGTGCGCCCGGCGCATGCCCTTGCGCGACGGGGTCACGCGACTCTTTTGAACTGCCATTTCGTCTGCTCCTCAGCGACCACCAACCGGGTCGTCCGCGTCCTTCTTCAACAGCGCGGCCAGCCCGGCCAGGGGCCGGTTTGGTCCGTCCGGCACGCTGGCAGGTCCACCCGCCATGCAGCCGGCACCCGCCGCATGCATCGGTGCCAGCGGCAGGGCCGCGAGCACCTCGTCTTCCGTGAGCCCGGCGAGCGAGAGCCCTTCCGGCCCCGGCGCCACCGCATCGATGGGCTCGCGCAGCCTGCCGGCATCGTCGTCGCTCGCGACGATGCAGAGCTCTGCGGAGAGGTCCACCGGCCACACCAGGTCACCGAGGCAGCGCTGGCACGTGAGCACCAGCGTGCCGTGGATGCTGAGGTCCAGCCTGGCGAGACCCTCGGCCGCTGGCCGGAAGGCCGCCAGCACCGTGATCTCACCGGATCGTGCACCATCAGCGACGCCGGCCAGCCTGTCGAGGTCGGCCACACGCCACGCAAGCTGCTGCTCGGCGTGCCGCCCGGCTAGTTCCGCAATCTCGGCGGATCCAATTACCCAGGCCAGCATGGGGCCGTAATGATAGGTACCGTGCCGGGGTGTGTCAAAATCGCGCGCTTTCCCCGCCGGCCCCGCCCATGCCCTCGCCGCCCGTCGTCCTGGCTTCCCAGTCCCCGTACCGCCGCGAGCTCCTCGCCCGGCTGCTGCCCGACTTCGTGGCCGAGGCCCAGCACGTCGATGAGAGCCCGCTGCCCGACGAGCAACCAGCGGCCCTGGCCCTTCGCCTGGCCCTGCTGAAGGCCCGGAGCGGGGCCGCGCGCCACCCCGGTGCCATCGTCATCGGCAGCGACCAGGTGGCCAGCCGTGGCGGCGTCCTGCTCGGCAAGCCCGGCACACCCGAGCGGGCCGAAGCCGACCTGCTGGCCTGCTCCGGCGGGACGGTGGAGTTCCATACCGCCGTCTGCGTTGTCGCACCCGGCCAGCCGCCCCGGACCCACGTCGATACGACCCGGGTGCGCTTCCGGGACCTCGACCCGCAGCTGGTGCGGCGCTACGTGGCCGCCGACCATCCCCTCGACTGCGCCGGCAGCTTCCGGGTCGAACGCCGCGGCGTGATCCTGTTCCGTGCCGTCGAGAACGAGGACCCCACCGCGCTGCAGGGGCTGCCCCTCATCTGGACCGCCGCGGCACTGCGCTGCTGCGGCATCGACCTGCCCTAGCGGGCTTTGCACACAGCCCGCTAGCCGTCGGCCGGCGGCACGGCGGCCCGCAGCCGGCCGAGCACGGCCTCGAGGCCGGGGTCGAGCGGCGCCTCCACGGTCACGCTGCGGTCGGAGCCTGGCACCCGGAACGTCAGCGACCGCGCGTGCAGGAACAGCCGCTGCAGCCCGTACCCCGCGACGATCGGGTCATCGGCCTGGCCGTAGCGCTGGTCGCCCGCCACCGGGTGACCGATCGAGGCCGCGTGCACGCGGATCTGGTGGGTCCGGCCGGTATCGAGATCCACGGCCATCAGCGCCGCCCCGGGAAACCGTTCCAGCGGAATGAAATGGGTCCGGGCCGGCTTGCCGGCCGCATCGACGCGCACGAAGCGTTCGCCGCCCCGGCGCTCGGTGGTCTCGAGCGGCGCGTCGACGGTACGGGCCCGGCCCGGCCAGCGCCCGACCAGCAGGGCCAGATAGCGCTTGCCCACCTCGCCATTGCGGAACTGTGCATGCAGGTCACGCAGCGCGCTGGCGCGCTTTGCCACCAGCAGGCAGCCGCTCGTCTCGCGGTCGAGCCGGTGGGCGAGCGACAACGAGTCGCCGAGGCCGCGCGCCGCGCGCAGAAGTTCGATGGCGCCGAGACTGATGCCGCTGCCCCCGTGCACGGCGAGTCCGGCCGGCTTGTCGAGGACCAGGAAGTCGCGCTCCTCGGCGATGACCCGCTCCTCGATCCAGGCCGCCCGCTGGGGCGATACGGCAGCGGCCTGCGCTTCGGGCGCGCGGGAGACGGGCGGCACGCGCACGTCATCCCCCTCGCACAGGCGGTACGACGCGTCGACCCGCCGGCTGTTCACGCGCACCTCGCCACTGCGGATCAGGCGGTAGACGCGCGAGCGCGGCACGCCCTTCAGGTGGTGCAACAGGAAGTTGTCGAGGCGTCGGCCGGCGTGGTCGGCGGTAGCGGTGACCCGCGCGGCCTGCGCCCTGGGAGCGGCATTGGTCATGGGGAGGGAATCCGTGTCGGCCCAAGGGCTTAGTCGCGAAATCGCGTTGCCGCCTTGGGGTGCGGCTGTTATAGTACCCGACGGCTAGGTCAGGTGGCCCCGGGTGTCAAGACCGCACCGGGCGATTGGGTCCCGGTTCCTGTCCCGGCGCCGGGCATGAGGGCATTGCTACTGCCTCCGGCGCTGCCGGCGGCGCCACATGGCCACCGTAGCCCGCCTCGGCGGGCTGATCGAGTGAACACCGGAACTGTCCTGCAGGCAGCAGGCGCGACGCTGTTTTCCACGCTCCTCCCGCCCGGGCCTGCGGCCCCGGCGGCCGGCAGTGGCAGCACCGCTCCGCCCGCTGCCGGAAATTCGGCATTGGCATACACGGCACGGCTCATCGGGAAGACAGACGGCACGCAGCCCGCGTGGTCGCCGGCACTCCGGCACCCTGCCCTGCGCCGGCCGCCCGCCGAGCAGCCCTGCCCGGGCCGGGACAGTCCGCCCGCGAACCTTGCTGGAACGGCCGCCGTCCGGGTCGCATCTGCGCACCCCGGCGCCGCTGCGCCGCGCCCCAGCCCCACCTGTGTAGGAAATCATGAAGAGAATGCTCGTCAATGCAACTCAGTCCGAAGAGTTGCGCGTCGCGATGGTCGATGGCCAGCGCCTGTACGACCTTGATATCGAGAGCGAGTCCCGCGAACAGAAGAAGGCCAACATCTACAAGGGGCGCATCACGCGCGTCGAGCCCAGCCTCGACGCCGCCTTCATCGACTACGGCGCCGACCGCCACGGCTTCCTCCCCTTCAAGGAAGTCTCTCCCGAGTACTACCTGAACGAGCCTGCCAGTGGCCGGCCGAACATCCGCGAGGTCCTGCGCGAAGGGCAGGAAATCGTGGTGCAGGTCGAAAAGGAGGAGCGCGGCAACAAGGGCGCCGCACTGACCACCTACATCAGCCTGGCCGGGCGCTTCATCGTGCTCATGCCGAACAACCCCCGCGCCGGCGGCGTCTCGCGCCGCGTCAGCGGCGAGGACCGTGACGACCTGCGCGAAGTGCTCGAGGACATCGAGATCCCGGCCGGCATGGGCGTGATCGTGCGCACCGCCGGCGTCGGCCGCGCCGCCGAAGAGATCAAGTGGGACCTCGACTACCTCCTCGGCATCTGGGAGGCCATCAAGTCGGCCGTGGTGTCGCGGCCGGCACCGTTCCTGATCTTCCAGGACAGCAACGCCATCATCCGCGCGCTGCGTGACCACCTGGCCAACGACATCGGCGAGATCATCATCGACGACGACACGGCCTTCGAGGAGGCCCGCCAGTTCGTCGAGCGCGCCATGCCGCACAACCTGCGCAAGCTCAAGCAGTACACCGATCCGGTTCCCCTCTTCACGCGCTACCAGATCGAGAGCCAGATCGAGTCGGCCTTCTCCCACACCGTCGAACTGCCGTCCGGCGGCAGCATCGTGATCGACCATACCGAGGCACTGGTCTCGATCGACATCAACTCGGCGCGCGCCACCAAGGGCGATGACATCGAGCAGACGGCGTTCCAGACCAACCTCGAGGCCGCCGACGAGATCGCGCGCCAGCTGCGCCTGCGCGACCTCGGCGGGCTCATCGTCATCGACTTCATCGACATGGGGCCCCAGCGCAACCAGCGCGAGGTCGAGAACCGGCTGCGCGACGCGGTCCGCATGGACCGCGCCCGGGTGCAGATCGGGCGCATCTCGCGCTTCGGGCTCCTCGAGATGTCCCGGCAGCGGCTGCGTCCCAGCCTCGGCGAATCGGCGCACCAGGCCTGCCCGCGCTGCAAGGGCATGGGCTCGATCCGCAGCGTCGACTCGCTCGCGCTGGCCGTGCTGCGGCTCGTCGGCGAGGAGGCCCGCAAGGATCGCACCGCCAAGGTCGTCGCCCAGCTGCCGGTCGACGTCGCCAACTACCTGCTGAACGAAAAGCGCGAGTGGATCAGCACGATCGAGGCGCGCGACCGGATCCAGGTCCTGCTGGTCGCCGACTCGGCGCTCGACACACCCGACTTCACCATCCGCCGCGTGCGTGACGACCAGGTATCGCTGCCGGAGAACACGGGGCTCAGCTACACGCTGGTCACGCCGACGGCGCCGAAGGCGGCGGAGGACATCGCGGTGACGCCGGCCAAGCCCCGCACCGAAGCGCCGGCCGTGGCCAGCGTGCTGCCGTCGTCCCCGGCGCCCGTCATCGAGCCACCGCCGGCCGCCGAGGCCGTGGCCGTCGCGCCACCGGTCCAGCGTCCGGGCCTGTTCGTGAGGCTGTGGAATTTCTTCTTCGCCCCGGGTGACACCGCCCCGGCAGCCGCCGAGACCACGGAAGACCGTAACCGTGACCGGCGCGGCGATCGCGGGCGTGACCGTGACCGTGACCGCGGGGCACGCGGCGACCGTCATGGCGAGCGCGGCAACCGCCACGATCGCGGCGGCGAGCGCGGCCAGCGCGGCGACCGTCCCGAACGGGGCGACCGTCCCGAGCGCGACGACCGGCGCCGCGGCCAGCAGCGGGGCGAACGGCGGGACGACGCCCAGCGGGACCGTCCGCCGCGCGACGAGCGCCGGCCCGGCCCGACCGGCGAGCGTCCGGAGCGCGCCGAGCGGACCGAGCGCCCGGAGCGTCCCGACCGGCCCGAGCGGGCGGAGCGCGCGGATCGGGGCGACCGGCCAGAGCGCCCTGAGCGCCAGGAAGTCGCCGCCCGAGAACAGGCCGGCACCACCAACGCTGCGGCCGCCGGGCCGGGCACGCCGGCCGAGGCGCGGCCCGAGGGCACGCGTAGCGAGCGCGGCCGCCGCCGCCGCCGCGGTGGTCGCGACCGGGGTGAGCGTGGCCCGCGCGAGACGGGCGGCGCCGACTCAGGCGTGGCCGAGGCCGGTACCCCGGCAGGACCGGCCATCGGTGCCGTCGCTGCCGCTGCAACTCTCGCAGCCGCAGATGTGGCGTCCGTGACCATGGGTGACAGCCAGCCCGCCGCCGCGCCGTCACCGGAGCCGGAGTTCCAGGCAGCACCGCCGCCCCCCGCCGCCATGGCACCGGGGCCCGCAGAGGTGCCGATCGAGGCCCGGAGCGCGAGCCCGGCAGCAGTCACGCCTGAGGACCGTGCAGGCGGCAACAGCCCGACCAGGGCCGAGGCGGAATCGGCCAGCCCGGCCCCCGCGCCGCCGGGTCCCTACATCGAGCGGGGTACCGACCGCCTGCTGCCCTGGGAATCGCCGCGGCCCGACAAGCGGGCCGGCAGCTGGACGCCGCCGGCCCCGGCGGCTGCAGAGGACCATGCCCCCGATGCCGGGGTGGACGGCGGGTCCGGCGCCTGACTACCGGGCCGAGGGCTCGACGCGGCTCTCGGCCAATCGCTCGATCTCGTCGACCAGGCCGGCCATGGCCTGCTCGACGAGGTCGAGTACCCGCTCGAAACCCGACATCCCGCCGTAGTACGGATCGGGCACGCTGCGGGTCGGCGTGGCCAGCGGCGCGAAATCCAGCAGCAGGCGTAGCTTGCGGTGGTGATCCGGATCGGCCAGATCCCGGAGTGCCGCGAGGTTGTCTTCGTCCATGGCGACCACCAGGTCGAACACGTCGAAGTCTTCGACGGTCACCTGGCGTGCCTTCAGCCCGCCTATCTCGATGCCGCGGCGGGCGGCTGCCGCCTTGGCCCTGGCATCCGGCGCCGCGCCCGCGTGGTACCCATGGGTGCCCGCCGAGTCGACGTGCACGGGCAGCGCCTCGCCCCGCGCGGCTTCGCGTTCGGCCAGGTACTTGCGCAGCATGCCCTCCGCCATGGGCGAACGACAGATGTTGCCCATGCAGACCATGAGCACCCGCACCCTGGCGGGCGGCAGCCGGTTCCGCCGGAACGGGAACTTCATGCCCTTCGCTCCCGGGCCAGCCACGCGCGGGCCCGCTCGAGATCCTCGGGCGTGTCCACCTCCGGCCCCGGCAGCTGCCCGGCCGTCGCCACCCCGATGCCGATGCCGAGCCAGAGCGCACGAAGCTGCTCCAGCTTCTCCTGCTGTTCGAGGCGGCACGCCGGCGCGGCGGCGATCCTGCGCAGTGCCGCCACCCGGTACGCGTACAGCCCGAGATGGCGGAAGCCTGACTGCCAGGCCGCGCTGACCTCGTTGCCGTGACCCGCCGCCGGGATCGGCGCGCGGCTGAAATACAGCGCGCGCCCCGCCGCGTCGCAGACGACCTTGACCACGTGCGGGCTCAGGTACTCCTCCGGGCCGGCGAGCGGCGTCTGCAGCGTCGCCATGCCCAGGGCCGGATCGGCTTCGAGCAGCACCGCAAGCTGGGCCAGGTTGCCCGGCGGCATCAGTGGCGCGTCCCCCTGCAGGTTCACGACGATGGCGTCGTCCCGCCAGCCGCGGGTGGCCGCCACCTCGGCGACGCGCTCGGTGCCGGACGCGTGGTGGGCCGAAGTCATGGCGACATCGGCGCCGAAGCCGCGGGCCACCGCGGCAATGCGCTCGTCGTCGGTGGCGACGACGACGGTCGCGGCACCGCTCGCCAGGGCACCGGCATGGACGTGCGCCAGCATCGGCCGGCCACCGAGGTCGGCCAGCGGCTTCCCCGGAAAACGTGTCGACGCGTGGCGCGCCGGAATCACGACATTGAAAGCGGGCACGCCCATCAACACTCAGCCTCGTCGCAGAAGACCACTCGTGCGCCTCACCGGCCACCCTCGCTGCCCGCGCCGGACTCCCGGCCGCCACGGCAGCGCTGCAGCAGGTTCAGCAGCACATTGCGGGCATCCGGGGAAGGGTCCAGCCGGACCGGCACCTGCCACCACTCTGCACCGGCAGGACGGTCGGCCGGCGCATACTTTACGGCGTCCTTCATCGTCATCAGCAGGGGCGCCCCGGCGGCACGGGCCAGTTCCTCCGCTCCGGCCCGGCCATGGTCGTCCACCGCCAGCAACTCGGGCTGAAGGCCCTCGGCGGCCAGTGTGCGGCGGAACCGGTCCGGGTTGCCGATGCCCGCCAGGGCATACACCCGCCGTCCCGCGAAGCTTGCCAGCGGCCGCCGCCCGCCGCCTGCGAACTGCTCCGCGTCGCCGGGCACGAGGGAAAAACCGTGGCAGCGCGCAAGGGCGGGCCAGCGGGGGTCGCGGCCCACGGGCCCGTTGACCAGCACCAGGTCGACGCCGGCCAGCCGCGACCAGGGTTCCCGCAGCGGGCCGGCCGGCAGCAGCCGCCCGTTGCCCGCGAGGCGCGCGCCGTCGACGACCACCACTTCGGCATCGCGGCCGAGGCGCAGGTGCTGCAGCCCGTCGTCGGCGACGATCAGGTCGCACCCGGCGGCGACGAGGGCCCGGGCGGCAGCCACCCGGTCGCTGCCGACGCAGACGGGGATCCCGGTCTGCCGCGCGAGCAGCAGCGGCTCGTCACCGACCACGGCGGCCTCGTCGCCCGCAGCGACGCCGCGCGGCCCGCGCCCGGCCATCCCGCCATAGCCGCGGCTGACGATGCCGGGCCGGAAGCCGAGCGACTGGGCCTCACCGACGAGCCAGGCCACCACTGGCGTCTTGCCGGTGCCACCGGCCGTGATGTTGCCGACGACGATGACCGGGACCGGCAACCGGACGCTCGGCAGCCACCCCAGGCGGTAGGCTCCCCGACGGATGGCCATGACGGCTCCATAGAGCCAGCCCAGCGGCGCCAGCAGCGCGGCCGCCGGCGACGGCGTGTCGTACCAGGCGGCCTCGATCCGGCGCCGGAGGCTAGGCCGCCTCATCGCGGAACTGCAGCCGGTGCAGGTGCGCGTAGTGGCCGCCGGCCTCCATCAACTCGGCATGGGTACCGGTCTCGATGATGCGGCCGGCGGACATGACGATGATGCGGTCGGCGTTCTCGATGGTGGACAGGCGGTGCGCGATGACGAACGTGGTGCGGTTGCGCATCAGCACCGCGAGCGCCGCCTGGATGTCGCGCTCGAGCTCGGTGTCGAGCGCCGACGTGGCCTCGTCGAGGATCAGGATCGGCGCATCCTTGAGCAACGCCCGGGCGATGGCGATGCGCTGCCGCTGGCCGCCCGACAGCAGCATGCCGCGGTCGCCGATCGGCGTGTCGAGGCCTGCCGGCAGCTGGCGCACGAACTCGTCCACGTGGGCTGCCCGCGCCGCCGCCTCGACGGCCTCGCGCGGACTGCCCGCCAGGCTGCCGTAGGCGATGTTGCTGGCGATGGTGTCGTTGAAGAGCACCACGTCCTGGCTGACGAGGCTGATCTGGTCGCGCAGGGCCCGCAGCGAGTACTCCCCCACCGCGAGGCCGTCCACGAGGATCTCGCCCTCCGTGGGCTCGTAGAAGCGCGGCAACAGCCCGACGAGGGTCGTCTTGCCGCTGCCTGACCGCCCGACGATGGCGATGGTCTGGCCGGGCTCGACCGTGAGGGACACGTCCCGCAGCACGGGCCCCTTGCCGGCGCTGTAGGCAAAGCTGACGCCGCGGAACTCGACCCTGCCAAGAACGCGCGCCGGCGCGGCACCCCCGCCATCCACCTCCACCGGCTCGTCGAGCAGCTGGAAGACGCTGGTGCCCGCGGCGATCCCGCGCTGCAGCGTCGCGTTCACGCTGGTCAGCGACTGCAGCGGCCGCATCAGCAGCAGCAGCGCGGTGATGAAGCCGCCGAAATCGCCGGCGCCCATGCCAGCCTGGACCACGTCGCGGGTGGCCACCCAGACGACGCCGGCGAGGCCCACGGCCGCGACGAGCGCGGTGACGCCGTCGCCGGCCGCCCGCGTCGCGAACAGGCGCATGTTCATGCGCCGGTTGTGCTCGTTGGCCGCATCGAAGCGCCGGCCTTCGTAGTCCTGGGCGTTGAAGATCTTGATCACCCGCTGGCTCTGCAGCGTCTCGCCCGCGATGCGGGTGAGCTCGCCCATGGACTCCTGGATGCGCGCACTGTGGCGGCGGAAGAGGCGGCCAAGCGTGCGGACCAGCAGGGCGAGCACCGGTGCCGCGACGAACACGAACACCGACAGCAGCGGGCTCAGGTAGAGCATGTAGGCCACGAGACCGATGGCGGTGAGCGAATCGCGCACCAGCACGGTCACGACGTTCGACGTGGAGTCGGCGATCTGCTCGATGTTGAAAGTCAGCTTCGACAGCAGCGTCCCGGCCGAAGCGCCGTCGTAGAAGCGGGCCGGCAGGTAGAGCAGCCGCTCGAAGACGAGGCCCCGCAGCCGCCGGATCACCTGCCGCCCCACCCAGCCGAGGCCGTAGGTCGAGGCGAACTCGGCCGCACCGCGCAGCAGGAAGAGCACGAGGATTCCCAGCGGCAGCCAGCGGCGGATCAGCTGCTGCTGCGGCGTCAGCTGCTCGGCGCCGAAGGTCGCGAGCAGCTGGTTCACGAGCCAGGCGAAGCCGGTGTTCGTCGCGGCGAAGAAGGCCATGCCGACCGCGGCGATCAGGAAGGCCGGCCAGTAGGGCCTGCAGAGGCCGAGCAGCCGCCGGTAGATGACCCCGGGCGGCGGACCAGCAGGGGCGCCACGCGCCCCGGACTGAGCGGCGTCCTGCTCCATCGATCAGTCGCCCGCCTGGCCGCGCACGGTCGTGATGCGGACCTCGGCGAAGCCCAGCCGGCCGGCGACGTCCATGGCCGTGACGACCGACTGGTGCGAGGCCGCCGCATCCGCGCTCAGCGTCACCCGCCCCGCCCGCACGTCGGGCGTGACCTTGCGGATCGCTGCCTCGAGGGTCGAGGCGCGGTTGTCGACGAGCGCACGGCCGTTGACGCGGTACTCGCCGCGGGCAGTGACGCTGATCTCGAGTTCGTCGAGTGGTACCGAAGGGGGCGCGACGCCCGAGGCCTCGGGCAGCCGGATGGCGATCTGCGAGGGCCGCACGAACGTGGTCGTCAGCATGAAGAAGATCAGCAGCAGCAGCACGACGTCGATCAGCGACGTCAGGTTCAGCTCGGGCTGCTCCGGCGCCCTGGGTTCGCGCAGCCTCACCGCTGCTCCATCAGCGTGTCGAGGAACTGCCGGCGGTGCAGGGCCTCGACGAGCGCGATGGCCTCCTGCTCCATCTGCACCACGAGCGCGTCGATGCGGCCGCGCAGGTAGCGGTAGGCGATCAGCGCCGGGATCGCCACCATGAGCCCTGCGGCCGTCGTGATCAGTGACTCCGAGATGCCGCCGGCCAGGGCGGCCGGGTCGCCGACGCCGCCGACCGTCAGCGCCGAGAAGGTGCGGATCATGCCGGTCACCGTGCCGAGCAGCCCCAGCAGCGGCGAGATGGCGGCGATGGTGCCGAGGGTGTTGAGGTAGCGCTCGAGCTCGTGCACCACGTGGCGCCCGGTGTCCTCGATGCCCTCCTTCATGACCCCGCGGTCGAGGTGGCGGTTCGCCAGGCCCGCGGCGAGGATCTGCCCCAGCGGCGAACCGGCCCGCAGCTCCTGCAGGCTCTGGGGCGTCAGCTGGTCACGGCTGACCAGGTCCCAGACGCGCCGGGCCAGGTCGCGCGGCACCACGCGCGCCGGCTTCAGCGTCCACAGTCGCTCGATGATGATGGCGGTGGCAAGGATGGAGCACAGGATGATGGGAAACATCACCCAGCCGCCGGCGACCACGATCTCCAGCATGCGCACTCATGGCCCAGGAAAACCCGCGCCACTATACACCGGGGACGCCGTGGCCCGGGATGGTGGTGTCGCCGCGCAACCGGGCAGGACGGCCGGACGGTTCCACAGCCGGCGGGCATCGCGGCGTTCGGCACGCTCGAGCGAGGCGCCGTCGCCGGGCGCAATGCGGAACCGGATCGCCCCTGTCAGCGCCGTGTCCAGCGGGCAGCTGCCCACGGCGCGCCAGCGCTCCACGACGTCAGCCTTCGGGAAGCCCCAGCGGTTCGCGTAACCCGTGGCGAAGACGACGAACGGCGGGCGCAGCGCCGCGACGAAGGGCGGCGACGATGACGTCCGGCTGCCGTGGTGGGGCGCGACCACGACGTCGGCCGGCTGCAGCCGCCCCGATGCCAGCAGCGCCGCCTCGCCGTGGGCCTCGATGTCACCGGTCAGCAGCACCGAGCCGCCGGGTCCGTCGATGACGAGCACGCACGACGCATCGTTGCCGCGGCGCCAGGCCACGCCGGCGTCCGGGTGGACGACCCGGAAGCGGATGCCGTCCCAGGACCACGCCTCGCCGGCGACGCAGGGACGCCGGCCGGGGATGGACTCCGCCGCCCAGTCCCCCGCCAGTGGCAGCACCTCGGGGTGACGGGCCAGCACGGCGGGGACGCCGCCCCGGTGATCGTTGTCGCCGTGGGATACCAGCAGGCGATCGAGGTGCCGGACGCGCAGTGCCGCGAGCACCGGCAGCACGGCCCGCTCGCCGGCGTCGGCGCCGCGCCAGGCCGGACCCGCATCGAACAGCAGCGAGTGGCTTGCGGTGCGCACCAGCACGGCGAGCCCCTGCCCCACGTCGATCACCGTGACGTCGAAGGCGCCGGGCCCCGGCCGCGCGACACCGCCGGCCAGCAGCGGCAGCAGGCAGGCCGGTGCCAGCCAGCGACCGGCCCAGGGCCGCGGCCACAGCGCAAGGACGGCCCCGGCAACGCCCGCGGCAAGCGCCACAGGACCGACGGGCGGCAGTTCGACGGCGGCGAAGGGCAGCGCCGCGAACCAGGCGTTGACGGCACTGAAGAGCGCGACGGCCCCGGCCGCCAGTTCGAGCACCGGGGCCCCGGCCGCCGGCACGAGCACCACCAGCAGCGCACCCGCGAGTACGGGCGGCAGAATCACGAAGCTGAACGCCGGGATCGCCACCAGGTTCACCAGCGCGCCGACGACGCTCACCTGGCCGAACCACGCCAGCGACAGCGGCAGCAGGGCAACGGCCGTGGCGAGCTGCGCGAGGCCCAGGGCGCGTGCGGCCAGCACCAGCCGCTCCGTGGGCGGGGGGCGCGGGGCACCGTGCGTCATGGGGCGCTGCCCTGCCGTACCGGTGGGCGGCTCGCGCACGATCCCCTGGAAGGCGCCCACCAGCGCGGCGACACCACCGAACGACAGCCAGAAGCCCGGCGTGAGCAGCCCCAGCGGCTCGACGGCCACCGCACCCAGGGCCGCCAGCGCCAGCGCGTCGCCTGCCGGCCGCGTGCGCCGCGCCACGAGCAGCACCGCGACGGCAACGATCATCAGCAGCGAGCGCAGCGTCGGCACCGGGTAGCCCGCGAGGCCGCCGTAGACCACTGCCCCGGCCACCGCCGCGGCCGCACCGGCGATGCGCGGCGCGATGGCGACGCCGCGAGCTGCCAGCCCGCTGCCGATGGCGCCACCCAGCAGCGCCAGCGGCGCCGCCACCAGGGTCAGGTGGAAGCCGGAGATCGACACGAGGTGGATCGTGCCGGTCAGCCGCAGCCGCTCCCACTCGACCTCGGGCAGCGCCTGGTACACGCCCACTGAGAGCCCGACGAGGTAAGGCAGCGCCGGATCATCCGGAACCGCCGCAGTGATGCCCGCGGCGATGGCCATGCGCGCGCGCAGCAGCCAGCCGGGCCCACCGCCCGCGACCGGGGCGGGCGCATTGCGCCCGTCGGGCCGCACGTAGGCGGTGGCATCGAAGCGCTGGGCGAAGAGCCAGCGTTCGTAGTCGAACCCGCCGGGATTGGCGAGGCCGCGCGGCGGCTTGACCCGTAGCAGGAGCTGCCAGCGCTCGCCCGGGGCCGGCACCCGCGGCGGCGGGTCGTACCAGCTCACCAGCACGCGGCGCAGCCGGGGCGCCCGGCTGTCCCCCGACTCCACCGTGAGGGGAAACTGCAGCCTGCCCGGCAAGGCCCGGGGAAAGTCGTCGACGGTGCCGGTGATCAGCAGGTCGGCCCGGACCAGGTCCTCGGGCAGTCCGGCCGCAAGACCCTCGCCGGCCGCCGCCACGACGCGGCAGAGGACGAAAACGACGACGGCCGCCCGGGGCCCGCCGAGGGCCGCCGCCAGCAGGAGCGGCCCCGGCAGTAATGGCGGCAGCGCCAGCAGCCATGGCGGCCACTCCGGCAACTGCAGCAGCGCGAGGCCCGCGCCGATGGCAACCAGGGCTGCAAGGGTCACGGGTGATCCTGCCGCGCCACCGACGGGTGGCAGGTGGGCAAGCCTAGGCGACGGCCCGCGCCGCGGGCAGCCGCCGTTTCCCGGGATTACGCGGGGATTTCCGTCCCGGTGAGCAGGCCATCCTGCAGCGTCAGCACACGGTCCATGCGCCGCGCGATGGCCAGGTCATGGGTGACGATGATCAGCGCCGCGCCGGCATCGCGGTTGAGCTCGAGCATGAGCTCGAGGACACGCTCCCCGTTCCGGCGGTCGAGGTTGCCGGTGGGCTCGTCGGCGAGCACCACCGCCGGCCGGGTCACCAGCGCCCGGGCCACGGCGACGCGCTGGCGCTCGCCACCCGACAGCTCCCCCGGGCGGTGGTCGAGCCGCGCGCCGAGCCCCACGCGCTCCAGCAGCGACCTCGCCTGCCCGGCCACCGACGCCAGCGGCTCGCGCCGCAGCAGCAGCGGCATGGCGACGTTCTCGAGGGCCGTGAACTCCGGCAGCAGGTGGTGGAACTGGTAGACGAAGCCCAGATAACGGTTGCGGGCGTTGCCCCGCTCGGCGTCCGGCAGGGTCGCCAGGTCCTGGCCGGCCAGCAGCACCTGCCCCGAGGTGGGCAGGTCGAGGCCGCCGAGGAGCTGCAGCAGCGTGGTCTTGCCGGCGCCGGAGGGCCCGACGATGGCGATCCGCTCGCCGGGAGCAACCCGCAACTCGACGCCGCGGAGCACCTCGAGCAGGTCGGCGCCCTCGCTGAAATGCCGGACCAGCCGGCGGCACTCGAGGGGCAGTACGCCCGGCGGCAGCCCGGGACCGGCGTCAGTCATGGCGAAGCACCTCGGCCGGCGCCGTCGTCGCGCCGCGCCAGGCTGGATACAGTGTTGAGACGAGCCCGAGCACCAGCGCGATGCCGGCGACCTGCAGCACGTCGGCGGCCTGCAGGCGGCTCGGCAGCTCGCTGATGAAGTAGACGTCGGGGGCGAGGAACTGGAAGCCGGCGACCCGCTCGATGAGCCGAGCGATGGCGCTCACGTTGAGCGCGCCGAAGATGCCGAGCGCGACGCCCGCCAGCGTGCCGACGATGCCGACCACGGCGCCCTGGCCGACGAACACGCCGAGCACCGAGGCCCGGCTGCTGCCGAGCGTGCGCAGGATCGCGATCTCGCTGCGCTTGTCGCGGACGACCATCACCAGCGTCGACACGATGTTGAAGGCGGCGACGGCCACCACCAGCAGCAGGATCACGAAGATGATCGACCGCGTGAGCTGGATCGAGCGGAAGAAGTTCTGGTTCTGGCGCGTCCAGTCGGTGACGTAGACGCCACCGCCGTAATCCAGCGCCACGCGGCGCACCACCTCGGGAGCCTGACGCGGGTCGGTGACGGCGAGCTGGATTCCGCTCACCGCCTCACCGAGCCTCAGCAGGCGCTGGGCGTCGGCGAGGTGCACGAAGGCTAGCGTGCGGTCGAACTCGTACATGCCGGCGTCGAAGATGCCGGTCACGGTGAACCGCCGCAGCCGCGGCACCACGCCCGCCGGCGTCGTCGTGCCGTCGGCCACGAGCAGGATGACGCGGTCACCGGACCTGACGCCGAGCTCCTCGGCCAGCAGCCGGCCAAGCACGATGCCGAAGCCGCCGGGCCGCAGGTCCGCGAGCTGCCCCTCCGCCATGAGGGTGCCGAGCGCCGAGACCTCGAGCTCCTCGGCCGGCTCGACACCGCGCATCTGCACGCCGCGGATCGCCGACGGACTGACCAGCATGGCCTGGCCGTCGACGAACCGGGCCGCCGCCTTGGCCGCGGGATTGGCGCGCGCGGCGTCCAGCAGCGCCGGCCAGTCGTCCACGGCGCCGTCGAGGCCGGTGATCGAACCGTGGGGTACCACCTGGAGGATGCGGTCGCGCACCTCCACCTCGAAGCCGTTCATCACCGACAGCACGATGATGAGCACGGCCACGGCGAGCGCGATGCCTGCCATGGACATCAGCGATATGAAGGAGATGAAGCGGTTCTTGTTGCGCGAGCGCACGTAGCGCAGCGCCACCGCCAGCTCCCAGGGCCGGGGCAGCCGGGGCTCACTCATAGCGCAGCACCTCCGCCGGTGCCACGGCCGCGGCCCGCAGCGCCGGGTAGACCGTGGCGGCCGCCGTGAGGCCCAGGGCGAGGAGACTGATCCAGGCCACGTCGCTGAAGCGGAGATCCACCGGCAGCGCGGTCACGTAGTAGACGTCGGCAGGCATGAACTCGAAGCCGAACAGCCGCTCGAGGGCCGGCGCCACGGTGCCGATGTTCGTCGCGAGCAGCGCGCCGCCCACGGCACCGGCCAGCACGCCGGCCCAGCCGACCACGAGCCCCTGCAGCACGAAGACCGCGACGATGGTCCCCCGCGGGTAGCCCAGCGTCCGCAGGATCGCGATGCCCGCACGCTTGTCGGTGACGACCATGACCAGCGTCGCCACGATGTTGAACGCGGCGACGGCCACGATCAGCGCGAGCAGCAGCGTCATCATCACCTTCTCGATGCGGACCGCGCGGAAGTAGGTGGCGTTCTCGAGGGTCCAGTCGGTGGTCCGCGGGGCTGCCCCTGCCGTACGCGCCTCGGCCGCCGCGAAGGCCGCGACGATGGCCGGCGCCGCGAACAGGTCCGTCGTCCGCAGCCTCAGCCCGGTCACGCCGGGACCGATGCCGGCCAGCGCCGCGGCATCCTCCAGGTGCACGAGCACGCGCACGCTGTCGTGGTCCTTGACGCCGACCTCGAAGAGGCCGGCCACGGTGAATTCGCGCAGCCGCGAGGTCACCCTCCCCCGCTCGTCCCGGAGGGGCACGAGCACGCGCAGGTCGTCACCGACGCCGATGCCGAGCCGCAACGCGAGGGCGCGCCCGACCAGCGCCCGGTAGCTGCCCGGCGCGAGGTCCGCCGGGCTGCCGGCGAGCATCGCGGGCAGCAGCGCCGGCAGCGCGTCGCCGCCGGGGTCGATGCCCTCGATGATGGCACCGGCCAGCTCGCTGCCGGTGCCGACCATGGCCTGCACCTCGACGTAGGGCTCGACGGCGGCGACGCCAGGCCAGGCGCGCAGGCGCCCGAGCACGCCGGTCCAGCGGTCGTCCGGCGTGCCGGCGAACACGGTGGCGTGGCCGGTCAGGGACGTCAGGCGACTGCGCAGCTCGCCTTCGAAGCCGTTCATGACGGCGAGCACCACGATCAGCGCCGCCACGCCCACGGCAACGCCCAGCACCGAGGCGAGCGCCACGAGCGAGGCGAACTGGTTGCGCCGCTGCGAGCGCAGGTAGCGCCAGGAGAGCCACGCCGTGACGGGACGCCTCACCGCCGGGCCCCGGTCACAGGCGCACCGGCAAGGGCCGGCGGACGACGATGCCGGCCGGGGTCACGTCGGCGCCGTAGGCCAGCACGTCGACACCGGAGGCCGCAGCCTCGCGCAGCGCGGCACCGTAGGCAGGATCGATGTCGTCCGCCGGTGCCACGGCCTGCACGTCGGCGCGCTGCACGCAGAAGAGCAGGCCTGCGCCATAGCCGCGGCTGCGCAATGCGGCCAGCGTCCGGACGTGCCGGGTGGCGCGCTCGCTGACGGCATCGGGAAAGCGGGCGAGCCCTTCCTCCACGGCAGCCGTGACGTTCTTGACCTCGAGGTAGTACGGCGATGTGCCTGGCCGCTCGAGGAGGAAGTCGAGCCGGCCATCGCCCCCGGGCACTGGCACCTCGGCCCGGCGGCCACTGCAGCCACGCAGCTCGGTGACGACGCCATCGTCGAGGGCCTCGGCCACGAGCCGGTTCGTCCGCGCGGTGTTGATGCCCACCAGCGTGCCGCCCGGTGCCTCCACCAGCTCCCAGGTCAGCGGATACCGCCGCCCCGGTGACGTGGACTCGCTGAGGAACACCCGCGCCCCCGGCGCCTGGCAGCCGAGCATCGAGCCGGTGTTCGGGCAGTGGGCCGTGGCAGTCCCGCCACCGGCGAGCTCCACGTCCGCCAGGAAGCGCTGCCGGCGCCGCACGAGCCGGGCCTCGAGCAGGGGTGCCGCGAAGCGCACTCAGCGACGCTCCGCGCCGCCGCTTGACGCAGTTCTCAGTTTTGGCAGGCAGTGCATGGGCAGGGCGGTGTGGGGCGGGCAGACCCGGTGCTATAGTCCGGCGCGATGGCGCAGAAGAGTACCATGCGGCCGCCGACGGTCCTCCGGCCAGCCCTGCTGGCGGCAGGGCTCGCGGTCGCGTCGGCGGCAGGCCCTCTCCAGGCCGATACGCTGGTGGTCGACGCGGCGACCGCCGCCCGCGAGTCCGCTCCCGAGCGACCGTCGCGGGGCATGACCATGGCCACCGTCGAGCGGCGCTGGGGCGAGCCCGTCTCGCGCTCCGCGGCCGTCGGCCGGCCGCCCATCACCCGCTGGGAATACCCCGGCTTCGTCGTCTTCTTCGAGTACCGGCACGTCGTCCACGCCGTCGCGCGCGCTCCCTGACACCGCAGGCGCCGCAGCCCCGCACCACACTGTGGGATAATCGCCGCCCCGCCGCCGGCGGGCTGTATGCCCCAGTCCCATTCCGCCCCGTTCAGCTTCGCCCTGCCCGACCGGCTGCCCGCCGGGGCCGGCGCGTGCCTGTCGCTGCCAGGGCTGCATGGCTGCGGCACGGCAGCGATGCTCGCGGCCGTGCGCCAGAGGCACCGCGGCTTCATGCTGGTGCTGGTTCCCTCCGTCACCACGGCCGAACTGCTCGAGGCCGAGCTCCGGTTCTTCCTCGGCGGCGGAGCGGCAGCCACGGTGCTGCCCGACCCTGAAGTCCTGCCCTACGACGCGTTCAGCCCGCACCAGGACCTCATCTCGCGCCGCCTCGCGGTGCTGCGGGACATCGACACCGGGCGCATCGACACGCTGATCGTCGCCGCCTCGACGCTGCTGCCGCGACTGCCGCCGCGGCGCTACCTCGGCGGCTACAGCGTCGCCCTCGCCCGCGGCCAGCGGCTGACACCTGAACAGCTGAAGCTGCGGCTCGACACCGCCGGTTACCAGCGGGTCACCCAGGTCATGGAGCACGGCGACTACGCCGTCCGTGGCTCGCTGATCGACTTTTTCCCGATGGGCTCGTCCACACCGGTCCGGGTCGACTTCCTCGACGACGAGATCGAGAGCCTGCGCCGCTTCGACCCGGACACCCAGATCTCCGGCGAGGTGCTCGCCAGCCTCGAGACCCTGCCGGCCCGCGAGATCCCGGTGGACGCCGACGCCGTCCGCCAGTTCCGCACCGCCTACCGGCGGCGCTTCGAGGGCAACCCGGCACGCTCGATCGTCTACCAGGAGGTCTCCGAGGGACGGATCCCCGGCGGCATCGAGAATTACCTGCCCCTGTTCTTCGAGTCGACGGCGCTGCTGTGGGATTACCTGCCCGCCAGCCGCCTCGTCGTGAGCCTCGGTGCGCCCGCCACCCTGATGGAACCGGCCTGGGCCCAGGTCAACGAGCGCTACGAGGAAACCCGCGACGACTCGGAGCGCCCGCCGCTCCGCCCCGACGAACTGAACGCCTCGCCGGCGGAGCACCTCGAGGCCCTCGGCCGCGGCCCGCTGCTGGTCATCGACGACCCGGCGCCGGTGGCCGGCGACGCCGGCGACCCGGCCGCGCTGTCGCGCCCGGCCCCTCCGCTGCTGGTCAACCCGCGCGACGAGGAGCCGGCGGCACGGCTGCGGGAATTCCTGCGCTCGTTCCCCGGCCGCGTGCTGATCGCCGCCGACTCGGCCGGCCGGCGCGAGATGCTCACGGACATCCTGCGCCAGGAAGGCGGCGCCGTGGCCGGCGTCGCCGACTTCGCCGCCTTCATCGCCAGCGACGCCCCCGCGGCGCTCGCAGTGGCGCCGCTGGCCCAGGGCGTGGTCCTGCCGGCGGCCCGCCTCGCCATCCTGACCGAGCGCGAGCTCTTCGGCGAACGGGCCAGGCCGCGGCGCCGCCAGCGCCGCGCCCGGGACCCCGAGCAGATCATCAGCGACCTCACGGACCTCCACGCGGGCGATCCCATCGTGCACGTGGACCACGGCGTCGGCCGCTACCGTGGCCTGACCACCATCGACATCGACGGCATGCCCACGGAGTTCGTCACCATCACCTACGCCGGCGGCGACCTGCTGCACGTGCCGGTGGCGTCGCTGCACCTGGTCTCACGCTACACGGGGGCGTCGGCCGAAGAAGCCCCGCTGCACCGCCTCGGCAGCGACCAGTGGGAAAAGGCCAAGCGCCGCACGGCCGCGCGCATCCGCGACGTGGCGGCGGAACTGCTCGAGATCTACGCCCGGCGCGCCGCGCGCCAGATCGCCCGCGCGCCGGGCGGCGACCAGGACTACGCCGCCTTCGCCGCCGGGTTCCCCTTCGAGCCCACCGAGGACCAGGCCGCCGCCTTCGCCGCCGTCGCCGGCGACATGGCGAGCGGGAAGCCCATGGACCGGCTGGTCTGCGGCGACGTCGGCTTCGGCAAGACCGAAGTGGCGCTGCGGGCGGCGTTCCTCGCGGTGTCCGCGGGCCGGCAGGTCGCGGTGCTGGTGCCGACCACGCTGCTGGCCGAGCAGCACCGGCAGACCTTCACCGACCGCTTCGCCGACTGGCCCTTCCGCGTCGAGGCGCTGTCGCGCTTCCGCGCCGGCGCCGAGACGCGCCGCATCCTCGAGGGCGTGGCGGCCGGCACCGTCGACATCGTCATCGGCACGCACCGCCTGCTGACCGGTGACGTGAAGTTCAATGACCTCGGCCTCATCATCGTCGACGAGGAGCACCGCTTCGGCGTGCGTCACAAGGAGCGCCTCAAGGCGCTGCGCGCCGAGGCCGACGTGCTGACGCTGACGGCGACGCCGATCCCGCGCACGCTGAACATGGCGCTCGGCCACCTGCGCGACCTGTCGCTGATCACGACGCCCCCCGAGTCGCGGCTGGCCATCAAGACCTTCGTGACCCGGTTCGAGGGCCGGCTCGTCCGCGAGGCGTGCCTGCGCGAGCTCAAGCGCGGCGGCCAGGTGTACTTCGTGCACAACCACATCGAGGACATCGAGAAGGTCGCCGCGGAGCTGGCCACCCTGGTCCCGGAGGCGCGCATCGAGATCGCCCACGGCCAGATGCGCGAGCAGGACCTCGAGCGCATCATGCTCGACTTCTACCACCGCCGGTTCCACATCATCGTGTGCACGGCGATCATCGAGAGCGGCATCGACGTGCCGTCGGCCAACACGATCATCATCAACCGCGCCGACCGCTTCGGCCTCGCCCAGCTGCACCAGCTGCGCGGCCGCGTCGGCCGCTCCCACCACCAGGCCTACGCGTACCTGCTGGCACCGCCGAAGGAAGCGCTGACGCCCGACGCACAGAAGCGCCTCGACGCCATCGCGTCGCTCGAGGACCTGGGCTCGGGGTTCCTGCTCGCGACCCACGACATGGAGATCCGCGGCGCCGGCGAACTGCTCGGCGAGGAGCAGAGCGGGCAGATCTCGGAGGTCGGCTTCGAGCTCTACAACGATATGCTCTCGCGCACGGTCACTGCGCTGCAGGCCGGCCTCGACCCGGACGTCGACGGTCCCGTCGGGACGGCGGTCGAGATCAACCTGCACCTGCCGGCGCTGTTCCCCGACGACTACCTGCCCGACGTGCACCTGCGCCTCGTGCACTACAAGCGCATCGCCAGTGCCCGCGACGAGTCGGCCCTCAACGACCTGAAGGCCGAGATCGCCGACCGCTTCGGTCCGCTGCCCGAGCCCACCCGCAACCTGTTCCGCATCACGCAGCTGAAGCTGCGGGCGGGTCCCGCCGGCCTGCGGCGCCTCGATGCGGGCCCGGGCGGCGGCTTCGTGGAGTTCGGCCCGCGCACGGGCGTGGACCCGGCGCTCCTCGTGGACCTGCTGCGCAACGAGCCGCGCACGTTCCGCCTGGACAAGCAGCAGCGGCTGCGCTTCACGGCGCCGCTCGAGGAGCCCGAGAACCGCTTCTGCTTCGTCGAGCAGCTGGTGGGCCGGCTGGTGCGCAGCGCCAGCCCCGCCGCCGGCAAGAGCCCGGCCCCGCCCGGTCGCGTGGCGCGGTCATGACGAAGCGGGATCCTGGCCGGCCGGCAGCGCTGCTCGCGCCGCTGCTGCTGGTGGCCGCCGGAGCCGACGCCCAGCAGCCGGCGGTGCCCGCGGTCTACCAGGTCGAGGTCGTCGTGTTCCAGCCCGGCGGCGGCGCCCCGGCCGCCGTGCCGGGCCCGGGCGTACTGCCCGGCAGCCCCGCGCCCCTGGCCGCCACCGAGCTGCGGCTCGGCGCCGTGGCCCGCCGGCTCACGGCCACGGGCTACCGGCCCCTGCTCCACGCCGCCTGGCGCCAGCCCGCCGGGGCGCGCATCCAGGCCTGGAATGCCAACGCCGCCAACGCGCCAGCCAGCGTCGGGGCGCTGCTGTACCAGCAGGGCGGCCTCGTGCTCGAGATCGACGCGACGGTGGCAGGACTTGGCCCCCCGGACCCGGCGGGCACGCCGGGCGTGGTGCGCATCCGCGAGACGCGGCGCATCCGCAACGGCAACCTGCACTACTTCGATCACCCCGACTTCGGGGTGATCGCATCGGTGCGCCCGGTCAGCGCGGGGGCTGCCGCCCCCTCAGAGTGACGGCGACCCGTTCCGGCGGCCCGACGGGGCCGGACCGGTCTCGTCGCCGGTGGCGGACAGCGCGGCCTCGGCCAGCTCGAGCAGGTCAGGCTCCTCGGCCGACCGGGGCGGCACCAGGCTCACCACCTCCCACGACACCGTGACGTAGCGCGCCGGCAGCGAGCGCGGATGGTGGATGGCCAGGTCCCGGACCCGCTGGGCAATGCGCCCGGCATGCTCGCGGTTCGAGGCCTCGTCCCCGCCGGTCATCAGCACGGCAAACCGGTCGTGGCCCGCCCGCGCCGGATAGTCCCCGGCACGCCGCAGCAGGCTGGCGATGGCCCGGCTTACCTTGCGCAGGCACGCGTCGGCAGCGTGGCGGCCGAACAGCGCCTCGTAGGCCTCGAAGGCATCGACGCGGAACACCGCCACCGTGAGCCGCCGCTGCTCGCGGCGGGCCAGCGCAAAGTCGCGGGCCAGCACGTCGATGAAGGCCACGCGGCCCGGCAGGCCGGTGGCCGGGTCGTAACGGTCGTCGCGCACGGACCGCAGCCAGGCGTCGCTGCCGCGGCCCTGGGGCACCGGCGCTGCATCGGGAACCGATTCGGGAAGCGCGTCGTCCGCCGGCTGGACCGCCACCGCGGCGGGCGCCGAGGTCAGCAGCCAGCAGCCCGGCCGCCCCGGGCGGTGGTAGAGCGGCGCCGCCTGCAGCTCGAGGACGTCGCCTGAACGGCACCGCAGCCGCCAGGGACCCTCGTCATCGGCTGCCGGTGCGCCGGCAGCCACGGCCTGGAAGGACCGCCCGATCAGTTCGGTCGGCGCCATGCCCGCCAGGGCGGCCACGGCATTGTTGGCGTAGAGGATGAGCCGGTCGCGGGTCTCGGCATCCACGATCAGGGCCGGCGCCGGCAGCGCATCGAGGGCCTGGCGCAGCAGGTGGCGGTTGAGGTGGTGGAGGTGCCTGGACGCCATCGGAGGATCCTGCAGTTCAGCGCGCCGACGGCGTGTCGGCGACCCGCGTCGCGCGATATTAAGGTCAGCGGCGGGGGTGTTCCGTGAACGCGATCACCCGGCGGGACCGGCGGCGACGGCGGCCAGCACGCGGCTGATGCGGGCCAGGCCGCCGGCCAGGGCCCCAGCCATGCTGGCGTGGATCGACTCGCCGGGCAGGCCCCGGCCGGCCGCCGCGTTGACCGACACGCAGAGCAGCGCGTAAGGCAGCCCTGCCTCGCGGGCCAGGACGGCCTCAGGGCTAGCGGTCATGCCGACGATGGTGCAGCCATCGCGGGCCAGTCGCTCGATCTCGGCCGCGGTTTCCAGGCGCGGGCCCTGGGTGACGCCGTAGGTGCCTGTGGCCACCAAAGGGACGCCGGCCCCGGCGGCAGCGGCCCCGAGGCGCGCGCGGAGCCCGGCATCGAAGGGCTGCGTGAACTCGACGTGACCCGTGCCCACCGGCAGTCCGCCGGTGCCACCAAACGTCCCCGGCCGTCCCCACGTGTAATCGATGAGCTGGTCCGGCATGACGAGATCGCCGACGGCGAGGCGCCGGTCGATGTGTCCCACGGTGTTGGCGCCGACCACGGCGTCCACGCCCACCCTGTGCAGCTGCCAGACGTTGGCGCGGTAATTGACCTCGTGCGGGAGCCACCGGTGCGGGTCGCCGTGGCGGTGCTGCAGCAGGAAGGTCGTCGCCCCGGCCTGCCAGGACCACAGCGGCCCCGATGGCGCGCCCCAGGGCGTGTCGGCGGCAGAGCCTTCGACGACGCTGGCCCCGGAAGGCCGCAGGGCCGCCGAGCCGCTGCCGCCGATGATCGCGATGCGCATCGCCGCTCCTCCGCTCACGCCGGCGGCAGGCCGTACAGGTCCGGCAGGTGCCGCCAGCCCCCGTGGTAGTCCATGCCGCAGCCGTACACGTACTCGTCGCCGATCACGAGGCCCGCCACGTCCGGGCCGGGGCCCGGCGCGTTGCGCCGGGTGGCGAGCACCGCCGTCACCACCTCGCCGGCACCGGCCGCACGGCACCAGCCGGCCACCGCCGCGACGGTATGGCCGGCGTCGTAGATGTCGTCGATGACGACCACGCGGCGGCCCGCCAGCGGCAGCACCGGCGTCGCTAGCCATTCGAGCTCGCCGCCCTGCCGCCCGCCGCGATAGCGGCTGACGCGACAGGTCTCGAGCAGGACGTCGCCTTCCAGGCGGCGGGCGACGTTCACGAGGGTCGGCATGGCGCCCAGCAGGATGCCGAGCAGGACGCAGTCGCCCGCGTCCACCCGCGGCTGCAGCGCCCGGGCCATGCGGTCCCAGGCCGCGTCGATGGCGGCCGCCGGCGCGATGCGGAACGAGCCGGGAACGGGCCCGGGAACCGGCGCCTCAGCCATCGAGCGAGAGCCCCGGCCGGTCGAGGGCCGCTGCCAGCGCGGCGGTCACGCGGTCCCACTCGCGGCCGCCGCGCGGCTCCGCGCCGGCCGGCAGCTGGCGGGGACGCAGGCTCGCGAGCCGCGCCTGGCCGGCCGGATCGGTCAGGCCCGCCAGCGCCGCCCGCACGCGATCCGCGCCGGCGGGGTCGTTGCAGACGAGCACCATGTCGGCGCCGGCCCGCAGCGACGCGGCGGCCCGCTCCGGCAGCCCGCCCTCACCGTCCAGCGCCTTCATGCTGAGGTCGTCGGAGAACACCACCCCGCGGAAGTCGAGTCCGTTGCGCAGCACCTGGCGCATCCAGTACGGCGACAGGCTCGCGACCGCCGGATCGACGGCCGGGTAGCGCACGTGCGCCACCATCACGCCGGCCAGGAGGCCCGACGCGACCAGGCGCTCGTAGGGCAGCAGGTCGTCGTAGAGGTCGGCCCGGGAGCGGTGGTCCTCCGGCAGTTCGAGGTGCGAATCCGCGATCACGCCGCCGTGCCCCGGGAAGTGCTTGGCCACGCCGATCATGCCGGCGCGGCGCAGTCCCTGCAGGTACGCCGCCGCGAGCTCGGCCACGACCGCGGGGTCACGGTGGAAGGCGCGCTCGCCGATGATGGTGCTGAGGCCGTGGTCGAGGTCCACCACCGGTGCGAAGCTGAAGTCGACGCCGGCATCGCGCAGGTCGGTGGCCATGACCCAGGCGGCCTGGAAGGCGAGCCGGCGGCCGGCGTCGGGATCCATGTCGTACTGGTGGCCGATCCAGCGCAGCGGCGGCAGCGGGAAGAACCCCTCGCGGAAGCGCTGCACGCGCCCGCCCTCCTGGTCCACCGCCACCAGCAGCGGCGGGTTGCGGACCGCGTGGATGGCGGCGACGAGTTCCCGCAGCTGTTCGCGGGAGGCGTAGTTGCGGGCGAACAGGATGACGCCGCCCACCACCGGATCCTGCAGGCGCTGGATGTCGGCCGCCCCGAGCACGGGGCCGGCCACGTCGACCATCAGCGGTCCCAGCGTCATGGCAGGGTCTCCCTCGATGCAGTCACGGTACCGCGCTCAGTCACCGATCAGCACCGGCGTGCCGGCGGGCACCAGGTCGAACAGCCGCAGCACGTCGGCGTTGCGCATGCGGATGCAGCCGTGGGACTGCGGCACCCCCATGGGCGCCGTCGGCGGCGTGCCGTGGATGTAAATGTAGCGGGCCATGCTGTCGACGTCGCGGAGCCGGTTGCGGCCGAGCTCACAGCCGCTGAGCCACAGGATGCGCGTCAGGATCCAGTCGCGCCCGGGAAACTGCCGGTCGAGGGCGTCGCTCCACACCTCGCCGGTGGGCCGCCGCGCCCGGAAGACCGCGCCCTCGGGCTGGCCGGCGCCGATGCGGGCCCGGACGACGTGGGAACCGCGGGGCGTGCACAGGCTGCCCCGCCGTTCGCCGGGCCCGTAGCGGGAAGTGGAGACCGGAAACTCCACCAGCACCGCACCGGCCCGTTCGAGCGCGAGCCGCTGGCGGGTGAGGCTCACGACGACCTGCAGCGCCGTGACCGGCGCGCTCATGCCGCTGTCCGGCTGAAGACCGCCATGCTCTCGACGTGGCTGGTCTGGGGGAACATGTCGAGCACGCCAGCCGCCTCGAGCGCGAAGCCGTGCTCCCCGACGAGGATGCCGGCATCCCGGGCCAGCGTGCCCGGGTGGCACGACACGTAGACGATGCGGCGGACACCGGTGGCCGCCAGCGGCGCCAGCAGCTCCCGGGCCCCCGCGCGGGGCGGGTCCAGCAACGCGAGGTCGTAGCGCCCGCGGGCCCAGGCACCGCCGAGGCCGTCGCCGGCCAGGTCCGCGACGACGAACTCCGCGTTGGCGAGGCCGGCGCTGGCGGCATTGCGCCTCGCCCACTCCACCGCCGGCGCGGCACCCTCGATGCCGACGACGGCCGCAGCGCGCTGCGCCAGCGGCAGGCTGAAGTTGCCGATGCCGGCAAACAGGTCGAGCACCCGGTCGGTGGGCCGCAGATCCAGCGCGGCCAGGGCCTGTTCGACGAGGGCCGCGTTGACCGCGGCATTCACCTGGATGAAGTCCGTGGGTCCGAAGGCGAGCCGCAGTCCCCGGGCCGGCAGCGCGTACTCCAGCGGCGACGGGTCGCGGGCCGCCGCGCCGACGGGTACCAGCGTGCGGCCGTCGCCAGGCTGGACGTACAGGCGCAGCGGCCGGTCCAGGCCCTGCGTGTCTGCAGCGAAGTCCTCGAGCCGCCGGTCGTCGTCGGGCGTCAGGGGCAGCAGCGTGCGCGCCACCACGGCCACCGCATTGTCGGCAACGGTGACCTCGAACTGCGGCACGCGGTGGCGGATGCTCAGCGACCCCGCGAGCGCCGACAGCGCCGGCAGCAGCGCGCTGGCCAGCGGGTGGGCCGTCTCGCAGTGGTCCATGTCCATGACCCACGGCCGCTCGCGCTCCTGGAAGCCCACGAGCACGCGCCCCTTGGCCTGCACGTCGCGCACGGAGAACCGCACGCGGCGCCGGTAGCCCCAGGTCTCGCCGGCGACCGGTGGCAGCACCTGCGCCGGGCGCACGCCGCCGATCCGGGACAGGGACTCCAGCAGCGTCGTTTCCTTGGCGGCGAGCTGCGCCGCCGGGGCGAGGTGCTGCAGGGCGCAGCCGCCGCAGCGGCCGAAATAGCTGCAGCGGGGCTCCACGCGGTCGGCGGACGGGGCGTGGACCGCCAGCAGCCGCGCCTCGTCGTAGTTCGAGCGCCGCCGCGTGCGCTGGTACTCGACGTCCTCGCCGGGCAGCGCGCCGTGCACCAGCACCCGCTTGCCCTCGCCACGCACGACGCCGAGGCCCTCGAGGGTGAGCCCCGCGATGACGGCGCGCTCGGGTGCGGACGGTGGTGCAGGCATGCCGGCTGGCAGGTCAGGTGGCGCCAGGCTGCCAGGCCCAGGCCGCGCCGAAGCGCTGCCAGTGCGTGGCAGTCGAGTCGTCGACGAAGCGGCGTACGCGGGCCAGTTCGGCCTCAAGGGCCGCGTCGTCGAGGATGCCGCGCATCGCCTGGAACCGCAGCCAGACGAGGTAGGTGTTCAGCACGTCGGTCTCGCAGTAGGACCGGATGCCGGCGAGGTTTCCGGCCAGGTAGTGGTCCCAGACCTGGCCACCGGAGAAGCCGAGCTTGCCCGGCAGGCCGAGCAGCACCGCGACCTGCTCCAGCCGCGCCCGCGAACGACCCTGGTAGCCCGACAGGACGTCCATCAGGTCGGTGTGGCGCCAGTGGAAACGGCCCAGGTAGTTGTTGTAGCGGAACGAGGTGTCCTCGTCGCCCACCTCCCAGTAGCGCGGTGCGCGCACCCCGTGCAGCAGCGCCCGGTAGTGCAGCACCGGCAGGTCGAAGCCGGCGCCGTTCCAGCTGACGAGGTCCGGCGTGTGGCTGTCGATGACCTCGAAGAACTTGGTGACCAGCTCCTGCTCGCTGCTGGACTCGTCGCCGAGGCAGCGCACCGTGAAGCTGTCCCGATGCCGCCAGCCCACGCCGATGGCGACGACGCGGTGCATGTGCAGCGGCAGGAAGTCGCTGCCGGTCTCTTGCTGATGGTGGAAGACCATGGCCTTGGCCACCTCGCCGTCGGGCAGGCCCTCGAGGCCGTGCAGCCGCCGGCCGAGGTCCGTGTCGGGCACCGTCTCGATGTCGAAGGTCAGGCAGCGCATGGGTGTGCTCTCGTCGGGTCAGGATCGGGATTCGGGGAGTGGCCGCTCAGGCACGCAGCAGCACCGCGACGGCGATGACGAAGCCGCCCTCGTCGGACAGCGTGATGTGGCCGTCGCTGGACCGGATGCCGAGCTCGGCGCAGCGGGCGCGGCCCCGGCCCGAGAAGATCACCTCGGGCCGGCCGCGCGGGTCGCTCAGGAACCCGGCGTCACGCAGCCACATGCCGTGGGCGAAGCCCGTGCCCATGGCCTTGACGATGGCCTCCTTCGCCGCGAAGCGCATGGCCAGGAAGCGCACCGCCTGGCGGGGACGGAAGACGGCCAGCTCCTCGGGCATGAGCACGCGGCGCACGAAGTGGTCGCCGAAGCGCTCCCAGGCCGCCGCCACGCGCTCGACGCGCAGGATGTCGGTGCCAATGCCGTAGATCATGGGGTCCCGGCCTGGCGTGCGGCGAGCATCAGCGCCTTCATGGCCGCGACGGCGGGGCCGAGGCCGTCGAAGACCGCGCGGCTGACGATGGCGTGGCCGATATTGAGCTCGACGATGCCGGCGATTGCCGCGACGGGGCCGACGTTCGAGTAGTTGAGGCCGTGGCCCGCATGGACCGTGAGACCGAGGGTTGCCGCGAGCTTCGCGGCGGACCGGATCCTCTCGAGCTCGGCCGCAGCCGCCCCGCCCGTCGCCTCGGCGTAGGCCCCGGTGTGCAACTCGATGACCGCGGCGCCGGTGGTGGCCGCGGCCCGCACCTGGTCGGGGTCCGGGTCGATGAAGAGCGACACGCGGCTGCCGGCGGCCGCGAGGCGGGCACAGGCAGCGGCCACGGCAGGATGGTGACCCCGCACGTCGAGCCCGCCCTCGGTGGTGATCTCCTGGCGGCGCTCCGGGACGAGACAGCAGTCGGCCGGACGCAGCCGCGTCGCGATGGCCAGCACCTCATCGGCCACCGCAAGTTCGAGGTTGATGCGCGTTCGCAGGACGCCGGCCAGGGCGAACAGGTCGTGCTCCTGGATGTGCCGGCGATCCTCCCGCAGGTGCACCGTGATGCTGTCGGCGCCGGCGCGCTCGGCCACCAGCGCGGCAGCCACCGGATCGGGCTCACGGCCGCCCCGCGCCTGGCGCAGCGTAGCAACGTGGTCGACGTTCACCCCGAGAAGCAGGGGTGGCATGGGCGGCAGGACGGTCACGGGCAGGCCCCGGGCAGCGGCGCGAGGCGCGATGGTAAGGCCTACCGGCGCATGGCGGCCAGCACGGTGCGGGTGCGCAGCTCGCGGTCGCCGAGGTGGTGGGCTATGGCGGCACGCAGCAGCTGCCGCGCCGCCCGGCGGGTCGCCTCGTCCGCGAAGTCCTCGCGGGCGATGCCGAGAAGTGCCGCCCCGCTGTAGAAAGGTCCGCCCGCCTCGCCGTCGCGCACCGCCACGGGCCCGTGCTCGGGCACGTAGCGGTACTGGCCGGCGGGATCCAGCGGCCGGTCACTGCCGGCGTCCCGGTCGAGGCACAGCCCGTAGCCGAGGTCCTGCAGCAGCCCCAGCTCGAAGCGCCGCAGGGCCGGCTCCGGCGAGCCGGCCGCCGCCAGCTCCGCGAGCGCCGTCGCGTAGCGGTCGAAGAGCTCGGGATGGGGATCGCCGCGCCGGAGCAGCGCCAGCAGCAGCTCATTGAGGTAGAAGGCACTGACGACCTCGGCACCGGTGGGCGCCGCCATGGGTGCGGCGGGCTCGGCGGTCCGCAGCGTCTGCAGCGCGCCGCGGCCGGCCCAGCTGATGACCAGCGGCCGGAACGGCTGCAGCAGGCTGCGCCAGGCCGAGCGCGGCCGCCGGGCGCCGCGGGCGACGAACCCCAGCCTGCCCTGGGAGCGGACGAAGGCCTCGATGAGCAGGCTGGTCTCGCGGTACGGCCGGACCTGGAGCAGGAACGCGAGCTCCAGCGCGCTGGCCGCCGCGGTCACGGCCCGGTCTCGAAGCCGAACTGCTGCAGGGCCCGCTCGCTGTCGGCCCAGTCCTTCTTGACCCGCACGTGCGTCTCGAGGTGGCAGCGCACGCCCTGCAGCCGCTCGAGCTCCAGCCGCGCAGCCGTGCCGACGGCCTTGAGCGTCGCTCCGCCGCGGCCGATGACGATGCCCTTGTGGGAGTCGCGGCTGGCCCAGATGACGGCACTGGCCACGATCACGCCGGGCTTCTCCTCGAGGGACTCGACCTCGACGGCAAGCCCGTAGGGAACCTCCTGGCGCAGCTGGAGGAGGAGCTGCTCGCGGATCAGCTCGGCGATGCGGAACGCCAGGCCGCGGTCGGTGGTGGCATCCGCCGGGTACAGCGGCGGCCCCTCCGGCAAGAGGCCCGTGGCGAGATCCAGCAGGCGGTCGAGGTTCTCGCCGGTGCGCGCCGCCACCGGCACCATCGCCGTGAAGCCGGGCCGCCGCCCGAGCTCGTCGAGCAGCGGCAGCAGCCGGGCGCGTGGCCGCAGCCGGTCGATCTTGTTGACGACGAGGATGGCCGGGCAGCGCGCCGCCTGGACCTGCTCGAAGACCTGGTCGTCGCCGTCCCGCCACCCCGGTGGCTCGATGACCATCAGCGCGGCGTCGGCACCGACGACGGCCCCCTGCACGGCCCGGTTCATCGCGCGGTTCAGCAGCCGGCTGCTGCGCGGGTTGAGCCCCGGCGTATCGACGAAGAGCAGCTGCGCAGCCGGCCGCGAGAGTACGCCGACGATGGCGTGGCGCGTGGTCTGGGGCCGCGGCGTGACGATGCTGATCTTGCGCCCCACCAGGGCGTTGACCAGCGTCGACTTGCCGACGTTCGGCCGGCCGAGCACCGCCACGAAGCCGGAGCGGTAGCCCGCAGGGACCGGGGAACCCGGGGTCACGATCGACTCACTCATCGGGCGTCACCTGACCGGGGACCAGCGCGGCGAGCGCCGCTGTGGCCGCCTCCTGCTCCGCCGCGCGGCGGCTGGCGCCGGCACCCGGGAACATGCGGCCGTCGGCCGGCAGGCGGCACGTCACCTCGAACCACTGGTCGTGGGCGGCACCGGCGACGCTGCCGACGACGTACTCGGGCAGCGGCAGGCCCCGGGCCTGCAGGTGCTCCTGCAGGCGGGTCTTCGGGTCCCGCAGGTCCTGGTCGTCGGGCAGGCCGTCGAGCAGGTTCCCCAGCAGGCGGTGGATGACGGTGCGGGCCGGGTCGAGGCCGGCGTCGAGGAAGATGGCGCCGATGACGGCCTCCAGTGCGTTGGCGAGGATCGAATCACGCTGGTGCCCGCCCGTGCGCAGCTCACCGCTGCCGAGCCGGACGTGGGCGCCGAGCCCGAGGCCCCGGGCGACCCCGGCGAGGGTTTCCTTGCGGACGAGCCGGGCCCGCAACCGGGTCAGCGGCCCTTCGGCGGCGGCCGGCCGGCCATGGAACAGCAGTTCGGCCGTCACGAGGCCGAGCACGGCATCGCCGACGAATTCGAGCCGTTCGTTGTTGGCCGCACCGGCGCTGCGGTGGGTCAGGGCCCGCTCCAGCAGGGACTCGTCGCGGAACCGGTAGCCGAGGTGCGTCACGGCCCAGCCCCCGGCGAGCTGCCGGTCATCCGGCATCAGCGCCGGATCTCGACCGAGTTGTCGAAGTCGGCCACGATGGACAGGTTGCCGGCGTAGGGCGCGCGGTCCTCGTAGGCGACGGAGACACGGTAGCCGCCGCCGGTCTTCTCGATGCGGAAGTCACCGAGCGCCGGGAAGTCGATCATCTCGATGTCGAGCCGCCGGCCGATGGCCGACTGCAGCGCCGCGGGGCTCGCGTTCTGCCCGTCGTACTCGGACTTCAGGTCGGTGAGGATCTTCGCGACCTTCATCTGGTTGAGGTACACCGGCACGAGCCGCACGGCCGCGTAGCCGAGGGCGCCGACCATCGCCGCCAGGATCAGGAAGCTGATCGCCGTGATGCCACGCTGTCGCCGCATGCGAGGACTCCTAGCGGATGGCCATGCCGATGCGCCCGAGGCGGGGCGCCGACGAGAAATCCCAGTTCATCCAGATGCCCACCGCCTTGCCGACGATGTTGTCCTCCGGAACCATGCCGACCAGATCGTAGCGGCTGTCCTGGCTGTTGTCCCGGTTGTCGCCCATCAGGAAGTAGTGGCCCGGCGGCACGATGAACGTGCCCTCGAAGCTCGGCCGCGACGGGATGAACAACACGTCGTGGGCCGACTCGCCGAGGGTCTCGCGGCCGAGGATCGACGGTGGCTGCGCCTCGCTGCCATCGCCGGACCACGGCCCTTCGATGGCGACGGGCACCGCCGTGCCGTTGATGTACAGCCGGCTGTTCAGGTACACGACCTCGTCGCCCGGCAGGCCCACGAGGCGCTTGATGTAGTTGGTCGACGGGTCGGCAGGCAGCCGGAAGACGACCACGTCGCCCCGGGCCGGCGACCCCAGCTCGACGATGCGGTTGTTGAGGACCGGCAGGCGCAGCCCGTAGGTGAACTTGTTGACGAAGATGAAGTCGCCGATCAGCAGCGTCGGCACCATCGACGCCGACGGGATGCGGAACGGCTCGAACAGGAACGAGCGGATCAGCAGCACCACCAGCAGGATCGGGAAGAACGAGCGCGCGTACTCGACCAGCACCGGCTCCGCAGGCTGGAAGGGCTCGCCGGTCGCGGACATCCGGCCGCCGCCGACGGCGACGCGGCGCGGACGCAGGAAGGCGGCATCGACGGCCCAGATCAGGCCGCTGACGGCGGTGGCGACGACGAGCAGTAGGGCGAAATCCACGACGGGCGGCAGGGCCGGTAGCCTCGAGACGGCGCGTAATTTACCACGCCAGGGCATCCCGGACGGCCGCGTGGTTCACACGGGTGGCGCAGACCTCGCGGGAGCCTGCGCAGAGGACCGGGATGCGCAGGCCGTAGGCCTCGCGCAGGGCCGGGTCCCGGTCGACGTCCTCGACGACCAGCCGCACGCGCCCGCGGCACAGCGTGATCAGCTCCTCGATGAACTCTTCGCAGAGATGACAGCCCGGGCGGCTGTAGACGGTGAAGACGCGGGGCACCCCTGCCCCGCCCGTCCCGCCCGCCGGGTCAGCGGGACCGGGCATCAGCCACCGGGGCGGGGCCCATGGCCCGGGCAATCATCTCGACCGTCGGCGCCGGCACCTCGCCCATGGCCGTCACCCGGTGCCCTGACCGGACCAGCGTGAAGACGCTGGCACTGCCGAGACGCGTGCCGCCGTGACCTTCCGTCGCGGAGCCCGCCCCGGGGACGTCGGCCCCCGCATCGGGCTCGATGAAGACCGACACCGTCGCCGCGCCGTCGGAGTAGACCAGCTGGGTGACCGGCGCCGCCGAACGGCCCGGCTTCGTGGTGGCGGCCTGCTGGACGAAACCCGGCGGCAGACGCACGGCCGCCCATGGGGCCGGCACCGCGCCCGTCACGGGCACAGGCCGCGCCTGCCGCCACGTGTAGCCGTCGGTCGGCTGGGAGGCACGGACCGCCGCGTCGGCGATGGGCTCGCCGACGCGGATGTCCGCGAACAGGACCTGCTCGACGACCGCCCCGCCGTCACCGGCCACCTGCAGCCTGAGCGGCAGCGCCGTCTCGTCGTCGAGCCAGAGGCGGTAGCCGTAGCGCAGGCCGTCGGTGGGCTCGACCACCAGCAGTTGCGTGGGCCGGGCCGCCAGCACGGGGCCGGGCTCCAGGGCCAGGCGATAGTGCGCGGCCGGGAACACGGGCCGCCCGCCGAACCGGGCGCGCAGGCGGCTCGTCGACCCGGGAACGTTGTCGCGGCGGTCGACAAGGACCGTGCGCTGGTCGGGCAGGATGCAGGTCACTTCGTCGCCGTGCCGGATGATCTCGCGGCCGACGCCGTCGATGGCCGTGAGCCGCTCCGAGGTCATGCCGCGCTCGTGGCGGTGGACGACGCGCATCACCGTCGCCTGTTGGCCGGCCAGTTCGACCAGGGTCCCCTCGTAGTTGAGCCGCTCAAGCGCCACTCCCATGCGCTCGATCCAGCGCTCCGCTTCGGCGCGGTCGTCGGACCTCGCGGCGGGCATGACCAGGGCCAGCGACAGCGCCATCACGGCGCCCGCCAGCCAGCGCGGGAGCAGCCGGGGCGTCATGGGGCGGGCGCCTCGGTGCGCCACGCCGCAACCCGCTGCGCGACGATGTGGGAGTCGACGAGCTTGGCCGACAGCAGGCCCGAGTACTCGCCGTGGTAGACGAGGTAGTCCGTGATCTGCCCGGTGTCGAGGGCTGGACGGGCGGCCATCGCGACCGGGGCAACGACCGGCGCCCGGGCCCCGGCCCCGAGGGTGGCAGCCACGGCCACGGCGAAGATGACCGAGGCCGCGACGCCCGCCGCCGGCATCAGCCAGCCGGGCAGCGTGCGGGGAACGACCGCCGCGACGCTGCCTGGCTGATCGACGGCCGTCCGGACGCGGTCGGCCACGACCAGGGCCCTGGGCTCGGCCGAGCCGCGGAGCGCCTCGCCGATCAGGGCATAGCGCGCCAGCGTCCCGCGCGCCGCCCCACCGGCACCGTTGGCACCGCAGCGCGCCAGCAGCAGGGGTACTTCCTCGGCCGGCAGCGCGTCGTCGAGCAGCGCCGACAGCTGCTCGGCCACGGCCGGTGCCGCCGTGGTGCCATCAGCCTTCTGCATGTCCGTGTCACCCGCCATGTCCGTGCCTCCCCGTCGATGTCTGCCGTGACTGCCTAGAGCAGTGGCCTGATGCGCTCGTCGATGGCCTCGCGGGCGCGGAAGATGCGCGAGCGCACCGTTCCCACCGGACACTCCATGGCCGCCGCGATCTCCTCGTAGCTGAGCCCGTCGACTTCGCGCAGCAGGATCGCCGTGCGCAGTTCGTCGGGCAGCGCCGCCATGGCGGCCTCGATGGCCCGGCGCAGGTCGTCCTGCATCGCGAGGCGCTCCGGCGTTTCGTCGTCACGGAGCAGCGCCACGACCTCGACGGAATCGCCCCCGTCACCCGTGGCGTCGAGCTCGGCGTGTCGCCGGTCGCGGCCGGCCAGGTGGTTCTTGGCGGAGTTGATCGCAATGCGGTACAGCCAGGTGTAGAACGCGCTGTCGCCCCGGAAGCCCGGCAGCGCACGGTAGGCCTTGATGAACGCTTCCTGGGCAATGTCCAGCGCCTCGGCAGGTTCGCGCACATAGCGCAGGGCGAGCTTGACGATGCGCTGCTGGTACTTGAGGCAGAGCAGGTCAAACGCCCGGCGGTCCCCCGCCTGCGCGCGCGCGACGAGATCCTGGTCCCCCGGTGTGCTGGCCATCGATGCGGCGTCGCAGTCAGGTCGCGCGCACGGGGCGGCCACGGGCTGTGACCGGATCCGGGCGGGAAAGTTCGTCAGGGGTTCGCAGCATGCGGGCCGACCGGCACTGCAGCAGGGCCGCCAGTCTACTCAAGTCGGCTGCCTCAGGTGCTGTGCAGGCGCACGAGGAAGCGGCGCCAGGCCTCCGGTGGCTGGTCGCGGCAGAGCAGCGTGACGGTGATCCGGCAACCGTCCGGCACCGCGAAGCTGGCGGCGGCCAGCCAGCGCCCCAGGGTCCAGGCCCGCAGCAGCCGTGCCGCCTGGGGCGGACCGTCGCCCAGTGCGACGCACCACTGCCCCGGAAGCGGTGAGCGAAGGGACGTGGCGACGGCCCCGCGGTGCACGGCGCGGCCGAGGCCGCCAGCGCCGAGCAGCAGCGCGGCCGAGGCAGGCCCTGCGGGAGCATCCGCCAGGACCAGCACGGCCGCGACCGCCGCGAGCCCCAGGCCCGCCATGGCCCAGGCCAGCGACGGGGCCGCGGGCCGCAGTTCAACCGGCGATGAGGAGGCGTTCGACCACATGCGCAAGGGCCGCATCGTCGGCGCGCTCACGCCCGGTCAGCAAGGCGAGAATGTCGGGGTCCTGGCCGGAAAGGAGCGTCGCGAAGGCCTGGCGCTCGGCCGCCGGCGCCCCGGGGTAGTCGCGCTCGAGGTAGCGGAGCAGCAGCAGGTCCAGCTCGCGCATGCCGCGCCGGCAGCGCCAGCGCAGCTTCGCCTCCTCGTGGTCCGCCACGGCCCCGCTGCCCGGGCGGCTACAGGCGCCGCTCGGCCATCATGCGCTTGGTCGCGGCGATCGCCCGGGCCGGATTGAGGTCCTTCGGGCAGGCGTTGGTGCAATTCATGATGGTGTGGCACCGGTACAGCCGGAACGGGTCCTCGAGGTCGTCGAGCCGTTCGCCAGTGGCCTCGTCGCGGGTGTCGACGAGCCAGCGGTAGGCCGCGAGCAGGGCCGCGGGCCCCAGGTAGCGGTCGCTGTTCCACCAGTAGCTCGGGCAGCTCGTCGAGCAGCAGGCGCACAGGATGCAGGCCGAGGGGCTGTTGATCAGCTCCTGGTCTTCCTTCGACTGCAGGCGCTCCCGGTCCGGCGGGGCCGGCGTGCGCGTCTGCAGCCAGGGCTTGATCGAGGCGTACTGCGCGTAGAAGTTCGTCAGGTCTGGGACGAGGTCCTTGATGACCGGCATGTGCGGCAGCGGGTAGATGCGCACGTCGCCGCGGATGCCGTCGATGGCCTGGATGCACGCCAGCGTGTTCACGCCGTCGATGTTCATCGCGCAGGAGCCGCAGATGCCCTCGCGGCACGAACGCCGGAAGGTCAGCGTCGGGTCGACCTCGTTCTTGATCTTGATCAGCGCGTCGAGAACCATCGGGCCGCAGCGGCCGGTGTCGACGTCGTAGGTGTCGAGCCGGGGCGTGGCGCCGGCCGCCGGATCGTAACGGTAGATCGCAAAGCGCCGGGTCTGGGTCGCGCCAGGCGCGGCCGGGAAGTGCCTGCCGGCGGCCACGCGGGAGTTGGGGGGTAGCCTGAACTGCGCCATCGGTGGAGTCGCTCCGCTTGCTGCGCGGGCCCTGGGGGCCCGGCGGTGGTTGTCAGTACACCCGCGCCTTGGGCGCGATGGTTTCGACCTCGTTCGTCAGCGTCTCGAGCTTGACCGGGCGGTAGTCGAGCCGGACCTTGCCGTCCTCGAGCCAGGCGAGCGTGTGCTTGAGCCACTGCCCGTCGTCGCGGTCGGGGAAGTCCTCGCGGGCGTGGGCGCCACGGCTCTCGGTGCGGTTCTCGGCCGAGACGATGGTGGCCATGGCCTGCCCGAGGAGGTTGTCGAGCTCGAGGGTCTCGAGCAGGTCGGTGTTCCAGATGAGGCCGCGGTCGGTGACCCGGACGTCGGGGAAGCTCGCATGGGTGCGGGCGAGCAGGTTGACGCCCTCCCGCAGCGAGTCGCCGGTGCGGAACACGGCCGCATGGTTCTGCATGACCTTCTGCATCTCGAGGCGGATCTCCGCCGTCGGGCGGCTGCCGTCGGCATGGCGCAGGCGGTCGAGCCGCGAGAGCGCCAGTTCGTGGGCGTCGCCACGCAGCGGCGCCTGGCGCGCACCGGCCTGCACCGTCGCGCCGCAGTGGCTCGCTGCCCCGCGCCCGAAGACGACGAGGTCGAGCAGCGAGTTCGACCCGAGCCGGTTGGCGCCGTGGACCGAGACGCAGGCCGCCTCGCCGATGGCCATCAGGCCGGGGACGATGCAGTTGGGATCGCCATTGCGCAGGGTGACCACCTCGCCGTGGACGTTGGTCGGGATGCCGCCCATGTTGTAGTGCACGGTCGGCAGCACCGGGATCGGCTGCCGGGTCACGTCGACGCCGGCGAAGATGCGGGCCGTCTCGGCGATGCCGGGCAGCCGCTCGTTGATGACCTCGGGACCCAGGTGCTCGAGGTGCAGGTGGATGTGGTCGCGGTCGGGGCCGACGCCGCGGCCCTCGCGGATCTCCACCGTCATGGCGCGGCTCACCACGTCGCGCGAGGCCAGGTCCTTGGCGTTAGGCGCATAGCGCTCCATGAAGCGCTCGCCGGCCGAGTTCGTGAGGTAGCCGCCCTCGCCCCGCACGCCCTCCGTGATCAGGCAGCCGGCGCCGTAGATGCCGGTCGGGTGGAACTGCACGAACTCCATGTCCTGCAGCGGCAGGCCGGCCCGCAGCACCATCGCGCTGCCGTCGCCAGTGCAGGTGTGCGCCGACGTGCACGAGAAGTAGGCACGGCCATAGCCGCCGGTAGCGAGGATCGTGCGCTGGGCGCGGAAACGGTGGAGCTTGCCCGTCGCCATCTCGATCGCAACGACGCCGCGGCACTCGCCGTCCTGCATCATCAGGTCGATGGCGAAGAACTCGATATAGAAGGTGACCTCGTGCTTGAGGCTCTGCTGGTACAGCGAGTGCAGCATCGCGTGGCCGGTGCGGTCGGCGGCTGCACAGGTGCGCTGGGCCGTGCCCTTGCCGAAGTGCGTCGTCATGCCGCCGAAGGGCCGCTGGTAGATGCGACCGTCCTCCGTGCGCGAGAACGGCACGCCGTAGTGCTCGAGCTCGATGACGGCGGCGGGCGCCTCCTTGCACATGTACTCGATGGCGTCCTGGTCACCGAGCCAGTCGGAGCCCTTGACCGTGTCGTACATGTGCCAGCGCCAGTCGTCTTCGCCCATGTTGGCGAGCGCCGCGCTGATGCCGCCCTGGGCGGCGACCGTGTGGCTGCGGGTCGGGAAGACCTTGCTGATGCAGGCGGTGGACAGGCCCGCCTCGGCGAGGCCGACGGCAGCGCGCAGGCCCGCGCCGCCGGCACCGACCACGACCACATCGTAGGTGTGGTCGACGAACTCGTACTGGCCCTTCAGGCTCATGCGGCACCCCCGGTGGCCACGACGACGACCGCGAAGACGCCGCCGACGGCGAGTGCCACGTGCGCGAGGCGCAGCAACCCGAGCAGGACGGCCCGCGGCCCGGGCGCGTGGATGTAGTCTTCGGCGACGACCTGCACGCCGAGGCTGGCGTGGTACGTGGCAGCGAGCACCAGCAGGATCGCCAGCAATGCATTCAGCGGCCGCGACAGCCAGGCATCGACGACGTAGTAGTTGCCGGCGTCGATGCCCGCCACGGACAGCGCGAACCACAGGGTCAGCGGCACGAGGGCGGCGGCCGAGAGGCGCTGGGCCCACCAGTGGCCGGGGCCTTCGCCCGCGGCGCCGAGGCCCAGCACGCGGCCGAGCGGTGACTTCAACGACATGGTCAGGGTCTCCTTTACAGCGCCAGCGCCCAGATCGCGGCAGTCAGTACCGCGGCGCAGGCCACGGCCGCGATGCCGCTCTTGCGGGCCGTGTGCTTGTCGAATCCGTAACCGGCATCCCAGGCGAGGTGGCGGATGCCGTTGCACAGGTGGTAGCAGAAGGCGAACGTCCAGCCGACGAGCAGCAGCTGCCCGGGGATGCTCTGGACGATGGCGGCGGCCTGCTGGAAGGCCCCGGGCCCAGAGGCCAGCGCCAGCAGCCACCCCACCAGGCCGGCGCTGCCGACGGCCAGCACGACGCCGGTCAGGCGGTGCAGGATCGACAGTGTGTTGCTGACCTGCCAGCGGTACACCTGCAGGTGCGGTGAGAGCGGGCGTTGGACTTGTGCCATGCGTGTTCCTCCGTGCCGGTGCCACGGCCGCGCGCCCGGAGCGCGCGGCCCGGTGGCGCCAGGCATTGCGTGCGGCCTGTCAGGTAGCTGGTGTCAGAAGTCGATACACCGGCCGCCCCGCTCCCAGTCACCATAACGGGTGGGGTCGGGGCCTTTCGGCCCACCCAGCTCGCGCGGGTGGGCCGGCGTCGTGCCGTCGGCACCGGGGACCGGCGCCATGGCCTGGCCCTGCCCCGCCACAGCGCCGGCAGGGTCGGACGTCGTCGCACCCGGGCCGGGCGAAGCAGCCGTCAGCGCACTCGGCGAGGCGTTGCGGCGAGCGTCTTCCGTCGGTTCGGGCACGCGCGGAATTGTGCCAGAATGGATGCGCTGCCGGAAGCCGCGGCCGCGGCTCAGGCACTGATTCCGAAAGGCATTTCGTGTTACCGACGACAGCGTTGCCGGACCTGCGGCTGGTCACGGTGGCAGGCCCCGAGCGGGTGAGGTTCCTGCAGTCCCAGCTGACCCAGGACGTGGCGCTGGCGGCAGTCGGCACCACCTGCCTTGCCGGCTGGGCCGACCCCAGGGGGCGGCTGCTGTGGACGGGCCACCTCGGCCTGCTGCCCGACGGTGCCGGGGACTGCTTCGGCCTCTTCGTGCCGGCCGGTATCGCCGAAGCACTGGTGGCCCGGCTGCGCCTGTACGTACTGCGTGCCAAGGTCACCGTAACCCTTGCCGACGCCACCGTTGCCGGTGTCGATGCCGGCATCGGTGCCGCACCCGGCTGCAGCGACCTGGGCCTCGCCGGCGACCCGGGCCGCGCGCTGCGCGTCGGCCCGCCCGGCTCCGCGCCTGCGGCCGGCGATGCGCTCGCCTGGGACCTCGCCGACATACGCGCCGGCCTGCCGACGGTGGAAGCCGCCACCAGCGGCGAGTTCGTGCCCCAGATGGTCAACCTCGACCTGCTCGGCGGCATCAGCTTCACGAAGGGCTGCTACCCCGGACAGGAGATCGTGGCCCGCACCCGCTACCTCGGACGGGTCAAGCGGCGCATGCTGCGCTTCGCCGTCGCGGCGCCGCCCCCTGCCGCCGGCGCCAGCCTCCACGGACCGCGCGGTCCCGCAGGCCAGGTCGTGCGTGCCGCGCCCGTGCCCGGCGGTGCTGAGTTGCTGGCGGTCGTCGTGCTCGACGACCTGGCCGGTCCGCTCTGCCTTGACGCCGAAGGGCAGCAGCCGGTCCAGCGCCTGCCCCTGCCCTACGCCATCCCCGAGGCCGGTGCCCCGGCCGGCTAGTCCCGCATGTGCGGGAACAGCAGCACGTCGCGGATCGAGGCCTGACCCGTCAGGAACATGACGAGGCGGTCGACGCCGATGCCGAGCCCCGCCGTCGGCGGCAGCCCGTACTCCAGCGCCATGATGTAATCGGCGTCGTAGAACATCGCCTCCTCGTCCCCGGACTGCTTCTCGGCCACCTGGGCGCGGAAGCGCTCCGCCTGGTCCTCGGGATCGTTGAGCTCCGAGAAGCCATTGGCCAGCTCCCGGCCGGCGATGTAGAGCTCGAACCGGTCCGTCAGGAACGGGTCGTCGTCGCTGCGTCTCGCCAGCGGCGAGACCTCGGCCGGGAAGCCGGTGACGAACACGGGATCGACCAGCTCGTGCTCGGCCGTCTTCTCGAAGATCTCGAGCAGCAGCTTGCCGGCGCCCCAGCCGGGCTTCACCGGGATGCGCAGCTGCGCGCAGGCCGCGCGCAGGTAGTCGGCGTCGCGCAGGCGGCCCGGCTCGAGCGACGGGTTGTAGTGCGCCACCGCCCCCTCGATGGAGAGGCGCCGGAACGGCACGCCCAGGTCGTAGTCGCGACCCTGGTAGCTGACCGTGGCACCGCCGGTGACGCTGGCCGCCACGCTGCGCAGCAGGTTCTCGAGCAGGTCCATGAGATCACGGTAATCGGCGTACGCCATGTACAGCTCGAGCATCGTGAACTCGGGGTTGTGCCGGGTCGACACACCCTCGTTGCGGAAGTTGCGGTTCAGCTCGTACACGCGCTCGAAGCCGCCGACGACCAGGCGCTTCAGGTACAGCTCGGGGGCCACGCGCAGGTAGAGGTCGCGGGCCAGCACGTTGTGGTGCGTGACGAAGGGCCGCGCCGCGGCACCGCCGGGGATGGCCTGCATCATCGGCGTCTCGACCTCGAGGAAGTCGAGGGTGTCGAGATAGCTGCGCAGGAACTGGATGATGCGCGTGCGCGCGCGGAACACCTCGCGCGTCTCCTCGGTCACGATGAGGTCGACGTAGCGGTGGCGGTAGCGCAGCTCGGTGTCGGCAAGGCCGTGGAACTTCTCCGGCAGCGGACGCAGGGACTTCACCAGCACGCGGAACTCGCTGGCCTTGACCGACAGCTCACCGGTCTTCGTGCGGAACAGCGTGCCCTTCGCCCAGCAGATGTCGCCGAGGTCCAGGCCGCGGAACGCGTCGTAGGCCTCGTCGCCGAGCACGTCCTTCTGCAGGAACACCTGCACCTGGCCGCTGCGGTCCTGGAGCTTGGCGAAGCTGGCCTTGCCCATGATGCGGCGCGCGAGCATCCGCCCGCCGACGGTCACCTCGACGGGCTCCGCCTCGAGGGTCTCGTTGCCGTGGCTCCCCCAGGTGGCGTGCAGCTGCCCGGCGAGCGCGGTGCGGCGGTACTGGTTGGGGAACGCGTTGCCGGCGGCCCGCAGGTCGGCGAGCTTGCGGCGGCGCTCGGCGACCAGGCGGTTCTCGCCCTCGCCCTCGCTGGACGGGTGGTCGGTCATGGTCTCCTCCGCTGCCGCGGGGCCGTCACAGGCCCTGCTTCAGGCTTGCCTCGATGAACTTCTGCAGGTCGCCGTCGAGCACCGCGCCGGGCGTGCCCGACTCGACGCCGGTGCGCAGGTCCTTGACGCGGGACTGGTCGAGCACGTACGAGCGGATCTGGCTGCCCCAGCCGATGTCCGTCTTCTGATCCTCGAGCTTCTGCTGCTCGGCGCGCCGCTTCTGCTCCTCGAGCTCGTAGAGCTTCGCGCGCAGCTGCTTCATGGCCGTCGACCGGTTCTTGTGCTGGGACCGCTCGCTCTGGCACTGCACGACGACACCGGTGGGCAGGTGCGTGATGCGCACGGCCGACTCGGTCTTGTTGACGTGCTGGCCGCCGGCACCGCTGGCGCGGTAAACGTCGACGCGCAGCTGCGACGGGTCGATGTCGATGTCGATGTCGTCGTCGATCTCGGGCGAGACGAACACGGCGGCGAAGGACGTGTGGCGGCGGTTGCCGGAGTCGAACGGCGACTTGCGCACCAGCCGGTGAACGCCCGTCTCGGTGCGCAGCCAGCCGTAGGCGTGGCTGCCGATGACGTGGATCGTCGCGCTCTTGATGCCGGCCACCTCGCCCGCGGAGGCCTCGATGAGCTCGGCCTGGAAGCCCCGGGACTCGCAGTACTTCAGGTACATGCGCAGCAGCATCTCGGCCCAGTCCTGGGCCTCGGTGCCGCCCTGCCCCGCCTGGACATCGACGAATGCGTTGGCCGCGTCGTGCTCGCCGGCGAACATGCGCGCGAACTCGAGCCGCTCGACGTCGGACCGCACGGTGGCGACGTCCCGCGTGACCTCGGCGGCGGTGGCCTCGTCGTCCTCCTCCTCGGCCAGCGCCAGAAGCTCCGTGGCGTCAGCCAGGGCACGGTCGATGCCGGTCAGGTCGTTGACGACGCCCTCGAGCTGGGCGCGCTCGCGGCTCAGGGCCTCGGCGCGCTTCGCGTCGTTCCAGGCAGCGGGATCCTGCAGGGCCTCCTGGACCTCGGCGAGGCGCCGCTCCTTGGCATCGAAGTCAAAGATACCCCCTGAGGGCCTGGGCGCGGTCACGGAGGTCGCGGATGCTGGCTTTGATCGGGGCGGTTTCCATCGGGGTCGGTGCGCCGCAAAAGGGGGCGCCATCGTAGACGCTGCCGCCGCGGTGAACAACCGCGGGCTCAGGCGAGCACGGCCTCGACGACCAGCTGGGCCGCGCGCCGCTGGCGCCAGCGGTCGACCTCGAGCCGGTACACCAGCCGGGCCTCGCGCGGCAGCGGCGAACGGGCGGCCATGCCGAACGCGATGGCGCCCACCGGGTCGCCACCGCCCGGGTGACGGACCGTCAGCCGCAGGTGGCTGCCGCCGACGACGCCCTCGCGCAGCACCTCGAAGGTGTTGTCGAAGAGTGGCTCCGGGAACGCCGAGCCCCAGGGTCCCGCCGCCGCCAGCACCTCGGCGAATTCCGGCGTGAGGTCGGCCGCGTCCAGCGGACCGTCTGTCCAGACGGCGTCGCCGGCGGCGATGACCTCGTCGTAGCGATGCACCTCGGCCGAAAGCGCCGCCCGGAAGCCGGGCAGCAACGCCTCCGGCAGCGTGAGGCCCGCCGCCATGGCGTGGCCGCCAAAGCGCACGGCGCCGTCGCTGACCTCGCGCAGTGCCGCGGCGATGCAGTCGCGGATGTGCACGCCCGGCACCGAGCGGGCCGAGCCGCGGAGCATCCCGGACCCGGGGTCCCTGGCGAAGGCCACGGCCGGCCGGCCGCTGCGCTCCCGCAGGCGGCCCGCCACGAGCCCGACGATGCCGGGGTGCCAGGACTCGTCGAACAGCGTCACCGCCGCGTTGTCCAGGGCCCGCGGCAACTCCGCCAGGTCGCCGAGCAGCGCCAGGGCCTCGGCCTCGGTGCGTGCCTGCAGCTCGCGGCGCTCGGCGTTCAGCGCGTGGAGCTGCGCCGCCAGTGTGCGGGCCCGGGCCGGGTCGTCGGCCAGCAGGCACTGCACGCCGACGGTCATGTCGGCGAGCCGGCCGGCGGCATTCAGGCGCGGTGCGATGGCGAAGCCGAGGTCCGCGGCCGTGGCCGCGGCAGTATCGCGCCCCGCCACGGCGAAGAGCGCCGCGATGCCGGGCGAGCAGCGACCGGACCGGATGCGCCGCAGGCCCTCGGCCACGAGGATGCGGTTGTTGAAATCCAGGGCCACGACGTCGGCGACGGTGCCGAGCGCCACCAGGTCGAGGCCGGCCGTCACGGCCCGCCGCGCCACCTCGGCGCTGCACAGACCGGCCGCGGCCAGCGCACGGCCGAGGGCGGCGAGCACGTAGAACGCCACGCCGACGCCGCACAGCGACGGGCTCGCGAACGTGGTGCCCGGCACCGTCGGCCCCGTGATGGCGGCGGCCGCCGGCAGCGTCGTGCCGGGCAGGTGGTGGTCGGTGACGACGACGTCGAGGCCGAGGGCCGCCGCGCGGGCCACGCCCTCGACGCTGGCGATGCCGTTGTCGACGGTGACGAGCAGGCCCGGGCCGCCGACCGCCGCAACCTCGGCCACGCCCGGTGACAACCCGTAGCCAAAGCGCAGGCGGTCCGGCACGAGGAACCCGACGCGCCCGTAGCCGAAGGCCCGGAGGCAGCGCACCATCAGCGCGGTGGCCGTGGCACCGTCGGCGTCGAAGTCGCCGACGATGACGACCCGCTCGCCGTCGGCCCGCGCGCGCATCAACCGCTCGACGGCCGCATCGATTCCGGGCAGCGTACCGACGGGGATGAGCCGCGGGAGGGACGGCTCCAGCTCAGCGGGGGTGACGTGTCGCGCCGCCAGCACGCGCCGCAGCACCGGGTGCAGGCCGGCCGGCAGTGACGCCAGCGCCGCCGGCGTCGCCTCGCGGCGGCGGACCGGTCGCGGCGTGCTATCGTGAACCGCGCTCGATGCATCGACCATGAAACTGCACGCCGACAAGACTGCGGGAAATTATATCCAGTCGTACCGGGAGGGCGCCGTGCTGGTCAACGGCGAGTGGCAGCCCACCGGGCTCGTCGTCAGCGCCGACTCCCTGGTGGCAGGCTGGCAGGCACCGGCCCTCGAGACGCTGGCCATCGACGACCTCGCCGGGGCGCTGGCCCTCGATCCCGAAGTCATCGTGCTCGGCACGGGACCGAGCCACCGCTTTCCCCGCCACGCCCTGATGGTCGAGGTCATGTCCCGCGGCGTGGGCTTCGAGGCCATGGCGACGGCCGCCGCCTGCCGCACGTACAACATCCTGCTGGCCGAAGACCGCCGCGTCGTCGCGATCCTGCTGTGAGCTGACCGCGTCAGCGCGCCGGCAGCAGCGGCACCGGGTCCACCGGCACGCCGTTCCGGCGCACCTCGAAGTGCAGCAGCGGCTGGCGCCCGGGTCCGAGGCCCATGCGGGCGATGGCCTGCCCGCCACCGACCCGCTCGCCCTCGCGCACCAGCAGCGCGGAGTTGTGCCCGTAGGCCGAGAGCCACTGCTCGCTGTGCTTGACGATGAGCAGTTCGCCATAGCCGGCCAGCCCGTTGCCGGCGTAGACGACGACGCCGTCGGCCGCCGCCCGCACGGGATCACCCACGGCCCCGCTGATGAGCATGCCGGTCTGGGCCGCCCGGCTCGCGCCGAAGCCCGCCGCGACCGCACCGCCCGTGGGCCACGCCCAGCGGACCGGCGGGCCGGCCGGTTCCTTTGCCGGGGCCGCACCACCGCGGGGCCCGAGGCGCAGCTCCTGGCCCACGCGGATCAGGCTGCCGTCACCGAGGCCGTTCCAGCGCGCGAGGTCGGCGGGATCGAGCCCGTAGCGCCGGGCGATGGCGTAAAGGGTCTCGCCCTCGCGCACGACGTGGGTCGCCGCACCGCCGGCGGCGGGGGCCGTCGCCCGGGGCCGGTCCTGCAGCGCGGGCGGCTGCGGTTCGCCGTCCCAGCGCAGTCCGCTGCTGCAGCCGGCCAGTACCGCCAGCAGCAGTGGCAGCAGCCGCTGGGGCTTGCGCAGACGGATTCGCGGGCGGGCCGTTGCTCGGGCCGGGTTCACGGCACTGCCAGGCATCGCACCGTGACCCGGGCGGTCAGTCGGTCCCCTCGAGGAAGGGCACGAAGGAGACGCGCTCGAGGACCTCGCGCTGCAGGCCGCCGTCGTGGCGGGTGTAGCGCACGAGGTCCTGGCCGCCAGGGGGGCCCACCGGGATCACGAGGCGCCCGCCCGGCGCGAGCTGCTCCAGCAGCGCCGCGGGCACGTCGGCCGGTGCGGCGGCGACGATGATGCCGTCGAAGGGAGCCTGGCCTGGCCAGCCCTCGAAGCCGTCGCCGTGGCGGAAACGGATGTTGTCGACGCCCAGCGCCTTGAGGCGCGCCCGGGTCGAGGTGAGCAGCGCGCCGATGCGCTCGATGGAGAAGATCTGCCGCACCAGCGGGCTCAGCACCGCGGTCTGGTAGCCGCAGCCGGTGCCCACCTCGAGCACCTTGCGCAGCGGCTGTGCGCCGGCCGCCGGCTCGAGCAGCGCCTGGGTCATCAGCGCGACCACGTAGGGCTGCGAGATCGTCTGCCCGTGCCCGATGGGCAGCGCGCTGTCCTCGTAGGCACGGCTCGCCAGCGCCTCGTCGACGAACAGGTGCCGGGGCACCGTCCGGATGCGCTCGAGCACCACCTCGCTGGTGATGCCCCCCTCACGCAGGCGCTGCACCAGCCGGTCGCGGGTGCGGGCCGACGTCATGCCGATGCCCTGGGTGTCGGCGTTGGGCGGGATCACCGGGGCAGCCAGTCGCGGACCATGCCGAGCCGCTCGCGGTCGGAGAGGTCGAACTTGAGGGGCGTGACGGACACGTAGCCGTGCTCGACGGCGTGGAAGTCGGTACCGGACCCCGCGTCCTGCCCGGGCCCGGCGGCGCCGACCCACCAGATCGGCCGCCCCCGGGGATCCCGGCCCTCGATGACGCGCTCGGCCCGGTGGCGATAACCGAGGCGCGTCGCCTGGAACCCCTTGACCTCGCCCCAGGGAATGTCGGGGACGTTGATGTTGAGGATGGTGTCGCCCGGCAGCGGCGCCTCGAGCAGGCGTCCGAAGAGCTCGCGGATCGCCTGTCCGGCCGTGTCGAAGTGCCGGTGGTCACCGGCCAGCGAGACGGCGATGGCCGGGAGGCCGAGGAAGCGGCCCTCGACGGCGGCGGCCACGGTGCCGGAATAAAGGACGTCGTCACCAAGGTTGGCGCCGTGGTTGATGCCGGCGATGACCATGTCGGGCTCGTCGGGCAGCAGGCCGGTGATGGCGACGTGGACGCAATCCGTCGGCGTGCCGCTGACGTAATAGACACCATCGCGGGTACGCCCGACCCGCAGCGGTGACTCGAGGGTGAGGGAGTGGCTCGCACCGCTCTGGTTGCGGTCTGGCGCCACGACGGTAATCTCGGCGAGGTCTGCCAGCGCTATGGCAAGCGTGGCAAGGCCCTCGGCCTGGTAGCCGTCGTCGTTGGCAAGGAGGAGTCGCATGGAGGCAGGATCCGCTGCGCGCATGGTAAAGCATGACCGCAGGCCGCGGCGATAGGCGGCGGGCGTGGTGACGCGCACGCCCCGGGGGCCGCGAAAGGCGGGCAAGGCGCGCCCGTCACGGACACCGGTGCCGGTCCCTGAGCCGGACGAACTGTTCCGCAGCGCCGTCGGTGACGTGCGCCCGGTGCCGGTGAAGCGCATCCCGCTCGCCACCCCGCCCCCGCCCGCCAGGGCCCGGTTCCGGCGGGCCGACGACCAGGCAGTCCTCGACGAGTCCCTGCACGGCGAGCCGCCGGACGCGGCACTGGAGTCCGGCGAGAGCCTCGCCTACCGGCGTCCCGGCGTCGCGCTCCAGGTGCTGCGCGACCTGAAGCGGGGCCGCTTCCGGGTGCAGGACGAGCTCGACCTCCACGGACTGACGGCCCGGGAAGCCCGCGAGGCCCTGCAGGAGTTCATGGCCGAGGTGCTTGCCCGCGACCTGCGCTGCGTGAAGATCGTCCACGGCAAGGGCCGGCGCTCGGGCCCTGCCGGGCCCGTGCTCAAGACGAAGCTCAACAAATGGCTGCCGCAGTGGGACCGGGTCGTGGCCTTCGCTTCGGCGCCGGCGCGGGATGGCGGCACCGGCGCCCTCTACCTGCTGCTGCGGCGCTGAGGGCGGCGGCCGCTCAGGACTTGCCGAGGCGCTCGACGAGCCGGCGCATGCCGGACTGGGTCTCGGCGCTGAACCACCACTCCGTCGCCAGCGCCACGTCCTGGCTCGCCGCCAGGGCCTGCAGCACGGCGGCCTTGCTGGTCCGTCGCGTCGTGTTCATGGCGATGGGCGGCAGCGCGGCAAGCTCCCGCGCGAGCGCGTCGGCCGCCGCCGGCAACTCCTCGGGGGGCACCAGGCGGTCGACGAGGCCCAGCGCCGCGGCCTCCTCCATGGCCACGAGATCCCCGCGCACGGCGAGCCAGCGCGCGGCGCGGGAGCCGACGATGGCGGCCAGCACCGCGAGGATCGTCGGGGGCACCGGCAGGCCGACGTGCACCTCGTTCAGCCCCATGCGGAAGCGTCCGGCGGCGGCGATCCGGAAGTCGCAGTGCAGTGCGAGGATGGCCCCGCCCGCCGGCGCGTGACCGGAGATGGCGGCAATGACCGGCACCGGGCACTCGGCGAGCGCGCGGTTCACGGCGAAGAAGTGCTCCCAGAAGGCGCGGATCCCGGCCTCGGGCTCGGGCAGCAGCGCCGGGACGTCGAGGCCGCCGCTGAACATGCCGGGCCGCCCCGTCAGCACGACGGCCCGGGCGCCGGCCGCCAGCACCTCGTCGAGCCCCGCGGCCAGCGCCTCGAGCAGCGGGGTGACCAGCGCGTTCGCGGGCGGCCGGTCGAGGCGGAGCGTGCCGATGCCGTCGGCGACGGTTACCTGGAGCATGGTCGTGGGGCGCGCCGCTCAGCGGCCCGCGGCGCGGGCCGGCGCCTCGGGAACGACCGCGGCGCCGAACTGGTAGAAGGTCTCGGTACCGCCGACCAGGCCCAGGTCGGTGCGGGCCCGCTCCTCGACGGCACCGGCCGCTTCCTTAAGCTGGCGTACCTCGGCTTCGAGGCGCTGGTTGCGGCCGGCGAGCCTGAGGTTCTCGGCGCGCTGCCCGTCGATGAGGCCTTCGAGGCGGCTGACCTCGCGGAAGCCGTCGGACGAGAACCACAGCTGCCCCTGCAGCAGCAGCGCCGCGACCAGCAGCAGGCAGGCCATCACCCGGGCGACCATGGGTCCCCTCCCCGCGCCGTACCCGGGACCCTCAGCCACGCGGCAGCGCCACCGGGAAGGCAGCGCGGCCGGCATAGCCGGCCTCGGGGCCGAGCAGCTCCTCGATGCGCAGCAGCTGGTTGTACTTGGCGATGCGGTCGGAGCGGCACAGCGACCCCGTCTTGATCTGCGTCGCGCGCGTGCCGACGGCGATGTCGGCGATGGTCGAATCCTCCGTCTCGCCCGACCGGTGCGAGACGACGGCACCGTAGCCCGCGGCCACCGCCATGTCGATGGCGGCCAGCGTCTCGGTCAGCGTCCCCACCTGGTTCGGCTTGATGAGGATGGCGTTGGCAATGCCGCCCGCGATGCCCTGCGCCAGCAGCGGCGTGCTGGTCACGAACAGGTCGTCGCCGACGAGCTGCACGCGGCGGCCGAGGCGGCGGGTCAGCAGCGCCCACCCCTCCCAGTCGTCCTCGGCCATGCCGTCCTCGATGGACACGATGGGGTAATCGCGGCACAGCCGCTCAAGGTAGGCGACGAACTGGTCCGGCCGGAAGCTGCGCCGCTCGGACGCCAGATGGTACTTGCCGTCGCGGTAGAGCTCGGTGCTCGCCACGTCGAGGCCGAGCAGGATGTCGTCGCCGAGACGGAAGCCCGCCTGGCCCACGGCCACGGCGATGGTCTCGAGGGCCGCCTCGTTGGACGGCAGGTTCGGCGCGAAGCCGCCCTCGTCGCCCACGGCCGTGCTGAGCCGCCGCGACTTGAGCACGGACTTCAGCGCATGGAAGACCTCGGCGCCGAAGCGCAGCGCCTCGGCGAACGAGGTGGCGCCGACCGGCAGGATCATGAACTCCTGGATGTCGACGCTGTTGTCGGCGTGGGCGCCGCCGTTGACGATGTTCATCATCGGCACGGGCAGCACGGTGCTGGTCCCGAGCGTGCGGAACAGCGGCTCGCCGCGCTCGGCTGCCGCCGCGTGGGCCGTGGCAAGCGAGACGGCGAGGATGGCGTTGGCGCCGAGGATCTCCTTGTTCGGCTGCCCGTCGAGGTTGATCAGCTTGCGGTCGACGGCCCGCTGGTCGAGGCCCTCGACGCCGACGAGCTCGGCGCGGATGTCGCCGTTGACGCCGGCGACGGCCTTGCGCACGCCCTTGCCGAGGTAGCGGCTGCGGACACCGTCGCGCAACTCGACCGCCTCGCGACTGCCCGTCGAGGCGCCCGACGGCACCGCGGCCCGCCCGAAGGCACCGCTCGCGAGGCGCACGTCGGCCTCCACGGTGGGATTGCCACGCGAGTCGAGGATCTCGCGGCCCTGCACGTCGACGATCTTGCTCATGCCGTTCCTTGCGTAGGTGTGTCAGTAGTCAGCCAGCGCTGGCGGCGCCGCCGAGCTCGTCAGCCGCGTGCTGCTTCACGACGGCGTCGAGGGCGCGGAGCGTCTCGAGCAGGCCCGGCATCCCGGCCAGCGGCCAGGCGTTGGGCCCGTCGGACAGCGCCCGGTCCGGATCGGGGTGGGTTTCCATGAAGAGCCCGGCGACGCCGGCGGCAACGGCCGCCCGCGCCAGCACGGGCACGAACTCGCGCTGCCCGCCCGAGGCGTCACCGCGGCCGCCGGGCAGCTGCACCGAATGGGTCGCGTCGAAGACCACGGGGCAGCCGGTGGCGCGCATCACCGCCAGCGAACGCATGTCGGCGACCAGGTTGTTGTAGCCGAAGGTGAAGCCGCGCTCGCAGACCATGATGGCCTCGTTGCCGGTGCTGCGGGCCTTCGTGACCACGTTGCCCATCTCCCACGGCGACAGGAACTGGCCCTTCTTGATATTGACGGGCAGCCCCTGGGAGCAGGCCTTGACGATGAAGTTGGTCTGGCGGCACAGGAACGCCGGCGTCTGCAGCACGTCGACCACCGCCGCCACCTCGGCGAACGGGGTGTCCTCGTGCACGTCGGTGAGTACCGGGACGCCGACCTGCCGCCGGACCTCGGCGAGGACGCGCAGGCCCTCCTCGATGCCGGGTCCGCGGTAGCTCGCCAGCGACGACCGGTTCGCCTTGTCGTAGGACGACTTGAAAATGAACGGGATGCCGAGACGCCCGGTCAGCTCCTTCAGGAAGCCGGCCGTGTCGACGGCCAGCGCCTCGCCCTCGACGACGCAGGGCCCGGCGATCAGGAAGAACGGCCGGGTACCGCCGACCTCGTGCCCGAGCAGCTTCATCGGCGGCAGCCGGCGACGGACGCCACCGCGTCAGGCACGGGCGGCCGCCGGCAGCTCTTCGGCCCGGTACTGGCGGGCAGCGCCGATGAAACCGGTGAAGAGCGGATGCCCGTCCCGGGGATTCGACCGGAACTCGGGGTGGAACTGGCAGGCGAGGAACCACGGATGCCGCGGCAGCTCGACGACCTCGACCAGCCCGTCGATGGAGAAGCCCGAGAACACGAGGCCCGCGGCGGTCATCGCGTCGAGGTAGTGGTTGTTGAACTCGTAGCGGTGGCGGTGGCGCTCCTGGATGGAGTCGGCCCCGTAGACCTCGTAGGCCAGAGTCCCCGCCTGCAGCCGGCACTCCTGGGCGCCGAGACGCATGGTGCCGCCGAAGTTCGAGGCGGTGTCACGCTTCTGCAGGCTGCCGTCCCGGTCCTGCCACTCGGAGATGAGGGCGATCACCGGGTGCGGCGTGCGCGGGTCGAACTCGGTGCTGTGGGCGCCCGCGAGGCCCAGCACGTTGCGGGCGAACTCGATCACCGCGACCTGCATCCCCAGGCAGATGCCGAGGTAGGGAATGCCCTTCTCGCGGGCGTAGCGCACGGCGCTGATCTTGCCCTCGATGCCGCGCTCGCCGAAGCCGCCCGGCACGAGGACCGCGTCGACGCCGTCGAGGGCGCCGGTGCCGTCCTTCTCGAGGTCCTGCGATTCGATGTAGCGGATCCTGACGCGCGTGCGCGTCTTCAGCCCGGCATGCATCAGCGACTCGCTGAGCGAGATGTACGAGTCGCGCAGGTCGACGTACTTGCCGACCATGGCGACCGTCACCTCGGCCTCGGGGCTGCGGCGGGCCGCGACGACGGCCTCCCACTCGGCGAGGTCCGCAGGCTTCACCGAGAGGCCGAGGCGCTCGCAGACGATGGCGTCGAAGCCCTGGTTGCGGAACGCCATGGGCAGCTTGTAGATGTCGTCGACGTCGACCGCCGAGATGACCGCACGCTCCTGCACGTTGGTGAAGAGCGCGATCTTGCGACGCTGCTCCTCGGGCAGGGGCTGCTCGGAGCGGCAGACCAGGATGTCGGGCTGGATGCCGATGGACCGCAGCTCCTTGACCGAGTGCTGCGTCGGCTTGGTCTTGATCTCCGACGACGACGGGATGTACGGGACCAGCGTCAGGTGCACGAAGATGCACTGCTGGTGCCCGAGGTCGACGGCCATCTGCCGGATCGCCTCGAGGAACGGCAGCGACTCGATGTCACCCACCGTGCCGCCGATCTCGACGATGCAGACGTCGGCCTCGCCGGCGCCGAGGCGGATGCAGCGCTTGATCTCGTCGGTGACGTGCGGGATGACCTGGACCGTCGCGCCGAGGTAGTCGCCCCGCCGCTCCTTGGCGATGACGCTGCCGTAGATGCGGCCGGTGGTGAAATTGCTGTTGCGGCCGGTGACCGTGCGGACGAAGCGCTCGTAGTGGCCGAGGTCGAGGTCGGCCTCGGTGCCGTCGGTGGTGACGAAGACCTCGCCGTGCTGGAACGGGCTCATGGTGCCCGGATCGACGTTGAGGTACGGGTCGAGCTTGATCATCGACACCGTCAGCCCGCGCGACTCGAGAATCGCGCCGAGGGAGGCCGCAGTGATGCCCTTGCCTAGCGACGACACGACGCCGCCGGTCACGAAAACATAGCGCGGCATGGGCCCCATCTCCGGAATCAGATGGGAGGGACAAGCTACCAGAACAGCCCCGTTGCCACAACGCGCAACGCGCCGTAACAGGCGTTATTTTCAGGACTCGGGCGGATGCGCGCTCCACTCGACGGCAAGCGCCGGGCCGCCGGGCGGCGCGAGAGCGTCGTCGCTGATCCAGCGATCGGCGATGGCCAGCAGGCGGCCCGCCGCCGGGCCATCCGCGGCACCATGCACCAGCGGCAGGTGCGGCCGCATCCACGGCACGATGCCGGCGGACTGGCAGAGGTACTTGAAGCTGCGGTGGTGCCGGTCACCGGCGGCGCGGAACCGGACGGCACCGGCCCGGAAGTACACCGCGAGGCCTGGCCAGACCAGGGCCGGATCGAGGCCGGGGCCGTCGGTCGTCACGAGGCGCAGCCGGCCCCGCCAGGGCCCCAGGTCGAGGCTCCCGCCGGCCGGCCACGGCAGTGGCGGTCCGGCGCCGGGCGCTGCGCCCGGATCGCCGAACAGGTATAGATGGTCGCGGTAGCGGCGCAGCCAGGCTCCCGGCCAGCGCACCGCCGGGCTGCGCGCACCGGCGTCCAGCAGCCCCGCGAGGCCGGCGCGCAGCGTGCTCTCCGGCGGCACCGGCAGGCCAGCCTGACGCGCCAGCCAGCGCAGCAGGTTCCGCTGCCGGGCATCACCGAGGGCCTGCAGGGCCGCCACCGAGAGCCGCGGCGCGCGACCGACGGCCACCGCATCCTCGGCGGCCCGCTCGGCCAGGAGCGCCGCCGCCTCCCCGGCGAGCCGCGCGCTGCGGCCAACGGCCCGGGCAACGTGGGGCCAGCGCTCGCGCCAGGGCGGGACCACCCGGGCCCGCAGGAAGTTGCGGTCCAGTGCCACGTCGGCGTTGCTGGGGTCGGACACCACCGTGAGCCCGCGCTCGCCCACGAAACCCCGCAGGACGTCACCGGGCACGTCGAGCAGCGGCCGCCAGAGGAACCCCGGACCAAAGGGCTGCAGGGCAGTCATCGCCGCGAGCCCCTCCACCCCCGAGCCCCGCGCCAGGTGCAGCAGCACCGTCTCGAGCTGGTCGTCGGCGTGGTGGGCCGTCAGCAGGTACTCGCCGGGCCGCAGCGCCGCCGCCAGGGCCGCGTAGCGTGCGCTGCGCGCCGCCGCCTCACGGCCACGGCCGGCACCGGCGACGACGACCCGCCGTGCCTCGAAGGCGATGCCGCGGCCGGCGCAGAAGCGGCGGCACGCGTCCTCCCAGCCGTCGGCATCGGCGGCCAGGCCGTGGTTGACGTGGATGGCGCGCAGCCGCGGGCCCGCCCCCGCCAAGGTGCAGGCCTCGAGCAGCGCCGTCGAGTCACCGCCGCCGCTGAAGGCGACCCAGAGCACGGGCTGCCCGGGCAGCCGGGCAAGCGCCCCGGCCAGGATCGCCACAAGGCCGCCAGCGTGGGTCGCTGTCATGGCCGGCTCCCGCGGCCCCGGAGGCTCAGCCTTCGCGGAAGCTGCCGTAGGACTGCAGCCGGGCGCTACGCCGGCGCAGCAGCTCCGCGGGATCGAGGGCCTCGAGCTCGCGGAGCTGGCGCAACAGGCACTGCTGCAGCGCCTCGCCCATGGCGGCCGGATCGCGGTGGGCGCCGCCGAGGGGCTCGCGCACGACCTCGTCGACAAGGCCGAGGTCCCGCAGGCGGCCGGCGGTGATGCCCATGGACTCGGCGGCGGTCTCGGCCTTGTCGGCACTCTTCCAGAGGATGCTGGCGCAACCCTCGGGCGAGATGACGGAATAGATGCTGTACTCGAACATGACGACGCGGTCGGCCACGCCGATGGCCAGCGCCCCGCCGGAACCGCCCTCGCCGATGACCACGCTGACGATGGGCGTGCGCAGCCGCGACATGACCAGCAGGTTGCGGGCGATGGCCTCGCTCTGGCCGCGCTCCTCGGCACCGATGCCGGGGTAGGCGCCGGGCGTGTCGATGAAGGTCACCACCGGCAGGCGGAACTTCTCGGCCATCTGCAGCAGGCGCAGCGCCTTGCGGTAGCCCTCGGGCTTGGGCATGCCGTAGTTGCGGCGCACGCGCTCCTTCGTGTCGCGCCCCTTCTGCTGGCCAATGAACATGACGGGGCGGCCGTCGAGCCGCCCGAGCCCGCCGACCATGGCCGGGTCGTCGGCAAACATGCGGTCACCATGCAGCTCCTGGAAGTCCGGGGCCAGCTGGGACAGGTAATCGAGGGTGTAAGGCCGCAGCGGGTGCCGCGCCAGCTGCGCCACCTGCCAGGCGCTGAGGTTCGCGAAAATGCTCCGCGTGAGGGCCTCGCTCTTGGCCTTCAGCCGCGCGATCTCGTCGCTGATGTTGATCTCGGAGTCGTCGCCGACGTAGCGGAGCTCGTCGATCTTCGCCTCCAGCTCGGCGATGGGCTGCTCGAAATCGAGGAATTTCAGGTCCATGGGGCGGCCACAGTGCGTGTGGCGCGCACGTTAAACGCGGCGGGCACCGGGCACAAGCAGCCGCGGGCCACGGTCAGCGGCGACCGCCGTCGTAGACGAAGCGGAACCCGTCCACGCCGACGATGGCCGACAGGCGCTCGCGCAGCTCCCGCGTGGGGCGCACGGCCCAGGCCGGGTCGAGCTCGAGGCGCGCCGCGTGGCCGTTGCGCTGGTAGTAGACCGTGACCGGGCAGGGACCGGGCCGGTGGCGCTCGAGCAGGTCCTTGAGCACGGCCGGACTGCAGGCCGCGTCGTCACCGGCCCGCCAGCGGAGGTACAGGCCGGTGGCGCGGGACTCGACGAGCCGGTCGACGTCGTGCACCTCCTTCGCCGTCAGGCGCCAGCCGTCCAGATACTCCTCGAAGCGCAGCAGGCCACTTACGGCGATCAGCGCCTGACTGACAAGCAGATGTCGAAAGCGTTCGTAGGTCTCTGTAAAGAAAGTAACTTCCATCAGCCCCGAGCCGTCGTCGAGCTCGATGCTGATACGGTTCCCCCGCTTGCGGAGCCCCGCGACCAGGCCGGCCACCGTCACCTCGCGGCCGCCACCGCGGAACTCGCCGGCCGGGGCGCGGGGCCGCTCGCCCGCGAGCCCGGCCACGGTGGCCGTGCAGACGAAGGGCAGGTCGGCCCGGTACTGGTCCACCGGGTGGGCGCTCAGGTACAGGCCGAGGCTCTCGCGCTCGGCCTCGAGCCGGCGGCCGAGGCCCCAGTCCGGCCGTTCGGCGACGGCCACCTCGCCGGCCGGGGCGTCGCCGCCACCGCCGAACAGGTCGTCCTGGCCGACGCTGGCAGCGGCTGCCGCCTGTTCCGCACCGGACAGCGCCGTCGGCACCGCCTCGAACAGGCTCGGCCGGTTCGGTCCCAGCGCATCGAGCGCACCGGCCTTGACCAGCGCCTCGATGGGCCGGCGCCCGAGCCGCGCGCCGCCGGCCCGCCGGCAGAAATCGAACAGGTCGCGGAACGGCCCGCCGTCCTGCCGGGCGGCCACGATGCCCTCGGCAGCCCCCTGCCCCACCCCCTTCACCGCGGCAAGGCCGTAGCGCACGCCCGTGCCGCCCCCGGCCACGTCCTCGACGCGGAACTCGCTGAAGGACCGGTTCACGTCCGGCGGCAGCAGCGGCAGGCCGAGCTCCGCGCACTCGCGCTTGAGCACGACGAGGGCGTCGGTGTCGTCCATTTCCGTGGTCATGACGGCGGCCATGAACTCCGCCGGGTGGTTCGCCTTGAGCCAGGCCGTCTGGTATGACAGGAGCGCGTAGGCCGCGGAGTGCGACTTGTTGAAGCCGTAGCCGGCGAACTTCTCCATCAGGTCGAAGATGTACGTCGCCTGGTCGCGGTCGGTGCCCCGCTCGACGGCCCGCTCGACGAAGCCGCTGCGCTGCTTCGCCATCTCCTCGGGCTTCTTCTTGCCCATGGCCCGGCGCAGCAGGTCGGCCTCGCCCAGCGAGTAGCCCGACAGGCGCTGGGCGATCTGCATCACCTGTTCCTGGTACAGGATGACGCCGTAGGTGCTGCGCAGGACGGGCTCGAGGTCCGGGTGCAGGTAGTCGATGGGCTGGTCGCGGCCGCCGTGCTTGCGGGCGATGAAGTCGTCGACCATGCCCGACTGCAGGGGGCCGGGACGGAACAGCGCGACCAGCGCCACGATGTCGTCGAAGATGTCGGGCCTGAGCTTGCGGACGAGGTCGCGCATGCCGCGGGACTCGAGCTGGAACACGGCCGTCGTCCGGCAGCCCTGCAGCAGCGCGAAGGTCGGCGCGTCGTCCATGGGGATCGAGCGCATGTCGACGGGCGCCAGGCCCGCGGCGACGCGCCGTTCGTTGACCGTGCGCACCGCCCGGTCGATCAGCGTCAGCGTGCGCAGCCCGAGGAAGTCGAACTTGACGAGGCCGGCGGCCTCGACGTCGTCCTTGTCGAACTGGGTGACGGCGATGCGCTCGCCGTCGACGCGGTAGAGCGGCGTGAAGTCGGTGATGTCGCGCGGCGCGATGACGATGCCGCCGGCGTGCTTGCCGGCGTTGCGGACGAGGCCCTCGAGGCGCCGCGCGAGGTCGACGATGCCGCGCACCTCCTCGTCGGCGGCGTAGAGCTGCCGGAGCTCCGCCTCGCCCGCCAGCGCCGACTCGAGCGTGACCTCGGCGCCAGGGTCATTGGGGATGAGCTTGGCGATGCGGTCGACGAAGCCGTAGCCGTGCCCGAGCACGCGCCCGACGTCGCGCACCACGGCCCGCGCGGCCATGGTGCCGTAGGTGATGATCTGCGAGACCCGGTCCTCGCCGTAGCGGTGCATCACGTAGTCGATGACGCGGTCACGGCCCTCCATGCAGAAGTCGATGTCGAAGTCGGGCAGCGACACGCGCTCGGGATTCAGGAACCGCTCGAACAGCAGGTCGTAGCGGATGGGATCGAGGTCGGTGATGCCGAGCGCCCAGGCCGCCAGTGATCCCGCCCCCGAGCCGCGGCCCGGCCCCACGGGGATCGACTGCTCCTTCGCCCAGCGGATGAAGTCGCCGACGATCAGGAAGTAGCCGGCGAAGCCCATGCGGCAGATCACGTCCAGCTCGGTGGCGAGCCGTTCGTGGTACGGCGGCGCCGCCACGCCCGGGTTCTCGGCGAGGCGCATGGCGAGGCCCGCCTCCGCCTCGGCGCGCAGGTGGTCCACCATGCTGCGCCCGGCCGGCACCGGATAGTCCGGCAAGTGCGTCTCGCCGAGCGCCAGCTCCAGGTTGCAGCGCCGCGCCACCGCGACGGTATTGGCGAGCGCCTCGGGCAGGTCGGCGAAGAGCGCCGCCATGGCCGCAGGGGGCCGCAGGAACTGCTGCTCCGAATAGTGCCGCGGGCGGCCGGGGTCGGCCAGGATCCAGCCGTTCTGGATGCACACCCGGGCCTCGTGGGCCTCGAACTCGTCGGCCGCCACGAAGCGCACGTCGTTCGTCGCCACGAGCGGCAGGCCGTGGCGGGCGGCCAGCTCGACGGCCGCCACCAGGTGCTCCTCGTCCTGGGGCCGGCCGGTGCGCTGCACCTCGACGTACAGGTCGCCGCCGAAGCGGTCGGCGAGATCGGCGGCCACGCGGTCGGCGCGGGCAGCGGCGCCGGTCAGCAGGCTCCGCCACAGCACACCCTCGCGGCCGCCGGTCAGGGCGATCAGGCCGTCGGCAGCGCCGGCGCCGAGCCAGTCGGGCTGCACCAGCGGACGGCCGGCCTGCTGGCCCTCGAGCCAGCCCCGCGTCACCAGGCGGCAGAGGTTCCGGTAACCCGTGCGGTCCCGGCACAGCAGCACGAGGCGTGCCGGCTCCGGCAGCAGGTCGCCCGCGGCCAGCCACACCTCGGCGCCCACCAGCGGCTTCACCCCGGCCGCCAGCGCCGCCCGGTAGAACCTGACCAGCCCGAAGAGGTTCGACTCATCGGTCATGGCCACGGCCGGCATGCCGGCGGCCGCCGCCGCCGACACCAGCTCCGGCACGCGCACCACGCTGTCGACCAGCGAGTACTCGGTATGGACGTGCAGGTGGACGAAGGCCGCCGTCATGCGGATGCCCCCAGCGCACGCCGCACCGGGGCGAAGCTGCGCCGGTGCTCGGGGCACGGGCCGAAGCGCTGCAGCGCTGCCACGTGGTCCGCCGTCGGGTAGCCCTTGTGGCGCTCGAAGCCGTAGCCGGGGTACGCGGCGTGCAGCTCGAGCATCAGCGCGTCGCGATGCACCTTGGCGAGGATCGACGCCGCGCTGATGGCCGGGCACAGCCGGTCACCGCCCACCACGGCGCGGGCTTCACCGCCGTGGCCCGGCAGGGACGGCAGGCGGTTGCCGTCCACCTCGACCAGGGCCGGCGCGTGGCGCAAGCCCGCAAAGGCGCGCTCCATGGCGAGCATCGTCGCCCGCAGGATGTTGAGCCGGTCGATTTCCTCGCGGGTGGCGAGCGCAATGCAGTGGTCGAGGGCGCCGGCACGGATCTGCGCCGCGGCCGCCTCGCGCGCGGCCGGGCTCAGCTCCTTCGAGTCACGCAGTCCCGGCCACGTCCATGCGGGGCCGAGGATGACGGCGGCGGCGACGACGGGTCCCGCCAGCGGCCCGCGGCCCGCCTCGTCGATGCCCGCCACGAGCACCGCGCTGTTGCTGAAGCCCCCCTCGATCATCCGCGCGCCGCCCGCCACCACGACGCGAAATTATACGGGCGGGAGGCCGGCACCTGCGGCCGGCTCAGCGCGTGGCGATCAGCCGCTCCACGGCGGCCGCGGCGCGGGCACTGGCATCCTGCCGCAGCCGGTCGCGCAGGCCGTCGAAGCGTGCCAGCAGCGCGGACCGCGCGGCAGCGTCGACGAGCAGCTTCCGCAGCTCGGCGCCGAGCAGCGCCGGCTGCGCGCGGTCCTGCAGGAGCTCGGGCACCAGGGCCTCGCCGGCCAGCAGGTTCGGCAGCGATACCCAGGCCACGCGCACCAGGTTGAGGCCCTTGACCAGCGTCCACGTGAGCGGCGCGAGCCGGTAGGCCACGACCATGGGCCGGCGGAGCAGCATCGCCTCGAGCGTGGCCGTGCCCGAGGCCAGCAGCACGACGTCGCTCGCCACCATCGCCTGCTGCGACTGCCCGTCGACCAGCGTCACGAGCCCGGCGGGCAGGCCCGCCAGCTGGCCCGCGAGGATCGCCCGCAGTCCCGGCGTCGCGGCCGGCACGACGAAGTGCAGCCCGGGCTCCCGGGCCGCCAGCCAGGCGATCGTCGACGCGAAGACGGGCCCGAGTCGCTCCACCTCCCCGCGGCGGCTGCCGGGCAGCACCGCTACCACGGGACCGGTGGCGGGCAGCCCCAGGGCGGCCCGTGCCGGCCCTGCATCCGGCGCCACCGGCAACTCGTCGGCCAGCGGGTGGCCCACGAACTCCGCCGCAACGCCCCGGGCATTCAGGAAATCGGCCTCGAAGGGCAGCAGGCAGAGCACGAGGCTGCAGCTCTCCCGCAGCACCGCGACCCGGCCCTCGCGCCAGGCCCAGACGGACGGCGACACGTAGTGCACCGTGGGAATGCCGGCGCGGCGGGCCACCCGCTCGACCCGCAGGTTGAAGTCGGGGGCGTCGATGCCGACGTAAACGTCCGGCGGGTCGGTGGCGAGCCTTGCCTTCACCGTGCCCATGACCCGGCGGATCCGGGGCAGGTGCCGCAGCACCTCGACGAGCCCCATGACCGCGAGGTCCTCGCTGTGGGCCCAGGCGGCACAGCCGGCGCCCGCCATGGCAGGTCCCGGCACGCCGGCGAAGGTGGCGTCGGGCAGGCGGCGGTGCAGCTCGGTGACGAGGCCCGCCCCGAGGCGGTCACCCGAGACCTCGCCGGCGACGAGCACGATGCGGGGCATGGCGTGCCGGCCGCTACCGGACGATGCTGCGCTCGGACTGATCGAGGAACTCGACGAGGATGCGGAGCTCGGGCTGGGTCGCCGCGAGGTCGGCCAGCCGGGTGCGGGCCTCGGCCAGCTGCAGCCCCTCGCGGTAGAGGATGCGGTAGGCCTCCTTGAGGTTGCGCAGCTGTTCCGGCGTGAAGCCCCGGCGCTTCAGGCCCTCGGCATTGATGCCGTGGGGAGCGAGCGGCTGGCCAGCCACCATGACGTAGGGCGGCACGTCACGGGTCACGGCGGCGAACCCGCCGAGGAAGCTGTGTGCGCCCAGCCGGCAGAACTGGTGCACGGCGGAGAAGCCGCTGCAGACGACGTGGTCGGCCACGTGGACGTGACCGGCCAGGGTCGCGTTGTTCGAGAAGATCACGTCGTTGCCCACGCGGCAGTCGTGGGCGATGTGCACGTAGGCCATGACCCAGTTGTTGTTGCCGATGCGGGTCACGCCCTCGTCCTGGACGGTGCCGCGATGGACCGTGCAGAACTCGCGGAAGGTGTTGCCGTCGCCGACCTCCAGCCGCGTCGGCTCCCCGGCGTACTTCTTGTCCTGGGGCTCCTCGCCGAGCACCGCGAACTGGAAGATGCGGTTGTTGCGACCGATGGTCGTGGGCCCGCGGACGACCGCGTGGGGCCCGACGCTCGTGCCGTCGCCGATGGTCACGCCGGCGCCGATGATCGCGTAGGCGCCGACCCGGACGCCGGCGCCGAGTTGCGCGCCGGGGTCGACGATCGCCGTCGGATGGATTTCAACCTGCGCCATCGCCCTCGTCCGTATCGCTGCCCGGTCCGCCCCGCTCGAGGGCCCGCACCCGTTTCGCCAGCCGGTCGAGCTGGCCGAACCGGGCCATGTTGCGCCGCCAGCGCGGCAGGTCGTCGGCCGGCGTGGGACCGCCGCCGTAGACGCCGGCCCGGCGGATCGTGCCGGTCACGCTGGCACCACCGCCGACCATGACGTCGTCGGCGATGCTGATGTGCCCGGCGATGCCGACCTGCCCGCCGATCACGCAGCGCGCCCCGATCGTGGTGCTGCCGGCAATGCCAGTCTGCGCCGCGATCACCGTATGCGCGCCGATGACCACATTGTGCCCAACCTGGATCTGGTTATCGAGCTTGACCCCGTCACCGATCACCGTGTCATCGAGGGCCCCACGGTCGATGGTCGTGTTGGCGCCGACCTCGACGTCGTCACCAATGCGCACGCCGCCGACCTGGGGCACCTTGGTGTAGCGGCCGTCGCGCCCCCGGGCAAACCCGAAGCCGTCGGACCCGATGACGCAGCCGGCATGGACGATGCAGCGCGCGCCGATGGTCACGCCGGAGTAGACGGTGGTGCTGCCCACGAGCCGGGTGTCGTCGCCGACGTTCACTCCGTCGCCCAGCACGCAGTGCGGCCCGATCACCACCCGCTCACCCAGGCGCACGCCGGCGCCAAGGACGGCACCGGGACCGATCGCCGCCGAAGCCGGGACCTCGCTGCCCGGGCCGATGCTCGCGCCGGGCGCCACGCCGGGCGTCGCTGCCGGCGGTGGATACAGCTCGGCGGCGATGCGCGCGTAGGCGGCGTAGGGATCGTTGCTGACGAGGCAGGCGCAGGGGCAGTCGCCGGCCGCGGCCGGCGCCAGGACTACCGCCGTCGCCCGCGTACCGGGCAACTGGGACCGGTAGGCGGGGTTCGCCAGGAAAGCGAGCGCGCCGGGCCCGGCAGCGCGCAGCGTGGCGACGTGGTCGACCTCCAGGGCGGGATCGCCCTGCAGCTCGCAGCCATGCCGGACGGCGAGCTCGCCGAGCGGCACCCTGCGTCCTGCCGCCATCAGACCGGCGCCGCCCGGCCGGTCAGGGCTTGGCCGACCCGCCGGCCTTGGCTTGGAGGCCCTGCAGGATCTGGGCCGTCACGTCCATGGCCGGGCTGACGAACAGCGCGTCGCTGATGATGAGGTCGTAGCCACCCTGCCGGGCGAAGCGGTCGACCTCGGTCAGCAGGTCGACGCGAAGCTTGTTCAGGGCCTCGTTCTTGCGGTTGTTCAGGTCCTCGCGCAGTTCTTCGGCGAGCCGGGCGAACTCCCGCTCGTCCTTGCGGAGCTCGTTCTCGGCGTTGCGCCGTTCCTCGGCGCCCATCACCGCGGCGTCCTTGTTGAACTTCTCGGCCCGGGCCTTCAGGGCGTTCTGCTTGGCCACCAGGTCGCGCTGGCGCGGCGCGAACTCGTTCTCGAGGGACCGGTTCGCGGCGTTCGCCTGGGGCGACTCGGCGAGCAGCCGCGTGACGTTGACGAACGCGATCTTGAGGTCCTTCGCCTGGGCGGCCGCGAGGCCGGGGGCCAGCAGGGCCGCCACGGACATGACGCCGGCAAACAGCAGGGTTCTCGGAAACTTGGCCATGGTCAGCAAGGTCGTTTCTCTCTCAGGTTGTCGTGCCGAACAGCAGTGGCGCTCAGAACGCGCCACCGACCGAAAACTGGAACTGTTCCGTATCGTCGCCAAAGTCCGTTGCCGTGCCGTCGTTGGCGTTCAGCGGGAAGGCGTAGCTGAACCGGAACAGGCCGAGGGGGGCCAGCCACTGGGCGGCTATACCCACAGACTGCTTGATCTCGCCGAGGTCGAAATCATACTCGATCGGGTCGCCGACCCGGTTGAAAAAGCGGACGTCGCCCACGGAAAAGACGTTGCCGGCATCGAAGAACAGCGAAAACCGGGCCCGGGACCGCCATTTCTCGGGCATCGGCAGCAGCAGCTCCGTCTGGGTCGCCAGCAGCAGGTCGCCGCCGTAGGGGCGACCGAAGCTGTCGCGGGGCCCGAGGTCGTTCTCGTTGTAGCCGCGGATCGTGTTCGGGCCACCGGCGAAGTAGTTCTTGTACGGCGGCAGCGACGTCGTGTCGCCCAGCGCCGCGCCGTAGCCCAGGTCGGCGTTGAACAGCAGCGTGGCCCAGCGCGTCAGCGGCAGGTACTGCTGGTAGTTGTAGTTGATCTGGAAGTACTCGACGTCGCTCCCCGGGATGGTGGTGTTCATCGTCAGGCGCTGGCGGGCGCCCCGGGTGGCGAACAGCGCGCGGTTGCGGCTGTCATAGATCCAGCCGGCGACGAGCTCGTAGGTAGTGAACTGGGTCTCGTAGATGAACCCGCCCGGGATCGCGGTCGTCTCGCTGTTGCCGTTGTTGCGGACCCACTCCTGGGCCTGCAGCGTGCTGAAGCTGTCGGACAGCAGCTCCGAACCCTGGATCGTCACGCCGAAGATCAGCCGCTGGAACTCGGTGATCGGGTAGCCGTACTCCAGCGAGCCCGAGAAGGTCTTGGTGGAGAAGTTCGACGAGTTGGCGGTGAACTGCGTGATGTCCCGGTACGAGAAGCTGACCGTACGGCTGACCTCGTTGATCGTCGTGTACGGGTCCGTGAAGGCCAGGCTGTAGACGGTGCGGAAACGCCCGGTGTTGACGTCCGCCTGCACGCGGTTGCCGGTGCCGAGGAAGTTCGTGTGCACGAAGTTGGCGTTGAGGATCAGCCGCTGCGCGTCGGAGTAGCCCACGCCACCGCCGAACTGGCCAGGCAGGCCCTCGGTGATGTCGAAGTCGAGGTCGACGAGGTCCGGCGTGCCGGGCACCGGGTTGGTGTTGGCCTCGACCTTCTCGATGTAGGGGAGCCGCTGGATGCGGATCTTCGAGCGCTCCAGGCGGCTGTTCGACAGGTACCCACCCTCGAACTGGCGCAGCTCGCGCCGCAGCACCTCGTCGTTGACGGACGACGTGCCGTTGAAGTTGATGCGGCGGACGTACACCCGGTTCTTCGGCTCGACGTACAGGGTCAGGGCGACGGTCTTGGCCTCGCGGTCCAGCTCCGGGACCGGCTCGATGGACGCGAAGGCGTAGCCCTCCTCGCCGAGGCGCAGCCGGATCAGCTCGGCGCTGGCGGTGATCTGGGCCTGGGAGTACGTCTGCCCGGGCTTGATCTGCACCAGCGGCGCCAGCTGGTCCTCCGGCAGCACGAGGTCGCCGCCGAGCCGCACGTCGGACACCTTGTACCGGTCGCCCTCGCGCAGGTTGACGGTGATGAACATGTCCCGCTTGTCCGGGGCGATGGCCACCTGGGTCGACTCGATGGCGAAGTCGGCGAAGCCACGGTCGAGGTAGAACGACCGCAGCTTCTCGAGGTCGCCCTGCAGGGCCTCGCGCGAGTACCGGTCGTCCTGCTTGAAGAAGGAGAGCAGGTGCGGCGTGCGCAGCGTGAAGATGTCGAGCAGCGCGTCGTCATCGAAGGCCTTGTTGCCGACGACGTTGATCTGCCGGATGCGGGCGCGGTCGCCTTCCTTGATCTTGATGGCGATGCTGACCTTGTTGTCCGGCAGCTCCTCGACCTCGGCCGTGACCTTGGCCGCGTACTTGCCGCGGCTGAAGTACTGGTCGGTGAGGGACTGCTCCACCTCGTCGAGCACCGAGCGGTTGAAGGTCCGGCCCTGCTTCAGGCCGATGCGCGCCAGCGGCTCCTGCAGGTCCTCGGTCTTGATGTCCTTGTTGCCGGTGATCGAGAAGTCGGCGATGGACGGACGCTCCTGCACCGCCAGGATCAGCGTACCGCCGTCCCAGCGCACCTCGACGTCGCGGAAGAAGCCGGTCGCGTAGACGGCACGGATGGCCTCCTGCACCCGCGTGGCATCGAGCCGGTCACCGATGTTGACCGGCAGGTAGTTGAAGACGGTGCCCTCGGAGATGCGCTGCAGGCCCTCGACGCGGATGTCGCGCACGACCAGCGCTTCGGGCTGCTGGGCCATGGCCGGCCACGCCACCGGCAGGAGCAGCGCCGCCAGGACCAGGCATGACCGGCGGATACCGCGGGACGGGTAACGGGCTGCCGCCATGGGGAACTGCTCAGCCGAGTAGGCGCGAAAGGTCGTTGTAGAACGCGAAGGTCATGAGCAGCAGCAGCAGGAAGATGCCGACCTGCTGGCCCACCACCTGCGCCCGCTCCGACAGCGGGCCGCCCTTCAGCGCCTCGGCGACCGTATAGACGATCTGGCCGCCATCGAGCATCGGCACCGGCAGCAGGTTCAGCACGCCGAGGCTGATGCTGACGATGGCGAGGAACGCGAGGAAGGCCGTGGGACCGATGGCGGCGCTGGCCCCGGCGTACTGGGCGATGTTGATCGGCCCGCTGATGTTCTTGACCGACACGTCGCCGGTGACCATGCGCCCCATCATGCGCAGCGTCAGCGTCGTCATCTGCCAGGTGCGGGCCAGTGCCCTGCCCACCGCCTCGCCGGGACCGTAGCGCTCGACGGCCCGCATGGCCTCGAGCTCGGCCAGCGGCAGGCGGGCCGCTGCGCCGATGCGGCCGATGGCCACGTCGTCCTCGACGACGCGCTCGACTGTAAGGGGCAGGCGCAGTTCGGTGACGCCGCGGCGGACGGTGACGGCGAGCGTCTCGCCGGGACGGCTGCGCACGGCGCGCACCCAGGCCTCCCACTCGTCGACCGGCTCGCCATCGACTGCGACGATGCGGTCGCCGGGCTCGAGGCCTGCCCGCTCGGCGGCGCCGCCGGGCACGACCTCGTCGATGACCGGGGCGATGACCGGCTTCCAGGTCGCGAACCCGAGGCCCGTGAAGAGGGCGCCGGGCTCGGTGAGCCGGGACTCCTCGCCGGCCGTCGGCAGCAGCAGGCGGCGCTCGCGCCCGGCCTCGTCGACGACCGTGAGCGGAATGCCCTGCCCGCCCAGCATGACGTCGAGCATCGCGAGCGTCGTGGCCTCCCAGGTCTGCACCGGGCGGCCGCCGACGGCGGTGATGCGGTCGCCGGCCGCGAGGCCCGCCACGGCCGCGGTCGAGCCGTCGGTGACCGCACCGACCACGGGCTTCACCCCGGGGATGCCGGTCATGAACATGAGCCAGTAGGCCAGTACCGCGAAGACCAGGTTGAAGACCGGCCCGGCGGCGAGCACGGCGATCTTCGCCGGCGCCGACTGCCGGTTGAAGGCCCGGTGGCGCTCGGCGAATGGCACGTCGCAGTCGCGCTCGTCGAGCAGCTTGACGTAGCCACCGAGCGGGATCGCCGCGACACAGTATTCGGTGTCGTCAGGCCCGGCCCGGCGCAGGAAGAGCGGCCGGCCGAAACCGATGGAGAAGCGCAGGACCTTGACCCCGACGGCGCGGGCGATGGCGTAGTGGCCGTACTCGTGGACGGCGACGAGCACACCGATCGCCACGATGAAGGCCAGCACCGACGTCAGGATTTCGAGCATCGCGAAACTATACGGCAAAACACCCCGCTCCTTGGCTGGCCGCAGCCCTGCCCGCGGCGGCGGGGACCGCGGCCATCAGGGCCGGGCAAGGCCGAGCCACTGGAACAGGATGACGAACAGCGGCACCGCGGCAGCAATGCTGTCGACCCGGTCGAGCACCCCGCCGTGGCCGGGGAAGAGCGACCCGCTGTCCTTCACGCCGGCGTGCCGCTTGAACATGCTCTCGGTCAGGTCCCCGACGATGGAGATCGCCGCCACGGCGAGTGCTGCGGCCACCGCCGGCAGCGCCGGCAGCCCCAGCAGGACGGCACCGGCGGCCCCGGCGAAGCCGGCCGCCACCAGGCCGCCACCGACGCCCTCCCAGGTCTTCCCCGGGCTGACGGCCGGCGCCAGCCGCACCCGGCCGAAGCGGCGGCCGGCGAAAAAGGCTCCGATGTCGGCCGCCCAGACGATGGCGAGCAGAAGGACCACCAGCGGTGCCCCCCGGGTACCCGACGCGAGCAGCGCCTCGAGCCCGACGAAGGGCGGGAGCAGCACCAGCAGCCCGACGATGGCGATGACCGGAGTGCCGATCGGGGTGGGAAAACGCAGGACCCAGCCGAAGGCGAAGGCCCACCAGACGAGGGCGCCCAGCAGGATGGCGTCACGGACCGCCGCCGTGGGCGGCAGCAGGGCCACGAGCAGGACGAGGCCGGCGACGGCGGCCGTATAGGCACCCCGGGCGGCCACCGAGCGGGGCGCCACGAAGGCCGCCCACTCCCAGGCGGCCACCACCAGGAAGAGCGCCACGCCCCCGGTCGCCACGGCCGGCGGCAGGTACAGCAGGACGCCGAGCACGAGCCCGGCGAGGATCACGCCGGTGACGACGCGCTGGAGAAGCTTGCCCACCGGGTTGCCTGGTTGCCTAGTCGGCCACGGCCTCGAGCTGGTCGCTGGTCCGGCCGAACCGCCGCTCGCGGTTCGCGAAGAAGTCGAGCGCGCGGGCCAGCTCGTCGGGACTGAAGTCGGGCCACAGCGTCTCGGTGAAATAGAGCTCGCTGTAGGCCAGGTCCCACAGGAGGAAATTGCTGATGCGATGTTCGCCGCCGGTCCGGACCAGCAGGTCCGGCGACGGGAGCCCCGCGAGGGCGCGGTGACGCTCGAGCAGCTGCTCGTCGATGTCGGCCGGATCGATCTCGCCGGCCCGCACCTTCTGGGCGACGCGGCGCACGGCCTGGACCATGTCCCAGCGCCCGCCATACGCGACGGCCAGCACCAGCGTCATCCGCTGGTTGCCGGCGGTGCGCAGCTCGGCCTCGGCCATGTGCCGGCGCAGGACCGGCGACAGGGTCTCGCGCGCGCCGATGAAGCGCAGCTGGATGCCGTTCTCGTGCAGCACCTTGACCTCGCGCTGCAGGACCTCGGCGAAGAGCCGCATCAGGGCGTCGACCTCGGTGCGGGGCCGCTTCCAGTTCTCGCTGCTGAAGGCAAAGAGCGTCAGCGTGCGCACGCCGGCGTTGAGGGCCGCCTCGACGATGGCCCGCGCGGCCTTGATGCCGGCGCGGTGGCCGAGCTGGCGGGGGCGCCCCCGGCGTGCAGCCCAGCGGCCGTTCCCGTCCATGATGATGGCCAGGTGGCCCGGCACGCCCGGGGCGCTCGGCGCATTGACGGTCATGATGAACGCATGGCTTGCGGCAGGGCGGGCCTGCTCAGAACTCCATGATCTCTTTCTGCTTTTCGTCCGAGAGGCGCTCGATCTCGGCGACGAAGCGGTCGGTCAGGTCCTGCACCTGCTGGTGCGCCTGCCGCTCCTGGTCCTCGTTGATCATCTTCTCCTTGAGCGCCTCGCGGAGGTCGTTCAGGGCGTCGCGCCGCACGTTGCGCACGGACACCCGGCCCTGCTCCGCCTCCTGGCGCACGAGCTTGGCCAGGTCGCGGCGGCGCTCCTCGGTGAGCGGCGGCAGCGGTACGCGGATCACCGTCCCGGCGCTGCGCGGGGTCAGGCCGAGGTTGGAGTTGATGATGGCCTTCTCGATGACCGCCACCATGCCCTTCTCCCACGGCGTCACCGCCAGCGTACGGGCATCCTCGACGGCCACGTTGGACACCTGGGAGAGCGGCACGTTGGTGCCGTAGTACTCCACCTGCAGGTGCTCCAGCAGCGTGGGGCTCGCCCGGCCCGTCCGCAGCTTGCGCAGTGCCTGGCCGAAGGCAGCCACGCACTTCTGCATGCGCTGCTCGGCATCCTTGCGAATCTCGTCGATCACAAACCCCTCCCTCGGCGCCGCAGGCCCCAGGGCCGCGGCGCAGTCAGCCGGGACCGCGGGCCCCGCCCTACCCCGTCACCAGCGTGCCGACCGACTCGCCCCGGGCGAGACGGACCAGCGCCCCGCCGGCGTGCAGGTCGAAGACCCGGATCGGCACGTTGTTCTCGCGGCACATCACGACCGCGGTGGTGTCCATGACGTTCAGCCGGTCGGCGATGACCCGGTCGAAGGTCAGGTGGTCATACCGCCGGGCGGTGGCATCCTTCTTCGGGTCGGCGGTGTAGACGCCGTCGACCTTGGTCGCCTTGATCAGCACGTCGGCACCGATCTCGATGGCGCGGAGCGCGGCGGCGGTGTCCGTGGTGAAGAAGGGGTTGCCGGTACCGGCGGCGAAGATCGTGACCCGCCCCTTCTCGAGGTGGCGGATCGCGCGCCGGCGGATGTAGTCCTCGGAGACCTCGTGGATCTGCAGCGCCGACATCACCCGGGCGTGGGAGCCGACTCGCTCGAGGGCGTCCTGCAGCGCCAGCGCGTTGATCAGCGTGGCCAGCATGCCCATGTGGTCGCCGGTGACCCGGTCCATGCCGGCGCGGGCCAGGCCCGCCCCGCGGAAGATGTTGCCGCCACCGATGACGACACCCACCTGGATGCCCAGTTCCTGCACCTGCAGGATCTCGGTGGCGATGCGGGTCAGGACGTCCGGGTCGATGCCGTAGTCCTCGCGGCCCATCAGGGCTTCGCCGCTGAGCTTGAGGAGGATGCGTCGGAAGGCGGATTGCGGCTCGGGCATTGCTCTCTGTACAACCAGCCCCCGCTGGCGCGGGGCGCGCCGATTCTAGCGGATTTGCCGCCGCGCGAGGCGGACGGGATCCCATTGCGGGATCCCGCCCGACCCGGGCGGGAGTCAGGCCTGCCGGCCAGCGCCGGGCCTCAGCCCTGCGCGTGCATCGCCGCGACGGCCTCGGCAATGTTCTCGGACTTCTTCTCGATCCCCTCGCCGACCTCCAGGCGCACGTAGCGCACGATGCGCGCCGACTGCTTCTTCAGCAGGTTGCCGACGGTCGTGTCCGGGTCCTTGACGAAGGGCTGGCCCACCAGCGTGATCTCGGCCAGGAACTTGCGCAGGCGCCCCTCGACCATCTTGGCGACGATCTCGGCCGGCTTGCCCTCGTTCTGGGCCTGCTCGCTGAGGATGCGCCGTTCGTTGGCCTGGACGTCGGCCGGCACCTGGTCCGCATCGGCGTAGCGCGGGTTGGTGGCGGCGATGTGCATGGCGAGGTCACGACCGAGGTCGGCGCTGCCGCCCTCGAGGTCCACCAGCACGCCGATCCGGGTGCCGTGGAAGTAGCTGGCCAGAGCCCCCGCCGGGCGCACGTACTCGAACCGCCGGACGTTGATGTTCTCGCCGATGCGCGCCACCAGGTCGCGGCGCACCTCCTCGAGCGTGCCGCCGCCCGGCAGCGGCAGGGCGAGCAGCGCCTCAACGCTGGGAGGCTCGGCAGCCACGGCCGCGTCGGCCGCCTGCTTCGCGAACTGCTGGAAGCCGGGGTCCTTGGCGACGAAGTCGGTCTCGCAATTGACCTCGACGAGCACGGCGAGGCTGCCATCGGCCCGGGTGGCGCTCTCGATGCGCCCCTCGGCGGCGATGCGGCCGGCCTTCTTGTCGGCCTTGGCCTGGCCGCGGGTGCGCAGCAGCTCCTGGGCCGCGTCGATGTCGCCGTTGGCGTCGAGGAGCGCCTTCTTGCACTCCATCATGCCGGCGCCGGTGCGCTCGCGCAGTTCCTTGACGAGGTTGGCAGCGACGTTCATTCGGCGGCCTCCCCGTCGGCCTCGCCGGCCGCCTCGGCCGGTGCGTCAGCCGGGGCTGCGGCCTTGCGGGGGGCGCGGGCCTTGGGCGCTGCGGCAGGCTTGCGGGCGGCGGGCTTGCGCGGCGCGCCGCGCTTGTCCGGGTTGGCCCGGGGCTTGCCCTCGGCGTCGAGCTCGACGAACTCGTCCTCACCGATGGCGAGCGACGGCGCCGCAGCCCGGCCCTCGAGCACGGCGTCGGCCATGGCGAAGGCGTAGAGCTCGGCGGCGCGCATGGCGTCGTCATTGCCCGGGACCATGTACTGCACGCCCTCGGGCGAGCAGTTGGTGTCGACGATGCCGACCACCGGGATGCCGAGCTTGTTGGCCTCGTGGATCGCGATCTTCTCGTGGCCCACGTCGATGACGAACAGTGCGTCGGGCAGCGAGGTCAGCGCCTTGATGCCGCCGAGGCTGCGCTCGAGCTTCTCCTTCTCGCGGCGACGCTGGAGCACTTCCTTCTTGGTCAGGCGCTCGAACGTGCCGTCCTTCTCCATGGCATCGAGGTCCTCGAGGCGCTTGATGGAGATCTTGATCGTCTTGAAGTTGGTCAGCGTGCCGCCGAGCCAGCGGTGGCTCACGAACGGCATGCCGCAGCGCTCGGCCTGGGCCCGGACCGAATCCCGGGCGGACCGCTTGGTGCCGACGAACAGGACGCGCCCGCCGTCGCCGGCGATGGAGCGGATGAACCCCGCGGCGCGCTGGAACAGCGGCACCGTGTGCTCGAGGTTGATGATGTGGATGTTGTTGCGGGCGCCGAAGATGTAGGGAGCCATCTTCGGGTTCCAGTAGCGGGTCTGGTGCCCGAAATGCACGCCAGCCTCAAGCATCTGGCGCATGCTTACGTCAGCCATTAGTCACCTCTGATTGTCGGGTTGGGCCGCCGCGTTTCCCATGCGAAAACCCGGAACCGGACAGGCCGGCACCGGGCACCCATTCGCACGTGTCGAAACGCGTGTGGATTTATTTGCCTCTGGGGCGGGCGCTTTATACCATACCGGGCTCATCCTAGCGACACCGCCCCGCCCTTCCGGGCACTGCGGGGCCTATCCCCGCATGGGCATCACCCTGAAGACCCCCGCCGAGCAGGACGCCATGCGGTTGGCCGGACGGCTGACCGCCGACGTCCTCGACATGATCGGTCCCTACGTCCAGCCGGGCGTGACCACGGACGAGCTCGACCGGATCTGCCACGACTACATCGTCAACGTACAGCAGGCGATCCCGGCCCCGCTCAACTACCGCGGCTTCCCCAAGTCGATCTGCACCTCGGTCAACCACGTGGTCTGCCACGGCATCCCCGGGGACCGCCGGCTCCGGCAGGGCGACATCGTCAACGTCGACGTCACCGTCATCAAGGACGGCTTCCACGGCGACAGCAGCCGCATGTTCCACGTCGGCAAGCCCGGCATCCAGGGCGAGCGCGTCTGCAAGGTCTCCCTCGAGGCCCTGTGGCGAGGCATCGGGGTGGCGCGGCCCGGCAGCCGGCTCGGCGACATCGGCCACGCGATCCAGACCCACGTCGAGGCGGCGGGCTTCAGCGTCGTGCGCGAGTACTGCGGCCACGGCATCGGCCGGGTCTTCCACGAAGACCCCCAGGTGCTCCACTACGGCCGCCCCGGCGAGGGCCTCGAGCTGGTGCCGGGCATGACCTTCACCATCGAGCCCATGGTCAATGCCGGCAAGCGCCAGGTCCGGCTGCTGGCCGATGGCTGGACGGTCGTCACCAGCGACCACTCGCTGTCGGCCCAGTGGGAGCACACGATCCTGATCACCCCGTCCGGCAACGAGGTGCTGACCCTCGGGGCAGCCGAACGCGCGTGAACGCGGCAGCCCCGGTCCTCACCCTCACCGACGAGGCCCGCCAGCAGGCGGCCACGGTGCTGGTGGCCGGGGGCGACCGCTTCGACTGGGGCCGCATCACCGCGCACCTGGCGGGGCCCGAGGCGCCGCTGGCCCGGCTCCGCACGGTCCTTGCCTGCGGGAACGCCGCGCTGCGCCAGCGCTTCATCGACGGACAGCCCGCCGGCGAACTGATCCGCGACCGGGCCCGCCTGCTCGACGCGGTGGTCACCGCCGCCTGGCGGGAGACCGCCGCGACGCACCTGCCCGACGCGGCGCTGGTGCCCGTCGGTGGCTACGGCCGCGGCGAGCTGCACCCCTGCTCCGACGTCGACCTGCTGGTGCTGATTCCCGACGGCCAGCAGGCCGTGGCCGCAGAGGCCGTGCCGCCCTTCGTCACGCTGCTGTGGGACGCCGGCATCGAGATCCGTCAAAGCGTGCGCACGGCCGCCGAGTGCCGCGAGGATGCCCGGGCCGACCTCACCGTGATGACCACGCTGATGGAGTCACGGCTGATCCTGGGGCCGGACCCCCTCTACCGGGCCATGGAGTCCGCCACGGCACCGGACCAGGTCTGGCCCGACCGGGACTTCTTCGCCGGCAAGCTGCGCGAGCAGCAGGCCCGCCACCACCGGTACGACGACACGGCCTACAACCTCGAGCCCGACGTGAAGGGCAGCCCCGGCGGCCTGCGCGACATCCACACCATCGGCTGGGTGGCCCGCCGCCACTTCGGCAGCGGCGACCTCGAGGCCCTGGTGCGGCAGGGCTTCCTCACCGCCCCCGAGCTGCGGCTGCTGCTGCAGGCCCGGGAGTTCCTGTGGCGCATCCGCTTCGCGCTGCACCTGCTGACCGGCCGCCACGAGGACCGGCTGCTCTTCGACCACCAGGCCCGCATCGCGCAGCTCTTCGGCTACCAGGATGCGTCGTTCATGCTGGCCGTCGAGCAGTTCATGCAGCGGTACTACCGCACGGTCATGGACCTGAGCCGCCTGAACGAGATGGTGCTGCAGCAGTTCCAGGAGGCCATCCTGACCAGCCCCGAGGGGGAGCCGGAGCAGGTCAACGAGCGCTTCCAGGTGCGCCACGGCTTCCTCGAGGTCGTGGCCGACGACGTCTTCGAGCGCCAGCCCTCGGCGCTGCTCGAGGTGTTCTGGCTGCTGCAGCAGCGACCGGACCTCACCGGCGTCAGCGCCCGCACGATCTCGCTGGTCCGCCGCAGCCTGCCGCTCATCGACGACGAGTTCCGCCAGGACCCGCGCAACCACCGCCTCTTCCTGCAGATCCTGCGGGCGCCGGCCGGCGTCACCCACGAACTGCGGCGCATGAACCGCTACGGCGTGCTCGGGCGCTACGTACCCGCCTTCGGCCGGGTCGTTGGCCGCATGCAGTACGACCTGTTCCACGCCTACACCGTCGACGAGCACACGCTGTTCGTCGTCAGCAACCTGCGGCGCTTCGCGCTGCCGCGGTTCAACCACGAGTTCCCGCGCTGCTCCGAGCTGATGCAGTCGCTGCCCTCGCCCGAGGTCGCCTACCTCGCGGGCCTGTTCCACGACATCGCCAAGGGGCGCGGCGGCGACCACTCCGAGCTCGGCGCCATCGACGCCGAGGCGTTCTGCCTCGAGCACGGCCTGTCGCGGTACGACGCGCGCCTGGTCGCGTGGCTCGTGCGCAACCACCTGTTCCTGTCGCTGACGGCCCAGAAGCGCGACATCAGCGACCCGGCGGTCATCGCCGACTTCGCGCGGCGCGTCGGCGACGAGACCCACCTGGCCTACCTCTACCTGCTCACCGTCGCCGACGTGCGCGGCACCAACCCCAAGCTGTGGAACTCGTGGAAGGCACAGCTCTTCGAGGAGCTGTACGCCCTCGCCCTGCAGGCCCTGCGCCGCGGGCTCGAGAACCCGGTGGACAAGGACGAGCTCATCGCCGGGCGCAAGGCCACGGCCCGCGAGCTGCTCGCCACGGCCGGCCTCGCCCCGGCGACGGTCGACCGGCTCTGGTCGCTGCTCGGCGACGACTACTTCCTGCGCTGCCGTCCGGAGGAGATCGCCTGGCACACCCGGGCGCTCGTGGCCGGGACTCCCGCCGGGGACCGGGCCCTCGTCGCCGTCGAGGACGAAGCCACCGGCGCCGGCACGTCGATCCTCGTCTACTCCCCGCAGGACGAATACAACTTCCCCACCGCGACGGCGGTACTCGACGAGCTGGGGCTGAACATCGCCGACGCCCGGGTCGTCCGCCTCGGCAACGGCTTCAGCCTCGCCACCTACGTCGTGCTCGAAAACGGCGGCACCCGCATCGGCGACCCGGCGCGGCGTGAGCAGCTGCGGCGGCGCCTCGAACAGGCGCTCGGCGCGGGCAGCAACTTCACGCCGCGCGTGACGCGCCGGCCGCCGCGCCAGGTCAGAATGTTCACGACGCCGACCCACGTGAGCTTCGCCACCGACGACGTCAACGGGCGCACCGTCATGGAGATCGTCGCCGGCGACCGGCCCGGGCTGCTCTGCCAGGTGGGACAGGTGCTGAAGGGGCACCACGTGGCCGTGCAGGCGGCCAAGATCGTCACCGTCGGCGAGCGCGCCGAGGACGTCTTCTACGTCACCGACGCCGCCGGCAACCCGCTGGGCGCCAGCGCCGGCGACGCCCTGAAGGCCGACCTGAAGCAGGCCCTCGACACCATGACCTGACGGCGCCACGGCCGGCAGTTGCCGGCGCGCGCGACGGACCGCAAGATGGCGGCCCGCACGGACCCCGGTACGACACCATGCAAGACCTGCAAACCGTCATCGACAAGGGCTTCGCCGAACGCGCGAGCCTCGACCTGCTGCACCCGCCGCGCGAGCTCCACGAGGCCGTGCGCACCGCCCTCGACCTGCTCGACCGCGGCGAGGCCCGCGTCGCCGAGCGCACCGCCGGCGGCTGGCAGGTGAACCAGTGGCTCAAGAAGGCCGTGCTGCTCAGCTTCGGCATGGAGCGCAGCGTGCGGATCGAGGCCGGCTGCACCAACTACTTCGACAAGGTACCGCTCAAGTACGCCCGCCACACGCAGGAAGACTTCGCGGCCGCCGGCACCCGGGTCGTGCCCGGCGCCATCGTCCGCCGGGGCGCCCACGTCGCCCGCGACGTCGTGCTGATGCCGTCCTTCGTCAACATCGGCGCCTACGTCGACTCCGGCACCATGGTCGATACCTGGGCGACCGTCGGCAGCTGCGCCCAGATCGGCCGCAACGTGCACCTGTCCGGCGGCGTCGGCATCGGCGGCGTGCTCGAGCCGCTGCAGGCGAACCCGACCATCATCGAGGACAACTGCTTCATCGGCGCGCGCTCGGAGATCGTCGAGGGCGTCATCGTCGAGGAAGGCGCCGTCATCTCCATGGGCGTCTTCATCGGCCAGAGCACGCGCATCTACGACCGCGAGCGCGACGAGGTTCTCTACGGCCGCGTCCCGGCCGGTGCCGTCGTGGTGCCGGGCACGCTGCCGTCGGACACGGGCCGCTGCCACCTCTACTGTGCCGTGATCGTGAAGCGCGTCGACGCGAAGACGCGCGCCAAGGTGTCGCTCAACGAGCTGCTGCGGACCGACTGAGCGCAGTCCGCCGAGGGCCGCGCGCAGGCATCGCACGACGACCGCGGCGGGTCGCCCGGGTGCACCCGGGCGACAGACCGGCGCGGCGCATTCCCGATCTGCCAGCCGCGCGCCGGGGGCTTGCGCAGGTCCCGGTCCAGCAGCCGGTGTCCGCGGCCCCCCCGGCTGGAAAGTCAGGGCGCGGCAGTCACCCGGCGGCCCGCCGCCCAGTTGACGGCGAACCCAGCGACGCCGAGGACCGTGACCGCGATCAGCACCCAGCCCGGCATCGCGATGCCGAGCAGCTGCCAGTCGACCGTGGCGCACTCGCCGGAGCCGGAGAGCACCACCTCGACCACCTCGCGCAGCGGAAAGGCCTCGAGCATGAACTCGAGGCCCGGCCCGCAGGCAGGAACCCGCTCGGGGGGCAGCGACTGCAGCCACAGGTGGCGCCCGGCCACGCCGCCGGCGCCAAGCGCCGCGAGCGCCACCAGCACCGCCCAGACCCGCCGGCCCACGGGACCCGCCGGGTGCAGGGCCGCAAGCCCGAACACGATGCCGAGCGCAATGACGCCGACCCGCTGGAAAATGCACAGCGGGCACGGCGCCAGGCCCAGCCCGTACTGCGCATAGAGCGCGTAGGCCATCAGTGCCGCGCAGGCCACTGCGCCGGCCAGGTTGGCGGTGCGGGGCCGCGCCCTCAAGTGTTCGAACACCGGTTACCGCTCCTTGCCGCCAACGGATGGCCCGTCACCGGGTCACCCGGTCGCGCAGGTAGTTGGGCAGCGCGCCGGCGGGAGTCACAGTCTGCCCCAGCCCCGGCGCCGACGTCGCGAGTTGCAGCACATCATGGGCCGACGGCAGCAGCCACGGCAGCACCGCCACTGGCGGGACAATCCCCGCCGGCATCAGCGCCGGGCAGGCCGCAAAGCCGGGCCCCGCCGCGACCCAGGGCTCGCCCGGGGTCGCCAGGTCGAGCGCCTCGCCCGCGGGCACGAGACGGTCGGGACGCACCGCGACCAGTGCGCCATCCGGGCCCCACCGGTACTCGCCGGCATAGGCCTCGGCCATGCGGGCGTCGAGGGCGACCACGGCCCGGGCTGCACCGGTCGCCTGCAGGGCAGCGGCAGCCAGCGCGGCAAGCGTCGATACGCGCCAGACCGGCAGGCCCAGGGCATGGCCGAAGGCCTGGGCCACGGACGCGGCCACCCTCACGCCGGTGAAGCTGCCGGGCCCCGCACCAAAGGCGATGGCCTCGATGGCTGCAGGCTTCGCACCGGCCGCCCCGAGCAGCGCGTCGATCCACTCGTAGATGTGGCGCGACGGGGCGGCCAGGCCCGGCGACTCGCAGGTCCACGAGCGGCCCCGATGGCCCAGCGCCACGCCCGGACGCTCGGTGGCGGTCTCGATGGCGAGCCAGCAGCGGGTATGCGGCACGTGGAAGGGAGCCCGGTCTTTGACAGAAACTGGGCCCGCGACGGCCGGACGCAGGTCCTGAACGCCCCGGGGCGATCTGTATAATAACCGGTTCGCGAAGCCGCCCGGCCATGCAGCCCGGCCGCGCATAACACCAAGCCGCTGAGGAACTGACCGGATGACGACGAGCAACGCCGCGCTGCGCCGCTGGGTCGAAGAGACCGCCGCGCTCACCAAGCCTGCCAGCATCCACTGGTGCGACGGCTCCGACGGCGAATACCGCGCGCTGCTCGACCTGATGCTCGGCCGGGGCGACCTCATCCGCCTCAACCCCGAGACCTACCCGAACTGCTACCTGCACCGCTCCGACCCGACCGACGTCGCGCGCGTCGAGCACCTGACCTTCGTCTGCACGCCCGACAAGGCCACGGCGGGCCCGAACAACAACTGGCTCGAGCCCGGCGAGGCCCACCGGCGCATGGATGGCCTCTTCGCCGGCTGCATGCAGGGCCGCACGATGTACGTCGTCCCCTACTGCATGGGTCCCATCGATTCGCCGTACGCCCGCTGCGGCGTCGAGATCACCGACAGCGCCTACGTCGCGGTCAACATGCGGCTCATGACGCGCATGGGCCGCGCCGCCCTCGAGCGCATCGAGCGCGAGGGCCGCTTCGTGCGGGGCCTGCACTCCACCGGCGACCTGAACCCCGACCGCCGCTTCATCACGCACTTCCCGGACGAGCTGCTGATCAAGAGCTTCGGCTCCGGCTACGGCGGCAACGCCCTGCTCGGCAAGAAGTGCCACGCGCTGCGCATCGCCAGCTGGCAGGCCGCCGACGAGGGCTGGCTCGCCGAGCACATGCTGATCGTCGAACTCGAGAGCCCGGCCGGCGAGCGCCATTACGTGGCGGCGGCCTTCCCGTCGGCCTGCGGCAAGACCAACCTGGCCATGCTCATTCCGCCGGAGTCCCTCGCCGGCTGGAAGGTGCGCACCATCGGCGACGACATCGCCTGGCTGCATCTCGACGCCGAGGGCACGCTTCGGGCCATCAACCCGGAGTCCGGCTACTTCGGCGTGGTGCCGGGCACGAACCCGGACACCAACCGCAACGCCTTCGACATGATCCGCCGCGACACCATCTTCACGAACGTCGCGGTCACGGCCGACAACGAGCCGTGGTGGGAAGGCAAGGGCCACGGCACGCCGGCCATCGACTGGCAGGGCCGCCCCTACGATCCAGCCAACGGGCCCGCGGCGCACCCGAACTCGCGCTTCACCGTCACGGCCCGCCAGAACCCCAGCTACTCGCCCATGGCCGACGATCCGGCCGGCGTGCCGATCTCGGCCATCATCTTCGGCGGCCGGCGCCGTGAGCTGGCGCCCCTGGTGTACCAGGCGAAGGACTGGCAGCACGGCGTGCTGGTCGGGGCGAGCGTCGCCTCCGAGACCACCGCCGCCGCCACCGGCAAGGTCGGCGTCACGCGCCGCGACCCCATGGCCATGAAGCCCTTCTGCGGCTACAACTTCGGCGACTACTGGCGCCACTGGCTGAGCTTCGGCGAGCGCTCAGACCGGCTGCCAGCCATCTTCCACGTCAACTGGTTCCGCCAGGACGACCAGGGCAGGTTCCTGTGGCCGGGCTTCGGTGACAACCTGCGGGTACTGCGCTGGATCATCGACCGCGTCGAGGGCCGCGTCGGCGCCCGCGAGACGGCCATCGGCCACCTGCCCCGCCCCGAGGACATCGACCTCAACGGCGCCGACGTCAGCGCCGACGCCCTCAAGGCCCTGCTGGCGGTGGAGCCCGCCAGCTGGCGGACCGAGATGGAGTCGATCGAGTCGTACCTGCAGGAGTACGGCAACCGCCTGCCCGACGTGCTGCTCGAGCAGCACCGCGCCGTCGTCCGGGCGCTGGGCTGAGATTGTCCCGGGGGCGGTCGCCGGCCGGCGGCCGCCCTCACTCCTCGACGCTGAACTCGATGGCGAGCGGCGTGCCCCGCGCCGCGACCCGCCCGAGGCTGATGATCCCCGATCCGGTCAGCTCCGCGCTGTCCCGGCGCACGTAGATCTCCTCGCCACCGTCCCGCTGGATGAACGTGCCGTTCGTGCTTTCGTCGACGAGCACGAAGCGCCGCTTCGCGCAGTCGACGCGGGCGTGGATGCGGGAGATCAGGTTGCCCTTGACGACGATGTCGTTCTCGTCGGCCCGGCCCATGGTGATCGTGGGCCGGCCGGCCTCGCCGACCACCACCTCCTCGCCCCGGAAGCGCAGGCGCAGCCGCCCGGACCGGGTGTCGGCGACGGCCGCGGGATCGACGGCCGGGTGCATGCTGGTGGCCTCGTCCGGCTGCCACAGCACCTCGAACACGGCCACCTCGTCGCTCTGGCCGCGCGGGGTCGCCACGTCGATCTGGCGGGCCAGGCTGCGCCACTGGGGCGTCAGCTCCTCCACCAGCGCCGCGGTGGTGAGCACCTGGCCGGCCTTGGCCTGGGACGTCATGCGGTTGGCCGTGTGGACGGCGGCACCGAAGATGTCGCGCTCCTCGGCGACGACGGAGCCGTAGTGGCAGCCGATGCGGATCGAGACCGGGATGCGGGCCTGGCCGACGCGCATGACGTTGGTGATGCGCTGCTGCATCTCGTTGGCCGCGTTCAGGGCGTCGTCGGCCGACGGGAACACGGACATGACCTCGTCGCCAACGGTCTTGACCACCGTGCCACCATAACTTTCAGTGGCTTGGCGCATGATCTTGAGGCAGGACTGCACGGCGTCGCTGGCCGCCTCGTCGCCGAGCGACTCGTACAGCTGCGTGCTGCCCACGATGTCGGCGAACAGGATGGCGACTTTTTGCTCGGCGCCTGCAGCCACGTGGGGTGCCCGGGGAATATGTAAAGCGCGGCCAGTATATGCGATTGACGAGGGTGACCTGCCGCGGTCAGGCCTCGGCAACGATGTAGGCCACCCAGCCGGCGTCCGCCTCGCCCACGGCCTCGGCCGAGAACTCGCCGTTGCCGCGGCCATTGGGGGCCGTGCCTTCCCAGTACACCGTGCTGCGCCGGAAGCCCGCCTCGGCCAGCAGCTCGCGGATCTCGGGCAGCGACCACAGGCGCCACTCGTAGGTGAAGGCCTGCTGCAGCTTCGACCCGTCGGCGAAGCGGAAGTGGATGTGGCAGCGCAGGTCGCCGGTGACCGGCGAGTAATGCGCCTGGTCCCACACGTAGGTGAAGCCGCGGTGGGCGGTGGTCTCGCGCATCACCCGGTAGGCGTCGTAGCCGCCGAAGGCGTCGAGGAAGAACACGCCGTCGCGGGCCAGCGACCGGCGTACCCCGCTGAAGTACCGGCGCATCAGCGCCCGGGTCTTGAACACCCAGTAGCTGAAATTGAAGGCACCGACGGCGTCGACGCGCCCGCCGGCGCCGTCACCTGCGACCGACAGCACGTTGCCCTCGATCAGGTGCAGGCGGCCGCGCTCACCGGCCGAGAGCTTCGCCAGGCGGTGCTCCCGGGCCCAGGCGAGTACCTCGGGGTCGAGGTCGACGCCGATGGCGCGGTTCGCGCGCGACCGGCCCACCCAGTGGCAGGAGATGGCCGACGTCCCGCAGAAATCCTCGCGCAGCACCCGGGGCTCGCGCCCCCTCAGCGACTTGAACGTGCTGCGGATGAAGTCGCACTCCGGTTCGACGGACTGCACGGAACGCTCGTAGAGCACGTGCCGGTCGGCGCGGGCGGCCTGGGTCTGCCGCCGCGGTTTGCCACCATCTGCCATCAGCTACCTCCCTGTAAGCCGGCGCGCCGCCTCAGGCTGCCTGCGCGTCCGGCACGCGCCGGCCCACCAGGGCCAGCGATTCCTGCAATACCTCGGGCCCGGCGCCGGGCACTGCCGCGCGCTCCGTCAGGAAGCGCCGCCAGGCCCGCCCGCCGCGCTGGCCGCGGTAGAGGCCCAGCATGTGCCGCGTGAGCTGGCGCAGCGGCGCGCCCTCGGCGCAGCGCACGGCCGCGTAGTCGGCCATCGCCAGCACGACACCCGCACGATCGAGCGCGGACACCGGCCCGCACAGCCCCGCCTGCGCAAGCTCCACGAGGAACCATGGATCCTGATAGGCCTTGCGGCCCAGCATGACCCCGTCGACCCGCCCGAGGTGACCGGCCACGTCGTCCACCGACCCGATGCCGCCGTTGATCTCGAGGCGCAGGGCCGGGAAGTCGTCGCGTAGCCGGTAGACCACATCGTAGCGCAGCGGCGGGATCGTGCGGTTCTCGTGGGGCGAGAGGCCCGAGAGCCAGGCCTTGCGCGCGTGCACGATGAAGTGCCGGCAGCCGGCGGCGCTGACCTGGTCGATAAAGGCGGCCAGCGCGTCGTAGCTGTCGTGGTCATCGACCCCGATGCGGGTCTTCACGCTGACGGGCAGCCCGGCCGAGAGCATGGCCCGGACGCAGTCGGCCACCCGCGGTGGATCCTTCATGAGGCAGGCCCCGAAGGCCCCCTCCACCACGCGCGAACTGGGGCAGCCGACGTTGAGGTTCAGGGCCCGGTAGCCGAAGCCGGCGGCGATGGCAGAGGCCTCGGCCAGCAACTCCGGATCACTGCCGCCCAGCTGCAGCACCAGGGGCTGCTCGGCCGGCGAGAAGCCGAGGAGCCGCCCACGGTCACCGCGGACGATGGCGATGGCCGTCACCATCTCGGTGTAGAGCAGCGCGCCCGGCGCCAGCAGGCGCAGGAAGTACCGGCAGTCCCGGTCGGTCCAGTCCATCATCGGCGCAACCGACACCCGGGGCCTGCCGGCGGTGGACTCGGACGTGGGGGTCTGGTTCGGCTCGTGGGGTGCTGTCATGCGCGTGTCATCGACTGCCGCGGGCCGCGGGGCCCGCACCGGGGCACCGACGGGGCCGCAGCCCGGGCGCGAGTATGGGACCGGCCGCGGACCTTGGGCAAATTCCGGGGTCCGCGCGGCCAAGTGCGACCGGCGCCATGGCATGCCGGGCCGGCCGCGATGGAGAATGCCTGAACTCCGTCACAAAGCGCATGAGAGCCCGTTCCATGGCCAGCAAGAACCACGCAGGCGTCCTCGTCACCGGCGGTGCCGGCTACATCGGCAGCCACGTCCTCCGCCAGCTCGGCGAGCGCGGCGAGCGCCTCGTCACCCTCGACAACCTGAGCACCGGCTTCCGCTCCGCCGTGACCCACGGCGAGCTGGTGGTGGGCGACACCGGCGACCGGGCCGTGGTGAGCCGGCTGCTGGCCGAGCACCGCGTCGACACGATCCTGCACTTCGCCGCCCACACCATCGTGCCCGAGTCGGTGTCGAACCCGCTCAAGTACTACGGCAACAACACCTGCGCCACGCGCAACCTCATCCAGTGCGCCGCCGAGGCCGGCGTGAAGCATTTCATCTTCTCGTCGACGGCCGCGGTCTATGGCATCCCCGAGGGCGGCATCGCCAGCGAGGACTCGCCCACCCAGCCCATCAACCCCTACGGGTCGTCAAAGCTGATGAGCGAGTGGATGCTGCGCGACACGGCCGCCGCGGGCGGGCCGAAGTGCGTGGCGCTCCGCTACTTCAACGTGGCCGGCGCCGACCCCGGCGGGCGCATCGGCCAGTCAACGAAGGCGGCGACGCTGCTCACGAAGGTGGCCTGCGAGGTCGCCGTCGGCAAGCGTCCGCACCTCTCGATCTTCGGCACCGACTACCCCACCCCCGACGGCACCGGCGTGCGCGACTACATCCACGTCGAGGACCTGGCCACGGCCCACCTGGCCGCCCTCGACTACCTGCGCGACGGCGGCGGGTCGACGGTCCTCAACTGCGGCTACGGCCACGGCTACAGCGTGCGCGAGCTCGTCGCGGCCGTGGAGCGCGTCCATGGGGCGCCACTGCCGCAGAAGGAAGAGCCGCGCCGGGCCGGGGACCCGCCGATCCTCATCGCACGGGCCGAGCGGATCCGCCAGGTGCTGGGCTGGGTGCCGAAGTACGACGACCTGAACGCCATCGTCACGACGGCCCTGGCCTGGGAGCGGCGCCTGCAGAGGACGCCGGCCGAGTAGCCGGCGAGGCTGCCGACAGCGCGGCGTAGCAGATCGTCGGGAAGCGAAGCCCGCTGGCACGGTTGTTCGACACCAGCCGGCGGGACAGCGCGTCGGGCGCGGCAGCGGCGGCAGGCGAGGCAGCCCGCCAGGGCTGCGCGCACAGCGGCGGCAGGAGCCGCCCCGGCTACTTTTCCTTTTCCTTCTCTTTGTCGAACTGGATGCCGTACTTCTCGAGCAGGTCGTACAGCGTCGGGCGGGTCACGCCGAGCAGCTGGGCCGTCTTCGAGATGTTGCCTCCCGCATAGGCCAGCGCGTTGCGGATCGCGCGGCTCTCGGCCTCGCGGCGCACTTCGCGCAGGTTCAGGTCCGGCGCCTCGGCCTCGTCGGTGGGCAGCCCCAGGTCGACGGCCGTGACGTGCTTGCCCTCGGCCATGATCACGGCACCCTTGATCTTGTTCTCCATCTCGCGCACGTTGCCCGGCCAGCGGTAGCGCTCGATGGCGTTCTGCGCGTCCGGGCTGAAGCCCCGGAACACGCGCTTGTGCTGGGCGGCGAAGCGCTCGAGCATGGTCCGGGCCAGCAGGATGCGGCAGCCGCCGTCCCGCTCGCGCAGCGGCGGGATCTGTATGGTGATCTCGCTGATGCGGTAGTACAGATCCTCGCGGAAGCGGCCCTCGCTGATGGCGGTCGCCAGGTTCTGGTTCGTCGCGCAGACCACGCGCACGTCGACGGGGATCTCCGTGCGGCCACCCACCCGCTCGATGACGCGCTGCTGCAGGAACCGCAGCAGCTTGGCCTGCAGCGACATCGGCATGTCGCCGATCTCGTCGAGGAAGAGCGTGCCGCCGTCGGCGGTCTCGACCTTGCCCGGCGTCTGCTTGACGGCACCGGTGAAGGCGCCGCGCTCGTAGCCGAAGAGCTCGCTCTCGAGCAGGTTCTCGGGGATCGCGGCGCAGTTGATGGCCACGAAGGCCTTCTTCGCCCGGGGGCTCAGCGAGTGCAGTGCCCGGGCCAGCACCTCCTTGCCGGTGCCGCTCTCGCCGAGCAGCAGCGTGGTGGCGCTGGTGGGCGCCACCTTCTCGATCATGCGGCAGACCTGCAGCATGCGGTCGCTGGCGGCGACGACGCCGTCCAGCGGCGAGCTGCCCCGCTGCTTCTGCAGCTGGCGGTTCTCCTCCTCCAGCTCGTAGACGCGGTAGGCGCGGCTGACGATGAGCTGCAGGATGTCGGTGTTGACCGGCTTCTCGTAGAAATCGTAGGCGCCGAGGCCCACGGCGCGCACGGCGTTCTGCTGGTCGCCGTGGCCGGTCACGACGATGACCTTGGCGCACGGCATCAGGGCCAGGGTCTGCTCGAGGGTCGCGAAGCCCTCGCTGGTGCCCTCGTCGTCGGGCGGCAGGCCCAGGTCCTGCAGCACGACGGGCGGCTCGTGCCGGCGTACCTGGGCCAGCGCCGACTCGCGGTCGTTGGCGACGAGCACCTCATAGGCGTCGGCAAACTGCCAGCGCAGCTGGCTCTGCAGGCCCGGGTCATCCTCAACGATCAGCAGTTTGCGCTGGGGCGTCGTCAACGTGGCCTCCGCTGGCATCGCGGCCCGAAGCGGCCGGATGTGGACAAAATCATACCCGACGGCCCCGGCGGCACTCGCCACCGGCTTCTCAGTTCGGAAGGCCCCGGCAGCCCGCCGCAGCGGGCCGGCGGTACCGGCGGAATGGCGTCCCCACGGGGATTCGAACCCCGGTTACCGCCGTGAAAGGGCGATGTCCTAGGCCTCTAGACGATGGGGACGTGGATCAGCCGCCCGGGAACGGCGGCGGAGGGAGTGGTGGAGCTAGGCGGGATCGAACCGCCGACCTCTTGCATGCCATGCAAGCGCTCTCCCAGCTGAGCTATAGCCCCACGGAAGGCCGCGCAATCTACGCGACGGCCCGGGAAACTGTCAAGGAAGCCGGCCGGCGCCGGCAGCCGTCGTGGCGTGGGCGCTTCCGCCGCCAGGTGTCCCACCACCCGCACCCGCACCCGCAGCGGCCCAGGCAACCGCCAAGCCGCAGACCACGCCGACGGGTCATCCGCTCGCCGAAGCCTGGGGGGCTCAGGCCGCCGCGATGCCGGCGAGCGCCGCCTCGATCCGGGCGAGCGTGCGGGCCTGCCCCACCAGCTCGAGGGTCGCGTCGATGGGCGGAGAGACCGTGCCGCCGGTCACGGCCACGCGCAGCGGCTGGCCCAGCTTGCCGAAGCCGAGGCCGGCGGCCTCGGCCGCCGCCGCCACGGCGGCGTGGATCGCGGCGCGGTCCCAGGCCGGCAGTGCCCGCAGGCGCAGCAGCAGGTCGAGCAATGGCGCGCGGACGGCCGGCACCAGGTGCTTGCGGAACGCCGCCTCGTCCCGGGGCAGCGCGTCGCCGAAGAGGTAGTGGCTGGCATCGACGATGTCGCGCAGCGTCGCCGCCCGCTCGCGGTAGGCGTCGACCACGCCCTCGAGCGGCGGGCCGCCGGCCACGTCCACGCCGGCCGCGGCGTAGTGCGGCAGCAGCGCGGCGGCGACCCGGCCGGCATCGGCACCGCGCAGGTGCTGCTGGTTGATCCAGCGCAGCTTCTCCGGGTCGAACCGCGCCGCCGACGCATTGACGCCGTCGATGTCGAAGAGCGCCACCATCTCGTCGATGCTGAAGATCTCCTGGTCGCCGGCGGCCCAGCCCAGGCGCACCAGGCAGTTCAGCAGCGCCTCCGGCAGGAAGCCGGCCTCGCGGTACTCGAGCACGTTGACGGCCCCGTGGCGCTTCGAGAGCTTGGCCCCGTCCGGCCCCAGGATCATGGGCAGGTGGGCGTAGGCCGGGGTGGGCTCGCCGAGGGCCGCCAGGATGTGCATCTGCCGGGGCGTGTTGTTCAGGTGGTCGTCGCCCCGGATGACGTGGGTGATGCCCATGTCCGCGTCGTCGACCACGACACCGAAGTGGAAGGTCGGCACACCGTCGGGCCGCATGATGACGAGGTCGTCGAGATCGGCGTTGGCGAACTCGACGCGGCCGCGCACCAGGTCCTCGACGACGATGGTGCCCTCCCCCGGCGTGCGGAAGCGGACGACCGGCGGCACGCCGTCGCGGGGGCTCGTCCGGTCGCGGCAACGCCCGTCGTAGCGCGGCTTCTCGCCCCGGGCCTGCTGCGCAGCCCGCATGGCGTCGAGCTCGTCGCGCGTGCAGTAGCAGTGGTAGGCGTGGCCCGACGCCAGCAGCTGCTGCGCCACCGCCTGGTACCGGTCGAGGCGCTGCATCTGGTAGTACGGGCCCTCGTCCCAGTCGAGCCCCGCCCAGGCCATCCCTTCGAGGATCGCGTCGACGGCCGCCTGGGTCGACCGCTCCCGGTCCGTGTCCTCGATGCGCAGCACGAACTGCCCCCCGTGGTGGCGCGCGAAGAGCCACGCAAAGAGCGCCGTCCGCACGCCCCCGATATGCAGGAAGCCGGTGGGACTCGGCGCGAAACGGGTGCGGACGGTCATGCGCTTGCTCACGGGGCAGGATCAGGGCCGCGGATTCTAGCCCGCCGCCGGGCCGGCTGCCCCGCGGGCCTGGGCTGCAGCGCCGGGCACCGACGCGCCGGCACCGGCTGGAGCGCCGGTCGGCGCCCTGCGAAACTCCGTCGATGCAAGCGCCTGCCGCCAGCGAGATCGAGGCTGCCCTGGCGGCCCTGCTGCCGCCGGGCATCGCCGTGGCCGCGGCCTCCGTGGCCGTGGCGGGCCTGGCCCCCCTGCTACCCGCCGAGGCCGGTCCGGCGCAGTCGATGGTGCCGCGCCGACGCCAGGAGTTTGCCGCCGGCCGGGCCTGCGCCCGGCAGGCGCTGGCGGCCCTCGGGTTGCCACCGGTGGCGCTGCCGGTGGCCTCCGACCGCAGCCCCCTGTGGCCCCCCGGCACCTGCGGCAGCATCACCCATGCCGGTGAGTGGGCAGCGGCCGCTGCAGCACCGCTGGCCCGACTGGCGGGCCTGGGGATCGACCTGGAGGAGCGCGCCGCCCTGGAGCCCGACCTCGCGGCGCGCCTGTGCCGGCCGGAGGAGCTCGCCAGCGCGCCGCCGGGGCTGCCCCCGGACCTCTGGCCCCGGACGGTCTTCAGCGCCAAGGAGAGCGTCTACAAGTGCGTCCGCACCCGGGTCGGGCGCTTCATCGACTTCACGGAGGTGCGGGTAGCTGCCGGGTCAGGCGGGCGCCTGCGCTTCGAGCCGGCCGAGGCCACCGCCGACCTTGCGATCGTGGCGCGGCTGGCGGGCGGCTACGCGGTGACGGCGGAGCTGATCGTGACGGCCGCGTGGCTGGCGCCGATGCCCGGCGGAAACGGCTGAGACTGGCTGGGGGAACAGGCGCAGCGGGTCTGCGCCGGGCCCGGGTCCCGGCCGTGGACCCGGGCTGCAGAGGACGATCAGCGGCTGCGGGCCAGGCCCGTGCCGAAATCCTTGCCCTTGGGCTCTGCGGGCAGGCGCCCCTCGACGGCGCGGAGCCGCCGGTCCACGCCGGTCCGCCGCTCGGGCCCCGCATAGGCCGGGCTTTCGCAGCGACGGCGATCGGCGCTGATGCGCCGCCGGCAGATCGAACGGTGCAGGAAGCGCATCACCCGCCAGGCCCGCATGATCATCCAGAAGTAGCCGAGGCCGGCCAGCAGGAACCCCAGCGCCACCCACAACTCGGGCCACTGGAAGTAGACGGCGGCCAGACCAACGAGGCCGCCGACGGCGTTGAGCCCGGCCATGAGGGCCACGGTCTGGTTCACGCTGAAGCCGGCCAGCAGGAACACGTGGTGCAGGTGCTCGCGGTCCGGCGAGAACGGCGAGCGGCCGCGCAGGATCCGCCGCAGCATCATCGTGACCGTGTCGAAGATCGGCACCATGAGGAACCACAGGGCCGCCGCCGGGGGAAACGCCCGGTCCTCGCCCTGGGACATGGACACGGTGAACCAGGTCAGGGCAAAGCCCAGGAACATGCTGCCGGCATCGCCCATGAACACGGCGGCCCGCGAGCGTCCCGGCAGGCGCAGGTTGAAGGCGAGGAAGCCCACGACGGCCGCGGCCAGCATGGCCAGCGGCAGGATCGTGAGGGGCGTGCCCCAGGCGAGTGCCGCGACGAACAGGCCGCTGAGAGACACGAGGGCCAGGCTGCCACTCAGGCCGTCGAGGCCGTCGCACATGTTCAGCGCGTTGATGATGCCGATGGTCGCGAAGATCGTGAACGGGGCGGCGAGCCAGCCGAGGGCCAGGGTGTCGCCCGACGGAGTCATGCCACCGAGATCGGTCAGCACCACGCCCCCGCCGAAGATCATCAGCAGCGCGGCGGCTGCCTGGGCCGCGAACCGGATGCCGGGCGACAGGTCGCGGGCATCGTCGATGGCGCCAACGACCACCATGAGCGACCCGCCCACCAGCAGGCTCAGTACGGGTGGGCTGGGCGCCAGCCAGCCGGTAGCCAGCAGCCACAGGGCCGTGAGGCCGAGGCCGAGGAAAATGGCGATGCCACCGACGAGGGGCGTCGGTGCCGCGTGCTGCTTGCGCTCATCCGGCACGTCGACGAGGCCGAGCGCCGGCGCCAGCCGCCTGAGCAGCGGCACGCAGGCTGCGGTCAGCAGCAGGACGCTAGCGAAGGCCAGGATCAGGCGCATGGAACGGCTTCTTCTGCGACGACACGGAATGCCTGCGTTCTTGGGGCGCGGGTCACTGTCGGCCACCGTAGCCGGGTTGCTGATGCGTTTCTGCGACCACCCTCACAGGGAGAAGCGTCGCAGCACGGTAAAAACCTAAGTAAACTACAGGCACTTATACCCGACCCGTCTGCCTGCAGACCATTACCGAATGGTCAGGGCGAGCCCCCGGGGCACGCCACGGCAGCACGGAGAGTGACCCAACGCCCCCGGCCGTCGAAGGACGTCGACCATGATTTCAGCGAAGACCCGTGCCCTGGCCGCCTGCGCCCTGCTCGCCCTCGCCGCGGCAGGCCCCGTGGTGGCCCAGCAGACCACCGGCGACTACCAGGTCAATCCCGGTGACATTCTCGACATCTCCATCTGGAAGGAACAGGACCTGCAGAAGCAGGTCATGGTCCGCCCGGACGGGTTCTTCTCGTTCCCGCTGGCCGGCGATATCCAGGCCGAGGGCCGCAGCGTCGAGACGATCCGCACCGACCTCGCCAGCCGCATCGCCAAGTACATCCCCGACCCGGTGGTGAGCCTCGCGGTGGTCGAGCCCCGGGGCAGCCGGGTCTACGTCATCGGCCAGGTGAACCGCCCCGGCGAGTTCCCCATCACCCGCTACGTCGACGTGGTGCAGGCGCTCAGCATGGCGGGCGGCACGACGCCGTTCGCCCAGCTCGACAACATCAAGATCCTGCGCCGCGACGGCACCACGCAGCAGGCCATCCCCTTCGCCTACGGCGACGTCGCCGGCGGCAAGCGCCTGCAGCAGAACATCGTCCTCCAGCCCGGCGACACCGTGCTTGTCCCCTGAGGCGCGCCCGGTGCAGGCCTGGGCCACCCGGGCGGCAGCGCTGCTGGCGCTGCTGCCGGGCCTCGCCTCCGGCGCGGCCTGGGAGATGATCCCCAAGGTCGAGGCCGGGACCGTCTACGAGACGAACCCCCGCTACCTGCGGGACTGCCGCGACAGCGACCCGCCCGGTGCCCGCTGCGGTAACGAGTACGCCATGGGCACATTCGTCGACGCCCGCGTGACGGCTGCCTGGCGCACGCCGGATACCGAGATCCGCGTGACCCCCCGGGTCCGCGACTGGAACTACCTCGAGTCCAACAAGGACCTGAACAACAACGACCAGTACGTCGACCTGAGCGCGCTGCAACGTTTCCGGCGGCTGGAGACCGGCCTTTCGGCCGAGTACGCTGACACCTTGGTGCGCCAGCAGAACGTCGAGAGCGCGACGCCCGACGACCCCAACCTGCCGCCGCCCATCACGGGCGGGGCGTCCCAGCAGGCGGACGACGGCGCCTCGCAGGAGCGCTGGTCGGTCACGCCGTACCTGAGCTACAACCTGAGCCCGCGCAACTCATTGGCGCTGCAGCTCGGCTACTCGAGCACCAGCTTCGACGACCGGGTCAACATCCGTTTCTTCGACTTCGACACCACCAGTGCCGAACTGTCGTTGACCCACACGCTCGACCAGAAGAACCAGTTCAGGATCGCGGTCAACTCGTCGACCTTCGACGCCGACAACTTCAACCGCACGGACATTCCGCTGTTCCGCATCGAGAACGAGACGGACAACTACGGGATCAACGCCACCTATGAGCGCACCCTGACCCAGACGCTGCGGGCGACCCTGCGACTGGGAACCGTGCGCAACTCGGCACTCGTCACGTCGGGAGGCAGCACCTTCCGCGCAACCGAATCATCGCTGCTCGGCAATTTCGGCATCCGCAAGCGCTCGGAGAAGACCACGCTGAACTTCGACGTGGGGCGCACCCAGGTGCCGCGCTCGGACGGCCGCCAGGTCACCCAGGACGAGGCCCGGTTCTTCGTCGACCACAACTTCACGCAGCGCTTCAGCGGCCGTTTCGGGGCGGTGTTCCTCGACCAGTCGACCATCGGCGACTTCGACCGCTTCGAGCAGCAGTACTGGACCGGCGATTTCTCGGTGGCCTACCGGCTGCTGCCGACCTGGACCGTACGGGCGCTGTACACCTACCGCGACACCAGTACCGACTTCGCCCAGTTCGGCGACTTCGGCAACTTCGGGCAGCAGTTCGACCAAGAGAACCGGCGGCTTTTCCTGTCGGTGACGTGGTCGGGGCTGGGCTGGCGCCGCTGAGGGCCGGCAGGCTCGCGCAGGCGGGGGTGGTGGGCGATGCTGGGATTGAACCAGCGACCTCTGCTGTGTGAAAGCAGCGCTCTCCCGCTGAGCTAATCGCCCCCCGCGTGGGGTCGCAATCATAGCCGGCAGTCTGCCGGCAGCCAAGCCGCCCCGTCACCGCCATGCCGCCGGCCGGCCCCTTCGACCGGCGGAGACCCATGACTGGCGCGGCCAGTAGCGGCGTCACCCGCAGCCGGCAGTGCCAGCATGCCCCGGGGCCGATCGGCACGGCCGGCCAGGCCGCCGGACCGCGCCCTGTGCCGCCGTTCCACGACAGCCCCGACACCCCCGCCTTATACTGCCGCCGACCTGCCCGGGGGCAGGCGCCAGGGAGCCGGCGCACCACGATGTACGAGCAATACTTCAAGCTCAGCTGCCGCCCGTTCAACCTCGATCCCGATCCGCGGTTCATGTACATGACCGCGCAGCACTCGCGCGCGGTCGCCAACATCAAGTTCGCGCTGATGAACCGCGACAGCTTCGTGATCGTCACGGGCGAGATCGGCATCGGCAAGACCACGATCCTGAACACCGTCCTAAAGGAGCTGGGGCCGGGCTACGTCACGGCCAAGCTGGTCCACACCACGCTCTCGGACATCGAGCTGCTGCAGGCGCTGCTTTCAGAGTTCGGCATGCCGATCTACAAGCGCAAGAAGGTGCTGCTGCTCGACACGCTGCGCAGCTTCTTCCTCGAGCAGTACCGTGCCGGCAAGCACGTGGTCATCATCGTCGACGAGGCCCAGAACCTCACGGCGTCGGCGCTGGAGGAGCTGCGGCTGCTGAGCTGCATCGACACCTCCGACCGGCGCATCGTCTCCATCGTGCTCACGGGCCAGCCCAACCTCGACGACGTGCTCGACGCGCCGGGGCTCATCCAGCTGCGCCAGCGCGCGCGGCTGCGCCAGAAGCTCGACGCCATGACCGAGGCCGAGACGATCGAGTACGTCGGCCACCGGCTCGAGGTCGCCGGCGGCCGCGTCCAGGACATTTTCGAGCCCGACGCCGTGATCGAGGTCCACCGCCTCACCTACGGCATCCCGCGCCTGATCAACACACTCTGCGACACCGCGCTGACCGCCTGCATGGTCGAGGGCCGCCCCCGGGTCGACGTCGACACCCTCGACAGCGTGGTGCAGGAACTGCGCTGGCAGTGGTTCGAGGAGCGCGATGCGGGCAAGCCGGCACGGCCTGCCCAGGGCGAGGCGCCCGGCAGTGGCGCAGCGCTGATGGTCTATCGCGACGGGCAGCTGCTGGAGCAGGCCGAGGCCAGCTCGTTTCCCTTCGTCATCGGCCGCAGCAACGCCAACGACCTGGTCGTCATCGACAAGGAAGTGAGCCGCCGCCACGCGCTGATCGACTGCATCGGCGGCATCTACGTGGTGGAAGACCTGAACAGCCGCAACGGCATCCTGGTCAACCAGAAGCGGCGCGCGCGGGCCCTGCTCCGCTCCGGCGACACCATCAGCTTCGGCCAGGTCGACGTGGTGTTCTACGTCGACCGGACCAAGGTGCCGCGGGTGGCGCCACCGGTCACCGCCGTGCCGGCCGCCGACCGCAGCGAGCCGGTCGACTCGACGGACGACACCGTCCGCACGCGCACCCTCGCCGACGGCGCGGGCTGAGCGGCTGGCTGCGCGGCCGCAGGCGGCGCCGGCCCTAGATCCACGCCCGGCCGCGTCCTTCGACGACGGATGCCTGCGACCGCGGGGTTCCGACGGGGTACCCCGTCGATCAATTGGTGGCCAAGGATGGAGCAGCCTGCCGGCCAGGGCCGGCACTGGTGGCTCAGGCCGCGTCCGGCTTTCGGGGCGAAGTGACCGAGCCGCCCGGCAGGGAACTGGCCGGCGCGTCAGACTGGTTACCGGCCTGCGGAGGCGCACCGGAGCCACCCCGGTTGCCGTCGGGGCTCCCGGCCATGCTGGTGCCCCGGCCCCAGATCACGACCTCGCAGGTCTGCAGCAGGATCATCAGGTCGTCGATGATCGTCGTGTTCTTGATGTACCAGAGGTCATACGAGAGTTTCATGCGGGCGTCCTCGACGGACGACCCGTAGGGGAAGTTCAGCTGGGCCCACCCGGCAAGTCCCGGCCGCACCGCGTGACGATAGCTGTAGAGGGGCAGCACACCGGCCAGCGATGCCACGAACTCGGGCCGCTCGGGCCGGGGCCCGACCACGCTCATGTCGCCCCGCAGGATGTTCCAGAGCTGCGGCAGCTCGTCGAGCCGGAAGCGCCGGATGATGCGCCCCACCCTCGTCACGCGGTCGTCGCCGTCCTTCTTGGCCCACTGCGGGCCGTCGCGCTCCGCGTCGACGCGCATGCTGCGGAACTTGAGCAGCTGGAACACCTGCCCGTGCCGGCCCACCCGCGACTGGCGGTACATCAGCGGCTTGTCGAAGCCGTCTTCGACGAGGATGGCCAGGGCCGCGACCAGCAGGAACGGCGACGTCAGCGTCAGCAGCATGACGCTGAAGGCCACGTCGAAGCAGCGCTTGAGGAACCGGTACAGGGCGTTGGTCTGGCTGCTGCGCTGGTAAAGGAGCCAGCCGGGCCGCAGCAGGTCCAGGTCGAGCCGCTCGGTCTCGCGCTCGAGGAACTGCACGACGTCGGCGATGCGCACGCCGATCTGCTTCGCGTCCAGCAGCAGGTCGAGGGGCATCGTGCCACGCCGGTCGTCCAGCGCCACGACGACCTCGTCGAGCCGCGGCAGCAACCGCCGTGCGTCATCGGGCGAAAGCACGGGCGCGATGTCGAGCCGCTCGGCCTCCCGCCGGTCGTCATCCGACAGGGCGACGAAGCCCAGCACCTCGAACCGCCGGCGATCAGCGCGCCGGCGCAGGCGGCGGATCTTGTGGGCCAGCTTGCCGGAGCCGACGACCAGTACCCGGCGCTTGATCGGGTTCAGGTCGATGAACTGCATCATGACCGTGCGCAGCCCGACGACCGCAAGCGCCGTCAGCGGCGCGGCAATGGCCAGCGTGTCGGGTGACGGGCCCAGCTGCGGCCACAGCCAGACCAGAATCAGATTGAGGATCGTCGAGCCGAACACCGCGAAGACGATGCGCAGCACCTTGTCGCGCACCGTGGGCCGCTGGCGCGAGCGGTAGAGCCCCATGCTGAGCAGGCCGACGGCCTGGCACGCCAGGAACACACCCGCGCAGACGGCGAGCTGCGGGTACGAAGAACGCGCCGTGAGGAAGCCCAGGTCGTAGCGCAGGATGATGGCGAGCGCGAACGCCGCGCAGATCACCAGCGCATCGGTGACGAACAGCAACCAGCCCGGACCCGGTACATGCCACGCGATGCCGGGACGCGCAGCGGATTTCTTGTTCTCGCGGTTGATGGCCCCGCCCCTCTCTGCCCAGCGCCCCGATACTAGCGCAACCCCATGACAGAAGTAGTCATCCACTTCTGAAATCGGGACTTATGTCACAGTTCTCGGGTCGCGCCGGAGCCTTGTGCCGGGGCACTCGCCGGCCCCTGCAACCGCGGCCCTGACCGTTGCCTCTGGCTTGGCATGCCGCGGGCGGCCCACGGCCCTGCAATTCGACATAACGCCGAGGAGCCTAGGGTACAGCGGCCCCTGGCAGGTCCGCGGCACGGGCAAAGGCCGTCAGTGCGGCACGAGCTGCCGTGCCCTGATCCCCACGGAGCGGCACACTGATGGCGACGATTTCGCGGACAGGGATGCTACCAGTCAGCAGCGCGCGCAAGGTCAGCCACTCGGCCTGTACGGCGCTCGCGGTCCAGACCCCACCCACGCGATACCACCACCAGACAAGCCGCCGCTGACCGTCAGGGGACTGAAGGGCCGCCTCGCGCCTGGCGGACTCGCCGGCTCCCGCCTCGCGTGCGGCGAGCAGGCTCCACGGGGGCGAGAACATGCGGTTCAGACTGCTGGTCAGGTCGGCACCCTCGCCCAGTGCGGCGAAGTCGGCCATGGCGAGGTCGACATCGGTGCCGGGGGCGTCGGCACTCCGGAAGCGTTCGACCCGTCGGGCACGCGCGCCTGCAAACTCCGGCTGCCACTCGGGCGCTGCGTCGGTCTCGATACGCTGCCAGCCTGCAACGGCCGCGGGAAACGCCCTGAGCAGTTCGTCGGCCGAAGGCTCACCAGCACGGGCGACCAGGGACTGGGGCAGCCAGCCCGCCAGCCCGACCACTACCGCAACCAACAGTGCGGGCAGGTAGTGACGCAGCTCGGGCCCGGGCGCTGCACGCCGCGCGGCATCGATCGAACCCGGCGCGGCCGGCGCGTCGGCAAAGCGGGAGGCGACCAGAAAGAACAGCAGCAGGATGGCACCGTTGAGAACAATTCCGAACGTCTCGTGGTTGCGCCCGTACTCCATGTCGGTGATATGGGCGATCATCACGACGCTGTAGGCCCGGAGCAGATTGCCGAAGATCCCCACCAGGACGCAGGCCGTGATGAAGAGGATCCGCTTCCAGTTGGCCTCGAACGCCAGATAGGCGAACGCCGCCCCGGCCGCGACGGCGGCCATCAGAAAGCGCACGCCACTGCAGGCCTCGACCACCTCGAAGTTGCCGCTCGGCAGGCTGAAGACGTACCCGTCCTGGTAGACCGGCACGCCGGAGGCCTGCACTGCCCTTACCGTCGCATTCGCCGTCAGGTCCATCAGGTAGGGAATCAGCGAGTCGCCGAGGGGGACCATCAGGAACAGATACGCCAGGGGGAACCACAGCTGGCGCACCGCCGCTGTCCCGAGCAGCGACCAGACCAGCAGCAGCAGCAGGGCAACGGCCCCCAGCTGGTGAACCACGTCGATACGCAGCAGCACCGCTACGGCCCAGCCCAGCGCGACCGGCACCGACAGCAGCACCGGCACCATCGCCGGCTGCAGCCTGACGGCCGCAAGCCGCGCGCGGTCACGCCACAACAGGAACAGGGCGACCGGGCCGATCAGGTATCCATAGCTGTAAGTGCTGGTCTCCCACTGGGCAAGCATCGAGCTGAAGCTCGGCCACAGCACCGGCACCAGCAACGCAATGCCCAGGAGAGCCAAGGGCAGCCGGGCATCCACTCCCAGCAACATGCCTCGGCCCGCACCGGCCCTGCCCCCGTCCAAGTCGCGCACCTTCCCTGGGTTTGCGAAGGCCTAGAGCTGCTTGAGCTTCGCCGCCGCGTCGTCGCGACTCGCAAAGGGCCGGTCCGACTTCAGGATCGTCTCCAGGACCGCCCGGCCCTCGTCCGGCTTGCCGCCATCTATCAGCGCCACCGCCCGGTGGTACTGGATATCGAGATCGTCCGGCGCCTTGGCCGCGGCCTGTTCGATGAGCTCGGCACCCCGCCGCTTGTCGCCGACGCGAAGCTGGGCCCAGCCGGCGGTGTCCAGCACGGCCGGGTTGTCGGGCGCCACCTTCAGCGCCCGGTCGGCCAGCTGCAGGGCCCGTGAGTCGCCGTTCTCCTGGTAGATCCACGCGAGGTTGTTCAGCGCCGCCAGGTCGCGGGGCTCGAACTCGAGGATGCTCTCGTAGCTTCGCTGGGCGCGATCCTTCAGGCCGGCGGCGAAAAACAGGTCACCAGCGACCCGCTGGGCGCGCACATCGTCAGGGTTGCGCTTGAGCCAGTCATCGAGCAGCGCCGGGTCGGGCTTCTGCCCGGCCGCCAGCGCGGCACCCCAGGCCCGTACGGCCGAGTCCAGGTTCGGGCCCAGCCGGTAGGCCTCGGCGAACCGCTGGCTGGCCTCCCCCGGCTTCCCCTCGGCGGCGAGGACCTCGCCGTCGAGGGCAGCCCGCAGGCGGGCGTCACCGATCTGGTCGGCCTCCATGCGGCTGACGACCTTGCGGGCGTCGGCCGCCTTGCCCTGGGCCAGGGCCACGGCGGCCTCGACGCTCAGGAGCTGCGGGGTATTCGGAGCCAGCTTGCGCACCTCGGCCAACGCTGCCTCGGCACCGGCGGCGTCACCAGCGGCGAGCAGGGCCCGGACGAGGTTCAGGCGGTAGATCGGCACGCCCGGCTGCAGCTCGATGGCACGCCGGAAGCGGGCCGCCGCCGACTGCGGATCGCCGGCCGTGAACTCGGCGAGGCCGACCACGTTGAGCGCCTCCGGATTGTCCGGCTCCGTCTTGAGTACCTCTTCGCCGATCTTGCGTGCATCGCCGACGGCGCCGCGGTCGAGAAGGATCGCCGCCACCAGCAGCTGCGCCCGGCTGTACTTGCCACGGAAGGGCTCGAGCACCTTCAATGCCTCGGGCAGGTTGCCCCGCTCCACCTCGAGACGCGCCAGCGCCCCGGCGGCGTCGGCGTTCGTCGGATCGGCCGCCAGGATGCGGCGCCACGTGGCCGCCGCCGCGTCCGGATTGCTCAACAGCTGCTCGACGCGGGCCAGGTTGGCGAGGGAAGACGCGTCGTTGGGATCCTTCTCGGTCGCCTTCAGCAGGGCCTCGCGGGCACCCTTGAAGTCACCGCCCGCGATCAGCACCGAGCCCAGCAGGTTGTTCGACCAGGCCACGTCGGGGAACTTCTCGACGGCCGCCCGGGCCGCCGTGACCGCCTGGTCCACCTGCCCCTTCTGCATGAGCAGGATCACGTCGAAGGCTGCCCGGGCCGCGTCGGCCTGCTCACCCTTGACGTCACGGATGATCTTTTCGGCCTCGTCGGTGCGACCTTCGGCGAGCAGCGTGAGGGCAAGGCCCAGCTCGAAGGCCGGGTTCTCCGGGAACTGCCTGGCGCCTTCGCGGAAGTAGTCGGATGCGCGCGCCACGTCACCAGTCTGCAGGCTGGCCTGGCCGGCCATGGCCAGCATCATCTCGCGGGCCTCGCCATCGGCCACCGAGGTCGTGTCGAGCAGCGACAGCGCCTCGTTGGGCTGCCGGCGGGCCAGCAGCACAGTCGCCAGCAGCCGGCGCGCGTAGACGTCGCCCTGGTTGGCAGCCACCACGGGGCGCAGGTTCATCTCGGCGAGCTCGTACTGGTTCTCGACGACGTTGATGGCGCCAAGCAGCCGGCGGGCGGGCAGATAATCCTTCGCCGCTGCCAGTGCCTCCTGCAGGTCTTCCTTGGCCGCGGCGAGGTCGTTCCGCTCGACGGCAATCCGGGCTCGCAGGTAGCGCGCCTGCGGCGATGGCCCGACCAGCTTCACCAGCTCGGCCACACGCCCGGCCGCCTTGTCCACTTCCTTCGCCAGGAGGTCGAGTTCGATCAGGTAATTCAGCGCCGTGGCTTGCAGCGGCAACTTGCCGCCGGCCTCACCCGCCTCGGCGAGCGCCTGCTCCAGCACGGGCGCTGCAGCGGCCGGGTCGGGACCGGCCAGCAGCTGCATGGCCTTCAGCATCAGCGCGTCAGGGTTCCCGGGCTCGATGGCCAGCGCCGCCTCGGTGGCCGTGGTCGCTTCCTCCCGGCGGCCAGTGACGAACATCAGGTCGCCCAGCTCGACCTGAGTCTCAGCCAGGGCAGGCGCCTTGGCCACGGCCGCACGGGCAGCCTGCTCGGCCTCGGCCACCTTGCCCTGCGCCCGCAACGCACGAGAGCGCCGGACCAGCACCGCAGCTTCATCGGCCGCGTTTGCAGGCGTGAACGCGTCGAGGCGGGCCAAGGCGTCGTCGTACCGACCAAGCGCCAGCAGCGAGTCGACCCAGCCCCGCCAGTAGCGCGCGGGCTCCGCCTTGAGCTCGGCTGCCCGGCGGTAATTGCGCTCGGCGAGATCCGGATTGTTGTCGGCAGCAGAGACGTCGGCCAGCAGCAGCGCGGCGTCGAGGTTGTCCGGGTCCTTCTGCTGCAGGGCCTTCAGCTGGATGGCAGCCGTCCGGTAGTCCCGCTGTTCGGCTGCCTGCCGGGCCTCGGCCAGAAGCTCTTCGGGGCTGGAGGCTCCGCAGGCGGTCAGACCGATGCAGAGAACCAGGACAGCAGAGACGAGCAGGCGGCCGGCTGGGGTGCGCATGGGGGGCAGGACTCGCTTAGGTCTAATGGATCGGGAGTCTAATCAGTCCGACTGAAGACGTCGTGACCCAGGTTCACGGTAGCACTTTTGACATAACATCGGGTCCGCGCCACGGCAGGGTCCGAGTGGTCGCTGCTAGCATTCCAGCCCGTAACTTAACGACGGGACGATAGCCCGGCGGTCAGCTCCTGCCTGCGCCATGACCCACGCGCGGTGCGGCGGCTCGCCACACCCACCCATGAACGCCCAACCCGCCCGCTCCCCCGAACCGATGACCCACCCCAGCAGCCCCCTGCCAACGCCCATCGTACCCACGCTGCTGGGCGACCTGCCGGCAGCCTCTGCCCGCCGCGCCCCGGAGAGCCCGGCCCTGCGGGCCGGCGCACGTACCCTCAACTACGGCGAGCTGGTCGGTCTCCTGCAGCGGTTTGCCGGCGGCCTGCTCGGCCTGGGCCTCGGCGCCGGTGACCGGGTTGCCGTCTACCTGCCCAAGACCATCGAGAACGTGACCGCCTGCTTCGGTACGGCCACGGCCGGCGCCGTCTTCGTGCCCGTCAACCCGGTGCTCAAGGGAGCCCAGGTGGGCCACATCGTGCGCGACTCCGGGGCGCGGGTGCTCGTCACCGCCGCCGGCCGGCTGAAGGCCGTTGCCGCAGCCCTGGCCGACTGCAAGGACCTCACGGCCATCGTGCTGACCGACGACCCCGCCGGGGCCGAAGGCCCGGCCGGTGTACCGGTCCATCGCTGGCAGGACATCGTCGGCAATGCCGGCGACACGCCGGGCCACCGCCGGATCGATGCGGACCTGGCCGCGATCTTCTACACCTCGGGCAGCACCGGCGCGCCGAAGGGCGTCATGCTCTCCCACCGCAACCTCGTGGCCGGCGCCATCAGCGTGGCGAGCTACCTCGAAAACCGGCCCGACGACCGCATCCTCGCGATCCTGCCGCTGAGCTTCGACGCCGGCTTCAGCCAGCTGACCACGGGCTTCCTGTCCGGCGCCTGCGTGACGCTGCTCGACTATTTCCTGGCCGGCGATGCGGTGAAGACCATCGCAACCCACGGCATCACCGGCATCACCGGCGTGCCACCCCTGTGGGGCCAGCTGGCCGACGCGAACTGGCCTGCCGGCAGCACCGACTCGGTGCGCTACATCGCCACCACCGGGGGCGTCATGCCGCCGACGCTGCTGAAGAAGCTGCGGCAGGTATTTCCCAACGCCCGCCCCTACCTGATGTACGGGCTCACCGAGGCGTTCCGCTCGACCTACCTGCCGCCGGACGAGGCCGACCGCCGGCCCGAGTCCATCGGCAAGGCCATTCCCAATGCCGAGATCCTCGTGCTGCGGGAAGACGGCACCCCCTGCACCCCGGGCGAGCCGGGCGAACTGGTCCACCGCGGCGCCCTGGTCTCGCTGGGCTACTGGAACGCGCCGGAGCTCACGGCCAAGCGATTCAAGCCCATCCCCGGCCACGTGACCCAGGGGGGCCAGCCGGAGCTGGCCGTCTGGTCCGGCGACACCGTGGTGAAGGACGAGGACGGCTATCTCTATTTCCGCGGCCGGCGCGACGAGATGATCAAGAGCTCCGGCTACCGCATCAGCCCGACGGAGGTCGAGGACCTCGTCCTGCAGAGCGGGCTCGCGGCCGAGGTCGTGGCCGTGGGCCTGCCCGACGCCCGGCTCGGCCAGACGGTCGGCGTCATCGCCGTGCCGGCCAGCAAGACGGCGGGCATGACACCCGAAGACCGCACCGCCGCACTGCTGGCCCACTGCAAGGAAGCCATGCCCCTATACATGGTCCCCGGCCGCATCGAGTGGCGCGACGCCCTGCCCCGCAACCCCAACGGCAAGTACGACCGCGTGGCACTGCGCGACGAGCTGGCCGCCGGGGCGAAGGCATGACGGCGGCGGTGACCGGGCGGCCCCTGCCGCTGCACGTGCCCATCCATGGCTACGGCGTCAGTGATGACGACGTGCTGATGGTCGACGGCGTGCCCATCACCGAGCACGCGAAGCGCATCGGCCGCACGCCCTTCTACCTGTACTCGCGGCGGCTCATCTCGGAACGCATCGCCCACCTTCGTCGCACGCTGCCGGCCGGCATCGAGATCCACTACGCGATGAAGGCCAACCCCATGCCGGCGGTGGTCGAGCACATCGCCCCGCTGGTGGATGGCATCGACGTCGCCTCGGCCGGCGAGCTGGCCGTGGCCATCCGCACGGCCACACCACGGCACCACATGAGCTTTGCCGGTCCCGGCAAGCGCGACGAGGAACTGCAGGCAGCGCTGGAAGCCGGCATCGTTGTCAACGTCGAGTCACCGGCTGAGCTGGCACGCCTGCTGCGGCTCGGCGAGGCGTCGGGCCGGCGGCCCCAGATCGCCATCCGCGTGAACCCGGACTACGAGCTCAAGTCGTCGGGCATGAAGATGTCAGGCGGTCCGAAGCAGTTCGGCATCGACGCCGAGCAGGTGCCCGAGGTGCTCAAGAGCCTGCACGGCGCCGACATCGATTTCCACGGCTTCCACATCTTCAGCGGCTCGCAGAACCTCGACGGCAAGGCCATTGCCGAGTCGGAACGGAAGAGCCTGGACCTGGCCCTGCGCCTGGCCGGCGACGCGCCGGCGGCGCCACGGTTCATCAACCTCGGCGGCGGGTTCGGCATTCCGTACTTTCCCGGCGACAAACCCGTGGACCTTGCCCCGGTGGCCGAAGCGCTGGCCGAGGCCCAGGTGGCGGCCCGGGCGGCCTATCCCGGCTGCGCCATCGTCGTGGAACTCGGCCGCTACATCGTCGGCGAGGCTGGCGTGTACGTCTGCCGGGTCATCGACCGCAAGATCTCGCGGGGCCAGGTGTTCCTGGTGACCGATGGCGGCCTGCACCACCACCTGGCTGCGTCGGGCAACTTCGGGCAGGTGCTCCGGAAGAACTATCCGGTACTCGTCGGTACACGGGTACACGGCGACCGGCGTGAGGTGGCATCGGTCGTGGGCCCGCTGTGCACGCCGCTCGACCTGCTGGGGGATCGCATGGAGATGGCAGTTGCCGAGCCGGGCGACCTGATCGCCGTTTTCCAGTCGGGAGCCTACGGCTATACGGCAAGCCCCACCCGTTTTCTGAGCCACCCCGAGCCCGCCCAGGCCTTTACCTGACGCCGTCATCCGGACCCGCCCACCATGTTCGACAAGCTGCGCAGCGACCTCGGCCGACGCCTGCACAACCGGGCGATCAACGGCGTCCTCGACACGCCGCCAATCCGCACGACGGGCGACCCGATCGTCTTCGCCAGCATGGTGTGTCATCGCGACGTCCTGATGTACCTGGTTGCCGTGAAGTCGATCCAGCAGCGCGTGGGCAAGGGTCGGGTCGCCGTGATCGACGACGGGTCGCTGACGACCGCAGACCTCGACGTCCTGCGACGCCACCTGGATGATCCGCAGATCGTCCATATCAATGACGTCCCCGTGGGTCGCACGCCTCGCGGCGGCACCTGGGAGCGGCTCCTGACCTGCCTCGACCTGAGCCGCGACAGCTATGTCGTTCAGGTGGACGCCGACCTCGTGGCGGCATCGTCGCTCGACGAAGTCGCTGAGGCGATCGACGCCAACGCCGCTTTCACCATCACCAGCCGGCAGGGTCCGGCGGTGGTGTCGTTCACCGATGCCGCCACCTTTGCCGACTCCATTGACGGCGACCACATCCAGCTGCTGGCCGAACGCGCCTTCCGCCACCATCCGGCGGCCGCCGACATGCGGTACATCCGTGGCTGCTCCGGGTTCACGGGCTTTCCACGCGGCGGCCTCACCCGCGACTTCGTCGAGCGGCTGTCGGAGACCATGGCGGGCCTGATCGGGCCCCGCTGGGCCGAGTGGGGCACCGAGCAGGTCGCCTCCAACGTCGTCTTCGCCAACGGCCACGACCCGCGACCGCTGCCGCTGTCCCGCTATAAGAATTTCTTTCCGCCGATGGACCTCGACGGAGCAGCCCTGGTGCATTTCCTGGGGAGCCACCGTTTCCACGGCGGACACTACCGCCGGCTGAGCACGGCCGCCATCGCCGCGCTTCGCGACCCGCGCCCGGCACGCCGCTCCGTCGCGTGACCACCGACGTCACCCCCCCGGCCGCTCCCGAGACGCCCCTCGCCAGCCGCCTGCTGAGCGGCGCCCTGTGGTCCGTCGCCATCCGCTGGGCCAGCAAGGTTCTCGGCTTCGTCAACCTCGCGGTGTGCGCCCGGTTGCTGACGCCCGCCGACTATGGCGTGATGAACATGGCCATGGTCATGGCCGGCCTGTTCACGGTCGTGGCCAACTTCGGCATCGACGCGGCACTGCTGCGCAACCAGCACTGCACCAAGGAGGACTACGATACAGCGTGGTCACTCAAGGTCCTGCAGGGACTGCTGCTTGGCGGACTCATGGCGATCGTGGCTCCCTTCGCCGAGTCGATCTACGGGGACGCGCGCATAACCCCACTCGTGCTATGCATAGCTGCCTGCACGGCCCTGAACGGCTTCGCCAACATCTACGTCATCGACTTCCAGAAGCGGCTTGACTTCCGCACCGACTTCATCTTGAACATCATCCCGCGGATCATTGCCGTGGGGCTCGCCATTGCCCTCGCCTACTGGCTACGCAACTACTGGGCACTCATCCTGTCGATCTGCTCCACGTACATCACCTGGACCGTGCTGAGCTACATCGTGGCGAAGGGCCGGCCTGCCTGGTCACTGCGGCAGGCCCGTTCGTTCTTCGGCTTCTCCGTCTGGTACTTCATGCAGGGGCTGGCCGACTACCTCTACGGGCAGTCGGATCGCCTCATACTTGGCGGACGGGTCGGAGCAGCCGACCTTGGCGTGTACTCGATCGCCCGCGAGACCGCCGCCCTGCCCAGCACGGAGATCACCCTGCCACTCGGCCGCGCCCTGCTCCCGACGCTGTCCCGCCTCAATCACGACCCGGACCGCTTCGCCGCCGCCGTGCGCAAGACCCTTGGAAGCACGCTGGCCGTCATCGCCCCCATCTGCATCGTTCTGGCACTGGCAGCACCCGAAGTGGTCCGGCTGCTGCTGGGACCGCAGTGGGACGCCGCCGCGGCGTTCGTGCAGGTATTTGCCATAGCGGGTGTCTTTGGTGCAGTCCGCGTCGTGACATCGATCGCGCTGACCAGCCTGGGCCTCGTGCGGATGACGGCCATGGCCGCCTTCGCCCAGGCGGCGGCCTTCTTCGTCCTGTTGCTGCCCGCGTACGCGGCAGGCGGCCTGCCAGGGGTAGCCGCCCTGATACTGACGCTATCGACCCTGATGTGCGGCCTGCAGCTGGCCCTGCTCAGCTACGCGAGGATCATCTCGGGAGCGCGTGACCTCCGGTTCCTGCTGCGGCCGGTGGCAGCAGGAGTCGTCATGGCGATGACGATCGTCGCCGTCGGGGAACTGTCGCCGCCCCTGCCGGCCATCGTGTCGCTTGTGGTGAAGGGCGCTGCCGGCAGCACCAGCTACCTGCTGGCCACCGCAGTGCTGATGCGCCTGTTTGCCGGCCCTGACGGACACGAGCGGCACCTCATGCTCGTTCTGCTGCCCCGGGCATGGCAGGCCCGCATGCCGGGCTGGGCGCTGGGCGGATAGCGCCGCGGGCGCTACCGGCGGCGCAGGAGATCTCGAAGGGACTGCAAGAACCGGGGATGCCGACTCACTGGCGCCTCACCCTCGAACTGCGCCACAACAGTCGCCAGTGCGTCAATCCAGGCCCCCTGCAGGCCGTGCTTCCCTGCGTAGCTCAGGATACTCTTGAGCTCACCCACCTGCACGCGGTTCTGTGGGCGCAACCTGAGCACGTCATTGATTTCGAGCGGCTGCGAAAAGCAGCCCGGATCCATGGCACCGACAGCTAGCAGGTTCATTTTCGTACGAATGCACTTCTCACAGCGCCCACAGTTGTGCGAACGATCCGTCCCTTCCCAACATACCTGCAGTGCACCGAGTATCTGTGGATACTGCACAAGTAACGCACATTTCTCCGTCCGACTGTAGGCAGCCCCATCGTGGACCAACTGCATCGCCGAACCACTCAGGAGATGGTCGGCGATGGGGGTCGAGCCCCAGGGATAGACGATCTCGTGGTACGGCTCTCCGCTGCCGAACAGCGCATACCGGTGCGCGTGACTGAAATTGTGCAGGGCACTCGCCATTTGAGCGCCAAAGCTGTGCTCCCACCCTTGCCGAACGGCCTTCTTGAGGTTGGTGCGCAGCCTGTGAAGGCGAAGGCCCAGCCCAGCCACGACGGGCTTCAGCCTGGCCGACAGATCGTCGAAGGCCTGTTGGCGATCCAGTGGCACGTCAAACCCATGAATCAGCAGAACGTCCCCAAGGGGATACCCCGCCTCACCAAGCAGTCCCTGACTATGCCGAATGGCGGTGAATGTGCCATCGACACCCCCCGAGAAGGTCGCTATGGCGGTACCTCGCGCCGGGACCTGATACTCATCGTCAATCTCATCGGGAACAATATCGACCTGCTGGTACCGGTCAGGTCGCCATACCGCCCAGACACTCTGGTACTCGAACACGTTCCGCAAGAACTGTCGGCTTAGCCGCCCATGTGCGTGAATTGGCTGGCCGTGCTGCATGGCATAGAAGAGGATGCCAAGCACAAAACCATCCAAAAGGGCCGGAACAGGGACGATGGCGTCATCGATCAGATCGTAGAACACGTCAACGGTGTCGTCCGCGCCTGCAGACAGACCGCGAAGGTGGACCACGCGACGCGTACCCTCACCATGGGCGGCCTGGCTGACCTCAAGGTGAATCGGACCCTTCCGTGAAGACATCGCAGCACCTCCTACCCGCCACAGAGGCCAGCCGCCTTGGCACGACCACCCTCACCGTAATCGCCGGACCCAACCCAGCGAACCTTCGGGAAACGACCAACAATCGACATCTCGTAGATCGCCCGATTCTTGTAGTAGTTGTTGGAGAAGAACTCTACTTCAAGACCTAGCACCGCTGCAGCAATCGCCACATGCAGTCGGTTCGTGCGCACAATGCGGAATCGCCCGATGTAGTCGAGGAATACAGCTGCTCCCAGAGCGGTCAGGGCCTCGGTGTCGGTTCCGAACGAAACAAGGTCAGACACGTCAACGTTACGCTCGGGAAGTGGCGCATCTGTACGTTCGGCATCGATGCGAAAGCAATTGAGGACACCTGTCGCATCAGGAGGCTTCAATGCCCTTCGCATTCGAGGCAGACACCACACGCGCCACACCGCACGGCCGGGCGGAGCGGCAGCAGTGCCGCCGAGGACACGGAGGGCCAACTCACCGGTTACCGATACGATTCCCACGGCGACCGAGCGCCGCCTGAGCTCATCGACATCCGCGCGAAACGCCATATCCTCGGCCAGAAGGACTTTCGCCCGGCGGGAGGCGCGCCTTGCATAGTCGTAGCTGGTTAGCTCACGACAGAACAGGTGGCACGACTCTGGCAGGTCACGGAGCAGCTCGTCGACGTTCGTGATCGTGTGGGGCAGAACGACGACCGCCCGCGCAACGGGGGCAATCATTCGCAGTACCGTGGCCGACCGTGAGTCCGGGGCAATGAGGTTGCCGCCGCCGCTATAGACGCACACCCGACCGGGCGCGGTCCTGGCGAGATCCCGCCCGGCCACTTCGAACGACAATCCGATCCGGTGAAAGTACTGGAACGTGGCGGCAGCGATGAAGGAGTCACCACCGTTTCCGGGGTTCGGAATGTAGAGCACGCCTTCAGGCGCCAGCTCCCGCAGGTAGTCGCCCACGTCCGTACATCCGTATGCGGCCGGGGGACTCACCTATGGCCTCCCGCCGTCAGCGGCCATCGGGGCCAGACCCGCCAGCAGTGAGTCGACCAGCTCCTCCTCCGTATAGCTACGCGCCTGGGCGCTGTATCCGTACTTGAGGGGATGCAGGACGTAGTGACCCCGGTCACGGAGCAGGAAGGGAGACACGCGGAAGTTCTTTCCCTCGACGGCGAAGATCCCGCCGTCGGCCCCGTCGTCCATGGCCGAGAATCCGGCCGCGTAGACGTAGACGGTCATCACTCCATCCTCTCCGGTCGTCGGCAGCAGGCCGAACGGAGTCACGGCCAGCATGTCGCCGGCCCCGAGCCGTTCGACCAGTTCGCGGCGGAGAATGTAGCAGCCACCGATGGCGAACTCGCCCAGGCGGTATCCCTCTGACTGTGCCTTCGCCACCAGGGCACGTAGCCTGATCCAGGCCGAGAGCCCCGCGAGCGGCGACCGCCCGTGGCGGGTGGCTGCTGCCGGCAACCGGAGCAGGCCGCGCCAGCCACAGATCAGGCGATAGAACCGCGCCCAGCCCGCGTTCGGCAGCGCCGCGCCCCGTACATTGTTGAAGCACTGGCCAAGCTGGCCCACATCGGGGCGCGACGCGAACAGGGCACGGGCCCGGTCACCGATGCCAGCCCTCACCAGCAGTGCGTCGGCATCGAACTTCACGAAGACGGCATCGGGCGCGAGGTCGTCCCACCCCAGAGCCGCGATCATGGCCCGGCACTGGCCCAGCCAGATCTGCCCCCAGTGGCCACGCGACGGACGCTCGTTCACACGTACGACCAGGTCATCACCGATGACCCCGGGGGGTAACGACTCCGGGGCCACGCCGTCCAGCACCAGAACGATTCGGTAGGCGGCGGCGTGCTGCCGGATGCTGCGCACCGCGTAGGCAACCCGCACCACGTCGGAGGGACCCAGCGGCACGACGAACACCGTAGTGACCAGGCCGCGAGTTCGCTGCGGCTGCCCGGTCACGGCAGGTACCTCACGATGCGGGGCCCCACAAGGTTCGCCGCCCAGACCGGCATGCGGCGCCACGCCTCGATGGCGATGGCAAACCTGGGGTTCGAGGGCGACAGCCCCGGCAAAGCCTGCCCGTCGCGCAGCCAGTAGTGCCAGTACAGCGGCCGGGGCTGTGCACCCCACTGGGCCTTGAAGCGGTAGGTGCCCGCCCCCTCGGTCGATCGGCCGAAGTCGAACCAGCGCGACCCGCGGGCGATGGCGGCCTGGATCACGGCCCAGTACAGCAGCATGTTGACCCCGACCCGGTTCCACTCGCGCAGGGAAGAGGCCCACGGTATCTCAGTGGTCTCCCGGTGATGCACGATGAGGCCGGCGGCAGCAGGGCTGCCGTTCACGGACACGACGACCACCTCGGCCCCGTCGCCGGCCCCGGCCATGATCGCGCGAAAGAACTCGCGGCCGTAGACCGGGGTGCCAAGGTCGCGCATGTTGCGCGCAAACACGGCGTAGAAGCGGTCGAGGAGATCGGCACCGCCACGTTCGACGGTGGCACCCTCTCGCTCCGGCCGGCGGACCTGGGAGCGCAGCTTGGCGCCGAAGGCCGCAAACTGCGCGTCAGCATCCCCGGCGAGCGGCAGCACCATCGCCACCTTGTCGGTCCGCACGGGCCACTGCTCGCCCCGAGGCACCGTCTCACGCAGCTCGAGGTGGCTTGCACCGAGCGCCGAGGCAAGGTCGGCGGCTCGGCCAACCAGCGCCGCGTCGGCCGCGGCCGTAGCGGCCAGGCCACCGCCGTAGTTGAAGTACGGCAGGGAAACGAGGAAGTTGCCGAACAGGCGGCTCTGGAGCTGGGCCAGGGGCAGTACGCCCAGCACTGCACCATCGCCCGCCTCGGCCAGCAGGTAGTGCGTGCGACAGCCACAGCCACGCTCCATGACCTGACGCCACAGGTAGCGGTGGTAGTTGGACGCCCGTTGGTCCGAAGCGACGAAGGCGTCCCAGCGGGACGCTTCGCGGTCGTCTATGACCCTGACATTGACACCGTTCATGCCCGCGCCCCCTCAGCTGGCAGCGAGGCCGAGCAGCCGGTCGAAGCGGGTCCACCGGAAGTCGCCGAGCAGGCGCGCCAGCCGCTGCTCGGTACGGCGCAGGTTCGTGTAATGCCGGAAGCGTGACCGCCACGACACGCCCTCCACCCTGGGCTGGTCCGGATCGACCTCCCACGGGTGAAGATAGAAGTAGCAGGCGTGCCCGCCGCCGTTGACTTGGCGCAGGGCCCAGCGGAAGAGGGGATAGGGCAGCAGGCGGAAGTAGCCGCCCCCGCCGCAGGGAACCCGCACCCCGGCGATCTCGAGCGTCGTCACCGGGCACTCCAGCAGGCCCGTGCCGGCAGGCGTGAAGTTGAAGCGCGGCGCATCGGGAAAGCCGTAGATGTCATGGCGCACGGGGTTCACGCTCGACGAGTAGACGTACCCTGCCCGCTCCAGCTCCTCGAAGGCCCACTGGTTGCGCTTGACGATGGAAAAGCTCGCCGCCCGGTAGCCGAGCACGGGCCGACCACTGGCGTCCTCCAGCACTGCCTTGCTGCGCCTGGCATCGTCCGCGAACTGCTCCCGGGTCTGGCGGAAGGCCGGTTCATGGGCATAGCCATGGCTGGCCAGCTCGTGCCCGGCGTCCACGATCCGCCGTGCGAGCGACGGATGGCGCTCGGCCACCCACCCCAGCACGAAGAAGGTGGCCGACACGCCGTGGGCCGCGAACAGGTCGAGCAGACGGCCGGTATTGGCCTCGACCCGCGAGGGCTGGCTCGCCCAGGCATCACGGGGAAAGCGGCCATCAAAGGCAGCGACGTGAAAATGCTCTTCCACGTCGACGGACATCACGTTGACCGGCAGCACCCGGGACATCAACCGGCCCGCCCTAGAAGAAACTGCGCGTCAGGAAGATACCCAGCGAATTCTGTTCGAAACCCGCCTGGTTCGATGTTCCGCTGACGTTCTCCCAGCGGTTGGTGCCAACCCACGTCGACAGGCTGGTCTTCTGCCCGAGCTGGAAGTTGAGCCCCAGGCGACCAAAGATCACCGTCGCCGCCGTAGTGATCGCGTCCCCCTGGGTAAACTCCTGGTCGGTGACCGTCAGGTAGGCCTGAAACGTCACGCGGGAGCCAATGTCGTAACTGTAGTTTCCCGTGACGCCGTACTGCGACGAGCCGAACTGGTCTTGGGATGGCTGGCCGACGAACGGCACCGACTCAAGGTCCTCGGCGAACAGCGTCACCCTGAAACGTGAACGGACCATCTCGCGGCCGACTGCCACCTGGCCGCGCTTGGTCAGGAACGATTGCGCCAGTGCGGGCGGGAGGATCAGCGGAGGCTGGTCCGTAGGAAAGCCGGGGTCGAGCGGCGGGGGCTGACCGGGGATGATCGGCGTGCCGGGGGGCGGCAACTGGGCCGCCGACGAAAGGTTTGCCGGGGTCTGGGGAGTCTCCGTATAGGAGGCCTGGATGAAGTTACCCGGCCGGTCGGCAGACTGGCGCCTGAGTGACACGCGCAGATTGTTGCCAAAGCTCCGCTCGCCGTAGGAAACCTCGGCGCTGGTCGATGCCGATCCGTATCGAAGCCCGGCGTTCCAGATGAAGTAATCGAGTGTTGCCGTCGTCGGATCCGCGAAATCGCTCTCGACGCCGGCAGACACGAAGGGGGCGAAGCCACTGCCCAGGTTGGAAAACAGGTAGAGCTCTGCCGACTGGCGCTTGATCTCGATGGTCGTGTAGTCGTACGAGCCGTACTGGTGGCGCAGCGACCACGTCAGGCCCCGGTCCCGCTCAGGTCCGTCAATGGTATTCCGCCACTCCTCGAACGGAATATCCTCGAACTGCGACTCGCCGAAGATCACCTGGCCGCGGGTATAACTGAAATTGCCTTCGGCCGAACCGATTCGCTGGGTCCATTCCGGCGTCACCTGCAGGATGGTCTGGTCCTGCCGGTTGGCGACGATGGGAAGGTTGCCGGCCGGCGCAGGGACGTCCGGCGCGATGATGGTCTGGGCGATCGAGGCAACGCCCGTGACACGGAAGGTCTCAGGCAGGATGTCCACGCCAAGCCGTGTGTTGCCGATGCTGAACGTCTGGTCCGACTCTTCCTGATCGGCGTAGAAGAAAGCCTGCAGCGCGTAGTCCAGGTAGAAGTCGTAGCGGCTGCCGCGGCTCTGGATGTTGATGCCGGGCTGCACCAGCCCGATGACGTCCGACTCCTCGAGTTCCTTGCGGGCCAGACGCACGTTGTCGGTGACGATGGTGCCAAGCGTGATGCGCGGGGCCACTTCCACCGCATGCCCCGGCAATGCTGCCGCGAGCAACAGCATTGCCGCGCCACCTTGGACGAGCGGGCGCAACCTAGTCACGCGAACCATAGTAGTAATAGTTGCCCGCGCGGGACGACAGCAGGCCCGAGCGCGGCACCTTGTTCATCACCAGCGCAACGGGCCGCTCCCGCCCCAGCAGGTCGAGCGCACGGGTGAGCGTGTCGGCATCGGTCACACCCGCTTCGACGACGACCAGCGTCTGTCCGGCAAGGCTGGCCAGGGCAGTGCCGTTCGGGCTGCCGAGCAATGGGGGGCAGTCGATGATCACCAGCCGGTTCGGGTCAGCGCGCGAGAGGCTCTCGATGACGTCAAGCGCCCGCCGACTGGTCAGCAGTTCGTTCGAGTCAGGAAACCGGCCACCCACCGGCAGGAACGAGAGGCCCGCCATGTCAGTCGGAAGGACGAACTCCCGAGGGTCGAGCGACTCGTCGTGAAGCACATCGAATAGACCCTTCCGCCCATGCTGCTCCAGGCTCTTGGTGATGGTGCGCCGCACATCGTCGCCGTCGACCAGCAGGGCACTGCGATCGCGCTCCAGCGTGAGGGCCTGACTGAGGCTGGCGGCGAGGTATGTCTTGCCGGCCTCCGGGAGCGCACTGGTAACCGCCAGGACGTTGGACCGGGCTTCGGCCAGGGAACCAAATGCCGTCTTCAGGATCGACCGCTTGAGGTGGCGGATCTCCGCCAGAAGACGCGGATCCTCCCCATCGGGACCGAAGAACCCGCCACGGGCCAGCGCAGAAAACCGCACAGTCACCGACCCATCGGCGGCTGCCGTCGCCAGAGGCTCGACCGGCTGCGGATTGGCACCGGACCCGCCTGGATTCGCAGGGGGCTTCGGGCCCGTCTGGGCGACAGCCTCGACAATCACCGAGCCGGCCCTCGTGGACCGCTGCTTGCTGGCCTGCATGGCCTTCTCTATGAAGCTCACTGCCCTGCCTACCAATCGCTGAGCATTAAACGAGCCCGCCAGGCATGCCGGTTGCACCGAGTGCAAGCACGACGCCAAAGGTCAGGAAAAGCATGCCGACCACGGCGCCGAACGCCAGATCCTGCCTGCTTACGCGGGACGGCCGGGCGAGGCCAATGGCGCCGAAGACCGGCAGGCCCGAGAATGCCGTCAGCTGCTGGCTCGAGAAGAACACCGGCGCGTGCATGTTGAAGAGGAACGCAACCCCGAGTCCAAGCGCCAGGGCAGCCGCCAGCACGCCCGAGAACAGCAGGCCCCGCTTCGGCGCCGAGGGGAACAGCGGGACCCGCGGTGGCTCGATGACATCGAAGGTCACCTGCTCTCCATCCGACTGCGCCTCGTCTGAGAGTCGCGCCGACTCCAGCCGCTGCAACAGGGTGTCGTACTGGCGCTTCACGACCTCGTAGTCGCGGTTGAGGCGGTTCATGTCGGCCTCGACCACCGGCAGCGTGTCGACCATCCGTTTCAGGTAGGCAACGTTGGCCTGCTTCTGGGCGAGCTCCTGGCGCACGGCCGCCAGTTCGCTGTCGGCCTGGCTGAGCGTGATGAGCAACTGCTGGTAGACAGGATTGGCGTTGAGGTTGTAGGCGTCGACCGCGGGACCGGCCGAAGCCTGCTTCTCGCGCTCCTGGTCACGGATGGCGTACAGATCGGCCAGCGTCTGCTGGACCCGCAGCACGTCAGGATGCTTGTCGGTGACGCGTATGCGCAGGTCAGCCAGCTGACGCTCGAGGTCGGCGATGGGCCCGTCAACGGACGTGCCACCGGCCCCAGAGGGACCTGCACCGGAGGCCAGCCCCAACAGGGGCTCATCGCCTTCGGTCTGGCGATAGATCTGGTCGCGCCGGGCCTGCAGGGCCTGCACCTGGCCGGCTACCATGGCGGCCTCCGCCTCGGCCTGCTGCAGTCGCGTGAAATAGTCGCCACCCGAACCTGGCAGCATGCCGACGTTCTGCTTCTTGAACTCGGCGAGCCGGGCCTCGGACTCCTGCAGGCGACCCTCGTATTGCTTGATCTGCTGCTGGAGGAACTGCTGGGCCTGGCCAGCCTGGGCACGATCCTTGCGAAGTGACTTTTCCATGAAGTTGGTCAGGAGCACCTGCACCACTTCGCGGGCCATTTTCGGGTCGGCGTCTCGATACGAGATGCGGAAGAGATCCTGCCGGGGCAGCCGGCTGATCGTCACGTCCTGCTTGAGCTTCTCCAGCAGCAGCTCAAGCTCCTCAGGACTCTGCGCACGCGACTCCAGGCCGGTCTCCACTGCTACCGCCTTGAGCTGGGGCTGGGTCAACAGCACCTGCGTCATCAGGTTGACCTGGCTCAGCTTGTCAGTGCTGACCGTCAGGCCCTGGAGCAGCGGTCGCAGGACGGTATCCGTATTGACGTAGACGGTTGCCGTCGCGTCGTACTGGTTCGGCAGCAGCAATACCCAGGCCCAGCCCACCAGGGCGGCAACCCAGGCCGTCACGAGCGCCCACCAGCGGTACCGCCAGGTGCCGTAGGCCTGCTCGATGATGCCGGAGATCAGCTGCCGAAGGTCCATTTCAGCTCCGTAGGTGGGTATGTCTGAACGTAAGCGGACCGATCAGAGCCGCGACTGCGGAATGATGAGCACGTCACCCGGCCGCATCGGGATGTTGGCCTCGATCTTCCCGCGGTTGAGCAGGTCGGCCACCTTGACCTCGATCTCGGTCTGCTTGCCGTCGGCCCTGCGGATGACCTTGGCGCGGTTGCCGGCGGCAGTGTTCGAGAGCCCGCCGACCTGGATCATAACGTCGAGCAGCGTCATGCCATCGCGGTAGGGAATGGACTGGGGCTCGGCGGCCTGCCCGACGACGCGCACCTGGTTCTCGAAGGTGCCGACGAAGCCGGAAACGATGACACTGACAGACGGCGCGCGGATGTACTCACCGAGCCGCCCCTCCAGGTCACGCGCGAGCTGGGTCGGGGTCTTGCCCACCGCGAGCATGTCTTCGACCAGCGGGGTCGAGATCTTGCCGTCGGGCCGCACGGGGATCGTGACCGAGACCTCCGGGTGCTGCCAGACGAAGATCTGCAGCGTGTCGCCAGGCCCAATCACGTACTCGGCCACCGACCGCGCCGGCTCGACCACCTCGGTCTCCGTCGGCGTCGAGGCGCAGCCCGCCAGGACCAGCGCCGCAAGACCGGCGACTACGAACCGCGCCGTGGCAATGCCCCGGCGACCATGGTGCTGGGTATCAGCCTTCATGTCTGTCATCCCCATCTGGAACCCCTAGGACCCCTGGCAGTTGCACCCCGGGCCGTACACCCGGCAGCACGTTTCAATTATAACTACCTGATCCAAAAGAACTGCCGGATTACCAACCAGCAATGCCAATACGACTGGCCTTCAGGGCCCGCCACGCATTAGGTTACGCGGGGGCGGCCCCGGCTGACTGTGACCAGACTCCCGAAGGCCACCAATCACTGCTGCCCGACGGCGCGACCGGTAGACCTTCCCGGAGCGGGACGGGTTACCGGACAGCCGTAATGCCCTGCGGCCAAGATACCGCACCTCTAAGCCCTGCTTCGTGAACGCATGCCCCGAGCCACCCCGCCCCTCGTCGCCCACATCGTCCACAGCCTCGACTATGGGGGGCTCGAGAACGGCTTGGTCAACCTCATCAACGGGCTGGAGACGGCCGTAGCGAGGCACACCGTGATCTGCATGACCCGGGCAACGGACTTCCGGCAGCGGATCCGGCGGCCCGACGTGACGGTCCACGAACTCCACAAGCAGCCCGGCAAGGACCCGGCGGCCTACCTGCGCCTCTGGCGGCTGCTGCGCACCCTGAGGCCCACCGTCGTGCACACCCGCAACGCCGGCGTCATCGACTGCCAGCCCGTGGCCCGGCTGGCGGGCGTGCCGGTGGGGATCCACGGACTGCACGGCTGGGATGTGGACGACCTGCACGGTACCTCGCCGCGCCGCCGCCGGCTGCGGCGGGCCTGCGACCCGTTCATCCATCAGTACGTGGCGGTGTCGCAGCAGATGGCCCGGTGGCTCGCCGAGACCGACGGCGTCACCCCGGGCCGCATCACCCACATCTGCAACGGGGTGGACATCGAGCGCTTCAGGCCGGCGGCCACACCACCTGCGCGCTTCGTCGTCGGCACCGTGGCCCGCCTGCAGGCGGTGAAGGACCAGCAGGCCCTGCTGCGGGCCGTGGCCCTGCTGCTGCAGCGCCAGCCGGGGCTGCGGGACCGGCTGCAGCTGCGGCTGGTGGGCGACGGGCCCGAACGGCCGGCCCTGGAGCGGCTGGTGGGCGAACTCGGCATCGGCGATGTCACGGCCCTGCCCGGCTTTCGTGACGACGTGCCGGCCGAACTGCAGGGCTTGAGCGTCTTCACCCTGCCCTCACTGAACGAGGGCATCTCGAACACCATCCTCGAGGCCATGGCCTGCGGGGTGCCGGTGGTGGCGACCGGCGTCGGGGGCAACCCGGAACTGGTGGCCGATGGCGAGACGGGCTTCCTGATCCCGGTGCAGGATGCCGCCACCCTGGCCGAGCGGCTGGGCCGCTACGCAGCGGACCCAGCCCTGCTCGCCGCCCATCGTACAGCAGCGCGACGCCGTGCCGAGCAGCACTTCAGCATTCCGCGCATGCTGGCCGACTATGCGGGCCTGTACCAGCGCCTGACGGCCGTGAAAGCGGCCGCCTGATCCCAAGCCGACAGCAGAGCACTGACCGACAACCATGTGTGGCATTACCGGCATCGTGACCCCGTCCGCCCCCACCCGCGCCATCGACGAGGCGCTGCTGCGGGCCATGACCACCCGCATCGAGCACCGGGGGCCCGACGGCGCGGGCTTTCATGTGGAGCCCGGCATCGGGCTGGGACACCGGCGCCTCTCCATCGTCGACCTCGCCGCCGGCCACCAGCCCATGTACAACGAGGACGACAGTGTCGTCGTCGTCTTCAACGGCGAGATCTACAACTTCCCGGGCCTGGTGGACGAGCTCACGGCCCTCGGCCACCGCTTCCGTACCCGCTGCGACACCGAGGTAATACTGCACGGCTGGGAGCAGTGGGGCCCCGAGTGCCTGCAGCGCTTCAACGGCATGTTCGCCTTCGCCCTGTGGGACCGGAACCGCCGGCAGCTCTTCATTGCCCGCGACCGGCTGGGCGTCAAGCCGCTCTACTACTCGTTCCTGCCGACGGGCGAGCTGGTCTTCGGCTCCGAGCTCAAGTCGCTGGAGCTGCACCCGGCCCTGCCCCGGCGCATCTCGACCCGCGCCATCGAGGACTACCTGACCTTCGGCTACGTGCCTGACCCGGACACCATCTACCAGGACGTGCACAAGCTGGCGCCGGGCCACTACATGGTGGTCGACTTCGCAACCTCCAGGCACCAGGTGCGCTGCTGGTGGGACCTGCCGGCCGAGCGTTTCGGCAGCCGCAGCGTCACGCCGGAAGTCGCCGGGCAGGAACTGCTCGAGCAGCTCGAGGGGGCCACGCGCCGGCGGCTGATCGCCGACGTGCCCCTGGGCGCCTTCCTGTCGGGCGGCGTCGACTCCAGCGCCGTCGTCGCCATGATGGCGCGCATCACCAGCGACAGCGTCAAGACCTGCTCCATCGGCTTCGACGACCCGCAGTACGACGAGGCCGCCTACGCCCGGCAGGTGGCGAAGCTGTTCCACACCGACCACAGCGAACGCACCGTCAAGGTCGACGACTTCGGCCTGCTCGACGCGCTGGTCGACGTCTACGACGAGCCCTATGCCGACAGCTCGGCGATCCCCACCTACCGGGTCTGCGAGGCAGCCCGCGAGCGAGTCACCGTGGCCCTGTCCGGCGATGCCGGCGACGAGAACTTTGCCGGCTACCGCCGCTACCGGCTCTTTGCCGGGGAGGAAGCGGTACGCAGCCTGCTGCCCATGGCCGTGCGGCGGCCGGTGTTCGGCTTCCTCGGCCGGGTGTACCCGAAGCTCGACTGGGCGCCGCGCTTCGTGCGCGGCAAGACCACCTTCCAGGCGCTGGCGCGCGACAGCGTTGGTGCCTACCTGCACGGCATCTCGCTGGCCACGGACGAGATGCGCGACATGCTCTATACCGCCGACTTCCGCCGGCAGCTGGGCGGCTACACGGCGCGGGAGGTCTTCGACCGGCACGTCGCGGGCCGCCGCTTCGGCGACACGCTGTCGATGGTGCAGTACCTCGACCTGAAGACCTACCTGCCCGGCGACATCCTGACCAAGGTCGACCGCGCCAGCATGGCCCACAGCCTCGAGGTGCGCGGTCCCTTCCTCGACTATGAACTCACCGAGTGGGCCGCCGCGCTACCGGCCGGTCTCAAGCTGCGCTCGGGCACCGGCAAGTTCGTGCTCAAGAAGGCCCTCGAGCCCCTGCTGCCCCACGACGTGCTGTACCGGCAGAAGATGGGCTTTGCCGTACCGCTGGCCCGCTGGTTCCGTGGCCCGCTGCGGGGGCGCATCCAGGCACTCGCCACGAGCCCCACGCTGCTGCAGACGGGGATCTTCGACCAGGCCGGCCTGTCGCGCCTCGTCAACCGGCACATCAGCGGCCAGCGAGAGTACAGCCCCACGCTGTGGTCGCTGCTGATGCTCGAGGGCTTCCTGGCCCGCCGGGGCAGCCTGCCCTACGCCGCCGCTGCCTGAGCGGGATGGACGTCATCACCATCGCGTCGCTGTTCCCGAACGCGGAACAGCCGCGGCACGGCATCTTCGTGGAGGAGCGGCTCTGGCACCTGCGCCAGGCCTGTGACGCGCGGTTCCACGTGATTGCGCCGGTGCCGTGGTTTCCCTCCGGAAGCCCGCGGTTCGGCGAGTACGGTACCTTTGGCCGGGTACCGCGGCAGGAGGAGCGACGCGGGCTGCTGATCCGGCATCCGCGGTTCGTAACGATTCCCAAAGTGGGGATGAGCGTGCAGCCGTTCCTGTACGCGGCAGCCATCGCGCCCATGGTTCGCGCCCTGGTGCGCCAGTTGCCCGGTCCGGTGCTGCTGGACGGGCAGTTCCTCTACCCGGACGGCGTGGCCACGGCCATGTTGGCCCGATGGCTAAAGGTGCCGTTCATCCTCACGGCCCGGGGCAACGACGTCACACTGTACCCCCGCTACAAGGCTCCACGGCACCTGGTTCAGTGGGCGTGCGCGGCGGCCGAGCGCGTGATCACCGTCTCGGAGTCGCTCCGCGACCAGCTGCTGGCATTGGGCGTCGATCCCGCGAGGGTGGTCACCCTGCGCAACGGCGTCGACCTCTATAGATTCCACCCCGTCGACCGGGCCGAAGCCCGCCGCCTCACCGGCATCACCCGGCCGACCGTCGTGGCCGTGGGTCACCTGATTCCCCGCAAGGACCATGAGCTGCTGATCCGGGCCATGGCGCTGGTGCCCGACGTCGATGTCGTCATCATCGGCGAGGGACCGCTGCGGGAGCACCTGCACAAGGTGGCGCGGGAGTGCCGCGTCGAGGGCCGGCTGCGCCTGTACGGCAACATGAGCCAGGCAGAGCTGCTGAACTTCTACTCGGCTGCGGACGTGAGCGCCCTCACGTCGCGCAACGAGGGCATGGCGAACGTGATCCTCGAGAGCCTCGCCTGTGGCACGCCGGTGGTTGCCACGGTCTGCGAGGGAGTCCCCGAGCTGCTGACCAACCCGGCCGCCGGCATGATCGTGTTCGAAAGAACCCCGGCTGCGGTGGCCGGCGCCATCCAGGCTCTGCTGGCAGCGCGTCCCGACCGTCAGTCGACCCGGCAATACGCAGAGACGCTGGGCTGGGAGCCAACCGCCCACGCGCTGAGGCAGCTGATCAGCCACTCGATAGCCGGTAGCAGCCGTACCCCAGCCATCGCCTAGCGCGGCAGTCGCCGCAGCCAGTGCACGGTCGCCTCGTTGACCTGCCGCTGGCCACTGCGTGAGGAAAACGTATGGTCGACGCCCGGCAGATCGACCCGCGAAACCTGGGATCGCCCTCGCCAGGCAGCCCAGCTGTCGCCCTTCAGGTGCAGATCGAATTCGCTGGCCGTCAGGTCATCACCGCTCATCAGCAGGAGTACCGGCCCGGGGAACCCCTCAAGGCTGGCCCGCAGCCGCTCGGGCAGTGATGTCGAGGCGGCACCGGACCGCGACCCGCGCGCGGTCCGCCAGTCAGCAAGGAAGTCCCTCAGGCGCGCCAGGACCGACATCTTCCCGGTCAGCAGCCGCACCCAGAAGTCACGGCTGAGGAGCCGCTGCCCGTAGTAGTTCTGTACATAGCTGCGTGCCATGCCCTCAGCGGTGCGCACCCAGGGATTGGCCAGGACCAGGCCTGCCACGGATTGGTTACGCGCATAGAAAGCCGCCGCCGTCGCAGCATCGCAGAGGCCCCACAGCACGACGTGCCGGACCCCGGGGCACGCTAGCCGAAGGGCGGCGACTGCAGCCTCGATGTCAGGACCTATGTCCTCGAAGCCCCTGAACTCGCCCCCACTGTCACCCATTCCCCGATAGTCAAACCGCAGGGTCGGGAAGCCCGCAGCCGCCAGCGCGTCGGCCAGATCGACAAACTGCCGATGGCTCCCCACCCTGTACTGGGGTCCCCCGACGACGACGACGACGCCGACGCCGACGCCGGCCGGATCGCTGGGCATGTGCAAGACCCCGACCAGTCCGACGTCGCCACAGGGAAAGACCAGCGGACGTCGTTCAGGCGACATGGTTGCCACGCAGTGCGTCTGCGGTAAGTACCAGGAGTGCCTCGGAGAGGCCCGTCTCGACCGTCGCCCAGAACGGCTGACCGGGGCACGTCGCAGCACGCGCGTGGCCACCCTGTCCCATCCAGTCCTGCACCAGCCGCGCCACCGGTGGCGATACGGCAGCGTCGGTCAGGTTCGACACCTCGAGGCAGTGGAGTGATGGCAGTGGCCGAATCACCGGCACCTGCATTCGCAGCGCATCGATATCGGCCGCCAGAGGCGGCCCCAGTTCATAGCCGGCGATCTCCAGAGACTCGCCGGCGCCGAGCCGTGCGCGCAGACTGCCGACGGTAACGCCGGTCCCGCCCCCCAGGGCGGCGGCCGCGACACCAAGCCGGAGGAACTGCGTCAGGTGCTGCTGGCCCGCCAGTACGGGCTGCCAGATGATCAATTGCTCCGGACGCAGGCCCTTCTCGAGCAGCCCCGGCACGAGGCACGCACCGAATCGCACGGCCAGGATGGCCGTTACGGGCGCAGTCTCCGCGGCCAGCGCTGCCGTCGCGACGATGTCGTCGAGCCAGGCGTCGACCCGCGCATCGCGGAACTCGCCAGCACTGTCCCCCGTCCCCCCAAGATCGGGCAGCAGTACTGCCCAGCCCTGCTGGGCCAGCCGGCTGCCGGCGAGCGCCAGCATGCGCCGGCACTTGTTCATCTCTTCCGCGAAGGGGGGGACGACCAGCACGGACCCGCGGGGGGCCGGCGGCGACCAAGCTACGACAAGGCGCTGCCCTCGGCTGGTTGCCAGGTAGCGGGCGTCGACCCGGACAGGCACGGAGCGGCTTTGACTCAGCCGGCGACCTTGCGGTCCACGAAGTCGGCCAGGCTGCCGACTGTGGCGAAGATGTCGGCCGATATCTCGCCGTCGTCGATGGCGATGCCGCAGCGCTCCTCAAGGGCCGTCAGAACCGCCACGACGGCCATCGAGTCCAGCTCGGGGATCGCACCGAGCAGCGGTGCGTCGGCAGCCAGTGCGTCAGCGCGGGCGCCAAGCTGCAGGGTGTCGCGCAGAATCTCGCGAATAACGTTGATGTCAGCCATGAATGCAATTCTCCTTGCCCTTGCGCGACTGCCGCCAGCGACTGGTTAACGTCCCCGGCCTCCGTGCCCGACAGGTCTGCGGCACGGCGAACAGCGAGCCCTTGAGCGATGGCTGCTGGCAGCCATCGCGCCTTCGTGCATCGCAAAATATACCCGATGCCGAACCCCGAGGGTCAGGTCACCAGCCGGCAGTCGACCGGGAACACACGGGCGGCCATTTTGGTGACAACGGTCCGGCCGCGGCGGCAGGGCTTGGCTATTATGCAGCTTCGCTCGGAGCAGACCCGAGACCGCCCTCTGGGAACCTAGACGGATGTCCTTGACCGCCGCTGCCTTCCTGCTCGCCCTGGCGGGATGTCTGGCTCTAGCGCTGTTCCGGGCGCCCATCTTCGGGCTCTACGCCTATGCGGCGGTGTTCTACCTGCACCCCGTAGACCGCTGGTGGGGTCAAGGCCTTCCCGACCTTCGCTGGCACCTGATCATCGGCGTCGTGACCTTGCTCACGACACTGCGCGTTCCCCTGGCGCCGGGGCGGCCCGACTGGCACCGGTCGCCGGCAGCTTTCTACCTCATCGCCATGAGCCTGTGGCTGTGGATCCAGAACGCCTGGGCGCTGGATACGGAACTGCACTTCGAAGTGTCGTTCCTGTTCACGAAGTACGTGGTGCTGTTCTTCCTGATGTACCGGCTGCTCGATTCGGAAGAGGCCTGCTGGAACTTCCTGCGGGTACACGTTCTCGGGTGCGTCTACCTCGGCTGGCTGATCATGGCAGCCCCTGATTCCGGACGGCTCGAGGGCGTGGGCGGCCCCGGAATCGATGAAGCCAATGCACTGGGCACTCAGATGGCGACCGGTGCCTTCGCCGCCGGAGCACTTCTGGTTCAGGGGCCCCTATGGTCGCGGGCGGTAGGACTACTCGCCCTGCCGATTCTCGGCAACGGGATCATCCAGACGGAAAGCCGGGGCGTCTTCGTGGCATCGGTGGTCACAGCATTCCTGTACCTCTACCTGCTGCCGGGTCGGCCGCGGAAGACGCTGGCCGTCCTTGGCCTGCTCGGCATTCTCGTCGCCGCACCCATGGTCCCCGCGAACTTCTGGGAGCGGATGGGCACGATCTCCGCAGTCACCGACGAAAGCCAGGAAGTCGACCGCAGCACGGAGAGCCGTCTGGAGCTCTTCCGGGCACAGTGGCAGATGTTCCAGCGATATCCGTTCGGTTCAGGACATCGCGGCACGGCCGCACTGAGTGCGCAGTACCTGAGCGATGAATTCCTGACCGGTCGCGCCGAGGATCCGGCGAGCCGGGCCCGCTCGTCCCACAACACGTTCATGACTATCCTGAGCGAACAGGGGATCCCGGGCGTCCTGCTGATCCTGACCTTGATTCTCTGGATTTTTCGCACCACGCGCACACTGCGGCGGCATATCCTGGAGAGCGAAGCCGACCTGACAGGGGTTCATCTGCTGCTGGCAACTTCCGTCTCGACGGTCACCGTCGTCATGGTCGCCGGCATGTTCACGGACTACTTCAAGTCGGAGGTCTTCGTCTGGGGCGTTGTGCTGTTGGCAGTCCTCGGCACATTGCCGCTCGCACGGCCGGCGCCTGCAAGCGCAGCTCAAGCACCGGCGCCGACCGCGACCAAGGCACTGGAACGCCACCGGCTGGGCCAGACGACCTGATGACCGGGAGGTCGACCAGCCCCATGCCTGTCGTTCAGCGGACTCCCATCGCCACCACCACTTCCGCGTCAGCGTGCGATGGTGCGCAACCGTGCACGGTGGCATCCAGCGTGCCGCCACCGAGACATCTGCTGGCGGTCGCGTTCCATTTTCCGCCGATACAGGCGAGCAGTGGCGTGCACCGCCTGCTGGCATTTGCCCGCTACCTGCCACAGCACGGGTGGCAGACCTCGGTCGTCACGGCCCACCCACGTGCCTATGAGCAGCAGAAGGCCGAGAACCTCGGCCTTGTCCCGCCCGGCACCCAGGTCATCAGGGCCGCGGCGTGGGACACGAAGCGGCACTTCTCGATCGGCGGGCGCTACCTGCAGACCATGGCACTGCCGGACCGGTGGCAGAGCTGGATACTGCCGGCATTCGTGGCGGCACTGCGCGCCACCCGCCGCCAGCACTTCGATGCGATTCTGACCACGTTCCCCATCGCCTCGGCGCACGCTGTGGGTCTGCTGCTTCACCGTGCAACCGGCCTTCCCTGGATAGCCGACTTCCGGGACCCCATGGTCCAGGAGGGCTACCCGACTGACGCCAGAACCTGGCGCAACTGGGACCGGCTGGAACGCGCAGTTTTCGCGGCCGCCGACGCCATCACGGTAACCACTGACCGAACCCGGGCGTACTACGCCCGGCGCTATGGCAACCCGCTGGCCTCGAAGGTCACGACGATCTCCAACGGGTTCGATCCCGAAGTGTTCCCCACGGCACCGGACCCCTCCCCGCCGCGAGCGGCAGGTGACGGGCCGCTGACCCTCCTGCACAGCGGAGTCATGTATCCGTCCGAGCGCAACCCCGTGCCCTTCTTCAGGGCCGTAGCAGCCCTCAAGGCCGCCGGAGAACCGGCTGTACGCCAGCTGCGGATCCTGTTCAGGGATAGCGGCCATGACGAGCGATACCAGGAGACAGTGCGAAACCTCGGGCTTCAGGATGTCATCCAGTTCCTGCCGTCGCTGCCTTATCACGAGGCCGTAGCGGAAATGCTGCAGGTCGACGGCCTGCTGGTGTTCCAGTCCGCCGACTGCGAAAGCCAGATTCCGGCGAAGGTCTACGAATACCTGTACGCGGGCCGGCCGATCGTCGGCATCGTGCATCCCGACGGCGATACCGCCGACCTGCTGCGGCGGATGCAGGTCCCGGCCGTCGCAGCCCTGGAAGACGAAGCAGCCATCGCCCGGCTACTCAGGTCCATCCTGCCGGTGATCCGGGGCGGCCACTACCCGCTCCCGGATCGCGCGACTGTCATGACACTGTCGCGGAGCGCCCGCACCACAGAGTTCGCGGCGGTGCTCGACGGGGTACTGACGCGTCATGGCGCAACGGTGAGCGAAGGCAAATGACGTCACCACTGGCAGAACGGCTCAGGCAGAAGTACTTTGGCCGCGACGAACATCCCTACCGGACGTTCGAACGGGAGGTCCGCAGTCACCTCACGACGTCACAGACGTTGCTGGACGCCGGCTGCGGCCGGACGGCACCGGTGCTGCAGGGGTTCCGCGGCCAGGCAGCACGACTGATCGGGATTGACGAAGTCGAGTTCACGACAGATCTGCCGGGCATCGAAACCTTCAACGCCAACCTGGCCCGGACCGGACTGCCTGATGGCTGCGTAGACGTCATCATGGCCCGGAGCGTCGTCGAACACCTGGACGACCCGACCAGGGTCTTCAGCGAGTTCCACCGGATCCTCAGACCGGGCGGGGTGGTCGTATTCCTGACGGCCAACCTCTGGGACTATGCGTCACTCGTTGCTGCCGCGGTGCCCAACCGCCTTCACCCCTGGATCGTGTCGCGAACGGAGGGGCGCAAGGAGTTCGACGTCTTCCCGACGCGCTACCGCGCCAATACGCGAGCGGCCATCGGTCGGCATGCCAGCGCGAGCGGGCTGTCAATCCAGAAGCTCGAGTACCTGGGACAGTATCCGTCTTACCTGATGTTCAACGGCCCGCTGTTCCTGCTGGGAACGGCTTACGAGAAGCTGATCAGCCGCTTCTCGTCACTGCACTGGCTGCGAGGCTGGATACTGTGCAGCCTGAAGAAGCCCATCGGTTAGAGCTTTCTGTCAGGAGCAGCGCCGGCCTATGGCGCAGGCGTCACTGTCCACCGCCGTGGGGAGCTTACGATCGACAGCAGTCACCCGAAATCAGGACATCGGAAGTCGCGTGATCTCCGCGCCAAATCCGCCGGCCCGAGTCAGGGCGCCATACCTGCAGGCCTCCTCAACCGTGCCGAGTGTGGGTCGGCATCGCACGGCTCAGGTCACACCATCCATCATCACGACATGCCACCAACCGCTACAGCAACGTGCTAACGAGATACCGGCAGGTCGGATGCTGGAGGTTGCAGGTTCATCGTGGGGCTTGCGGTGCTACGCGTCGAAATGTCGACATACGGACTGACGGTAGCGACCATGACTTGAGCCTGACCAGCCCGCAGGAATGCGGCACTGCCTAAGCGTCGGCAGCCGAGACGGGTGTGCGCACGGCGCGATGCGACGTTGAAACGACTGATCCGGCTGAAGCTGAACTTCACGCCCTGGTCCTGCAGCCAGTGGTTGGCGCCATTCCAGAGCGCCACGAAGGCAAATCCCAGCCGGTGCTCGGGAAAGATGTGAACGTCGAAGTCGAATACGCTCTGCCCAGCCGGCAGCAGCTGATAGCGGCACCGGACCTCATCCTCGTCATAGCGGGACGGACACAGCCACATGTAGCCCGTCAGTTGCCCGCCCCTCCACGCGCCCAGGCAGATCGAGCCTTGGGCAAAGCGACCCTCGATCACGGAACGTGGGGCCGGCATCAGGCCGAGCTCAGCAGCTTCCGGACCGATCGGCGCCACCGAGAATGCCTGGCTGAGCCTCTGCGGAAGCAGGGCCTTGCCCGTTACGGGCTGCACCATCAGATCATAGACGTAGAGGTTGAGCCGGGGGGACAACATCGGCAGCACACGCGACGCGGCGTAGAGCAGGCCCGAGAATGCGCCGAACTCGCGAAACGGGCCAGCAAGCCGCGACAGGAGATTGCCCATGGTGGTGCCGTGGCGGCGGACGACGAAGCTGCGGACGGCGTCAGTCGACCGTGACGCCGGCCGTCGCCAGCTTTCGCCGCAAGCCAGGAAGCGGGTAGCCGAGATCATAGGCGCGGCGCGCGTGTTCGGCGGCAGCCTCATACTGCTTCATGTCGAAGAGTACGAGACCCAGGGTGTAGTGGATCTCGGCGGAGCCGCCCCCAACCGCTTCGTTGCCCCGAACCAGAATGTCACGGGCTGCCTCGAGGTCTCGTCGATCCCGATGAATCATGGCCGCCCCCTGATAGCCGTCCGGGAGATCGGGCCGCGCGGCGATGGCAGCATCGAAGTGCTGCATGGCGCGCGCCCAGTTGCCCTGGGCCCTGGCGACCAGCCCCATCTGGACCGACATCGGGGCATACAGCACGTTCGTCTGGTCGATGCGCACCAGCGAATACTGCGTGTCGCCGTAGGCCTGCTTGAGCAGCGACTTCCGCTGGCTCTCCTGACTTGCAGCCACGGCACGCTGGAAGTTCGAGAGTCCGGCGCAGTGGTGATGCACGCCGTCCCAAGCCTTGCCAAGCTCGGCCTTGGTTCTCGCGACCTCCTGAGGTGAGACCCGCCCGTAGTATCCGGAGTTGAAGACCATGTCGAGCGACAAGGACGAATACTTCGCACGACAGTAGGCCGGCCATGCGTTCCACTCGGCGGTGGTGGGCACGAAAGTGAAGCCCCAGGCACTGCCAGCAAGGACCTGCGACAGGCAGGCGACAAGGAACCAGCCCCGCGAGGACCGCACCCCGCCGCGACACCGGGGGTCGGCCACGCGCTCCCGTGCGGACACCGGGCCGCCGAACGGCAGCCCGACACTGATAGGCAGCATCAACAGAGCACGCATGACTCTAACCTCCCGGCTGGACTGGCAGCCTGAGCACGTCGGCAGATCGCGCAGATGCGCGCAATGGCGCGCCAGCCCCCACCATTCCAGCACATATGGTCAGAAGCAGGATGAACACCGGCTGATGGGCGCGATGCCTCGCCACGGACAAGGGTTTCACGGATGGACGCAAACTGCACCACGCTGCCTGATGATAGCGGAGGGCGGATAGGTCCGATTGTGCGCTGGGTGGGAATTGGCCGCATGGCTGTCGGTCGCCAGGGTGCAGCGGACCCGCAGCCGCCGCCCCTCCGGGTGCATTCAGTCCGTCCGCCCCGCCCGCCCGTAGCGGTCCTCGAACCGCACGATGTCGTCCTCACCGAGGTAGTCGCCGACCTGCACCTCGATGATGTGGAGCACCGCGCTGCCGGCGTTCTCGATGCGGTGCCGGGCACCGGCGGGGATGTAGGCGTGGTCGCCGGGCCGCAGGTCCCGAACGTCGTCGTCGCAGGTGACCCGGGCGCTGCCGGCCACCACCACCCAGTGCTCGGCGCGTCGCTGGTGCATCTGCAGTGACAGCTGCCCGCCGGGCAGCACCGTCAGCCGTTTGACCTGGAAGCCGGTCCCGCGGGCCAGGCTGTCGTAGCTGCCCCAGGGCTTCATGACCTCGCGCCCCTCGCGGGACTCGGCGCGCCCGCGGGCCTCGAGTTCCTCGACGAGCCGGCCGACCTCCTGGGAGCGCTCCAGCGGCGCTACCAGCACCGCGTCGGCCGTCTCGACCACGACGCAACCGTCGAGGCCGATGACGCCGACAAGCCGGCCCCGGGAACGGACGTAACAGTCGCGGCTGTCGATGGAAAGCACGTCGCCGCGCAGCGCGTTGCCCGCCGGGTCGCGCGGGCCGATCTCCCGCAGCGCCGCGTAGGAGCCGGCGTCTTCCCAGCCGGCGTCCAGGGGCACGACGACGCCACGGTCCGTTTTCTCCATGACCGCCCGGTCGATGGACCCGCTGCGACAGGCGGCGAAGGCCTGCGCATCGACCATGACGTCGTCGCCGTCCCGACTGAGCAAGCCCGGGCTGATGGCCGCAGCCATGTCCGGGGCATGCCGGAGCAGCTCGCGCTGCCAGGCATCGGCGCGGAACAGGAACATGCCGCTGTTCCACAGGAAGGTTCCGGCGGCGAGGTACCGCCGGGCCGCAGCCTCGTCGGGCTTCTCGATGAACTCGGCGATGCGCAGGACACCGGCTGAAGGCCCGGGGGCCGTCGCCACGTAGCCATAGCCGGTCTCGGGCCGGGTGGGCCGGACCCCGAAGGCCACCAGATGACCCTGCCGGGCTGCCGGCAGGCCGGCTTCGATGGCTGCGACGAAGGCGTCGGGCCGCGAAATGACGTGGTCGGCCGGCAGCACGAGGAGCAGAACCTCGGGCCCCCACTGCTCCGCCGCCACCAGCGCCCCCAGGCTCACGGCCGGGGCGGTGCTGCGCCCCTCGGGCTCCAGCACCAGGCGTGGGCGGGCGATGCCCAGCGCGCGCAGCTGGGACGCCACGAGGAAACGGTGCGCTTCGTTGCAGACGACGACGGGGGGTGCCGGCTCGGGCACGAGCCCCTCGAGACGCAGCAGCGTCTCCTGCAGCAGCGAGTTGTCGGCGGTGAGCGACAGCAGGGGCTTGGGCAGTCCGGCCCGGGCCAGGGGCCACAATCGGGTCCCGGATCCGCCACACAGGATGACCGGGACGATCATCTACCCCCCCTGTTACCCCATTCCGCTACACGGGCAGGCGCTCGCCCCGGCCGATGCCGAAATAGCGGAAACCCTGCTTCGCCATCAGCTTCGGATCGTACAGGTTCCGGCCATCAAAAATCACCGGCGCCTTGAGGGACCGCCGGATGGTCTCGAAGTCCGGGCTGCGGAACTCCTGCCACTCGGTGACGACCACCAGGGCATCGGCGCCCTTCAGTGCCGCCTCGGCCGAGGCGTGCAGCACCAGGTCCTTGCGGTCGCCGTAGATGCGGCGGGTCTCCTGCATGGACTGGGGGTCGTAGGCGTGCACCGTGGCGCCGGCGGCCCACAGCGCCTCCATGAGCACGCGGCTCGGGGCCTCGCGCATGTCGTCGGTGTTGGGCTTGAAGGCGAGACCCCAGAGCGCGAACGTCCGCCCCTTGAGGTTGCCGTCGAAGAACTTCTCGATGCGGCGGTAGAGCACGCCCTTCTGCCGCTCGTTCACGCTGTTCACGGCCTCGACGAGCTCGGCCCGGTAGCCGATCTCGTCGGCCGACTGGATCAGCGCGTGCACGTCCTTCGGGAAGCACGAGCCGCCGTAGCCGCAGCCCGGATAGATGAACGAGTAGCCGATGCGGGGATCCGAGCCGATGCCGACGCGCACCTGCTCGACGTCGGCGCCGTAGCGCTCGGCGATGTTGGCCAGCTCGTTCATGAGGCTGATCTTGGTCGCCAGCATGACGTTGGCGGCGTACTTGGTGAGCTCGGCCGAGCGCACGTCCATGACGATCAGCTTGTCATGGTTGCGGCTGAAGGGCTCGTACAGCTGCCGCAGCAGCTCCGTGGCCCGGGGGCTATCGGTGCCGACGATGATGCGGTCGGGCTTCATGAAGTCGCCGACGGCGGCGCCTTCCTTCAGGAATTCCGGGTTCGAGACCACGTCGAACGGCGTGTCGATGCCGCGTTTCTTCAATACGCCGGCGACGGTCTCGCGCACGCGGTCGGCCGTACCCACCGGCACGGTGCTCTTGTCGACGATCACTTTGTAGCCGTCGAGGTGCTCGCCGATGGAGGTGGCCACCGCCAGCACGTGACGGAGGTCGGCCGAGCCGTCCTCGTTCTTCGGCGTGCCGACGGCGATGAACTGCAGCTCGCCGTAGTGCACGCCGGCCGCAACGTCCGTCGTGAAGAGCAGCCGTCCCGCCGCATGGTTGCGCCGGACGATGGCTTCCAGCCCCGGCTCGTAGATGGGGATCTCGCCCCGCTCGAGCATGGCGACCTTGCCCTGGTCGATGTCGACGCAGGTGACGTGGTTGCCCGCCTCGGCGAGGCAGGCCCCGGTGACGAGGCCGACGTAGCCGGTGCCGTGGACGGTGACTTTCATCGCGGTTCTTTCGCTCTGGTTGTTGGTTGCTGGCCCGGCGCCGCGATCAGCGCCGCCAGGCCCGGATGACCTCGCCGGCCCCGGGCAGGCGTGCGTCGCCCTCGCCCGTCAGCGCGGCGTGCATGGGCACCGCCAGGCGCTTGCCGAGCTCCACGCCCCACTGGTCGAAGGGGTTGATGCCCCAGACCACGGCCTGGACGAACACCTTGTGCTCGTAGAGTGCCACGAGGGCCCCGAGGGCGGCGGGATCCAGTTCGCGGCACAGGAGGATGCTGCTGGCGTGGCCGCCCGGATGGACCCTGTGGGGCACCAGGCGCTCCTGAAGGGCCGGTGCGAGCCCGCGGCCGGCCAGCTCTGCCCTCACCTCGTCAGGCCCATGGCCGCGCACGAATGCTTCGGCCTGGGCCAGCATGTTGGCGAGGCCCTCCAGATGCTGGGCAGCAAGCCTGCTGGAACCGTTGGCAGGGGCGATGAAATCCGCCGTGAAGCGTCGCGTGCCCTGGTGCAGCAGCTGGAAGAACGAGTGCTGCGCGTTCGACCCCGGCTCACCCCAGAGGATGGCGCCCGTGGGACCCGCGACCGGGTCGCCAGTGTGCGTCACGCCCTTGCCGTTGCTCTCCATCTCGAGCTGCTGCAGGTAGGCAGCGAAGCGGTGCAGGCGGCCGTCGTAGGGCAGCACGGCGTGGGTTTCGGCGCCGAGGAAATCCTGGTTCCAGACGGCCAGCAACCCCAGCAGTACGGGCAGGTTGTCGCGCAGGGGGGCCGTGCGGAAGTGCCGGTCGAGCCGCTCGCCACCGGCCAGGAACTCGCGGAAGCCGTGGCCACCGAGGCCGATGGCCAGCGCCAGGCCGATGGCGGACCACATCGAGTAGCGGCCGCCGACCCAGTCCCAGATGCGGAAACGGGCGTCGGGCGCGAGGCCGAAGCGGTCCATGGCGGCGGCGTTGGTGGACACGGCCACGAAGTGCCGGGCGATGGCGGCCTCGCCGAGCTGGTCGATGATCCAGCGCCGGGCCGTATCAGCGTTCAGGGCAGTCTCGAGCGTGCTGAAGCTCTTCGAGCAGATGATGAAGAGCGTCGTCGCCGGGTCCGCCGTGGCCATGACGTCGGCCAGCTGGCTGCCGTCGATGTTCGAGACAAAGCGGAAGTCGAGGCCGGGCTGCAGCCGCGGCGCCAGGGCCTCGGTCGCCATGACGAGGCCGAGGTCGGAGCCGCCGATGCCGATGTTGACGATGGTGCGGAAGGGCTTGCCCGTGGCGCCCTGCCGCTCGCCCCGGCGCACGGCCTCGGCGAACACGAGCATGCGGGCACGCTCGGCGAGGACTTCTTCCTGCACCTCGCGGGAGAGGCCGAAGTGACCGAAGCCATCGAGGGGCGAGCGCAGCGCCATGTGCAGCGCTGGACGCCCTTCGGTGGTGTTCACCGGGGCGCCGTCGAACAGTGCCTCGATCCACCCGGGCAGGTGCCGTTCGGTGGCGAGGTCGACCAGCAGGCCGAGGGTCGTGTCGTCGACAGGGTGGCGGGAGAAGTCCAGCAGCAGCCCGGCCGCCTCGCGGCTGCAGGCGGCGAAGCGGCCCGGCGCGTCGAGGAGCCGCGCAGGCCAGTCGGCTGGCAGGGCCGCCGCCCGCGCGGCGAGCGCCTTCCAGGCCGCGCCCTGGCGCATCCCTGAGGTCTGGCGGACGAGCTGGTCGAGGTCGGTCATGGCCGCGCTGCCGGTTCGGGGCGCGGCGGGTCAGGCCGCGTCGCGGCCCCGGTAGTGCTCGAGGTACCAGTCGACGAAACGGGCCACGCCCACCTCGACGGGCGTCGCCGGCCGGTAGCCCACGTCACGGTCGAGGTCCTCGACGTCGGCCCAGGTGTCGGGCACGTCGCCCGGCTGCAGCGGCAGCAGGTTGCGCTCGGCCTTGCGCCCGAGGCAGCCCTCGAGCACCTCGATGTACTTCATGAGCTCCACGGGCCGGCTGTTGCCGATGTTGTAGAGCCGGTACGGTGCCCGGCTCGTCGCCGGATCCGGGGCGTCGGCATTCCACGCCGGATTGCCCGACGGCACGCGGTCGAGGGCCCGCACCACGCCCTCGACGATGTCGTCGACGTAGGTGAAGTCGCGGCGGTGGTTGCCGTAGTTGAAGACGTCGATGGGCCGGCCCGCCAGGATGTTGCGGGTGAACTGGAAGAGCGCCATGTCGGGGCGTCCCCAGGGGCCGTAGACGGTGAAGAACCGCAGCCCCGTCACCGGCAGCCCGTACAGGCTTGCGTAGGTGTGGGCCATGAGCTCGTTGGCCTTCTTCGTCGCCGCGTACAGCGACAGCGGGTGGTCGACGTTCTGGTGCACCGAGAACGGCATGCGCGTATTGGCGCCGTAGACCGAGCTCGTCGAGGCGTAGACCAGGTGCTCGACGCCATGGTCCTTGCAGCCCTCCATGACGTGCAACGTGCCCGTCACGTTGCTGTCGACGTACACGTGGGGGTTCGTCATCGAGTAGCGCACGCCGGCCTGGGCGGCAAGGTGCACGACGCGGTCGAAGCGCTCCTTCGCGAAGAGCTCCGCCATCCCCGCGCGGTCGACCAGGTCGAGCAGCGCGAAGCGGAAGCCGGGCTGGGACTGCAGCCGGGCCAGGCGTGCCTTCTTCAGGTTGACGTCGTAGTACTCGTTGAGGTTGTCGAGGCCGACGACCTCGTCACCCCGGGCCAGCAGGCGCTGGGCCGTGAACGAGCCGATGAACCCGGCGGCACCGGTGACGAGAACCTTCATGAACGACCCTTATGCACTGGACGCCCTGCCCCGGCCCCGTTACAGCCGGCCATCGACCTGGCTGGCCGGCAGCACGCTCTTGATGTCGTAGAGCACGTGCTTGCGGCGACCCCAGGCCCGGATCTCCCGGGCAGAGAGCTTGCGGAACTGGTCGTGGGCCACGGCAACCACGATGCCATCGTACCGCCCCTTGGCAGGCGCGCGCTTGAGAAGCGGAATGCCGTACTCGTGCTCGACGGCCCGGCCGTCGGCCCAGGGGTCGTAGACGTCCACCTGGGCGCCGTAGGACTTCAGCTCCTGCACCACGTCGATGACCCGGGTGTTGCGCACGTCCGGGCAGTTCTCCTTGAAGGTGAAGCCCAGCACCAGGATGCGCGACTTCGGCAGGCTCGTGCCCTGCCGGATCATCAGCCGCACGACCTCGGCGGCCACGTACAGGCCCATGTTGTCGTTGATGCGGCGCCCGGCCAGGATCATCTCCGGGTGGTAGCCGATCTCCTGGGACTTGTGGGTCAGGTAGTACGGGTCGACGCCGATGCAGTGCCCGCCGACGAGGCCGGGACGGAACGGCAGGAAGTTCCACTTGGTGCCGGCGGCCTCGAGCACCTCGAGGGTATCGAGCCCCATGCGGTTGAAGATCATGGCGAGCTCGTTGATCAGCGCGATGTTGACGTCGCGCTGGGTGTTCTCGATGACCTTGGCCGCCTCGGCCACGCGGATGCTCGACGCCTTGTAGGTGCCGGCCGTGATGATGCGGCTGTAGAGGTCGTTGACGGCCTTGGCCGCCGCCGGCGTGGAGCCCGAGGTGATCTTGCGGATGGTGGGCAGCCGGTGCTGCTTGTCACCCGGATTGATGCGCTCGGGGCTGTAGCCGAGGAAGAAGTCGCGGTTCACCTTGAGCCCCGAGAGTTGCTCGAGGATCGGCGCACAGTCATCTTCGGTACAGCCGGGATAGACCGTGGACTCGTAGACGACGATGGCGCCCTTGCCGAGCACCTGGCCCACGGTGCGGCTCGCGCTGCGCAGGGCGCTGATGTCGGGGCGCTTGGCGTTGTCGATGGGCGTCGGCACCGTGACGATGTAGAAGTCGCAGCCACGCAGGGCCGCGAGGTCCGTCGAGTACTTGAGCTTGCGGGCGGCCTTGAGCTCCTCGGGCTCGACCTCGAGGGTGCCGTCCCGGCCCTTGCGGAGCTCGGCGACACGGCGCGCGTCGATGTCGAAGCCCACGGTGTTGAAGACCTTGCCGAACTCTACGGCGAGCGGCAGGCCCACGTAACCGAGGCCGATGACGGCAACCTTCGCGTCTTCGATCTTTTTGAGCTTCTTCATAAACCCGGATTGCGGTTGGCGTTGGGGGCGGCGCGGTCGAAGCGCCGGGATCGGCAGGGCCCCGGCCCCCTGCGGGTTCCGGCAGCCAGCTTACGCAAGTGTCGACATTCTTGCCGATCGCCCCCGCCGGCAGCCACTGCACCCGTCACACTCAGGGGTTGGCCGGGGTCTCGCGGCGCCACACCGTGCGCCCGCCGGATTGCTTGTCGAGCAGCGCGAGGTAGCGTTCGTGGGCCGCCTGTTCCTCGGCGCTGGGCTCCCGCACCACCAGGACCAGCCCCCGGCGGTCCACGGGCCGGGCCTCGGCCTGCCGCGCCTCGCCGGCGGCGGGGCCGGCATCGAGCAGCAGGGCCCCCTGCCCGCCCGTCATGGCCAGGTAGACCTCGGCCAGCAGCTCCGCGTCGAGGAGAGCGCCGTGCAGGTCGCGCCCGGAGTTGTCCACCGAGTAGCGCTTGCAGAGCGCGTCGAGGCTGTTGCGCTGGCCGGGGTGCAGCCGCCGTGCCACGGCCAGGCTGTCGACCACGGTGCACAGCGTGGCGATGGTCCCCTCGCGACCCGCCTGCTTGAGCTCCGCATCGAGGAAGCCCACGTCGAAGTCCGCGTTGTGGATGATGAGCTCGGCGCCGCCGATGAAGTCGAGGAACTCGTCGGCAAGCTCGGCGAAGCGCGGCTTGCCGGCCAGCATCTCGGTGGTGATGCCGTGGACCTCGACGGCACCGGGGTCGATGTCCCGGCCGGGCTGCACGTAGTGGTGGAACCGGCGGCCCGTCCGGCGCCGGTTGACGAGCTCGACGCAGCCGATCTCGATGATGCGGTGCCCCTGCTCCACCTCGAGACCCGTGGTCTCGGTGTCGAGTACTACCTGCCTCATGGGGCCTCCACCTCGGCACCCGCTGGCGTGCGGTGCAGGTGACGGACCGGGCGGCCCGCCGCGAGCGTCGCCTCGAGGCCGCGGTTCGCCAGCTCGTCGGCCCGCTCGTTGCCGGGGTCACCAGCGTGGCCACGCACCCAGTGCCAGTGCACGCGGTGCCCCTGGCAGGCCTCGTCGAGGCGCCGCCACAGGTCTTCGTTCTTCACGGGCTTGCGGTCGGCGGTGCGCCAGCCGTTGCGCTTCCACTTGGGCAGCCACTCGGTGATGCCCCGCCGGACGTACTGCGAATCGGTGTACAGGGCCACCTCGCAGGCGGTGCGCAGCGCCTGCAGCGCCTCGATGGCCGCCGTGATCTCCATGCGGTTGTTGGTGGTGGGGGCCTCGCCGCCCCAGATCTCGCAGCGGGCGCTGCCGGCCTCCATGAGGACGCCCCAGCCCCCGGGACCGGGGTTGCCGCGGCAGGCCCCGTCGGTGTGGATGCGGACGGGGGTCACGCGGCGTTCCGGGTGGTCGGGTTGACGAGGCCCGCCACGAGGCGGGCCTGCCGCCGCCGCTCGAAGCGGACCGGCGTCATCGAGAACATTTCCTTGCGGGCCACCAGCAGGTAGCAGGCCGCGAAGCCCTGCCAGTGGGCGAAGCGGGTCGCCAGGCCCCGCAGGCCTGGCGGCGGTGGCTCCTGCCCTGCGGCGGGCTCGCACCAGGGGCCCGGCCGGTACAGCGGCGGGGCGAAGAAGTAGAAGTCCGCCCGCTGGACGCGGAAGTTGAGCAGGCGCAGCCAGTCGCGCACGCGGTAGTCGGCCACCATGCGCTGCAGGCCATCGGGAAAGGCGCGGCGCGTCGCGTAGTGGCGCGCGCCCCACCAGCCCAGCGGGTTGAAGCCGACGATCACGACGTGGCCGTCGGGCCGCAGGATGCGGTCGACCTCGCGCAGCACGGCGTGGGGGTCGGCGGCGGTCTCGAGGGTGTGCGGCAGCAGCACCGCATCGACGCAGTCGCCACCGATGCAGAGGTCGTCGAGCTCGCCCACGATGTCGACGCCGGGGCCCGGCCGCGGGCCGACGACGGCCTGCCGTCGTGTGCGCGCATAGGGGCGGAAGAGGCCGGCATCGCCCCACTGGCCGAGCTGGACGAACTCGTCGCCGAAGACGCTGTCGAGGGCGTCGGCCACCTGCCGCACCTCTTCGTGCAGCAGCGCGGCGCCCGTGCCGCCGGCGAGCCACCGGGGCGCTCCCATCGCTGCGGACCCGTCGTTCACCGTGCCACCCCTGCCCTGCTCCCGGCGGCCATTATATTCGCCGGCCGCCGGGCCCGCGTAGAATGCGCGCTCGGAATATCGGCCGGGAGGCGCGAACGATGGGCTTCATGACGGGCAAGCGGGCACTGGTGACCGGCGTCGCGAGCGACCGCTCCATCGCGTACGGCATTGCCGAGGCCCTGCGCCGCGAGGGAGCGGAACTGGCCTTCACCTACCAGAACGAGCGCCTCGCCGACCGGGTGCGCGAGCTCGGCAGCGAGCTGGGCGCCTCGATCTTCCTGCCGCTGGACGTAAGCCACGACGACGAGATCGTGGCCATGTACGCGGCGCTCGGCGCCCACTGGCCGCAGCTCGACGTACTGGTGCACTCCATCGCCTTCGCGCCCCGGGAGCAGCTGGCCGGCAGCTACCTCGACTCCGTCACCCGCGAGGGCTTCCGCGTGGCCCACGACGTGAGCAGCTACAGCTTCACGGCACTCGCCAAGCACGGGCGGGCGATGTTCGCACCGGGCGGCGCGCTGCTGACGCTGAGCTACCTCGGCGCCGTCCGGGCCATCCCCAGCTACAACGTCATGGGCCCCGCCAAGGCGAGCCTCGAGGCCAACGTGCGCTTCCTGGCGGCGGAGCTGGGCCCGGCCGGCGTGCGGGTCAACGGCATCTCGGCTGGCCCCATCAAGACCCTCGCCGCGGCCGGCATCGGCGGCCTGCGCCAGATGCTGCAGCACGTGGCGACCGTCTCGCCGATCCGCCGCAACGTGACCACGGCCGACGTCGGCAACGCGGCGGCCTTCCTGTGCTCGGACCTGGCCGCCGGCGTCACCGGCGAGATCCTCTACGTCGACGGCGGCTACCACCACATCGGCATGAGCCTGGGCGGCGCGGGCTAGCCGGGCGACCTCGCAGGTCCCGCGCCGGGGCGGCCGAGGCGGCTGCCGATCGAGCGCGACAGCATCACCCGCAGCGGCAGCGTCTGCCGGTAGGTGCCGACGCGCTGCAGGCGCCGCAGGGCCTTGCGGAACGGCGACGGCCCGCGGACGCCATCGGGCACCAGCAGCCTCGCCCGCAGGCCGGCGCCCAGGGGCGCCGGACCCACGGTGCGCGTCCCGAACAGGGCCGCGGCGAAGTGCGTGGCCACGCACAGGGCCCGCCACAGGCCGATCTCCCGCGCCCTGGCCTCCAGGGCGTCCAGGGATTCGCCGGGCGGCACCGCCTCGCTGATGAGCTCGTCCAGGTCCAGCAGGTCACGGAAGGCGCCGCTGCCGGCATCGGACCGCACGAAGTGGGCGGCGACGATCAGGCAGCGGTCGAGGGGCGCCGGCGCCAGCAGGTGACCGACGCCGGTGGGCACGGCCGCCGCCAGCAGTGCGTCCGTATCGACGACGTGGCCACCCCACGGCGCGATGATCGTGTGGTGCAGGTCGAGCATCGAGTGCCTGACGCCGTGCCGGTAGGCCGGCAGCTGGTGCAGCCACTGCTGGAAATAGCGGGCATCGGCGTCGGCCTTGTCGGCGGGCACCCAGTCGCCGGCAGCGAGCCGCTGTTCGACGGCGGGCAGGGCCTCGCGCGGCACCAGCAGGTCGATGTCGCTGAGGAAGCGGCCCCGGCCCGGCAGCGCACCGGTCAGCAGGTACGAGGCGCCCTTGAGCAGCATCATCGGCGCCCCGGCCGACGGGAACAGCAACGCCAGCTCGCCGCATTCCCAGCGGGTGCTGCGGGCCCGTACGGCGGCGGACGCAGCCGCTGCCGCGAGCTGCCGCTGGACCGCGGGCGGGAAAGTCCCGGTCGACACGCCGGCCAGCTTCAGCCGCTCACCGAAGTGCGCCAGCAGGCCCGCACCCCGGAACCGGGGCAGCAGGTCCGCCCATTCCCGCACGCCCCAGGTGAGGGCGATGGCAGGGTCGCGCCAGGCGGCAATGAAGGCGTCGCTCATGCCTCCTCCAGCAGGTCGTTGACCACCTGCATGCCGGCGTCGAGGCTGGCGTAGCGGGCCGCGTGCACGGGCCGCCGGGCGAGGCCTGCCACCAGCCTGAAGCCCTCGGGTCCTGCCAGGTGCAGGTTGTGGCTCTGGCGGCCGAGGCGGATGATCGCCTCGCCCCGGGGCAGCGCGCGCACCAGCGGGTCCGCATCGGCGGCGTAGCGCGGGAAGACGATGGTGCGCAGGTCGACGGGCGAATCGGGCCGCGCGAGGCGCGGCGCCGCGTAATGGGCGATGGGGCCGCGCTCCGCGTCGATGGCCACGGGGCTGAAGGTACCGTCGGGGCTGCGCGAGCGGATCAGGTCGATGGACGACCCCTTGAGCGTGATCACCGCGGGCACCGGCGCGATATCGCCCGATGGTTCGAGCACGAGGAACTCGTCGGCCGCCAGCGTCCACCCGGCCGCCACGAGACCGGCCGCCAGGGTGCTCTTGCCGGTGCCGGAGCGCCCCACCAGGGCGGCGGCGCGCCCGTCCGGTCGCACGACGACGGCGGCATGGATCGAGACCCGCGGCGCCAGGGCAACCGCCATGGCCAGGTGCATGGCCCATTCGAACTGGGCCAGGGCCATGGCGCGGGGAAAGATGCGTGGCGACTCGCGTCCGTTCACGACCCACACCCAGTGCCGCAGGCCACGCCGCCGCAGGCACAGCGTGATGTCACCGACGTCCGTATCGGCGGAGACGGCTTCCCAGCTGCCATAGAGCCGGTGCAGGGAGCAGGCAAAGCCCGCCTCCTTCGCGATGACGCGGGCCTGCAGCGGACCGAAGGAGAGCAGCAGCCGGCCGGCCCGCAGGCTCGACCGCAGGCTGCCGGGCGAGTGATCGGCGACCCTCACGCGCGTCGCTCGAGCAGCCCGATGGCCTCCAGCGGTGAAAGCCGTTCTGCCTCGAGGGCCGTGATGGTCAGGCCGGGGTCACCGGCCAGCGTTGCCACGAACTGCCGCACCTGTTCCACCTCGCGGGGGTCCTGCAGGTACGTTAGCAACTCGGCGGTCAGGGAATCGACCAAGTGGGTCATGCCACTGGCGACGAGGTGGACGACGTGGCCGTCTTCGCACGGCTCCACCAGCACGGTGCTCTGCTGGCGGGTGACCCAGATGGTCAACGCGGGAAAACCTAGGGCTTCTTGTTGAGCCAGTTGCCGGAGTTCAGGAAGACGCCGTCGTCCTCGTCCTTCTTGTCCTTGCCCTTGCCCTTGCCCTTGCCCGACGTGGTTGTCGTCGTCGTGGTGTCGTCGAAGAGGTCCTGCTCCTGGAGGCCGCTGGACTCGTAGCCCTGGGCGCGGCAGGACTCGGTGTCAGGGTTGGTTCCGCAGCTGGTGGCGGACTGGTTCGTGGTGGCCCACGCCGGTACGGTGGGCAGCGTCATCAGGACCGGGCCCGCCTTGAGGCCGGCCTGCATGACCGACCGGCGCGAAACCTTGCGCGTTTCGGAGGCCGCCTTGTCGTCCTTGGAGGAATCCATGGCTCGTGTGCCTGACTTACGAGTCTCATCCTAGGCACCCGATGCTGCAGTCGCAAGCGCGAGTTCACTTTTCCCGGGGATTTGTGACTGTTATGTCAACGCCTTGCAGGATTATGTAACCCGCTTTGGGTCAATGTGCGCAGGCTACGCCGAGTGCCGGCCTCAGAGCTCGTCCGTCTCACGGAACAGATCCGGCGACACCGACACCTTGGCGGCCGACTTCACGACCGACGCCAGCGTCTCGACTTCGGTGAGCCCGGTCTGCCGCGACAGCAACTGCTTGCGCTGGTCGCGGATCTCGCGCGGCACCTGGTCCGGGTCGCCCGGGCGGACGGAATCGAGCCGGAAAACGGCGTAGCCGGAAGGCAGCTCGACACCGCGCACCACGGGTCCCGACGTCGGACGCGGCGCACGGAAGATGGCCGTCAGCAGTTCGGGCGGTGCACCGGCGGTGCCGCGACCCAGCTCGACGGGCCCGGCCAGCGGCAGGCCGGCCGCCGCCGCCGCGAGGTCGGTGCCCTGCTCCACCTGCTTGATGATGGCCTCGCCGCGCTCCCGCGCCGCCGCGGCGCCGCGCTCGGCCCGCAGCCGCTCGATCACCTGGCCGCGCACCTGTTCCAGCGGCCGCGGCGCCGGGAGGCGGTGCTCGGCGACGCGCGCCACGAGGGCGCGGCCGTCCTCGAACTCGATGAGCCGGGTGTTCTCTTCGCCCGTCAGCGCGGCCTGGTCGAAGACCGCGTCGATGAGGGCCGGACTGGCCGGCAGCGGACCACCCCCGGCCCGGGTGAAGACGTCGATGCGGCGCACGGGCAGCCCGGTCGCCTCGCCAACGGGCTCGAGGGAGCCCGGGCTCTCCAGCGCCAGGTCGTCGAGCCGCTCGGCCAGCGCCAGGAACTCGTCCTGGGCCTTGTTCCGGCGCAGTTCGTCGGCGATCTCGGCCCGCACCTGGTCGAGGCTGCGCTCGCTGCCAGCCTTGATCTCGTCGAGCCGGATCAGGTGGATGCCGAACTGGGTCTTGACCGGCGCCGAGAGCTGGCCAGGCGACAGCGCAAAGAGCGCCTCCTCGAACTCGGGCACGTAGAACCCGCGGCCGGCAAAGCCGAGGTCGCCGCCGCGCGCAGCAGACCCGGTGTCACTCGAGTACTCGCGGGCAAGGGCCGCGAAGTCGGCACCGGCGGCCAGCTTGCCGGCCAGCTCGCCGGCGAGCTTCGTGGTGGCTGCCTCGTCGCGCCCGGGCGTGACGGCGAGCAGGATGTGCCGCGCCCGGCGTTCCTCGGCCGTGCGGAAGCGGCCGGGCTCGGCGGACTCGTAGGCCTCGCGGAGCGCCGCCTCGTCGGGTGAATACCCCTGGGCCATGTCGGCCAGGGACACCTCGACGTACTCGAGGGAGACGCTCTCCTCGCTGCGGAACTGCTCGGCGTTGGCCTCGTAGTACTGCTGGATGTCGGCATCGCTGACGGGAAGGTTGGCCGCTATGGCCGCGGCGTCGAGCACCACGAAGGCCGCCGTGCGCCGTTCGAGCTCGAGCTGCAGGTAGCGACGGTACTCGGCCGGGGTCAGGAAGGCGCCGTCGAGCAGGCCCTCCTGCAGCTGCGCCAGCGACAGGAAGCTGCGCTGGTCCTCTTCGTAGAAGGTCGGCGTGATGCCGCGCGAGGCCAGGGCCGCCTCGTAGGCGGTCTTCGAGAACTCGCCGCCCACCTGGAACGCCGCCTGGCCGCGGATCGCCTCGGCCACCTTGTCGTCGGAGGCCCGGAAGTCGAGGTCGCGGACGAACTGGATGACGGACCGGTTCAGTACGAGCTGGTCGAGGACGCGACGCTTGAGGTCAGCGGTGAACCCGGGGGGCAGGCTGCCCGTGGCGGCCTGCTGCTCCAGCGCCAGCTGGTCCTGGTACACGCGATCGAAGTCGCGCATGGCGATGGCTTCGCCGTTGACCTGGGCGGCGACGCCGGTGGACCCGGTGCCGGCGTCCATGCGGCCGAAGGTGATGGCGAGGGGTACGGCGATGAGCACCAGGATGGCGATGGCCACCGGGCCCTTGAGCCGGTTGCGGACGAAGTCGAGCATCGGTCACTCCCTGCGCGCGCCATCGGGCGCGTGCCCTTTACCCTGGTGGCACCTGGCGTCGCCAGCGGCTGGGTCGGGAGAGCTGCTGGGGGTGCCGCGCAACGGCGGCACCCCCGGCAGGAACGAGTGGCGGAGTGGACGGGACTCGAACCCGCGACCCCCGGCGTGACAGGCCGGTATTCTAACCAGCTGAACTACCACTCCACCGGCACTCGAAACCTTGGCACCACACAGGTCCACCGTGGGACCGGCCGCTGGCGCCTGCGGCAGGACCCGGCCCCGAAGGGCTGGTGGGTGCTGAGGGGCTCGAACCCCCGACCTTCGCCTTGTAAGGGCGACGCTCTTCCAGCTGAGCTAAGCACCCCTCGGGCGTTTGCCTGCCAGCCGGGTGCCTGCCACCCGCACTCAGATGCGAAAAACCCGGCTTTCCGGGAGCCGGGCTGGTGGCCCGCCGAGGCAGGGCACCATTCGGCGCCGGCCCGGGAAGTCGAGCGCGATTAGTTTACGGCATCCTTCAGGGCTTTCCCAGCCTTGAAGCCGGGAACGATCGAGGCAGGAATCTGGATCATCTCACCCGTGCGCGGATTGCGGCCCTCGCGCGCGGCGCGCTTCTTCGCGACGAACGTGCCGAAGCCCACGAGCGCCACCTGGTCGCCCGCCTTCAGCGCCTTGGTGACGGCGCCCAGCAGCGCCTCGACGGCCCGCGTCGCATCGGCCTTCGACAGCCCTGCTTCGCCGGCCACCACGTCAATCAGCTCACCCTTGTTCATCAACGCACCTTACATGTGGACCAAAAGATCCCGGCCGGCTGCCGGCGGTGCCGGCAGCCCGGGATTCCGGGCCGCCACGGTAGGCGGCAAGCCCGCGGTAATCAACCCTTGAAAAACGTCGGCCGATCGGAACCAGGCCGGAATCAGGCGACAACGGTCCGGAGGTCCACAGGGGGGACGAGGGACGGCGACTCCTGCACCTCGCCACCGTCGCGCGCCGGGGAGCGGCCCGCGGGACGGCCACTCCGGCACAGGAGCCCACCCGGGCACCGGCCAGCTGGGACTGGCCGGCCCGTCCTGCAAGAACGGCTCAGTGCGCCCGGACGCCGGCCTCGGTCCCTTCCGCGGCAGCCGGCTTCGGGTCGTCGGCCACCACCGGCGCCGTCGCCTTCGGGACCGGCATGTTCTGCAGCGCCACCTGCAGCACCTCGTCGATCCAGCGGACGGGAAGGATGGTCAGCTTGTCCTTGATGTTCTTGGGGATTTCCGCCAGGTCCTTCTCGTTGTCCCGGGGGATGACTGCGGTCGTGATGCCGCCGCGGTGGGCCGCGAGGAGCTTCTCCTTCAGGCCACCGATGGGCAGCACCTCGCCGCGCAGGGTGATCTCGCCCGTCATGGCGACGTCGCAGCGCACCGGGATGCCGGTGAGCGCCGAGACCAGCGCGGTGCACATGCCGATGCCGGCGCTGGGGCCGTCCTTGGGCGTGGCGCCCTCGGGCACGTGGATGTGCAGGTCGTACTTCTGGTGGAAGTCCTCGTCGATGCCGAGCACGGCCGCCCGGCTGCGCACGATGGTCGTCGCCGCCTGGATGGACTCGCGCATGACGTCGCCGAGCTGGCCGGTGTGGATGAGCTTGCCCTTGCCGGGCACCACGGCGGCCTCGATGGTCAGCAGCTCGCCGCCCACCTCGGTCCACGCAAGGCCCGTGACCTGGCCGACCTGGTTGGTCTCCTCGGCCCGGCCGTAGCGGAAGCGCCGGACGCCGAGGTACTTGTCGAGGATCTTCGGCGCGACGGTGGTGCGCGCGGCCTCCTTGTCGAGCAGGTGGTTCTTGACCACCTTGCGGCAGATCTTGGCGATCTCCCGCTCGAGGTTGCGCACGCCGGACTCGCGCGTGTAGTAGCGGATGATGTCGCGCAGCGCCGGCTCCGTCAGCGACAGCTCGTCGTCCTTCAGGCCGTTCGCCTTCACCTGCTTCGGCACCAGGTAGTTGCGGGCGATGTTGAGCTTCTCGTCCTCGGTGTATCCCGGGATGCGGATCACCTCCATGCGGTCGAGCAGCGGCGCCGGGATGTTCAGCGTGTTGGCCGTGCAGACGAACATGACCTCGGACAGGTCGAAGTCGACCTCCAGGTAGTGGTCGCTGAAGGTCGCGTTCTGCTCCGGATCGAGCACCTCGAGCAGCGCCGACGACGGGTCGCCGCGGAAGTCCATCGACATCTTGTCGATCTCGTCGAGCAGGAACAGCGGGTTGCGCACGCCGACCTTGGCGAGGTTCTGCACGATCTTGCCGGGCATCGAGCCGATGTAGGTACGCCGGTGGCCGCGGATCTCGGCCTCGTCGCGCACCCCGCCCAGGGACATGCGGACGAACTTGCGGTTGGTGGCCCGGGCGATGCTCTGGCCCAGGGAGGTCTTGCCCACGCCGGGGGGCCCGACGAGGCACAGGATCGGGCCCTTCAGCTTCTTGACCCGCTGCTGGACCGCCAGGTACTCGAGGATGCGCTCCTTGACCTTCTCGAGGCCGAAGTGGTCCTGGTCGAGCACCGTCTCGGCGTTGTCGAGGGCGTGGCTGACGCGGGTGCGCTTCTTCCACGGTGACTTGACCAGCCAGTCGATGTAGTTGCGCACCACGGTGGCCTCGGCCGACATGGGCGACATCATCTTGAGCTTGTTGAGCTCGGACAGCGCCTTGTCGCGGGCCTCCTTCGGCATGCCGGCATGGGCGATGCGCTGCTCCATCTCGGCGAGCTCGTTCGGCGCCTCGTCCATGTCGCCGAGCTCCTTCTGAATGGCCTTCATCTGCTCATTCAGGTAGTACTCGCGCTGGCTCTTCTCCATCTGCTGCTTGACGCGGCCGCGGATCCGCTTCTCGATCTGCAGCATGTCGATCTCGGTCTCGATCAGCGTCATCACGTGCTCGAGCCGCTCGCGCACCGCCTCGATCTCGAGCACCTTCTGCTTCTGCTCGAGCTTGAGCGACATGTGCGCCGCCGCCGTGTCGGCGAGCCGGCCCGGCTGCTCGATGCCGGCCAGCGACGTCAGGATCTCCGGCGGGACCTTGCGGTTCAGCTTGACGTAGTTCTCGAACTGCGAGACGAGGGAGCGCTTCAGCACGTCGGCCTCGCGGGCCGTGACGTCGACGTCGTCCTCGCGCACCTCGATGTCGGCGGCGTAGAAGTCGCCGCTGTAGACGTCGCCGAGCCGCGCCCGGGCGCCACCCTCGACGAGCACCTTGACCGTGCCGTCGGGCAGCTTGAGGAGCTGCAGGATCGTCGCCAGCGTGCCGACGCGGTAGATGTCGTCAAGGCCCGGCTCGTCGACGTCGGCCTGCTTCTGGGCGACCAGCAGGATCTGCTTGCCCGCCTGCATGGCGGCCTCGAGGGCCTGGATCGAGCGGGCGCGGCCGACGAAGAGCGGTATCACCATGTGGGGATACACGACGACGTCGCGCAGCGGGAGGATGGGTACCCGCGTCCGGTGGCTTGAGGTGGCGTCGTCGGTCATGGGACTCCCTCCCGGTGGGTGGTGGGGCCTGCCGCGGTCACCGTCCGCCTTGCTGGCGTTCCGCTCCCGGCAGCGGCCCGCTGCGGGTGCTGGTCAGTTGCTGCCGGACCCGGCGGCGCGGCGCTCTTCGGCCACGGGCCGCAGTGACGCCGAGTCGTCGGACTCGAAGATGATGTAGGGCCGCGTCTCGCCGGTGACGACCGCCTCGTCGACGACGACCTTGCGGGCATTCCGCAGCGACGGCAGGTCGTACATCGTATCGAGGAGGATGCCCTCGAGGATGGTGCGCAGGCCCCGGGCGCCGGTCTTGCGCTGCATGGCGCGCCGCGCCACGGCCCGCAGGGCGTCTTCGCGGAACTCGAGCTCGGCGCCCTCCATCTCGAAGAGGCGACGGTACTGCTTGGTGAGTGCGTTGCGCGGGTCGGTCAGGATGCTGATCAGGGCGGCCTCGTCGAGCTCCTCCAGGGTGGCGACCACCGGCAGGCGGCCGACGAACTCGGGGATCAGGCCGAACTTGACCAGGTCCTCGGGCTCCACGTCGGAAAGCAGCTGCCCGATGGGGGCGTCGGCCGTGCTCCTGACGTCGGCCACGAAGCCGATGCCGCTCTTGACGGCGCGCCGCTGGATGATCTTCTCGAGGCCGGCGAAGGCGCCGCCGCAGATGAACAGGATGTGCCGCGTGTCCACCTGCAGGAATTCCTGCTGGGGATGCTTGCGGCCGCCCTGGGGCGGCACCGAGGCGATGGTCCCCTCGATGAGCTTGAGCAGGGCCTGCTGCACGCCCTCGCCCGAGACGTCACGGGTGATGGACGGGTTGTCGGACTTGCGCGAGATCTTGTCGATCTCGTCGATGTAGACGATGCCGGTCTGCGCCTTCTCGACGTCGTAGTCGCACTTCTGCAGCAGCTTCTGGATGATGTTCTCGACGTCTTCACCGACGTAGCCCGCCTCGGTGAGGGTCGTGGCGTCGGCGATCGTGAACGGCACGTTGAGCAGCCGCGCCAGGGTCTCGGCCAGCAGCGTCTTGCCGCAGCCCGTCGGGCCGATCAGCAGGATGTTGCTCTTGGCGAGCTCGACCTCGTTCTTGCCGCCGTCGGCCGACCGGCTCTCGAGCCGCTTGTAGTGGTTGTAGACCGCGACCGAGAGGATCTTCTTGGCGCGCTCCTGGCCGATCACGTACTCGTCGAGGACGGCCTTGATCTCGTGGGGCTTGGGCAGCTTGGCACTTGACTCGTCCTGCCGGTCCTCGAGCTCCTCGCGGATGATGTCGTTGCAGAGCTCGACGCACTCGTCGCAGATGAAGACCGAGGGGCCGGCGATGAGCTTGCGCACCTCGTGCTGGCTCTTGCCGCAGAACGAGCAGTACAGCAGCTTGCCGTCGTCGCCACCACGTCCCCGGCTGTCGTCAACCATGTGTGCCCTCGGCCCTCGCTGCGTCACCGCACCCTGCAGGGGGTGCCCGCTTCGTATATAGCACGCGCCCCGCGGAGGGCGCAAAACCGCCGCCCGCAAGGGCGGCACCCGTCACGTTCAGGCCGGCTTGCGCACTTCGGCACGGCGCTCGAGCACCGAATCGATCAGGCCGTACGCCACCGCCTCCTCGCCACTGAGGAACCGGTCACGGTCGGTGTCCCGCTCGATGCGCTCGATGGGCTGCCCCGTATGCCGCGACAGGATGCGGTTCAGGCGCTCGCGGACCAGCAGGATCTCGCGGGCGTGGATGTCGATGTCGGAGGCCTGGCCCTGGAAGCCGCCCAGGGGCTGGTGGACCATGACCCGGGAGTGCGGCAGGCAGAAACGCTTGCCCTTGGTGCCGCCGGCGAGGAGGACCGCGCCCATGCTGGCGGCCTGCCCCATGCAGATGGTACTGACGTCCGGCTTGATGAACTGCATGGTGTCGTAGATCGCGAGCCCCGAGGTCACCACGCCACCCGGCGAGTTGATGTACAGGTGGATGTCCTTGTCCGGGTTCTCGGACTCGAGGAACAGCAGCTGCGCGACCACCAGGTTCGCCATCTGGTCCTCGACGGGGCCGACGATGAAGATCACCCGCTCCTTCAGCAGGCGCGAGTAGATGTCGTACGCGCGCTCGCCGCGGGCGGTCTGCTCGACGACCATCGGCACGAGGTTCAGGGCCTTGGTTTCCATCACGCTCACCTTCCTGTGTTCACTGCTGCGGGCCCCGCCACGCGGGGCCGTCTCCGTTCGGCATCCTGCCGCGGTCAGCCGCCGACCAGCGCCCGGAACGTCATCGGCTTGGCACTGGCCCGGGCGCGGCCGATGAGCCAGTCGATGACCTGCTCCTCGAGGACGGCGTTCTCGACCTGCACCAGCAGGTCGCGGTTGGTCTGGTAGACCCGCCGGACTTCCTCGGGCTGGGAGTAGCCCGCCGCGACCTCGTCGATGCGCTGGCGGACGCGCTCGCGGTCCACGCTGATCTTTTCGTTGCGGATGATCTCGCCGATGAGGAGCCCCAGGCGCACCCGGCGCTCGGCCGTCGGCCGGAACGAACTGCGGTCCGGCCCCTGGCGCGGATCATTGATCCCGAGGTTCCGCATGGCGTCGGCCTGCAGGCCCGCGGCCTCCTGCTCCACCAGCACCTCGGGCAGGGCCACCGGGTTGGCGGCGAGCACCTGGTCGAGCAGCTGGCGCTTGACCTCGTTTCGGCTGCGGCCGGCAAACTCGTTCGTCATGTTCCGGCGCACCTCGGCATGGAACTCGTCGACGGCACCGCTCTCGATGCCGAAGCCACGGACGAAATCGGCGTCGACCTCGGGCAGGTGCTGCTCGGCCACGTCCCGGGCGCGGACGTGGAACTCGGCCTGCTGGCCGGCCAGGTTCGAGTTGGGGTAGTCGGCCGGGAACTTCACCGTGAAGCTGCGCTCACCGCCCGCCTCCAGGCCCTCGAGCTGGCGCTCGAAGTCCGCGATCATGCGGCCCTCCCCCAGCACCACGGGCACTTCCTCGCCGCTGCCGCCCTCCATGGGCTGGCCATTCAGCGTGCCCTGGAAGTCGACGGTGACCCGGTCGCCGGTGCGCGCCGGGCGCGCCACCGTGTGCCAGTGGGCCCGCTGCCGGCGCAGGCTCTGCACGACGAAGTCGAGGTCGCCGTCGTCGAAGGCTGCCTCGGGCTGCTCGACGCTCAGGGCCTCGAGGCCGGTCAGGGTGATCTCGGGGTACACCTCGAACACTGCCGTGTAGCTCAGGTCAGACCCCTGCTCCAGGGCCTCGGGCTCGATGCGCGGCATCGCCGCCGGACGCAGCTTCTCGCGCACCACGGCCTCGGAATAACTCTCTTCGACGATGGCCTGAACCACTTCCTGCCGTACCTGGTCACCGAACCGCTGGCGAAGCACCTTGTCGGGGATTCGACCGGGACGGTAGCCCCGGATGCTGGCGGTACGGCCGACGCTGCGCAGGCGGGCGTTGAACGCCTCCTCGACGCGGGCGGCGGGCACATTGACACGCATGCGGCGCTCGAGCCCCGCGGTGTGTTCGACGGAAACCTGTAAGTCCTGCATGGGATCCAGACAATCAAATCAGAGGGGTTGATCGGAAAACGGCACCGGGTGGTGGTGGGCTGGCGGTCGGCCCCGCCCGGCGCACCGGCGCCGTCAGGGCTGCAATGGTGCGAAAGGAGAGACTCGAACTCTCACGGGTTGCCCCACAGGAACCTAAATCCTGCGCGTCTACCAGTTCCGCCACTTTCGCGACAGGCGGGGCCCCAGGCCAACCGCAGCGCATTATAGCGGACCCGGACGCCGGGCCCGGCACGAACGGCGTCGCAGGGTGGGTGCCCGCAGGGCGGCCAGCAGGCCGCGGACGGACGGCCGGGCCGCATGTCGGCCGGTTCAGGGCATGAGGGGTTCAGGGAAGTGGTGGGCCGTGTAGGACTTGAACCTACAACCAATGGATTAAGAGTCCACTGCTCTACCAATTGAGCTAACGGCCCGTGCCTTCCGGCATCCGGGATTGGCGGCAGGCGCCGGGGGCCTGCTGCCTTGGTTTGGGGTGGACGATGGGGCTCGAACCCACGACCACCGGAATCACAATCCGGTGCTCTACCAACTGAGCTACGCCCACCAGTGCTGTCGTCTCGCCGGCCTCGTTCGCCAGGCCCCGGGCCTCGCAATGGCGCGCCTGGCAGGACTCGAACCTGCAACCCCCGGCTTAGAAGGCCGGTGCTCTGTCCGGTTGAGCTACAGGCGCCTCTGCTTCACCGCGCCCGGCCGGGGCCGGGCTGCACCGGCGTTGCCGCCGGGCGGTGGGTTGGTCGGGGCAGACGGATTCGAACCGCCGACCCTCTGCTCCCAAAGCAGATGCGCTACCAGACTGCGCCATGCCCCGCCGTGCCACCGCGAGGCCATTATAGCGGCCCGGCATTGGGGTGCGCGATCTTACGGAGCGCCCCGGGTCCCGTCAATTTCGCGACGCGCGGCGCGCCTGCGCGGCCTGGCGGCCTCTGCTAAGGTTGCGCCCTGTTTTCGCCCCCGCAAGCCAGTGCCCCGCCATGCCCGCACAGATCATCGACGGTAAGGCCATCGCCGCACGCCTGCGGCAGGAGATCGCCGGCCGCGTGGCTGCCCGCGTGGCCACGGGCCTGCGCGCACCGGGCCTCGCCGTGATCCTGGTGGGCGACGACGCCGCCTCGCGCATCTACGTGCGCAACAAGCGCGCAGCCTGCGCCGAGACCGGCATCGTGTCCCGGGACTACGACCTGCCGGCCAGCACCAGCGAGGCGGCCATCCTCGCACTGATCGACCAGCTGAACGCGGACCCGGCCATCGACGGCATCCTGGTGCAGCTGCCGCTGCCGGCGCACATCAGCGAGACCGCGGTCATCGAGCGCATCGCGCCGGCCAAGGACGTCGACGGCTTCCACCCGTACACCGTCGGCCGGCTGTGCCAGCGCATGCCGGTCCTGCGCCCCGCGACGCCCCACGGCGTGATGACGCTGCTGGCCACCATCGGCGTCGACCCGAAGGGCCGGCACGCCGTCGTGGTCGGCGCCTCGAACCACGTCGGCCGGCCGCTCGCGCTGGAGCTCCTGCTGGCCGGGGCCACGGTGACGGTCTGCCATCGGTTTACCCAGGGCCTGCAGGCCCACGTCCAGTCGGCCGACATCCTGGCCGTGGCCGTCGGCAAGGCCGGCCTGGTGCCGGGCGCCTGGATCAAGCCGGGAGCCGTCGTGCTCGACATCGGCATCACGCGGCTGCCCGACGGGCGCATCACCGGCGATGTCGACTTCGCAGCCGCCCGCGAGCGCGCTGGCTGGATCACGCCGGTGCCGGGCGGCGTCGGCCCGATGACCATCGCGATGCTGCTCGAGAACACCCTGACGGCGGCGGCTGCCGCCGGTCCTGCCGCGCCCCTGCGTGCCGCCGGGGGCTGAGGAAATCCCGCCATGCGCCGACGCTCCGCTGCCCTCCCGCTGGTCATCCTGCTGGCCGCCGGTGGCCCCGCCCTGGCGGCCGATCCCCAGGTGGAGGTCGATACCTCGGCCGGCAAGTTCGTGATCCAGCTCGACCCCGGCCGGGCGCCGCTGACGGTGGCGCACTTCCTCAGCTACGTCGCCGCCAGCCACTACGACGGGCTGGTCTTCCACCGCGTCGTCGACGGCTTCGTGATCCAGGGCGGTGGCTACACGGCCGAACTCGAGCTCAAGCCCGTCGCGGCGACGGTGCCGAACGAGTCGGGCAACGGGCTCAGCAACCGCCGCGGCACCGTCGCCATGGCCCGCACCGCCGACCCGCACTCGGCGGACTCGCAGTTCTACGTGAACCTGGCCGACAACGTCACGCTCGACCCCAAGGCGACGCGCTGGGGCTACGCCGTCTTCGGGCAGGTCGTGCAGGGCATGGAGGTCGTCGACGACATCGGCCACCGGCCCACGGCCAGCCGCAACGACATGAACGACGTGCCGGTGCAGCCGGTCGTGATCCGCAGCGTGCGGCTGCTCGACGGGCCCGCGCCGCGCTGACGCCGGCGATGGCGCCACAGTTCGTTTCGGACCTGCACCTCGACCCCGGCAGGCCCGCCGCGACGGCGTGCTTCCTGCGCTTCCTGGCCGGTCCCGCCCGGGACGGCGACCAGCTCTTCATCCTCGGCGACCTGTTCGAGGCGTGGCTCGGCGACGACGCGGCCGACGACCACGCCACCGCGGTCATGGCGGCGCTGCGCGACTACGCGGCCAGCGGCCGCACCGTCGGCTTCCTCCGGGGGAACCGGGATTTCCTCGTCGGGCCGGGCTTCGCCGCGGCCACGGGCGCAACGCTGCTCGCCGACGAGGCCCTCGCCACGGTGGCCGGTCGCCGCGCCCTGCTGATGCACGGCGACACGCTGTGCACCGACGACGCGGCCTACCAGCGCTACCGCGCCGTGGTGCACCGGCCTGCCGTGCGCCGGGCCTTCCTCGCCCTGCCGGCGGCCCTGCGCCGGCAGCTGGCGCGGAGCCTGCGCTCCCGCAGCCAGGCGGCGAACGCCAGCAAGCCCGCGGCGATCATGGACGTCAGTCCCGCGGCGGTGGATGCCGCGATGGACCGCCACGGCGTGGGCCTGCTGATCCACGGCCACACCCACCGGCCGGCGATCCACCGGCCGGCGGGCGCGGGCAACCCGGGCACCCGGGTCGTGCTCGGCGCCTGGCACGAGGCCGGCAGCGTCCTGCGCTTCGCCGGCACGGAGCCGGAGCTGGTCGCCCTGCCCTTCGCCTGAGCGCCGCGACGGCGGCTCAGGCAGGCCCGGGCTGCCAGGACAGCAGTTCGGCCACGGACTGGAAGCGTTCGGCCCTGCCCTTGGCCAGCAGCCGGTCCACCAGGGGCTGCCACGACGCCAGCGCCGCCGGCAGCCGCGGAATCGGCGCCTGCCGGTGGGCGATGATCACGGCGAGCGCCGTCTCGCCGGTGTAGGGCTTCTGGCCGGTCAGCATCTCGTAGAAGACGACGCCGAGGCTGTACAGGTCGCCCCGCTCGTCGACGGGCTCGCCGTGCCCCTGCTCGGGGCTGACGTAGTACGGCGTGCCGAAGATGGTGCCGGCGCCGGTGAATTCCGCCCGCAGCGCCGCCTGCTTGGCCAGGCCGAAGTCGATGAGTGCCACGCTGCCATCGTCACGGAAGAGGACGTTGGTGGGCTTCAGGTCCCGGTGCAGGATGCCGGCCGCATGCAGCGCGCCGAGCGCCCCCGCCATGTCGCGCATCAGGCGATACGCATCGCCCGGCGCGATGCCCGCGGCGATGCGCCGCTTCAGGCTGCCGCCACCGCAGTACTCCATGGCGATGTAGGCATGGTCGTCCGCGACGCCGAGATCATGGATGCGCACGACGTTCGGGTGGCGTAGCCGCGCGATCAGCTCGTACTCCTGCAGGAACCGGTCGAAGATGCGCTCCGCACCGTTGTCCGGCACCTGCCGCAGCACCTTGAGAACGACCTCCCGCGCCGTGGCACGGTCCCGCGCCAGCCAGACGGTGGAAATCTCGCCGTCGGCCAGCCGCCGGAGCGTCTCGTAGCCGCGGACGCCTGCCACCACGGCGGGGCGGCGCGGTACCGGCGCGGCGGCCGCCACGCCGCGGGCGAGAGCGTCCTCGTTGGCCGCCACCAGCCGTTCGTGGCGCTGCCGGGGCTTGCCGACTTACTGGTCCGCGCCGGCGCGGATCGCCTCCACCACCTGGGCTTCGTCACCGTCGCCGATGAAGACCACCGGCGGGAAGCGCGGCTGGCTGCGGAACCGGCGCAGCCACTCAAGGGCATCGCCGCCGCCACACGGGTGCCCCAGCAGCACCAGGTCGTTGCCGGCACCGGAGAATGCGTCGGGCAGCGGGCCGGCCGTCAGCGGGTCGTACTCGCGCACCACGGCGTCGGGCCAGCGCACGGTCACGTGGCTCGCAAGGCCACGCCGGTATTCCGGGTGGTCGTCGATGACGAGCACCTTGAGGGGCATGGGTGAAGAGGCGCCCGCCGCGCGCGGCCGCGCGGGCCCGTCAGGCAGCGCCGGCGCGGGGACCGGGCGTGGTGGCCAGCACCGTCGACGCGGCCTCGACCGGCGCATTGCGCCGCTTGCCGTCGCGCTTGCTGCGGGTGGCGTCGGCGCGCTCGCGCTCGAGCCGCGCCAGGTACTCCGGCGTCACGTCACCCGTGACGTACTGGCCGGAGAAGCACGAGGTGTCGAAGTCGGCGATGTCGCCGTTGTCGTAGCGCACGGCCCGCACGAGGTCGTCGATGTCCTGGTACACGAGCCAGTCGGCGCCGATGTAGTCCTGCACCTCCCGGTCGGTGCGGCCCGCCGCCACCAGCTCGGAGGCGGCCGGCATGTCGATGCCGTAGACGTTGGGGTAGCGCACCGGCGGCGACGCCGAGGCGAAGTAGACCCGCCGGGCGCCGGCCTCGCGGGCCATCTCGATGATCTGCTTCGAGGTCGTGCCGCGCACGACGGAGTCATCGACCAGCAGCACGTTGCGGTTGCGGAACTCGAGCTCGATGGCGTTGAGCTTGCGTCGAACCGACTGCCGGCGCTGTTCCTGACCCGGCATGATGAACGTGCGGCCGATGTAGCGGTTCTTGATGAAGCCCTCGCGGTACTTGACGCCGAGCCGGTGGGCCACCTCCAGGGCGCTCGTGCGGCTCGAGTCGGGGATCGGGATGACGACATCGATGTCGTGGTCCGGTCGCTCGCGCAGGATCTTGTCGGCCAGCGCCTCGCCCATGCGCAGCCGTGACTTGTAGACCGAGATGCGGTCGATGATCGAGTCGGGCCGCGCGAAGTAGACGTACTCGAAGATGCAGGGCGTGTAGCCGCGCCGCGGCCCGCACTGCTGGCTGTGCAGCGTGCCGTTGGCCTCGATGATGACCGCCTCGCCGGGCAGGATGTCGCGCACGACCTCGAAGTCGAGGGCGTCCATGGCGACGCTCTCGGAAGCCACCATGTGCTCGACGCCGCGGGGCGACTCACGCCGCCCGAGGCAGATCGGCCGGATGCCATGGGGGTCGCGGAACGCGACGATGCCGTAGCCCATGACCACGGCGACCACGGCGTAACCGCCGCGGCAGCGGCGATGCACGGCGGCCACGGCGGCGAAGATGGCCTTCGGCGTCGGCACCTGCCCTTCCTGGGCCTGCAGCTCGTGGGCGAAGACGTTCAGCAGCGCCTCGGTGTCGGAGCCGGTGTTCAGGTGGCGCCGGTCCTGGGTGACCAGCATGGACTTCAGCTCGTCGGAGTTCGTCAGGTTGCCGTTGTGGGCAAGCCCGATGCCGAACGGCGAGTTGACGTAGAACGGCTGCGCCTCGGACGAACTGAGCGTGCCGGCCGTCGGATAGCGAACGTGGCCGATCCCCACGTTGCCGCGCAGGTCTTCCATGTGGCGCTGCTGGAAGACGTCACTGACGAGGCCGTTCTTCTTGCGGGTGCACGCCGTGCCATTGGCATCGGTCATGATGCCCGCGGCGTCCTGCCCGCGGTGCTGGAGGACGGTGAGCGCGTCGTAGATGGCCTGGTTGACCGGGCCGTGGCCGACGATGCCGACAATGCCACACACGCGGTGAATTCCTCCGGGACAGGCTGCAGCGCGGTCTCAGCCCGCCGTCGCGGGAACGGCGGACCCCAGGGCCAGGCGGTTGCGGACGGCCTGCTCGAGCACCTGGGTCACTGCGGCCGCATACGGTAGCAGCTTGGACTTCTGGCACCAAGGCTCGGCCTCGAAACCGCCCGCCCGCACGGCGTACACCACCAGCGCCACGAGCAGCGTGCCGCGGGCCAGGCCGAAGCAGAGCCCAAGCGCCCGGTCCATGCCGGTGACGGGCGTGCGCCGCACGAGCCAGGCGACGAGCCAGGTGAGCAGGCTGGCCGCGAACAGCACGCCGATGAAGACCAGCAGCCGCCCCGCCCACAGGCGCGCCTCGGGGTCGTCGACGAGGCCCGCGACGACCTGGCCACCCTCGGCGCCGTAGCGGGCCGCGAGCCAGACGGCGGCGATCCACCCCAGCAGCGACAGCGCTTCCTTGATGAGACCGCGCAGGATGCCGATCAGGGCCGAGGCCAGCAGGATGGCGAGGAAGACGTAATCGAGGACGGTCACGGATGGCATGGTCATGGCGTCGCCCCCGTCACCGGCGGACCACGGTCACCTGGAAACCGGCCGCCTTGATGTCTGCCGCCAGCCGGTCGGCCGCCTCGCGGGTCGTGGCGGCGCCGGACCGGACCCGGTAGCGGCGGGCACTGCCGGTGCCGGTCTCGCTGACGGTGGCGGCGAAGCCCTTCGCCCGTACCTGCCCGGCCAGGCGTTCCGCATTGGGGCCGTTGGCAAAGCTGCCGAGCTGCACCACCCAGTCGCCGGCGGGTGGCGCTGCGGCGGCGGGAGCAGCGGGTGGCGGCGTCGAGGCCGCCGGTACGGGCGGGGGGTCGGACGGGGTCACGGCGGTTGCCGCCGGCAGGTCTACGGGCACGGGATCCTGGGCGGGTACATCAACCGCGGCGACCGCCTCGGCCGGCAAGGCCTCGGGCGCGGGGCTGTCGGCCGGGGGAACGATGGGAGCCGGCGGCACCTGGGCCTCGGGCACCGGCGGGCCACGGTCGTCCTGGCCCTCGATGCGGATCGTGCGGGTGGGGGCCACCTCGAGCACCGACGGCAGGGGCGAGTCGGCGCGCCCGGACGGCTCTTCGCCACCGCCGTCGAGCAGGGCGGGCACCACCAGCACCAGGACGGTGAGAAGCACCGCGGCGCCGACCATCCGTTCAGCGAGTTGCCGATCCATCGGGGATACGCGGTAGCGGAGCCGCGATTATAGACCAAGCCAGTCCAGCGCCGGCCCGACCAGCCGGAACGAGCCGCAGACGACGATGCGCCCACCGGGCGGCGTTGCCGCGGCGGCCGCGGCGAAGGCAGCCGCGGGATCCTCGGCCGTCGCGGCACCGTGGACCCCCGCCTCGGCCAGGCCCGCCAGCAATCGCTCCGTCGGGCTCGCCCGGGAGCCGTCGAGGTGGCAGACGATCCAGCGGCCGGCGAGCGGCGCCAGCTCCGCCGCGAAGCCCGCCACCGCCTTGTCGGCCAGCAGCGCCGTCACGACGGTGGTGTCGGCCGGCGGCAGCGTGGCGAGCTGGGCCCGCAGGGCGGCGGCGGCCTGGGGATTGTGGGCGACGTCGAGGATCCACTCGCGGCCACCGCGCACGCAGCGCTGGAAGCGGCCGGCCGGCATGGCGTCGGCGAGGAGCCCCGGCAGCTTCGCCGCCGCCGGCACCGTGGCCGCATCGAAGGCCTGCAGCGCCGCGAGGGCCAGGCCAGCGTTGCGGTACTGGGCATCTGTCCAGCCGGACAGCAGGGGAAGGTCGTCGCGGCGGGCGCCGCCGCCCCACCACAGCCAGCGCTGGGGGCCAGCCTCCACGCCGAAGCCCTCGCCGAAGGCCGTGAGCGGGCTGCCGAGGACCTGCGCCTGGGTACGGATCGCCCCGGGCACCGGGCGATCGCCGTAGAAGGACGGCCGGCCGGCCCGCAGGATGCCGGCCTTCTCGCCGGCGATGGCCTCGATGGTGTGGCCCAGGAATTCCTGGTGATCGAGGCCGATGGTGGTGATGAGGCTGAAGTCGGGATCGACCGCGTTGACCGCATCGAGGCGCCCGCCCATGCCCACCTCGAGCACCCAGGTGTCGCAGCGCGCAGCGCTGAAGGCCCGGAACGCCGCCAGCGTGCCGAACTCGAAGTAGGTCAGGGGCGTTCCGGCTGCCGCCGCTTCGACGTCGGCGAATGCGGCGACGAGGGGCGCCGCCCCGATCTCCGCCCCGTCGATGGATACGCGCTCGGTGTAGCGGCGCAGGTGGGGCGACGTATAGCGGCCGACCCGGAAGCCTGCGGCCCGGAGGCAGCGTTCGAGGATGCCCACCGTCGAGCCCTTGCCGTTGGTGCCGGCAACGGTGAAGACGCGGCCCGCGGGTGGCGCGACGTCGAGTCGCCGGAGGACGGCGACGACGCGGTCAAGGCCGAACTCGATGCGGGCGGGATCGAGGGACTCGAGGCGCCGCAGCCAGTCCCCGAGCCCGTGGTCGCCGGGCATCGCAGCGCCGCTCAGGCGGCCGGCACTTCGGGCGGCGGCAGCTTCTGCAGCTTGGCGAGGAGCGCCGCGATCTCGTCGCGCATCTGCCGGCGGTCGACGATCATGTCGAGGGCGCCGTGCTCGAGCAGGAACTCGCTGCGCTGGAAGCCGTCGGGCAGCGTCTCGCGCACCGTCTGCTGGATCACGCGCGGACCGGCGAAGCCGATCAGCGCGTTGGGCTCGGCGATGTTGACGTCGCCCAGCATGGCGAGGCTCGCCGACACGCCCCCCGTGGTGGGATCGGTCATGACCGAGACGTACGGCACGCGGGCCTCGGCCAGCGCCGCGAGCGCGGCACTCGTCTTCGCCATCTGCAGCAGCGATAGCAGCGCCTCCTGCATGCGGGCGCCGCCGCTGGCCGCGAACGAGATGAACGGCACCCGCTGCTCGCAGGCGTGGGTCGCGGCGCGGGCGAACTTCTCCCCCACCACCGAGCCCATGGAGCCGCCCATGAAGCGGAACTCGAAGGCGCTCGCCACCACCGGCTGGCCCTTGAGCAGGCCCGCCATGCAGATCAGGGCGTCGCGCTCACCGGTCTCCTTCTGGGCCTGGGCGAGCCGGGTCTTGTAGGGCTTCGTGTCCTTGAACTTCAGCGGGTCCTCGGGGCGCAGCTTCTCGGCCAGCTCCCGGCCGGTGCCCGGGTCGAGGAACACCTGCAGCCGGTCGCGCGCGGCGAGCCGCATGTGGTGGTTGCACTTGGGGCAGACCTGCAGGTTGCGCTCGAGCTCGGCGCGATAGAGCTGCGCGCTGCACTGCGGGCACTTGATCCACAGGCCCTCGGGGACGGAGCGCGTGCGGCGCTCCGTCTTGATGCGCGAGGGCATCAGCTTCTCGAACCAGCTCATGGCGTGATGATACCAAGTCCCGGCAGCCGGACCCCGTCCCCGGGCGTCGCCGGCAGGCCGTACTCCGGCGGGTAGTCGACGGCGGCCAGGTAGAGCCCCTGGGGCGGCGCGGTCGGGGGCGCCAGCCGGCGGTCGCGCGCGGCCAGCAGGGACGACACCGAAGCAGGCTCCCGCTCGCCCCGGCCGACGGCCGCCAGCGCCCCCGCCAGGTTCCGCACCATGTGGTGGAGGAAGCCCGTGGCCCGGGCCACGAGGCAGAGGCCACCGTCGACGGGCCGCACGTCGAGCACGTCGAGGCGCCGCACCGGACTCTTCGCCTGGCAGCCGGCGCCCCGGAACGACGAAAAGTCGTGCTCCCCCACCAGCAGCGCGGCTGCCGCACGCATCGCACGCGTATCCAGCGGTTCGCGCACCCACCAGGCCCGGTGCCGGGCAAGGGCAGGCCGGACCGGCGCCAGGGCGATGAAGTAGCAGTAGGTCCGGCTGCGGGCGGCGTGGCGGGCGTGGAAGTGGTCCGGCACCGGGCATACCCAGCGCACGACCATGTCATCGGGCAGGTTGCTGTTGATGCCGAGCAGCCACGAGCGGTCGCTGCGCACGGCGTGGGAATCGAAGTGCACCACCTGGGCGGTGGCGTGGACGCCGGCGTCGGTCCGGCCCGCAGCGAGGGTGCTGACCGGGTGGTCGGCCACCGCGGCGATGGCGGCGTTCAGCGCCCCCTGGACGCTAGGCGCATGGCTCTGGACCTGCCAGCCGGCATAGCCCGTGCCGTCGTACTCGAGGCCGGCCGCAAACCGCACGCCGGACGGTTCAGCTGGTCAGTTCGGTGAGCAGCTTGCGGGCTTCCTGCCGCTGGCCGGGATCACCCTCTTCGAGAACCTCGTTGAGGATGCTGCGGGCGCCGTCGGGATCACCCATGTCGATGTAGGCCCGCGCCAGGTCGAGCTTGGTGCCAACCTCGGTCATGGTCGGGCCGTCGGGCCCACGCCCCCCGGCGAGGCTGGCCGTGGGCTCGATGCCGAGGCCGGTGCCGTCGTCGAGGTCGAAATCGAGGCCGGCGAGTTCCGCCGAGTCATAGGACAGGTCGACGAGCGGTACACGGGGCTGCTCGGCGGTGTCCTCGATGGCAGGCGCGGGCTGCTCGGCCGTATCACCTGCCGTGATCCCGATGTCGAACGACTGCGCCTCGAGCCGGCCCGTCGACGCCGTCTCACCGGCGTCCAGGCCCGGCAGCGACACGGAGGTGGCGCCCATCGCGCCCAGGTCCAGGTCGGCGGCCACATCCTTCAGCCCGGTGGCGGCCTCGTCGAGACCGGTCAGGTCGAGGCCCAGGTCCTCGAGGTCGATCTCCCCCGTCTGCTCGGCGCTGGAGGGAAAGCGCTTCTGCGTCCCCGGCGCCCAGCCCGGCGCGACGGACTCCAGCGTCGGGGCCTCGACCGTCGGCGAATCGCCCGCCGCGCGCTGGCCGGCAGGACCTGCCGCATCGGTCAGGTCGAAATCGTCGTCGAGCAGCGACTCGATGGTGGGGGTCTCCATCGTCGGCGGCTCCATGGCCGGCGACTCGATGGTCGGCGTCTCCATGGTCGGGGAGTCGAAGGCCCGGGCCTCGATGGTCGGGGTCTCCATGGTACTGCCCGGGGATGGCGCCAGGGTCGTTGCGTCGCCGTCGCCCGGGGCCCCTTCGCCCAGGTCGAAGTCGATCAGGTCGGGCAGGTCGGCAGGGTGGTCGGACGTCAGGTCGAGATCGAGGTCGAGCGCAGCGGCGGCCGCCGGCGCCGCCGCGGCCGCTGCGACCTTGGCGGCTGCGTCGCCGGGCGCGGAGCCTGCGAACAGCGGATCGCCGGGACACAGCTGCCGTCCCATGATCTGGACCTTGCTCCAGTCCGGGTCGCTGCCGCTGCCGAGCTGCGCCCGGAAGGCACGCGCCTCGTCGAGGAAGGCGGCCTTGTTCTCCCAGCTGAAGTAGACCTCGAGCAGCTTCAGCCGCAGGTCCCGCCGGTCGGGCTCGGCGCGCAGTGCCCGGTTGAGGATCTCGGCGGCCTGGTCATACAGGCCGTAGGCGGAATGGAAGTCGGCCTCGGCGATGGCATCGGACTGGTCGAGCTGCATCCCACCTTCGGTGCTGATGGTGCGCTCGAGGGGCGCCTCGAGATCGGCGACGGCGAACGTGCCCGTGGCCGCCGAAGGCCCCGAAGCCGTGCCCTCTTCCACCAGGAATGGCTCGTCACCGCGGCGTGCCGCGCCGCCCGCCATGGCCGGCGACAGCATCTGGGGACCGTCGTCGGCGTAGCGGGACGTGTCGTCGGCAGCCGAGCGACGGCGGTACAGCAGGTAGGCGCCGAGCAGCACCAGGGCCGCCGCGCCGAGGAACCACTGGTTCAGGACCAGGCCGCTGACGGTGTCGACGATGCCGCCACCCGGACCGTCGACGGGCGGCGCCGGGGCCTTGGGTCGCCGGGCTCGTTGTTCGGCCGGCGCCGCGGCCGGGGCGCTTTCCGCCGGACCTTCGCCCGGCAACCGCTCGACGGCGGCCTCCGGCTGTCCGGCCGGTTCGGCCTCGGCCACCGGTTCTGGGGCCGGGGGCGCAGCGGCAGGCTCGACGCCGAGGCGCTGCTGCAGCGCCTGGAGCTCGCGGCTGCGCAGCTCCAGCAGGCGGCGGCTCTCGGCCAGTTCCGCCTCGAGCTGGCGCACGCGATCGGCCTGGGCGCCCGTCGGTACCGTGCCGGGCGCCGGCGGCACGAGCTGGAGCCGGGCGCCGGCGGCGTCACCAGTTCCGGGCTCCCGCCACTCGGCCATCTGCCGAACGACTTCGGCGTCCGCGTCGGTACGCCCGAGGCCAGCCATCGCGTCGCGCGACGGCAGGCGCAGGACGGCCCCGGCCTTGAGCCGGTTGATGTTGCCGAGGAAGGCCTCGGGGTTGGCCCGGTAGAGGGCCAGCATGACCTGGTTCAGCGAGACGCCCGGGTCAGGCCGCAGTTCGCGGGCGATGCCCGAGAGGGTATCGCCCCGGACGACCGTATAGCTGCCACCCGCCTGGGTCTCGCCCACCGCCGCGGCGGGTGCCGCAGCAGGTGCCGGCGCCGCCCGCTCGACGGGGCGTGGCGCGGCCGCCGGCCGAGGCGCCACCGGGGGCGCGGCCGCCGCCGGCGTAGCCCGCTCGTCGAAGGCGGGTGGATCGAGCAGCACCGTGTACTCGCGCAGCAGCCGGCCCTTCGGCCAGGACACCTCGAGCAGCAGCGAGAGGAAGGGTTCGCTGACCGGCCGCGTCGACGACACGCGGATGACCGGCGGGGTGGCCGTCGGGTCGACGCTGAAGCGCAGCTCGGCGAGGCCCGGCGGACGGTCGAGCCCGAAGCGGGCGAAGGTCTCGGGGGGGGCGAGCACGACATTGAGGTCGCGAAGCTCGTCGGGCGAGTCGATGGCCAGGGGAATGTCGGCGACGAAGGGCTGGCCCAGTGCCGAGCGCGCCCGGATCTCACCGAGGCCGAGCGCGTGGCCGGCCAGCGGCAACAGGCCAATGGAAAATGCCACTGCCGCGATCAGTACGCGCGCCATGGTTGCCCCCGAAATGCCGCGAATGCCCCCGCGGAACCCTGTGATTCCGCGGAAAAAATGCCCGGCGGGACTATAGCCTACAAGTAGTCCCGCACCAAAATCTCGGCGATCTGCACGCTGTTGAGGGCCGCACCCTTGCGGATGTTGTCCGCCACGACCCACAGCGAGAGTCCCCGCTCACAGGATATGTCTTCCCGGATCCGGCCGACGTAGACCGGGTCACGGTGCGCGGCATCGGTCAGGGCGGTTGGGTAGCCGCCGAGGCGGTGGTCGTCCATGACCGTGACCCCCGGGGTGCGGGCCAGGAGGTCGCGGGCCTCGGCAGCCGTGAGCTTGCGGCGGGTCTCGATGTGCACCGCCTCGGAGTGGCCGAAGAAGACCGGCACCCGGACGGCGGTCGGGTTCACGAGGATGCTGTCGTCACCCAGGATCTTCCGGGTCTCCCACACCATCTTCATTTCTTCCTTGGTGTAGCCGTTGTCCTGGAAGTCATCGATGTGGGGGACCACGTTGAAGCCGATGGGCTTGGCGGCACTGCCCGTCACCGGCTCCTCGCCGGCGAGGATCGCCGCCGCCTGGGCACGCAGGGCCTCGACGGACCGGCGCCCCGCCCCCGACACCGACTGGTAGGTGGCGACGTTGATGCGGGTGATGCCGGCGGCGTCGTGCAGGGGCTTGAGCGCCACGACCATCTGGATGGTCGAGCAGTTGGGGTTCGCGATGATGTTGCGCACCGGGTACCGGGCGATGGCCTCGGGGTTGACCTCGGGCACCACCAGCGGGATGTCGGCGTCGTAACGGAACCGCGACGTGTTGTCGACGACGACGCAGCCGGCCGCACCTGCCCGCGGCGCGTGCTCACCGGACACCGAGCCACCGGCCGAGAAGAGGCCGATGTCGACGCCTGCGAAGTCGAAGGTGGCGAGGTCGCGCACCGGCACGGCCTGGCCCTGCCAGGTGATGGTCTTGCCCACGGACCGGGCACTGGCCAGCGGGATGAGCTCCGCCACCGGGAACTTCCGCTCGGCCAGGACCTGCAGCATGGTTTCGCCGACGAGCCCGGTGGCCCCGGCAACTGCGACCCGATAAGCGTTCTTGCGTGCCATGTCTGTGGTGCCTTGCGATGGTCGGCCGCCGGCCCGGCGGGCGGCGGCGAAGTGCGCGAAGCTTAGGGTTTTCCCCGGGGAAAACAATCCCCGAAACCCGCGGCAATGGCCGGTTTCAGCGGCCGGCGGCGGGCGGGATGACCGGCGTCAGCGGACGCACGTCGGCGTTCTGGCCCCGGTGGCGCAGGTAGTGGTCGAGCAGGACGATGGCCACCATGGCCTCGGCGATCGGCGCCGCCCGCAGGCCGACGCAGGGGTCGTGGCGGCCGGTGGTGGCCACATCGACCGCCTCGCCCTCCTCGTCGATGGTGTCGCCCGGCAGGCGCAGGCTGGAGGTGGGCTTCAGCGCCATGCTGAGCTCGATGTCCTGGCCCGTGGAAATGCCGCCCAGGACGCCGCCCGAGGCGTTCTGCCGGAACCCGGCCGGGGTCAGTTCGTCGCGGTGCTCGGTGCCCTTCTGCACGACCACGGCGAAACCGGCGCCGAGCTCGACGGCGCGCACCGCGTTGATGCCCATCAGGGCGTGGGCGAGGTCGGCCTCGAGCTTGTCGAACACCGGCTCGCCGAGGCCCGGCGGGACGCCGGTCGCCAGCACGTTGATGCGCGCGCCGATGGAGTCGCCTTCCTTGCGCAGCGCGTCCATGTAGGCCTCGAGCTCGGGAACCCGCGCCGGGTCGGCGCAGAAGAACGGGTTGTCGTCGATGGTGCCCAGGTCGACGGCATCGAGCACGATGGGGCCGAGCTGCTTCAGGTAGCCGCGGATCTCGACGCCGAGCCGCTCGCGCAGGTACTTGCGGGCGATGGCCCCCGCGGCGACGCGCATGGCTGTCTCGCGGGCCGACGAGCGGCCGCCGCCCCGGTAGTCACGCAGGCCGTACTTCTGCTGGTAGCTGTAGTCGGCGTGGCCCGGGCGGAAGCGGTCCTTGATCTTCGCGTAGTCCTTCGACTTCTGGTCGACGTTCTCGATGACGAGGCCGATGGGCGTGCCGGTGGTCAGGCCCTCGAAGACGCCCGACATGATGCGCACCGCGTCGGGCTCCTGGCGCTGGGTCGTGTGCCGCGACCGCCCGGGGCGCCGCCGCTCGAGGTCACGCTGGATGTCGGCCTCGGCCAGCGGCAGCCCCGGCGGGCAGCCGTCGACGATGCAGCCGAGGCCCGGCCCGTGGCTCTCGCCGAACGTGGTGACGGTGAAGAGGCGACCGATGCTGTTGCCCGACATGGTGGCTCGAGTCCGCGACGGAGTTCAGGAACGCAGCCCGGCGACCAGGTCGGCGGCGCTGACGAGGGCAATACCGTCGCCCCCGTGCATGAACTCGGGCCAGGTGAACGGCACCCGCGGGAAACGCTCTTCGAGCAGCCCCGCGCCGCCGCCGACCTCGATGGCCAGCCAGCCGTCCGGGGCGAGGTACTGCGGGGCATGGTGCAGGATCCGCGCCGGCAATTCCATCCCGTCCTGGCCGGAGACGAAGGCGACCCGCGGCTCGTGCCGGTACTCCGCCGGCAGGCGCGCGAGGTCACGCTCGGGCACGTAGGGCGGGTTCGACAGGATCACGTCGAAGGACCCGGCCACGCCCGCGTACAGGTCGCCCTGCACCAGCGTGATGCGGTCCTCGAGGCCGTGGCGGCCGACGTTGCGCGCCGCCACCTCGAGGGCCTCGGCCGAGATGTCCGTGGCCACCACGACGGCGTCGGGAAACGCCCGGGCCGCGGCGACCGCGATGCAGCCGCAGCCGGTGCCGATCTCGAGCACGCGGCGCACGGCGTCGGGCTCGATCCAGGTATAGAGGGCGCCGGTGAGCAGCTCCGCGAAGGGCGAGCGCGGGATCAGCACGCGCTCGTCGACGTAGAACGGCAGCCCGGCGAACCAGGCCTCCCCGAGCACGTAGGGCAGCGGCCTGCGCGTCTCGACGCGATCCTTCAGCAGCATCCGGATCTGCGCGAGGCTGCCGGCATCGACCCGCCGGTCGTAGGCGCCGGGATCCTCGTGGTCGAGGCCGATCACGTGGTAGATGAGCGCTGCCGCCTCGTCGCGGCCCGTGGCCGTGCCGTGGCCGAAATAGACGCGCGCGGCCTCGAGCTCGGCCGCGAGCGCGTCGATGAGGGCGCCGACGGTGGGCGCGGTGTCTGCTGCCAGTGCCATGGCCGCTAGAATAAGGCATGCCAACCCCCGCCGACCGGCTCTTCGTGCTGTTCCAGCGCCTGCTGCCCGCGCAGCTGCTGGGACTCGGGGTCGAGCGGCTCGCCGCCGTGCGCGCACCGTGGTTCAAGGACTGGCAGATCCGCACCTTCGTCCGCACCTACGGCATCGACGTGGCCGAGGCCGCCCGGCCGGTGCCATCGGGCTACCCGACGCTGAACGACTTCTTCGTGCGCGAGCTGCGGCCCGGGGCGCGACCGGTGGACCCGGCGCCCGGGGCCGTCGTCAGCCCGGCCGACGGCCGCATCGAGCAGGCGGGCACCGTGACCGGCGGCCACCTGATCCAGGCGAAGGGCTTCCGCTACAGCGCGGCCACGCTGCTGGCCACCACGCCCGACGACGCGGGCCGCTTCGACGGCGGCAGCTTCGCGACGATCTATCTGGCGCCCTGGGACTATCACCGCGTGCACATGCCCCTCGGCGGCACCGTGACCGGCGTCGTGCACGTGCCGGGCCGTCGCCTCGCCGTGAATCCGCGCACGGTGGGGGCGGTGCCCGGGCTCTTCGCCGCCAACGAGCGCGTCGTCGTGCGCTGCGAGCATGCCGCCGGGCCCTTCGCGGTGGTGCTGGTCGGGGCGCTCAATGTCGCGAGCATCGGTCTGGCCTTCGCCGGCACCGTGCGGGGCAATGGCGACGGCTCGATCCGGCGGATGGAGCCGCAGGCCGGGGGCCGGCCGGTGAGCCTCGCCACCGGCGACTGGCTGGGCCAGTTCAACCTGGGCTCGACGGTCATCGTGCTCGGCGGCCGCGGCCTGCTCCAGTGGCGGAGCGGGCTCGCCCCGGGCGAGACGGTGCGCGTCGGCGAGCGCCTCGGCACCCTCGCCCCTCCCCCGCCCGCGTGAACACGGCGGGCGACCAGGCCTGGCGGCCCACGGCGAGCCTGGCGACCCTGGAGCTCAGGGCCCGGCTGCTGGCGGCCACCCGCGCCTTCTTCGCCGCCCGCGGCGTGCTCGAGGTCGAGACGCCGGCGCTGGTGGCCCATGGCGTGACCGACCCGCACCTCGCCAACGTCGCCGCGACCCTGGCCGGGCCGCCGGCCAGCCGCCTGTGGCTGCACACGTCGCCCGAGTACCACATGAAGCGCCTGCTCGCCGCCGGCGCGCCGGACATCTACCAGCTCGGCAAGGTCTGGCGTGACGGTGAGCGCGGCCGCTGGCACGCGCCGGAGTTCACGCTGCTGGAGTGGTACCGGCACGGCTTCACGCAGCAGACCCTCGCCGACGAGGTCGTCGCGCTCGTCGCCTGCCTGTGCGCCGCAGCCGGCCGCGCGGCTCCGGCAGTCCGCCAGGCGAGCTATGCGGCCGTGTTCATCGAAACCACCGGCATCGACCCGCTGACGGCACCGCTCGAGTCCGCGCGGGCCGCCGCGGCCCGGCTACCCGGCGGGGTCGTGGACGACCGGCTGCGGGCGGCCCTGGGCGACGACCGCGATGGCTGGCTGGACCTGCTGCTGACCCACGCCGTCACGCCGGCGCTGGCCGGCAGCGGGCTCTGCGTGGTCACCGACTACCCCGCCGACCAGGCCATGATGGCCCGGCGCAACCCGGCGGATCCGCGGGTGGCGGAGCGGTTCGAGGTGTTCTGGGACGGACTGGAACTCGCGAACGGCTACCACGAGCTGGCCGACGCCGCGGAGCAGGCCGGACGATTCGCCGCCGACCGCGCCCGGCGGCGCGCGGCCGGCCTGCCGGACGTCGAGCCCGACCGGGCGCTGCTCGCGGCCCTGGCGGCCGGCCTGCCGGACTGCGCCGGCGTCGCCGTGGGCTTCGACCGGGTCGTGATGCGGGTGCTCGGCGTCGACCGCATCGACGCCGTGCTGGGCTTCGGGCCCGGCAGCTGACGCGTTACTTGACCCGCGACACGTACGTGGAAGTGCGCGTGTCGACCTTGATGACCTCGCCCTCGTTGATGAAGAGCGGCACCTTCACGACGGCACCGGTCTCGAGCTTGGCGGGCTTCAGGCCGCCCGTGGCCGTGTCACCGCGCACGCCGGGGTCGGTCTCGACGATCTTGAGCTCGACGAAGTTCGGCGGCTCGACGGTCAGCGGCACGCCGTTCCACAGCGTCACGGTGCAGGTGTCCTGCTCCTTGAGCCACTCGCGGGCGTCACCGACGGCCGCCGCCGAGGCCGGCAGCTGCTCGAAGGTCTCGGGCTCCATGAAGTAGCACAGGTCGCCGTCGGCGTAGAGGTACTGCATGGGACGGTCGACGACGTCGGCGGCCTCGACCGAGTCGCCGGACTTGAAGGTCTTCTCGACGGTGCGCCCGGTCTTGAGGTTGCGCACGCGGACCCGGTTGAAGGCCTGGCCCTTGCCGGGCTTGACCATCTCGTTCTCGACGATGACGAAGGGATCGCCGTCGAGGAGGATCTTGAGTCCGGACTTGAATTCGCTCGTGGAGTAACTGGCCATTGGTCGCGTCCCCGCAGAAGGCCGCGTATTCTAGCCGCAAGCGCAGCGCGCCGGGCAGCCCGGCGTTCGCCCGGTCCCCATGAACGCCCCTGAAGCCCTCCCCCCAGCCGCCCCGGCGGCACCCGCCTGGCAGCGCGAGCTGGCCCGGGCCTATGCCCGGCCCGCCGAGCTGCTGGCCGATCTCGGGCTCGCGCCGGAGGCCTGCGGGCTGTCGGCCGACGCGGCCCGGGACTTTCCGCTGCGGGTGCCGCGCGGGTTCGTGGCCCGCATGCGCCGGGGCGACCCGACGGACCCGCTGCTGCGGCAGGTGCTGCCGGCCGCCGACGAGACGGTGGCGATGCCGGGCTTCGTCGCCGACCCCGTGGGCGACCTCGCGGCCCTGGCCGCCCCGGGCGTGCTGCGCAAGTACGCGGGCCGGGCCCTGCTGATCGCCACCGGCGCCTGCGCCATCAACTGCCGCTACTGCTTCCGCCGGGAGTTCCCCTACGGCGACCATGCGCAAGGCCCGGACCGGCTGCGGGAGTCGCTGGCGCTCGTGGCCGCCGACCCTGCGGTGAGCGAAGTGATCCTGTCGGGTGGCGACCCGCTGCTGCGCCCGGATGCATGGCTTTCGGACGTGTTCGCGCGACTCGGTGGCATCGGCCACGTGCGGCGCCTGCGCCTCCACACGCGGGTGCCCGTCGTGCTGCCCGAGCGCGTCGACGAGGGCCTTGCCGCCGTACTCCGCTCGGCGCCACGCCCCGTCGCGGTCGTGCTCCACTGCAACCACCCGCAGGAGATCGACGCGCCGGTGCGGGCCGCCTGCGCGCGGCTGCGCGCCACCGGCGCCACGCTGCTGAACCAGGCCGTGCTGCTACGGGGCGTCAACGACGACGCCGGGGTGCTGGTGGAGCTCGCCGGATCGCTGTACGAAGCCGGCGTGCTGCCCTACTACCTGCACCAGCTCGACCCGGTGCGCGGCGCCGCGCACTTCGCCGTGGACGACGACACGGCACTGCGCCTCGACGCCGCGCAACGCGCGCGGCTGCCGGGCTACCTCGTGCCGCGGCTCGTGCGCGAGGTCCCTGGCGCCAGCGCGAAAACGCCGCTCACGGCGCGCGCCACGACATAATCGGCAGGGCTGCACATAACCGGAGACCGGTCACATAATCACCAGTGGCCGGTGGTCACAATCCTGCCCCGGGCGAATGCATCCGTCAGGTGTGGGGTTGGGCAACTCCGTCGGTATTCCGCTGGCCGTCTTGAGCCGCAGCGACGAGCACGCCACGGCGATCAACTCGGCGTTGCGCGACGTCGGGCACCCCGTGCATTGCGCGCGGGTCAACGAGCACGACGCCTTCGAGGCGCTGCTCGCCGAGCGCGCGCCGGAGCTCGTCCTGCTGTTCGCCGCCGACAGCGACCTGCCCCTGGACCTGGTCGCCACGACCCTCGCGGGCCGCAAGCCCCAGCCACCGCTGCTGCTGGTGTCGAGCCGCGTCGACGAGCCGGCCATTGCCGCCGCCATGGAAGCCGGCGCCCGGGACGTGGTCTCCCTGACCCACCGCAACCGCCTGCAGGCCGTGATCGCCCGCGAGCTCGAGGCCTACCGGCTGCAGCGGGCGCTGGACGGGGTGCTGCACTCGGCCCACCAGTACAAGCAGGAACTCCGCAGCCTGATGAGTGCCGCCTCCGAGGCCATCGTCGAGGTGCAGGAGGGCATCGTCACGGTGGCCAACCCCGCCTGGGCGACGCTGCTCGGCTGGGACGACGCCGAGATGCTCGTGGGCCAGCCCTTCATGGACCTCTTCCGCGAAGCAGACCAGGCCGCCCTGAAGGGCGCACTCGTCGCGTGCCTGCGCGGCCGGTGGCAGGAGTCCGACACACTGCCGGTGGTCGCCTACCGCAGCAACGAGGCGGAGCTGCCGCTGCAGCTCGTGCTGCGGCCCACCACCAGCGACGGCGAGCCCGCGGTCCGCATCACCGTGGCGGCGGCCGAGGAGCCGGCGGCGCCGCCGGCCGAGGCGCTGATGTCGGCGGTGGCCACCGACCCGGCGACGGGCTTCCTGTATCGGCAGCCCTTCTTCGACAGCCTCGTGGCGGCCCTGGCCAGGCCCCCTGCCGAGGGACTGCAGGCGCTCGCCTTCATCCGGCCGGACCACTTCTCGAAGGTGCAGGGCGACGTCGGCATGCTCGGCACCGAGGACCTGCTCGCCCGCATCGCAACGGTGATCCGCGAGCTGGCGCATCCCGGCGACGTCTGCGGGCGCTTCGGCGGTACGCTCTTCACGGTGCTGCTCGAGCGGGGCACGCTCCAGGACGTGCGCGCCTGGGCCGAACAGGTGCGCCGGGCCGTTGCCGAGCGCGTGTTCGAGCTCGAGGCGCGGTCGACGTCGCTGACCTGCACGATCGGCATCAGCGAGGCCCGCGGCCACTCGGCCGTGGAACTCATCGACGACGCCGCCCAGGCCTGCACGGCGGGCCGCGACCAGGGCGGCAACCGCGTCATCGTCTCGGACAGCACCAGCGTCACCGAACGCCTGCGCCAGACCGACGGCTTCTGGGTGGCGCGGATCCGCAGCGCACTCATGCAGAACCGCCTGCGCCTCGTGCACCAGCCCGTCGTGGGCCTGCAGGAAGAGGTGCAGGGGGTCGTCGACACCCGCGTCCGGCTGATCGACGAGCAGGGCGAGATCGTCAGGCCGTCGGAGTTCATGCCCCCGGCCGAGCGCGCCCACCTGATGAAGAACATCGACCGCTGGGTCATCGGCGCCTCCTTCGCCTTCTGCGCGGCACGCCAGCCGGGGCTCGTGTTCGTGCGGCTGTCGCGGGACTCGGTCCTCGACGAAACGCTGCCGGACTGGCTACGCGCCCGCGCCGTGAGCACGAAACTGCGGGCCGGCCAGGTCTGCTTCCAGGTCAGCGAGGAACTGGCGCTGCAGCAGCTGAAGCAGGTGAAGGCGCTCGCAGCCCTGCTTCAGTCGGCGGGCTTCCTGTTCGCCGTGGACCACCTCGGCACCGGCCGCGACTCGGTGCAGTTGCTCGACCACATCCCGATGCAGTTCGTGAAAGTCGACGGCAGCCTCATGCAGGGGCTGGCGCGCGACAAGGAGCTGCAGCGCCGGGTCGGCGACATCGCGTCGCGGGCGGCGGCGCTGGGCGTGAAGACCATCGCCGAGAGGGTCGAGAACGCCAGCACCATGGCGATGCTCTGGCAGCTGGGCGTCGCCTTCGTGCAGGGCAACTTCACCCAGACCCACGGCGTGGTGCTGGCCGCCGGCGACGAGGCCGGCGCCCAGGTCGCCGGATGATGCGCATGGGACGCCAGGCCACAACCCTCCTCCCCGCGCCGGTCGCCGCCCTGCTGCTGGCATTCGCCCCCGCGGCGCCGGCACTCGAGATCGGCGAGCTGGTGGCCGGCTCGCAGCTCGGCCAGCCGCTGTCCGCCCGGGTGGCGGTGAGCCTGGCGGCCGGCGAGTCCCTGGACGCCGGCTGCGTCTCCGTCTCGGGCACCGGCGCCGGCCTGCCGGCCGTGGCCGGGCTCGGCGCCACCGTGGTGCCGGCCGTGGGCCCGGCGACCGCCAGCATCAGCCTGGACTCGCCGCGCCCCCTGGCGGAGCCGGCCTACGGGCTGACGGTCCGGGTGGCGTGCCCCGGCATGCCGTCCAGCCAGCGCGAGTTCGTGTTCATCCCGGACCTGCCCGGCACCGGCACGGCATCAGTACCCGCGTCGGCAGCAACGTCGTCAGCGCCGCCACTGCCGGCGATGCCGGGACCTGCCGACACCGCCACGACGCCGGATCCCGCGCGTGATGGCGGCGCGGCGCCGGTGACGGCCGCACCTGCCCGCACCCTGACACCGCTGGCGCCCGGCGAGCGCTACCTGGTGCAGACCGGAGAAACCCTCTGGTCCATCGCGGTGCGGGCCACCGGCGCCGGCGGCAGCCCCCGCCTCACGGCCGCTGCCATCCACGCCGCCAACCGCGATGCCTTCCTCGGCGGGGACCCGGCGCGACTGATGGCCGGTGCCACCCTGGTGATGCCGGCGGAGGCTGCGGCGGTACCCGCCGTCGCCCGGTCGGGATCGGACGCACCCGCCGTACCAGCCCGTGCAGCGACGCCGACCGACATCGGCAACTCACCCGCCGACGGACCCGTCGCGTCGGACGAAGCGGCCGGTCCGGTGGACGAGCCTGCCGCCGCCACGGGCGACGCCGGCGCCACCAGCAAAGCGAACGACACCAGCGGCCCTGTCGCGCCCGCGGCCGAGGTTGGCGGTGCAGCCCTCGCCGCCGCCGCCCTGCCCGCCCCGGAGGCCGCCGTCGCGCCGGCACCGGCACCCCGCCCGCGACCGGCGCGGCAGCCGCCGGCCGCCGCGCCGGCCCGGTCCCCGCAGCAGTCCGGCGCCGAGCCGCTGGTCTCGGCGCTGGCCGGTGCCGCCTTCGGCCTGCTCGCCGGCAGCCCGTTCTGGTGGCGCAGCCGCCGCCGGTCCACGGCCGCTGAGGAGCCAGCCAGGGAGGCCGCGCCGGTGAAGGTCGCGATGCCAGCGACGGCCGCCGAGCCGGCCATCGCCGTCAGCTTCGAACCGCTGCCCGCCGTCGAGTCGACGGTGGCCGGCGCGTCCGTGGCGGTCACCGGCGCAGCCAGCGGTACATGGCCCCGGCGGAGCGAGGAGACCACGCGCTCGCAGCGCCTCCGGCCGGCCGACGACATCACCTCGGAACTGGAAGAACTGTTCAACACGGCCCCCGGCGAGGCCGCCGGGGACACCACCGGCCGCCGGTCCTGGACGCCGGGAGCCGGCATGATCGACCTGCCGGCCCTCGCCGAAGGCAGCGACACGGACGAGCACCAGGCCCAGGGCCTGCGCGACGCGCTGGCGCTGCTGGAGCGCGACTACGAGCAGGAATGGACCGGGAGCCGGACCGGTCCCGTGGCCATGGATCCGCCGGCGCCCGAAGCGACGCCCACGGCACCGATCCGCCGCCTCGGCTGACCCGCCCCCCGGCCTCAGGCCGGCGCCGAGACGTCGAGGCGGTCGACCTTGCGCCAGCCCCGCGGCAGCAGCGCGCCACGCCGGCCGCGGCCGCCCGCGTACTCCTTCAGGTCGCCGGGCGCCAGCGTCATGGTGCGCTGGCCGCAGGTCAGCAGCAGGGATGCCCCCGCCGCCAGCACCGCCACGGCGGTGAGCTTCTCCTCGCCGCTGCGGAACTTCGCCGTGGGGATGGCGAAAATCTTGTTGCCCTTGCCCCGGGCGAGCTCCGGGAGCTCGCCCGCCGGGAACACGAGCAGCCGGCCCTCGGAGCTGACCGCCGCCACCTGAGCGTCGCCGGGGAAGTCGGCCGGCGCCACGGCCGGCACCAGCACGCTGGCCCCGGCCGGCACCTTCAGGGCCGCCTTGCCGGAGCGGTTGCGCGAGTGCAGCTCGCCGAGCGACACGAAGAACCCGTAGCCGGCGTCCGTGGCCAGCAGGCAGCGCTGGGCCGGCTCGCCGATGAGCACGCCGCGGAACGTGGCGCCGGCCGGCGGGTTGAGCCGGCCCGAGAGCGGCTCGCCCTGCCCCCGCGCCGACGGCAGCGTGTGGGCTGGCAGGCAGTAGGCCCGCCCCGTGCTGTCGATGAACACCGCGAGCTGCGTGCTGCGGCCGCGGGCCGCCGCCAGGAACCCGTCGCCCGACCGGTAGCTGAGCGTCCCCGGGTCGATCTCGTGGCCCTTGGCGGCCCGTACCCAGCCGGCGGCGGACAGCACGACGGTCACGGGCTCGCTGGCGACGAGCTCCGTCTCGGCCAGCGCCTGGGCCGCCTCGCGCTCGACGACGCCCGTGCGGCGGGCATCGCCGTGCTTCTCGGCGAGCGCCAGCAGTTCTTCCCGCATCAGGGCGCGGAGCTTGGCCGGCGCGTCCAGCAGCTCCCTCAGGCGCGCCCGCTCGGTGGCGAGGTCCTGCTGCTCGGTGCGGATCTCGATCTCCTCGAGCTTTGCCAGCTGGCGCAGGCGCAGGTTGAGGATGGCCTCGGCCTGCACCTCGCTGATCCCGAAGCGCCTGATGAGCGCGTCCTTCGGCCGGTCCTCGGTGCGGATGATGCGGATGACCTCGTCGATGTTGAGGTAGGCCACCAGCAGGCCGTCGAGGATGTGCAGCCGCTCCTCGACCTTGCCGAGGCGGAACTGCAGCCGCCGGCGCACGGACGTGGTGCGGAACTGCAGCCACTCGGCCAGCACCGACTTCAGGTCACGCACGGCCGGGCGGCCGTCGAGGCCGATGCAGTTCAGGTTGACCCGCTGGGTGCGCTCGAGGTCGGTGGTCGCGAACAGGTGGCTCATCAGCGCATCCACGTCGATGCGGCCGGACTTCGGCACGATGACGAGGCGCGTGGGGTTCTCGTGGTCGGACTCGTCGCGCAGGTCCTGCACCAGCGGCAGCTTCTTCGCCTGGCGCTGGGCCTCGATCTGTTCGAGAACCTTGCTGCCCGACACCTGGAAGGGCAGCTCGGTGATGACGATGTCGTCGCCGTCGCGCTCCCAGCGGGCCCGCAGGCGCAGCGTGCCGTTGCCGGTGGCGTAGATGTCGTGGATGTCCTTGCGGGGGCTGATGATCTCGCCACCCGTGGGGAAGTCGGGCGCCTTGATGTGCTGGCAGAGCTGCCGCACCGTCGTGTCCGGGTCCTCGAGCAGGCGCACCACCGCCGCCACGACCTCGCGCAGGTTGTGGGGCGGGATGTCCGTCGACATGCCCACCGCGATGCCGCTGGTGCCGTTCAGCAGCAGGTTCGGCAGCTGGGCCGGCAGCAGCGACGGCTCCTCGAGGGTGCCGTCGAAGTTGGGCACGAAGTCGACGGTGCCCTGGTCGAGCTCGGCCAGCAGCGTCGCCGCATAAGGCGTGAGCTTGGCCTCGGTGTAGCGCATGGCCGCGAACGACTTCGGGTCGTCGGCCGAGCCCCAGTTCCCCTGCCCGTCGATGATCGGGTAGCGGTACGCGAACGGCTGGGCCATGTGGACCATGGCCTCGTAGCACGCCGAGTCGCCGTGGGGGTGGAACTTGCCGATGACGTCGCCGACGGTGCGCGCCGACTTCTTGGGCTTGGCGGTCGCCGCGAGGCCCAGCTCGCTCATGGCGTAGATGATGCGCCGCTGCACGGGCTTCAGGCCGTCGCCGACGTGGGGCAGCGCGCGGTCGAGGATGACGTACATCGAGTAGTCGAGGTACGCCTTCTCGGTGAAGGTGCGCAGCGGCACCCGCTCGACGGACTCGAACTGCAGGCGGTTCTGGTTGGACATGGTCAGATTTCCGCCAGGTTGCCCTTGGCCTCGAGCCAGCCGCGCCGGTCGGCCGAGCGTTTCTTGGCGAGCAGCATGTCGAGCAGCTGCTCGGTGTCGTCGGACGGATCCACGGTCAGCTGCAGCAGCCGCCGGGTCTCCGGCAGCATCGTCGTCTCGCGCAGCTGCAGCGGGCTCATCTCGCCGAGGCCCTTGAAGCGCGTGACCATGGGCTTGGCCCTGATGCCCTCGGCGGACAGGCGGTCGAGCACGCCCTGCCGCTCGGCGTCGTCGAGGGCGTAGTAGACGTCCTTGCCGACGTCGATGCGGTACAGCGGCGGGTTCGCCACGTACACGTGCCCGGCCCGCACGAGCTGCGGGAAGTGCCGCACGAACAGCGCGCAGATCAGCGTCGCGATGTGCTGACCGTCGGAGTCGGCGTCGGCGAGGATGCAGATCTTGTGGTACCGGAGCCCCGTGAGGTCGTCGCTGCCGGGCTCGGCGCCGATCGCCAGGCTGATGTTGGCGACCTCCTGGGAGGCCAGCAGCTCGCCCTGGTCGACCTCCCAGGTGTTCAGGATCTTGCCGCGCAGGGGCAGCACGGCCTGGTACTCGCGGTCGCGGGCCTGCTTGGCCGAGCCGCCGGCCGAGTCGCCCTCGACGAGGAAGATCTCGGTGCGCTCGGGGTCGGTGCTGGTGCAGTCGGTGAGCTTGCCGGGCAGCACGGGGCCGCTGGTGATCTTCTTGCGCACGACCACGCGGCTCGCCCGGGTGCGGCGCTGGGCGGCGACGATGGCCCGCTCGGCGATCTGGTCACCGGCGTCGGTGTGCTGGTTCAGCCACAGCGAGAAAGAGTCCTTGGCCACGCCGCCGACGAAGGTGGCGCACTCGCGGGACGACAGCCGCTCCTTGGTCTGGCCGGAGAACTGCGGGTCCTGCAGCTTCACCGACAGCACGTAGTTGAGCCCGTCCCAGACGTCGTCCGGCGAGAGCTTGATGCCCCGGGGCAGCAGGTTGCGGAACTCGCAGTACTCGCGCAGCGCCTCCGTGAGGCCGGTGCGGAAGCCCGCGACGTGGGTGCCGCCCTGGGCCGTGGGGATGAGGTTGACGTAGGACTCGCCAATGCCGCCGCCCTCGGCGTCGGCCCAGGCCACGGCCCACTCCACCTGCTCGTGCTCGCTGGCGAAGCTCGCGGTGTATGGCTGGGCCGGCAGCAGCTCGAGTCCCGGCAGCGCCTCGACGAGGTACTGGCCGAGGCCGCCCTCGTAACACCACTCCTGGACCTCCGCCGGCTTCTCGACGGCGAAGCGGATGTGCAGGCCGGGGCACAGCACCGCCTTGGCGCGCAGCACGTGGCGCAGCTCGTTGACCGAGAACTTCTCGGTGTCGAAATACTTCGCGTCGGGCCAGAAGCGCAGGCGCGTGCCGGTGTTGGCCTTGCCGACGGTGCCGACCTTTTCGAGCTTCCCGGCGCGCTCGCCGTTGCGGAAGCTCATGTTGTACTCGTGGCCGTCGCGGCGGATCCACACCTCGAGGTTCTTCGACAGTGCGTTGACCACGGACACGCCGACGCCGTGCAGGCCGCCGGAGAACTGGTAGTTCTTGCCGGAGAACTTGCCGCCCGCGTGCAGGCGCGTGAGGATCAGCTCGACGCCCGGGATCTTCTCGACCGGGTGCATGTCCACCGGCATGCCGCGGCCGTTGTCGGCCACCTCCAGCGAGCCGTCCGCGTGCACCGTGACCTCGATGCGGTCGCAGTGGCCGCCGAGCGCCTCGTCGACGGAGTTGTCGATGACCTCGTGGGCCAGGTGGTTCGGCCGGCTCGTGTCGGTGTACATGCCCGGCCGCCGGCGCACCGGGTCGAGGCCGGACAGGACTTCGATATCGGCGGCAGCGTAGCGGGAGCTCATGGGCGTGGGTCCGGCCGCAGGCCACTGGCAATGCCGACCGCAGGCCCGCCGGAAATGGACGGGGCTGCGGGCCGGTCACCGGCGTCAGGGGCAGTGCGGAATCAGGCGCGCAACAACAACGGCGCGCATCTTAGTCGAGCGGGCAGTGGCGCGGAACCCCGCGCCACCGGCGTCAGGCGAGGTCGGCCACCAGCGACTCGCGGGTCGGCTCCGGCACCGCGTCGATGCTGATCTCCAGGGACGGATGGGTGATGCCGGCCGCGAGCCCCGCCCCGCCCTTCAGCGCCGCGATCATGGCGGCCGTGAGCGGAAAGCGCAGGAAGTGCACGGCCGAGGTCTTTTCGTCGTTGCCCCGCTCCAGGTCCTCGTCGGCGATGCCCGGCACCGGCCCGTGCCCGGCCACGCGGACCCAGATGCAGTCCTCGACGCCGCGCAGGCGCTCCAGCGCCCGGCGCCGCTCGTCGACGTCCGCGTACTCGATCATCAGCGTCGCCTTCCAGTTGTCGCCGTCGGGGATCAGCGGGTTGTAGGCGTCGAGTTCGGCCTGGATGTCGGCCGGCTCGAAGATGCGCTCGGCCCGCAGCATCTCCTGCACCTGGTAGTGCATCGTCAGGCGGTCCTCGAAGTACAGCGTCACGTGGGGCCCGAGCGCCAGACGGCGGTGGGCCTTGTGGGCCATCACCTGGGCCCGGAAGGCGGGCCGCAGGCGCGCGTAGGCCTCGAGGGTGAAGAGGTCTTCCGGGCGCAGGCGGCCGGTGTGGGGAGTCTCAGATGCCATAGGCGCGGCGGAGCAGCTGCATGGGGTGGGGATGGTCCTCACGACCGGCGAGGCCCGCGACCTGGGCACCCGCCATGGGACAGTCGCTGGCGAAGTGGTCGGCGGCCCCGGCCCTGACCTGGTCGGCGACGGGCTTCGCGATCTTCACGGAAGCGGCCCGGAACTCGGTCTTCACGCCGTAGGTGCCGTCGTGGCCCGAGCAGCGCTCGATGGGCTGGACCGTGGTGCCGGGGATGAGCTGCAGCACGTCGCGGGTCTTGAGGCCGATGTTCTGCACGCGCAGGTGGCAGGCCACGTGGTACGCCACGGTGCCGAGCGCGTTGGGGAACTCCGTGCGCAGCTGCCCTTCCCGGTGCCGCTGCCACAGGTAGTTGAACGGGTCGTAGAAGGCCGCCGCCACGGCCTTGACCTGCGGATCGTCCGGGAACATGAGCGGCAGTTCCTGCTTGAACATCAGCACGCAGGACGGCACCGGCGCGACGATGTCGTAGCCCTGCTCCACCCAGCGCGCGAGTTCCGGCACGTTCGCCTCCTTGGCGCGGGCGACGGACTCGAGGTCACCGAGTTCCAGTTTCGGCATGCCGCAGCATTGCTCGCTGGCGGCCAGGCGCACCTCGATGCCGTTGTGGCGATAGACGGCGACGAGGTCCTCGACGACCTCCGGCACGTTGTGGTTGCCGTAGCAGGTGGTGAACAGGATGACCTTGCCGGTGGTGCCGCCGGCGGGCGTGACGGCCGCAGGCTTCGCCTCGGCGACCCGCGACCGGGCAGGACGGCCCGCGTAGCGTGGCACCGGGGCGTCGCGGGCCACGCCCAGCACACGCTCGAGCAGCGCGCGCCCGGGGCCGCTTGAATTGACCGCGTTGACGGCCTCGGCCACCACCGGGATGCCGGCGAGGCGGCCGACCTCATCCGTGGCGGCCAGCACACGGTTGCGCCACGAGGCGCCCTGCTCGCGGAAGCGCACGGCCTTGGCGCGCAGCATCAGGTGCGGGAAGTCGACGTTGAACGGGTGCGGCGGGACGTAGGGGCACTTGGTCAGGTAGCAGAGGTCGCACAGGTAGCAGTGGTCGACGACCTCATCGAACTTCGCCTTGGGGACGCCGTCGACTTCGCCGGTGGCGGACTCGTCGACGGCGTCGAAGAGGGTCGGAAAGGCATTGCACAGGCTGAAGCAGCGCCGGCAGCCGTGGCAGATGTCGAAGACCCGCTCGAGCTCCTTCGTCAGGGCCTCGCGGTCATAGAACGCGGGCGACTGCCAGTCGAGGGGGTGGCGGGTCGGCGCGTCGAGGCTGCCTTCACGGGGGCCGGGCGGTGCCATGGGCGCTCCAGTACGTCGGCTCACCGGGTACCGGGCCAGGGCGCGAGGCCCCGGCCCGGCCGGCGAACGCAGGCTTGGGCTTACTTGCCGAGGGTGTCGAGGGCCTTCTGGAAGCGGTTCGCGTGGGAACGCTCCGCCTTGGCCAGGGTCTCGAACCAGTCGGCGATCTCGCCGTGACCCTCGTCCCGGGCGGTCTTGGCCATGCCCGGGTACATGTCGGTGTACTCGTGGGTCTCGCCGGCGATGGCCGCCTTCAGGTTGTCGGCCGTCGAGCCGATGGGCAGGCCCGTCGCCGGGTCACCCACGTCCTTCAGGTAGTCGAGGTGGCCATGGGCATGGCCGGTCTCGCCCTCGGCCGTGGAACGGAACACGGCGGCCACGTCGTTGTAGCCCTCGACGTCGGCCTTGGCGGCGAAATACAGGTAGCGGCGGTTCGCCTGGGACTCACCGGCGAATGCCGCCTTGAGGTTCGCTTCGGTCTTGCTGCCTTTGAGGCTCACGGGAATCTCCTTGGAAATGCAGGGGGAACCGGGGGTTTAGACTGCGTCTAAATCTACGGTCGCCCCCCGGGGCTGTCAACGGTGGCCGTTTGACCACCCGCGGGGGCTATGCAAGGCTACCTCGCCTTTCGCCCCGCAGTGTCAGGCAGATGACCGCGACCCGGAAAAAACCCGTCGACCTCGAGAAATCCCTCGCCGAGCTCGAGGGCATCGTCGAACTCCTCGAGGCCGGCGAGCAGCCCCTCGAGAAGTCGCTGCGCGACTTCGAGCGCGCGGTGCGGCTGTCGCGGGAGTGCGAGACGGCACTGAAGGACGCCGAACAGCGCGTGCAGGTGCTGCTCGGCGGAGGCCTGCAGGAGTTCGCCGGCGAGCCGGACGGCGGCGGCGGCGAGGACGAAGAAGACGACAACGACGACTAAGGCCGTCCGTCGCCCCCGGCCCGGGTCGAGGCGCCGGGGCCCCGGTCACCGCGGCGCCGGAACCGGAGCTGCCACGAGCGCCGAACCGGGCCTCAGCCCGCGCCTGCCCCCTGCAGCCGGCGGATCAGCGCCCGCAGGAACACCTTGTTGAAGCGCAGCTGGCACTCGGCCGAGGCCTGCTCGAGCAGCGTCGCGCTCACGCTCAGGATGGTCACGGCCTCGTCGGCCCGGATGCCCGCCGTGCTGCGCGCGCCCGCCACGTAGCCCGTCTCGCCGAAGCAGTCGCCGTCGCGCAGGTGGCCCAGCAGCCGGCCGTGGCGCTCGACGCGCACGCGCCCGGCCACGACGACGTAGAAGCGGTCGTCGGCATCACCCTCGCGGACGATCTCGTCACCCCAGCCATACTCGCGCCACTCGCTGGCCCGGAGGATCTCGCGGATCTCGGCGTGGGAGAAATCGTGGAAGAAGGACAGCCGGCGCAGCGTGTCGAAGCGGTCCGGCCGGTCGGTGCCGTCCCACTGCGCCTTCAGCGCCTGGTAGACACGGGTCAGGTGCTCGGCCATCACGGCACCGCTCGCGTGGCGGCGGGCCGGGTCCTTCTGCAGGGCGATGGCGACCACCTCCTCGAGCTCCTCGGGGATGCCCGCCCGCAGCGTGTGGATCGGCGCCGGCGTCGAGTAGGTGATCTGGTTCAGCAGCTTGGCGAGCGAGCTTGCCCGGAACGGCCGGAAGCCCGTCAGCAGCTCGTACATCACGGCGCCCAGGGAGTACAGGTCCGAGGCCGGCGTCAGCTCGTGCCCCTGCACCTGCTCCGGCGACATGTAGCTCGGCGACCCGGCGATGCCCTCGATCTTCGAGACGTCGGCGTCGGCCAGCAGCGCGATGCCGAAGTCGATGATGCGCACGTCGTTGTCGTTGGTGAGCATGATGTTGCTCGGCTTCACGTCCCGGTGGATGACACCGCGCCGGTGGGCGTAGTGCAGCGCCCGGGCCGACTTGAAGACGATCTTCACCACGTCCTCGACATGGAGCAGGTTGTCGGGACGGCAGTAGGCCTCCAGCGTGCGGGCCCGCTGCACGTGCTCCATCACGACGTAGTACTTGCCGCCCTCCTCGCCCGCGTCGAAGATCGGCAGGATGTTGGGGTGCTGGAGCATCCCCACCATGCGGGCCTCGTTGAAGAACATCTTGCGGGCGATCCGCGCGCGCTGCGCGTCGTCGTCGCTGACGACGTTGTAGACCTTGATCGCGACATCCCGGCGGAAGTCCGGGTCGTGGGCGAGGTACACGGTGCCGGTGGTGCCGTGCCCCACCTCGTTGACGATGGCGTACTTGCCGATCCTGTCCGGTACCGGGAGCGGGGCGGCACCAGTAGTCGCGGCTTGCACCATGGGGAGGAACCTTGCGGGCCCTCGACACCGGCAAGCCGGCGAAAGTGTCAGGTCTGGACCGGGAAGAACAGGAGCCCGCTGCCCTTCACCAGCAACGCGGCATAGACGGCCGCCATTGCGTCATCGAGCATAATTCCCGTACCGCCGCGGACGCTGTGATCAAGCTCCCGGATCGGCCAGGGCTTGAAGATGTCAAACAGCCGGAACAGCGCAAAGGCCGCGACGAACCACGGCAGGCTGCGCGGCGTGACCTGCAGCACGGCGAGCATCGCGACGATCTCGTCGAGGACGATGCCGCCGTGGTCGTGCACGCCGAGACGCCGCGCGCTGGCCCCGCAGAGCGGCACGCCGATGGCGAAGAGCACGACGCAGGCGGCGATGCCGACGGGCCCCTGCAGCGCGGGCCAGGCCGCCACGAGCAGCACGGCCAGCGCCGAGCCCCAGGTACCCGGGGCCCGGGGCAGCAGCCCCACGCCGAGCCCGAAGGGCAGCCAGTGCACCGGGTCCGCGAGGACCTGCCGGGCGAGCCCCGGCGGACCGGGCTGCGGGCTCACGCGCCGGCCCCGAAGTGCTGCCAGGCGCCGGCCGGCACCGGGTACTCGCGGCCGCCGTCGTGCCAGCGCACTGCACTGCCGGCGACGACGGTGCCGATGCGCGTGATGGCGCAGCCGGCGGCGGCGGCGATGGCGGCGATGGGCGCGGCCTCCTCCGCCGGCGCCGTGAACGCCAGCTCGTAGTCGTCGCCGCCCGTCAGGGCGCGGGCTACGGCATCGGGACCCGCCACGTCCCGGAGCTGTGGCGAGAGCGGGAGCGCATTCACGTCGAGTTGCAGGCCCACGGCGCTGGCGGCGGCGATCCGGCGCAGGTCCTGGTCGAGGCCGTCGGAAACGTCGAGCATCGCCGAGGCGAGCGGCCTGAGTGCGCGGCCCGCGGCGAGGCGCGCCTCGGGATGGAGGAACCGTGACCGCAGGTAGTCAGCCGCCGCGTCATGACGGGCCGACTCCAGCAGCAGGCGGCCCTGCACGGCATCCCCGGGCGTGCCGGTGACGAACACTCCATCCCCCGGGCGGGCGCCCCGCCGGCCGGCCGGCTGGCCCGCCGGCACCTCGCCGATGGCCGTCACCGTCGCGAAGAGCGGGCCCGTCACCGTGTCGCCGCCCACGAGGGCGGTGCCGGTGGCGGCAGCCAGTTCGAGCAGGCCTGCGGCGAACTCGCGCAGCCAGCCCGACTGGGGCGCCGGCAACGACAGCGCCAGCGTCGCCCAGCGCGGGGTGGCACCCATGGCCGCGAGGTCGCTCAGGTTGACCGCCAGGGCCCGGTGGCCGATGGCGCGGGCCGGGATGCCGGCGGGAAAGTGCGTCCCTTCGACCACGGCGTCGGTGACCACGACGAGCTCGGTGCCCGGCGACGGGCGCAGCACGGCGCCGTCGTCCCCGATGCCGAGACGGATGTCGGGCCTGCCTGGCAGCGCCGGCGTGAGGGCGGCGATGATGCCGGCCTCCGTCAGCAGCGCCGGCGGGGGGCCCGGCACCTGCCCAGGCCCGGCGGCCATCAGCGGGGCTCCGCGGCCAGCTGGTCCAGCACGGCGTTGACGTAGCGCCAGCTGTCCTGGGCGCCGAACTCGCGGGCGAGGCGCACGGCCTCGTCGATGGCAACCCTTGGCGGCACGTCGGGCCGCAGACGCAGCTCTGCGGTGCCGAGCCAGAGGATGCCGTGCTCGACGGGGTCGAGCTGCGTCACCGGCCGGTCGGCCCTGGACCCAATGGTGGCGTCGAGGGATTCGCGCGCGGCAAGGATGTCCTTCAGCAGGTCGCGGAAATACTCGCCGTCGATCTTCTCAAAGCCGGGGTCGCCGGCGAACTGGTTCAGGAGCTCGTGGTAATCGTGGCCCCCGACCTGGGCCTGGTACAGGGCCTGCACCAGCAGGCGGCGGGCGCCGTGCCGTCCGGTGGCTGCCATGGGAGGGTCAGCCCTCCAGCTGCCGCAGCAGGTTCAGCGTCTCGAGGGCGGCCAGTGCTGCGTCCGCCCCCTTGTTGCCCGCCTTGCCGCCAGCCCGGTCCATGGCCTGGTCCATGGTGTCGCAGGTGAGCACGCCGAAGGACACCGGCAGCTCGAACTCCATGCCCACCTGCCGCAGTCCCGCCGCGCACTCGCTGCAGACGTAGTCGAAGTGGGGCGTCTGGCCGCGGATCACGGCACCGAGGGCGATGATGGCGTCACACCGGCGCGTGCGCGCCAGCCGCCTCGCGACTATGGGCAGCTCGAAGGCACCGGGCACGCGCACCACCTGGATCTCGCCCGGTGCCGCGCCGTGCCGGCGCAGCGCGTCGATGGCGCCGGCCACGAGGCGCTCGACGATGAGGTCATTGAAGCGTGCCGCGACGATGGTGAAGCGCGCGTCGCGCGCCACCAGCTGTCCGTCGATCATGCGGGGCCCGTTGCTCATGGCAGCCAATCAGCCGAAGCGGCCGTCGAAAGTGTCGACGTACTCTACAACCTCGAGGCCGAAGCCCGAAATGCCGTGCATCTGCTTCGGCGACGAGAGCACGCGCATGCGGTGCACGCCGAGGTCGCGCAGGATCTGGGCGCCGGTGCCGTAGGTGCGCAGCACCGTGCCGCCGTGGCGGCGCCCGCCGACGTCGGTGCCGGCCTCACCGAGCCCCTTGACCGCCCGCACGAAGTCCCGGGGCGACTCGGGGTAGCGCAGCACGACGACGACGCCGTGGCCCTCGGCGGCGATGGTGGCAAGCGCCGAGCGGATCGGCCGGCCCAGCGCCGGCTCGTGCACGCCGATGACGTCGCCGAGTGTGTCCTGGACGTGGACGCGGACCAGCGGCGGCTCGGGCCGCGACAGGTCTCCCCGCACCAGCGCCACGTGCACGTGGCGGCTGACGTGGTCCTCGTAGGTAACCATGCGGAACTCGCCGAAGTCGGTCTGCACGGCCTGGTCGCCGATGCGCTCGACGGACTCCTCGTGCTGCAGCCGGTAGCGGATCAGGTCGGCGATGGTGCCGATGCGCAGGCCGTGCTCGCGGGCGAAGACCTCGAGCTGCGGCCGGCGGGCCATGGTGCCGTCGTCGTTGAGGATCTCGACGATGACGGCGGCGGGCTCGACCCCGGCGAGGCGCGCCAGGTCGCAGCCGGCCTCGGTGTGGCCCGCGCGGGTCAGCACGCCACCGGGCTGGGCCATGAGCGGGAAGATGTGGCCGGGCTGGCGCAGGTCTTCGGGCCGCGCCTCCGGCCCTACGGCCACCCGCACGGTACGGGCGCGGTCGTGGGCCGAGATGCCCGTCGTGACGCCCTCGGCCGCCTCGATGGACACGGTGAAGTTCGTCGCCTGCTGCCGGTCGGTGTCCCCCACCATCAGCGGCAGCCGCAGCTGCTCGCAACGTGACCGCGTCAGCGTCAGGCAGATCAGGCCACGGCCATAGCGGGCCATGAAGTTGATGTCCTCGGCGCGGACCTTGGCGGCGGCCATGACGAGGTCGCCCTCGTTCTCGCGGTCCTCATCGTCGACGATGACGACCATGCGGCCGCGGCGGATGTCCTCGACGATGTCCTCGACCGTACTGAACGGGCCCGGCGCGGCCGGGACCTCGGGCAACGCGGGGTTTCCGTGGGGCTTGCTCATGGTGTCTTCCGGAACTGCGGGCGGTTGCCGCCCGGGTGGAGGATCGCTGCCGTTCAGCGATCGGATGCCAGCAGACGCTCGACGTACCGGGCGACGAGGTCGACCTCGATGTTCACCGGCGTCCCGGCGGCGTAAGTGTGCATGATAGTGTGCGCCAGCGTGTGGGGCACGAGGGTGACGCCGACGGTGGCCCCCGCCACGGCGTTGACCGTCAGGCTCACGCCGTCGACGCAGATGGAGCCCTTGCGCGCGAAGTAGCGGGCCAGGGCGTCGGGCACCCGGAACCGGGCCAGCACCGTCCCGCCCTCCTGGTCCATGGCCTCGACGCTGCCGATGCCGTCGACGTGGCCCGTCACGAGGTGGCCCCCCAGCGGGTCGGCCAGCGTCAGCGCCGGCTCCAGGTTGACGGGGCTGCCCACGGCCAGGCCACCCAGCGTGGTGACGGCCAGCGTCTCGTTCGACAGGTCGGCGGCGAAGCGGCCGTCGGCCAGTTCCACCACCGTCAGGCAGGCGCCATTCACGGCGATGCTGTCGCCGAGGTTGAAGGCGCGGCCGCGCAACGCTCCGAGCCCGATGGTGTAGCGGCGCCCGGCCGGCAGCGGCGCGATGGCATCGATCGTGCCGAGGGCCTGGATGATCCCGGTGAACATCAGCAGTCCTTATTTGAGATAGGTGAGGCGCAGGTCGTCACCGACCCGGCGCACGTCGGCCAGCCGGAAGGCGGGCCGGTCGTCCATGGAGGCGAGCGGCGGCAGCACGAACACGGCGCGGGCGGTGTCGCCGAGCACGTGGGCGGCCTGGTAGACCACGAGCTCGTCCACGAGCCCCGCCGCCAGCAGTGCGCCGTTGACGACGGGCCCCGCCTCGACCAGCACTTCGTTGCACTCCAGCTGCAGCAGCGCCTCGACGAGAGCGCCGGGCGCCACGCGCCCGCCCTCCCCCGCACCGACGCGCACGTCGGCCCCGGCGGCAGCGAGCGCCCGGCGCCGGCCGGCATCGTCGTGCGTGGCCAGCACGACCACCGGGCCCGGCGTCGACAGCAGCCGCGCACCGGGCGGCAGGCGCAGACTGGAATCGAGCACGATCCGGACGGGCGGCCGCACCGCGCCCGCCGGCTCGTCGCGGACGGTCAGCTCCGGGTCGTCGGCCAGGATGGTGCCGATGCCGGTGACGATGGCGGAACTGCGGGCCCGCAGCCGCTGCACGTCGCGCCGGGCATCGGGCCCCGTGATCCAGCGGCTGCGGCCATCGGCCAGCGCCGTGCGCCCGTCGAGGCTCACCGCCGTCTTCACCCGGAGCCACGGCCGGCCCCGGGCCATGCGCGCGATGAAGCCGGGGTTCACGGCGCGGGCCTCGGCCTCCAGTACACCGCCCTCGACGACGATCCCCGCCGCCACCAGCTGGGCTGCCCCGCCACCGGCAACGCGGGGGTTGGGATCGCCGCAGCCGTAGACCACCCGTGCCACCCCGGCCGCCACCAGCGCGCCGGTGCAGGGGGGCGTGCGGCCCTGGTGGCAGCACGGCTCGAGGCTGACGTAGGCCGTGGCACCCCGGGCCCGGTCACCGGCGGCGCGCAGGGCGTGGACCTCGGCGTGGGGCTCGCCGGCCCGCTCGTGCCAGCCCTCGCCCACCACCTCGCCATCGCGCACGACGACGCAGCCCACCCGCGGATTGGGGTCGGTCGTGCCGAGACCGCGCCAGGCGAGCGCGATGGCCCGGGCCATGTGCCGGCGGTCGGCGGCGTCGGCCATGCTCAGGGCTCGTCCGGCAGCAGCGACAGCTGGTCGCGGCGACGGTCCTGGTCGGCCAGCTCCTGCAGCCGGCGGATCTCCTCCTGGAAGGAATTCACGTCCTGGAAGCTCCGGTACACCGAGGCAAACCGCACGTAGGCCACCTCGTCGAGGCCGCGCAGTTCTTCCATCACCAGTTCGCCGATGAACCGGGACGGGATTTCCCGCTCGCCCACGGTCTGCAGGCGGTGGATGATCCGGGCCAGCGCCGCCTCGATGGCCTCGCTGCTGACGGGCCGCTTCTCCAGCGAGCGGACCATGCCGCCCCGGAGCTTGGCCTCGTCGAAGGGCTCGCGGCTGTCGTCGCGCTTGACGACCCGGGGCATGACGAGCTCCGGGGTCTCGAAGGTGGTGAACCGCTCGCCGCACGCCAGGCACTCGCGGCGCCGGCGCACCTGCCGGCCCTCGCCGGCGAGGCGCGAGTCCGTGACCTTGGTCTCGGCGTGGTTGCAGAACGGGCAGTGCATGGCGCGACTCCGTGCCGCCCCGCCCGCCGGCCGCTACCCGTAGACCGGGAAGCGCCGGCAGAGGGCAATGGCCTCGGCCTGCACGCGGGACAGCACCGCTTCGTCGCCCGCGTGGTCGAGCACGTCGGCAACGAGGTCGCCCAGCACGTCGATCTCGGCCGCACCGAAGCCGCGGGTCGTGACGGCCGGCGTGCCGATGCGGATGCCGCTGGTGACGAAGGGCGAGCGCGGGTCGTTGGGCACGGCGTTCTTGTTGACCGTGATGTGGGAGCGGTCGAGGGCCGCGTCGGCGTCCTTGCCCGTCAGCTCGCGGCCGATGAGGTCGACGAGGAACATGTGGTTGTCGGTGCCGCCGGAGACGATGCGGTAGCCGCGGTCCATGAGGCGCGCCGCGAGGCGCCGGGCGTTGGCCTTGACGTGGGCCTGGTAGGTCTTGAACTCCGGCTGCATCGCCTCGAGGAAGGCCACGGCCTTGGCAGCGATGACGTGCATCAGCGGGCCGCCCTGGGTGCCGGGGAAGACCAGCGAGTTCAGCTTCTTCGCGATCTCGTCGTTCTGGCGGGCCAGGATCAGGCCGCCGCGGGGGCCGCGCAGGGTCTTGTGCGTGGTGGTCGTCGTGACGTCGGCAATGCCGACGGGGTTCGGGTACTCGCCCGCCGCGACGAGCCCGGCCACGTGGGCCATGTCGACGATGAGGTAGGCACCGATGCCGTCGGCGATGTCCCGGAAGCGCTGCCAGTCGACGACGCGCGAGTAGGCCGAGAAGCCGGCGACGATGGCCCGCGGGCGGTGCTCCCGGGCCAGCTGCTCCACCTGGCCGTAGTCGATCTCGCCGGTGGCGGGATCGACGCCGTAGGCGGCGACCTTGTAGAGACGGCCCGAGAAATTCACCGGCGACCCGTGCGTGAGGTGGCCGCCGTGGGCGAGGCTCATGCCGAGGATGCCGTCGCCCGGATTCAGCAGCGCCATGTAGACCGCCGCGTTGGCCGACGACCCCGAATGGGGTTGGACGTTGGCATAGGCCGCGCCGAACAGGGTCTTCGCCCGCCCGATGGCGAGCTCCTCGGCCACGTCGACGTACTGGCAGCCACCGTAGTAGCGCTTGCCCGGATAGCCCTCGGCGTACTTGTTCGTCAGCACCGAGCCCTGGGCTTCGAGGACCCGGGGGCTCGCGTAGTTCTCGGAGGCGATCAGCTCGATGTGCTCTTCCTGGCGGCGGCGTTCGCCCTCCATGCCACGGTGGAGGTCGGGGTCGAAGCCGGCAATCGTCCAGTCCTTGGTGTACATCGGGGTCTCCGCGGTGGGACCCGCATTCTACCCGAGGCCCCGGAACGGGGGGCCGACCCGGCCCCGGCCGGGAACTATCGGCCCGTCCGGGCGCTCTCTGCCTATGAAGCCGGCACGGGCCGGCCACCGGAGCAGCCGCCATGCTGGCCAGACCAGACCCCCGACCCCAGGCCGAAGCCAGCCCCGAGCTGCGCATCGCCTTCGCGCGCTACGACGAGGACGGCGATGGCCGCATCACCTTCGGCGAGTTCGTCCTGCTGCTGGCCGAACTGGGGGACGAGCTCTCCCACCCGGAAAAGCTGCTGGCCTTCGACGCCACCGACACCAACGGCGACGGCGTGATCGACTACGACGAGTTCGCGGCCTGGTGGGACGACGCCTGACGGCTGCTACGCCTTCTTCTTCGCCACCATGTTGTAGTCGCGCCAGATGGCGATCCTGCCGTCGCGCACGATGAAGAGTCCTGCGATGTGCGGGTGGTTGTCGTACTTGCTGTCGTGGTTGTAGAAGTGGTCGATGCGCTCGTTGATGACCATGGGGCCCATGGCGTGGGAGCGGACCACCTCCCAGTGCACTGCCTTCAGCTTCTTCAGGAACGGCCCCATCTGCTGCACGAAGGCCTCCCGGGTCGTGATGACCGGCCCGCCCTCCCAGACCATGTACTCGAAGGGCTCGGCGAAGTAGCTCGTCAAAAGCTCTGCGTCCTGCTTCGCCCAGTCGGCGCAGAAGGCGTTCACGAGGGCTTCGTTGGCACGTTCGGTGTCGGTCATCAGGGTGCTCCGCGATTCAGTCTGGCAGTTGCAGGATGGCCGCCGCCCGGGCCGCCACCTCGGGCAGGGTGCCGGACGCATCGATCCGGGCCCAGTCCATGGGGCCGCAATCATAGGCCTGCTGCTGGCGCGCCACGCTGGCATCGGCGTCCGACGCGTCCCCGTGGCGGTTGCCGATGCGGGCAAGCCGCACCTCCAGCGGCAGGTCGAGCCACAGCCCGGTGAACGGCACCCCGGCGGCGGCGGCGACGGCGGCGATGGCGCGGCGCTGCGGCGGCCGGGCGTAGACCGCGTCGCAGACCACCGAGCGCCCGGCCGCCAGCGCGCGCCGCGCTGCGTCGGCAACGCGGGCGAACACGTCGGCCGAGGCCGCAGCGCTGTAGGCCCCGGGCGGCAGCCGGTCGGTCTCGGCGACGCCGAAGAGCGCCTTGCGCTCGACGTCGGAGCGGATCACGAGGGCCCCCGGCGCGGCGCCGAAGCGCGGCGCCAGCGCGTGGGCCAGGGCCGTCTTGCCGGTCCCGGACAGTCCGCCGATGGCGACGAGCCGCGGCGCCGGCGGCGCGAGGACTGTCGTCGCGAAGTGGAGGTAGCGCCCTGCCTCGACGAAGGCGGCGTCCCGCGCCGGGGCCGCCAGGAGCCCGGCCCGCGCGGCGGTGACCTTGGCGCGGATGGCCGCGCGCAGGTGCAGGAAGAGCGGCAGCGCCGCGAGGCCATCCACATGGGCCGGCTCCCGCGCCTCGACGAGGTAGCGGTTGAGCAGCCGGTTCGCCGCGGGGCGATGGCCCGCCTGGCACAGGTCCATGACGAGGAACGCCAGGTCGTAGAGCACGTCGCCGGCGGCGATGCGCGGGTCGAACTCGATGGCGTCGAAGAGCGTCGGCCGTCCGTCGAGCAGCACGATGTTGCCGAGGTGCAGGTCGCCGTGGCAGCGGCGCACGTACCCGGCGGTGGCGCGAGCGTTGAGCAGGGGCAGGATGGCTGCGAAGGCACGGCGGGCCGCCGCCGTCAGCGCATCGATGGCCGAAGGCAGGCCGAGCCCGGCGAACTCCCGCAGGGCCGCGTCGTTCTGCGTGATGTAGACGCCGAGGTCGGCGATCCACGCATCCGCGTCGGCGGGCGCCGCCGTCGCGTGGGCGGCCACGATGGCCCCGGCCAGGTGATCGACCTCGTCAGCCGACAACGGACGGCGCGCGACGATGTGGTCCAGGGTGGACTGCTCGTCGAAGCGGGCCATGTGCAGGACGTAGTCGAGGACGGGGCCGTCGCCGCCGAACTGCAGCCCGCCTCCGGGTCCGCGGGTCACGGCCACCACCTCACGGTAGACCTGGGGGGCGAGCGGCCGGTTGATGGCGAGCTCCGCCTCGAGGGCCGCGCGGCGCTTGGCGAGCGTCCCGTAGTCGAGGAACGGAAAGACGACCGCGCGCTTCAGCTTGTACGCATCGGGCCCGGCCAGGGCCACGACGGCGCCATGGGTGTCGATGCGCACGGGCGTGATGCCGCCGTGCGTCTGCGGCGACACCAGGAACGCGATGACGGCCGACTGGTCCTCGACCGGCTCCCCTGCACGCGTCACGCCCGCCTCCCCGTCCCGGACCGGGTGGCGGCCTTCATCGCGGCCCGGACAGGCGGCCTGCCAGCCACTGTCCCGCCAGCATCGCGGCGCAGAACAGCAGCACCGGCGGCGCCCCGGTGACGAGGCCGGCAACGGCCGGACCCGGACAGAGCCCGGCAAGCCCCCAGCCCAGGCCGAAGAGCGCCGCGCCGCCGATCAGCGGCCCATCGATGCGCGTCGCCGTGGGCAGGCGGAAAGCGGGCGCGAGCAGCGGCCGCGGCCGCTTCAGGATCCACGCAAACGCGGGGAAGGTGACGGCCAGCGCACCGGCCATGACCAGCGCCAGCGTCGGATCGAAGTCGCCGGTGATGTCGAGGAAGGCGAGCACCCGGGCCGGGTTCGTCATGCCGGACCAGGCGAGGCCGAAGCCAAAGAGCCCGCCGGTGCCGAAGGCCGTGAGCCAGGTCCTCATGGCAGCACGTGGCGGAAGACGAAGACCGTCGCCATCGCCACGCCCATGAACGTCGCCGTGGCCGCCAGCGAGCGCGGCGAGCGGCGGGCGAGCCCGCAGATGCCGTGTCCCGAGGTGCAGCCGCTGCCAAGCCGCGTACCGGCGCCCACCAGCAGGCCTGCCACCACGAGTACCGCCGGCGATGCGGCGAGCTGTTGCGGCAGGCCGCCGGCCAGCACGGAGTAGAGCCCGGCCCCGGCCGGAAGTCCCAGCAGGAACGCGAGGCGCCAGGGCCGGTCACCCGGCGTCGTGAACACGCCGCCGAGGATCCCCGAGATGCCGGCGATGCGGCCGTCGAGGGCGAGGGCCAGGGTGGCCGCGAGGCCGAGCACGGCCCCGCCGCCGAGGCCGCCGCTCCAGTCGGGCGCGATCATGGGCTGCGCACCTGGCCGCAGGCGAGGTTCGCCGGCACCGCCACGTCCATCTGGGCCGGCCGGGGCAGGTTCAGCGCCGCCATGATCGCCACGTACTCGTCCTCCGTCCTGCCGGCGAGGCGTGGGTTGAAGCGCTTCTCCTCGCCGATGGTGGAGACCGTCCAGCCCTTGTAGTCGTGGCCGGCATACACCAGCGTCGCGTCGGGCAAGGCGAAGAGCCGCTGGATCGAGCGCCACGACTTGCGGGCGTCGCCGCTCTGGAAATCCGTGCGGCCGGTGCCGCGGTAGAGCAGCAGGTCGCCGGTGAACACCCGGTCGGGCAGCAGGAAGGTGAACGACTCGTCCGTGTGCCCCGGGGTGAACCAGGCCGTCAGCGACAGGCCGTCGCAGTCGAGCACCTCGCCGTCACGCACGTGGCGGTCCACGCAGCTGGCCTGCGAGGTCTCCCCCATCACCGTCTGGCAGCCGGTGCGGTCGCGCAGCTCGCCGAGCGCCGTGATGTGGTCGGCGTGGGTATGCGTGTCGATGGCCCAGCCGGGCGCGACCCCGAGCTGGCCGAGCAGCTGCACGTACATGTCCTCGAAGCCGTGGACCGGGTCGATGAGGACCGCCTTGCCGCCGGGCCGCGCCGCCAGCAGGTAGGTATAGGTCGAGGTCTCGCGCTCGAACAGTTGCCGGAAAATCATGGATCGACTCCTTGGAATAACGTCAGGCCGACAGGCCCCGATAGCCCATCAGCAACGCCACCAGCACGATGGCCGCGGCGAAGAGCCGCTGCAGCACCGGGCCCGCGAGGCGCGCCGCCAGCGCCCGGCCGGCCAGCATGCCCGCCGCACCGCCGGCCACGAAGGGCAGCAGCACCGCCCAGGGCAGCGTGCCCTGGACCAGCGCGCCGACGGCGCCGCCGAGGCCGATGGCCACCAGCACGGCGAGCGAGGTCGCGACGGCCCGGTGCACGCCCATCTGGGTCACGCCCATGAGCACCGGGACGATGACGAAGCCGCCGCCGACGCCGAAGAGCCCCGACAGCAGCCCCGTACCGAGGCCCGCGGCGGCCAGCACCGCGGCGCAGGGCGCCGTGAACCGCAGGCGGCCGTCATCGGCGAGACGGCAGGCGCCGCCGCCATCGACCAGTTCGGGCCGGGCACGCACGGCCGCAGCCTCGTCGGGCCGGCGCACGGAGCGCCACGCCATGAGGGAGCCGACGACGAGCGCGAGCACGGCGAATCCCAGCAGCAGGAAACGCTCGTCAAGGCGGGCCGCGAGCGCGATGCCAACGGGCGCCGCCAGCGCGCCCCCGGCGGCGAAGGCGCCGGCCGCGGGCCAGACCGGCAGCTTCGCCCGCGCAGCCTGCAAGGTACCGACGACGGCCGTCAGCGCCACGGCGGCCAGCGACACCGGCACGGCGGCGGCCGGCGTGAGGCCGACGACGTAGATCAGCAGGGGCACCGCGAGGATCGAACCGCCACCACCCGTCAGGCCCAGGGACAGGCCGATGACGACGCCGGTGGCGATGGCGGCCAGGAGTTCCATGGCGAGGCTAGGCTATCACCGCCCGCGCCCGTTCCGCCGGTGCCAGGCCATGACGGCCGAGGCCGACAGCACGATGCCCGCGAGCCCCAGGGCCACGAGCCGCAGCACGTCGCCCTCGACGAAGCTCTCGCCGAGCAGCACCGCGCCCAGCGCGAACGGCAGCTCCGCCAGGGCCAGCGCCAGCAGGTAGCGGGCGAACGGATAGCGGAGCAACCCAACGAGGTAGCCAGGCACCTCCGACGGCAGCGCCATCTGCAGCAGCAGCACGGCGGCGAACGGCGCGTTGTTGGCGATGCGCCGCTCGTAGCGCTGCATCGACTCCTCCCGCACCAGCCACAGCACGACGCGCCGGCCGTAGCGCCGGCCGATGCCGTAGGCGATGACGCCGCCGAGCAGCCAGCCAGCCCACAGCAGCAGGAAGGTCACCGGGGTTCCCCAGGCCAGCACGCCCGCCGGCACGAGCACCGCCGACGAGAAAAAGGCCACCATCGCCGACACTGCGGCCAGCAGAACGAACAGCACCGTACCGACGACCGGGCGCACGACGATGATGTGCACCGCCTCGGCGTAGATCCCCGTCACGGCGGCGTGCAACTGGTCGGAGCTGACGACGCCGACCGCCACCACCAGCATCAGCAGGGCACCGAGGAGCCGCCGCCAGTGGTGCGCCACGGCGTCGCGCAGGCGCCGGCCCGGGCTCATGCACGCCGGCCTATGGGCTGCGGGGGGCGCGGTCCACGCACCGGGCTCAATGGTATTCCTCGCCGCCCGACACGTTCATCGCCTCGCCGGTGATGTAGTTCGCCTGGGCGGAGCACAGGAACGCGCAGGCGTTGGCGGTATCGGCCTGCTGGCCGAGCCGGCCAAGCGGGATGCGGCTGCGCATCGCTGCCAGGTAGTCGTCGACGGACTGGCCCCGGGCCGCCGCCATGTAGTCGTTCTGCCAGGCGCCGAGCCCGGTCGTGACGTGGTTCGGGCACACCGCGTTGACGTTGATGCGCGCCGGCCCCAGCTCGACGGCCGCCGCCCGGGTCAGCCCCACGAGGCCATGCTTCGACGACGCATAGGCCGCCGTCAGCGCGGACGCCGACTTGGAGGCGCGGCTGCCGATGGAGACGATGCGTCCGGCGCCCCACTCGTCGCCGCTCCCCTGCCGGACCATCTGCCGCGCGGCGTGCTTCAGGGCGAAGAAGGCGCCCCGCAGGTTCACGCCCAGCGTTGTGTCCCAGTGGGCCTGGCTCATCTCGAGCAGCGGCCCGAACAGGTAGCCGACGCCGGCGTTGTTGATGAGGATGTCGAGGCGGCCGAAGCTGGTGACCGCGTGGCCGATGAGGGCCTCGACCTCGGCCTCGACCAGCATGTCGGCAGCGAAGGCAGTGGCCTCGGTGCCGAGGGACCGCAACCCGGCGACCACCTGCTCCATCTCCGCGGTCGTGCCCACGCCGTGGGTCGGCGCCAGATCGCCGCCGGTGCGCCCCAGGTCATGCACGACGACCCGCACGCCCTCGGCGGCGAGCCGCCGCGCGATGGCGGCACCCAGGCCCGTGGGCCGGCCGGCACCGGTGACGACCGCCACCTTGCCCGCGAGTTCCGGATACATCACTGCCATGTCGCCGCGCCCTTCCGGCCTGCGCCGCACGCAGCGGCCTGCCGCACGGAGTATAGGTGGTGGCGGCGGGCTAGAATCGCAAGTGCCGCAAGGGGAACTACCGATGGATCACTACAAGCTCGTCCTGCCTGCACACATCAACCACTACGGCTTCCTGTTCGGCGGCTACCTGCTGCAGTGGCTCGACGAATTCGCCTACATCACGGCCACGGTGGAGTTCCCCGGCCTGCGCTTCGTCACCGTGGCGATGAAGGACGTGCAGTTCCAGCGGCGCATCCTGACGGGCGAGGTGCTGCGCTTCTCGGTCCGGCGCATCGCCCTCGGCCGCACCTCGGTGCAGTACCTGGTGCAGGCCTATGGCCTCGTCATGACCGGCGACCCCGGCGCGGTGCTCTTCGAAACCACCATCACCTTCGTCAGCGTCGATGCCGACGGGCGCAAGCAGCCGATCCCGCGGCCCGCCGGGGAGACCGGCGGCGCCGGGTAGCTGCACGGACGGGGCACTGCCGGAGCGCAGCACGGCCGCGCGGGCCGCGACGGGCATGGCATGAGCCGCGAACCCCGGCCGTGGCGGAACGCCACGACCGGGGCACGGGAACGCGGGGGATCAGCCCTGCTGTTCGGCCGGCACGTTCGGCCGGTCGACGATGCGGCGGGCCGGGCTGACGATGGCCAGCGCCACGACGACCACGAGCACCACGGCGGCCATGGACAGCTCGAAGGCGTACTGCTGGGGCTTGACCCAGATCTCGTCCAGATGGCCCCACTTCTCGAGGATCTCGTTGACGTTCCAGGCGATGATCGCCGTCGGGATCGCGTAGCGCAGCGCCGGCGCCATGCGCTGGAACCACCACAGCCGCTGGATCAGGTAGAGGGCCCAGATGGCGAAGCCGGCGCAGGTGGCCAGCGTGACCCAGTGGTCGGTGCCGAGGATGTCGGGGTTGTACAGGAACAGCAGCCAGATGTAGCAGAACCACGTGACGTAGATCGTCTCCATGGCCGTGATGGAGGCGAAGTTGCGGTTGGCGACGGACGTGCGCTCACCCGGGTTCAGGCGCAGGTTGCGGTGGAGCCACATGAAGGCGTTGCAGCGGGTGTCGCGGTTGTAGAAGAAGAAGAGCAGCGAGCCCATCAGCACGCCTACCGAGGACAGCATCACCCGGTACTCGGGCAGCGTCTCCTTGGCGCCCCAGATGACACCCGGCACCTGCAGGTCGTCGGCGACCCAGACGAAGCTGAACTCGATCCACGACAGCCAGATGATGCTGCCGCCGACGAAGCCGAGCAGCGTCGCCACGTTCTCGGACTTGTTGCGGCCGATCCACACCAGGGCCGCGCCCACCCAGCCCATGACGAAGGCCGCCGTCAGGTAGCTGTCGGGGAACCACTTGTGTTCCATGAAGTACATCACCGTGTGGCCGAGCCCCTGCCACACGTAGACGATGAGCAGCGCCAGGATCGCCGGCAGCGGCGCCTGGTAGAGCTTCTTGAACGAGGTTGCTTTCGATTCAGCCATGGCAGCGCTCCAGCGCCGGGCCCCCTGCCCGGCGGCAATGCACATACGCTACTCCCGGAGCCGCCCCGGGTCATCTGCGACGCGGCATGTGCGACGCTGTGCCACGCCGGCGGCGCCGCGCCGGCCGTCAGTCGGCCGCGGCCATGACCGCCCGGGCTTCGTCGCTGGCGGCAGCCAGGTCCGCCTCGAAGTCAGCCAGCCGACGCACGCTCGCCATGATGGCGACCGCCGCGAGCCGCCCGGCCTCGATGTCCGACGGGTAGTGCACGCCACCGACCAGCCGGTTCGAGCCGTACTCCAGGCCCCGGGCGAGGAGCGCCGCGCGCCGGTCGGGGAACAACTCGCCCAGCATCAGCCCCCACAGGTAGCCGCAGGTGGCGTGGCCGCTCGGGTAACTGCCGTCCGTGGAAAACGCGACGACCGGCGCGATGGCCGGCTCGACGACGAAGGGCCGCGGCCGCTGCCAGGCCCGCTTGGCAACGCCGGTGATGGCGGCGGCATCGCGGCAGAGCCGCTGACCGAGGGCAAACGTCAGCGGCAGACGTTCGGCAGTGAAGCCCGGGCCGAGCACCGCGGCAAAACCGGCGAGGCTGATCTCCTGGTCACGCCGGGCGGCCGCCACCATGGCCGGCGTGCGGGCGCGCTGGGCGTCGAGCACCTGGGCCCGCTCGGCCTGCTCGGCGGGCGACCCGGGTGGCGGCGGCGGCGCGATCCAGGCCGCGAGGTCGAGGTCGTCCGGCGTCAGGTAGGGCGGCGGCGGCGCGGCCAGGGCGAGACCCGACCACAGCGCCAGCAGCAGGCCCGGTGAACGCCGGACGGTCACGGAAAGACGCATCGCTGCTCCTCCTGCGTGGACGCGGCAGATCAGTTTCGGCCACCTGGCCGCCGCGCTAGGCAAACCGGCACCCGTGCCGGATAATCCGCGCCCCTTCCGTCGAGCTTCCCGCGGAGCCCCCGAGCGTGGCCCAGTACGTCTTCACCATGAACCGGGTGGGCAAGATCGTCCACCCGAAGCGCTACATCCTCAAGGACATCTCGCTCAGCTTCTTCCCGGGCGCCAAGATCGGCGTGCTCGGCCTGAACGGCGCGGGCAAGTCGACGCTGCTGCGGATCATGGCAGGCGTCGACACGGATATCGAGGGCGAGGCCCGGCCCCAGCCCGGCATCCGGATCGGCTTCCTGACCCAGGAGCCGGAGCTCACCCCGGGCAGCACCGTGCGCCAGGCCGTCGAAGAAGGCGTCGGCGAGACGATGGTCAAGATCCAGCGCTTCAACGCCATCAGCGAGCAGTTCGCCGAACCCATGGACGACGCCGCCATGGCGAAGCTGCTCGAGGAGCAGGGCAAGCTGCAGGACGAGATCGACGCCTGCCAGGGCTGGGAGCTCGAGCGCCAGCTCGAGATCGCCGCCGACGCCCTGCGCCTGCCCGACTGGGACGCGCAGGTCGACAAGCTCTCGGGCGGCGAGCGCCGCCGCGTGGCGCTCTGCCGGCTGCTGCTGTCGAAGCCCGACATGCTGCTGCTCGACGAGCCGACCAACCACCTCGACGCCTCGTCGGTGGCCTGGCTCGAGAGGTTCCTCGAGCAGTACCCGGGCACGGTGGTCGCCGTCACCCACGACCGTTACTTCCTCGACAACGTCGCCGGCTGGATCCTCGAGCTCGACCGCGGCCGCGGCATCCCGTGGCAGGGCAACTACTCCTCGTGGCTCGAGCAGAAGGAGAAGCGCCTCGAGCAGGAAGAGAAGACCGAGCAGGCCCGGCAGAAGACCATCAAGGCCGAGCTCGAGTGGGTGCGCGCGAACCCCAAGGCGCGTCAGGCCAAGAGCAAGGCCCGCCTCAACCGCTTCCAGGAACTGGTTTCGCAGGAATACCAGCAGCGCCAGGAGACGAAGGAAATCTACATTCCGCCCGGTCCCCGGCTCGGCGACCTCGTGATCGAGGTCAACCACCTGCGCAAGGGCTTCGGCGACCGGCTGCTCATCGAGGACCTGAGCTTCCAGGTGCCGCCCGGCGCCATCGTCGGCATCATCGGCCCCAACGGCGCCGGCAAGACGACGTTCTTCCGCATGCTGACCGGCCACGAGAAGCCGGACGGCGGCGAGATCCGCATCGGCGATACGGTGCAGATGGCCTACGTCGACCAGTCACGGCAGTCGCTGGACGACAAGAAGACGGTGTGGGAAGAGCTGTCCGGCGGCGAGGACATCATCCGCGTCGGCAGGTACGAGATCCCGTCGCGGGCCTACTGCGGCCGGTTCAACTTCAAGGGCACGCAGCAGCAGCAGCTCATCGGCGAGCTCTCGGGCGGCGAGCGCAACCGCGTGCACCTGGCCAAGGTGCTCAAGGAAGGCGGCAACGTGCTGCTGCTCGACGAGCCGACGAACGACCTCGACGTCGAGACGCTGCGGGCACTGGAAGAGGCGCTGCTCGACTTCCCGGGCACGGCGATCGTGATCTCCCACGACCGCTGGTTCCTCGACCGCATCGCGACCCACATCCTGGCCTTCGAGGGCAACAGCCAGGTGCTCTTCCTGCAGGGCAACTACAGCGACTACGAGGCCGACCTGAAGCGTCGCGAGGGCGACGCGGCGAGCCCCCACCGCATCCGCTACAAGCCGCTGACGCGCTGACGGCGCCGCGGGGCGCGGCTCAGGCGACGTACGCCCGGGCGTTGCGGAAGAGCCGCAGCCAGGGCCCGTCCTCGCCCCAGCCGGCCGGCGCCCAGGAGTGGTTCAGCGTGCGCAGCACGCGCTCGGGGTGCGGCATGAAGATGGTCACGCGGCCGTCGGCCGAGCAGAGCCCGGCGATGCCCTCGGGGGAGCCGTTGGGGTTGGCGGGGTAGCGCTCGGCCGGCCGGCCGTGGTTGTCGACGTAGCGGATCGCCAGCTGCCCGGCGTCGCTGCAGCGGGCCAGGTCTTCGGTGACCGCGAACTCGGCGCGACCCTCCCCGTGGGACGTCGGCACCAGCAGCCGGCTGCCGGCCATCCCGGCGAGCAGCACCGAGCGGGACGGCAGCACCTCCACCAGCGACAGGCGCGCCTCGAACTGCGCCGAGCGGTTCGCGCGGAAGCGCGGCCAGTGCCCGGTGCCCGGGATCAGCTCCGTCAGCGACGACAGCATCTGGCAGCCGTTGCAGACACCGAGCGCGAAGGTGCCCGGCCGTGCGAAGAACGCCGCGAACTCGTCCCGGGCCCGTGCGTTGAACAGGATCGACCGCGCCCAGCCGACGCCGGCCCCGAGCACGTCGCCGTAGGAGAACCCGCCGCAGGCCGCGAGCCCCGCGAAGTCCTGCAGTGACACCCGGCCGGCGATGACGTCGCTCATGTGCACGTCCACCGGCGCGAAGCCCGCGCGCAGGAAGGCGGCGGCCATCTCGAGCTGGCTGTTGACGCCCTGCTCCCGCAGGATCGCCACCCGCGGCCGGGCGCCGGTGTTCACGTACGGTGCGGCCGGGTCAGCGGCCGGATCGAAGGTGAGCCGCGGCGACAGGCCGGGATCGTCCTCGTCGGCCACGGCGGCGTAGGCCTCGGCAGCGGTCTCCGGATTGTCGCGCAGCGACTGCAGGCGCCAGGTCAGCTCGGACCAGCGCCGGTGCAGCGCCGCGCGATCGGCGGCGTAGACCTGCTCGCCGCCGACGCTGATGCGGAGCTGTGGGTGGGCCGCCACCGTCGCCACCGGGTGGAGGCAGGCATCGAGCCCCTGGCCCCGGGCCAGCGCCTGCACGACGGCCACGTCGGCCGCCCGCACCTGCACGACCGCGCCGAGCTCCTCGCTGAAGAGCGCGCCGAGGACGCCACCGCCGGAGTCGGGCGACACGTGCGCGTCGAGGCCGACGCGGCCGGCGAAGGCCATCTCGGCCAGCGTCACGAAGAGGCCACCGTCACCGCGGTCGTGGTAGGCCAGCACGTGGCCCCGGACCGCGTCCAGCCACGCCGCGAACCGGGCGAGCCGCGAGGGCTCGTCGAGGTCCGGCGGCGCGCCGCCCGGCCGGCCGAAGGCCTGGGCGAGCACCGACCCGCCGAGCCGGTTGCGGCCCGCGCCGAGGTCCATCAGCAGCAGCACGCTGCCAGGCTCGGCCGCGAGCTGGGGCGTCAGCGTGCGACGCACGTCGGTAACCGGCGCAAAGGCGGACACGACCAGCGACACCGGCGCCACCACGGCACGGGGGCCGTCGGCGCCCTGCCAGCGCGTCTGCATCGACAGCGAGTCCTTGCCCACGGGGATCGAGATACCGAGCTCGCGGCACAGCGCCGCCACGGCCTGCACGGTGTCGTAGAGCCGCTCGTCCTCGCCCGGATACCCGCTCGCGGCCATCCAGTTGGCCGACAGCCGCACGGTGCCGAGGTCAGGCACTGGCGCCGCCAGCAGGTTGGTCACGGCCTCGCCCACGGCGAGCCGCCCCGAGGCCGGCGCGTCGAGCAGCGCTACCGGCGCGCGCTCGCCCATGGCCATGGCCTCGCCCTGCACGGTGGTGAAGCCCAGCGCCGTCACCGCCACGTCGGCCACTGGCACCTGCCACGGGCCCACGAGCTGGTCCCGGGCCGTCAGGCCGCCGACGGTGCGGTCACCGATGTGGATGAGGAACGACTTGTCGGCCACCGCCGGGAAGGCGAGCACGCGGTCGATGGCTTCGGCGAGCCCGATGTCCCCGAGCCCCGCCGGCGGCACCGTCGCCGGCGCGCGCGTCACCTGCATCAGCGTGCGCGGGGCCTTGCCGAGCAGCACCTCCAGCGGCAGGTCCACGGGCGGCTCGCCGAGCACCGCGTCCTCCACCACGAGCCGCCGGGTGTCATCCAGGGGGCCCAGCACCGCATAGGGACAGCGCTCCCGGGCGCAGACGGCGTCGAACCAGCCGAGGTCCGCCGGGGCGATGGCCAGCACGTAGCGCTCCTGGGCCTCGTTGCACCAGATCTCCAGCGGCGACAGCGACGGCTCCGCCGACGGCACGGCCCGCAGGTCGAGCCGCGCGCCGCGGCGGCTGTGGTCGACGAGCTCCGGCACGGCGTTCGACAGGCCGCCGGCGCCGACGTCGTGGACGATGAGGATCGGGTTGCCACCACCAGTCGCGCCCCGGGCGCGGCAGGCCTCGATGACCTGCTGGGCCCGGCGCTGGATCTCCGGGTTGCCACGCTGGACCGACGCGTAGTCGAGGGTGGCGGAACTCGTGCCGCTGCCCACCGACGAGGCAGCGCCGCCACCGAGCCCGATGAGCATGGCAGGCCCGCCGAGCACGATGAGCAGCGCGCCGGACGGGGCGTCGGCCTTGTGCACGTCGGCCTCGAGGATGTTGCCGAGGCCGCCGGCGATCATGATCGGCTTGTGGTAGCCGCGGGCGAGCCCCGGCCCCACCACCGCCTCGAAGGTGCGGAAGTAGCCAGCGAGGTTCGGCCGGCCGAACTCGTTGTTGAACGCCGCCGCGCCGATGGGCCCCTCGAGCATGATCGAGAGCGCGCTCGCGATGCGGTCGGGCCGGCCGAGCGTCTGCTCCCAGGGCTGCGGGAAGCCCGGAACCTGCAGGTGCGAGACCGAGAAGCCGGCGAGCCCCGCCTTCGGCCGGCCACCGCGCCCGGTGGCCCCCTCGTCGCGGATCTCGCCGCCGGAGCCCGTGGCAGCGCCCGGGTACGGCGAGATGGCGGTCGGGTGGTTGTGCGTCTCGACCTTGATCAGCGTGTGGACCGGCGCCGGTACGTCGCGGTACTCACCGGTGGCGGGATCGGCGACGAGGTGCGTGGCCTCGCCACCGGCCAGCACGGCCGCGTTGTCGCTGTAGGCACTGAGCGTGCCGGCGGGATTCGCGGCGTGCGTCGTGCGGATCATGGCGAAGAGGCCCTGCGGCTGCTCCTCCCCGTCGATGACCCAGCGGGCGTTGAAGATCTTGTGCCGGCAGTGCTCTGAGTTCGCCTGGGCGAACATCATGAGCTCCGCGTCGGTGGGATCGCGGCCGAGCTCGCCGTAGCGGTCGACGAGATAGTCGATCTCGTCGGCCGACAGGGCGAGGCCCAGCGCGCGGTCGGCCTCCACCAGGGCCGCCCGGCCGTCGCGGCCCAGCGGGACGTGGCCGAGGGGCCGCGGCGCGCCCTGCACGAAGAGGGCGTCCGCCGGCGGCGCCTCGCGCCAGGCAGCCTGGGTCATGCGGTCGTGCAGTTCAGGGGCCAGCAGCGCCAGCACCGCGTCGTCGAGGGGCACGGCCAGCAGCAGCCCGTAGCAGGTGGCCCGCTCGACGCGGCGGACGAAGGCGCCGAGGCCGGCGTTGCGGACGATGTCCGTGGCCTTGCTGGACCAGGGCGAGATGGTGCCGGGCCGCGGCGTCACCCAGAGCCGCTGGGCCGCCGGCGGCAGCGGGTCCACCGGGCCCTCGTCGAGCACGGCCCGCAGGCGCGACTCGGCGTCGGGGGTCAGGGGCTGGCGCAGCCCGATGAAGTAGACGTGGCGCGCATGCACGTCGCGCACCGCAGGGTGCAGGGCCCGCAGGGCCTCGTGCAGGCGCTCGCGCCGGAACTCCGGCAGCGCGGCCGGGCCGTCCCAGACCAGCATCATGGCGGGCGTGCCGGCGGCGGCCGTCGACGACGGATCGGGGCTCAAGGCGGCCGGCGGGCTACTTGCCCGGCTCCCCGGGCCCGCCCGGCGTGTACACCGCCAGGGGGAACTGGGCGACGTTGCCGCCCTCCAGGGTGGAGATCTTGCCGGCGCCCTGCTTCTCGACCTCGTCGATGCGCAGGACCGAGTGCAGGGGGATGTAGGTGCGCTTCACCCCTTCGAACTCGCCCTTGATGCGCTCTTCGGCAGGATCGACGACCACGGAACTGCGCTCGCCGAAGACCAGGCGCTCGACCTCGACGAAGCCGAGCATGGCCCCGTGGTTCACGCTGCGCGCGTAGATCTCCCAGACCTTGCCCTGATGGGCGAAGATGACCTTGTAGAGGTGCCGGGCCGACATGGTGGGCGGCGAGTATACCGCAGCGCGTACATCCGCCGCGGCCCCGGCTCACCGTGAACTGTGACCGGTCACGCGGCTGGCCACGGGGCCATGGGCGATCATCCGCATGGGCCTCCACAGCGGCAGACCGCAGCCCGGACCCGCACCGGCCGCCGGTGCCGGTGGCCCGGGTGTCTCGCTGCCGCACCCACGCTGCCATGCCGCTGACCCTGCGTATCGACAACCGGACCGACCTGCCCGCTGCGGCGCGCGAACACACGTTCGCGGCCTGCGGCGGCACCGTTGGCCGTGCGCCCGACAACGACTGGGTGCTGCCGGACGAGCGCCGGTACGTGTCGAGCCGCCACGCCGTCATCGACTTCCAGGCCGGGGCCTACTACCTGGTCGACACCAGCCGCAACGGCGTCTTCGTGAACGGCGCCGACACGCCCGTCGGCCGGGGGCATCCCCAGCGGCTCTTCGACGGTGACCGGCTGCGTATCGGCGACCTGCAGATCGCCATCGAGATCTCCGGCGACGAAACGAACATTCCGGACGACGGCATGCGCGACTCCATCGTCCGCGCGCAACTCGTCGCCGAAGAACCTTCCGTCGAGCTGCTGCTGGTCAGCGAGGACCAGCTGATCAGCGATGGCGCCCTGCAGCGCCACCTGGCGCCGGGCACCGACCTGGTGCGTCAGGCGACGCCGCTCACGACCCCGAAGCCGGCAGCCGCCCGCCCCGCGACCGAAGCCACGGGCCGGAGCCCCCGGCCCGATTCCGCCGGCGACGCCGACCTGCAGCGCGCGGTCACGCTGCTGCTGGACGCGGCCGGCGTCACGCCGGCCAGTCTCGCCGGGACAACCCCGGCGGAAGTCCTCGCGGTGGCCGGCCGCGTGCTCCGGCTTGCCGTCGGCGGACTGATGGAGCTGCTCGAGGAAGGCAAGGCCTTCCGCTCGGCGCTCGGCATCACGGCCAGGCCCGACGCCGCCGCCCGCCGCAACCCGCTGCGCCTGTCGCCGGACGTGGCCGCCGCCCTGCGCCAGCTTCTGGCGGACCGCGACGAGGGCAGCTACCTCAACGCCGGCGACGCCATCGCCGAGGCCTGCCGCGACCTGCGCCAGCACGCGCAAGCCAGCCTGCGGGCGCTGGTGGAGGCCGGCGTCGATTACAGCGAGCAGTTCGACCCGGACGAACTGCGCCGCAACTTCGACAAGGGCCTGAAGCGCGGCGGCCTGCTGGGCCAGGCCAACAAGCTCCGCTACTGGGACCTCTACGCCGAGACCTATCCGGACATCGCCCAGCGGGACGACGGCGCGCCGCCGAAGCGCTTCACCGCCGCCTTCGCCCGCGCCTATACCGACGAGCTCGAGTCCCTCCGCGCCCGCAAACGCTGAGCGCCGGCCCCGGGCCTGCGCGCTACGGGGTTTCCCGACTGGGCCCCCCGGGCGATTTGCTGTAGATGACAATGATTCTCATCTAGAATGCGCGCATGACGCTCGACCAGCTCAAGGTCGGCCAGACGGCCACCATCACTGCCATCCGCGGCGAGGGGCCCCTCGTGCAGCGGCTCATGGTGCTCGGGCTGCTCGAGGGATCCCCGGTCCGCGTGACCCGGCGGGCCATCGGCGGCGACCCCATCGAAGTCAACGTCATGGGCTACGCCCTGTCGCTGCGGCAGGCCGAGGCGGCCCTCGTGTCCGTGGGTCCCCCGGGCCCATGACCGCCGTCGCCCCGGCCCGCGCCCCCGTCGCGCCAGCTGCCGGCGCCATGCCGGTGGTCGCCCTGATCGGCAACCCGAACACCGGCAAGAGCACGCTGTTCAACGCGCTGACCGGCCTGCGCCAGAAGACCGCCAACTACCCCGGCGTCACCGTCGAGCGCCACACCGGCACGCTGCAGCTCGGCCAGCGCACCGTCAGCCTCGTCGACCTGCCGGGCACCTACGCCCTGTCGGCCCAGTCGCCGGACGAGATGGTGGCCGTCGACGTCCTGCTCGGTCACGTGGCCGACGTCGACCGCCCCCGGGCGGTGCTGGCGGTGGTCGACGCGACGAACCTGCGCCGCAACCTGTTCCTCGTCACCCAGCTCGCGGAGCTCGGGCTGCCGCTCGTCGTCGCGCTGAACCTGTGGGACGTGGCCGAGGCCCGCGGGATCCACATCGACCACCAGTTGCTCGGCCGCCGGCTGAACGCCCGCGTCGTGCCGATCTCGGCGGCCCGCGACATCGGCCTCGACGCGCTGCGGAGCGCGCTCACGGAAGCGCTCGACGCACCGTGCCCGCCACCACTGGCCGTACTGCCGGAGCCGGCCGCCGCGGCCCGCGACCTGTGGGCGCGCGTCGCCGCCACCGGCTCGCACCTGCGGCCCTACGAGGTGGAGCGGGCGCTGATCGACGCCGGCGGCGTCGCCGAGCGGCGCTTCGAGCTGTCGGCCGACGCCGCCTTCGTCGCCGAACTGCAGGACCTGCGGACCCGCCTCTCCCGCGGCAGTCCGCTGGCGGCCATGGAGGCGAAGGCGCGCTACGACCTCATCGGCAGCGTGCTGTCCGAGTGCGAGCACCGCCCTCCCCCGGTCACCGCCATGGCCGAGCGGGTCGACCGCGTCACCAACCACCCGGTGATCGGCGTGCTGCTGTTCCTGGCGGTGATGCTCGGCGTGTTCCAGGCCGTGTTCTCGTGGGCGACCCCGCTCATGGACCTGATCGACGGGGCCACCGGCGCCCTCGCCGGCTGGGTACGGTCGGTGCTGCCGCCAGGGGCCATCGCCAGCATGCTGGTGGACGGCGGCATCGCCGGCGTCGGCAGCGTCGTGATCTTCCTGCCGCAGATCCTGATCCTGTTCGCCTTCATCATCGTGCTCGAGGACTCGGGCTACATGCCGCGGGTCGCCTTCATGGTCGACCGGCTCATGCGGTCGGTGGGACTGTCGGGCCAGTCGTTCATCCCGATGCTGTCGAGCTTCGCCTGCGCGGTGCCGGGCATCATGGCGACCCGCGTCATCCCGGAGCGGCGCGACCGTCTGGCGACGATCCTCGCCGCGCCCTTCATGACCTGCTCCGCGCGGCTGCCGGTCTATGCGCTGCTGATCGGCGCCTTCGTGCCCAACCACCGCTACCTGGGCGGCGCCATCAATCTGCAGGGCCTCGTGCTGTTCGGCCTGTACCTGCTCGGCATCCTCGGTGGCGTGCTCACGGCGCTCATCGTCAAGCGCACGATCCTGCGCGGGCCGACCCCGACGTTCCTGATCGAGCTGCCGCCCTACCGGCTGCCGAACCTGAAGTCCGTGGCGCTGAAGCTGCTGGAGCGTGGCCGCGTGTTCCTGATCCGCGCGGGCACCGTGATCTTCACCGTCGCCGTGGTGATCTGGGCGCTGGCGTACTTCCCGCGGCCCGGCGAGGCCGTCGAGGCGCGCTTCGACGCCGAACGCGCCGCTGCGACGGCGACCTTCGACGGTGCGGAACTCGACGCGGAGCTGGCCGCCATCGACGCCGAGGCCGCCGTGGAGCAGCTCGAGGCCAGCTGGCTGGGCCGCATCGGCCGCGGCCTTGCGCCGGCCTTCGCGCCGCTCGGCTGGGACTGGAAGGTCACGGCCGCGGTCGTGGCCGGGTTCCCGGCCCGGGAAGTCGTCATCGCCATCCTCGGCACGATCTACGCCGTGGGCGACGTCGGCGGCGGCGACGATGCCCTGATCACGCGGCTGCGCGACGCCGAGCACCCGGACGGCGCGCCGGTCTTCACCACCGGCATGGCCGTGGGACTGCTCATCTTCTACGCCTTCTGCCTGCAGTGCGCGGCGACGCTGGCAGTGATGTACCGCGAGACCGGCAGCTGGCGCTGGCCGCTGGGGGCCTGGGCCTACATGACCGGGCTCGGCTACGTCGGCGCGCTGCTGGCCTACCGGCTGCTGGGCTGAGGCCGGCATGGACGCGGAACTGCAGGAGTGGGTGGCGCTGGGCGTCGTCATGCTGGTCGCCGGGGCGTACCTCGCCTGGCGGCGCCGGCGGAAGGCCGGCAGCTGCGGCGACTGCGCCAGCGCCGGCCCGCCGCCCAAGGAGACCGTCGTCCGCTTCTACCGCCGGGCGCCATCCGGTGACGGCGTCCCGCCGGGTGGCAGCAAGCCGCGGCCCTAGCAGGCTGTTGAAAACAGCCTGCCAGCGCGGCCAGGGATGGCCGCGTCGACGAAGCAAGCGCGTAAGCGGTTGATTCGTCGGAAGCCAGTACGGGCATGTACCGGACTGGCGAGTTGAAAAATGCACAGGATGTGCGTTTTTCAACAACCTGCCAGGCGACCTCCCGTTCGAGCGCCAGCGACGGCGCCGGCGGCGCTGCACTTCACCGCAGGACACCGGGCAGCCGTCAGCGCCGGCGTTTGCGGCTGGCCGCTGCCCGCAGGCACCATAACGGATTGCCTGGCACGGACCGGATGAACGACACCACGCAGCCACCCGAGTTGCTGCCGACGCAGGCGCTGACCAGCGGGCCGGGCCCGGCAGCCCTGCGCGGGAACCGGCCGTGACGCTGGGCCTCGTCGTCGCGCTGCCGTTCCTGGCCGCGCTGCTGCTGCTCGCCCTGCCGCGGCTGCCGGCCCGGGCGGCCACCCTCGTCGCCGGCGCGGCCACTGGTGCCGCCGGCGTGCTGGTGGCGGGCCTCGCACCGGCCGTCTTCGGCGGCGCCGTCCCCGCCGTGGCAATGCCGTGGCTGCCGCTGCCCGGCGGCGACCTGGGCTTCCGCCTCGACGGGCTGGGGCTGCTCTTCGCCGGTCTGGTCACCGGCATCGGCGTGCTCGTCGTCGTCTACGCCCGCTACTACCTGGCGCCGGACGAGCCCTACGCGCGGTTCTTCGCCTTCCTGCTGGCCTTCACCGGTTCGATGCTCGGCGTCGTGCTGGCCGACAACCTCATCGTGCTCGCGGTGTTCTGGGAGCTGACCGGCCTCTCATCCTTCCTGCTGATCGGCTACTGGTCGCACCGCGCCGACGCCCGCTACGGCGCGCGCATGGCGCTGACGGTCACGGGCCTTGGCGGCCTCGCCCTGCTGGGCGGCCTGCTGCTGCTGGGCGCCATGGCCGGGAGTTACTCGCTCGACGTCGTGCTAGCCTCGGGCCCGGCACTGCAGGCGGATCCGCGCTATCCGGCGGCGCTGGGACTGATCCTGCTCGGCGCCTTCACCAAGTCGGCGCAGTGGCCCTTCCACTTCTGGCTGCCCCGGGCCATGGCGGCGCCGACGCCGGTGTCGGCGTTCCTGCACTCGGCGACGATGGTGAAGGCCGGCGTGTTCCTGCTGGCGCGCCTGCACCCGGCGCTGGCCGGCACGGACCTGTGGTTCTACACGGTCACCGGTATCGGCCTGGTCACGCTGGTGCTCGGCAGCTGGCGGGCGATCTTCCAGCACGACCTCAAGGGACTGCTGGCCTGGTCCACCATCAGCCACCTCGGCCTCATCACGCTGCTGTTCGGCCTGTCCGCGCCCATGGCGACCGTCGCCGGCGTGTTCCACATCCTGAACCACGCCACCTTCAAGGCGTCGCTCTTCATGGCCGCCGGCGTCATCGACCACGAGACCGGCTCGCGCGACATGCGGCGCCTGCACGGCCTCGCGAAGCACATGCCGGTCACGGCAGTGCTCGCCATCGTCGCGGCGCTGGCCATGGCCGGCGTGCCGCTGCTGAACGGCTTCCTGTCGAAGGAGATGTTCTTCGCCGAAACCCTCGGCGTCACGGACCGGGCCGGCCTGAACGTGATCGTGCCGGTGCTGGCGACGCTGGCCGGCGCCTTCGGCGTGGCGTACTCGGCACGCTTCGTGCACGACGTCTTCTGGAACGGCGACTGCGTCGGCGTGCCGAAGCAGCCCCACGACCCCGCCGGGTTCATGCTGGCCCCCATCGCCCTGCTGGCGGCCGCCTGCCTCGCCGTCGGCATGCTGCCCAACCTGACGGTGGCGCCGCTGCTGGCCGTGGCCGCCGGCGCGACGCTGCAGGGGCCGCCGCCGCCCTACACGCTGGCGCTGTGGCACGGGCTCGAGCTGCCACTTGTCATGAGCATCGCCGCCACCGCCCTCGGCGTGGCGCTGTACTTCTCGCTGCAGAAGCTCTTGCGGCTGCACGATCGCGTGCACCTCGAGGAGTACGCCGAGCGGGCCTATGGCGCCATCACCGAAGGGCTGCCCCGGGCCGGCCGCGCGTTCACCGAAACGCTCGCCGCGGGCCGGCTGCCCGACTACCTGGCCTGGCTCGTCGCCGCGGGGCTGGCCCTGGCGGCGTGGCCCCTGCTGCGGGCAGGCGTCGGCCGGGGACCCGTCAGCCTGGGGCCCGCCGGCTACGTGCTGCCGGTCGCCTGGCTCGTCGGGCTCGCGGCCACGGCCGGCGTCGTCGCGCTGCACCGGCAGCGGCTCACGGCGCTGGTGCTCGCGGGCGGCGTCGGCCTCGTCGTCACGCTGACCTTCGGCGTGCTGTCGGCGCCTGACCTCGCGCTGACGCAGCTGCTGGTCGAGGTAGTATCGATCGTGCTGCTGCTGCTGGCCCTGCGCTGCCTGCCGCAGACGGGATCGCGGGAGGTGCCGGACGGGCGCCACGGCCGCGACCTCGTGCTGGCCATCGCCGCAGGCGTCGGGGTCGCCGCCCTGCTCTTCGCCGTACTGACCCGGCCGGTGGACAGCATCGCCGGCTACTACCTGGCCAACGCCGTGCCCGGCGCTGCAGGCAGCAACGCCGTCAACGTCATCATCGTCGACTTCCGCGGCTTCGACACCCTCGGCGAGATCACGGTGCTGGGCGTCGCGGGCCTGCTGGTGGCCGCGCTGCTGGCCGGCAGCGCCCAGGCCGGCGGCGCCGCCGTGCCGCGGCGCTCGTTCCTGCTGGAGCCCGTGGCCGCCGCACTGGTCCCGCTGGCCCTCACCGTCGCCGCGTTCCTGTTCCTGCGCGGGCACAACGCGCCCGGCGGCGGCTTCATCGCGGCCCTGGTGCTCGCCATCGGCCTGCTGCTGCCCTACCTCGCACGCGACCGCGCCAGCGTCGACCGGCAGCTGCCCGACGCCTGGGCGCCGCTGACCGGTGGCGGCGTCGGCATCGCGCTGGCCACGGGCCTCGGCAGCCTGGCGCTGGCGTATCCGTTCCTGACCAGCAGCCACGCCGAGCCGGTCCTGCCGCTCATCGGCGTGGTGTCACTGCCGACGGCAGTGTTCTTCGATCTCGGCGTGCTGCTGGCCGTGACGGGGGCGACGCTGCTGGCGGTGCTGACCCTCGCCCGCCTGCAGCCCGGAACGGACGGGGCCGGCTGATGGAACTGCTGCTCGCCATCGTCGTCGGCAGCCTCACCGCGGCGGGCATCTACCTGGCATTGCGCCCGCGCAGCTTCGACCTGCTGCTGGGGCTGACGCTGCTGACCTACGCCATCAACCTGTTCGTCTTCGCCATGGGCCGCCTCAAGGTGGACAGCGCACCCATCGTCCCGGAGGGGACCACGCCCACCCTCGCCGATCTCGCGGACCCACTCCCCCAGGCGCTGGTGCTGACGGCCATCGTCATCAGCTTCGGCATGACGGCGGTGCTCGCGGCGCTCGCGATCCGTGACCGGCTGGCCTCGGGCGATGACCGCACCGACGCGGGGGACGGCCTGTGACCGGATTCGGCAGCGGCTGGCTCATCGCGCCGGTGGCGATTCCCCTCGCAGCGGCAGCGCTCACGCTGCTGCCGCCGCTGCGGCCCCTCGTGCCGGCGCTGCAGCTGCTGTCGCTGCTGGCCCTCGTCGGCGCAGCGCTGGGAATCGGCCTCGCCACCGCTGACGGCGCGGTGCTCGTGCAGCTACTCGGCAACTGGCCGGCCCCCTTCGGCATCACGCTGGTAGCCGACCGGCTGACGACGCTGATGCTGGGCCTGACGGCGGTGGTGGCGCTGGCGAGCTTCGTGGCGGGCGGCTCCGATACCGCCGGGCGAGGCCGTTTCTTCGCGCCATTCTTCCAGGTGCAGCTCGCGGGTCTCAACGGTGCCTTCCTGACCGGCGACCTGTTCAACCTGTTCGTCTGCTTCGAGCTGCTGCTGGCGGCGTCCTACGCGCTGCTGTTGCATGGGGACCGGCCCGGCAGCGCCCGGGCCGGGCTGCACTACGTGGCCGTCAACCTCGTCGCCTCGGCCGTGTTCCTCATCGGGGTCGGCCTGCTCTACGGCGTTGCCGGCACGCTGAACATGGCGGACCTCGCACTGCGCATCCCGGCGCTGGGCCATGATGCCGCGGCCCTGGCCGCCGCGGCGGGCCTGCTGCTCGCGCTGGTCTTTGCCACCAAGGCGGCGCTGGTGCCGCTGGGTTTCTGGCTGCCGGCGGCCTATGCCGCGCCGCTGGTGCCGGTGGCCACGCTCTTTGCGCTGCTCACCAAGGTCGGCATCTACGCGCTGCTGCGGGTGTCGACGCTGGTGTTCCCGGGGGTCGCCGACGACCTGCTGCTGGCCGCCGGCGTCACGACGCTGCTGGTGGGCGGCCTCGGCGCCCTCGCGGCCGCCGACCTGCGCCACCTCGCCGCCTGGCTCATCGTCGCCTCGGCCGGCACGCTCGCCATCGGCCTCGGCCTTGGCAGCACGCGCGCCACCACGGCGGCGCTGCTGTACCTGCCCCACTCGACGCTCGCGGCGGCAGCCTTGATGCTGGTGGCGGAACTGCTCGCCCGCAGCCGTGGCAGCGACCGGCTGGAGCCGGGCCCGCGGATGACGCGGGCGGGGCTCATTGGCGGCCTTTACCTCGTGGCCGCGGCGGCGCTGGCCGGGCTGCCGCCGTTCTCGGGCTTCGTGGCCAAGCTCTTCATGCTCCGCGCGGCCCTCGGCACCGGCAGCGTCATCGCCGTCTGGACGGCCGTACTGGCGGGCGGACTGCTCGCGCTGCTCGCGCTGATGCGCGCGGGCAGCCGCTGGTTCTGGGAGCCGGACCCGTCGGCGACGCCGCCGGCACCCGCGCGGCCGCTGGCGGCGCCGGCCGCGGCCTGTGCCGCGCTGCTGGCGGCAGGCTTCGCCCTCGTCGTTTTCGCGACGCCCGTCGAGCGCTACGCGCGGGCCACGGCGGCGGCGCTGCAGAGCCCGGTCGCGTACATCGACGCCGTCTTTGCCGCCGACCCGGTCGAGCGACCGCAGGCGGTGGCCGCGGGAGACCCGCCGTGAGCGGCCTGCTGCCCTGGCCGTTGCAGAGCGTCGTGGTGCTGGCCACGTGGCTCGCCCTCAACAACACCCTGGCACCGGGCCAGGTGCTGATCGGCGTCGTGCTGGCCGTGGCGCTGCCGCTGACGGTGCGGCGGCTGGTGCCGGTACCGGTCAACGCGCGGCACCCCTGGCGGGCGGTACGGCTGCTGCTGCGCGTGGCCGGCGACATCGTCATCGCGAACCTGCAGGTCGCCGTGCTCATCATCGGCCCCGAGCGCCGGCTGCGGCCCGCCTTCGTGCGAATCCCGCTGGACGGACGGGATCCCGTCGGCACCGCGATCCTCGCCGGCATCATCACGCTGACGCCCGGCACGCTGTCGGTGGACACCATCGACGACGGCCGCACGCTGCTGGTGCACGCGCTGGACGTCGCCGACGAGGCAGCGCTGGTCGCGACCATCAAGGCCCGCTACGAAGCCCCGCTGCGCGCCATCTTCCCGGGACCGGAGGGCACGCCGTGATCACGACGGCCGCCACCATCGCCGCCGTCATGCTCGGCATCGCGCTGCTGCTGGCCGGCTGGCGGCTCGTGCGGGGACCTTCGGCGGCGGACCGCATCCTCGCCCTCGACACCTGCTACGTGAACGTGCTGGCGCTGGTGGTCGTGGATGGCGTGCGCAGCGGCAGCGCGGTGACCTTCGAGGTCGCGATCCTGATCGCGCTGCTCGGCTTCGTGGGCACGGTCTGCTGCGCGCGCTACCTGAAGCGTGGCAGCGTCATCGACTGACGGCGGCAAGGGACGGACACCGTGGCGACCATCATCGACATCGGCATCTCGGCGCTCCTCATCGCAGGCGCCGGCTTCGCCCTGCTTGGCTCGCTGGGCCTGGCAAAACTGTCGGATTTCTACGGGCGCCTGCACGGCCCCACCAAGGCCTCGACGCTCGGCGTCGGCTGCACGCTGGTGGCCTCGGCGCTCTACTTCAGCCTGACCGGCCCCGGCATCAGCGTGCACGAGGTGCTGGTCACGGCGTTCCTGTTCCTGACGGCGCCCGTCAGCGCACACCTGCTGGCCCGGGCGGCCCTCGGCCTGCAAGGCGGTCTGCCCGCGGAAGCCCGGGAAGACGACTGATCAGTCCTGCTCGACGACCACCGGGATCGCCACGGGCACACGGCCGGGCGTCCGCTCCGGCGAGCGGGCCGTGAAGCTGGGGCAGGCGTAGAGCGCGATGTCGGCGGCCGTACGCGGGTACTCCGCACACGCGAGCTTCCGGAAGAAACCCGATCCGTAGATGCGGCAGCTCGAGCGGCCGCCATCGTCCATCTTCAGGAAGATGCAGCTGTGGTGCAGGCAGCAGGCACCGCAGTGGGTGCAGCCGCCCTCGATCTCGTCCCGCGGCGGCCAGCCGCGGACCCGGGCCGCCAGCGTGCGCGACATCAGGCGAGCCCGCTTCTGCCCCTGCACGTGGCGGATCGCCCGGCGCAGTGAACCGCCGTAGTCCCGAAGGTAGGCGGGATCGCGCGCCAGCAAGGCCGCCGCGAAGGGCGCCAGTGGCAGCAGCAGCGACATGACGGCGGCGACGGCGTGGTCCCAGAACGACGGACGCATCAAAGGGAGAACCCGGGGCTGTTGGTGGAGGGCTGCATGGCGCGCCTGTATAGCATGGAGAACGGTTGCAGGCCCGCCCGCGGCTGCGCAACATCCGGTCCATGACGGTCGTACCCACCGGCAGGCTCCGGCTCTTCTTTGCGCTGTGGCCCGACCCGCCGGCCAGGCAGCTGCTGGCCGACATCGCCACCGCCGTCGCCCGGGACCGCGACGGTCGCGCGACGCCACCCGCCGCGCTGCACGTCACCGTCGCCTTCCTCGGCAGCGTCGAGGCCGGCCTGCTGCCCCTGGTCGAGGCAGCCGGCGCAGCGGCCGCCAGCACGACCCAGCCATTCACCGCCACCTTCGACCTGCCCGGCGGCCCCGGCCGCAGCGGCATCGCCTGGCTTGGCTGCACCGAGCCGTCCGCCGGGCTCATCACACTGCATGGCCTGCTGGCAGCCGCCCTCGCCGCCCGGGGTTTGCCGGTGGAGCCACGGGCCTACCGACCCCATGTGACGCTGGCGCGGGACTGCACGCGACCGGCCCCGGGCGAAGCGCCCGACGGATCGCCGGTCAGCTGGCTGGCGGACCGGCTCGCGCTGGTGGCCTCGACGCCCGGCGGCGGCACCTCGACCTACCGGACGCTCCACGGCTGGCCGCTGGCGGGCTGACTGGCAACGGGGTCGTCGGCAGGCTTTACCAGGGGAGATGCCTGCACCACCGCCAGCGGCCACTCGTCCCCGGAACGCTCGACCTTCGCCACGGCAACCGGGCCCGCCAGGACGGGGCCAGGGCCGGCTCCCATCCGTCACCGGATCTCGAGCAGCTCCACGTCGAAGACCAGCGTCGCACCGCCCGGGATCACGCCGCCCGCACCCCGCGCGCCATAACCCAGCTCCGGCGGAATGACCAGGCGCCGCTGGCCGCCCACCTGCATGCCGGCGACACCCTGGTCCCAGCCGGCGATCACGTGGCCCGCACCGACGCTGAAGTCGAAGGGCTCACCGCGGTCGCGGGAGCTGTCGAACCTGCGGCCCTTGTTGTCGGCCGCGCCGTCGGCGTAGAGCCAACCGGTGTAGTGCACGACGGCCGTCTGGCCGGCCGCGATGGCGGGGCCGGATCCGGCGGCGAGTTCGGTGATGGCAAGCGAAGCGGTCGACATGGAGTTTCCTTTCGTCGTGGTGTCGGCAGGGGTACAGGCGGCGAGGGACAGCGCGACGGCTACGGCAGTTACGCGCCCGGACAGCGTCATGCCCGCCCCCGCTGGTGCGCCGCCAGCGCCCGCAGGTGGTCGAGGTTGATGTGGATGGTCAGCCAGTGGAGCCCCGGCTTCGCCGGATAGCCTGGCGGCGGCACGCCATCCCGCGTGTCGGGTAGTGGCCGCCCGGCGGCCAGGGCCGCCGTCAGCGATTCCTCGATGGCGAGGCGCACCATCGGCAGCAGCCGCTGCTCGCTGGCGGCAGCCAGCTCCGACGATGCGATGTCGGGCGCGGCGGCACGCAGCTCCCCGGCGGGGTCGCGCCAGCAGGCGATTGGCACGAGCATCGGCGGCCTCCCCGGCCTTGGCGGTGCGGCGGTTTATACGGGGGGTCCGCGCAGACCGCAAGGCGAGTTCGGGGCTGCCCCCCCCTGGCCTCAGGGGGAAACAGGGCCGCAGGAGCGACTCAGCGGCACGGCCGCCGGGAGGCCAGCCGCCCGCCCATCACGGCATGTGGACGCATCGAGGTCACCCAGGGCGCCCGTGGCACTGTCGACGTACTTTCCATATTCCGAGGCGCGAAGGGATCATCAGGGTGCAAATCATTGTTTCACAAAGTCTGGCACGTACTGTGCATGCCATTGGTGCAGGTCGGGCCGAAGACCCTACGCCGTGCGATCCCGGTCAGACCGACACGACTACACAAACCTGCAGGACCAGACCTGAGGACGGAGGGAAGCGCGTATGAACAAGAATCCAGGCACAGTCGGCTTCGCCGCTGGCGTTGGCGCCATTTTCTTGCTGGTGGCCGGCGTTGCGGAAGCGACCCCCAGCGTTCTCGTGGCGACGATTGACGGGAATGACTGCGCGGGCGTATTCGGAAAGCCACCGGACTGCGTCGCCGAGTACAAGGACGCGCAGGGCAAGTACATCATCGACCCCACGCCCCTGATCGCGAAGTTCGACTTCGATTTCACGGACGACGATGACGAGACCGGCGGGTTCACGACGACCTTCACGGCCGGCAACTACGCGTCCATCACCGGTGGCGAGTTCAGCTTCACGCCCACGGGCAAGGGCATCGGCACGTGGACCTATACGCCGGGCGCCGGCGATCCGCTGATCACCGCCTTCGTTGCGAAGGGCGGCAGCAACTTCAACCTGTTCAGCTACGCCGGCACGGCGGTGAATGGGGTTTACTCCGGCAGCTGGCAAACGCCCGTCACCTGCGGACGCAACAATAACCAGTGCGGCACGTCGCATCTGAGCTTCTACAACGGCGGCGTCAAGATGCCGGAGCCGGCAACCCTGACGCTGATGGGTCTTGGTCTGCTCGGCGCCGGGTTTGCCCGCCGCCGCGCTTGCAGCTGATCGTCTAGCTGATCGTCTCATGGGTACCCCGATCTCATTGGGTACCCCGACGACCGATCGAAGCTCCAAGAGCGGCCACTGACGCCGCCAGGCCGGGGGCCAGAAGCCCGCAGGGCGGTGATGGGGAAACCCTCACCGCCCTGCTGTTTTGCGCTAGCAGAGTTGACTCCAATGTCGACGCCAAAGGCGCCATCGATGGCGCAACGCGCCGCTGCAGTCACACCTCCCCGGGGTGACGGCAGGCCCGGGTCACGACTCGCCAGGCCCCACTGAGTACGGTGTGCCTGAACTCTCGCTGCCGATGACCTGCAGCAAGGCTTCGTAGGGCTGCTGACAGCGACCATCAGGCACCCGCTTCCAGGCGCGCGCGCCCCACGGACCCTCCAGTCGAAGGACCTCGGCTGGCGGCCGATCATGGTCGCTCGCCTCGCCCTTTGGACCCACGAACTTCACGGCGAACCGGTTGGTTTCCCTGGATGCCCCGGTGGCCGTGGGCAATGCAATGACCATACCGGTGCGCTCCTTGAACGCCCTCGGTGACAGGACCAGAAGAGGGTGCCAATCGTTCGTCTCGAGATCCGCCTGGGGGATTGCAGTCGATCCGGACCATTTCCTGCCGGCCAGGACACCGGGCCTGGCATGCCCCGGGTGCGGGGCCTCTTTCCCGATGGGCCGGGTTGCCATGGACTCCCCGCGGTGCACCGCCAGGTCAAACGCCGCAACCGTGGGCGCCAGCGTCAAGCGGGGCTCGCCGACAGGTGCTACCAAGACGGTGGAATGGTGTGTGGATAGCTGCACGGGCTGGCCGACCTCGGGCCAAGTCGCCCTGCTTTTCGCCACAGCGTTGACTTTCAGGTCAACGACGGCCATGCTGCGGGCATGGCGAACGCCAGTGCCATCCTGAAGCCTCTTCTCTCTGAGTTGACCGCCCGGGCCCGGCAGAGGGGTTGGTCTGACGCCGCCTGGGCACGCCACGCAGGCTTGCCCAAGGAGACTCTCTGTCGTCTGCGCTCGCGCTCGAACTGCGACCTGAACACCCTCGCCGGGCTGGCGGACTCCTTGGGCGTCATCCTGTCCGTCGTGGAACCACGGCCCACCCTCACGCCGGACGGGCGGTGGCCCGCAAAAGTGGATCGCGCGTACGAAGCCAAGCTGCTGGATCTCGCCGCCTCAGGATCGACGGATCCCGAGGCGTGGCGCCAGACCGGCGCACCGTTCTTCCTCGCCGGCCTCGCCGTGACGCTAGCGAGCGTCACGGGCTTCGACCGGCCACGCTATCTGGAACTGGCCGACGCGCTGCACGCCGGAGTTACGGAGCCGGCCGTGTTCGGACGCTGGCTGGCGGCGACGCCACTGCAACCCGCGCGCTTTCTGCCGATGGTCATGGCGAGACTACGGCATGCAGCCTGAGGCCCACACCGACCGCGAGTACGTCGAGGCGTTCCGCGCCCTGGCCGCGCGCATTGCTGCCTCGCTGGCAGGCGGACCCGCCACTGCCCTTCCCGTGCACATGTACGTTGCCGGCGGTGCCGCCCTGCACTTTTACACTGGCTCGCGGGTATCGGCAGACATCGACGCCGTTTTCTCGCGCAGGGTCGCGCTGCCGGAAGGGCTCGAGACGGCGTGGCGCGATGAAAGTGGCAGGGCACGGCTGCTGTATTTCGACACGCAGTACAACGACACCTTTGGCCTGATGCACGAGGACGCCCACGACGACTCGCTGCCGCTGTCGCTGGAGGGCATCGACTCGACGGTCCTCGATGTTCGCCTCCTCACCCCGCTGGACCTCGCGGTCAGCAAGCTCGGCCGCTTCTCCAGCCAGGACCAGGACGATATCGCAGCCCTGGCCCGCAAAGGGCTCATCACTGCCGGCGTCCTGACAGAACGCGCCACCGAGGCGCTGGCAGCCTATGTCGGCAATGTCGCTCGCCTGCGCGGCAATATCGCCGCCGCGGCGCGGTTGGTGGCAAGCGCTGTCGGCGAGGGCAGGGACTGACTTGGGTCGGGTTGGGCCAGGGTCCCTAACCCCCGCGCGCCTTCTGCTCCGGTTAGCGGCACCACAAATATCCGGAACGGCCCCAAAGGGGCCAGTGTTCTTGTGTGGCGGAGGGAGAGGGATTCGAACCCCCGTGGGACTTGCGCCCCCCACTGATTTCGAGTCAGGGCCGTTTAGCCGCTCCGGCATCCCTCCGGGAGCTTGGTGCCCGGCAGCCGCCGGGCGCGCGCAATTATAGGGACTTCGCCGGCGCTGCGGGCGCCTCTTGGAGCGTCAGGTAATCACGAACCAGCGCGAGGAACGGGGCCGGGTTCGAGAGGTACTGGTGGGCATTGCCCTCGCCCGTCGCCGAGCAGCTGCTGACCAGCCCCTGCGCGTTGTCGCCGAGCTCCGACTCCTTCTCGAGTCGATAGAAGCGGAACCAGCCCTCGAGGGGCAGCCCGCCACCGGCGGCGTTGTAGCGGCGGTAGGCGGCGTAACGGTCGGCCACCATGGCGACCTCGTCGGGGTCCATGCCGGCGGCCCGGCAGCGGGCCTGCCAGTCCTTGCGCTGGGTCAGGTTCATGGGGTCAGGCTCGTCGAAACGGGGCGACAAGATATCCGATCCGGGGTCACGATTCTGGCCTCCTGCCAGCCGGCAGATGTCACCGCCGTTCGAGGTACGCCTCTCAAGTGCCTGTTTTAAATGGCGCACGACATAAGCATTAAGCACCTGTAAATCTCCCCGGCATGGTCCGGCCGGGGGTGCCGTGCTAGGGTTCGCGCGCCTCCACCGGCCGGGATCCCAGGATCCCGGCGGGGGCCCTGAAGCCATGAGAAAACTCTTACTCATCGCCAGCGCGCTGGTCCTCTGCACCTGCGCCCGACCCCCGACCCTGCTGGAGCAGGTGCGGGCCGAGGGCGAACTGCGGGTGGTCACGCGCAACAGCCCGATCACGTACTACCTCGGTGCCGCCGGCCCCGAGGGGCCCGAGTACGACCTGGCCCGTGGCTTTGCCGAGCACCTGGGGGTCAAGCTGGTGCTGACCGAGGCCGAGCGCTTCGGTGACGTCATCGGTGCCGTCGAGGGCCGGGAGGCGCACATGGCCGCCGCAGGCCTGACGGTCACCAGCGACCGCGCCGGCCGCGTCGACTTCGGCCCGCCGTACCAGCAGGTCAGCCAGCATGTGGTGCACCACCGGGGCCGCCCGGCGCCGCGGTCGGTCCAGGACCTGGTGGGCAAGCGCATCGAGGTGGTGGCGGACTCCAGCTACGTAGCGACCCTCTCGCAGAAGCGCGGCGAGGCGCCGGACCTCGCCTGGACCGAGAACCCCTCGGCCGACGCGGCGGAGCTGCTGCACCGGGTGGCCCGCGGCGAGATCGACTACACGGTCGTCGACTCGACGATCTACAGTATTTTCCAGCGCTTCCACCCGGAACTTCGGGTAGCGTTCGAGCTGTCGTCGGGCGACGCGCTGGCCTGGGCCTTCCCCCGGCAGGGCGACCGGAGCCTGATCGAGGCCGCCCAGCGCTACCTCGAGGGGCTGCGCGCCTCGGGCGACCTCGACCACATCATGGAGCGCTACTACGGCGCCAGCGTGGCCTTCGATTACCCGGGGGTGCGCAAATTCATGGCCGACGTCCGCACCCGGCTGCCGGCCTTCCGCCCGCAGTTCGAGGCCGCGGCCAAGCGTGCCGGCATCGACTGGCGGCTGGTGGCCGCCGTGGCTTACCAGGAGAGCCACTGGACGCCGGACGCCGAGTCGCCCAAGGGCGCCTACGGGATCATGATGCTGATGCCCGAGACGGCCGAACTCATGCAGATCGCCGACCGCGCCGACCCGGTCCAGAGCATTTCCGGGGGCACGAAGTACCTGTGGCGCATGCGCCAGCGCATCGCCCGGTCGGCGCCCGACGTCGCCGAGCCCGACCGCACCTGGCTCGCGCTGGCGGCCTACAACATGGGCTACGGGCACCTGCTCGACGCCCGGCAGATCACCCGCCTGACCGGGGGCAACCCCGACCGCTGGGTCGACGTGCAGTCGTCCCTGCCGCTGCTGATGGAGCGCCGCTGGTACCGGCAGGCCCGCTGGGGCTATGCGCGCGGTGAAGAAACCGTGGCTTACGTCCGCAACGTGCGGAACTACTACGACATCCTGGTCTGGCTGACCGAGGGCCGGGCCGGCGGCTCGACGGCGGGCCCGGTGTCCGCCGTCACGGCGGAGGAGCGGCCGGCGGCGCCGGCCGTACCGGCCGCCGCCGCCCGCTCGTAAGGCTCAGTTGGCGACCGTCGCCGCGGGCAGCACGCCCGTAGCGCCCCGCTTCCACAGCTGGTAGACCGAGGCGTTCGGCGCGCCGCTCAGCTCGGTATCGAAGTACCAGATCTGCTGCGGCGTGATGCGGATCAGGTCGAAGCGGCGCACGGCCCGCTCCGGCGTGAGCCGCACCAGCTGGTACTTCTTGACCAGCGGCAGGAAGCGCGGGTCGCTGGCCGGGATGACCTCGGCCGTGCCCTTGATCTGGGTGCTGCGCCACTCCTGCTTGCCCCGCTCCGCCACCGTCCAGCCCTGGAAGCGCACGGCGCTCATCTTGGGGTTGCGGCGCAGCTGGTTGAGCTTTTCGGTGCCCACCTCCGAGACGACGTAGAGCACCTTCTCTTCCTTGTCGAGCATCATGTCGACGGTGGTCGCCAGCGGCTGGTCGCCGTCGGCCGTCGTCAGCGCGAACCGCTCACGCCCGGGCAGGAACTTCACGATCATGTCCCAGATCTCTTCCTGGCTCAGCTGCCGGGCGCTGGCGGCGATCTGCTTGGTCGCCGTCGACGTGGCATCAACGGGGAAGTCGATCTTGTGGCACTCCACGCAGACCATGCCCCGGGCGAAGGACCGGTGCTTGCTGCTGGCCACGGCCGTCGGCGCGATGGGCGGGCCTTCGATGATGTAGGCCTCGATGCCGCGCTCGCCGCCGCCGACGTTCACGCCGGCCGGCGCGCCGCCGGAATCTTCGGCCTTGTCGGCCGCGAAGGCCGGTCCGGCAGCCGCGAGAAGGAGGCCGGCGGCCGCCGTGCCTGCGAGCTTTCGAAGTGCGTTACGCATCGTGGTGTTGTCCTGCAATGGTGGCGGGTCCGCCAATGACAGACCTCTGTCAATGTTAGCGTCGCCTGCGCGCCACCGGCAATGCGCGAGGCCTGGCTGGGCACCGTGGAAACTGCGTATCCGGCGCGGGCGACCGGTGGGCCGGTGGGCAGGCAGCGACACGCTGCAGCGCGCCGACAGGTTGCGGGCGGACGCCCCATGCAGCGCATCCGCAAGGGGGGCGTCCGTGACCGGGACGGACACGGACGCCGGCGGTGCCAGGACCGCCTGCCTGGACGTCAGCGCCGCTCGCGGAAGAACTGCTGCAGCAGCGTGCGGCACTCGTCCTCGCGGACGCCGCCGGTGACCCGCACCCGGTGGTTGACCGCCGCCGACCCGAGCACGTCGATGACCGTACCCGTGGCGCCCGCCCGGAAGTCGGGCGTGCCATAAACCAGCCGCTCGACGCGGGCGTGGACCAGGGCGCCGGCGCACATCGGGCAGGGCTCCATGGTCACGTACAGCGTGGTGCCGCCGAGACGCCGGTTGCCGAGCACCCTTGCCCCCTGCCGCAGCACCTCGATCTCGGCGTGGGCCGTGGGGTCGCCGGCCGCGATGTTGCGGTTGGCGGCCTCGGCGATGACGGCCCCCTCGTACACCAGCACCGCGCCCACGGGCACCTCGCCGGCCGCCGCGGCCTGGCGGGCCAGCTCGAGGGCGCGGGCCATGCAGGCATCGTCGTCAGCCGTGGGACGGGTTGCGCAGTCGGACACGGGTGCCAGGACATCCGGGGATTCAGGGGACGCAAACCCTAGCAGGCCCGGCCGCGCCTTGGGCAGCCTCGCCGGAGCGAATCCACGGGACGCCGGCCGGCGCCGAACAAAAAGCGGGGTCGATCCGGGCACCAGCGAGCGTGGGCCCGCCGCAGGTGCCAGACGCCGGCGGCCCGCGGCGGAGGCCTTCGAGGAGATCCGCACCGACCTCGCCCCGGCCTTCGAACGGCCCGCCGGGGCCCGGCCACCCTCGAGCGCAACCCGGCGCTGCCGCTCCCCGACTGCTACGCCGGCGTCGACTTCCGCCGCACCACCGGCGGCTGGAACGGCCACCCACACCAGGGCTTCATCCACGGCGAGATCATCGACAAGCGCTACGCGGCGAAGAACCGCCGCGGCGACACCTTCGGCCAGCGCCGCGACGTGCTGAAGGCACTGCCGCCCGGCGACTACCGCGACATCGTCGAGATGGGCACGTCCGCGGGCCACTTCACCCAGGCGCTGGCGGAGCACCTTCCCGAGGCCCGCACACAGCCTGCTGCGTCAGCGCCATCATGCTCGCGCAGGCGCAGCGCACCGCCATCGGGCACGGCTGGGCCTGGCGGCTGAAGCAGTGCAACGCCGAGGCCATCGGCGAGCCCGGCGAACGCCAAGACCTTGTCCGTTCCTTCACGCTGATGCACGAACTGCCGGCCCGGGGCCATCGTCCCGATCTTCCGCGAGGCCTTCCGGCTGCTGCCGCCGGGCATGGGAGACAGGTCCGGCCGGTCACCCGGTGACCTACAATCGGGTCATGCCGAAACGTAACGTCCCCGACCTGATGGAACGCCGCACCCAGTGGAACCTGGGCTACTGGCTGCTGGTGCTGCTGGCCCTGCTCAGCCTGCAGAACTGGTGGCAGGCCCGCCAGCAGGTCGAGACCGTGCCCTACAGCCGCTTCGAGCAGGCGCTGGCCGAGGGCCGCATCGCCGAGGTGGCCGTCTCCGACCGCTTCGTCACCGGCAAGCTCAAGAGCCCCGAGCCCGGCGGCAAGACCATGCTGGTGGCCGCGCGGGTCGAGCCGGACCTGGCGGCCCGCCTGTCGGAGTTCGACGTCCCCTACACCCGGGTCATCGAGAGCACCTTCGTCCGCGACATCATCGCCTTCGTCGCGCCAGTGCTGCTGTTCTTCGCCCTGTGGTACTTCGTCATCCGCCGCGTCATCGACCGGCAGGGCATCGGCGGCTTCCAGAGCATCGGCAAGAGTCGCGCGAAGGTCTACGTCGAGCGCGACACCGGCGTGAACTTCGGCGACGTGGCCGGCGTCGACGAGGCCAAGGCCGAGTTGCAGGAAGTGGTCGCGTTCCTGAAGAAGCCCGATGACTACGGCCGTCTCGGCGCGCGGCTGCCCAAGGGCATCCTGCTGGTGGGTCCGCCGGGCACCGGCAAGACGCTGCTGGCCAAGGCCGTGGCCGGCGAGGCGAAGGTGTCGTTCTTCTCCATCTCGGGCTCGGAGTTCGTCGAGATGTTCGTCGGCGTCGGCGCCGCCCGCGTGCGCGACCTCTTCGAGCAGGCCCGGGCCCAGGCGCCGGCCATCATCTTCATCGACGAGCTCGACGCACTGGGCCGCGCCCGCGGGCTCGCCGGCAACCTCGGCGGCAACGACGAGCGCGAGCAGACGCTGAACCAGCTGCTCGCCGAGCTCGACGGCTTCGACAGCAAGTCGGGCCTCGTGCTGCTGGCTGCCACGAACCGCCCCGAGATCCTCGACCCCGCGCTGCTGCGGGCCGGCCGCTTCGACCGGCAGGTGCTGGTGGACCGGCCGGACAAGACCGGCCGCGTGCAGATCCTGAAGGTACACGTGCGGAAGATCCGGCTCGCCGCTGACGTCGACCTCAGCCAGGTCGCGGCGCTGACGACGGGCTTCTCGGGGGCTGACCTCGCCAACCTCTGCAACGAGGCGGCACTGGCAGCCACCCGCCGCGGCGGCGCCGAGGTGACGCTCGTCGATTTCAACACCGCCATCGAGCGCATCGTGGCCGGCCTCGAGAAGCGCAACCGCATCCTCAACGACCGCGAGCGCGAGATCGTGGCCTACCACGAGCTCGGTCACGCGCTGGTAGCCCTGGCGCTGCCCGGCACCGACACCGTGCACAAGGTGTCGATCATCCCCCGCGGCATCGGCGCGCTGGGCTACACGATCCAGCGCCCCACCGAGGAGCGCTTCCTGATGACCCGCGGCGAGCTCGAGAACAAGATCGCCGTGCTCCTCGGCGGGCGCGCCGCCGAGAAGCTCGTCTTCGGCCACCTATCCACGGGCGCCGCCGACGACCTGGCCAAGGTCACCGACATCGCCCGGGACATGGTCATGCGCTACGGCATGGACGAGGACCTGGGCTACGTCGCCTACGAGGCGGAGCGGCCCCGCTTCCTCGACATTCCCGGCATGTCAGCCGGCGGCTGCCGCACGGGCCCCGAGACCCAGGAGAAGATCGACGTCGCCATCCGCAACGTCGTCATGCAGGCCTTCGCGCGCTCCAGCGCGATCCTCGAACGGAACCGTCGCGTGCTCGACCGTTGCGCGCGGGAGCTGCTGGCCCACGAGACACTCGACGAGCCCAGCCTGAAGGACCTGACGCAGGAGCTGGTCAGGGCCGGATGATTCCCGAGGCTGCAGACAGCAGCGCGTCGGGCGCCCCCGATACGTGAGCGGGGGCGCAGCGCCGGAACCCGACGGGCGAGCCCGTCAGGAACGGCAGCTGCGCAGCAGCCGCATCGTCATGATCCCCACGGGCAAGGTCCCCGGCGACGGGGCCCGGACGCTCACGTGACGGCAGCCCGGCGCGGGCGACCGGGACGCCCCATACCGCCAGCCGTCATCAGGCCGTGACGGACCAGCGTCGCACACGCGCAGCAATGGCACACAGCGCCGAGGCCAGCAGCACGCCGGAGGCCGGTCCCGGCACCGTCGTCAGGCTGCTGTTCAGGATGGTGACCGGCAAGGGCGCGCCGTCAGCGTCGAACAGCTGCGCCGAGCCGATCTCCAGCGGCGAGAAGCCGATCCCCGTCACCAGCAGGGAGAAGCGGAACAGCCGGAACTCGGCCTGCCCCGCCTGGGCCCCGGTCCCCGCCAGCGCCGTCTCGCTCGCGATGATGGAAGAGATTCCCGTGGCAAAAACCTGGCTGGCGTTCACCGGACCACCGAGGAACTGGTCGAACGTGGCGCTGCCGAAGCTGAGCCAGGCAGGCTGCCAGATGACGGCCATGCCGTAGGACGCGATGCGCTCACCCGGATCGGGCCGGGCAATGACGTCGACGTTCACGAAATTCCCGACCCAGACGTAATCCCCGTCCGGTCGCAGCTCGACGGTGGCCGCAGAGGCCGGCAGGCTGGCGAGGGCGACGAGGGCCGCCGTGGCAGCACGTACGAGGCAGAACGTCATGGCGGGAATCCCCGGGAGTGGACCGCGCGCTGGCGCCGCCCTACTCCCACTCGATTGTTCCCGGTACTCGCAACTTACTGAAGTCGCTACTTTTCCTGCGGAACGCGCAGCACTTTTACCGTCGAGACGACCGACAAGACATCCCGCTTGAAGCTGACGGCCGGCAATAGACGGCGAAAGGACCACGTCCATAGTTTGCTTTTGCAGTCCTCTGCCCGCGTTAGAACGGGATCTCGTCGTCGGCGTCGTTCCGAGTCGCGCTCCCGCCTACTGCCGAGACGACAACTGGCGCAATCGCCTCGAACTTGACCGGCGGATTCAGGCCCCAAGCGCTGCTGACTTCGTCGAGCGGGAACGGATTCGTCTCCATCCGCCATTCGTGATACGGCGCAGCTGTCTGGCTGTAGGGACCAGGTTGTGGCCTGTCGAACTGTACGCGGGCGGGAACATGGAATGCGCTTCCAAAGACGACGGCTTCGCCGGACGCAAGGATCGTGACCTGATCCAGGAGGCGACGCGCCTGCATCGGAATGATGCGTTTGAAGTGGTCGATGTCGTCCGGGTTTTGCAGCCGGTGCGAAATGAAGTTGGCGCACTGGCTGATGATCGTCTGGCTGATCTCACTCGGTCTCTGGCTGGCGATAATGAGCGATAGTCCGAACTTGCGGCCTTCCTTCGCGATGCGCTCGAAGGCCAGCCGGGAAAGCGCTTGCCCTTTCTGCTCATCGGTACGCGGCGGGCGCGCGTAGTTATGCGCTTCCTCAAGAACAAGCACCCACGGATGCCTGTACCTTCGCGCCGCCGGCAAGTTCTCCCGCGTTTCGAGAAGGATGCGTCCGATGACCGTACAGGCATAAGGCAGGACTTCGTGGCTGAGCATCGAAAGGTCGATGATCGAGACGCGCGGCCCTTCCCGCTTGCCCAGGCCGAAGCGCCCCATCCAGTCTTTCAGGGATGCGAAGCACGTATCGGTGGATTCGTAGTTGAGAAACGACTGCCAGCGCGGATCGTCCAGCCGCGTCTTGAGGCGAAGCTTGAGCGTGGTGAGGTGCGCTTCGATGCGCGTCACTTCCTCTGCGGGCGTCGCGGTATCGAGCAGCGTGGGATCAATCAGCCATTTCTTGGGGACATGGAGCGGGCTGTCCGCCGTGGTCGCGTTCAGTTGCGCCACGTCCAGGTCCTGCGAGATCAGGCCCTTGAGACTGGCGATGACGGTCTCAGCCGCTGCCCTGATCTCGGCTTCGTTCTCGGGAGAATCCCAATCGAGATTATTGCCGCTCGCGTTGTACTGCGCGCTGTAAGGCGCAAACTTGTCTTCAAGGTCAGCAAGGCCGTTCACCTGCCGCTGACCTATGTAGTCCTTCAATATCTTCAACTGCCGAAGGCACGCGCGCTTATACGGTGCGCGTTGCGCATCCAGCGTTTGCAGGATGTTGGTGGCCTTCGTGACGGCGTGGCGCAAGAGATTGGTCCCGCCGCCCGCGACATTTTCATTGCCGGCCTTGGCGATAGCCCACCAGTCTTTCAGGACGGGTTCTTGCGTTTGCTCCGCCGCACTGAGCCACGCGCATATTTCCGCAGCGTTGAGAAACCAGAGCGGAACGCCGAACTCCTTGCCGTTGAGATAGATGTGATCGGGCTTGCGTTCCAGACTCGGGTTCTCGGTGCCGAAGGCCCGGCCATATTCCCCGTTGATGTCGAGGATGAAGACGTGCGGTTCGTTTCCCGCTTCGCCTAGCGCGGCCATCGCCTTTTGAACGAGGCTCGATACGGAATACGACTTTCCCGAACCCGTATTGCCGACAATCGCCAGAGGGCGCGAGAACAGATCGTTGTACGACGCCTTGACGACGTTGTTCGGCTGTCCGGTCGGGCAACCGATTCTCAACTCGCAGTCAAAATCGTCCCCGTCATATCCATCCGGCTTGTTGCGGCTCGGCGGCGTCTCGAAGACGGCTTTCAGAATCTCCGGTGCGCCGATCTCGGCAGCCGCATCAAGCGTCGGGAGAACGGTGATGCCCGGAGAGAACAGCCCCCGCCCGTCCGCGACTTCGATGGAGCCGAGCAACTGCACATGCGCCACGCGCCGGGGCTTCATCAGCTCAAGGGTCAGCTCGTCGCCTCCGCCCGGTTCGTAGCTCTCCCGCGATTCGAGATCGGTGATGATCCCGATGACAAGCTGCCCCGCTCCAATGGAGAAGGTCAGGTACGAATTGATCGCGATGGCTTTATGGACGCCATCGAGCGTTGCGCGCGACGCCGACTTGGTTTCCGGCAGGACTTCGACCTTGACCCGGAATCCCTGGACGGCAACGATGTGACCGACGACGCGCGGATTCTCCATGCTCACGCCCAAGGATCATCGACTGGGTTCGCATCGACCTTCCCTATTCCTGCGGCTATCTGCTTTTCGAAGCGACGCAGCCGCAGGAAATCGTCAAGCCACTGCACGTCCGGCATGATGGATCGTGAAAAGTCATCGAACGTCGCTTCCTTGAACTGCGCCGCGGCGAATGCCGCCTCTGTCGGTGTCAGCACGAAGGCCCTCTTTCCCAGATCTTTGTAGCGCCTGATACGTTCGATAGTCTTGCTATTCGGATCGGGCTCCACGACAAGCATGACCAGGGAAGGGTTCATTAGCGCTGTCTCGATGATCCGTGTTACGTGATCATCGCCGAACCCGTATCCTAGAACGAGAAGAAACGTCTGCGGCGCGCTGAGCCTGACCTGGAAAGCCCGGAACAGGTGCGCAAATGGCATGGCCAACGTTTGCGCAAACTTGTTGGCTGTAGGCAGGATGCCGACGGACGGAATAGCTTCACCGAACTCATTGAGCTTTGCGGCCTTCTCTGCCGCGCTCGCCAACGCGCGATAGCTCCTGAAGGGTTGCAGGTCGGGGTGGCGCGCACGCAGCTCGTCGCCCCGGACTTGCCAGTGGATCGAGCCGTGCAGCTTGTAGAGATGCACAAACTTGTCGAAGCGCCGAACGCGGCCTTCCGCGACCTCGCCGGGATAGTAGATGTCCAGGCCGTAGACGGAC
>JAEUPZ010000028.1 GCA_016789885.1 Chromatiales bacterium | reverse complement strand
GGACCCCGCGTACCCGGCGGCGCGCCGCGCCATCATCCTGAAGGACGCCGGCGCGCGGCTGCTGCTGGCCGATGCCGCCCACGCGCCGCCGGCCGCCGGTGGCGTCGAGGTGCTCGCGGTCGCCGACTGGCCCGCGCCCGGCACCGTCGCCACCAGCGGGGCGGGACTGCCGCTGCCGGAGCCCGGCGCCGCCGCGTGCCTGCTCTACACCTCCGGGTCCACCGGCGAGCCGAAGGGCGCGATCCAGACCCATGGCGCCCTGGCCCGGCGCGTGGCGTGGATGTGGGAGGCGTACGGCTTCACGCGGGCCGACGTCTTCAGCCTGCGCAGCAGCCCCAACTTCATCGACTGCTACTGGGAGATCTTCGGCGCGCTCTGCCACGGTGCCGTGCTCGTGGTGGTGCCGGCCGACGTGGCCAGCGACCCCGCGCGGCTGCCCGCGTACCTCGCGGCGGCCGGCGTGACCCACCTCGTGCTGGTGCCGTCGCTGCTCCGCGCGCTGCTGGCGGACCAGGGCCACGCGGCCACGCTCCGCGGCCTGCGCGTGCTCATCTCCAGCGGCGAGCCGCTGGACCCGGCCCTGGCGCGCCGGGTGCTGGAACAGCTGCCGGCGACGCGCCTGCTGAACACCTACGGCACCTCCGAGATCTGGGACGCGGCCTGCGAAGCCGTGACCGACGTGCCGGCCGGTACGCAGCGCATCCCGGTGGGCCGGCCGCTGCCCTACGCGCGCTGCTACGTGCTCGACGAGGGACTGCAGCTGCAGCCGCCGGGCGTGCCCGGCGAGCTCTGGATCGGCGGTGACGGCCTCGGCGACGGCTACTGGCAGAGGCCCGACCTGACGGCCGCGCGCTTCGGCGCGGTGCCGGGGCTGCCGGATGCCCGGCTCTACCGCACGGGCGACGCGGCGCGCTTCCTTCCCGACGGCCGGCTCGAGATCCTCGGCCGCATCGACGGACAGGTGAAGCTGCGGGGCTACCGCATCGAGCCCGGCGAGATCGAGGCAGTGCTCCGGGCGAGCCCCGGCGTGCGGGCGGCCGGCGTTGCCGTCGCCGGCGAGGGCGACGGTGCCCGGCTGGTCGCCGGCGTCGTGGGCGAGGCCGGTGGCGCGGTCGACGTGGCCGCGCTGCGCGACCGCCTGCGCGCGGCGCTGCCATCGGTCATGGTGCCGGCCGACATCGTCGCGCTGCCGGTGCTGCCCCACACGCCGAGCGGCAAGCTCGACCGCCGCGCGCTGGCAGCGCTCTGCCAGTCCGCGCCCCGGGCCCCCGCCGGGGCAGCGCCTCGCCCGGGCGTCGAGGCGGAGCTTGCCAGGCTGTGGCGCGAGCTGCTCGATGGCCGTGCGCCCGGCCGCGACGACGATTTCTTCGACTGCGGGGGCCACTCGCTGCTGGCGGCGCGCCTCGTGGGGCGCTGCCGCGCGCAGTTCGGCGTGGAGCTGGCGCTGCGCGACCTGTTCGCGGCCCCGACGCTGGCGGGCCTCGCTGCCGTGATCGCCGCGCGCCAGGCGGGCGCGGTGCCAGTGCCGCCGCTGCCGCGGCTGGGCCGGGACGTCCCGCTGCCGCTGTCCCCGGCCCAGGAGCGGCTGTGGTTCCTCGACCAGCTGGATCCCGGCAGCCCGGCGTACAACGTGGCCTTCACGATCCGGATCACCGGGTCCGTCGATGCCGTCGCCCTCGACCGGGCGCTGGTGGCGCTGGTCACCCGCCACGAAATGCTGCGGTCCCGGGTCGTGGCCGACGGCGGCGTGCCGCGGCTCGTCATCGACGCACCACCGTCGAGAGTGCTGGCGGAGCTGCCGGCCGCGGTGCGCGAAGGGCCCGGCGACGCTCTCGTGGCCGCGGCCCGCGCGCCCTTCGACCTCGCCCGGGGGCCGCTCCTCCGCGCCGCGCTCCAGGCCCTGCCGGACGGCGACTCCCGCCTGCTGGTGGTCGCGCACCACATCGTCACCGACGCCACGTCGAACCACGTGCTCTTCGCCGAACTCGCGGCGCTCTACGCCGCCAGCGTCGCCGGCACCGCGCCCGCGCTGCCGGATCCCGTCGGTGCCTATCCCGAGTACGCGGCCCGCCAGGCGCAGGCGTCGCCGCCCGCGGCGGAGCTCGACTGGTGGCGCCGGCAGCTGGCCGATGCGCCACCGCTGCTGGCGCTCCCGACGGACCGGCCACGGCCCGCCGAGCAGCGCTTCCACGGCGCCTGGGTGCAGCGCGCGCTGCCCGGCGCGCTGGTGCCGGCGCTGCGCGCCGCGGCTGCCGGGGCCCGCACGACGACCTTCGTCTGGCTGCTCGCCGCCTTCGCCGTGTGGCTGCGCCGGCTGTCGGGCCAGGCGGACCTGCTCGTCGGTACGCCGGTGGAGGGGCGGCTCGACGCGGACCATGAGCGCACCGTGGGGCTCTTCATCAACTCCGTCGTCCTGCGCCTGAAGCCTGCCGGCGAGCCCGCCTTTGCTGACTTCGTGCAGGCCGTCGCCCAGGTGGTGCGCGATGCCCAGGCCCACCAGTCGCTGCCTTTCGAGCGCCTCGTGCAGGACCTGCAGCCCGAGCGCTCGCTGGCACGGTCGCCGGTGTTCCAGGTGCTCTTCAACCAGGTGCGCGTGCCGGTGCGGGAACTGGCGGCGGGCCCGGTGCGGTTCCGCCTCGACGAGCTCATCGACCAGGGCGTGGCGGCCTTCGACCTGGCGCTGACCGTCGCCGACGAGCCCCATGGCATCGGCCTGACCTTCGAGTACGCGACGGACCTGTTCGATCGGGAGACGGTGGAAGGCTTCGCCGCGCAGTACCTGGCGCTGCTGGCGGCGGCGCTGGCGGCGCCGCAGCTGCCGGTCACGCAGCTGCCGCTGCTGGACGCGGCCTCGCACGCCGCGCTGGCCGCGGCGCTGGTGCCGCCGGCGCCTGCCTGGCTGGTCGAGGCGGCGGAGGTGCCGGTGACGCAGACCATCACCGACTGGTCGTGCTGCCAGCCCCGGGCCGAGGCGGTGCGCCTCGGCGCCGAGGTGCTGACCTACGGCGAGCTTGAGCAGCGGGCGACGCGGCTCGCCCGGCGCCTGCGGGCCGCCGGCATCGGCCCCGGCAGCCGGGTTGGCATCGGCTTGCCGCGCTCGCCGGACTATCTCGTGGCGGTGCTCGGCGTGCTGAAGGCCGGTGCGGCCTACGTGCCCCTCGATCCCGGGTATCCGCCGGCACGGCTCGCCTTCATGGTGGCCGACGCAGGCCTTGAGCACGTCATCGGCGCGGCGGCGCTGGGAGAGGCGGGCGCGGGGCTTGGCGACCCGTCACTGGCCGGCGACGCGGACGGCGGCAACGCCCTGGCGATCGGCTCCGTGGCCGGAGCGGTGTCTGCGCCCGCCGCTGTCGACGAGGCGATCCCGCTGCCGCCACCTGATCCTGCGGCGCCTGCCTACGTGCTCTACACCTCCGGCAGCAGCGGCGAGCCGAAGGGCGTCGTCGTCAGCCACCGCAGCCTCGCCGCCATCGGCGCCGCCTGGTGCGAGGCCTGGCAGCTCGCGCCGGGGCAGACGCACCTGCAGATGGCGAGCGCCGCCTTCGACGTCTTCACCGGCGACTGGGTACGGGCGCTGACCAGCGGCGGGCGGCTGCTCATCTGTCCCCGCGAGACGCTGCTCGACCCGGCGGCCCTGCTGGCGCTGTGGCGTGGGGCCGGCGTCGATGTCGCCGAGTTCGTGCCTGCCGTCATCCGGACTGTCCTCGACGAGCTCGACCGCACCGGCGCGCAGCTGCCACCCATCGAACTGCTGATCGTCGGCTCCGACACCTGGCATCGCCGCGAGTACGCGCGGCTGCAGGCCTGCGCGGCGCCCGGCACCCGCGTGATCAATTCCTACGGCGTCGCCGAGGCCACCATCGACAGCTGCTGGTTCGAGGCGGGTGCTGGCGAGCCGCTGGATGACGACCGGCCGCTGCCCATCGGCCGGCCCTTCCCGGGCGTGCGGCTCTACGTGCTCGACGGGCACGGCGAACTCCTGCCCGACGGCGTGCCCGGGGAGCTGTGGATCGCCGGCACCGGGGTGGCCGACGGTTACTGGCACCGTCCGGACGAGACGGCGGCGCGCTTCCGCGCCGATCCGCTGGTGCCGGGGGAGCGCGCGTATCGCACCGGTGACGGCGCGCGGCGCCGCGCGGACGGGCAGTTCGAGCTGCTCGGCCGCCTCGACGGCCAGGTGAAGCTGCGCGGTTACCGCATCGAGCCCGGCGAGGTCGAGGCGGCGCTGCTGGCCGATGCGCGGGTGACGTCGGCCGTCGTCGTGCTGCGCAAGGACCCGGGCCGTGCGGCGATGCTCGTGGCCTACTGCACGCTGAGACCCGGTTCTGCCGACAAGGCCGTGCTGGCGGGGCTCCGTGCGCGCCTCCCGGCGCACCTCGTGCCCGGCGCACTGGTGGTGCTGCCGGCACTGCCGCGCAATGCCAACGGCAAGGTGGATCGCGCCGAACTGCCGGTGCCGGACCTCGCGCCGGACGACGCCGGTCGCGCGCCGGCCACGGCGCTCGAGGCCGGCGTCGCCGAGGTCATGGCGACGCTGCTCGGTGCCGGCAGCGTCCCGCCCGACGCGAACTTCTTTGCCCTCGGCGGCCACTCGCTGCTGGCGGCGCGGCTCGTGGCGCGGCTGCGCGAGCGCTTTGCCGCCGGGTTGCCGCTCCGCGCGGTCTTCGAATCGCCGACGCCCGCGGGTCTTGCCGCGGCCATCGACGCCTGGCGCCAGGCGAACCCGCCGCCCGGCGCCGCCGTCGCGCCGCGGCCGGCGGGTGCGCGCATCCCGCTGTCGCTGCCCCAGCAGCGGCTCTGGTTCCTGCACCGGCTGCAGCCTGCCGGCAGCGCGTATCACATCCAGTGGGCGGTACGCCTGACGGGCGAGCTGGACCGCGTGGCGCTGCAGCGCGCGGTGGACGCGGTGGTGTCGCGGCACGAGGTGCTGCGGACGGTGTTCGTGGCGGGCGAGGAGGAGGGGACGGCGGAGCAGCAGGTGCTGGCCGCACTGGCGGTGCCGGTGGAGTGGATCGGTGCGGCGGGCCTCGATGCGGAGGGCGTGCGCAGCCTGCTGGCGGCGCTGGCGCGGCGGCCCTTCGATTTCGCGCGCGGCCCGCTGGCGCGGGTGACGGTGGTGTCGCTCGGCGAGACCGAGCAGGTGCTGGTGGTGGTGATCCACCACATCATTGCGGACGGGTGGTCGCTGTCGGTGCTGGCGACGGAACTGTCGTCGGCCTATGGAGCGCTCCGGTCGGGCGATGCGCCAGCCTTTGCGCCGCTGCCGGTGCAGTACGGCGACTGGGCGCTGTGGCAGCGGCAGTGGCTGGCGGGGCCGGAGCCGCAGCGCCAGCTCGACTACTGGCGCGCGACGCTGGCGGGTGCGCCGCCGGTGCTCGACCTGCACGGCGACCTGCCGCGCCCGGCGCAGCCGGAAGGACGCGGCGCCTGGCACACGGTCCGCCTGGACGCGGTGCTGGCGCAGGGCGTCGAGTCCCTGGCCCGGCGTGCCGGCTGCACACCGTACATGGTGCTGCTGGCGGCGTGGTCAGTGCTGCTGGGGCGGTACGGTGGCACCGAGGACGTGGTGGTGGGCACGCCGGTGGCCGGGCGCAGCCAGCTGCAGCTCGAGGGGCTGGTCGGCTTCTTCGTGAACACGCTGGTGCTGCGGGTGGGCCTTGGCGGCAACCCGACGGTGGCGGAGCTGCTGGCGCGGGTGCGGAGCGTCGTGCTCGGCGCGCTGGAGCACCAGGACCTGCCCTTCGAGAAGCTCGTCGAGGTGCTGAACCCGCCGCGCTCCCTGGCGCACCCGCCGCTGGTGCAGGTGATGTTCGTCTACCACAGCCAGCCGCCCGCGGAGCTCAGCTTGCCGGGCCTGGACAGCCGGCCGGAGCTCGCCGTGGCCGACGCCGTCAAGCTCGACCTGGCACTGCACGTCGCCCGCGATGGCGACGGGCTCGTGGTGGCCTTCGGCCATGACACGGCGCTGTTCACGCCGGCGTGGATCGCCCGCCTCGCCGACGCCTTCCGCGCCGTCGTCGCGCGACTGGCAGCCGCGCCGGACGACGAGCGCGCCTTCGCGGGTGAGGCCGCCGCTGATGCACCGCTGCCGCCGATCATCCTCCCGGACCCGCCGCTCCAGGGTGCGCCACCGGCGGTGCTCGCCAGCGTGCCGGCCGCGCGGACCTCGCCCGATGCCGCCGACCCCGCCGCGCTCGCCGCGCTGCGTGACCTCTGGCAGTCCCTGCTCGGCCGGCCGGTGGCCGACGACGACGACTTCTTCGCCCTCGGCGGCCACTCGCTGCTGGCGCTGCGGCTGCTGGCGCGGGTGCAGGCCACCTTTGGTGTCGAACTGCCGCCCATCGCGGTCTTCGAGCAGCCGACGCTGCGGGGCCTGGCCGCGCGCATCACGGCGGCGGGCCCGGTGCAGCCCGCTGCGGACGGGATCCCGCGCCTGCCGCGGACGGCCCGCCCGTGACGGCCGCCGTCGATACGTTCCCGCTGGCCTTTGCCCAGCAGCGGCTGTGGTTCCTCGAGCAGCTCGAGGCCGTTGGTCCCGCGTACCACCTGCGCCTGCCGGTGCGGCTGCGCGGGCGTCTCGATGTCGCGGCCCTGCGCCGGGCGCTCGCCGCGCTCTCGGCGCGCCACGAGGCGCTGCGCACGACCATCGTCACGGTCGGTGGCGAGCCGCGGCAGGCCGTGCACGGGGACCTGCCGCTGCCGCTGGCCGAGGAGGACCTGGCCGGTGCCGATGACGCGGCCCTGCGCGGGCGCCTGGCCACGCTGGCGGCCGGGCCCTTCGACCTCGCGCGGGGTCCGCTCTGCCGGGCGACGCTGCTGCGCCTCGGGCCCGACGACCAGGTGCTGCTGCTGGTCACGCACCACCTCGTGTCGGACGCCTGGTCGTCGGGCCTGCTGTTCAGGGACCTCGCGGCCCTCTATGCCGCCGAGTGCAGTGGCGTGCCCGCCGTGCTGCCGGCGCTGCCGCTGCAGTACGCGGACTACGCAGCCTGGCAGCGCGACCGCCTGCGCGGCCCGCGGCTGCAGGCCGAGCTCGACTACTGGCGCAGCCGCCTCGCCGGCGCCCCCGACCTGCTCGACCTGCCGACGGACCGGCCGCGGCCGCCGGCCCAGACCTTTCGCGGCAGCCGGTACTCGCGCCCGCTGGCGCCGGCCGATCTCGCGGCGCTGCAGTCGCTGGCCGCCACCGGTGGCGCGACGCTCTTCCACGTCCTGCTCACGGGCTTCCAGTGGCTGCTGGCACGCTGGAGCGGCCAGCACGACGTGGTCGTCGGCACGCCGGTGGCGGGCCGGCCGCGCGTGGAACTCGAGAACGTCGCCGGCTTCTTCGCCAACACGCTGGCGCTGCGTACGGCCTTCGACCCGGATGCGACCTTCGGCGACACGCTGGCCCGGGTGCGCCGCGACGTGCTCGGCGACCTGTCGCACCAGGACGTTCCCTTCGAGGAGCTCGTGCGCGTGCTGAAGCCGCCGCGCACGCTGCGCCACGCGCCGGTGTTCCAGGTGATGTTCGCGCTGCAGAACGCGCCCTGGGAGGCGGACCGCTTCGGCGACCTCGCCATCAGCCCCACGGAGATCGCGCCGGCGACGACGTCGCGTTTCGACCTGTCGCTGTCGGCCATCGAGTACCAGGGCGAGCTCTGGCTGCACTTCGAGTACAACACGGACCTCTTCGACGAGGCCACGGTGGCGCGGCTCGCCGACGGCTACGCGACGCTGCTCGCGGCGGCGGCTGCCGCACCCGGGGCGCGCCTCGCCGACCTGCCCGTGATGCCCGCCGTGGAGCGCGAGCAGGTGGTTCGCGGCTTCAACGCCACGGCCGCGGAGTGCCCGGCGGCGACGCTGGGCCAGCTCGTGCGCGCGATGGCGGCGCGGCGTCCCGACAGGGTGGCCGTGATCGACGAAGCAGGGCAACTGACCCATGCGGCGCTGCTGGCCGAGGTCGACGCCCTGGCCGCGGGGCTCGTGGCCCGCGGTGTGGGCCCGGGTCACATCGTTGCCGTCTGCCTGCCGCGTGGCCGGACGTGGCTTGCGACGCTGCTGGCCATCGAGCACTGTGGCGCCGCCTGGCTGCCGCTGGACCCTGACCATCCCGCCGCCCGCCGCGGCTTCGTGCTGGCCGACGCCGGCGCGACGCTGCTGGTGGCAGGGCCCGCCGATGCCGTGGCCGCGCCGGGCATCACGGTGGTGTCGCCGGCGGCGTTGCGCGTGGCCGCACCGCCGTCACCGTCGGCCGCCCGGCCCGACGCGCCGCTCTACCTCATCTACACCTCCGGCTCCACCGGCCAGCCGAAGGGCGTCGTCGTGCCGGCGCGCGCCGTCGTGAACTTCCTCGCCAGCCTGGCGCGCCGGCCCGGGCTCGCGCCGGGCGACCGGTTGCTGGCGGTCACGACGCCGGCCTTCGACATCGCGGTGCTCGAGCTCTTCCTGCCGCTGGTCACCGGCGCCACGGTGGTGATCGCGGGCCGCGACACCGCGGCTGACCCGGCGGCACTCATGGCGGCCTTCGATGACCACGACATCAACGTCTGCCAGGCGACGCCGGCGACGTGGCAGGGCCTCGTCACCGCCGGCTGGCGGGGGCGCGCGGGCCTGCGGGTGCTCGTCGGCGGCGAGGCGCTGGAGGAGTCGCTGGCCGCTGCGTTGCTGGCCCGGGCAGCGGAGGTGTGGAACTGCTACGGCCCTACGGAGACGACGGTGTGGTCGGCGGTGGGGCGCGTCACCGCGCCGTCGCCGGTCCACGTCGGCTCGCCCATCGCCAACACGCGCTGCTATGTGCTCGACGGCGACGGCGGGCCGGTGCCCATCGGCGTCGAGGGCGAGCTCTGGATCGGCGGGCTCGGCGTGGCCTGGGGCTACCACGCCCGCGAAGCGCTGACGGCGGAGCGCTTCCGCCCGGACCCGTTCGTGCCGTCGCCGTTCGACGGCGAGGCGGCGCCGCGCATCTACCGCACCGGTGACCGCGCGCGCTGGCGGGCCGACGGCACCCTCGAGGTCCGGGGCCGGCTCGACCAGCAGATCAAGCTCCGGGGTTTCCGCATCGAGCCGGGCGAGGTCGAGGCGGCCCTCGCGGCCCAGCCCGGCGTGGCTACCGCCGTGGTGGTGCGCCATCAGGCCGGCGACGGCGACGCCCGGCTCGTCGGCTACGTGGTCGCCACCGACGCCGCGGCGCCGGAGACGCCACGCACGGCCGCCGTCCTCGCAGGCCTGCGCGGGCTGCTGCCGGACTACATGGTGCCGGCGACGCTGGTGTGGCTGCCCGCGCTGCCCCGCACCGCCAACGGCAAGCTCGATCGCGGCGCGCTGCCGGCGCCGGACTTCGCCGCTGGTGCTGCCGCTGCCGGCGATATCGCGATGGGGCCCGTGGAGACGGCGCTCGCAGCGCAGTTCGCGGTCGTGCTGGGGTTGCCCCGGGTCGGCCGCGACGACGATTTCTTCGCCCTGGGCGGCCACTCGCTGCTGGCCATCCGGCTGCTGGCGCGGCTGCGCGAGGAGGCGGGGCTCGATGTGGCGCTGAAGCAGCTCTTCCTCACGCCGACGGTGGCGGGACTCGCGGCGGCGCTGGGCGACGTGGTGCCGCAGGCCCGGCCGTTGCCATCGATGACGGCGCCCACGCCCGTACCGACGGCCGGCACGGCGCGGCGCGTCCCGCTGTCCCTCATGCAGCAGCGGCTCTGGGTCCTCGAGGCGCTGGATCCGGGCAACTCGGTCTATCACCTGGCCTGGTCGGCGCGCCTGACGGGCCAGCTGGAACGCGTGGCGCTGCAGGGGGCGGTGGACGCGGTGGTGGCGCGGCACGAGGTGCTGCGGACGGTGTTCGTGGCGGGGGCGGAGGAGGGGACGGCGGAGCAGCAGGTGCTGGCGACGCTCGCGGTGCCGGTGGAATGGATCGGCGCATCGGGCCTGGATGCGGAAGGCGTGCGCGGCCTGCTGGCGGCGCTGGCGCGGCGGCCCTTCGACTTCGCCCGGGGCCCACTGGTGCGGGTGACGGTGGTCTCGCTCAGCGAGACGGAGCAGGTGCTGGTGGTGGTGATCCACCACATCATCGCCGACGGCTGGTCGCTGTCGGTGCTGGCGACGGAGCTGTCGCAGGCCTACGGCTCGCTGCGGTCGGGCGAGGCGCCGGCCCTGGCACCGCTGCCGGTACAGTACGGCGACTGGGCCCTGTGGCAGCGGCAGTGGCTGGCAGGCCCGGAGCCCGCGCGGCAGCTCGACTACTGGCGCGCGACGCTCGAAGGCGTCCCGTCCGTGCTCGACCTCGGCGCCGAGCGGGCCCGGCCGCCGACGCTGTCCCATCGCGGCGCGCGCCATGGCATCACCCTCGATGGGGGACTGCGCGATGCCGTGCACGCGGCGGCCACCGCCCACGGCTGCACGCCGTACATGGTGCTGCTGGCGGCGTGGTCGGTGCTGCTGGGGCGGTACGGTGGCACCGAGGACGTGGTGGTGGGCACGCCGGTGGCCGGGCGCGGCCAGCTGCCGCTGGAGGGGCTCATCGGGTTCTTCGTCAACACGCTGGTGATGCGGGTGGGCCTCGGCGGCAATCCGACGGTGGGTGAGCTGCTGGCGCGGGTGCGGAGCGTGGTGCTCGGCGCGCTGGAGCACCAGGACCTGCCCTTCGAGAAGCTCGTCGAGGTGCTGAACCCGCCGCGGCACACGGACCGCGCGCCGGTCTTCCAGGTGCTGTTCAACTTCCACACCGAGCCCGCGGCGCCCTTCAGCTTCGCCGGCACCACGGCCTGGCCCGTGGCCGTGGAGCGCACGACGACGAAGTTCGACCTGAGCCTGGCGCTCGGCGAATCGCCCGCCGGCCTGCACGCGACCTTCGAGTACAGCACCGACCTTTTCGGCCCCGAGTGGATCGAGCGCCTCGCCGCGGAGTACGCCGGCTACCTGCGCGTCATGACGGGTGCCGGCGGCGCGGCCCTGCCGGTGGCTGCGATCGTGCCCGCCGGCGCGCCGCCGGCGGTCCTGCGGTCGGAGGCAGCCCCGTCGCTGCCGGGGCCGGTGCCCGACGGTGCCGAGGCTCCCGTCGCGGGAAGTGCGGACGACCTGCCCGCCGGTGCCGGGACGCCCATTGCGCGAACTGCAGAGGACCGGCACGCCGGCGGATGGCAGGCCGGCGGAGCCTCGCCGGCGGGCGATGCCACGGTGCCCGCCATCGTGTCGGCGCGGCTACGGACCGCGCCGGATGCCCTGGCCGTGAGCGGCCGCCGCCCAGACAGCGACAGTCCCGACCGCATCACCGACTGGACCATGGCGGAGCTGTGGTCCGCCGCCTCCGGCGTGGCCGCAGCGCTGCGGGACCTGGGCCTGCGGCCCGGCAGCCGGGTCGCGACCTGGTGTCACCCGGGCGTGGCGGCCACGGCCGCCACCCTCGGCCCTTGGCTCGCCGGTGCCGTGGTGGTGCCCCTCGAGCCCGAGTGGCCCGCGAAGCGCATCGAGGCCATTGCCCGCGACGCGGGTCTCGCCGCCGTGCTGGCCGATGCGCCCCAGGCCGAGGCGGCGCGGCGGGCGCTGCCCGGACTGCCCGTCGTCGCCGTGGCACCGCCGGGGCCATGGCACTTCACCGGGACGCTGCCCGACGCCGCCGCGCACGCCTACCTGCTCTACACGTCGGGTACCACCGGCGCGCCGAAGGGCGTCCTGCAGACCCATGGCGCCCACGCGGCCCAGGTGCGCAGCTGGGCCGCGCGCCTCGGGCTCGGCGCTGCGGACCGCCTGAGCAGCCTCGGGAGCGTCGCATCGGACACGGCGCTGCAGGACCTGGGCGCGGCGCTCGCCACCGGCGCGAGCCTGCATCCGCTGGACGTGCGACGGCTGGCCCGGGAGACCGTTCTCGACCGCATCGCCGCCGCGCGCCTGACGGCACTGCACCTCACGCCGACGCTCTACCGCTACCTGCTCGGCGAGCACGTGAGCTGCCGCCAGGACCTCTCGGCGGTGCGGCTGGTCGTGCTGGGCGGCGAGCCGGCGCGGGCGGCTGACCTGGCGCTCTGGCGCAGCCGCTTCGCTGGCCGGGGCAGCTTCGTCAACGGCTACGGCATGACCGAGGCGACGGCGATCCTGCTGTGGCCGGCTGGTGCCACGTCGCGGGGCTACGGCAGCGTGCTGCCCGTCGGCCGGCCGGTGCGGGACGGCGAGGTGTGGCTGCGGGCCGAGGATGGTGGCGAGGGCAGCGTCATTGGCGAGGTCGTCGTCGCCAGCCCCCACCTCGCGGCGGGCTACTGGCGGTTGCAGGGCCTCGAGCCCCTGGCGGGCGATGGCGGCTTCCGCACCGGCGACATCGCGCGGCGCCTGCCCGACGGCAGCCTCGCCTGGGCCGGCCGCCGCGACGACCGGGTGAAGCTCGCCGGCCACCGCGTCGAGCTCGGCGAGGTCACGGCGGCGCTGGCGGCGCAGCCCGGCGTCACCGCCGCCGCCGCGGTGCTCGCGGCCGACGCGGATGGCGAGCCGCTGCTCGTGGGCTACTACACGCCGGGCGCCGGCGCGCCCGGCCCGGCTGCCCTGCAGTCGGCGCTGCGCCAGTGGCTGCCGGCCGCGGCGCTGCCCGGCCGGCTCATCGCCGTCGACGAACTGCCGCGTCTCGCCAACGGCAAGGTCGATCGTGCAGCCCTCGCGCGGCGGGCGCTGCCGTCGGCCACGCCGGGCCCGTCGTCACCGGGCCTGCCGGAGCTCGCGGGCGTGCTGCAGTCCCTGTGGCAGGACCTGCTGCAGCGGCCCGTGGGCCCCGACGACGACTTCTTCGCCCTCGGCGGCCACTCGCTGCTGGCGCTGCGGCTGCTGGCCCGAATCCGCAAGGCCCTCGGCGTGGACCTGCCGCTGCTGGCCGTCTTCGAGGCCCCGACCGTGCGCCAGCTGGCGGCGCGGCTCGGGCGGATGCCCGGGGCCGGTGACTCCGTCCCTGCGAAAACGGAAGAGATTCAGCGGCTCACGCGCACCCCGGGGTAGCCGCGAATCCGGAATGAGCGCTGCAACGATTCTCCCCCGGGGGTGACAGGCACCCATGCGCCGATCCGGTGCACAATAAGGGGGGAAGGTCATGTCGACCAGGAACCGGGCCGTCGCCCGCGCCGCCGGAAAAGAAGCCACGGGGTCCGGAACGGTATCCCACAGGGAGATCAACATGGCCGAGCACAAGCTCGCGAAGGTACCCGCTGCCGCCGATTACCTGGCCAACCGCACGGCCGACGAGGCCGGCATCGTCGCGCAGATGACCGATCGCTTCAGCGACATCATCACGCTGCTCGGCGAAGACGTGAACCGCGAGGGTCTGGTGAAGACGCCGGAGCGCGCGGCCAAGGCCATGTACTTCCTGACCCGCGGCTACCGCCAGAACATCGACGAGCTCATCAACGAGGCGGTGTTCACCAGCGACACCGATGAGCTGGTCATGGTCCGCAACATCGAGATGTATTCGATGTGCGAGCACCACATGCTGCCCTTCATCGGCAAGTGCCACGTGGCTTACCTGCCGAGCGGCAAGGTGCTCGGGCTCTCGAAGATCGCTCGCATCGTCGACTTCTACGCGCGCCGCCTGCAGATCCAGGAAGTGCTGACCAAGCAGATCGCCGAGTGCGTGCAGAACGCCATCGGCGGCAAGGGCGTGGGCGTCGTCATCGAGGCCCAGCACATGTGCATGATGATGCGCGGCGTCGAGAAGCAGAACTCGGTGATGACGACCTCGTGCATGCTCGGCCACTTCCGCTCGCACCCGCAGACGCGCAACGAGTTCCTGCGCCTGCTGGGCAACTGACGGACATCCGGTAGAACGGCCTGAGGCGGCGGCCCCGCCGCGGCCGCCGTGGGCAACCATGTGGTGCCACGCCCTGGGGGGCTGCGGGGCTCCGGTGAACTGCCCCCGGTTCTCCCGGTATCATTGCGCGCCGCCGGCGGCCCTTCGCGCCGGCACCCCTGAAGGCCCGGATCCTGAACCCAGTCGAGGTTGCCATGCCCCTGACGATCGGAGTGCCACGGGAAGTCTTTGCCGGCGAGAAGCGCGTCGCGACGGTTCCCGATGTCGTCCAGAAGCTCACCAAGCTGGGTTTCGCGGTGCTCGTCGAGCAGGGTGCCGGCGAGGCGGCCAACTTCACCGATGACGCCTACCGTGCCGCCGGCGCGCAGATCGCCCCGGACGCAGCCGCGCTCTGGGGCAGCGCCGACATCGTGTTCAAGGTCCGCCCGCCGGTGGCCGGAGAGCTGCCCCTCGTCAGGGCCGGGACGACGCTCGTGGGCTTCATCTGGCCGGCCCAGAATCCCGAACTGATGCAGGGGCTTGCCGGCCGCAAGGCCACCGTGCTCGCCATCGACTCGCTGCCTCGGCAGCTGTCGCGCGCCCAGAAGATGGACGCGCTGACCTCCATGGCCGGCATCAGCGGCTACCGGGCGGTCATCGAGGCGGCCAACGCCTTCGGCCGCTTCTTCAACGGCCAGATCACCGCCGCCGGCAAGATCCCCCCGGCCACGGTCTTCGTCGCCGGCGCCGGCGTGGCCGGGCTTGCCGCCATCGGCACGGCCGCCAACCTCGGTGCCATCGTGCGCGCCAACGACACCCGTGCGGAGGTCGCCGACCAGGTCACGTCGCTGGGTGGCCAGTTCGTCAAGGTCGACTACGAGGAAGAGGGCTCGGGCGGCGGCGGTTACGCGAAGGTGATGAGCGAGGGCTTCCAGCAGGCCCAGCGCGCGATGTACGCCCAGCAGGCGAAGGACGCCGACATCATCATCACGACCGCACTGATCCCGGGCAAGCCGGCGCCAAGGCTGATCACCGCCGAGATGGTGCGGAGCATGAAGCCCGGCAGCGTGATCGTCGACATGGCGGCCGAGCAGGGCGGCAACTGCGAGCTCACCGTGCCCGGCGAGGCGGTCGTGCGCCACGGCGTCACCATCATCGGCTACATGGACCTGCCGAGCCGCCTGGCCAGGCAGGCCTCGACCCTCTACGCCACCAACCTGCTGCGCCTCACCGAGGAGCTCTGCAAGGGCAAGGACGGCGTCATCGACGTCAACATGGAGGACGACGCGATCCGTGGGCTGACGGTCATCAAGGACGGGGCCATCACCTGGCCGCCGCCGCCGCTGAACCTGCCGGCGCCGCCGGCGCCGAAGCCGGCAGCCGCCCCTGCGGCCCCGGCCGCGAAGAAGGCCGCCCACGCCCACGGACCGTCAGGCCCCATGGCGCCCGGCACCCTTGCCGTGGTGTTCGGCCTCGGTGCGCTGCTGTTCCTGCTCGTCGGCGCCTTCGCGCCGGCGTCGTTCCTCGCGCACTTCACGGTGTTCGTGCTGGCCTGCTTCATCGGCTACATGGTCATCTGGAACGTGACGCCGTCGCTGCACACGCCGCTGATGAGCGTGACCAACGCCATCTCCAGCATCATCGCCGTGGGGGCGCTGGTGCAGGTGGCGCCACCGCTCGGTGACGGTGGCGGCGGGCGCCCTGACGGGCTGATCCTCGGGCTTGCGGTCGTGGCACTCGCGCTGACGGCCGTCAACATGTTCGGCGGCTTCGCCGTCACCCGCCGCATGCTGGCGATGTTCCGGAAGTAGGGGCCGTACCATGTCCGCGAGCCTGGCCAACGTCGCCTACATCGGCGCCACCATCCTCTTCATCCTGAGCCTCGGCGGCCTCGCCAACCCCGAGACCGCCCGGCGCGGCAACCTCTACGGCATCGTCGGCATGACGATCGCCGTGCTCGCCACGGTGCTGGGTCCCCGGGTCACCGCCGGCGGCATCCCGTGGATCGTCGGAGCGCTCGCCGTCGGCGCCGGCATAGGCCTGTACGCCGCCCGCAAGGTGCAGATGACCCAGATGCCGGAGCTGGTGGCACTGATGCACAGCCTGGTGGGCCTCGCCGCGTGCCTGGTGGGCTTTGCGAGCTACGTCGATACCTCCATCGAGTTCACCGGCGCCGAGAAGACGATCCACGAGATCGAGATCTACATCGGCATTTTCATCGGTGCCGTCACGTTCTCGGGTTCCGTCATCGCCTTCGGCAAGCTGGCCGGCAGGATCAGCGGCAAGCCGGTGCTGCTGCCGGCGCGGCACTGGCTCAACCTGGCCGCGCTGCTGGTGGTCGTCTGGCTGGGCTACGCCTTCATCCAGGCGCCCGGCATCGGCGCCGGCATGACGCCGCTCCTCATCATGACGGTCATCGCCCTGGCCTTCGGCGTGCACCTGGTCGTCGCCATCGGCGGCGCCGACATGCCAGTTGTCGTGTCGATGCTGAACAGCTACTCCGGCTGGGCCGCGGCGGCCACGGGCTTCATGCTGGCCAACGACCTGCTCATCGTCACCGGCGCACTGGTCGGCTCGTCGGGCGCGATCCTGTCGTACGTGATGTGCCGCGCCATGAACCGCAACTTCATCAGCGTCATCGCCGGCGGCTTCGGCACCGGCGAGGGTGCCGCGGCGCAGGCCGGCGGCGCCCAGCCCGCCGGCGAGGTGGTGGCGGTCAGCGCCGCCGAGACGGCGGAACTGCTGCGCGAGGCCAAGGCCGTCGTCATCGTCCCCGGCTACGGCATGGCGGTGGCCCAGGCCCAGCACACCGTCTACGAGATCACGAAGTTCCTCCGCGAGAAGGGCGTGAACGTGCGCTTCGGCATCCACCCGGTGGCAGGCCGCATGCCCGGCCACATGAACGTGCTGCTCGCCGAGGCCAAGGTGCCCTACGACATCGTGCTCGAGATGGACGAGATCAACGACGACTTCCCGGACACCGACGTCGCCATGGTCATCGGCGCCAACGACATCGTGAACCCGGCCGCCGAGGACGACCCCTCGAGCCCCATCGCCGGCATGCCGGTGCTGCAGGTGTGGAAGGCGAAGACCTCCATCGTCATGAAGCGGTCGATGGCCTCCGGTTACGCCGGCGTCGACAACCCGCTCTTCTACAAGGACAACAACCGCATGCTGTTCGGCGACGCGAAGAAGATGCTCGACGAGGTGCTGGTGGCGCTGAAGGGGTAGGGCAGGCCGGTGCAACCGCCTGGGGCAGCGGGCCGCGGCGCTGCTGTCCCTCAGCGCTGCGCGGTGGCCGGCTGCGCCGCCGCCGCCATCCCGTCGGCGACGTCCACCCAGCCGCCACCGACGGCGCGGTACACCGCCACCAGCTGGGCGTAACGCTCAGCCAGCGTTCCGGTCGTGGCCAGTTCCGCCGCGAACAGTTCGTTCTCCGCCACCAGCACGTCCAGGTAGCCGGCCACCCCCTTGTCGAAGCGCAGCCGGGCCAGACGGGCGAACTCGCGCAGTGACTCCACGCGGAGCTGCTGGGCCTTGACCTGCTCGAGCTTCTTCTGCGAGCCGATGAGGGCATCGTTGGTCTCGCGGAAGGCGTTGAGGATCGTCTGTTCGTAGAAGGCCAGCGCCTGGCGCTCGACGGCTTCCGCCGACTGCACCTGGCCCTTGATGCGGCCGAAGGTGAAGATTGGCCCGGTCAGGCCGGCACCGATCGTGCCGATGGTCGCCGGGCTCTCGAGCAGGTTGCTGACCGAGTCGCTGGCCGTGCCGAGGGCGCCGGTGATGGAGATGCTGGGGTAGTACAGCGCCCGCGCGGCGCCGATGTTCGCGTTGGCGGCCACGAGGTTCTGCTCGGCCTGCAGCACGTCGGGCCGCCGCAGCAGCAGGTCGGACGGCAGGTCACCCGGGATGAGCGGCGCCACCAGCTCGTCGATGGCCTTGCCGCGGGGAATCGGGCCCGGGTTGCGGCCCAGCAGGATCGAGATGAGGTTCTCCTGGGCCGCGATGGCCTGCTCGAAGGCCGGGATGGCGGCCAGGGCCTGCTGGTACTGGGAGCTGATCTGCACGACCTCGGTCCTGGCGGCGAGGCCGGACTTGAAGCGCAGCTCGAAGAGCCGCTCCGTGGCGCCGAAGTTCTTCGCCGTCGCCTGGGCGATCTCCAGCTGCCGGTCGAGGGAGCGCAGCACGATGTAGCTCGTGGCGACGCCCGAGACCAGCGTCAGCACGACCCCGCGCTTGCCCTGCTCGCTGGCATAGACCCGGGCCTGGGCGGCCTCGGTCTCGCGCCGGATGCGCCCGAACAGGTCCACCTGCCAGGCCGCGCCCAGCGACGCCTGGTACAGCGAGAAGTACGGGCTTGCGCCCGGCGGCAGCCGCGACGGGCCGACCTCGGTGATGCGGTTCCGGCTGGCATCGGCCTCGTAGCCGACCTGGGGGTAGAGCTGGGAGCCGGTGGTGGCCAGGGCGCCGATGAACTGGTCGACCCGGGCTGCCGCGATGCGCAGGTCGCGGTTGTCCTTCAGGGCGGTCTCGACGAGGCCGTTCAGCACGGGGTCGTCGAACTGTTCCCACCACTTCACGTTGGCGACATCGGCTGCCTTCGCGTACTCGATGCGCCACGCCTCGGGCGTGTCGATGTCCGGACGCCGGTAGTCGGGGCCGACCATGCAACCGGCGACGGTCGCGGCGAGCAGTGCAGTGACCAGGCGCGTCTTCATGCCGATTTCCTTCCCACGAACCTCACGTCTCCAAGTTCCGGCACCAGCCGCGGGGCCATGATGCCACCAGCCCCGGCAGGCCCGGGAGCACGGGGTCGCCGGGGCCGGTGCCGGCCATCGACCCCACCCGGGCGGCACAAGGGTGCCGCCGGACCGTCGTTCTTTCCGCAGCGTCTGTCGATGGCATCCGCGTCAGCCCCGCGCCAGCAGCCAGCCACAGGTGCCGGCCACCAGCAGCAGTGCGAGCATCGCCGGCGCCCACTGGCGCACCAGCCGGTCGCCCGCCTCGAACGCGGTGCCGAGGCCTGCAAACCCCGGGCGCGCTGCGCCGCCACTGCTGCCCGTGAGCGGGCTGCGGGCCAGGGCTGCCACGAGCAGGGCCCCGGCGCCGAACAGCACTGGCAGCATGGCCAGTTCCTCCAGCGAGAACGCCTTGGCCAGCAGGTCGGGCGGCAGGGGCCCCCACACGGCGGCCAGCGACAGCAACAACGAGGCCACGGCCAGCCCGAGGGCGGCCCACTGGGACAGCGCCGATACGGGCTTGAGGTCGGCCAGCGGCGCTGGCGGGCGCCGGAACACGCGCAGGGCGACCAGCACCACGTAGCCGGCGGTGAAGGCCGCGCCACCCTGCAGTACCCAGGTCCACCACCACTGGCCCGAGGTTGCGGCAGATCCCAGCAGCAGCTTCTTGGCGAGGTACGCGCCGCTCGGCACCGCACCCATCAGCGCCAGGCCGCCGACGAGGAAGGCCGCCACGGCCACCGGCAGTGCCTTCGCTGCACCGGCGAGGTCGTCGATGCGGTCGTGGCCGAGCGCGGCGTACACGAGCCCTGCGGCCATGAACATGCCGGCCTTGGCGGTGGCGTGGGCAATGGCCTGCAGGACCCCGGCGCTGGTCGCCACCTCCCGCAGCGTCATGTCACCGGCGGCGTCGAAGGCCAGGGGAAACAGCAGGAACAGGTAGCCGATCTGCGCCACCGTGGAGTAGGCCACCAGCAGCTTCAGGCGCTGCTGGCGGAGCGCCACCACGCTGCCGGTGACGATGGCCGCGGCGCCGAGGGCCGCCGGCAGCTGGGCGGCTGCCGCGTTGGCGACGCCGGGCATCACGTCTAGCCAGAGCCGCAGCACCAGGAACCACGAGCCCTTGATGACCAGCGCCGAGAGCACCGCGCTGGCTGCGGCTGGCGCGCCGCCGTGGGCCGGCGGCAGCCAGAGGTGCAGGGGGAACAGGGCCGTCTTCGCGAACAGCCCCGCGGTCATCAGCGCCAGCGCGGCATAGGCGATGGGCTCGGGCTGAAGTGCGCCGGCCAGCAGCGGCATGTCGAGCGTGCCGTAGCCCCCGTACAGCAGCACCGCCCCCAGCAGGTACAGGACCGAGCCGCAGAGCGCGAACAGGATGTAGCGCAGCGCGGCCCGCAGCGTCTCGCCGCTGCCGGCGAGGCACACCAGCGGCACGCCGGCGAAGGTCAGCAGCTCCAGCGCGACATACAGCGTGAACAGGTCGCCACTGACGAACACGAGGTTCAGCGCGCCCCAGACCGCCAGCAGCAGCAGCCAGTAGGCGAAGGCGCCGCGCGACTCGCCTGCGCCGGGAGCCAGGCCGAAGTCGCCCCGGGCAAAGGCCCCGATGCCGCACACCACGCCGGCGACCGCCAGCAGCATGGCCACGGCTGCGCCATCGGCCCGCAGCGCGATGCCGAGCGGCGGCGACCAGCCGCCGAGCAGGTAGACCAGCGGGCCGTCGGCGTCGGCCCGGGCGCTGGCGATGGCCAGCGCCACACCGAGGCCCAGCGGCATCAGCACGAAGGCGACGCGCGGCAGCCAGCGGCCGCCAAGGAGCAGGCCGGCCAGCATGCCGACGAAGGGCAGGAGCACCGCGGCCGCCAGCAGCGCGCCGCCTTCGGTGCCCGTCAGGAGTTCACCCGGTGCCATGTCCCGTCATTCCCTGGGTGGCGCGTCGGCGAGGGAGGCTGAGTCCGTGGCCTCGATCAGCCGCACCAGCAGTGCCACGGTCACCGCGGTGGCGGCGAAGGCGACGACGATGGCCGTGATGAGCAGCGCCTGGGGCACCGGGTCGGCGGGGAGCCCCGCGGCGGCGCCCCGCTTCGCCAGGGCGCCGAAGAGCACGAACACGCCCGAGCCCATGATGTTGAAGGCCACCAGCTTGCGCAGCGGATGCGGCTGCGCGATCAGCCCGTACAGGCCGATGCCCACCAGTGCGCATGCCGTCAGCGCGAACAGGGTCTCGATGGTCACGGGGCACACTCCGGGCTGGTGCCCTCCGGCGCCGGTGACAGGGCGGGGCCGCGCCGGCTCACGCCGGGCCTCCGCGCCGCGGTGGCCCGTTCATCAGCAGGGCCAGGACCAGCACCAGCGTGGGCAGCAGCGCGACCTCGATGACCACGATCAGTGGCTTGGCCAGGCCCGGCGGATAGGCGAGGAACGACCCCGCCGCCCAGAGGCCCAGCACGCCGACGGCGATGAACACCAGTGGTCCTGCGACGATGCCGGCGCGCAGGCCGCGGTGGCTGGTGCGTGGCGCATCGGACAGGCCTGCCATCTGCACCAGCATCCACATGGCTGCCAGGATGGTGGCGGCCTGGAACTTGCCGCCGGGATGGTCGGCGCCGGCCCAGAACACGTAGATGCCGATGACGACGCCGATGGGCGGCAGTACGCGGGCCAGCCAGGCGAGCACGCCGTCGGGATCGGTCTGGTAGCGTGGCCCCGGACGGCCACCCCAGGCACGGTCGGGGGCGAAGGACCACACGCCGATCAGCGCGATGACAAGCACCGTCGCTTCGAGCAGCGTGTCCAGGGCCCTGAAGGCGAGCAGGACGCCGGTGATGGGGTTCCCCACCCCCGTGGCCGGCATGGCCGGCACCACCAGCGGCGCCAGCGTGGGTACCGGCTCGGGCAGTACCAGCACGCCGAGCATCAGCGCCGCGGTGACGGCGACGGCCAGTACGGCCGCGCCGGCGCGCGCGCCGGCACTGGCGCCCTCGGTCGCGGTGGCGGCCTCGGTGCCCCGCAGCCGCCCCACCGCGCCGAGCAGCAGCGCGCCCGTCAGGCCGCCGCCGATGGCCGCCTCGGTCAGCGCCACGTCGATGCCGGCCAGCCGCACCCAGACCAGTGCCAGCAGCAGGCCGTAGACGACGAAGCCGGCCACGGCCAGGAAGGCGTCGCGGGCGACGACGGTCCACACCGCCAGCCACAGCAGCAGGAGCACGACGGCCGCGCTGACCACCGTGCTCATGGGCGGGCCTCCCGGCGCCGCGCCGAGCGCGCGATCAGCTGTGACACCACGGCGCTGGACAGCAGCACCAGCAGCCACACCAGCACCAGCTTGCCGGCCGCCAGCAGGCCGTCCATCTGCGGCAGCAGCCCGGCGACGACCAGTGCCAGCCCCAGGTTGTCGGCCTTGGTCAGCGCGTGCAGTCGCGTGTACGCGTCGGGAAAGCGCAGCAGCCCCACCGTGCCGGCCAGGTAGAAGAAGGCGCCGGCGATGACGGCGACGACGCTGAAGCCATCGAGCAGCGCGCTCATTCGTCTTCCTCCCCGGCGGCGACCCCCTGGTCCTGCCGCAGCGCGAACTTGACGAAGGCGATGGAGGCGAAGGCGCTGAGCAGCGCCAGGGTCAGGGCCACGTCGACGACCGCGGACTCGCCGCTGGCTTCCGCGAACAGCAGCAGCGCGCCGATGGCCCCGGTGCCGAGCAGTTGCGCGGCCATCATCCGCTCGGCCCGGCCGGGGCCACGGGCCACGCGTACGAGGCCGAGCGCCACCATCAGCACCAGGAAGGCCGCCGCCGAGAGGAGGAAATCAGCCATCGCGCGGCTGCCCCTGCAGCGCCGGCGCATAGGCACCTTCCTCGGCCGCCAGCTGCGCGGCCACCGGCTGCCGCGTGTCGAGGCAATGGAACTCGATGTGCTGCGGGCCCCCGTCGCTGGGCACCGATCCCGGCATGAGGCTGGCGATCACCTCGAAGACGGTGCGCGCGTCGCCCGGCGGCAGACGCGTGGGGTAATCGACGAAGCCCGGTTCCAGGTCGAGCCGCGGCGCCAGGGCGCGCCGCGCGACGTCGACGCCGGCCACCAGCGACTGCCAGAGGAACCGCGGCAGCAGCGCGACGAGCAGTCCCAGCCGGATCCGGCCGCGCGCTGGCGGCAGCAGCCTGAGGCTCAGCCACGCCGCCGCAACGCTCGCGAGCGCCCCGACCACGAGGTTCGCCGGCTTGGTACTCTGGTCGACGACGATCCACACCGCGAAATACAGCAGCGCGCGGACCGCCAGCACGCTGCTGCCACCCGCCTTCATGTCCTGCCCCCTGCCGCGACATCGGCGCCGCCCAGGCTGACCGGCATCGCTGCGAGCCGGTCGAACAGCCGTGCGTCGGCACGCAATGGCCACCAGTCGTAGAGGAAGATCTCCAGCGGGCGCCACAGCGCCACCCAGCCGCCGATGATCAGGCTCTCGCTGGCGAGCCACGCATAGCCTTCGTGGCTGATCAGGCCGCCGAGCCACTGTGCCAGCCCGACGGCGCTGGCCAGGAAGGCCAGCCCGATGACCAGGCTCCGGCGGCCGGTGCGGAACAGCTGGCGAAGCTCGCGGCGCTTGCTGGCGGCACGCTGCCCGAAGTATTCGTGCACTGCCTCGCGCAGCATCCCCGCAGCGGCCTCGGTGACGGGTTCGCGGCCAAGCTGCACCTGCAGGGCGAGCGGGGCCGTCGCCGGCACCTCGCGGGCACTCTCGACGATGTAATCCGCTGCCTGCGGGTCGATGTCCCGCTCGCGGAAAGGCGCCGGGTCGAGGGAGTCGAACAGCTGGCGCAGCTCGCCCACGTAAAGCTTCAGTTCGTGCGCGGCCGTCGCCATCATGCAGGCTGCGTCGTGCCGGCCGGCGGCGTCGCCGCGTCTTCCTTGCCGAACACCGCCACGTACATGGTCGGCAGCAGCACCAGCGTCAGCAGCGTCGCGACCATCAGGCCGCCCATGATCGCGAAGGCCATGGGGCCCCAGAAGACCGTCGGCGCGATGGGGATGAGGCCGAGCACGGTGGAGAGGGCGGTCAGCATCATCGGCCGCAGGCGTCCGGTGGCCGAGGTGATCACCGCGTCGTACACGCCTCGTCCCTCCGCCCGGTCGGACTCGATCTGCACGACCAGGATCACGGCGTTCTTGGCGATCATGCCGATCAGCGCCAGTACGCCGAGGATGGCGACGAAGCCCAGGGGCCGGTTGAACACCAGCAGGGCCAGGACCACGCCGACGAGGCCGAGCGGCAGGATGCCGACGACCATGGCGAGCCGCCGGAAGCTCACCAGCAGCACCATCATGAAGAACAGCATCAGCATGATCATGAGTGGCACCACCGCGAACACGGACTCCCGCGAGATCGCGCTCTCCTCGTAGATGCCGCCGGTCTCGACCCGGTACTGCGCCGGCAGCCTGGCCGCGAACTCCTCGATGGCGGGGCGGAGCGCCCCGACGACGGTGTCCGGCAGCACGCCCGGGATCACCTCGGCCTGCACGGTGAGGGTGGGCACGCGGTTGCGGCGCCAGACCAGTGGCAGTTCCTGCTGCTCGCTGAAGGTGGCGAACTGGCGCAGCGGCACCATCCGGCCGCTGGCCGTGGGCACCTGCAGGGAGCCGAGGGTCTGGTACGACGCGCGCTCGGTGCCGATGGCGCGGGCCACCACGTCGACGAGGTAGATGTCGTCGCGCACCTGCGTCACGGTCGAGCCGGTGACCTTCGAGTTCAGCAGGCTGGCGAGCGCGCTCGAGCTGATGCCGAGCTGCCGGGCCTCGTCCTGGTTGATCTCCACCCGCAGCTGCCGCGCCGGCTCCATCCAGTCGAAGTTGATGTGGCGGGTGCGGGTGTCGGCCCCCACCACCTGCGCGAGCTCCAGCGAGAGGCGCCGGACCTCGTCGGGGTCCGGGCCGCTGACCCGGTACTGCAGCGGCCAGCCGACGGGCGGGCCCAGCTCCAGGGGGGCCACCCGCGACACGACGCCGGGAAACTCGTCGGCCAGTACCTTCTCGAGCTTCGCCTGCAGCCGCTCGCGGGCCTCGACGTCCTTGGCTACCACGACGAACTGCGCGAAGAACGGGTTCGCGAGCTGGACGTTCAGCGTCAGGATGAAGCGGATGGCACCGCGGCCCACGTAGGTGCTGAAGTGGTCGACGTCCGGGTCGTCGACGAGGAACGCCTCCAGGCGCCTCGCCTCGGTCTCGGTGGCGAAGATCGACGCGTTCTGCCGGAGCGTCAGGTCGACGGTCAGTTCCGGCCGGTCGGAGGCCGGGAAGAACTGCTGCGGCACGAGGGGCAGCAACAGCAGCGCAGCCACGAAGGCCGCCACCGAAGCCCCGATGGTCAGCCACTTCAGGCGGATGGCTGCCTTCAGGAAGCTGCTGTAGGCGCTCAGGATGCGGCTGGGCTTTGCCCCGGCGTCGGCCTTGGGCGCCGTGAGTATGGCCTGGCCGATCAGCGGCGCGAAGATCACCGCCACGAGCCAGGAGACGATCAGCGAGATCGCGACGACCGTGAAGATCGAGAAGGTGTACTCGCCGGCGTTGCTGCGGGCGAAGCCGATGGGCACGAAGCTCGCGATGGTGACGAGGGTGCCGATCAACATCGGCGCTGCCAGGGTGCGGTAGGCGAAGGTGGCAGCCTGGTCCTTGGTGTCGCCGGCGCCAAGCCGGCGGATCATCGCGTCGACCGTGGTCATGGCGTCGTCGACCAGCAGCGTGAGGGCGATGATCAGGGCACCGAGGGAGATGCGGTGCAGGTCGATGTTCGCGACATCCATGACCGCGAAGACGATGGCCAGCGTCAGCGGGATGGCCAGGGCCACCACCGTCCCCGGCCGCACGCCCAGGCTGACGAAGCTGACTGCCAGGATGATGATGACCGCCTGATACAGGGACGTCAGGAAGTCGTTGATGGCCTCGTCGACGGTGACGGCCTGGTCGGCGACCAGGACGGGCTCGATGCCCACCGGCAGGCCCGCCGTGATCGCGGCCATCTCGGCGCGCACGTTCTCGCCCAGCGCCAGGATGTCGCCGGCGTCGCGCATGGCGATGGCGAGCCCGATGGCGGGCTTGCCGTTGACGCGGAACATCGGCTGGGGCGGATCGGCGAAGCCGCGGCGCACCGTGGCGATGTCCGAGAGCCGGACGATGCGGTCGCCAACGACGATGTTGACCGCCTCGATGTCCTGCTCGGAGTCGAAGGCTCCGCTGACGCGCAGGAAGACGCGCTCCTGCTGCGTCTGGACCGTGCCGGACGGGCGCACGAGGTTCTGCGCCTGCAGTGCGCCGACGATGGCCTGCAGGTTCAGCTGCAGGCCGGCCAGCCGCTCGACGGAGAACTCGATGTAGATCTGCTCGTCCTGGGCGCCGAGGACCTCGATCTCCGCCACGTCCGGCACCTGCAGCAGGCGTGAACGGGCGTCCTCGACGTAGTCGCGCAGCTCGCGGAAGGTGAAGCCGTCGGCCGTGAAGCCGTAGATGATGCCGAAGGTGTTGCCGAAGTCGTCGTTGAAGAACGGTCCCACGGTGCCCGCCGGCAGCGTGTGCCGCATGTCACCGACGTTCTTCCGCACCTGGTACCAGATGTCGGCGACCCGGTCCGGCGGGGTGGACTGCTTCAGGTCGACGAAGATGGTCGTCTGCCCGGCGACCGTGTAGCTGCGGATCCGGTTGAGGAAGTCGGTTTCCTGCAGTGTCCGCTCCAGGCGCTCGGTGACCTGCAGCAGCGTCTCGTCGACGGTGGCCCCGGGCCATGCGGCGGCCACGACCATCGTCCGGAACGTGAACGCCGGGTCCTCGTCGCGGCCGAGGCGGGTGAAGGACAGGGCGCCGGCGATGACGGCCACCAGCATCAGGAAGATGACGAGGGAGCGCTTGGAGAGCGCCCACTCCGACAGGTTCGGCCCGATCAAGAGCGGGATTCCAGCACGCGGACCTGCTGGCCCGGGCGCAGCGCCTGGACACCCGCGGTGACGACGATGTCACCATCGGCCAGCCCCGACTCGACCCGCAGGGTCTGGGCGTCGGCGGTGCGGACGGCGATGGGGCGCAGCGAAACCGTCTGCGTCGCGGGGTCAACCACCCACACGGCCGGCTTGCCGTCGGTGCGCACCAGGGCGGTCGCGGGGATCTGCACGCCCAGCACCTTGTCGAGGGCCATGCGGCCGGTCACCGTGCTGCCGAGGCGCATGGCCTCGGGCGGATCCAGCAGGCGCACCCGGACCGCGAAGGTACCCGTCACGGGGTCGGCCCGGGGGGACACCTCGCGGACCTCGCCGCGCGTCGTGACGGCGGGATTGTCGGTCAGGTAAATGCTGATGCGGCGGGGCCCCGCTGCCCGCTCGAGGTTCATGACGGCCGCGGGGACGTCGAAGACGGCGTCCCGGGCGCCTGCCTGGGCGACCTGCACGATCATGCGCCCGGCGGCCACGACTTCGCCGGGCTCGGCGCCCCGGGCCGTCACCGTGCCGCCGACGTTGGCGACGAGCCGCGTGTAGCCCAGCCGGTTCTCGGCCAGGTTGACCTGGCCCCGCAGCGACTCCACCTGGGACTCGGCCGCCCGGAGCGACGCCTCGGCCTGGTCGAACTGGGCCTGGGAGACCGCCTTCTCCACGACGAGTTCGCTCATCCGCGTGAAGTTGCTGCGGGCCTCGATGAGCACGGCCTGGGCCGCCGCCAGCTGGGCCCGCGTCGACAGCAGCGAGCTTTCCTCGTTCTGCGGATCGAGGCGGGCGATGAGCTGGCCGGCCCGGACCGTGTCGCCCACCTCGACGGCGCGCTCGACGAGCCGCCCGTCGATGCGGAACGACTGGGTGATCTCGGTCTGGGCCTGCACCGTGCCGGTCAGGGCGACTTCGTCACCCTTGGCCCGGGTCTCGATGGTGATCGTGCGGACCGGCCGGATCTCCGGTGCCGGCTCTTCGCCGGCCCCCCCGCAGCCCGCCAGCAGCGCCAGGGCGCCGAGCGCGCCCCAGGCGATCCGCCGGAAGCCCGGTCCCAGGTGCTTGAACCCGTCAATTCCAGACACAGACTGACTCCTCGACACCGGTCCCGGGGACCGGCCGTTACGGGTGGACAGATGGTTCGGCGGGGTCCCCCGGGGGGCTCGTCGCGGAGCTCCCCTCGAGGCGGTGCATGCGGAAGCCGGCAAAGGCCAGTGCAACCGTCAGCAGCGGGCTCACGAGGCAGAACACGGCGTAGGGAGCATAGCTGAAAGTCGCGACGCCCAGCGTTGCCGCCATGTACGCCCCGCAGCTGTTCCAGGGGATCAGGGCCGAGGTGGGGGTGGCCGAATCACCCACCGCCCGGGACAGCACCACCGGTGCGAGTCCCCGCCGGGCAAAGGCCGCCTTGAACATGCGCCCCGGCAGGACGATGGCGATGTACTGGTCGGCCGTGACGACGTTCGTGGTGAAGATCGCGGCGACCAGCGAGGCGACCAGCGCACCGGCGGACCGGGCCCTTGCGATGACCGGTGCGATCAGCCGGTCGAGCACGCCGCACCGCTCGACCACGCCGCCGAAGGCGAGCGCCGTGATGATCAGCCAGATGGTGTTGAGCATGCTGGCCATGCCGCCCCGGGTGACCAGCTGGTCGACGGTGGCGTGCCCGGTGGCGGAGGTATAGCCGCTGGCCAGCGCCAGCCAGACGCCCTTCAGGACGGCAAGCCAGGCCGGCACCCCGTCGCCACCGCCGAAGGCGATGACCCGCTCGGGCGCCACGAACGCGGCCAGCAGGCCGCCGGCCAGGGCGCCGCAGAAGATGGCGGTGAAGGCGGGCACCCGGAACAGGGCCAGCACGATGACCACTACCAGCGGCAGGAACAGCACCGGCGAAATGGTGAAGGCCGAGTTGATGGCCGCGAGCTTGTCGCTGGCGTCGAAGTCGCCGGGCCGGCCGAGGAACAGGAAGACGGTCATGGCGATGGCCAGTGCCACGATCGAAGTCAGCAGCGTCTCGCGGATGTGCGCGTAAAGCTCGACGCCCGCCGAGGCCGCCGCCAGGTTGGCCGAGTCCGACAGCGGCGACGACTTGTCGCCGAAATAGGCGCCCGAGATCACGGCGCCGGCCGCGATGGCCGGATCCAGGCCCATGTTGTAGGCGATGCCCATCAGGCCGATGCCGATGGTGCCGACCACGGTCCAGGAGCTGCCGATGCTGATGGCGACGAGGCCGCACACGGCAGCGGTGGTCACGTAGAAGTAGTTCGGGCTGAGCAGCTGCAGGCCGTAGTAGACCATGGCCACGATGGTGCCGCTCATGGCCCAGGTGCCCACCAGCGCGCCGACGGCCAGCAGGATGAAGATCGCGCCGATGCCGGTGCTGACGCTGGCGATGGCCGCTTCGCGCATGTCGGCGGTTGAATGGCCGCGGCGCCAGCCGATGAAGGCCGCGATCATCGTTGCGAACACCAGGGCCACCTGGTTGGGCCCGCCCGCCCCGGCGTCGCCGAACAGGTAGTAGGACACGGCCACCAGCGCGATCAGGCTGGCGATCGGGATGACGGCCTCGGCCATGCTGACCGGCTGGGGCGTGTCCGGACGGTTCATGGGCGGGATGCGGTGCCGGCGGGCGCTGGGTGGGTGCCGGCCGGCGGGCTCAGGCGTCGGTAGCCGCGGATGCCAGCGCGTCGCGCAGTACCTTCTCGCGCGTCTCGTCGAGGGAGGTGTGCAGCACCACGCCGCCGTGCACCTGGATCTCGGCCAGCACCTTGTCGGCGGTCATGTCCTGCACGAGCACGAACAGCGCTGCGTCGCCCGGCTTGAGCGCCGCGCCCAGGTCCTTCATGAACTTGTCATTGATCCCGGCGTCGGTCAGCGCGCCGGAGATGGCCCCGCCGGCCGCGCCGGCCGCCGCCCCGAGCAGGGGGTTCAGGAAGATCATGCCGATCAGCAGGCCCCAGAAGCTGCCGCCCGCGGCCCCGGCCGCCGTGGTGTTGACGAGCTGGTTCAGCTTGACCCGGCCCTTGTCGTCGCGCGTCGCGATCACCAGGTCGTTGAACTTGATGAGGTAGCGCTTCGCGAGGTCGAAGACCACGTTGCGCACCTCCTCGGCCTTCTGCTCCGACGGGTACACGATGGCGATCAGGGTGGACATGGGGCGTGCCTTTCTTGTGATTGGGCGTGGCGGCTGCGTCCGCAGACGCAGATGCTACTTCAGGCGGAGGGGCTACCGGCACCCTTGAAGCTGTCCGAGGCGCAGAAAACGCCGGTGAACACTGCCGCAGCCCCGCACGCGGTGCAGGCCGGGCACCGGGACGGCTGACCGGTCCGGGGCTGGCCGTCCGGAGTGAATTTCACTGGTGTCGCCGGCCAGGAGCCGGGCGACCGTTGATCTCGCGCGCATGCGGGCCATGCGTCGTGCGCATGAACCGGCTGGGATCCGTCCCCGGGCGTGGCGTCCCGGTGGGCGGAGCCGGGACGCGGGCGGCCGCCGTGGCTGCCACATCCCGCCGGCACGCGGACGATGCCCCGGCCCGGGGCCGAGGGCCGCTGGACTACAATCCCGCCCGCGCCCGGTCGGGCGAGGGAGGTCGCAGCCGGTGTCCTACGTCGAGTGGTTCCTGCGGGCACTGGTGCTCGTCCCGGTCACGCTGCTGCCGATCATCAATCCCCTCAGCACCGCGCCGGTGTTCGTGGCCACCGTGGGTTCGAACCGCAGCGTCGCCCGGCGGCTGGCGCGGCAGGTGGCGATCAACAGCTGGTTCGTGCTGGTCGTGTCGATGCTGGTTGGTACCTACGTCCTCGCGTTCTTCGGCGTGTCGCTGCCCGTGGTCCGCATCGGGGGCGGCCTGCTGGTGGCGGCGACCGCCTGGCGCCTGCTGCACCACACCGACGACGACGACGTGCACGCGGTCGCCGCGGAGAAGGCCACGACCCTCTCGGACGCGGAGATCGTCCAGCGCAGCTTCTTTCCGATCACGTTCCCGCTCACCACCGGCCCCGGCACCATCGCGGCCTCCATCGCGCTCGGCGCGCAGATCCCGCCGGAGCCGAGGCTGTACGTGGTGGGGGTGCTGGTGGCGGTCTGCGGGGCCGCGATCGTGTCGCTGGTACTCTACCTGATTTTCGGCAACTCGGCGAAGGTCATGGCCCGCCTCGGCAGGATCGGCACCCTGGTCATGGTCCGCCTCATGGCCTTCATCCTGCTCTGCATCGGCATCCAGATCATGTGGACCGGCTGGGCCGAACTGAACGGCCTGGGCTGAAGCGTTGCCGCCGTTCGCCCCGTGCTAGGCTAGCCATCGGCCCGGCCAGGGCAGGCGGTGGCGTTCGTCACTGCCGGGGGCCGGGCACATTTTCGGGAGGGCTTCCATGACTGCACGCATCCGCGTTCTCCTCGTCGCTGCGGCCGCGCTGATCGCTGCCGGCTGCGCCTCGCGCCCGACGTCGATCGACGCGCAATGGATGAGCCCGACCATCGCCGGCAGCGGCAAGGTGCAGAACGTACTGGTCATCGGCGCGCTGCGCGACACGACCCAGCGCCGCCTCCTCGAGGACCGCATGGTCGAAGAACTCGGTGCCGCGGGCGTCAAGGCCTCGGTGTCGCACCGGGTCCTGGGCGGCGGGGAGGTCACCGAGGACGAGTTGCGGGCCGCCGCCGCCGGGGTCGGCGCCACCCACGTCCTGATCAGCAGCATCGCCGGCATGACGACCGACGTGCGGGTGACCCCCGGCATGGTGACGGGCCCCGGCTGGGGCCCGGGCTGGAGCCGGACCGCCCCCATGGGTCCCGGCTGGCGGGGCATGACCAGCTACTACAACACCGCCTGGTCCCGGCAGATCCCGCCCGAGGTCCGCACGATCCAGATGCTCCACGGGGACACGCGCCTGTTCGACGTGGCGTCGCTGGAGGTCGTCTGGTCCGTGGCCACGACGACGAGGACCAGCGGCAGCAACGGCAACGTGACAGGCCTGATCGACCAGTTCGCGCGCCTGATCGTCGCCACGCTGAAGGACGACTCGCTGATCAAGTCCTCGCCGTAGCCGCGGCTGGCGGCTCCCGGTTGACGGTGGGCGGGCCACTGCTGGCCATCGCCGGCGTCGCGCGGGCATCCGGTGTCGCCGGCGGTGCCGCGGTACCGCTGCGCCGGCTGCCCTGCGCCCGGGCCACACCCTGCGGCCCGTGCCGTTCAGCGCGCTTCAGAGCAGATCGTTGAGAGTCACGCCCAGGCCCACGGTCGTCTGGTTCCAGTTGTAATCGATCAGGCTCTCGCCGTAGCCCGAGAACAGCTGGAAGTGGACCCGCAGCGGCCCCAGGACCGGCCGTGAGGTCCACGTGAACTGCGCGGCCCCCTTGCCGGTGCTCAGGTTGCCCCGGCCCATCAGGGTGAACGTATTGTCGCCCCAGCGGTACAGGGCGGTCATCTGCCCGTGCCCCATGTAGTCGGTGATGTCGGGGTTGTCCTCGTCGTCGTAGTTCCCGGGCTCGATGCGCGTCCAGGCACGGACGATCAGGGCGAAGTTCTCGCGGTCGAACCCGCCCTCGACGAACAGCCGGTCCCAGCTGCGCGAGATCGGATCGGCGCGGCCGTTGGACTGGTGGGTGTAGCCGACGTTGAGCACGTTGAACGTGAGGCCGCCGAGCTTGACCCCGGGGCGGAAGCTCCCGAACAGCTCGGGCATGTAGTTGGTCTCGCGGAACGGGCTGGAGATGTCGCCGCTGTAGATCTGCCACTGGCTCTGCTGCGTGTATGCGAACCAGAGTCCCCAGCGCCGGTCGTCGGTCGTCGCGAGCCGTGCCTTGAAGCTGATCTGGAACTTGGCCTCGACATCCTCGAAGTCGTACTCCTCGGCAAAGGCCTCGAACAGTGGTTCGTAGGGCTCGCGGTTCACATCGGTCGTGTACCGTGCGAACAGCAGGTAATTGGGCTGGTGCAGGCGCACGTAGGCCCGGCGGGATTCTGGCAGGAAGCCCCAGGCCGACTCGATCAGCGAGGGTGATCCGGTCCCGGGCGGGTTGGCCACCGGCGGGCCGCTGGCCGGGGCCGGCCCTGCGGCGGCGGCGGCGGGGGAGGGCGCGGGCTCGCCCGGGGCGTTGACGGTGCCGGCCGCCCGCGCGGCCTCGCCGACCGTGCGGTCGAAGCAGGCGAGCCTGGCCGGCTCTTCGGCGATCGACAGGCACTCGGCGCCCGGCACGGCCGTCGCCGCGCCAGCGACGGGGGCTGCGGCGACCAGGAGGGCTGCCAGGGAAGGCGCGAGCTGCGGTCCTGCGACCCGCACGTATCGTGGCTGCCGCGGGCAGCCTGCGCTGCGGCTCACAGGTTCAGTGTCGTTACGCGCGCGCCGTCGAGCGAGATGCCGGCCATCAGGCCGCGGTTCGACAGCACGTAGCCCACCACCGGCTGCTGCACCGTTGCCGTCGTCATCTGGGCCGAAGCACCGACCGAGAGCAGCGTGACCGAGGCGTCGGCGCCGACGGTCCAGCCACTGCTGTTCCGGAATCGGTCCAGCGACTCCTGCGTCATGAAGAGCACGAACACGGCCGTGGACTGCGCACCCGCCTGCAGGCCGAAGGAGCCGCTGGTGGTCGCGTGATAGCTCACCGTGTTTCCGCCGACGCGCAGCGCCCCCTGGCCGCGCGAGGCGCCGAACATGAAGCCGGCCTCCAGCACGTTGGGGAATACCAGCACCCCGGCGGCGCGGCCGGCGAGATCCTGGGAGCCCGGCACCTGCTGGTGGAGCGTGGACAGCGCGCTGTCGATGTCCGCGTCGATGGCCCTGCGGCGCGCTGCCGGGTCGCCGCCGCCGGAGCCTGTGACCGTGCAGCCGGAGGCGAGGGCCGCCGCTGCTGCCAGCGAAGCAATGAAGAGCCGCTTGTTCATGGAGCAACCTGGGTTGGGTCTGGGAAGCCGGGAAGCGCGCCCGGCGGTGCCGGGGCCGGTCCCGGCGCGGGAGTGCGGGGAAGGCCAGCGCGGGTGGCGGGCGGACGCGACGAGCCGGTCGTCGCGCCGCGCGCCACCCGCCCCGGATCAGTCACCGCACAGCAGGCGCATGCGCCGCTCGGCGCGGTCGAAGTCCGCGTCGGTGTTCGCCTCGAGCAGCTGGCGCTTCGCCTGTTCGCAGGCCTCGGCCGCGGCGACGTCCTCGGGCGCGCCCCGCGCCATGGCAGCGTCGCAGCGCTCATCGGGGGCGAGCCGGATGTTGCTCCACTGGCCCCGCTCGACGGACACGCAGTCGCCGACCCGCAGGCCCGCCTGCTCCGTGACGACGCGGAAGGTATTGGTGCCGCCGGTGAGGACCGTGTACTCGAAGCCCGTCGAGGACCCGGCCGCGCCGGCGACACGGCCGCCCACCGCGGCGCCACCGATGCCGCGCAGGGCCCGGTTGCTGCGCGACTGGCCCGAGCCGGAGGCGACGCCGAGGGCGCCGCCGACCAGCGTTCCGGCGGCCGTCGCGCCCTCGTTCTGGATGTTGACCTGGCGCACGGCCGTGATGCGGCCGTAGCTGATGCTGCTGGCTGCGCCAGCCTCGAGCGCGAACAGCACGGTGCCGAGGGCGGCGACCGATGCAATGACCTGCAGGCGAGTCTTCATGGGGGTCTCCCGGGTGGCGTGGTTGACTGGGGGAAGCGTGGGGTGCCGAGCCCTGCGGCACCCGGAGTTGCTGGCGAATATTCCGCTACCCACGGTTCACGCGCAACCGTGTGGCGGCAGCCCGTCGTCGCCGGTACTAGAGCTGCTTGCGGACCGTCAGCCAGACCTCGGTCTTGCTGTAGGTGAGCGCCGGAATGTTGCTGTCCTCGTAGTCGTACTCGACCGTCGGCCGCAGCGTCCAGCCAGGGGCGAAGGTCCAGACCAGGCCGCCGCCCAGGTACCAGAGATCATCGGTGCGCTGGACCAGCAGGTCCTCGTCGGTGGTGAAGTCGGGCCGCTCTTCGTCGAAGCCCTCGTTCTCGTAGGCGAACCACAGGAAGAAGTTGAGCGTGTTGCTGAAGGAGTGGTTGAAGTCGCCGTTGAATCCCCAGGTCGACGCGTCGCCGTCGATGCGCTCCTGGGTGGACCACTCCTGGCCCACGCTGCCGCCCAGCCCGAAGGACGTGCGGCCGTCGTTGAGAGAGTGCGTCCAGTTTGCCGTGAGCTGCGCGATGTCGCGGGTCCGGCTGCGGAGCGGGCCGCTGGGGTAGCGGCGCTCGCGCACCTCGCCGGTCACGGCGACGCGGTCGTTCTCGCCAAAGCCCAGTTCGTAGGTGCCGAACAGACCCCAGTCGTTGCGGTAGTTGCCATCACCGCGGTAGCTCACGCGGCCGCGGACGCCGAAGCGCAGGTTGTCGTCGTCCACCGGCCGGGCAAGGTTGAAGTTCCAGCGCAGGTCGGAGTCGTTGCGCCGGTCCTTGTCGTCGTACCAGCGGAAGCGGTAGTCGAGCGTGCCGTTGAAGGAGTGGCGCTCGGTCACGGACTTGCTCCAGCCGCCGCCCGCCCGGACGGGCAGGAAGGTGTCGTGGTTGCCGGCGCCGCCGAAGAGGTCCGTGGAGTCGGAGCTGTTCTCGCGGTACACGCCGACGCCGGTCTCCCCGTAGAAGAACGGCGACCAGGCGCCCGTGGTGTATTCCGCCGCGACGCTGTCATAGGCCTCGGCCTGGGTCTGCAGGTCGCGTGGCAGGTTGTCGAGGTTCAGTACCGACCTGAACTCGATGACGGCCCGGGCGTACTCGCCCATCGCGTAGTAGGCGCGCCCGAGGCCCAGGTGCGCCTCGACGGAGCCCGGGTCGGCGTCCAGGGCCGCCTGGAAGGCCTGCTTCGCCTCGGCCGGCTGGCCGGCCGCCAGGAGGTCCCGGCCCCGCTGGAGCGCGGCCTCGTCCGGCGCCGCCATCGCGTGGCCCGCGAGGCCGGCCACGGCTGCCACCACCAGGGCCAGCGTCCGGGCGCCCCGGCGCCAGTCACGCACCCGTACGGATTCACTGCGCATGTGGATCAATGCCCTTTGGCCGGTCACTCGATGTAGTCGGGATCGTCCTCGCCACAGCCGTCGCCATCGCAGGTCGGGTCCGGGCTGTCGTAGAGGATCTGCACGACCCGGGTGCCCGGCTCGATCATGGCGTCGCGCTGGATCGTGGAGACCTCGCCGGCGACGTCGCTCACGTACTCCGTCACGACCTCGCCGAAGGAGTTGCGCTGGATGGCGACCTTCTGGCCCGCCTTGACCTTGTCGCGCAGGTCCACCAGCAGCTCGAGGAACCCGCCGTGGGTCGCCCGGACCGTGTGGAAGGCGTCGCCGTAGAACGTGCCGGCCTCCTTGGCGGTCCGGCCCAGGGGCCCCGGGATCACGCCGTGCAGCCGGAGTACGTTGAGCCCGCCCTCGACGAACAGCGGGATCATTCGCCGGTCGTAGCTGCGGGGGCCGCCGATCTCGATGGTGAGGGCCGGGATGCCCGCCTCCACCAGCGATGTTTCGAGCGTGCCCGGAAAGCCCGGGTCGTTCTTGATCTGTTCGATGGGGAAGAGCTCCGCCATGGCGCGGATTTCGGGCTTGCCCAGCTTCGCGAAGATGAAGGCCGTGAAGTCGCCACCCGTCGCCGCCGTGTGGTAGTCGAGCGCGTAGTCGGCATTCGGCTTGAACAGGCGGTTGAAGACCAGCCCCGCGTGCTGCGTCGGGGCATTGCCGCCGGACTCGTTGCCGGGCCACACGCGGTTGAGGTCGATGAGCTGGCCACCCCACTGGGCGATCGGCCACATCCGCGTCACGCCTTCCTTCGAGGGGCGCGAGACGTCGAAGACGGCCGTTACCGTGCCCGCCATCCGGGCGGGATCGAGGGCCGCCATCGTCCGCTGCACGGCATCCACAGGGCTCACCTCGTCGCCGTGCACGCCGCTGATGAGCAGGATCTTCTTGCCGGGCCTGGCGCCCTTCGCGACCACCACCGGCAGGTACCAGTGCTGGCCGGTGCCCATCTGCACGCCCTGGAAGTAGAAGCTGTGCTTCCTCCCGGCGTCGAGGTCGTTGACGTCGAGGGCGCTGATGACGCGCTTCCCCCCGATGACGTCACCCGTGTAGACGGTGGCCGCCGTCGCTGGCGGGCCCATGAGGGCCAGGGACGCGAGGCAGGCGAATGTGGCAGTCGCGTTCTTCATGGTCATGATCCTCAGGGCTGGACCGGGAGTGCGGGGATCGGGCGTGGCGGCTGGCCTGTCGTCCAGGCCCTCGCGCCGGGGAGCGCCCTCACCAGCGGCACCAGGCTGGGGATGGCGTCGCGCGTGCGCTCGTCCACCCGGCCCGGCGGCAGTGAGGCCGCGAGCGGGCCCCGGCGTCGCCGACGCCGGGGCCCCTTCACGTCATGGCGGCCGCGGGCCGCCTTGGGCTCAGCCGAAATCAACCGGGTCGCGGATGATGGGGCAGGTCATGCAGTGGCCGCCGCCGCGGCCGCGGCCCAGTTCCGACCCGTCGATCTCGATGACCTCGACGCCGGCCTTGCGCAGCAGCGCGTTCGTATAGGTGTTGCGGTCGTAGGCGAACACGACGCCCGGCGAGGCGCACACCAGGTTCGCGCCGCTGTCCCACTGGGTACGCTCGCGCATGTAGGCATTGCCGCCCGTCTCGATGATGCGCATCTTCTTGACGCCCAATGCCTTGCCGACCACCTCGGCGAAGCGGCCTTCGTCCTTGCGGATCTCGATGCCGGCCGGCTTGTCGGACGGGTACACGGAGAAGGTCTGCACGTGGTCCATGATGTCCGGGTACTGCAGCACGCAGTCACGGTCGGCGAACGTGAAGACCGTGTCGAGGTGCATGGCCGCGCGCAGCTTCGGCATGGCGCAGATCATCACGCGCTGGGCGGCCTTCTGCTCGAACAGCGCCTTGGAAACCTGCTCGATGGCCTGGCGCGAGGTGCGTTCGCTCATGCCGATGAGCACGATGCCCTTGCCGATCGGCATCACGTCGCCGCCCTCCAGGGTCGACAGCCCCCAGTTCTTCGTCGGGTCGCCCCACCACACCTTCACCTTGCCGGCGAAGCGGGGGTGGAACCTGTAGATCGAGGTGGTGAGGATGGTTTCCTCGTGCCGCGCCGGCCAGAACAGCGGGTTCAGCGTGACGCCGCCGTAGATCCAGCAGGTCGTGTCGCGCGTGTAGAGGGTGTTCGGCAGCGGTGGCAGCAGGTACTCGGCCACGCCGGAGTTGGCCTCGCGCGCCAGCTTCAGCGGCTCGCCGCCGAAGTCTTCAGGAACGTCGTATGTCGAGAGGCCGCCGATCAGCGTCTCGGCCAGCGCGCGGCTGTCGAGGGTCTCGAGGTAGGCGCGCGTTTCGGCCATCAGGCTGATGCCGACCTCGTTGGCGGTGATCTGGTTGTCGAGGATCCACTTCTTCGCCTCGGGGATCGCCACCGTCTCGGCGAGCATGTTGTGCATCTCGACCACCTCGATGCCGCGGTCACGCATCTTCTGCATGAAGTCGAAGTGGTCGCGCTTGGCGGTCTCGACCCAGATCACGTCGTCGAACAGCAGGCGGTCGTTGTTCGAGGGCGTGAGGCGCTGGTGGGCGCGGCCGGGCGCGCAGACCATCACGAGTCGCAGCTGGCCGACTTCCGAGTGGACGCCGAAGGCGGGGGTGTTTTCGGTCATTCTTGTTGCTCCTTGTCGAGGTTTCGGCGGCGGGCCGGCCGCGGCGGGGATGCGCCGCCACCGGCCCGCGCCAGGGTCAGGTCAGACGGCGATCTGTCCGGTGGCCAGCGCCCACAGCGCGATGACGGCGCCGATGGCGATCAGGCCGAACAGGATCGTCTCGCTCTGCGAGAACACGGGCTTGCCGGCATCCTTGCGGGCGCGCCAGAAGAGCAGCGTCGCCGGCAGGTAGATCAGCGCCGACAGCAGGATGTACTTCAGGCCGCCGGAGTAGATCATCAGCATCGAATAGAACGTCGCGATCCCGGCCACGATCAGCTCGTTCCGGCGCGCGCCGGCGTCCTTCTCGTAGGTTTCCCCCGTGTAGGCGAGCTTGAGCGCGTAAGCGGCCACCAGCAGGTAGGGGATCAGCGTGAGCGCGCTGGTCAGCTCCAGCGCCAGCTTGAAGGCGTAGGTCGTGAACATCGTGACGACCAGGAATACCTGCACGACGATGTTCGTGAGCAGCAGCGAGTTGACCGGCACCTTGGCCTCGTTGGTCTTCTCGAAATACTTGGGGAACAGCGCGTACTTCGCCGCCAGGTAGGGCACCTCGGCGGCCAGCAGCGACCAGGCGAGGTAGGCGCCCAGCACCGAGACGATCAGGCCGGCGCTGATGAACACGGCGCCCCACGGCCCGACCATCGCCGCCAGCACGCCCGCCACCGATGGCGCCCGCATGGCCGCGATCTCCTCGCGTGGCAGGACGCCGAACGAGAGCACCGTGACGGCGACGAGCAGCGAGGTGACGATCATGAAGCCGATCACCGTCGCCCGGCCCACGTCCTCGCGCTTGATGGCGTAGCGTGAATACACGCTCGCGGCCTCGATGCCGATGAAGACGAATACCGTGACCAGCATGGTCTGGCGCACCTGCGTCCAGATCGAGCTGAAGGTCTTCTCGGTCTCGGGGCCGCCCCAGAGGTTGTCGGCGAAGGTCTGGGCGTCGAAGTTGAACAGCAGCACCACCACGAACACCAGCAGCGGCACGATCTTGGCGACCGTGACGATCTTGTTGATGCCGGCAGCCCCCTGCACGCCGCGCAGGATCAGGAAATGGAAGCCCCACACCAGCACCGACGCCACGGCCACCGCGGCCAGCGTGTTGCCGTCGCCGAACACCGGGAAGAAGGCGCCCAGCGTCGACTTGATCAGCACCCAGTACGAGACGTTGCCCACGCAGGTGCCGATCCAGAAGCCCACGGCTGCCGCGAAGCCCCAGTACTCGCCGAAGCCGTACTTGGCGTAGGCGAAGATGCCGGAGTCGATGTCCGGCTTGCGCGCGGCGAGCGTCTGGAAGACGAAGGCCAGCATCAGCATGCCGCCCGCGGCGATGACCCAGGCGATGAGCGCGCCGAAGACGCCGGTGGCCCCGGCGAACCGCGAGGGCAGCGTGAAGATGCCGGAGCCGATCATCGACCCGACGACCATCGCGATCAGGGCCGGGAGGGCCAGCTTCTGGACTGTGGATTCGCTCATCTGTCGGTGTGCCTGTGATTGCCGTTGTTGAACTTGCCGCGTGCGGTGGCTCCGTCCCCCACACTCATGTAACCGTCGTCCGGCGCGCCACCCTGACCGCCGGAATGCTGCGCGGCGCATCCAGGAGTCGCGGCGCCGCTGGCAGGCTCATCGTGACCTGTGCAGCGCGGTGGTGCAAACGTGTGCGGGCCTGGCCCCCCTCGGGAGGGTGGAGCGGCCGCGCCCGGTGGCCGGGACGTCGGGCCGCAGCAGGGGGAATGGTCCCGCTGTCAGGTGCCTCCCTGGACTGCGGCACCCGCTGCCGGCGCGGGCCCTGACTTGTAGAGGCTGTCGAGGGCGCTGACCAGGGCCTGCGACCATGTCCGCACGATGCGGCGCGCGTCGGCGGTGTTGGTAACCCGGTTCGTGACGTTCATGATCGAGGAGTTGCGGCCAGACCGGCCGTCGACGACCCTGGCCAGGGTCTCGCCGGTGACCGAGTCGCGCACCTCCAGCACCAGCGTCATGCGGCCGGAGTTGGCCGTGTAGGTGCGGCTGCGGCCGGCGCTCATGGTGTCCGGGGCCGTGACGTAGAGGTCGATGATGGCGGGGATCACCAGCAGCGTGTCGGGGCCTGGCTCGGTGACGATCGGGTAGCCGCCGGCGGCCAGTTCCTCGCCGAAGATTTCGCCGACCATGGTGGCGAGGTTTTCCTTGATGGCGAGGATGTCGCCACTGTCGAGCCGCCGCGACGCGCTGCGCCCGCCACGGTTCGGGTCCCAGTTGCGCGCGAACTGCACCGTCGCAGGGGCCAGGATGATGCTGGCGTAGCTCGGGATCTCGGCGTCGGGCCGGACGAACACCGCGTTGAAGCGGCTATCGGGCTGGCGGACGAGGCCATCCCACTCGCTGGGCCCCCGGGGCGTGGAAGCGCAGCCCGCGGCGACGAGCGCCATGAAGACGGCAGCGAGGGACGACGCGCGATGCTTGAGCGACATGGTTGAGGAACCCCTGGCGTTGTGCGCCATTGCTGACGCGGTTGGTATTGTTATTGAGGACCTTGATATGCCTCGGCCCGGCATATTGTCAAGCGGCGGCGCCTCGCCGGCGGCGCGCCGGGTCCGGGGTGGTCGGGGCGGGTGGAGGCTCCGGTTGCCGGGGGTGCGGCCGGTAGCGCTCGAGCAGCTCCCGCTGGCGTGCCACCAGCGACCGCTCCGCCTCGAGTATGTGGAGGCGGAAGCGCGCGCCCGCCATCGTCAGCGGCTGCGACCGGAGCTTGACGATGCCGTAGGCCGTAACGAGAAAGGGCTCCCAGCCGAGGGCGACCATGCTGCCACTCTTGAGCTCGTCCTCGACGCAGGTCGGCGGCGCCACCATGAGGGCGTCAGACTTCAGCACGACGCGCTTCACGGCGTCGATGGAGTTGAACTCCAGGGCCGGAAAGACGCGCTGGGCAGACCCTGCCTCCGGCACCTGCCGCCGCGCCGCCCTGATGGGCTCGAGGATGCGCGGCGGGATGCGGCTCACCGACACGTAGGGAAACGCCAGGCCGTCGCCGAACGACACCGGCGCCCGGGCCGCCAGCGGATGCCCGCGGCGCCCGAGGATGAACATCTGGTGCGCCTCGAGCGGCTCGATCTCGAGGTCGCTCTCCCGGTCGAAGGTGCTGGCCTCGCTGACGAAGAACTCGATCTCGCGCGCCCGCAGGCGGCGCAGCAGTTCGTCCCATTCGCGCATGATCACGCGCACGACGATCCGCGGGTAGGTGGCCACGAACCGGCCCAGGGCGTCGGCCAGCATGGAGTGGGCGGGGTAAGGTCCGGCGCCCACATGCATCTGGCCGCTGCGCAGGTCCCGGTCGCTCGTCAGGCCGTGGTCGAGGTCCTCGGTCAGCTGCACGATCTGCCGTATGCGGGCCAGGAGGACGTGCCCGCTGTCGGTCAGTTCGACGCCGGTCGCCGTCCGCACGAAGAGCCGCCCGCCCACCTCGTTTTCCACCGACTGGATGCTGCGGGAAAGCGCCGGCTGGCTGAGCCCGAGCGCCGTGGCGGACCGGGCGAAGGTGCCGTGGTCGGCCAGGGCGAGTACGTGGCGCATGCGCCGGACGTCGATGGACATGCGCTTAATGTAGCTGACCTATATGGCGAAGGATGCCATGCCTGCCACCGGGCACCAGTGCGCACTTTCCGAAGCCCCAGGGCGGCGACGGCGGGTGCCCCCGCGGGGCCGTCCGGACCCGCCGGGACGGGGGGGCGGGTCCGGGGCAGCGCATGATCCTGCGCGCATGTGTCCCATGCGCAGGTTGCATGCCGGGGCGTCGTCTGCGCCTCGGCTGCATGCTCCGCCACCGGGGCCCGGTGCGGCCCTGGCTGCGCCCCGGGCCTTGCCCGCTGCCTTCGGCCTGCCGGGCCCCGGCGGCCTGCTGGTAGACTCCGTGCGCGGCGAGCCTCCCGGGACTGCAGCACCCGGCGCCGGGCCGGACGTTGCTGGCCGTGCGGGCGCTGCTGTCGTCCCGGCAGGCCATGGACACATTCCCGACACATTTCGCAGGTCCCCCATGCGACCCACGCAGGGCCGGCTGAGCTGGCTCGTCCTCCTGGCCCTTGGCGCCGCGCCCGCGGCGCGCGCCATCGAGCCGATCCCGTCGACGCCGGGCTGGCGAGGCTTCGTCGTGCTGGGCGCCGGCTACGCCAACCTCGAGAGCAACACCGTCGCCGGCACCAACGTCTTCGACATCGGCCGGCCGACCATCAACTCGGTCGCCGAGGGCCCGCGCAGTGATGACAGCGCCTTTCCCGTCGTCACGGGCGAGGTGAACTACACCTTCCGTGGCGGCTGGCAGGCCTTCTTCGGCACCTCGCTCGAGGATGCCGTCACCCTCGACGGCGTGACCCAGATCGGTGCCCGCAAGGACCTCGGCTCGTCCGGCATCCTGCAGGGCGGCCTGCTCTTCGTCGGCGTCCCGACCCAGGTCTGGGAAGATCCGTACGCCGAGGGCGTGCGGCGCAAGGAGACCGACCGAGACGCCACCGGCGTGCGGCTGCGGTGGGACCGCGTGGCCGGCTCGCCGCTGGAGCTCACGGTCTCCTGGCGCGACGTCTCCATCGACACCGAGCGCAGTGGCGAGGGCGTAGTGAGCGTGGCCTGCGACGCGGACTGCCAGCGCCTGCTCCGTCGCGACGGTGACCAGTACCATTTCGATGCGGCGTACCTGTTCGTGCTGGACCAGGCCGGCCGGCACCTGCTGAGGCCGCGCGTGCGCTACACCATCGACGACCGTGACGGCGATGCCATCAGTGCGGACGCCTGGCGCCTGCAGGTCAGCTACGTGTTCCGCAGCCAGGCCTTCAGCGTGGCGAGCAACATCGCGTATGGCAGCAGCCGTTATGACGCCCGCAACCCCATCTTCGACGCCCGGACCGACGCGGACGGCATCGTTCTCGACTCGACGCTGTTCTACCGGCTGCCCTTCCAGAGTGGTCGCTGGCAGGCCGTCGGCAGCGTCCTGTGGGGCCGCAGCGACGCGGACGTGGCCTTCCATGACAACGAGCTCTTCATGGTCACCCTCGGCACGATGTACCGCTTCGGCAGCCAGGCGCTCCCGGCTGCCCAGGGTGACTGAGCGCGTCCCCGGGGTGCGCGTGCCGGTCGTTGCCTGCCCGGTGGCCCCCGATGCCCGGGAATACCCGCGGTCGCGACGCTGAACCGGCGTTGAGTGCGGTGTGAGGCCCGCAGCGGGGGGGTCCGGATGCGCGTGCTGCTTGCCGAAGACGACGCCATGATCGGTACCGCGGTGCGTGACCGGCTGCGGGGCAGTGGTCTTGCCGTCGACTGGGTGCAGGACGGCCGCGCCGCCGACGCGGCCCTCGCCGGCGGGACCTATGACCTGCTGCTGCTCGACCTGGGCCTGCCCGGGCGCGAGGGGCTGGCGGTCCTGAAGCGGCTGCGCGGCCGGGGCTCGACGCTGCCGGTCGTGATCGTCACGGCCCGTGACGCCGTCGACGACCGCGTCGCCGGGCTCGACGCCGGCGCCGACGACTACCTCGTCAAGCCCTTCGACCTCAAGGAGCTCGAGGCGCGGCTGCGCGCCGTGCTTCGCCGCCGTGGCGGCCATGCCAGCAGCGTCATCGAGCACGGCCGGATCAGCCTCGACCTGGCGTCCCACGAGGTGCGCGACGACGGCGTACCGGTGCCGGTCTCGCCCCGGGAGTTCGCGCTGCTGCACGCGCTGCTCGAGCGCCCCGGCCGCATCCTGTCCCGGGCCCAGCTCGAGGAGCGCCTCTACGGCTGGGGCGAGGAGGTGGGCAGCAACGTCGTCGAGGTCCACATCCACTCGCTGCGGCGCAAGCTCGGCCCCGACCTGATCCGCAACGTGCGCGGCGTCGGCTACCGCATCCCGGAGGACCCGGCGTGACCTCGCTGCGCAACCGCCTGCTCATCGGCCTCGTCGTCGCGGTGCTGCTGGTCGGCTCCCTGGGCGCGGGGCTCAGCTACCGCATTGCCCGGTCAGAGGCCGACGCCTTCTTCGATGCGCAGCTGCGCGACGCCGCGCTGCTGCTGCGGGACGAGGTGCAGGTGTTCCCGGGCGGGGTGCGCGTGCCGCGGGCGGTGCCGGAGTACGACTTCATCGTGCAGGTCTGGTCCCGCGACGGCGTGCGCGTCTACCTGTCGCGCCCCTACGACGTCGTGCCGGGTCTCACGGGCCCGGGCCTGTCGACGGTCCGCACGCGCTCGGCGAGCTGGCGGGTCTTCGGTGTCGAGACGGGCAGCGGCGTGATCCAGGTCGCGCAGCCCATGGAGGTGCGCGAACGGCGCGCCGCCCGGCTTGCCCTGCGGAGCCTGGCGCCCTTCGCGGTGCTGGTGCCGACCCTGTCGATCCTCATCGCCTGGATCGTTGCGCGGACGGTCCGGCCCGTGCGCGGCTTCGCCGAGGCGCTGCGCCGGCGGCGGCCCGACGACGTCGAGCCCTTCGCGGTGGCCGGACTGCCCGACGAGGTGCGGCCCGTGGGCGAGGCGCTGAACGACCTGCTGGCCCGGCTGCGGGCGGCCCTCGACCGCGAGCGCTCCTTCCTGGCCGACGCGGCCCACGAACTGCGCACGCCGCTGACCGCCCTCGACCTGCAGGCCCAGGCGGTCGTCGACGCCCGTGACGGCGAGCGCGATGCCGCGATCGGGCGGCTCCGGGCCGGCGTCGCCCGCGTCGCGCGGCTCGTGGAGCAGCTGCTCGCCATCGCCCGCGAACAGCACGGCGCCGCGGCGGCGGCTGCGCTTCTCGATCTCGACGAGCTCGTGCGCCGTACGGTGGCGGACTTCGTGCCCCTGGCCGAGGCCGCCGGCATCGATCTCGGCATCGAGTCGGCCGACCCGGTGCGCGTCACCGGTGACGCCGACGCCCTGCGCCGGCTGCTCGGCAACCTGCTGGACAACGCGATCCGCTACACGCCGGCCGGCGGCCGCGTCGATGTCGCCGTGGCCCGGGAGGCCGGCGTGCCGGCGCGGGCGGTCGTCACGGTCACCGACACGGGCCCCGGCATCCCGCCCGACCAGCGCGGGCGGGTCTTCGACCGGTTCCATCGCGTGCCCGGCACCGCGGGCACGGGGAGTGGCCTCGGCCTTGCGCTCGCCCGCAGCATTGCCGGCCGCCACGGCGGCGAGGTCCTGCTGGACGACGGGCCCGGCGGCCGGGGGTTGCGGGCCGTGCTCCGCCTGCCGGCCGCCGACGCGCCTTAAGTCGCCCCTAAGTTTCGCCGCGCAGGCTTCGCCTCCATGGACGCGCCGGGCTGGCCGGCCGCGCGAGGAGGATGAGCATGAAAATCCAGACGATCGTTAGCAAGCCGCTGGTGGCCGCGCTGCTCGGTGGCGCCGTGGCGCTGGCGCCGGCGGCCACGCTGCTGGCGTCCCGTGCCGCGACCTCCGCTGACGGAACGGCAGCCGCCGGCCCGACGGACGCCGTGGCCAGGGCCGTGGCGTCGGTGGCGGCCGCGCCCGGCACGCCGGCTTCCACGGACTTCCGCGCGCTGGTGCGCGAGTATGGCCCCGCGGTGGTCAACGTCAGCGTGCGCCAGGACGCGCGCAAGGCGGCGCGGCGCTCCCTGCCGCCCGGCATGGACGAGGACCACCCGCTGTACCGCTACTTCGGCGCGCCGATGGCGCCGGAGGGCGGGCCCCCGGCCAGCGGCGAGGGCTCGGGCTTCATCGTCAGCGAGGACGGCGTGATCCTGACCAATGCCCACGTCGTCGACGGGGCCGACCGTGTGACCGTCAAGCTCACGGACCGGCGCGAGTTCGAGGCGCGGGTGCTCGGCGCCGACGCGAAGAGTGACGTCGCCGTGCTGAAGATCGAAGCGAGGGGCCTGCCGGCCGTGCGCATCGGCAACCCCGCCGCCCTCGAGGTCGGCGAGTGGGTGATGGCCATCGGTGCGCCCTTCGGCTTCGAGAACTCCGTGACGGCCGGCATCGTGAGCGCCAAGGGCCGGACCCTGCCCGACGACGGCTACGTGCCCTTCATCCAGAGCGACGTGGCCGTGAACCCGGGCAATTCGGGTGGCCCGCTCTTCAACCTGCGCGGCGAGGTGGTCGGCATCAACTCGCAGATCTACAGTCGCTCGGGTGGCTACCAGGGCGTTTCGTTCGCCATCCCCATCGACGTGGCCATGGATGTCGGCCGCCAGCTGCAGGCGGACGGGCGCGTCACGCGCGGCCGCCTCGGCGTCGGCATCCAGGACCTCGACCAGGCGCTGGCGAAGTCCTTCGGCCTCGACCGCCCGCGCGGCGCCCTGGTGGCGAGCGTCGAGGCCGGCGGGCCCGCCGCGAAGGCGGGCGTGCAGGAGGGCGATGTGATCCTGTCCTTCGACGGCCGTGCGGTGGAATCGTCGGGCGCATTGCCTGCGACCGTCGCGGCCGTGAAGCCGGGGCAGAAGGTCGAGCTCGAGGTGTGGCGCGAGCGCGCATCGCGCCGGCTGCGCGTCGAGCTCGGCGGGGCCGAGCCTGCCGAGGCCGTGGCGGACAACGGCACCCCGGCCCGTGGCCGCCTCGGGCTGCGCATCCGGCCCGTGAGCCCGGGTGAGCGCACCGACGCCGAGGCCGGACGCGGCGTCGTGGTCGAGGAAGCCACGGGGCCTGCCGCCGCGGCCGGCATCCAGCCGGGTGACGTCGTGCTCTCGGCCAACGGGAAGGCCGTGCGCAACGTCGACGATCTCCGCAACGTCGTGAACGACGCCGGGGACCTCGTCGCCCTGCTGGTGCAGCGCGGCCCCGCGCGCCTCTTCGTGCCGGTGGAGCTGGGCTGAGGCAGAGCCACGGCCGCTTGCCGGCCTGACCTGGCGGCCAGCCGCTCCCGCCCGCCGTCGCGGGCGGGAGCGGCGCCGGACCGCGACATCCGCCGTCCGGCAGGAGCGGAGCCAACCTGTACAATGCCGCGGCCCGTTCCGGCCCCGTGACGACGCGGCACCTACATGCGCAACCCTGGCCTTTGCTCCCGGCTCCTCGTCCTGCTCCTCGCTGCCGGCATCCTGCTTTCAGGGTGCTCGGTGACCAACCGGCTGTTCCGCGACCGCGAAGCCGAGGAGCGCGCCGCGGGGCTTCTGAAGCTGCAGCTCGCGGTCATGCGCTTCGCCGACGAGTACACCGCCCGGATCAGCACGCAGGTCGGCGTGTTCCAGCAGACGACCACTGATCCGGCCGAGCGGCTGGAATCGCAGACCTGGCTGGTGTCCCAGGCGACGGCCGCCGTCACCATCGCGGCCGGACCCAACGTCGAGCTCAATGCCATCGACATGCTGGTCTTCACCGCGCTCAGCCGCATGGTCATCGAGGACCGCTGGGTGGGTGAGGCCTATGGGCAGCGGGCGCAGGGGCTGCTGGCCGAGCACCGGGCCCTCGAGAAGCGCATCTGGGAGTACTCGAGCGTGCTGCTCAGCGAGGAGCAGATCGGCGAGCTTCGCTCCGCCATTGACGCCTGGCATCGTGAGAACCCGTTGGTGCGCGCGGTGCCCTTCGTCCACCTCGAACAGTTCGAGTTCGCCACGAGCTCGGTGCGCAAGCGTGGTGGCGGCCCCACCAGCATCTTCTCGTTCCTCGGCATCGATCCCCTCAGCAACCTCGACCCGGCGGTGCGGGAACTGGCACAGACGCGCCAGCTGGCGGAGCGGGCCGTGTACTACGGGCAGCGCGCCCCGAAGCTCGTCAGTCTCGAAGCCCAGCGGCTGGCGTTCCAGTTCGCCGTGGCCCCGGAGTCGGTGCGCCTCGTCGACAGCGTTGCGCAGATCGGTGATGCGGCGGGGACGACCAGCCGGCTGGCGGCAGACCTGCCGGCCCTGCTGTCCCGGGAACGGGCCGCTGCCTTCGAGCAGTTCGCGCAGCTGCTGGACGTGCGGCAGGGCGAGTTCCGCGCGCTGGCCACCGAGCTGCGCGCGGCCCTGGAGGCGGGTGGCACGACCTCCGACTCGGTGCGCGACACCATCGGCGCCCTCGATGCGTTCGTCGCCCGATTCGACCGCGGCGGTGCGTCGCCCGACGGCACGGCGGCGCGGCCCTTCGACGTGACCGAGTACACCGAGGCCATGCGCGAACTCGGCGTGGCGGCGCAGCAGCTGAAGGCGCTGCTCGACCAGGCCGACGGCAAGGCAACGGACCTCGCCAGGCTGTCCGACAGCGCCGGCGACCGGGTGGAGGCCCTGGTCGACCACGTGTTCTGGCGCCTCGTGCAGCTGGTGCTCGTCATCGTGGCAGCCAGCGTGCTCGGTGCCCTCGGCTGGCGTGCCGTCCGGGGACGCTCATGACGTTCCGCTGCGTCGTCCTGCTCGCAGCCCTGTCGCTGGTGGCCGCCTGCACATCGACCGTGCGGCTGATGCCGGCCCCGACCATCCTGACCTCCGGCCACGCCGGGCTGGCCCCTGCTGATCCGGATCCGGTCCCCGGAACGCGTATCGAGATCCTCTACGCCACGAACCGCGTGCCCGTCGGGCCAACCGCCAGCGCCCGCAACTACACGCGCATCCGCAGCAACCAGCTGCGCGTCGGCGTCGCTACCCTGCAGGTCGGTGATGACCCGGTGCCGGCCGGGCAGCCGCAGGCGACGTCCGGCGGCAGCGCGGCGCGACAGCGTCCGGAGGTGCGGCTCGTGGGCCTCAGTCCCAGGGCCGTGCTCGACGACGAGTCCGGGGCGACCGGACCCGACGCCGAGGCGTTCTTTGCCTACGTCGACGAGCTGATCGGCCGCGGCGGCAACCGGGACCTGCTGATCTACGTGCACGGTGCCAACAGCAGCTTCGAACGCGCGGCCGCCCAGGCGGCGCAGTTCCAGCATTTCCTGGGGCGTGACGCCGTCGTGATGCTGTTCGCCTGGCCATCGGCCGGCAGCTGGCTGCGCTACCGGCTCGACGTGGCCACGGCCGGGCGCACCGTCCCCGAGTTCGCCTACCTGCTGCAGAAGCTTGCGACCCACACGAATGTCGCCAAGCTGAACGTGCTGGCCTACAGCGCCGGCTCGATGATCGCGAGCCCCGGGCTCGCCAGGGCCGTCGATGCCGCCGCGGCAGCCGGCGATCCCGCGCGCCTGCGCCTCGGCGAGATCTACTACGCCGCGCCGGACATCGACTTCCCGGTCTTCGTCGAGAACCTGCCCCGCTACCAGGGCCAGACGCAGCGGGTCACGGTGGCGCTGAACACCGGCGACCGCGCCCTGTCGTTTTCCCAGTGGATCCACCGCGTGTCGCGGGCCGGGCGGCCCAACCTCGACGAAATAGGCCCCGAAGAGACCCAGTGGCTGGCGGACGCGTCGGCCCGCAACGAGCTCGACGTGCTCGCGATCCGGCCGGCGGACCTGCCCGGGCTGCCCGCGAGCTCGCATTCGTTCTGGTACGACCACCCGTGGGTCAGCAGCGACATGGTGGTGAAGCTGCAGTTCCATGCCACGCCGCCCGCGCGCGGCCTCGACGCGAACAGGACGCGCATCGACATCGCGTTCTGGACGTTCCCCCCGGACTACCCGTCGCGGCTGTCGTCGCTGGTCCGGGATCTCGCTGCAGGCAAGGCGCCATGACCAGACAGATGAAGAGACTGACGGGCCGGCTGCTGATCGCCCTGCTGCTGGTGGGCGCGGGTGCCCTGGCGGTACGGTCCTGGCGCACCCTGCAGGACCCGCCGCTGGAGCCCTGGCACACCTTCGTGCCCGTCGAGCTGCGGGCCGATGAGCTCGATGCCGCCGACTGGGGGCGCTACCTCGACCAGGAGCAGGCGATCTTCGACGCCGTGCGCGACAACGTCACGCAGAAGCTCGATGCGGACGCCCGCGTGCCCTACAACCGCTACTTCGAGGGCAGTCCGGTCTTCCCGCCGCGGTTCGCCCGGGACTGGAACCGCAGCTACGTCATCGAGCCGGCGTCGCCCCCGAGGGGGGCCGTGATCCTGCTGCATGGCCTCACCGACTCGCCGTACAGCCTGCGCCACATCGCGCAGCGCTACGCCGAGCGTGGCTTCGTCGCCATCGGCATCCGCATCCCGGGCCACGGCACCGTTCCGGCAGCGCTCACCGACGTCCGCTGGGAAGACTGGGCGGCAGCCACGCGGCTCGCCGTGCGCGAGGCCCGCCGCCGGGTGCCGGCGCCGGCGCCGCTGCACCTGGTCGGGTTCTCGAACGGCGGTGCGCTGGCCGTGAAGTACTCCCTCGATGCCATCGAGGACCCGCAGCTGCCGCGCGCCGACCGGCTCGTGCTGCTGACGCCGATGATCGGCATCACGCGCTTTGCCCGCTTCGCCGGGCTTGCGGGCCTGCCGGCGCTGCTGCCGGCCTTCGCCAAGGCCGCGTGGCTCAGCAACGTCCCGGAGTTCAACCCGTTCAAGTACAACTCGTTTCCCGTGAACGGGGCGCGCCAGTCCTACCGGCTGACCGACGCGCTGCAGGCGCAGATCCAGCGCCTGGCGGGCGACGGCCAGCTCGCGGCGATGCCGCCGGTGCTGACCTTCCAGTCGGTGATCGACTTCACCGTGAGCACGCCGGCCATCCTCACGGCGCTGTACGCCTTCCTGCCGGACAACGGCAGCGAGATCGTGCTGTTCGACGTGAACCGCACGGTCAAGTTCGGGCCGCTGCTCCGGCCCTCGTCCTACGTGGCACTCGACCAGCTCACGCCCACCACGCCGCAGCCCTACCGCTTCACGGCCATCCAGAATGCCGGCGACGGCACGGGCGCCACCGTGGAGCGGAGCATCGCCCCGGGCGAGGTGCAGGCCACCGAAAAGCCCCTCGGCCTCGAGTATCCGGCGGGCATCTTTTCGCTGTCGCACCTGGCGATCCCGATTCCGCCGGACGACCCGCTCTACGGCACGGAGCCAGACCCGGCGCGCCGCACGGAGTTCGGGCTGAGCCTCGGCACGCTCGAGGCCCGCGGCGAGCGTGGCGCGCTGATCGTCGACCAGGACTTCCTCACCCGGCTGCCCTCGAACCCGTTCTTCCCGTACCTGCTGGCGCGGGTCGAGGAGGGCATCGAGGCGCTGCCCGCCGGCAGCGGTCGGGGCATCGTCGCGACCCCGCCGGCCGGGCTGCCGGTCAGGCTCGAGGCGCTGCTGTCGACCTTCGCGCCGGCGGAAGGCGAAGCGCAGTCGTTCGCGGGACCGTGACGGACCGCCAGGGCAGCACGCACGCCGTGAGCCGGGGTACCGCGTTCGTCGTCGGCTTTACGCTGCTGGCGCTGGCGGCGGCCTTCCTGCTGCCGCCGATGCCGCAGCCGCTCGATTACCACGACTTCGCCGACCAGCGCGACGCCTTCGGCGTCGAGAACTTCCTCGACGTCGTTACGAACGCCGCCTTCCTGCTGGCGGGCCTTGCCGGGCTCTTCGTCGTGCTCTCGGGCCGCGCCGTGCTCGAGTCCCCGGCGGAGCGCTGGCCCTGGGCCGTGTTTTTCCTCGGCGTCCTGCTGACGGCGGCGGGGTCTGCCTGGTACCACCTGTCGCCGGACAACGAGACGCTGTTCTGGGACCGGCTGCCCATGACCGTGGCCTTCATGGCGCTGGTCGCGAGCCAGGTCGTCGACCGCATCAGCGTCCGGGCAGGCCTGCGCCTGCTCGTGCCGATGCTGCTGGTGGGTGCGGCCTCGGTCATCTACTGGATCGCCACCGAGCGGGCCGGGGCGGGCAACGTCCTGCCCTACGGCATCCTGCAGGGCTACTCGGTCATCGTGCTGCTGCTGATGGCCGTCCTCAAGCACTCGCGCTACACGCGCGGGAACGATCTCTACTTCATCTTCGGCTGGTACGTGCTCGCGAAGCTGCTGGAAACCTTCGACGAACAGGTGCTGGCCCTGGGCCACCTCGTGAGCGGGCACTCGCTGAAGCACGTCGCGGCGGCGGTGGGCGGCTTCGTCGCCTGTCGCATGCTGGTGCGACGCCGGCTGGTGGACCAGGGGCGCGAGGTGCAGCGTTGATGGCCGCGCAGGCGGGGCGTTCCGGGGCGGCTGCGGCGCCACCGGCGGTGGTGCCGGCGGTCCGGTGACTGAACAGGGTGAGAAAGGAATGCTGATGAATACCGGAAATCCCGCGGCTGGCAACGGGGAACGGGCCGCGCGACGGACGCAGCATGGCGGCGGTCCGGTCGCGATCCTCGCCCTGGCGGCACTGCTGGCCGGCTGCGCCGGCGAGCCGCCGGATGCGGTGCCCGGACCGATCGCCCCGCGCGTGGCGCGCCTCGACGACATCGCCACCGTGGCCCTGCCGGCACCGGAATCGGCGGAGTACTGCAGTGCTGCCCAGCAGATCCTCGCCGGTACCACGCTCACGGGCGAGAACACCGTCTTTACCGACATGCCGTCGTACCGGCACTCCAAGTCGGCCGCGAATCCGCACCGCATCTACCAGGTCGTGACCTACGCGGGGGCCCTGCCCATCGTCGTGTCGTGCAAGGTGAAGTCGGCCGCACACCTGCGGGGCGTCTACGGACCCGAGGCTGCCGGCGAGCAGCGCTGGTGTGCCGCGCTGACGGGCCGGGCCCGGGACCGCGCCGTCGCCGAGCTGCGGGCCGCCGGGCTCGGCGAGGCCGCTGACCGGGCGGCTGCCTTCGTGCTCGACGAGAACGAGCCCTACCTCACCGGGCAGGCGTACCTCGGCGACTTCGCCCTGAGCTACGTCGGCGAGGGCGGTGCCGTGCACCTGAGCTCGCCCGGGCTCTTCCAGGACTACGACAGCTGGATCACCCGCTTCCTGCCCTGGCAGGTGCAGGGCCAGCACTACTGCCACACCGCCACCAGCGAGTACATCAAGGCGCTGGCCACCGGTGTCCTGGAGCCCGGCACCGTCATCACCTCGGCCGACGGTGCGCCGGTGATGCCCACGCCCGCCGGCTGACCGGCGGGTGCGCTCGCATCAACCTGACCCCGGCTTCGGCGCGCCGAAGGGCGCATCGTCCCTCAGGTCTGCTCCAGTGCCCCGCTGACGGTGGACCGGATCCACTGGTCGAAGAGGGTGTGCTCGACGAGTCCCTTGTCGACGAGGTCGTAGCTCAGCCCGTCGAAGTCACGACGGAGCCGCCCGGTGACGCCGCCCTGGCCGGTCATGATGCACTGGAGCACGATGACGCGGTGGCCCTGGGCCGAGTGGGCGCTGATCCACTCGCGCATGCGGTTGACGTTGGCGGCGCGGATGGCCGTCGGGGCGTCGTCCTGCAGCGAGTCGTACTTCACTTCCCGCAGGCCGGTGGCTGCCTGGATCTTCGCCGCATGGCCCTTGAGGATGGCGAGGAGCTTTGCGTTGTCGTCCGCTTCCTCCGGTCCGTGGACGACCAGCAGCGCGACCTCCTTCTGCGGATCCCGCACGGCGCCCTTGGCGTAGTCGGCCAGGATGTCACCGACGATGGGACTGGTGGTGGGCGTCTTGGTGAGGATGATCCGGGCCGGCGACTTCACGCGCGGCACGTCGAGATAGGCGGAGTCGTCGGACAGGCCGAAGATGTAGCGCCACTGGCGGATCAGCGAGGTGTCGTCGCCGATCTCCGTTGGCACGGCGACGATGGTGCGCGCGCCGGCGGCGACGAGCCCGTCCACGGCCTTCTGGATGTGTCCCGAGCCCATCATGGCCATGCCGAGGCCGGCCGCGGTGGGGTACTGGCCGCCGATCGGCGTGAAGGCGTTGCGGAAGAACGTGTTGCCCGGCTCCTTGTAGCCGTGGCCGAGCGCCAGTACGCCCACCTCGTTGCGTACGCCGGCCGGGCTGACGTACAGATCGAGGTCGACCATGCGCGCCATGCCCTGGTTGATCTGCTCGTCCGTGTACTGCTGGTACAGCGGAATCTTGCGGCGCAGGGTGGCGAGATCCCCGGCGGACATCTCGTGACCGCCGTGACCGGCATGGGCCGAGTGGTCCACCGGCGCCGGGTCGTCGGCCCGTGCGGCCGGCATGCCAGGCAGCAGTGTGGCGGTGATCAGGATGGCGAGGCCGGCGCGCTGGCGCCGGCCGGTGACGGTGGCGAAAGACATGACACTCCCCCCGGAGTTGCTGGTCCTGCCGCCGAGTGTAGACCCGTCGGCGGGCGACGGGACTCCCCGCGGCTGCCGCCGGACCACGCTGTCCCGGTGCCGGCTGGCCCAGCGCGGCGGGAGACCGGCCACCACCCGCTCGCGACACTGCCGCTGGCGGCCCGCCTGGCCCGCCGCTCGCCCGCGCGGCGCGACGGCACTACACTCGGGGGATGACCGAGCTGTACCACGGCCAGTGTCTGTGCGGGGCGGTGCGCTGGCAGGTGGCCGCGCCGCTGCAGTTCATGGCCCACTGCCACTGCACCATCTGCCGCAAGCACCACGGTGCCGTGTTCGCCACCTGGGTGGCCGCGCCGCTCGATGGCTTCCGCTACACCGCCGGCGAGGACCAGCTCGGGCGCTACCAGACGTCGCCCGGCTGGTACCGGCCCTGGTGCCGCACCTGCGGGTCGGTGGCGTGGACGGCCATGCCGGAGCAGGGCATGGTGGCCGGGCCCGCCGGCAACCTCGTCGACGACCTGCCGGTGCGCCCGGAGTTCCACATGTTCGTGCGCTCGAAGGTGCCGTGGCTCACGCTGGCCGACGGCCTGCCGCAGCACGCGACCTTCCTGCCGGGCATGGAAGGGAACGCGCCGCCCGGCGAGCCGCCGGTCCCCATCGACGGCCCCGTGCCGCCGGCGCGCAGCCCCGGCTGCCGCGGCGGCAGCTGCGCCTGCGGACGGGTGGCCTACGAGTACAGCGGCGCGCCGCTGCGCATGTACAACTGCCACTGTTCGCGCTGCCGCCGGGCCCGCAGCGCCGCCCACGCGACGAACCTGTTCGTGCCCCTCGAGGGGTTCCGCTACAGCCGCGGCGAGGCGCTGGTGCGCGAGTACCGGCTCCCGGAGGCCCAGCGCTTCGGCGTGGCGTTCTGCACGGCCTGCGGCAGCGACGTGGCCCGGCGCTCGCCCCAGATCAACGGCGCGGTGATCCCCGCCGGTGGCCTCGACGACGATCCCGGCATGGCGCCCCAGGCGCACATCTTTGCCGCCTCCCGGGCCAACTGGTACGCCATCGCGGATGCGCTGCCGCAGTTTGCGGAACTGCCGGTCTGATGCATCCGCGCCGGCTGGCGGGCCCCTCCGTGCGCCCGGCATCGTGACAAGCCGCATTGCTGGCCGCCGATGGGCCGTGCTAGCGTAAGTGCCGATGTTGCCCCTCCTGTCCCGCCCGGCGCGCCTCTTCCGGCGCGCTGCGCTCTTCGGCCTGACCTATCTCGCGCTGCTGGTGTTTGCCGGCGTGGCGGAGACTGCGGGTCCGCGCATGGCCGGCAGCGAGGACGGCGCCATCGAGGCCGGCGAGCTGGGCAATCCGTCCCTGAGCGTCGTCGCCGGCGGTCCCCACGGCATCGATGATGGCCCCGCGCTCGTGGCGGCCGTCACCAGCGCGGCGGCCCTGCCGCGCCATGCATCCCCCATCGAGCCGACGCGCGCCGATCCGCTGCGGCCAGCGCTGCGCGCCATCCCCCCGGCCCGCGGACCTCCGTCCCGCGCCTGATTCCTGACCGCAGCCTGCGGTCCGTCCCTTTCCCGTAACGACGCCTCCTGGCCCGCTGCCGGGGCGCCCCTGCGTCCCGTCCGCGAGCTGCCGGCCGCACTGGCCCGCCACCCGTCGCAGTGTGTCTGCGGCGGTGGAAGCCGTGCGCCGTCCGCCCGGCTGCGCTTGCGCCCGGGCGGCGAGGATCCTGTGCCCGACTGCCGAGGATCTCCATGCCCACCGAATCGACCGACGCACGCCGCAACCGCACGTACCCCCGGGGCGCCCGCCCGCTGGCGGCGGCCCTCCTGCTGCTGGCCGTGGCGCTGGCCGGCTGCCAGTCGAAGCACGCAGGCGCCGAAGCCGAGGCCCACCGGCTCGTCGCGAGCCACCCGCTGCGGCGGGACGTCTCGGTGACGCGCGACTATGTCTGCCAGGTGCAGGCCAGCCGCCACATCGACGTCCGCGCCCTCGAGCGCGGCTACATCGAGCGCGTCGCCGTCAACGAGGGCCAGACGGTCCGCGCCGGCCAGCTGATGTTCAAGATCCAGCCGCTGACCTACCAGGCGGAGCTCCAGCGTGCCAGCGCCGAGGTCGCGGCGGCCCGGGTCGAGTACGAGAACACGAAGCTGCTGGCCGATGGCAACGTCGTCTCGGCGAGCGAGCTGGCCCTCGTCGAGGCGCGCTACCGCAAGGCCCAGGCCGAGGAGCAGCTGGCGGCGGCCCACCTCGGCTTCACCGAGATCAAGGCGCCCTTCGACGGCCTGATGGACCGCCTGAACGTCCGCGAGGGCAGCCTCGTGGAGGAGGGCGAGTTCCTGACCACGCTCGATGACAACCGCCGGATGTGGGTCTACTTCAACGTGCCGGAGGCGGAGTACCTCGACTACGCGACCCGCCCGGCCGGGGAGCGCTCGCGCCCGGTCCGCCTGCGGATGGCCAACGGCCGGCTGTTCGCCGAGCCCGGCGTGGTCACCGTCATCGAGGCCGACTTCAACAGCGACACCGGGACGATCCCGTTCCGCGCCGACTTTCCCAATCCCGACGGCCTGCTGCGTCATGGCCAGACCTGCAACCTCGTCATGGAGACGCCGGTGCCGGGCGCGCTGCTCATGCCGCAGAAGTCGACCTTCGAGGTGCTCGACCACAACTACGTCTACGTGGTCGGGGCCGACGGCAAGGTCAGCCAGCGCCGGGTCGCGGTGCGGGAGGGCGTCGAGGACCTCTTCATCGTCGACCAGGGGCTCGGTGACGACGACATCGTGCTGATCGAGGGGCTGCGGCAGGTGCACGACGGCCAGCAGGTCACCTACGACCTCGTCTGCCCCGACCAGGCCTTCGCCAACCTCAAGCTGCCGGCCGAGTAGGAGCCCGCGCCATGTTCACCAAAATCCTGCACCGGCCGGCGCTGGCCATCGTCATCTCGCTGATCCTGATGTTCCTCGGCGGGCTGGCCATCGTCACGCTGCCGGTATCGCAGTTCCCTTCGGTGGCGCCGCCGGTGGTGATGGTCAGCATCGCCTACCCCGGCGCCAGCGCGAAGGTGCTCGAGCAGTCGGTGCTGATCCCCCTCGAGCGGTCGATCAACGGCGTCCAGAACATGAAGTACATGATCTCGGACGCCACCAGCGCCGGCGAGGCGACGATCCAGGTCATCTTCGAGCAGGGCACCGACCCGGACCAGGCCGTCGTCAACGTCAACAACCGCGTCAACCAGGTCAAGATGCTGCTGCCGGAGCTCGTGCAGCGCGAGGGCATCCTGGTCAACATCGTCCAGGCGCAGATGCTGATGTACATCAACCTGTACAGCACCCGCGACGATGCCGACATGCAGTTCCTGTTCAACTACGCGGGCGTCAACCTGCTGCCGGAGATCAAGCGCATCCGCGGCGTCGGCAGCGCGCAGATCCTCGGCAGCCGGCAGTACGCCATGCGGGTGTGGCTGAAGCCCGACCGCATGCGGGCCTACGGCATCTCCACCGAGGAGGTCATGAAGGCCCTGGCCGAGCAGAGCGTCATCGGCTCGCCGGGCCGGCTGGGCCTCGCCACCGGCAAGACCTCCCAGTCGCTGGAGTACGTGCTCACGTACCAGGGCCGCTACAACACCCCGGAGCAGTACGGCGAGATCATCCTGCGCGCCACCGACCGGGGCGAGCTGCTGCGGCTCAGGGACGTGGCCCGGGTCGAGCTGGGCAGCGAGTTCTACGACATCTACTCGAACCTCGACGGGCACCCGTCGGCGGCCATCGTCCTGAAGCAGAGCTACGGCAGCAACGCGCGGGAGGTCATCGACCGCGTCAAGGAGAAGCTCGAGGAGGCCAGGCGCGAGTCGTTCCCGCCGGGGATGGACTACGAGATCAGCTACGACGTCTCGGGCTTCCTCGATGCGTCCATCGAGAAGGTCCTCGGCACGCTGGTCGAGGCCTTCGTGCTGGTGGCGCTGGTGGTGTTCGTGTTCCTCGGCGACTGGCGCTCGACGCTGATCCCGGTGCTCGCGGTGCCCGTGTCGCTGGTGGGCACGTTCTTCTTCATGCAGCAGTTCGGCGTGAACATCAACCTGATCACGCTGTTCGCGCTGGTGCTCGCCATCGGCATCGTCGTGGACAACGCCATCGTCGTCGTCGAGGCCGTCCACGCGAAGATGCACGATGCCGGGGTGGGTCCGTACCGGGCCACCCGGGAGGTGATGCACGAGATCAGCGGCGCCATCATCGCCATCACGCTGGTGATGACGGCGGTGTTCGTGCCGGTCACCTTCATGACCGGCCCGGTCGGCATCTTCTACCGCCAGTTCTCGGTCACCATGGCCGTGGCCATCATCCTCTCGGGGCTGGTGGCCCTGACGCTGACGCCGGTGCTCTGCGCCATGATCCTGCGCCGGCCTTCGGCCCACGGGGCGCCGTGGGGTCCGCTGGGCCGGGCGCTGGCCGCCTTCAGCGCCGCCTTCGACCGGCTGACCGAACGCTACGTGGCGGTGCTCCGTCGGCTGGTGCCGCGCCGGGGGCTGACGCTGGGCGTGCTGGCCCTCTGCGGCGGCGCCATCGGCCTGCTGGGCAGCCAGCTGCCGTCCGGCTTCATCCCCAACGAGGACCAGGGGCTCATCTACGCCATCATCCAGACCCCGCCGGGCTCGACGCTGGAGCGCACCTACGCCAAGTCCCGGGAGCTGCAGGCCGTCGCCGAGGAGATCCCCGGCATCCAGTCGGTCTCGGCCCTGGCCGGGTACGAGATCCTCACCGAGGGGCGGGGCTCGAACGCCGGCACCTGCCTGATCAACCTCAAGCCCTGGTCCGAACGCGAGGCCAGCGTCGACGAGGTCATCGCCGAGCTCGAGGAGAAGGCCCGGGAGATACCCGGCGCCACCATCGAGTTCTTCGCGCCGCCGGCGGTGCCGGGCTACGGCGCGGCGGGCGGCTTCTCGCTGCGACTGGTGGACAAGACCAACACCGGCGACTACGACCGCCTCGGCGACATCAATGCCGAGTTCATGGCGGCCCTGCGCCAGCGGCCGGAGCTGCGGGGGCTCTTCACGTTCTTCAGCGCGGAGTACCCGCAGTACGAGCTCGTCATCGACAACCAGGTGGCCATGCAGAAGGGCGTCTCCATCGCGAAAGCCATGGACAACCTGGGCATCCTGATCGGCAGCACCTACGAGCAGGGCTTCATCCGCTTCGGCCAGTTCTTCAAGGTCTACGTGCAGGCCGAGCCCGAGTACCGCAGCGGGCCCGACGACCTCGACCAGCTCTACGTCGAGAACGACCGTGGCGACATGGTGCCGTACTCGGCCTTCATGTCGCTGCGGAAGCAGCAGGGCCTCAACGAGATCACACGCTACAACGCCTATCCGTCGTCGGCCATCCAGGGGGCGCCGGCCATGGGCTACAGCAGCGGCGATGCCATCGCGGCCATCCAGGAGGTCGCCGCCCGGGTGCTGCCGCCGGGTTACGACATCGACTGGGCGGGGCTCTCCCTCGACGAGGTGCGGCGGGGCAACGAGTCGCTGTACATCTTCGTCATCGTGCTCGTCTTCGTCTACCTCGTCCTCGTGGGGCAGTACGAGAGCTTCCTGCTGCCGCTGGCCGTGATCATCTCGCTGCCGGTGGGCGTGCTCGGGTCCTTCGTGCTGCTGCGCCTGATGGGCCTCGAGAACGACATCTACGCCCAGGTCGGCCTCATCATGCTGGTGGGCCTCCTCGGCAAGAACGCCATCCTGATCGTCGAGTTCGCCGTGCAGCGCCGCCAGCAGGGCCAGGGCGTGCTCGACGCGGCGATCGAGGGCGCGCGGGTGAGGTTCCGCCCCATCCTGATGACGTCGTTCGCCTTCATCGCAGGGCTGCTGCCGCTGGTCGTCGCGACCGGCGCCGGCGCCATCGGCAACCGCACCATCGGCGCGTCATCAGCCGGCGGCATGCTGGTGGGCACGCTGGTCGGCGTCATCATCGTGCCGGCGCTGTACTACATCGTCGGCACGCTGTCGGCCGGGCATCCGCTGATCCGTGACGAGCACGACTCGCCGCTGACCGAAGTCATCGAGTACGGGGACCGCTGAACATGCAGACGATCCACGGGACTACCGCGGTGGCCGTCGCCGCTGCGGCCGCCATGGCGCTGGCCGGCTGCGTGCCGGCGGTACAGGTGGCGCCTTCCGGGCCGGCCACGAAGACCGCCGTCGATGCCGCCCTGCCGGCGGCCTTCAGCGGCCCGGCGCCGGCCACCGCCACGCCGGCGACGGCGGCCGACGTGGCGTGGCGGGCTTTCTTCACCGAGCCCGCCCTCGCCGGGCTCATCGAGGCGGCGCTGGCCAACAACCAGGAGCTGAACATCCTGCTGCAGGAGGTCGAGGCCGCCAAGAACGAGGCCCGGGCCCGCAGCGGCGAGTACCTGCCGTCCGTCGGGCTGCGCGTCGGTGCCGGTACCGAGAAGGTCGGCCGCTATACGCGCAACGGCGCCGTCGAGGACCAGCTCGAGATCAAACCCGGGGAGGAGTTCCCCGAGCCCCTCGGGCAGTACGGCGTGGCGGCCGAGGTGTCGTGGGAGGTGGACATCTGGGGTCGTCTGCGCAAGGCCACGAAGGCCGCGGTGCTGCGCTACGCGGCGACGGAGGAGGGGCGCCAGTTCATGGTGACCCGGCTCGTGGCCGAGATCGCGCGGACCTGGTACGAGCTCGTGGCCCTCGACCGGCGGCTCGAGCTGATCGAACGGACGATCGGCATCCAGGAGAACGCCCTGGCGGTGGTCCGGCTGCAGAAGGTGTCGGGCCGCGCCACGGAGCTTGCCGTGCGGCGGTTCGAGGCCGAGGTGCTGCGCAACCGCACGCGCCAGTTCGAGGTGCGCCAGCAGATCACCGAGGCGGAGAACCGCCTCAACTACCTGGCCGGACGCTACCCCGAGCCCATCGACCGCTCGGCCGGCGACTTCGAGGGGGCCCGGACGCGGCCCATCGAGGCCGGCAGCCCGGCGGACCTGCTGGCCCACCGGCCCGACGTGCGGCGCGCAGAGCTCGAGCTCGAGGCCGCCGCCCTGGACGTGCAGGCCGCGCGGGCGCGGTTCTACCCGGCGCTGGGGATCAACGGCGCCGTGGGCCTCGAGTCCTTCGAGCTGGGATCGCTCACGTCCACGCCGGCCTCGGTGCTCTATGGACTCTCCGCCGACCTGACCATGCCGCTGCTGAACCGCCGCGCCATCGAGGCCGCCTTCCGCACCGCCAACGCCCGGCAGATCCAGGCCCTCTACGAATACCAGCGGACGCTGCTCGCCGCCTTCGTCGAGGTCAGCAACCAGATGGCCCGCATCCGCAACCTCGACAGCAGCTACACGGCGAAGGAGCGCCAGGTCGAGGCGCTGGGCGAGTCCATCGAGCTGGCGGACCGGCTCTTCCGCTCGGCCCGCGCTGACTACCTGGAGGTGCTGCTGACCCAGCGCGAGGCACTGGAGTCGCGCATCGAACTCGTCGAGATCAAGCAGCAGCAGCTCGATGCGCGGGTGACGGCTTACCAGGCCCTGGGTGGCGGCGTCGAACCGGCGCCGGCCGCGCCACCGCCCCATGGCGGCTAGCCGCGCGGCCGGTCAGTCGCCCAGGTCGGCTTGCAGGCCGGCGACCCGTGGGTGGGGCTTCGCCGGCGAATCGCGCAGCCTTCGCGTCGGCAGTGCCAACGCGAAGGCTGCTTGCCTCTACGGCCACGCGCCGCAGAAGGGGAGCGACTACACCTTCAGCCGCCTGCGGGAGTAGGCTCGCGGCATGACCCGCCGCTGCGTCGCCATCCGCCACGTCGCCTTCGAGGACCTCGGCATCCTGGCGCCGGTGCTCGCCAACCACGGCTACGCCGCGGAGTACCGCGACGCCGGCGTCGACGACCTGGACGACGCGGCGGCGGCCGACCTGCTGGTGGTGCTGGGCGGCCCCATCGGCGTGTACGAGGCCGACCGCTACCCGTTCCTCGCCACCGAGCGCGCGCTGCTCGCGGAGCGCCTGGCCGCCGGCCGGCCCACCCTCGGTATCTGCCTCGGCGCGCAGCTCATCGCCAGCGCCGCCGCTGCCCGCGTGTACCCCGGCCCGGCCAGGGAGATCGGCTGGGCGCCGCTGCTGCCCACGGCGGCCGGGCGCCAGTCGCCGCTGCGGCACCTGGAGCCGGCCGGCTGGCAGGCGCTGCACTGGCACGGCGACACCTTCGACCTGCCGGCCGGCGCCACGCTGCTCGCGAGCACGGCCCTCGTGCCGCACCAGGCCTTCAGCCTCGGCCCGGCCGTGCTCGCGCTGCAGTTCCACCTCGAGGCCGAACCCCGGCGCCTAGAACGCTGGCTGATCGGGCACACCGTGGAACTGGCGGCGGCCGGCATTGCGCTCGATGACCTGCGCGGGGCCACGGCCCGGCACGGAGAGGCGGTTGCCCGGGCCGGGGCCGCGGTGTTCGGGGAGTGGCTGGCGGCGTTGTGAGGGGCGGGCGCCCCGCGCGGGCGGGATTCCCGCACAAGTGCCGGGTTTCGGTGCTGGGTTGCCGCGGTGCTGGGGCATAACGTTCCGGCGGTGGATCCGAACCTGCCGGGGTGCGCCGTGGACTACCTGTACTCGCTGTATGATGCGCTCGTCAGCATCAACGTCCCTACCGACAAGGCGCGGGCCGTCGTCGATGCGATGGAGCGCGACATGGGTACCAGCCTCGCAACCAAGGCCGACCTGCACCAGCTTCGCGCCGAGATGGGGCAGGAGTTCGCGCTCGTCCGCAGGGATATCCAGACGCTCGAATCGGGTGTCCGCAAGGACCTGGGGGCGCTCGAGTCCGGGCTGCGCAAGGATCTTGAGACGCTCGACTCGGGCCTGCGCAATGATTTCCGGGTGGTGGAGTCCGGCCTCCGGAAGGACATGCAGTCGGTGGAATCGGGTCTCCGCAAGGATCTGGAGCTCCTCTCCGTCACCATGACCGTGCGGCTTGGGTCGATGCTGGTGGTTGGTTTGGGCGTGCTCTTCGCGGCCCTCAAGCTCACCTGACCAGCCGCCGGCACCCCGTCGCGGCGACGCGACAGAGTCCCGCCGCATCACCCATCTGGGTGATGCCAGGTGACCTGCGCCCCGTTCCCGTAGCCAGTCAGGCCGCGAGGGTCGTGGTGGGCGTGTGCTCGTCGTTGCTGCCTTGGCGCAAGGCCGGCGGTTGATGGCAGGCCAGGGCCGCGACTACCTCCGCCCCTTCGGCTCCCGCTCCCGCGCATACGTCTCCCACGTCGTCATGTTCGGCTCCGTCCACTCCGTCGGTGCCGTCAGGTACTTCGGCCACTTCTTCTCGGTGTACTCGCGCACGTAGGCCGGCAGTTCGTGGATGCCGTCGAGTGACCACACGTTCGACACGCTGAAGATTCCGCCCGGCCGGTTGTCCATGAGCATCCACGGGTGCCACGGCGCCACCTTCTGCCAGCAGCCGGTGGTCTTTGCCTTCGGCAGGGCCGGGTCGTTGAGGTCCGCCAGGCTTGCGTGGATCTGGAAGTACTCGCTGGTGCGGTACCACTCGCCGAAGTGCTCGCGCGGCCACTTCGAAGGCGGCAGTGGCGTGGGCCAGCGGGTGTTCACCGGGAACGATACGGCGGCGCGGTCGCCGAAGACCTCCCAGGGCAGGATGAACGGGAACTCGACCTCCCGCGCGCCGGCTTCCGGGGTGCCGAAGCGCCGCCGGAACTTCGTCGCGTCGTACGAGGTCACCGGGTCGTTTTGGGTGTGGAAGACCTCCACGGTCTCGCCGGTAAACGGGTTCTTCCACTCGTCGATGATGCGGTCTTCCTTGAGGTCGAGGTAGTAGGCGACCTCGCGGTGCAGGTTCTGGCAGCGCCCGTCGGGCGTCTTCGTGACGCGGCTCATGCCGAAGCCGGCGAAGCGGACGAGGGGCTGGATGGCCTCCTGCGGATCCGTGCTGGCGTATTGCGTGCCCGAGAAGTAGCCGCAGGTTCCCTTGCGGTGGTGTCGGCCGGCGTGGCCGGCGGCGGATGGGGCAGGGCAGGCGACGCCACGGGGCCGGCAGCCGCCGGCCCCGCAGCGCGTGGGTCAGGCCCGGCGAGCGCGGCGGCGCGCGATGCCGGCGAGGCCCAGCAGGCCGGAGCCCAGCAGCCAGCCGGCGGCGGGCACCGGCACGACCGGACCGCCGGGGCCGGCGGTGGCGGGGTTCGTCACGGTCAGCGTGATCGACCCGTCGCAGGCCTCGTTCAGGAACGACCGTCCGGCGCCGGCGTAGGTGATGCCGTTCCTGCAGCTCTGGGTGAAAGAGTTGTACGACGACTGGAAGATGTCGCCGGCAAGGACGTCCTGGCCGAAGACCGTGAAGACGAAGTCGGGGACCCCGCCGCCGGCGAAGAACGATGACAGCACCTGGGTGCCGTTGGGCGTGCCGTACAGGCGCAGCAGCGTGCGGCCCTGGGAGCCGGTGGTGACGTCGAGCAGCGTGTTGGCCGTGGTGAAGGTGAAGCCGGCCAGCGTCAGGGAGATGCTCTCGATGGACTGCACGCCCTTCGGCGCCAGCACCGGGTCGTAGTTGAACGAGAACGAGCCCGAGATCGGCACCGCGTCGGTCTGCGGCAGCAGCTTCGAGAAGCTGAAGGAGTACTCGTAGTTGAGCGTGGCGGCCTGCGCCGTGGTGGCGGCCAGGCCCAGAAGCATGCTGCCGAGCAGCCCTGCGGATCGATGCATTGTCGTCTCCCTCGACGTGATACGGAACGAGAGCAGGAGACAGCAAGAGCCGTGCCAGCACCCGCAAGCAGTTGTTGCGAAAACGCTGCGTTGTGGCGTGACGGCGCAGCGTGTAAGGAAATCCAACAGACACCGTAAAGTGCGCAGCTTGATGCGCGGGCTTAGGTCAAGCACCCCGCGCGCCTACGTACATTCCCTCAGGTGCTGCCAGGGCCGCTCCGGTGACCATAAGCGGGGCCACGTGACCCGCTGCGGACCGATGGAGACCCGATGTACCAGCTTCGCCAGAACAAGACCGGCCCGCTGCAGATCTTCCACGAGATCTTCGGTGACCGGCTCTCGACGGACAACTTCACGCAGTTCTTCACCAACGGCGTCCGCAAGGGCACGAACACCTACCTGCTGTCGGAGCTGTATTCGGCCGACCGCCTGGCTGACGTCATCCTCGAGGAATACGGCGTGCGCGAGAAGCTCAAGGGCAATGTCATGCTGACGCTGCCGGAGCCCGAGTGGGACGTCCCGATCTTCATGTTCCAGCTGGGCGGCAACGAGCGGCAGAAGATCGCGCTGCTCGACATCAGCCCGACGCTGCCGTCCATCGACTACGGTCCCATCGTCCCGCTCTTCGAGAAGTACCGCGACCGGCTCCAGATGGAGCCGTCGAAGGTGGAGTGGGTCAACCGCATCTGCTCCCCGTACCTGCTCCACTGCCAGTACGACGTGCTCGATACGGAGGTCTTCCTCGAGGCGACCCGCGAGTACCTGCAGGTGTGGATCGATCACTACTACCTGCCCGGGCGGCGCCTTGCGACCGACGCCGAACGCGAGCAGGCCACGAAGGCGATCTACACCTTCAAGGAAGTGCTGCACGCCAACGACCCGGCCTACGGCATCTTCGCCAGGGCCTGGGGCAAGCCCGTGGCCGACGCGTTCTTCTACCTGGAGACGCACCACCATCCGGCGCTGCCGATGCCGGCCTAGCGGAACGGGTGTTGCAGCGCTGCCGACGCCGGGTCAGCGCAGGGCTGCCCGCACCGGCTCCGGCAGCGGCACTGACCGGCCCTGGTTGTGGTCGATCCAGACCACCACCGCGTCGGCGCTGGCGTAGTGGACTGCCGGTTCACCGGCGTCGCGGATCTCGTGCCGGACGGTGAAGCTCGACCGCCCGATGCTCACCACCTCGGTGCTCACCACCACCGTGGCCGGAAAGACGATCGGGCGCAGGAACTCGCAGCCTGCGCGCACGATCACGGGTCCGCGGGCGTTCTCCAGCATCGGGATCCGCCGGGCGGTGAACCACGACACCCGCGCCTGCTCGATGTAGCGGAAGTACTCGGCGTTGTTGACGTGCCCCAGGGCATCCATGTCGCCCCAGCGCACCGGTATGGTCTCGGTCCAGATCATCCTGTCGGCCCCGGTCATGGCCTGTCCCCGATCCGCGGCACTCCGTGAGTGCGGCCATGATAAGGCTGGCGCCAGTGCCCGTGCGGCGGAGCAGCCGTGATGAGCGGCGGCCCCTACGGCCGCCAGTACCGCGGCTCCTCCAGCACGTCGGCACAGCGCACCCGGCCCTGGGCGCCGGGGGACCCGGCACGCGTCCGCTCCATCCAGGCGTCGGCGAATTCGGGCACGAGCGGGTGGGGCGGCACGAGCCCGGCGGGCGTGGCCGGCACGAAGCCGAAGCGCCCGTAGTACGCCGGATCGCCGAGGACGAAGACGAGGTCGACGCCCGCGGCGTCGAGCACGTCCAGTCCTGCACGGACGAGGGCCGTACCGATGCCGCGGCCCTGCCGGCCGGGATCGACGGCAAGCGGTGCGAGGATGCGGCAAGTCAGGCCCGGGGGGCCGGGCTCGATGCGCGCCGCGGTGAAGAGCACATGGCCGACGGCCTCCCCGTCTGCTTCGGCGACCAGCGAGAGTCGCGGTGCCGCCGTCGGGTCGCGGGCCAGGTCACCCAGCAGGGTGACGATCGTGTCGCCCTCGGCGCCGAAGGCGCGCCGGTGGAGGCGCTCGATCGCCCCGCCGTCGGCCGGCGTGGCCGGCCGGACGGCGGGGGCGTGCGGGTTACTGCCCCGGCTGCCAGTCACTGTGCAGCGCGAGGCGCAGCATCAGCCGCTGGCCGGTGTAGTCGGAGTTCGGGCTGTGCTGCACGGCGCGGTTGTCCCACAGCATCAGCGAGCCCTTGCGGTAGCGGAAGCGGCAGCAGTAGACGTTCTTCGTCGAGTGATCCTTGAGCATCTTCAGGATGGCGTCGCTCTCGTTCTTGTGCAGGCCCTTGATGGCGATGGTCCACGCGTGGTTCAGGTAGAGCATCGTGCGGCCCGTCTCGGGGTGCTTGCACACGAGCGGGTGCTCGGTCTGCGGGAAGCTCTCGCGCATCTTGACCAGCATCTGCAGCGCCTTCGGCGTCGCCGTGCTGTGGTGGCCCGAGTTGAGGCCGTACTGCAGCACGTCGTGGATGGCGATCTTGTCGGCCAGGAACGCCTTCATCGGCTCCGACAGGCCGTCGTAGGCCAGGTAGTTGCTGGAGAAGAGCGTGTCGCCGCCGACCGCGGGCACGTCGACGGCGTAGAGCATGGCGCCGAAGCTCGGGTTCTTCTGGTACGAGTGGTCCACGTGCCAGCCGAGGTTCTGCGTCGAGAGCGTCTTGGCATCCTTAGGCGCGCCGCGCAGGTAGAAGACGCCGGGCACGTCGGCCTTGTGGGGCAGGAACGGTTCGTCCTCGAGCTTCGCGAAGCGCTTGCCGAAGGCGGCGAACTCCTCCTGCGTCAGCGTCTGGCCGTGGAACATCACGGCCGAGTAGTCGAGGAAGGCCTGGTGGATGGCGGCGAAGGTGGCGTCGTCGAGGTGGCGCAGGTCGACGCCGTAGATCTCGGCGCCCATCGCCCCGGTGAGGGGGCGGACGTCGATGGTCGCGGGGCTGAGCTTTTCCTGGGGGACGGACATGGCGTGGGGTGCTCCCGTGGGCGGACAGGGGCCTATCCTACAAAGGTCATATAAGTATGACAATAGGATGTTTGCGTCCGGGCTTGCCGTAGTGCGGCGCTGCGGGCCATCCGGGCGGCCCGCTCAGGCAGAATGACGCCATGAACAGCGCCGGGGCCCCACCGGGACATCTCCCCGGCATTCTCGCCATGCTCACCGCCGTCGCGGCCTTCGCCGCGATGGACGGCATCCTCAAGGTGCTGGTGGGCACCTATCCGGCCGTGCAGGTCGGGGCGATGCGCGGGGTCGCGTCCGTGCCCTTCATCGTGCTGCCGCTGCTCGTGACGGGCAGCTGGCGCGAGCTGCGCCCCCGCAACCACCGGCTGCACCTGCTCCGCGGCGTGCTGGGCATGATCATGATGGTCGGCTTCGTCGAGGCCGTGGCGGTGCTGTCGCTGGCCGATGCCTACGCGATCTTCTTCGTGGCGCCGCTGCTGGTCACGGCGCTGTCGGTGCCGTTCCTCGGCGAACGGGTCGACTGGCAGCGCTGGGCGGCCATCGCCACCGGCCTTGCCGGCGTGCTGGTCATGCTGCAGCCCACGGGGGGCGGGCTCACGCTGTGGGGGACGCTCGGCGCGCTGGCGGCCGCGGTGGCCTATGCGTTGAGCGCCATCACCGTGCGCCTGCTGACGCGCACCGACTCCAACGCCAGCATGGTGTTCTGGTTCCTCGTGCTCCTGGCCCTCTTCTGCGGCGTGCTGGCTGCCCCTGGCTGGGTGCCGGTGCGGGGCACCGACCTGCCGTGGCTCGCGGCGCTCGGTGCCTGCGGGGCGGCGGGGCAGTACTGTGTGACCCAGGCCTTCCGCCTGGCGCCGGCGTCGGTGATCGCGCCCTTCGAGTACACGGCCATGCTGTGGGCCGTCGGCATCGACCGCATGTTCTGGGGCACGCTGCCGGGTGGCCGCGTCTACGCCGGCGGCACGATCGTCGTGGCCTGCGGCCTGTACCTGCTGTGGCGCGAGCGGTCGCTGAAGGCCGCGAGCGCTCCCGCGGTGGGCGTCTCCGGGGCCGACGTCCCGCCCTAGCCCGGCGGCGGGTCGCGGCCGGCGGGACGCCTGGCCGCGGCGTTGGCCTGCGGGTGCACCGGCAGCCCCGGCCGTGGATCTCGCCGGATCCCGTCCTGCGTCGGCGGGCTCTTGCGTGGGCCGCCTGCACCCCGTCACTGCGGCAAGTCCCGCTGACCGGTTGGGGGAGCGATGGTGATAATGCTGCCGGCAGGGGGTAAGTCGTGGCAGGAACGGGTACAGGCTGGGTCGAGGGCGTCACCGTCCTGGCGACCCTCGCCCTCGTGGTCGGGGCCGTGCTGCTCCACTACGAGGCGCTGACGGTGATCGGCCGCCTGCTGAAGACCCGCGTGCTGCACCACCGGGTGAAGATCCTGGCGCTGGTCTTCGCCCTGATCACGGTCCACGTCCTCGACATCGCGCTCTTCGCCGTCGGTTATCTTGCCCTGAGCCTCGAGCCCGGGTTCGGCACCATCCTGCCCTCGGGCCGGATGAACTTTGCGGACTTCGCCTATTTCTCGGCCATCACCTACACGACGGTGGGCTATGGCGACTTCGTGCCCACCGGGGCGATCCGCTTCGTGTGCGGCGTCGAGGCGCTGGCCGGCTTCGTGCTGATCACGTGGTCGGCGTCGTTCATGTTCATCGAGATGCAGCGCTACTGGGGCCGCGACTGACGCGCGACCCGCTCACATCACCTGCGGGCGGAAGACGGCCAGCGTGGCCGCGACCAGCAGCAGCGCGACGCCGGCCAGCGACAGCGCCCGCACCTGCGTGGCGACGGGTGACGGGTCGGCGCCCGTGGCAAGGGTGCCGCGCAGGCGGGCGAGGGACCGGAAGCGCCAGAGCCCGGTGACGATCAGCAGCGCGTAGACCTGCACCTTGAGCGCCACCCAGCCCGACTTGATGTGGCTCTCGGCGAAGATGGCGTCCCAGCAGTCGTAGCTGAAGGCCGGCACCATCAGGATGCCGATGCCGAAGACCACCTTCTCGAGCCAGCCGGCGGGGCGGCCGTTGCGGGCCCGCAGGGCCGCGAATCCCGCCGCCAGCGCCCAGCCGCCGAAGGCGACCCAGGTGATGGTGACGAACTTCATGGACGTGGCGATGTCGCCGGTGGCGACGCCCAGCTGGTAGCCCACGGCCGGCATGACGGCAAGGCCGATGAGCGGAATGGCGGTCAGTGCCAGCAGGGCGTCGAGGGTGGCGAGGCGTGCCGGGTCCGCGCCTCCCGGCGGGCCCTTCAGGCCCGACGTGGTGCGCCACAGGGCGGCCTCGCCGCCGAGCCAGAGGCCGAACACGGCCAGGTGCAGGAGCTTGGTTGCCAGGTAGAACATCGTCCCGGGATCCTTCGCGCTACGGCAGCGAGCGGATGATCAGGTTGGCCAGCTTCGCATCGTCCCACTCGGGGTTCAGCGGCCCCGTGTGGACGATGACCAGCTGCTTCGACGGCACGATGTAGACCCGCTGGCCGCCGAAGCCGTCGAAGTACACCACGTCGGGCGCGGCGAAGGGCTCGGAGTGCAGCGCCGTCGCCGCCGACTTGCTGTTGTAGACGCGCACCTTCTCCCAGGTCGTGCCGAGCCAGGTGTAGTAGCCGTAGTTCGGGTTGGCCGGCGACGGCGTGACGACCTCGCGCATCCACGCGGCCGGCACGACCTGGCGGTCGCCGACGCGCCCGCCGTCGAGGTGCAGCAGCCCCATGCGCAGCCAGGCCCGGGGCGGCGTGTCGAGGCAGCAGAAGGTGATGGGGATGCCGTGCTTCTCGGAGTCGATGAGCACGCGGGCGTCGAGGTCGCTGACGTACTGCCAGAGGTTCTCCTGCAGGTACTCGGCGTAGGGCTTGCCGGCGACGCGCTGCAGGGCGATGCCCAGCACCTGCGGGTTGATGTTGTTGTACTGGAAATCCGTGGGGTTGCCGGGCAGCCGCGGGCGACCGAGGGCCAGCGGCGCCACGTCGCCGCCGAGGGTCATCTGCAGCAGCCCCGTGAAGCCGGGGAAGTCGATGCCGCTCGCCTGCTGCAGCATCTGCCGGATCGTGATGGTGCTGCGCTCGTCGTTGCGCCACTCGGGGATGTAGGTCGAGACGGGCTCGTCCACCGACCGGAAGAGCCCCTGGTCGATGGCGATGCCGACCAGCAGCGCCAGCACCGACTTGTGCATCGACTGGGTCGGCGTGATCGACGCGGCGTCGTGGCCCGGGAAGTAGTGCTCCAGCTGGATGGCGCCGCCCTGCCACACGATGATGGCGTGGGACTTGCTGGCGGTGCCCAGCGCGATGGCCTCGTCGGCCACGGACTGCGGTATCGTGCGCGCCGCGGGTTCGGCCACGGCCAGCGCCGGCACGGTACCGCCCCGGGCGATGACCCGGGGGCCCTGGTCGCCGCCGAAGGCGAGGCCGATGGCGCGCCAGGTCAGGGTGGGCTGCCAGGCAAAGGCGCCCAGCACGACGAGGACGACGAGGGCCAGCAGGCCCTGAAGCAGGCGTTTCAGGATGCGCATCACGGGGGTCCGGGGCCGGAACGGCCGCCATGATAGGCCAAGCATGACGGGGGCGGGGTACGGGCGATGACGGTGGCGCAGCCAGCCTCCGCGCCGCTGCCAGCGGCCCTGCTGATGCGGTTCCTGGAGCGCCGTGGTGCCGGCTCGGTGCCGCACCTGCGCAACACGCTGCTCGGCCACCTGCGCGCCGTGCACGACCTGCTGGTCGAGTGGCACGGCCCCGGGGGGCTGGCGACCGCCGGGCTGCTGCACTCGTTTTACGGCAGTGACCGCCTGCACCATGCGCTCGGTGGTGCCGCCGAGCGCCCGGTCCTGCGCCAGCTCCTTGGGCCGGAACTCGAGCAACTGGTCTGGCTGTACGGTGCCTGCGACTTCGCCTGGCTGCAGGCCGCGGTGGCGCGCGAGGGCCGGCCCGCGTACCGCGATCGCCATACCGGTGAGGTGCGCGACCTGCCGGCCGCGGTCCCGCTGCCGCTGTGCGAGCTGATGGTCGCCAACGAGGTCGACCTGGCCACCCGCAGCCCGAGCTACCGGGAGAAGCGGCTCGGGCTGCTCGAAGACTTCGCATCGCGCTGGCGGGATGTGCTCAGCGCGCCCGCCATCGCCGGTGTCGGGCGCGTGCTGGCAGCGCCGGATGCTGCCGTTCCTGCGCCCGCACCTGGAGCTCCCGCCGCTCCGTAGACCGCGCCGGGGGCGGGGACCAGCCCGGCGGAGTGCCGGCGTGGCGGTCGCCGTGCGACCGTCGCCAGCGCGACGACCAAGATCTGCCGCAGCCGCCGCGTCGCACCTGGGCAGCCATGTGCCATCGCGTGCGTCGTGCGTCAGCTTGACGGTGCCGATCGTGCCTGAGATGGTGGCCCCGGGGGCGCGTACGGCAGTGCGCCGCGCGCCGGTGCCGGGCCGTGGGGCCAGCCCGATTCCCGCCCCGGGTTCCGCGCGCAGGTCGTCACCGTCAGCGCGCGGCCCGGCGGCCCGCGACCAGAAGATTGCAGGGAGGCGTGGTGCCATGACCGGATTCCGCAGGCTGCTCGTCGTCGTGACCGATGCTGGCGATGCCGCGCCGGCACTCGACCGTGCGGTAGGCCTGTGCCGGGCCAGCGGCGGTGTCCTCACGGTGCTCGGCATCGTCGATCCGCCCCTGCCGGCGCCGGGTGCCGATGGCGCCGAGGCCGCAGCGTTGCGACGGGCGGTGGCGCGCGAGCGTGAGCTGCTCGACGCCCGTGTCGACGCGCTGCTGGCCACCGCCCGGGCGGCGGGCGTGGCCGCTGACGGGAAGGTGGAGACCGGCCTGCCGCTGCAGGTGGCCATCGGGACGGCGGTCCGCGGCCGCTACGACCTCATGGTGAAGGCCGTGGACGACCGCGCGGCGGGCGCCCGGGCGCCCCGGGGCCCGCTGGACCAGTCACTGCTGCGCGAGCACCCGGGCGCGCTCTGGATCGAGCAGCCCGGCGTGCCCGCGGAGCTGCGGCGCGTGCTGGTCGCGATCAATCCCGACCCCGCCGTGCCCGAGGAATATCGCCTCAGCGTCGACCTGCTGCGCTCGGCGGCCCTCGTCGCGCAGGTGACCCGGGCCGAACTGCAGGTGCTGCACGCCTGGAAGCTCTTCGGCGAGTGGCGTTCCGTCTACGACCGCTGGACCGATCCCGAGCTCGCGCCGCTGCTGGGTGCCACGCTCAACCGCCACGTCGGCTACGTCGATCGCGCGCTGGCCGAGGCGGGCCTCGCCGAGGCGAAGCTGCGACGGCACCTCGTCCACCAGCGGGCGTCCCGGGCCATCATCGACACGGTGCGCGCCGAGGCGATCGACCTGCTGGTGATGGGCACCGTCGGGCGCACCGGCATCCCCGGCTTCCTGATCGGCAACACCGCCGAGCGGGTGCTCGGCGAGGTCGAATGTTCCGTGCTCACGCGGAAGCCCGACGGCTTCGCCTCGCCGGTGCTGGCCTGACGCGCCGCTGCCGGGCTGGTCTGCCGCGACGTCAGGCGCGCACGCGGTTCCAGGCGTCGAGGGCAGCGACCTTGTAGGCCTCGGCGAAGGTCGGGTAGTTGAAGACCGAGCCGACGAAGTAGTCTAGCCCGCCCCGGTGGGCCAGCACGGCCTGGCCGATGTGGATGAGCTCGGTGGCGCCCTCGCCGACGATGTGCGCGCCGAGCAGCCGCTGGTCCTCGAGCCCGAAGATGAGCTTCAGCATGCCGTCCTGCACGCCCTGGATCTGGCCGCGGGCGGTTTCGCGCAGCCGCGCGATGCCGGTCTCGTAGGCGATGCCGTCCTGGCGCAGCTGCTGCTCCGTCTTGCCGACGAGGCTGATCTCGGGCACCGCGTAGATGCCGAGGGGGAAGTGGTCCGGCGTGCTGTCGGCCGGTACGCCAAAGGCGTGGCAGGCGGCGAGCCTGCCCTGCTCGGCCGACGTCGATGCCAGCGCCGGGAAGCCGATGACGTCGCCCACGGCATAGATGTGCGGCACCGCCGTCTGGTACTGCGCATTGACGGTGAGGCGGCCGCGCCCGTCGGCGTCGATGCCGGCCCGGGCAAGGCCGAGGTCCGCGGTGGCCCCGGTCCGGCCCGACGCCACCATGAGCATGTCGCTGCGGATGCGCCGGCCCGTGCGCAGGGTCGTCAGCACCGTGCCGTCGGGCAGCCGCTGCACGTGGTCGACTTCCTCGCCGAGGCGCAGCTGGATGCCACGGTTCTGCAGGTCGTGCCTGAACTCGTCGACGATGTCGGTGTCGACGAAGTCGAGCATCGTCAGCCGCGTGTCCACCAGCGTCACCTTCGTGTCGAGGGCGCTGAAGATCGTCGCGTACTCGACCCCGATGACCCCGGCGCCGATCACGCAGAGGCTGCGCGGGATCGCCCGCATCTGCAGGAGCCCGTCGCTGTCGATGACGGTCTCGTCGTCGAAGGGGATGTGGTCGGGGCGGTGGGGGTTGGTGCCCGTCGCGATGACGACCTGCCGGGCGCCGTACTCGGCGGCGTGGCCGCTGGCGTCGGTGACCCGCACGCGGCTCGCGTCCAGGAACTCGGCGCAGCCGTAGATCACGCGTACGCCGTTCCGGGCCAGCTGGTGGCGGATGATCTCGATCTCCTGGCGCACGGTCAGGTGCAGGCGCTCGAGCAGGTCGCCGGCGGTGATGTCGGCCTTGACCCGGTGGCTGCGGCCGTAGATGCCCTTCTCGCGCCAGCCGGCGAGGTAGAGCACCGCTTCCCGCAGCGTCTTGCTGGGGATCGTTCCCGTGTGCGCCGTCACGCCGCCGACGATCTCCCGGCGCTCGACGATGGCGACGGAGCGGCCGAGCTTGGCCGCCTGGATGGCGGCGCGCTGGCCGCCGGGACCGCTGCCGATGACGAGGAGGTCGAAGGTTTCCATGTTTCCCGGGGCTGACTGGCACCGATTCGCCGGCCTGACGCCCGGTAGTCGGCCCGCGCTGTCCATTCCTTGAGCGCGCCACGCCGGGAACGTGACCGGATTCCCGCCGGCTGGCTACGATCCGCCCATGGGTAACCGCATCCTCAAGTTTGGCCTCATGGCCTACGCCTGGACCTGGGTGACGACGCTGCCGCTGCTGCTGTCGAACCGGGGCATCGTCGACTGGCAGGTGCCCGGCGAGTGGGAGGGCCTCGGGGCCCTGGGGCCCCTCGTCGCGGCGCTGGTCATGCTGGGCGCCGAAGGGCCCGAGGCCCGGCGGCGCTTCTGGCAGTCGCTGACCCGCTGGCGCGGACTGCCCCGTGCCGGTGTGTGGCTGGCGCTCGTTACGCCCTTCGTCTTCCTCGCCGTGGCGCTGGCCGTGCAGATGGCCCGTGGCGGGCTGCCGGGCTGGGCGGAGCTGTCGACGGGCCGCCTCGGCACCCTGCGCAGCGTGGTGGACCTCTTCATCATCGGCTCGCTGGTGCAGGGGCTCGGCGAGGAGACGGGCTGGCGGGGCTACCTGCAGCCGCGGCTGCGCACGCGGCTCGCGCCCTTCGCCTTCACCTTCGCGCTGTTCCCGATCTGGCTCTTCTGGCACATGCCATTCTTCCTGGGGCGGCCTGAATTCGGCATCGCGCAGTTCGCCGGCTTCTCCCTCGGCATCCTGTCGGCGGGGTTCTTCCTGACGCTGATCGTCGAGCTGACCGGCAGCGTGCTGCTGGCCGTGCTGTTCCACGCGCTGCTCAACGCGACGCGGAACGTGGCGCTGGCGGTCTCGACGCCGGCGTTCCTGGCCTATGGACTCGCGGTGACGGTGGGCGCCGTGGCGCTCGCCGTGTACCTGTTCCGGCGCGGCCGCGAGCCCGGCGTGCCGGCGCCCCTCGGGCTGCCGGCCGGCGCGGCGACGACCTGACGCCGGCTCAGCCGGCTGCCGGCCGGCGCGCGACGATGAAGCGCAGGCCCCAGGGCAGCAGCCAGCCTGCGCCTGCGGGATCGGCCCGCAGGCCCAGGTCGTCGCGCAGCGTGCGGGCGAGGGCCTCCGGCGCTCCCGGCCGGTCCAGGCCGAAGAGCTCATGGCAGAAGGCCACCGCGTCGTCGGCCCGTTCGAACCGCCAGGCATAGCGCTCGTCGACCACGCGCATGTCGACGAAGCCGGCAGCGTGCAGGGCCCGCTCGTCGTCACCGTCGAGGAAGCGGCCGTCGTGGCCCTGGCTGTTGTAGCGGTCGACGAAGCCGTTCAGGAACGCCCCCTCGGCCTGGCCGACGGCGACGTCGCCGATGACGAGGCGCCCGCCGGGCCGCAGGACGCGGAACCACTCGGCATAGGCCGGGGCCCGCGGCGTGACGTGATGGAGGCCCGTCAGGCTGCCGAGCACGTCGATGCTCTCATCGGCCAGCGGCATGTCGACGTAGGTCGAGTGGATGGCCCGGTCTCCGGGCCGCAGCCGCGGCGCGCAGGCGGCCTGGAACTGCTCCGCCTCGTCGACGGCGATGTACCCGACGCCTTCCGGCAGGTAGCGGCGCAGGTAGGCGCCACCGGCCGGCGCGTGGACCAGCGTCTCGCCATCGACCACGCCGAGGTACCGGCACATGGCGGCGAACTCCTCGTCGCGTGCCCCGGGCCAGCGCGCCATGGACTCTTCATAGCGGTTGGCCCGCGTGGCGAAGATCTCGCCGTAGCCAGTGCGCATCATGGGTGGCGGTGCCCGTCGCTGCGGGCGACGAGCCGGGCCAGTGCCCGGGTCACTTCATCGTCGGCCGACGCATGGTCCAGGGCCCAGCGGTAGGCCTCGGTCAGCTTGGGCTCCTCGACCAGCGGCATGGCATCGAGGGCGGTGGCCAGCGGGGGCTCGTCCGGGAGGGTTTCGCAGCGCACGCCGGGCAGGCCGACGTGGTAGTGCAGCCGCGTGCGGACGCACTTCTCGCAGTGGCCGCAGTTGCGGCCCTCGGCGGGAACGGGATAGCACACGCGCAAGGTCGCGTGGACGATCGGCTGGTCCGCCAGCGCGACGAGCTTGTCGCCGCGCCAGCACTCGAGGCCGAAGTGCTCGATGGCCACCCGGTCATTGCCCCAGCGCCAGTCGAGGTCCGGGTGTGATCCCCAGGGAACGCGGTGACTGCCGTGGTGTGACGAGCTCACGACGAAGGTCGATGCCTCGCGGGCCAGCAGGTGCGCGACGACCATCTGCGGCACGCCACAGTAGCGGACCCAGCGCTGGGCTCCCAGCAGCGGGTGGTCGCGCAGGTTGGTCGATACGGTGACCAGGCGCTGGCCGCGGTCGGCGGCCAGTACGCGGAACTCGGCGATCATCCGGTCCGCGGCGGCGCGGTTGGCCAGCCGGGCGTCGTAGCCGGTGATGAAAACGAGCGTGTCGATGCCGGGAAAGTGGAACAGCGAGTAGTACGAGTCGAGCCCGCCGCTGAAGAAGAGCGCCGTGCCGCGGGCCCGGGCCGGAGCAGCCGGCGGCGGCGGGCAGCCCGGCGCCACCATCGTGTCTAGGGGTGCGAGGCCCCACCATCCGGCCATGAGGCCGGTGGCGCCGCGGACGTTGGCCAGGAAGGCCTCGCCGGGTTGCTGGCCGCTGAAGCGCAGGGGACGGCCCGTGGCGAGGCAGGGATAGGCCACCAGGCATGCCGCTGCCTCGGGGCCCGGTGCCAGTTCGACGTCGCGGGAGACGAACCAGACCGGCGCGCCATCGAGGTCCAGCGCGATGCCCGGGCCGTGCCCGGGTACTTCCAGCGGATACCAGGCGGGCAGGTCGACGGGCTCGACGCAGGTCGCCCGGGCAGCCTGCGGCGCCGGGGTCACGGGGCCGATCCCGACAGTCGCCCGGCCTCCACGTCGGCGATGAACTCGCGCACCACGGCGGTGCCCCGCGCCGTGTCGAGCTCCGGCGTTGCCACCTTGGCCCGGCCGGTGACGACGGTCCTGGCGTGGGGGTGCGAGCTCTTGATGCGCTCGAGGTAGGGAAGGAAGAAGTCGTCCTCGGCCGTGGTGGCGAGCACCGGGCAGCGCACGCGCTTCAGGACCGCGACGAAATCCTGGTCCCAGATCGCCCTGAAGGCCTGGTCGCGGCCGGCCTGGGCGCGCAGCGCCGCCGTGAACTCCCGGTGTACCAGTCCGGCGTCCCACACCGGGAACAGGCTCTTCACCAGCTGCCACAGCGGCTGCAGGTAGTGGCCGTCGGGGTCGGGCGGCTGGGCCGGCGCCACCATGTTGCGGAACGCGGCGCGCTCGTCGGCCGTCAGGTACGCCATGCCGTTCAGCATCAGCGACGCGACGCGGTCGGGCCACGCGGCCGCCAGCTCCGTCGCGATGTGCGTGCCAGTGTGGTGCCCGTAGAGGTGGAAGCGCGTGAGGCCGACGCCGGTCAGCGCGTCGGCGAGCCAGTCGCGGTAGTCGAGGATGGCGGGCTGGCCGGGCGGGTCGAAGGAGCCGCCGAAGCCCGGCGTGTCGAAGGCGAAGCACGGCCGTTCGCCGCCAAGGGCCGCGAGCATGCCCTCGAAGCTTGCCGAGCTCGCCGGCGTGCGGTGGAGGAACACTACCGGCAGGCCGGGGCCGCCGGCGATGTGGCGGAAGTGCACCTGTCCGCCGCTGGTGTCGACGTAGGCCTTGCGTATCGTCATGGGGCCATCCTTTCGCGGCGCAGACTACGGTCTCGTCGCGGGCACCGCAAATGCGCCCCAGCCCGCCCGGGGTGGCTGCCGCCGGCGGCCGCGTGGGCGGGCGTGCTGCCGGCTCAGCCGGTGACGAGCCAGACGCTGATGGCGCCGGCCGCGCCGGTGCCGAGGACCGCCAGGCAGCGCAGGCCGATCCCGCGTCCGCCGAGCACGAGGGCCATGCCGGCCTTGACCAGGGTGTTGACGATTGCCGCCACCATGATGGCCCCGCCGGCGACGTGCAGCGCCGTCGCATCCCGTCGCGCTCCTTCCGCCAGCGCCACGCTGACGGCATCGACGTCGAGGATGCCCGACAGTGCCGCGACGCTGTAGGCGCCGACCGCGCCGAACCACTCTTCGGCGCCACGGATCAGCACGCCGAGCCCGGCCACGGCCGCCGCCATGAGCAGCGCGGCCCGGATGGCGAAGGGGTTGTCGATGAGCACGGCGTCGCCGGGCGCGTCGGTGTGCGCGCTGCGGCTCGTGTACAGCGCGTAGGCCGCCGGCACCGCCCCCAGCACCAGCAGCGCCGGTGCGAGGCGCTGCCCGAGGTCCGGTTCGATGGCGCTGGCCAGCAGCCAGATGCGCGGCGCCATCATCGCGCAGGCCACGCTGATGCCGGCGGAGAGCAGCCGGGCGGCCTGGGGCTTGTGCCGCGCGAGGCGGGCGTAGGCGAGGGTCACCGCCGTCGACGACGTGAACCCGCCGAGGAAGGCCGTGAGCAGCAGGCCGCGGCTCGTCCCGATGACCCGCACGGCGAAGTAGCCCACGTAGGCCACGCCGAGCAGGAGCAGCACGAGCCAGCCGACGGTGCGCGGGTTGACCGCACCGAAGGGCCCCAGCGGCTCGTCCGGGAGCAGCGGCAGCACGACGACGGCCACGATGAGGAGCTGGACCGTGGCCAGCACCTCGTCCCGGGCCAGCCGGCCGATGGTGGCGTGCAGCTCCTGCTTGAACCCGAGCAGCGCCGCCACCAGCGCCGCGACGGCGATGCCTTCCAGCGGCTTGCGAGTGGCCAGCAGGCCGAGCACGGGCGTGGCGAGCAGGGCGAGCTCGGTGGTGATGCCGACATCGCCCGAGCGGGTCGACTGGGCGTAGTAGGCCATCGCGACGATCAACGCCAGCGCCCCCAGCAGCACCGCCAGCAGTAGCGCCCCCTCCGGCAGGATCCCGCACAGGCCCCCGGCCAGGGCCGCGAGGGTAAAGGTGCGAAGCCCGGCCACTCGCTGGCCTTCGGCTTCGGTGCGGTGGGACCAGCCCCGCTCGAGGCCGATGACGAGGCCCGTGGCCGCGGCCACGGCCAGCTTCATGAGGTCGGCGTCCAGGGGCGGGGTTTCCATGCGGCCAGTATCGCCCAGACAACGGCAGGCAGCCGATGGGCCGGCCCGGATGGCATCGGTTCCAGCGTCGGTGGCGAACTGAAACCTATCCGTCGGGGGAGCGCACGTGGACACATTTCGTCAGGTCCGGTCTCGCCGGTGCCGCTTCGCCGCCCGGCTGCGACAGCCTGCCACGGACTGCCGGCGCCCAACCTGCGGGGCTTTGTCTCCTTGCGCGACACAGGGCCGGGAAACGTCGATAAACTACTCAGATGAATAAGCCCCCGACCCATCGCGCCGGTCTCCGCTGGCAGACCTCCCTCGTCGTGTTCGCCGTCCTGGCCGGTTGTGGCCGCGGTGAGCAGCCGGCGCCCGATGCTTCTCCCAGCCTGACCGTCCAGGCCTCGTCGCCGGTCACCCAGGCGCTGGACCGGGCCATCGCCGTGTCCGGCTCCGTGGCCGCCTGGCAGGAGATGTCCCTGGGGGTCGAGCTGTCGGGCATCCGTATCGCCCAGGTGCTCGTGGAGGTCGGGGATACCGTGGCGCGCGGCCAGCCGCTGGTGCGGCTCGACTCCCGCACCCTCGAAGTCCAGGCCCGCCAGGCCGATGCGGCCCTGGCCCAGGCCCAGGCCAACCTGACGCTGGCCCGGGCCGAGAGCACCCGGGGCGAGTCGCTGCGCGACCAGCGCCTGATCTCCGCCAGTGACTTCGACCAGCTGAAGGCCAACCTGCTGCGGGCCGAGGCCCAGCTCGTGACGGCCGAGGCCGACCGTGACGCGGTCCGCCTGAACCTCGGCTTTGCGACCCTCGTGGCCCCGGAGCCCGGGGTCATCTCGGCGCGGGCGGTGCAGCCGGGCCAGGTGGTGTCGGCCGGCGCCGAACTCCTGCGCCTGATCCGGGACGCGCGCCTCGAGTGGCGGGCGGAGCTGGCCGAAAAGGATCTCACCCGCGTCACTCCGGGGACCGTCGTCGAGCTGACGGGGCCGGCCGGCGAGGTCGTGCGCGGCCGCGTGCGGGCCGTCTCGCCGTCCCTCGACCCGCAGACGCGCACGGGCCTCGTCTACGCCGACCTGCCCGAGCCCGGCGTCCTGCGGGCCGGCATGTTCGCCCAGGGGCGGATCGTGCTGGGCAGCAAGGACGTCATGGTGCTGCCCCGCGAGGCCATCGTCTTCCGCGACGGCCTGCCCTACGTCTTCGTGGTCAAGGCCCGCGAGGGTGGCGGCGACCCGGGTCTCGTCACCGTCGAACAGCGCCGGATCAGCGTCGGCATCCAGCAGGGTGACGTGACCGAGATCCTGGGCGGCGTCACGGCCACCGAGCGCGTGGCCGTCCGCGGTGCCGGCTTCCTGAGCGATGGCGACACGGTGCGCGTGGCCGATGCCGCGCCTGCCGGCGCCGTCGCAGCTGCGCCGCCCGGGGCGGTGGAGGAACGCGAGTGAACCTGTCGCGCTGGGGCATCGAGAACCCGATACCGGCCTCGCTGGTCTTCGTCATCCTGCTCGCCATCGGCTTCTACGGGTGGCGGCAGCTGCCGATCTCGACGCTGCCGAACTTCACGCCGCCGGAGATCACCATCACGGTGAACCTGCGCGGCGCGAGCCCCAGCCAGCTCGAGACCGAGGTCACGCGCAAGGTCGAGGACGCGGTGGCGGGCATTCCCGACATCGACAAGCTGCTGTCGACGGTCAGCGAGGGTTCGTCGAAGACCCGCATCCTGTTCGAGCTCGGGCGGGACATGGACAGCGCCCTTGAGGAGGTGCGCGACGCCATCGACCGCGCCCGCATCGACCTGCCCGCCGAGATCGACGAGCCCCAGATCGCGCGCGTCGCGATCCTCGGGCCGACCCTGCTGACGTTCGCCCTCGAATCCGACCGCCTCGGCCTCGACGAGCTCAGCTGGTTCGTCGACGACACGGTCAAGAAGACGCTGTTCGGCGCGGCCGGCGTGGGCACCGTGTCGCGCATCGGGGGCCTCGAGCGCGAAGTCCGCATCGACCTGCGGGCCGATGCGTTGCAGGCCATGGGCCTCACTGCCGGCACCGTGTCTTCGCAGCTGGCGCGCATCCAGGTCGAGCGCGCCGGTGGCCGCACGGCCGTCGGCGGCGGGGAGCAGACGGTCCGCACGATCGCCACCGTCCGCAGCGCAGCGGAGCTTGCCGACTACCCGATCTCCCTGCCCGATGGCCGCTCCGTCCGGCTGTCGACCATCGCGACGGTCGTCGACAGCCATGCCGAGCCGCGGGACCAGGCCTTCCTGGACGGGCGCCCGGTGGTCGGCGTCGGCATCCAGCGGGCCGTCGGGTCGAGCGAGGTCGCCGTCGGCCTCGAGGTGCGCCGGCGCATGGCCGAGCTTGCCGACCGGCACCCCGAGATCCGCATCACCGAGGTGTCGTCCAGCGTCGAGGAGGCGAAGAACTCCTACGAGGCATCGCTGGTGATGCTGGCCGAGGGCGCGCTGCTGTCGGTCATCGTCGTCTGGCTCTTCCTGCGCGACTGGCAGGCGACCTGGATCTCGGCGCTGGCGCTGCCGCTGTCGATCATCCCGACCTTCGGCGTGATGTACCTGCTGGGCTTCAGCCTGAACCTGCTGACGCTGCTCGCCATGGCCGTGGTCATCGGCATCCTCGTCGATGACGCCATCGTCGAGGTCGAGAACATCGCCCGGCACCGGGCCATGGGCAAGTCGCCGCGCAAGGCGGCGGCCGAGGCGGCCGACGAGATCGGCATCGCGGTCATCGCCACGTCGGTGACGCTGGCGGCGGTGTTCATTCCCGTCGCCTTCATGCC
>JAEUPZ010000005.1 GCA_016789885.1 Chromatiales bacterium | reverse complement strand
CACCCCCACCCGTCTCGCGACCACGGTCGCCATCGCCACCGCTGCCCTCGCTGGCTGCGGCAAGCCCGCCGGCCAGGCGGAGCAGGCAGCGTCGGCGTCGAGCCCACCGGCCGTCGACGCCACGGCACTGCAGACCCAGGCCGCCGCCCTCTTCCAGCCGCTGCCGGCCGAGGCGACGAGCGACAAGCACCCGGTCACCGAGGCCAAGGTCGCCCTGGGCCGGATGCTCTACTACGAAACCCGCCTGTCGAAGAACCAGGACATTTCGTGCAACACCTGCCATGACCTGGCGCGCTATGGCGTGGACGGCGAGCCGACCAGCAGCGGCCACAAGGCGCAGCGGGGCGGCCGCAACTCGCCCACGGTGTACAACGCGGCCCTGCACATCGCGCAGTTCTGGGACGGCCGCGCCGCCGACGTGGAGGAGCAGGCCAAGGGGCCCGTGCTGAACCCCATCGAGATGGCGATGCCCGACGCCGGGTACGTCGTGAAGGTGCTCAAGTCGATCCCGGGCTACGTCGATGCGTTCAAGGCCGCGTTCCCTGACGCCGCCGACCCGATCACCTACGACAACGCGGCCGAGGCCATCGGCGCCTTCGAGCGCCGCCTCGTCACGCCGGCCCCGTTCGACCGCTTCGTCGCCGGTGACGCCGCCGCGCTGGCCCCGGCGCAGCTGGCCGGACTGAAGACCTTCGTCGACACGGGCTGCGCCACCTGCCACAACGGCGCCGCGGCCGGCGGCTCGATGTACCAGAAGCTCGGCCTCGTGAAGCCCTTCGAGACGGCCGACGTAGGCCGCGCCGAGGTCACGAAGAACGACGCGGACCGGTTCTTCTTCAAGGTGCCGTCGCTGCGGAACATCACCGAGACGGGCCCGTACTTCCACGACGGCAGCGTCGCGTCGCTGGACGACGCGATCCGGCTCATGGCCGAGCACCAGCTCGGGCGCACCGTCACCGACCAGCAGGTCGGCGAGATCCGCGATTTCCTGGCGAGCCTCAAGGGCGAGATCCCGGCCGACTACATCACGCCGCCGGCCCTGCCCGTCAGCGGCCCGACGACGCCGAAGCCCGATCCGACCTGAGGACCGGGCGGCACCACAGCCGGCGTGCCGGCGGCGTCACGCATCTGGTGCCGCCGTCCCCGACGCTCGAGGTACAGGGCGGCCGGCCTGCGGGCCGGCCGCCCTTGAACCGCTACCGGGTACCGAACGCGTACTCCACCTGCAGCCCGTAGATCACGATCTCGTTGCGGCTGGAGGGCACGAAGTAATCGGCACTCAGGCCGACGTTCCACTGGTCGTTGATCGCGTAGCCCACTGCAAGGCCACCCGTCACACCCAGGCCATCACGCGTGGACTTGCGACGCTGCGAGCCCGCGGCCAGCTCGATCTCCGAGTCCCAGGTGTGGACGCCGGCCCGGGGCACCAGCGTGAAGCGTTCGCCGAGCGGCACGTCGAAGCGCGCCGTGACGCTGACGCCCCGCCCGGCATCGCCGACGGCACGCACCGCCGCGTCGATCACGGCCCCTGCGGTAGTGTCCTCGGCCTGCAGGGTCACGTCGTACTCGCCGAGCTGCACGTATCCCGCTTCCAGCGCGAGCCACGGCAGGAACCGGAAGCCCACGTACACCGTACCGCCGAAGTCGCTGCTGTCGGCCGAAGCGCTGGCTCCGTCGGCTACGGCGTCAATGGCGCCCGAGAGATCGCCGTCGTCGAGGGTGCTGTAGGTGAGGCCACCCCGGACACCGGCGTAGACGCCGGGCTCGGCGGCGGCGGCCGGCATAGATACCAGCGCGCTGCCGGCCACGAGGCCGAGCGCCGCCCCGGCCAGTGGCCGCACCGCTCGCGATACCCGCGACCGGCGCCGCCAGGCCAGCAGGGACAGCAGGCCGCCCAGCGTCAGCCACTCCACGCTGCCGCCACCGCCGTAGGAGCCAGTCACCGTGACGTCGTTGCCCGGCGGGGGCGGGGCAACGTCGTTGTCGACGATGGTGGCCGTCGCCGTGGCGGGCGCACCGAGGGTCGCCCCGCCGGTCGGCGCCGACAGGGTCAGCGTGAAGGTCTCGCTCCCTTCAACCGCGGCGTCGTCGGCCACGGGCACCGTGCACGACTTGTTCGCGGCGTCACCATCGGCCCAGTTCAGCGTGGCCGACACCGCGGTGTAATCCGTACCGGCGGTGGCCGTGTTGCCACCCTGGGTCGAGGCAGCGCACGTGATGCTGACGGCACCCGCCGTACCGCCCGAGCGGCTCACGGTGGCGACCAGATTGCCGACGCCCTCGCCTGCCTGGAACGTGGCAGCCGTAAACTGCAGGGTACCTGCGGAGTCGTTGTCGATGATCGTGGCCACCGCCGTCGACTGGGAGCCGATGGTGGCGCCACCGGTGGGGTTCGACAGCGACAGCGCGAACGTCTCGTTGCCCTCGACGAGCGCGTCCTCGAGAAGGATCACTGAACAGGTCTTGCTGGCCGTGTCGCCATTGGCCCAGTTCAGGGTCGTGAGCACGCCATCGAAGTCCTGGTTGTTGAGGGCAGTATCGCTACCCAGGAGGGGTGTACCGCATTGCACGCTCACCGCGCCATCCGACCCGTTGGTCCGGGTCACCGTGGCAATGAGCGTGCCGGCACCCTCGCCGGCCTGGTACGTGGCGGCCGAGAACTGCAGCACGCCCGGCGTCACCGGCTGGCCCCGCAGGTCGGCGGTGACGCGCATGGCGAACACGTCGCTGCCACCGCCATAGGTGGCCTGCGCGCCGCCCGAGGCGAACGGCAGGGTGTCGTTGGTGGTCAGGCCCGCGACATAGAGGTCGCCGTTGACGGGCGACAGCGCCAGCGTGCGCGGATTCATGCCGCCCTGGTCAGCCTGCAGGTAGGTTGCCTGCACGATCGTCCCGAGGCTCGCCGCGAGGCGGGCCACGAAGCCCGGCGCCTCCGAGCCCGCCGGGCTCGCGAAGAAACCACCGGAGGTGGACGGCAGCCCGGAGCCTGACTGGCCCGTCAGGAACACGTCACCACTGTCGGCATCGATGAGCAGGTGCTCGCGCCCCGACAGGGTGATCGAGCCCGTCGAGCGGCTGAAATACGTACCCGCCGTCACGCTGGTCAGGCTGGGGTCGAAGCGCCAGACGTACTGGCAGCCAGCCGTGGCACAGGTGCCCTGGGCGGCGCCGGTGAGGGCGCCCGGCGGCACCGTGGTCGACCCGCTGCCGGCGTTGCCGGTCACGTAGATGTCTCCATTCACCGGATGGTGGCGAACCGTCAGCGCGCGCCCGCTGCCGATGGTGTAGCTGGCCTGGGGGGCCGTGGTCAGGTCCGCCGAGAACCGTGCCACCCAGCCCTGCTGGGTGCCGCCGATCCCGTCGAGGGCACCACCGGCGGTGTTGGGCACTGCACCGTTGGCGGACGTGCCGGCGGCGAAGACCTGGCCCGTGCCCGGCTCCGCGGCGAGCGAGTTGCAGATGACCGCGTTGCCGGTACCGAAATAGGTGGCCTGTCCGAAGGCCGTCAGGGCCGTGTTCAGGCGCAGGACGAAGGCCACCTGCGTGCCGGCATTGTTGGCCGCGTCGAAGCCACCGGTCGTGGCGGGGAGCGAGCCGGAGAAGGTGTTGCCGCAGGCGTACAGGTCGCCGTTGGGGTGCTGTATGAGGCTCCGGATCTCCGTCGCGTTGTTGGTCGTGCCGCCGAAGTAGGTGGCATTGGTGACGGCATCGAGGGTGAGAGGCAGGCGGGCCACGAAGCCATTGCTGGCAGTCACGCCGGCACCGTTGGGATCCGTGGCCTGGGCACCGCCAGCCGTGCCCGGGAAGTCATTGGAGCTGGTCTGCCCGCCGACCCAGACGTCATCGGCCGTGACCGCGAGCCCCAGGGCCTGGTCGTTGACGCCGCCGCCCAGGTAGGTGACCTGCAGGAACTGCGTGAGCCCCGCATTCAGGCGGGCCACGAAGGCGTCCTGGGAGCCGCTGAAGGTGGCCTGCGCGGCGCCGGCCGTGGCCAGCCCGGCCGAGTTCGCGCCACCGGCCAGATACACGTCGCCCGTGGTGGGATGGACGGCGACCGACTCGGCACTCTCCTCGAGGGAGGTGCCCGTCACGTCGCCACCGAGGTACGTCGACTGGATGATGGGGTCGATGACCAGCGGACGCGTGCGGTCATACTCGCCCACGGCGAAGCCGTAGCTCGCCCCAGCAACGGTGTACCGCACGGGCACGTCGATGCGCCGGCCATCGATCTCCTGGAAGGCGATCGGTGCCGTGTACGTCACGGCGCCCACGGCGGTGTCGAGGCGCAACTCGCCACCGGCCCCGCGCTCGAGGCGCTGCGCGCCGGACACCGTCATGCGGATGTCCGCGACGGAGCCATCGGGGGCGACGGTGAAGATCTTCTCGACGTTGCGGTCGAAGGCCCGCACGTGCACACGGACGCCGGGCCACACCTCGCCGAGCTGGACGTCGGCGTAGGTCGGAACGTTGCGGTGCCAGCGCGACTGGTCGGCCCCGACCAGATAGTTGACGCGGGTGATGGCCGGCTCGCCGGCGGCGGGATGCGACGTGCCATCGACTGCCATCTCGACCAGCGGCGCCGGATTCACGCCGGCGCGCGCGCTGCGCGGCGGCACCAGCTGCAGCTCGAGTGTGCCCGAACGGGTCACCAGCAGCGGTCCCGCGAACGTCTGCGCGCGGTAGGCCACGCGCTCGTCCAGCTGGCCGACGTTGGGCTCGAAGGGTATCGACACGCTGGTCGCGCCTGCTGCCATGGGCCCCGCCACGAGCACTGCGCCGGCCCACAGGCCGAGTCCGAATCGAGTCATCTTGCTCCCCCGTTCTTCTTCGTTGGTGACGATCGCGGCCTCGCGACGGGGACATGTCACCCGCCGTGTGAGGTATCCGTGGCGTCGTTGAACACATCGCTTAACAGACTGATCAAGCCTCTCGCAAGATCAGCGACGGTCGCAGGTCGCGGCACCGCTGCGGTCGAACGACGCGGCTGGCCACGCTCACAGCCACCCGACCGCGGCGCGATGCGGTGATAATGGCGCCCTGTACCCGCCTCGGAGCTCCCCGATGCCGCGCCATCGCCGCCTGCCTGCCGCCGCCCTGCTCGCCACTGCCGGACTGGCCACGGCCCTCGCCGCCTTCGCGGCGGAGCCCGAGGCGTGCCTGCGCCTCTTCCGCAAGGGCATGCTGACGCTGCCGTTCAACCCGGCGTTCCTGCACGTTGCCGAGGTGGGCCCGGACGGGCGTGCGGCGCTGATGATGTCGAGCTTCTTCAACGTCGAGCGCGCGGCCGACGGCGAGAAGGTCACGCGCGTCTTCGAGCGCGACCTGGTGGCGTGGATCCCTGACCTCGACGGCGTCGACCTGGCAAAGTTCGACCCGGCCACCCAGCTCGAGGTGCTCACCGACCGCGCGGGCCCGCCGTACAAGGAGGTGTGGCCCAACGAGTCGGACGTGGTGCCCGAAGGCGTACTGCCCTTCAACGCCGTCGTCGTGCCCGGCGGCTTCCTCGCCACGCCGAAGGCCGGCCGCTTCACCATCGTCAACATCGACGACCCCGCGCGGCCCGAGTACGTCGTGGCGGCGGCCGGCACCGCCACCCCGGACTGCAGCGGCGGCGTCGTGCGCAACGACCGCTGGTTCTACCACCAGGCGCTGTTCCACGACATGGATGGCGACGGCCTGAAGGACATCGTCACGGCGCGCGCCAACCTGATGCCCTTCATGTACAAGTGCCCGTTCGTCGGCGAGCTGATCTACTTCCGCAACCCGGGCAAGGACCTGAAGCCCGACGTGCCGTGGGAAGTGCGCGTACTCGCGGGCCTTCCCGACGAGAAGAACGGCCCCGAGGTCAACCTCGACCTGGCTGACCTCGAAGGTGACGGCGTGCCCGAGATCATCGCCACGCACTTCTTCACCAGCGACAACATCACCGTGTTCGGTGCCCCGGCCGGCGGCCAGTGGGCCGACTTCAACCCCGCGGCCGGGCGGCCCCTGCGCCGTGCGACGGTCATGACCGGCCAGGGCCGGCCCTTCGCCGTCGAGGCAGTCGACCTGAACGGCGACGGGCGGCTCGAGATCCTGACCAGCAACCACCAGGGCGACGGCTGCTTCGACGTCACCGCCGACAAGATCCCCGGCCGCGTCATCGCGCTGCAGCCACCGGCCAGCGGGCGCCTCTTCGAGGACCCGTGGACGACCCACATCCTCAAGGACAACATCCGCCCGAACCCGACGGTGCCTGTGCCGGCCCGCGGCCCTGGACGCCTCGCGCCGAACCGCGCCGTGGCCTTCTGGCCGATCCGCTGGCTCGAGAAGCGCGTGCGGCCGTGGATCCTCGTGGGCGGCGACGAAGCCTCGCGCGTGTGGATCCTGAAGCCCGCGAGCCAGCGCGAGGACGACTGGACCTACGAGTCGTTCACGATCTTCGACATCAACGACCACTACGGGCCGGGCACGACCCAGACGATCCGCACCGACGACCCGAAGGGCGAGGTCATCTCGACCATCGGCGGCGTGGCCTGGCGCTACGACCGGCCGGGTGCCTGGGGCTTCGCGGAGATCTACGTGCCCGTCTTCGAGGCGCGGCAGATCCACGTCTTCACGTTCCGCGCCGGTCCCTTCGGCGGCAGCAAGCTGCCGCGCGTGAACTGCCCGCCGGACGTGACGCTGGCCTGCCCGGCGACCTGAGGGCGGAGTACGGCGCCGGACTTATTGCCTGACGTGGGCAGCCGCGCCTCCGCGGCGGCAGGGCTACGACGCCCGGTCAGCGCCGCTCGACCACCATGAACGGGGAGACACCCCGGGAGCCGTAACCGCGCGGCTCCGGATCCCGGGGTCGGCGGCGCCTCAGCGCCGCGCCGCCATCATCTTGATGAAGCCCCCGAAGGCCTTCCCGTGGTCCTCGATCACCGGCCCGCAGGCCGCATGCGCCTGCACCGCCTGCCACCAGGTCGCGAGCCGCCCGCCCGCCACCGGGTCGGGAATCTCCGGGAACCCGGCGGCAAGGATCGTCTTCAGCATCTGCGTCGACGTGGAGAGCGCGCAGTCGCCCAGCGTCGGCGTCGAGCCCACGCAGAAGGGCCCCGGCCCCATCACCTGCTCGGCGTAGCCGTAGGCCTTCGCGATCTCCTTGGCGGCGGCATCAACGGAGGCCGCGTCGCGCTTCTCCGGATTCATCTGCCGGAACAGCGGGCTCACGTGCGGCATCAGGTACAGGTCGACGATGCGGGCCACGAGCCGCGAACGCGCGCGCTCGAAGGCGTCGGCCGGCAGGCCCGGCTGGCCGCCGGCGGCGTCCTCGAGGAAGTCGCAGATGATGCTCGACTCGCCGATGCCCTTTCCGTCCACGTCGAGGGTCGGCATCTTGCCCATCGGGTTCAGCTTCAGGTACTCGGGGCTCTTGATGTTGCCGCCCGGCGCCTCGGCCAGCAGCAGGTCGACCCCCTTGATGCGCGCGAACATCACGACGCGGGCGACGTAGGGGGACGCGATGGCACCGTACAGCTTCATGATCGGCATGCTCCTCGGAAGTGGTGTGGTTCTCGTATTCAGTTGACGGCGTCGAGGTCGAATTCGTGGACGAGACGGTCGGCCTGGAAGATCTTCAGCAGGATCGCCACCCGCATCCACATGCCGTTGCGCTCCTGCCGCCAGTAGACGGCCCGCGGGTCGTCGTCGCAGCTCGGGTGGATCTCGGGGCCGCGCGGCAGCGGGTGCATGATGGCCGCGCCGGACTTCAGCCGGCCGATGTTGTCGGGCGTGATGCTGTAGTCGGCGTAGTTCACCTGGCTCGTTTCACCGGCCGTGTCCCACTCCGACTGCATGCGCGTGACGTAGAGCGCGTCGAGATCGCCGATCACGTCGGCGAGCCGCGCATCGTCGACGAAGGGAATTCCCTGGGCCCGCAGGTGCGCCTTGACGTCGTCGCCCATGGCGAACTGCGGCGGCGCGATGAACACCAGCCGCACGCCCCGGTAGTTCTGCATGAGGTGGCACAGCGAGCGCACCGTGCGGCCGCGCCTCAGGTCGCCCATCATGCCGATGACCTTGCCGTCGATCCCGCCCCGGTCCTCGAAGCTGCGCTCGAGCGTGTAGATGTCGAGCAGCGCCTGGGTCGGGTGGTGGTCGCGGCCGGAGCCCGCGTTGATGATCGGCACGGGCCGGGGAATGCGGTTCATCAGCGCCGCGGCCCGGGCGGCCTGCCCGGCCTCCGGCGTGCGCATGATGATGACGTCGACGTAGGAGCTGAAGGTGCGGATCGAGTCCTCGAAGCTCTCGCCCTTGACCTCGGACGACGTCGACGCGTCGCGGATCTCGCTGGTACGGATGCCAAGGATGTGGCACGCGTTGTTGAACGACAGGAACGTGCGCGTCGAGGGCTGCACGAAGTAGAGCATCGCGCGCCGGTCGGGCAGCAGCCCGAGCAGGAACCGCGCGCCGTCGGGACTCTTGGCGAGCAGCCGCACCTTCGTGGTCAGCGCGCAGAGGTCGTCGAGCAGGCTGCGGTCGATGCCGTAGGGGTCGACCAGGTGGAAGAGCGGGGCGGCGGCCATGGGCTCGGTCGTTATGTCCTGCGGAAATCGGCCGGCGCGAATCATAGCAGCCCGGACCCCGGGGCACCGTGGCTATACTCGGCCACGCCCAATGCTTCCACGGAGGGAACACCATGCACCTGCAACGCAGCCTTGCCGCCGTCACCCTGGCGGCCTTCCTGACCGCCGGCATCCAGGCGCCGGCCGCCGCGGCGGCCATCGCCACCCGGGACGCCGTGGCCCCGTCGGCCACTGCCGGTGGTGAGCGGGCAGACCAGCTGGCCCGGGTCCGCGCGGCCCTCGACCGTGACGACGTCCGCGCCGCCCTCGTGGCCCGCGGGGTCGATCCCGGCGCCGCGGCCGGGCGGGTCGCCGCCCTCTCGGACCAGCAGCTTGCCGACCTCGCCACGCAGCTCGACGAGCTGCCGGCCGGCGGCAGCGCGCTCGCCGTCGTCGGCATCGTCTTCCTGGTGCTGCTGATCCTCGAAGTGACGGGTGTCATCGACATCTTCAAGAAGATCTAGGCACGCGGCTACCAGCGCGGCGGCGCTGCTGCTCGCCGCCTGCGCCACCCTGCCGCCGGACCGGCCGCCGGTACTGCCGGCGGGCACGCCGGCACTCGAGCTGACGGCCACGCCCTTCTTTCCGCAGACCGCCTGGCAGTGCGGCCCGGCGGCCCTGGCCACCGTGCTGGGGGCGGCAGGCGTCGCCGCCAGCCCCGACGATCTCGCCGGGCAGGTGTACATACCCGCCCGGCGCGGCAGCCTGCAGGTGGAACTGGTGGCGGCCACGCGCCGGGCCGGGCAGGTGCCCTGGCTGCTGGACGGAAGCCTCGCCGCGCTCACCGCCGAACTGGCGGCCGGCCACCCGGTGCTCGTCCTGCAGGACGTCGGGCGGTTCGGCATCCGCCGCTGGCACTACGCCGTCGTGATCGGCGCGGACCCGGGCGAGGACACGCTGCTGCTGCGCTCCGGGCGCGAGCGTCGGCTGCCCGTGGCGGCCGACCGATTCGTTGCGGGCTGGCAGCCCGGCGGCAACTGGGCACTGGTGGTGCTGGCCCCGGGCACGCTGCCGGCGATGGTCGATCGCGACAGGGTCGTCGCGACCCTCACCGAGGCCGAGGGGCTGCTGCCGGCCGGGGCCCTCGCAGCCACGTGGCAGGCGGCGGCAGCACGCTGGCCGGCCGACGGGGAACTGGCCTTCGCGGCCGCCAATGCCGCGCGGGCGGCCGGTGACCTGGCCGCAGCCGAGGCGGGCTACCGCGCCATGCTGGCGCAGGATCCCGGCAACCTGCTGGCCCTCAACAACCTCGCGGACCTGCTGCTCGACACCGGCTGCACGGCCGAGGCCCGGGCGCTGGCAGCCCGCGCCGCCGCCGCTGCGGCAGGCCGGGACGTTCCCGGGAGCTGGCGCAGCGCCGTCGCCGACACCGCGGCCAGGGCCGAAGCCTGCGACCCGCCGGTGGGCGACCGCTGACTGCCGGCCGACGGTTACCCAGGCCCTGACGGACAGGACGCCATCGACGCAACAGTCACGACACGATCGATTCGTGGTGCGCCGGTCCGGGCGCGGAGCGTCAGCACGGGACGCATGAAGGCGGCGCTTTCCTGGGCCGCTGCCTACCGCCGCTCCGGCTGCCCGCCGAAGAACTGCAGGCGCAGCACCTCGGCGAAGCGCACGAACTGGAACGCGGTGGCCAGCACCGTGAACGCCACGCGATCGTGCCAGCCGATGCCACCGTCGCCCGCCAGCGGGCGACGGACCCGGCGCCAGTACTGCTGCCACTCCGCCCGCAGGGCACCCGCAAGCCCGGTCCCCGCGATTCGCGCCCTCACCCACTCCTGCCCTGCCAGCCGGCGGGCCTTGTGCAGCAGTCCCGGGAGCCCCCGGGACTCGTGACGGACCACGGCGGCGGGTGCGTACTCGAGCTCCCAGCCCGCCGACACGATGCGCGGCCCCAGGTCGCGATCGCCACCGCTGTGCAGGCGGGCGTCGAAGCCCCCGACCGCCGCCAGCACCTCGCGGTGGACGAAGCAGTTGGCGGTCACCGCAAAGCGGAAGTGGCGGACGTAGAACTCCTGCCGCATGTGGAAGTAGCCGTCGTACCGCTCGGCCAGCGACGGGCCTGCCGGGTCGCGCGGCCGCGGGTGGATGGCACCGCCCACGCAGCCCACACGGGGCCCGCGGCGCAGCGCCAGCACGCCCTCGCGCAGCCAGTCCGGCGCGCACTCGCAGTCGGCGTCGGTGAAGGCGATCACCTCGCCCGCGGCCCGCGCCAGGCCCGCGTTGCGCGCGGCGTAGGAGCCGGGCCTTGGCTCGTGCAGCCGGTGGGTGGCAGGCCCTGCGGTGTCGGTCAGGCGCGGCTGCGCGTGGTTGTCGACGACGATGACCTCGACGGCACCCGGGTAGTCCTGGGCCGCGAGGCTCGCCAGCGTCCGCCCCAGGGCCGCGACATCGGTACCGTAGAACGGCACGATGACGCTGGCGGCAGGCCACTCGCCGCCCGCGCCACCAGCATCACCCGCTTCAGCGGCCACTGGCAGTCGCGGCGGGCACGGCCAGCGTTGCCCGGGGATCGAAGCCGACATGGCGCGCCGCCGCCACGGCATTGCGCAGGACTGCCGGCGGATTGGCGGCGAGCACCCGCTCGCGTGCCACCCGCTGCAGCATGCGATCACCGGGCAGGCAGGGCAGCAGCCTCGCTACGGCCCCGAGGCGCATGGCCGCCCGCGGGTGCAGCAGCCCGCGCATCAGCCGCAGCTGCGCCGCACAGTGCGCGAGGCTGTCGGCCACCGGCCGGGGCGCGAGGCCCGTCACCGTGAGCCCGTCGAGGAACGCCTGCACGCTGGCCGTGGGCACGAACGGTTCGGCGGGCAAGGCGCTGGCACCAGCCCCGAACAGGCCGAGGAAACTGGCCGGCGCATACCGCGGGTGACGGGACGGGTCGAGGGCCTGCGGACCGGCCAGCACCCGGTCCGCAGCGGCCATGGTGTCGGGAGCGCCAAAACTGAAGGGCGAGGTCAGCGGCTGGGCCCGGATCTCGCGATAGCGCACCGGCACGAGGTTGCCGGCCGGTACCAGTTCGGGCGACGCCGCATAGTCGGTGGCGACCACCGGGAGCCCCGCGCAGCCGGCTTCGGCCAGCACGCGACCGAAGGACTCGATGCCCGAGACCGCCGGGAAGTACAGCACGTCGATGCGGGCGAAGAAGCTGCCGATCTGCCGGTACGGCAGGTTGCCGTGGTAGTGGATGCGGTCGGCCGGCAGTCCTGCCCGGACGGCCGCCTCGACCAGCGCCGCCGGCGACCCGACGGCGCCGCCCGGCGGATAGAACGGCCCGGCGAAGTGCAGCTCCACGTCGGCGCGCCGATGCAGCTCATGCCCCAGCTGGAGCACGGCGAGCACGTTCTTGTCGTCGGCGAGCCGCCCGAGGTAGCCGACGCGCAGTCGCGTGCCGGGCATCCGGTCCACCGGCGGCGGCAGGTGCTCGGCCAGCGGATACAGCACGCAGGAGTTCGCCGGCGTGACGTGCGGGAAGAGGCGCCGGTAGAAGGCCCGCGTGAACTCCGACGGGCAGACCAGCAGGTCGCCGGGCCGCACCAGCGGTGCCGCCAGCCACTCCTGCGCGAGGTACGGCGACCAGGCCGTCGTGCGCACGTCGCGGATGATGCGGTAGCGCTGGCCGGAGATCTCGCGCCAGTAGTGGTACAGGTGCGCCCAGGGTCCCGCCGTACAGACGACGGTGTCGGCGTCGCCGGCACCCGGCGGTGCGAACGCCTCGCCCGCCACCAGCAGCGCGAAGAAATCGTGGACGCGGGCATCGACCCCCGGCGTGCCCGTCAGCAGCTGGGTGATCTCGGCGTAGTTGAGCGGTGCGCCCCCCGAGCCGATGGCTGACCGGCCGTAGTCATGCAGGTAGACAGCGATGGCCGGAACTCCGCGTCGCGCTGGCCGCGAAGCTTAGCGGAGCGCGGCGGGCGCGCCTACCGGCGCGCCCGCCGGGATCAGCGGCCGAAGGCCTTCAGCACGGCGCGGCCCGGCCCCGCCAGATAGTGACCCAGGGTCTTCAGGACGTTCGTGTGGTTGACGATGCGGATGCTGTAGCTGACCGAGTCGGTCAGGTTGATGGTGGTGTGCCACCAGTCGGCGGGCATGAAGAGCGCCTGGCCCGCGCGCAACGTCAGCGTCACCGGGCTCGCGCGGCTGACCCGCGGAAAGCGCGCGACGTCGGTGTAGTTCCAGCCCGTGGGCCGGGCGTTGCGCAGCTGGTACGGGAACTGCGCGCCCCGGTAGCGGTACAGGTACCGGCCGTCGCCCGGCGGGAAGAGGATGAACTTCTTCTCGCCCTGGAACTGGTAGAAGCCCACGTGCACCGACGCGTGGTCGATGTGGATGGGCCCGAAGCCGGAGCCCGCCGGGCCGATGAAGAGCTCGGGCCCGGCGAGGCGGTCGAGCCAGGCCGCCGTCGCCCAGTTCGGGCGGAATTCCGGCAGCGGCACGAAGTCTGGCAGGAGCTCCGGCAGGTTCCGCCGGATCGACAGGTGCATGACGTAGGGCAGCGGCTTGTCACGGACGCCGCCCGTGAAGAGCCGCAGGTACTCGCCCAGTGTCCGGATGCCGAGCGCCCGGAACTTCGCCTGCTGGCTGTACTTGATGACCCAGCCGTAGGAGCCATCCATGGCCTCCAGGTCGAGGTGGCCGTAGTCGGTGGCGAGCACGTCGACCAGCGGGCGGGGATGCTGCCAGACGCTCGGCGCATCGAACACGAAGGGAACGGGCGGGCGCAGGCGGATCGGCCGGCGGCCCATGGCCGGGCGGCCGGAAAAAGAGGGGTGGGTGCTGATGCCGGCGAGTGCCTCGCCGCCCTGACCATCTGCCATCTGCCGGACCCGTACGCCGGCAGCACGGGCCGGCCTGCGGGGGAGTTCGGGATCCGCCGCGCGCCGGTTTCAGCGGCCGGTCAGCGGACCACGCCGTCCCGCCGCAACCGGCTGCCCAGGGCCCGGCCCACCCGGTCGAGGAGTGCCACGTCGCTGCTGCTGCTGCGCATGTTGTTGGCCCTCTCCACCTGCACCACCGAATCGATGCGATAGACCAGGCGGCCGTCGGCCACGGCGAAGACCTCGGTCAGCACGCGGGCCTCCCGGGCGACCACCGGCACCGGGGCCTCGTCGGTCATGCTGTAGTCGTAGCGGTAGAGAATGTAGGCGGCGGGGTCGTAGGCCGTGACGGTGTCGCCCGGATTGGGCCGCTTGAGCACCTCGCGCCCGGGCTGCTGCCTGAGCTCGGCCACCTGGTCGACGATGCGGGTCACCACCACGGCATCTGCACCGACGGCCTGCACGATGGCGGCCACCGTGTCGCGATCGAGGGTGTCACCGGCCTTCATGCGGCTGGTGCTTGCGGTCACCTTCACACCCGGCGAGGCCAGCGCCTCTGCCGCCGCCTGCTCGAAGAAGCGCCGGCGGTCGAAGCTCTGCGAGACGCCGACCACCAGCACGTTGCTGAAGGGCGCCGCCCCGCGACCCTCGGGCTGCCAGGCCGACTGCATCGCGAGTTCCGGCGCACAGGCCGCGAGCGCCAGGGCAAGGCCTGCCCACCACAGCTTTCGTATCGCCACTGGCAGCCTCGCTTGCCATCACCCCGGCGGGGCGCCCAGGGCATCGTCGCGTCCGCCCCGGGCGCCGTCAATGGCAGGCTCAGGCCGCGCTGCGGGCCACGCCGACGAGCCGCTCGACCTCGGCGGCGGCCTCGGCCAGCGCCTGGTCACGGGCCGCTGCGTCGAGCGCCAGGCCCTCGGCGTACACGAAGTGCACGTCTTCCATGCCGAGGAAGCCGAGCAGCTGGCGCACGAACGGCGCCTGGTGGTCGGTCCCGGTGCCGGCATAGCGCCCGCCGCGGGCCGCCGCGACGTAGACCGTCTTGCCGGGCAGCAGGCCCACGGGACCGTCGGCCGTGTAGCGGAAGGTGGCGCCGGCCCGGGCGATGTGGTCGAACCAGGCCTTCAGCGTCGACGGCACGCCGAAGTTGTAGAGCGGCAAGGCCAGCACGAGGGTGTCGGCCTGGCGCAGCTCGTCGATCAGCGCGTCGGAGTACGCCACCGCCCGGGCCTGGGCGGGCGTCAGCTCCGTCGCCGGCGTGCGGAAGGCGTTGAAGGTCGCGGCGTCGAGGTGGGGGACCGGATCCCGCGCCAGGTCGCGCACGATGACCCGGGCGCCGGGATGGCTGGCGCGCCAGCGGGCGACCAGCTGGTCCGCCAGTCGCGTCGACTGGCCGTCGCCTGAATAGAGGCTCGAATTGACCTGCAGCAACGTCGGCATGGGCATTCTCCTGGATGGGTTCAGTCGGTGGTGTCGGGGATGGCGGCCAGCCGCCCCGTCCGGTAGTCCTCGACGGCGGCCCGGATCTCCGCCACGGTGTTCATGACGAACGGGCCGTAGCCGACGACCGGCTCGTCGATGGGCTCGCCGTGCATCACGAAGAGCGTCGCGTCGGTGGCAGCCGAGACGGCGGCACCCTCGCCCTCACGGTCGAGGAGCACGAGGTCGCCGGCCCGGGCCGTGCGCGCGCCCACCGTGACCTCGCCGTGCACGACCTGCACGGCCGCGGTCCAGCCGGACCGCAGCGGCAGCGTGAGCGCCGCACCGGCGACGAGCCGCACGTCGAGCAGGTCGACGGGCGTGAACGTCTGCGCGGGCCCCGTCACGCCGACGAACGTTCCGGCGATGACCCGCGCCCGGCCGGCGCCATCGGGCAGCACGGCCTCGGGAATGTCGGCGTTCGTGATCGTCTGGTAACGCGGCGGCGCGAGCTTGTGCCGGGCCGGCAGGTTGACCCAGAGCTGCAGCACCTCGAAGCGGCCACCCGCGCGGGCCCAGGCGTCGCCGTGGAGCTCCCGGTGCAGCACGCCGCGCCCCGCCGTCATCCACTGCACCTCGCCGGGACCGATGGTGCCGGCATTGCCCGCGCTGTCGGCATGGTCGACGGCGCCGGCATAAACGATGGTCACCGTCTCGAAGCCGCGGTGCGGGTGCCAGTCGACGCCCCGGCCCACGGCGCCGGCCGGAAAGTCCCGGGGGCCTGCGTGGTCGAGCAGCAGGAACGGCGAGATGGCGGCCGGGTCCTCGTGGTAGCTCATGACCGTGCGGACGGGGAAGCCGTCGCCGACCCAGTGGCCCGGCTCGCCGCGGCTGATGCGGATCACGTTCTTCATGGCGACCTCCGTGGGGTTGGGGGGTGAGTTCATGGCGATGATTTGATCATTGGCTTTGTTGATAAAAAAGCAGATAATTCTGGCCATTCATATCTGATTTGTTGATAGATGAGCCACCCGCGCATTTCGCTGGAGCAGTGGCGCACCCTGGCGGCCGTCGTGGACCACGGCGGCTACGCCCAGGCGGCGGCGGCCCTGCACAAGAGCCAGTCCGCCATCACCTATGCGATCCAGCAGCTGGAGGCCCAGCTCGGCGTGCGGGCCTTCACCGTGCAGGGACGCCGGGCAGTGCTCACGCCGACGGGGGAGCTGCTGGTGCGGCGGGCCCGCGCGCTGGTCGAGGACGCCGCTGGCCTCGAGGAAGCCGCGCGGCGCGTGTCGTCGGGCTGGGAGGCCGAGCTGCGCGTCTCCGTCGACGTCATCTTCCCGACCTGGCTGCTCTTCGAGTGCCTCGCCGCCCTCAATGCCGAGAGCCCGGACACCCGCATCGAGGTGCAGGAGTCGGTGCTGGGCCACCGCACCGATGCCCTCGCCCGCGGCGAGACGGACCTGGCGATCTTTTCCAGCGTGCCCCCGGGCTTCCTCGGCGAGCCGCTCATGCGGGTGCGCTTCGTGCTGGTCGCCCACCCGGATCATCCGCTGCACGCGCTCGGGCGGCCGGTGACGCTGCGTGACCTGCGCCAGCATCGTCAGCTGGTGGTGCGCGAGTCGAGCCCGGACCGCGCGAGCCGGCCGGCCGTCGACGTGGCCCGGCGCTGGACCGTCAGCCACATGGCGACCTCCATCGAGGCGGCCTGTGCCGGCCACGGCTTCGCCTACCTGCCGGAGCACCGCATCCGCGGCCCGCTGGAATCCGGGCTGCTCAGGCCGTTGCCGGCCAGCATCGGCGGCGAGCGCTACGCCGAGCTGTACCTGGTGCACGCGGATCCTGACCGCGCGGGTCCCGCTGCCCTGCGCCTCGCCACGCTGCTGCGCGAGGCGGTGGCCCGGGAGTGCGCGGAGCAGGAGCAGGAACCGGCGCCTGCACCAGCGACCCGCGGCGCTGCGCGCCGCCGACGCAAGGCCTAGACTGGCGCCACCAGTTGTCCGGGGTGCTGCTGATGTCCCTCCGCCTCTTCTCCAGCGCGTTCGCCGACGGCGCGCGCATCCCCCGCCGCCACACCTGCGAGGGCAACGACATCTCGCCGCCGCTGGCCTGGACCGGCGTCCCGCCCGCCGCCCGCAGCCTCGTGCTGATCGTCGACGACCCGGACGCCCCCGACCCGGCGGCGCCGAAGCTGACCTGGGTGCACTGGGTGCTCTACAACCTGCCCGCCGCCGCCGGCGCCCTGGCCGAGGGTGCTGCTGCGGGCGGGCTGCCGGCCGGCACGCACGAAGGGCTCAATGACTGGAAGCGCACGGGCTACGGCGGCCCCTGCCCGCCCATCGGCCGGCACCGGTACTTCCACAAGCTGTACGCCCTCGACGCCGAATTGCCGGATCTCGGGCGACCGACCAAGGCCGCGCTGCTGGCAGCCATGCAGGGCCACGTGCTGGCCGAGACCCAGCTCATCGGCACCTACCAGAAGGGCGACTGAGCACGAGGGCCCCGCAACCGGGCGAGGACCCGGTCAGGCCACCCTCAGGACAGCACGAGGCGCAGACCCCACAACGTCGCCATGCCGGCGATGAACGGCAGCCACGGGTTCTGCCAGCGCAGGCAGACGATGACCACGGCGGCCGCCGCGCCGACCCGCGGCGAGAGGATCACCGGGGCGCCGCCGCTGACGAAGATGTCGGGAGCCACCACCGCCGCCAGGGCCGCCGCCGGCGCGTAACGTAGCGCCCGCTGCACGACGGCCGGCAGGGCCGCCCGCGAACCCAGCACGATGAAGCTCGCCCGCGGCACCGTCGTCGCGACGCCGATGGCGATGAACAGCAGCCACAGCGCCGCACCAGCGTAGGGCAGACCGGCGTCCATCAACGTGACTCCCCGGCAGTCGCCGGCCCGGCCCGACCCTCGGCGAGCATGCCGGCGGCGATGCCGGCGAGGATCCCGACGAAGAGCCCGAGGCGCAACGGCAGGGCGTGCAGCGCCACGGCGACGCCGCCGCCCGCCAACGCCGCCAGCAGCATGGGCCGGGCCCGGGCCATGGGCAGCAGGATGGTCATCAGCGCGATGGTGGCCATGAACTCCAGCGACCAGCCGCGCGGAATCAGTCCCGCGAAGAGGACGCCAACGAGCGCGAACACCTGCCACAGCAGCCAGCCCCAGGCCGATGGTGCGAGGTAGAACCCCAGGCGCCAGTCGCGGTTCTCCTGGCGCAGCATCGGGCCCATCGAGATCGCGAACACGCCGTCGGTGAGCAGGTGGCCCATCAGCCAGCGGAGCGACGTGCGGTGTTCCTGCAGGTACCGGGCGATGGCGGCGCTGAAGATGACGAAGCGCAGGTTCAGGGCGAGCGCCGTTGCCAGGATCACCCATACGGGGGCGCCGCCGGCGATGAGCGGCAGCGTCCCCAGCTGCGCGGCGCCGGCAAAGACCAGCAGGTTCATCCCCATGGACTCCACCGCAGACAGGCCGATGCCGCGCATGGCCACGCCGGTCACGAGGGCCCACGGAATAAGCCCGATGGACAAAGGCAGGTAGGTCCGGAAGCCCTCGCGGGCGCCGGCACGGAACTCCGGGGACAGCCGGGACCAGGAGGGTATGCGCACGGGTCGGCAGTATAGGCCACGGGTTTCGCTATCCTCTGGACCGTCAGCTGCCCTGCCCGCGCCATGCCCGGAACCCCGCCCATCCCTGCTGCGACACGTCTCTTCGCCGAGGCCGTGGCCCTGCACCAGCGCGGTGACCTCGAAGCCGCCGAGGTGCGCTACCGGCAGGTCCTCGGGCTGCAGCCCGGTCACGCCGATGCCCTGCATCACCTGGGCCTGATCGCCTACGCCGCGGGCCTGCTGGACGAAGCGGCCGGCCACATCGGCGAATCCCTGCGGCGCAAGCCGGCCAATGCGGCGGCCCACGCAAACCTTGCCCTCGTGCACCACGCCCGCGGCGACTACGCGGGCGCGCTGGCGGAGTGCGACACGGCGCTGCGCCTGCAGCGGCAGTTCCCCGAGGCGCACTACAACCGCGGCAACGCGCTGCGCGAGCTGGGCCGGCTCGACGACGCCATCGCCAGCTACGAGCGCGCCCTGCGCCTGCGGCCCGACTTCGTCGGGCCGCTGGTCAACCGGGCCCGGACGCTGCGCGACCTCGGGCGCTTCGACGCCGCGCTGGCCGGCAACGCCCGGGCCATCGCTCTGGCACCGGAGCTCGCCGAGGCGCACCTGAACCAGGCCATGATCCACCTGCTGCGGGGCGATTTCGAGAAGGGCCTGCCCGAGTTCGAGTGGCGCTGCCGCGATGCGCAGCTGGCGGCCGCCCGGCGCGACTTCCCGGTTCCCCAGTGGCAGGGCGACAGCGACCCGGCGGGCCGCAGGGTGCTGGTCCACGCCGAGCAGGGCCTCGGCGACACGCTGCAGTTCGCCCGCTACGCGCCGCTGCTGGCTGACCGCGGCGCGCACGTGGTGCTCGAGGTGCAGCCGCCGCTGCGGGACCTGCTTCGCTCCCTGCCGGCCGAGGTCGAGGTCATCGCCCGGGGCGACCCGCTGCCGGCCGTCGACCTGCACTGCCCGCTGCTGAGCCTGCCGCTGGCCTTCGGCACGCGCCTCGGGTCGATCCCGGCGCCGGTGGGCTACCTGCAGGCGGATGCGGCGCGCGTGTCCCGCTGGCAGGCGCGGCTGGGCCCGGCGACGGGACCCCGCGTCGGCCTCGTCTGGTCCGGCAACCCCGACCACAACAATGACCGCAACCGGTCGCTGCCGCTCGCTGCCCTCGCGCCAGTCTTCCGGCCGGGGTTCGAGTTCGTGAGCCTGCAGCCTGCGATCCGGCCCTGCGACCAGCCGGCGCTTCAGTCGGGCCAGCTGCCGCTGCGCCACTTCGGCGACGACCTGCAGGACTTCGCCGATACCGCGGCGCTGGCCAGCTGCATGGACCTCGTCATCGCCGTCGACACGGCCGGCGCGCACCTGGCCGGCGCCCTCGGCCGGCCCCTGTGGCTGCTGCTGCCGTGGCTGCCCGACTGGCGCTGGCTGCTCGAGCGCGACGACTCGCCGTGGTACCCGACGGCAAGGCTGTTCCGCCAGCCACGGGCCGGCGACTGGGCGGGCGTTCTCGAAGCGGTCAGCGCTGCCTTCGCGGACTTCCAGCCGGGCGCGTAGACCGGAACGCTACGGGACGACCGCGTCCGCCTCCATCTCGATCAGCGCGGCGCCGTCGATGAGCCGCGGCACCTCGACGATGGTCGTCGCTGGCCGGATGTCGGCGAAAACCTCGCCGTGCACGGCGGCCACCTGCTCCCACTGGGTCACGTCGGTGACGTACATGCGCGTGCGGATCACGTGCTCGAGCCGGCCGCCGAGCGCCTCGATGGCCGCCCGGATGATGACCAGCGCCCGCCGCGCCTGCTCGCCCACGTCAGGCGAGTAGCTGCCGTCCGCATTGATGCCGACGGTGCCGGTCACGGCGATGAGGTTGCCGCTGCGGACGGCCCGCGAGTAGCCCATCTTCGGTTCCCACTTCGAACCCGAACTGGCGCACTGGCGGCCGGCGATCTCGCTGACGGTGATGTGTACGGACATGAGGATGCCTCTCGTGGGCGACCGGGCCGGTCGATGGCGGCCGGAAGTCTACCCGTTCAGTCGTCGGCATGTCCCTCCGGCAGGTCCGGGAACAGCACCGACGTGAACCCGAAGCGGGTGAAGTCGCGGATGCGCATCGGGTAGAGCTTGCCGATCAGGTGGTCACACTCATGCTGGACCACCCGGGCGTGGAACCCCGACGCCTCGCGGTCGATGGGAGTCCCGTAGGGGTCGAAGCCGCGGTAACGGATGCGCGCGAAGCGCGGCACGACGCCCCGCATGCCGGGAACCGACAGGCAGCCCTCCCAGGCGTCTTCCTCGTCGGTGCCAATCGGTTCGATGACCGGATTGACCAGCACGGTGCGCGGCACGGGGTCCGCATCGGGATAGCGCTCGAGGCGGTCGAAGCCGAAGATCACGACCTGGGCGTCGACGCCGATCTGCGGCGCCGCAAGCCCCGCGCCATTGGCGGCCTCCATCGTGTCGAACAGGTCGGCAACGAGCGCGTGCAGCGCCGGCGTGTCGAACTGCGAGACCGGCGCCGCCACCTTCAGCAACCGCGGGTCACCCATCCTGAGGATTTCGCGAACGGCCATCGCCCTGCCACTCCACTGGCGGCACGGACGACCGCCCCGCCGGTTACATGATTCTCAACGGATGGTAACCGGGCGATGGCAACGCATCCATCGCCCTGCAAACGCCAGGGCTTTCGCTTCCCAGCGGCGCTTATCCACCACCGCCGCGAGACACCCAGTGACAGACCTGACGCGGCCGGCCGCCGGCACCGATACGGATGACGTGCGGCGGTTCTTCATCGGCCCCACCTGCCACGAGGTGACCGGCATCTGCTCGAAGCCCGACGGCAGGATGATGTTCGTCAACTTCCGGCACCCGGGCGAGCCGGGGCCGTCGAGCCGGCCCACCGGTGACCGGCCACGCCCGTCAGCGGCGGCAGTCCCGCGAGCCGGGCGGCGTGCTGTGCAATCGTGTGCTCCTCATCCGTGGGGATCACGAAGACACGGAGGCGGCTGCTGCGGGCAGAGATGACCGTGCGGCCCTCGAGATTGGCGTCCGGGTCCAGGCTGACACCCAGCCAGGCGCAGGCGGCACTGATGCGGGCGCGGATCTCCGGCGAGTGCTCGCCGATGCCGGCGGTGAACACCAGGGCATCGACCCCGCCAAGCACCGCCGCCAGCGCGCCTATCTCCCGCGCGGCCCGGTACACGAAGTAGTCGATGGCGAGCCGTGCGGCGGGAGCATCGCTCGCCAGCAGGTCGCGAACGTCGGCGCTGATGCCGGACAGGCCCAGCAGCCCCGACCGCCCGTACAGCAGCCGCTCGACTTCGTCCGCGCCGAGCCGCAGCTCCCGCAGCAGGAACAGCACCACGCCCGGGTCGAGGCTGCCGGGCCGCGTGCCCATGCACAGGCCATCGAGCGGCGTCATGCCGAAGGTCTGGTCGACGCTCCGGCCGCCGTGGATGGCGCAGAGGCTCGCACCGCTGCCGAGGTGGGCGACGATGACGCGCCCGGCCGCCACGTCAGGCGCAACCCGCGGCAGCTGCGCGGCGATGTACTCGTAGGACAGACCGTGGAAGCCGTAGCGCTGCACGCCCGCCTGCCGCACGTGTGCCGGCAGCGCCAGCACCGACGCCACCTCGGGCTGCCCGCGGTGGAAGGCCGTATCGAAGCAGGCGACCTGTGGCACGCCGGGCCATCGCCGGGCCATGGCCTCGATCCCGTCGAGGCAGGCGGGCTGGTGCAGGGGCGCCAGCGGGACGAGCTCCCGCAGGCCGGCCAGCACCTCGGACGTCACCACTACCGGATCTGCATGACGGGGCCCGCCGTGGACGACGCGGTGGCCGACAGCAGAGACGCGGCCAGCACCGAGGCGGGCCTCCAGCCAGTCAGCCACGTGGGCCACGGCCGTGGCGGCGTCGTCGATCGGGCCGTAGGGGGTATCGTCGGCTGGCTGGTCGCACCCGGCCCTCCACACGCGGAACACTGGCGCGGTACCGATGCCGGCCAGCTGTCCACGGCAGTCCAGCTGCCAGCCAGCCGGGCCGAGGACCCAGGCACGGAACTTCACGCTGGACGAGCCAACGTTCAGCACGAGCATCGTGCCGGGATCAGGCGTCACGGGAGACGGCTCGTGGTGGCTTCAAGGCTCCGGCCTCACGGGTACCGGCTGCACTCCCCAGATCCCGTCGCAGTACTCGCGGATGGCCCGGTCCGAAGAAAACCGGCCCGACCGGGCCGTGTTGAGGATGGACATGCGCGTCCACCGCCAGGGCTGCCGCCACGCCGCGTCGACGGCCTGCTGGGCGTCGACGTATGCGCGGTAGTCGGCCAGCAGCAGGTAGGTGTCGTGGTCCAGCAGATGGTCCACGAGCGGCCGGAACACGCCGGCGTCACCCCGGGAGAAAGTGCCGTCGGCGATGGCGTCGATGGCGGCGCCGAGCTCCGCGTCGCGCTCGTACCAGTCCCTGGGCCGGTAGCCAGCGCCCTGCAGCGGGGCGGCCTGCTCCGCCGTCAGGCCGAAGAGGAAGAAGTTCTCCGCACCGGCCGCCTCGCGGATCTCCACATTGGCGCCGTCGAGGGTGCCGATCGTCAGCGCGCCGTTCAGCATGAACTTCATGTTGCCGGTGCCCGACGCCTCCTTGCCGGCCGTGGAGATCTGCTCCGACAGGTCGGCCGCCGGATAGATGGCGTGGGCCTGCTTGACGTTGAAGTCGGGGTAGAAGACGACCTTCAGGCGCCCCGCCACCACCGGGTCGTCGTTGACCACCGCGGCCACCCCCGTGGCGAGCCGGATCATCAGCTTCGCCATGGCGTAGCCGGGCGCGGCCTTGCCGCCGAAGACAACCGTCCGCGGCACGATCGCCAGGCCCGGGTCGCACTGCAGCCGCTGGTACACGGTGATGACGTGCAGCAGGTTCAGGTGCTGGCGCTTGTACTCGTGGATGCGCTTGACCTGGATGTCGAACAGTGTCGCCGCGTCGACCCGCGTACCGGTGGCCGCCAGGATGCGGGCAGCCAGCCGCTGCTTGTTGCCCGCCTTCACGCGCTGCCACTCCTCCTGGAATCCGGCATCGTCCGCCAGGGGCTCCAGGTGGCGCAGCCGCTCGAGATCCCTGGCCCAGCCTCCGCCGATGGCGGCGTCGAGCAGGCGGGCCAGCGCCGGGTTGGCCAGCATCAGGAACCGCCGCGGCGTGACTCCGTTGGTCACGTTGCGGAAGCGCTCCGGGTACAGCCCGGCGAAGTCGCGCAGGACGGTCTCGCGCAGCAGGCGGGTGTGCAGTCCGGCGACGCCGTTGACGGCGTGGCACCCCACGGTCGCCAGATGGGCCATGCGGACCCGCTTCTCGCCTGCCTCATCGATCAGCGACACGCGGGCCACCAGTGCCTCGTCGCCCGGGTGACGCTGCCGCACCTCATCGAGGAAGCGGCGGTTGATCTCATGGATGATCTCGAGGAGCCTCGGCAGCATGGTCTCGAAGAGCGGCAGCGCCCAGGTCTCGAGGGCCTCGGGCAGCAGCGTGTGGTTCGTGTAGGCGAGCGCCTGGCGCGTGATCGCCCAGGCCTCGTCCCAGCCGAGGCCGTGCTCGTCGACCAGCAGCCGCATCAGCTCGGCCACGGCGATGGACGGATGGGTGTCGTTGAGCTGCACCACGAACTGGGTCGCGAAGTCCCTGACGGGCACACCCTTCATGACACAGAGGCGCAGCATGTCCTGCAGCGAGCACGAGACGAAGAAGTACTGCTGGGCGAGCCGCAGCCGCTTGCCCGCCTGCGGCTCGTCGTTGGGATAGAGGACCTTCGACAGGGTCTCCGACGCCACCTTCTCGTGGACGGCGCCGTAGTAGTCGCCGGTATTGAAGTCCTGGAAGTCGAAGGACTCGACCGCCTCGCTCTTCCAGAGGCGCAGGGTATTGCAGGTACCCACGCGATAGCCCGGGACGGGCGTATCGCAGGCCACGCCCTTGATGTGCCGGGCCGGGATCCAGCGGACGCGGAAGCAGCCGTCGGCATCGTGGTACTGCTCGGTATGGCCGCCGAAGCTGACGTAGTAGCCCACCTCGGGCCGCAGGATCTCCCACGGGGTGCCCCGCTGCAGCCACTTGTCGGTGATCTCGACCTGGCAGCCGTCGCGGATCAGCTGGTCGAAGATGCCGAACTCGTAGCGGATCCCGTAGCCCACGGCCGGCACCTCGAGGGTGGCCAGCGAGTCGAGGTAGCAGGCCGCGAGCCGCCCGAGGCCGCCATTGCCGAGGCCGGGCTCCTCCTCGTCCTCGAGCAGCCCGTCCAGGTCCTGGCCCAGCCCTTGCAGCGCCTCGCGCACCGGGGCCTCGAGGCCGAGGTTCAGCAGGTTGTTGCCGAGCTGCGGGCCCATCAGGAACTCGGCGGACAGGTAGCAGGCGACCTTGACCGCGGGATCCGCGGACGCCTGCACCGAGGCAACCCAGTGCGCCAGCATGCGGTCGCGCACGCTGAAGGCCACGGCCATGTACCAGTCGTGCGGGGTGGCGATGGCCGGGTACTTGCCCTGCAGGCACGCGAGGTTGTCGAGGATGGCCTGGCGCAGGTCCTCGGCCGAATGGCCGGCACGCACGGAACCCGCGCCGCCGGGTCCGGTATCGCCTGGCAGGCGGCGGGCCACCACTACCCTTCCGGTACGGTCGCCACCGGCGCCGGTGCGGCTGCTGGCGCGCTCACCACGGCCACACCCACTCGCTGACCTCGGGCCGGTCGGTCCCGTGGGTGCGCGCGTAGGCCAGGTTCTGGATGATGGCGTCCTTCATCTCTTCCTTCAGATGGGCTGCGCGCACCGCCAGGCCCGGCACCCGGTCGATGACGTCGATCACCAGGTTGAAGCGGTCGATCTGGTTCAGGATCGCGAGCTCCAGCGGTGTGTTGATGTTGCCCTTCTCCTTGTAGCCGCGGACGTGGATGTTCTCGTGGTTGGTGAAGCGGTACGCCAGCTTGTGGATCAGCCACGGGTAGCCGTGGAAGTTGAAGATCACCGGCCGGTCCGTCGTGAAGAGGCTGTCGAACTCCCGGGGCGTCAGGCCGTGGGGGTGCTCGGTGGCCGGCTGCATGCGGTAGAGGTCCACGACGTTGACGAAGCGCAGCTTCAGGTCCGGCAGGCGCTCGCGCAGGATCGCCGTGGCCGCAAGGGCCTCGAGGGTCGGCACGTCGCCGCACGAGGCCATGACGACGTCAGGCTCGACCCCCTCGTCGTTGCTGGCCCGGCGCCAGATGCCGATGCCCTTGGCGCAGTGGACCACCGCCTCGTCGATGGTCATGAACTGCATGTGCTTCTGCTTGTCGGCGACGATCACGTTGATGCAGTCGGTCGAGCGCAGGCACTGGTCGGCCACGACGAGCAGGCTGTTGGCGTCGGGCGGCAGGTAGATGCGCGTGACGGTGGGGCTCTTGTTGGTGACGACGTCGATGAAGCCCGGGTCCTGGTGCGAGAAGCCGTTGTGGTCCTGCCGCCAGACCGTCGACGACAGCAGGATGTTCTGCGAGGCCACCGAGGCCCGCCACGGGACGTGGTTCTTGCAGGTGTCGAGCCACTTGGCGTGCTGGTTGAACATCGAGTCGATGACGTGGGCGAAGGCCTCGTAGGTGTGGAAGAAGCCATGCCGGCCCGACAGCAGGTAGCCCTCGAGCCAGCCGAGCAGCGTGTGCTCCGAGAGCATCTCCATGACCCGGCCATCGCGGGCGAGCTCGCCGCCGTCGGCGTCCTCGGGCAGCAGGTCGGCCATCCACGTCTTCTTCGACACCTCGTAGATGGCCTGCAGCCGGTTCGACGCGGTCTCGTCCGGGCCGAAGACGCGGAACGTCGTCATGTTGTTCCGCATGACGTCGCGCAGGAACTCGCCGAGCGGCCGGGTGTTCTCGTGCCGTAGCGCCCCGGCCCTGGGCACGGCCACCGCGTACTGGCGGAAGTCCGGCAGCTTCAGGTCCTTGCGCAGGAGGCCGCCGTTGGCGTGCGGGTTGGCGCTCATGCGCCGGATGCCCTTCGGCGCCAGGTCACGCAACTCCGGCACGAGGCGGCCATCGGCGTCGAACAGCTCGTCGGGCCGGTAGCCCTGCAGCCATGACTCCAGCAGCCGCAGGCTCTCCGGGTTGTCGCGCACGTCGGCGAGCGGCACCTGGTGCGAGCGCCAGGAACCTTCGGCCTTGTGGCCCTTGATCTCGCCAGGCCCGGTCCAGCCCTTCGGCGAGCGCAGCACGATCATGGGCCAGCGCGGCCGCTGCGGCTCCCCGCCGGCGCGGGCCTCGCGCCAGATGGCGCGGATCGCCGCGACGGCGGCGTCGAGCGTCGCCGCCATCTTCTGGTGCATGTCCGCGGGATCGGATCCCTCGACGAAGTAAGGGGTGTAGCCGTAGCCCCGGAACAGTGCCTCGAGCTCCTCGTGGCTGATGCGCGCGAGGATCGTGGGATTCGCGATCTTGTAGCCGTTGAGGTTGAGGACCGGCAGCACCGCCCCGTCGCGGGCGGGGTTCAGGAATTTGTTCGAGTGCCAGGCCGTGGCCAGCGGCCCGGTCTCCGCCTCGCCGTCGCCGACGACGCAGGCGACGATCAGCTCCGGGTTGTCGAGCGCGGCGCCGTAGGCGTGGGCGAGGCTGTAGCCGAGCTCGCCACCTTCGTGGATCGACCCCGGCGTCTCCGGCGTCACGTGGCTGCCGATGTGGCCCGGGAACGAAAACTGCTTCATGAACTTGCGCAGGCCCTCGAGGTCCTCGCTGCGGTCCGGATAGACCTCGCTGTAGCTGCCCTCGAGGTACGCCGGGCCAAGCACGCCGGGCGCCCCGTGGCCGGGCCCGGCCATGAAGATCACGTCGAGGTCGTCACGGCGGATGACGCGGTTCAGGTGCGTCCACACGAACGAGAGCGCCGGGCTCGCGCCCCAGTGGCCCAGCAACCGGTGCTTGATGTGGTCTACGGCCAGCGGCTCGCGCAGCAGCGGGTTGTCGCGCAGGTAGATCATGCCCACCGCGAGGTAGTTGCAGGCACGCCACCAGGCGTGCAGGCGCTCCAGCTCGGTGGCGGACAGCGGGCCCGGGGTCGGGGGCTGCGGGGTGGGGGCGACTCGGGCGGGCATGGTGCTCTCCTGGCTTCGCGGTCAGGCCTCTACCCTACGTCCGCACTCCGGCGCGCCGCAACGGGCAGCGCTTCGGGACGGCCGCGGCCGTGCCGCGAGGCCGCCGGTCACCTCGGCAAGGCGCCCGGCACAGTGAGCTTGCCGTCGTGCAGTGGCACCGGCTTTGCATCCACGAAGAGGTGCGCCCCCGTCCCCCAGCGGCCGATGATGGAGAAGGCCTTGGTGAACGGCAGGTCTGCCAGCTTCACGCGGCTCGCCTCGACGATCAGCAGGTTGCCCGCCGCCGGCGTCGGCACCGACGGGAACAGCACGACGAACCGCCCGTCGTCGAGGGCCTCGATGATGAAGGCGGGGGCCAGGCCTTCATCCATCTGCACCAGTGCCGGCTGGAAGGTGATCTCTTCCGCCTGGCCGCTGATGCGCTGGATCACGCTGCGCAGCGTGTGGTAGCCGGGGATGCGCTCGAGCACGGCCTGCTGGAAGGCGTTGACCATGCGCAGCCCGGGGCCGGTGCGCACGATCAGCCCGGTAACGAAGCACAGGCCGACGACGATCAGGATCGCCAGCACCTCGCGCAGCTGGACACTGGCGGGAATCTGTGCCGTCACCGGGGCCAGCAGCCCGACGATGGCCTTGAAGCTCTTGGCCAGCAGCAGTACTGCCAGGTAGACCGGCAGCACCACCAGCAGCCCACCCACGAGCGTGGTCTTCGCGAACTCGGCGATGCGCTTCATGATGCTGTGGCGACTCCCGGGGATTGGGAAGCGGGTATCGGCGCGGCAGGGCCACGCCGGCGGTTATGCTTTGCACCACTATACCGCCGCCGTGGCGGCGATCATCCGGGGCTGCCATGAACGCACTGGGCACATTCGCCACCGCCACTGCCCGCAGTGTGCTGCGCTGGACGCGCCGCGCCGGCGCGATCCTGCTGGGCCTGGCGGCGAGCCTGGTCGCCGGGTTCACGCTCTACGCGACCACCACCCTGCCGGACCTGGCCCCCTGGCATACGACGATCCTGCCCGGCGAGTTCTCGGCACGTGGCAATGCTCCGCGCGATTTCCAGGGCTACCAGGAACTGGAAAAGCAACTCTTCGCGGCGGCCGGGGCAGCGGCGTGGGACCCACAGTCCGATGGCTACGCATCGAGCCGGTTCAACCCTGCCGGCAACCCGCAGCGCCTGGTCGAGGGGGCGCCGTACAACCGCTCCTTCCGCCTGACACCAGCGGTCCCGGTGGGTGGCGCCCTGCTGGTCCACGGCCTGACCGATTCGCCCTACTCGATGAAGGCGCTGGCCGAAACACTGCACCGGCAGGGGTTCGAGGTCACGGTGCTGCGGCTGCCAGGGCACGGGACGTGGCCTTCCATGCTGACCCGCATGAAGTTCGAGGACTGGGTCGCCGCCGTCCGGCTGGCCGCGCGGGACGTGGCGGAACGCACGCCACCCGGCCGGCCGTTCTACGTGGGCGGCTACTCGACGGGTGGCACGCTGATGCTGTCCTACACGCTCGACAGCCTGCGGGATCCGGCCCTGCGCCGACCGGACCGCGTGCTGCTGGTGTCACCGGCCATCGAGATCTCGCCGCTGGCACCCCTGGCCAATCTGCTGGACCTGCTGGCAGTGCTGCCCGTCGACGAGGTGCAGAAGGTGCGCTGGCAGTCGGTGCTGCCGGAGTTCGACCCCTACAAGTTCAACTCGTTTCCCGTCAACGCAACCCGCCAGGTCAACGGGGCGGTCAACGCGCTGCAGGCCCGGCTTGACGCGGCGGCAAGCGACGGGCGGCTCGGCGACCTGCCGCCGGTTGTCACGTGGCAGTCGGCGATTGACTCGACGGTGGGGTCCCGCGGGGCGGTGAACGGACTGTACGGGCGGCTCGGGCAGGCGCGGCACCGTCTCGTGGTGTTCGATACCAATCGCCTGCCCCGCTGGAAAATCATCGCCCACCCCGGGCCACGGGCGCTCGTGGCGCAGGCCACGGCGGGCCGGCGGGGCTACACGCTGGAGCTCGTCTCCAACGACGGCACCGATTCACCGCAGGTCACGCTGCGGCGCTACACCCCCGGCGCCAGCGTGCCCGAGGTGCTGCCGACGGACCTGGCCTGGCCGGAGGGCACCGTGTCCGTGGGGCACGTCGCGCTCCCGTTCCCGCCCGACGACCCGCTCTACGGCTACCTGCCCGGCAGCGGGCGAAACGGCGTGCCGAGCCTCGGCTCGCTGCTGCTCCGGGGGGAGCCCGGCGCGACGACGATCGCCCTGGGCTCGCTGACCCGTCCCCGCAGCAACCCGTTCTGGCCGCTCATCGACCGGCAGGTCGCCGAACTGGTCGCCACCGACCTGGCGGGTAACGACGCGCAACCGCAGGCAACAGCACCGGCTCCGGTGCCCGGCAGCCCCTGACCTGCCGGGATGAGCGCACCGGCGGTGCGCTCATCGACGGGGGGACCCGGTCGATGCCAGGACGGGCTCGCGGTGAATTGATCGTCAACGGCCTCCGTCGATGCAGCCCTGCAGGGCCCGCAGGCCCCTGCAATCCACCGGCCGACGGACCGGCAGGCTACGCAGCGCCGCCCTTCGGCAGGCGCGGCACGACGTGCTCGCCGATCAGGCGGATGGCCTCGGCCGGATCGTCGTGCAGGCGGAAGCACAGCTCGTCGACGCCGGCGGCGGCGAAGGCCAGCAGCTCGGGGATCCGCGCCTCGAGCTGGTCGGGCGTGCCGGTGAGGGTGAGGTGCTCGAGGCAGGCGTCGACGATGTGCTCCGGCACGCCGGCGATGACCCCGCTCCGGTCACGGTAGGCCTTGAAGAACGCCGTCTTGTTGCGCTCGACGAGGTCGCAATCCTCCGGCGACAGGAACGTCTCCAGGTACCAGCGCTCCAGCAGTCCCCGCAGCAGCAGCTCGCGCCGGGCCTCGCGCAGGGCGGCTTCGCGGTCGCTCTTCACGTGCCAGGCCCAGATGTTGCTGACGCGGTAACCGTCGGCGCTGCGGCCCTTGTCGGCGAGCGCCCCCCGGGTCTGCCGCACGGTTTCGGCGATGCGGCCCCGGGGCATGTCGCTGTACATCACGCCGTCGGCGGCCGGGGCCGTGGCGTGCAGCATCTGTGGCTGGTTGGCGCCGGCGTAGACCAGCGGCGGCTCACCTGCGCCGAACTGCGGCCGGTAGCCGTAGACCTTGTAGAGCTCGCCCTGGTAGGTGAGCGGCTGGCCGCTGACGCCCCGGCGCACCAGCTCGACGGCCTCGCGCACGGCCCGCACGCGCTTGACCGGCGTGATGGCGAGCCGCGCGAGCCACTCGCCGCCACCGCCGATGACGAGCCGCGCGCGGCCGCCGCTGTACTCCTGCAGCGTGAGGAGTGCGTTGGCCATCTTCACCGGGTGCATTTCCCAGGGGCTGATGACGCAGACGCCAAGCCCCACGGACCGGGTCGCCTGGGCGGCCGGCACGAGGCACATGAACGGATCGCGGCAGGCCACGTAGTTCTGTAGCCACAGGGCGTGGATGCCGTACTGCTCGCAGAGCCGGGCGAGGCCGACGAGCTGGTCCGGGGTCTGGTCGGGCTCGAGCAGGACATCGACGCGCATGGCTTCCCCCCGGTGGCGCTCCCCGGCCGGCGGCGCCGGCGGGATGGCGTCCATTGTCCCCCGCCCCGCGGGCGGCGCCAACCGACCGCCAGTCCGGTACCCTGCGAGCCGCTGACCCCGCAGCCACGAGGACCGACGCCCATGCCGAAGCCTGCCCGGCCGATTCCTGCCACGCTCGTTCCCGGCGACGGGATCGGGCCGGAGATCACCACGGCCGTGGTCGCGATCCTCGCGGCGGCCGGGACCCCGTTCGCCTGGGAGCGCCAGGCCGGCGGCCAGGCGGCGCTCCGGCGCCACGGCGACCCGCTGCCGCGCGCGCTGCTCGACTCCATCCGCCGGACGGGCCTGGCCCTGAAGGGGCCCCTCGAGACACCGGTCGGCGGCGGTTTCCGCTCGGTCAACGTGCGCCTGCGCGAGGAGTTCGGCCTGTACGCCAACCTGCGCCCCGTGCGCACGCTGATCCCGGGCGGCCGCTACGACGACATCGACATCGTGCTGGTCCGCGAGAACGTCGAGGGACTCTACCTGGCCTGGGAGCACTACCTCGCCATCGACGACGACCCGCACGCGGTGGCCATCTCGTCGGGCGTGAACACCCGGGCCGGCAGCCGGCGCATCGCGCGCTATGCCTTCGACTACGCGGTCCGCCACCGGCGGAAGAAGGTCACCATCGTGCACAAGGCCAACGTGCTGAAGGCGCTGACCGGCATCTTCCTCGAAACCGCCCGGGAGGAAGGCAAGCGCTACGCGGGCCGGCTCGAGGTCAACGACCGCATCGTCGATGCCTGCGCCATGCAGCTCGTGCTGAATCCCTGGCAGTACGACCTCATCGTCACCACGAACCTGTTCGGCGACATCCTCTCGGACCTGCTGGCAGGGCTCGTCGGCGGCCTCGGCATGGCGCCCGGCGCCAACATCGGCGAGCGGGCGTCGATCTTCGAGGCCGTGCACGGCAGCGCCCCGGACATCGCAGGCTCGGGAATTGCGAACCCCACCGCACTGCTGCTCGCCGCCTGCCTGATGCTGGAGCACGTCGGCCAGCGTGCCCGGGCGACCAGCATCCGCAAGGCCCTCGATCGGACCCTGCGGGAGGACGGCGTGCGCACGAAGGACCTGGGCGGCGACGCCAGCACGAAGCAATTCACCAGAGCCCTGATCCGGCGCCTCGGCTGAACCGGCCCCGCGGAACGGTGCTACTGTCCGGGCAGGCGGGCGCAGCACCCGCCCCACGAATGGGCCCGCGACGAGGAGACCCGACCATGCCCCTGATCCGGACAGCCGCCCGCATCGTCGCCTCGCTCGCGGCCGCCGCAGCGCTGGCCACCACGGTACGCGCTGCGGATACCGCCGGCGAGCGCGCACTGCTCTTCGAGAACGTCCGCGTCTTCACGGGCACCGCCGACCGGCTCACGCCGCCGCAGAACGTGCTGGTCGTCGGCAATCTGATCCGCACCGTCTCGCCGGCGCCCATCGAGCCCCCTGCCGGCGCCGCGGTCACGCGCATCGATGGCGGCGGCCGCACGCTGATGCCGGGCCTCATCGACGCGCATACGCACCTGATGTTCGCGACGCTGCCCCAGGTGGCGCTGCTGACCGCGGACATCGGCTACGTGCAGATCGCCGCCGGCAAGGGCGCCACCGAGATGCTGCTGCGGGGCTTCACCAGCGCCCGCGACCTGGGAGGCCCGGTGTTCGGCCTCAAGAAGGCCATCGACACGGGCGTGATCCCGGGCCCGCGCATCTGGCCCGCAGGGGCGTTCGTGTCCCAGTCCGGCGGCCACGGCGACTTCCGGCTGCCGACGGAAGTTCCGGCACGGCCGGGGGACTGGTCCTACGGCGAGCGCGTGGGCGCCGCCGCCATCGCCGACGACCCGGACACGGTGCGCAAGCGCGTGCGCGAGCAGCTGCAACTCGGCGCGAGCCAGGTCAAGCTGATGGCCGGTGGCGGTATCTCGTCGGCCTTCGACCCGCTGGACGTCACCCAGTACTCGGTGGCGGAGCTGCGGGCGGCCGTCGAGGCCGCCGAGAACTGGGGCACCTACGTCACGGTGCACGCCTACACGCCGCGGGCCGTGCGCCAGGCCATCGAGGCCGGCGTGCAGTGCATCGACCACGGCCAGCTGCTCGACGAGGCCACGGCGAAGCTGATGGCCGAGAAGGGCGTCTGGTGGAGCCTGCAGCCCTTCCTCGACGACGGGACTGCAGCGTTCCCCGAGGGGTCGCCCAACCGCATCAAGCAGAAGCAGATGCAGGCCGGCACCGACCTCGCCTACCGGCTGGCGAAGAAGTACGGCATCCGCACGGCCTTCGGCGTCGACGCGCTGTTCGACCCGAAGGCAGCGGCCCGCCAGGGCGAGTGGCTCGTGCGCCTGCTGCGCTGGTACACGCCGGCCGAGGCGCTGCGGATGGCGACGGCCGGCAACGCCGAGCTGCTGGCGCTCTCGGGGCCGCGCAACCCCTACCCCGGCCTGCTCGGCGTCGTGGCCAAAGGGGCGCTCGCTGACCTGTTGCTGGTCGACGGCGATCCGCTGGCCAACCTGGCGCTGCTGGCCGACCCGGAGAAGAACCTGGCCGTCATCGTCAAGGACGGCCAGGTCTACAAGAACAGCCTCCGCTAGCCCCGGGCGCGGCGGCGCGCGAAGCCTGCCAGCCCCGCCAGGCCCGAGCCCAGCAGCCACGCCGCTGCCGGCACCGGCACGACCGCCGGCGCGGGCTGCAGCGACAGCGAGGTCAGCGTGAACTCGCCCGTCGCCCGCAGCATCGCGGCGCCGAGGGAGCCCGACGCCGGGCCGGCGTAGCGGTTGAACTCGTCCAGGACGGCGCCGAAGGGCGCGTTGGCCGCCGGGCAGTTGCCGTCGGTGGTGATCCCGAGGCTGCCGGCCCAGCCGCAGTAGAGGGAGATCTCGTAGCTGCCCGTGCGGTTCTGGAAGTTGGCGAGGTCCGCCGACCCGAGGCTGATCAGCTGGTCGAGGCTCGTACCGTTCAGGAAGTTCTGCACGGACTGGACGCTGAGCAGGTTGAGGCCGACGAGGATCTGCCCGTAGGCGCCCTGGTTGTACAGGGGCTTGTAGGCCTCCTGCTCGGTGAGGACGAAGTAGTCCTGCACGCCGGTCGGGTCGTAGAGGGTCACCGCCTCCGACGAGTAGGGGGCACCGATGACGTCCTGGAACCAGTTGCTGTCGAAGGTCTTGCCGGCGATCGTGAAAGTCGTCCGGAAGGCGTTGGACGTCCCCGGGGTGGTGGGCCCGGACGGATTGCCGGCACCGCCGTAGGCCCCGATGTTGGCCTGGGGGGCGGTGTCCGGATAGATGCTATCGTCGATGTAGATCCGGCCGGTGATGACCTCGCCCACCTGGCCCTGGCCCGGCGTGGCCGTCAGGAAGAACTCCTTGCCGAACAGTCGCCCGACCGTCTCGCCCGGGCCCTGAACGTCCTGGCTCACCGTGATCACGCCGGTGAAGTCGAGCTGCAGGACGGCGGCCTGGGCCGGGGCGGCAGCGCCCAGCAGGGCGGCCAGCGCAGCGGCCAGGGGGGCCGGAGACACATGGGGGTTCGGTGACATGGAGATACCAGCCTTGTTGGAAAGGTATTGCAATAGGGATGTCGCGGAACTGGTGGCGCCCGTCACCGCGTCTGGTGCGGGGGCATCGTTATTGGGCGGGAACGTCGCATTCCTGCCAGCGGTACGCAAGCGTCTTGAAACATAACTGCCGCGACACCTTGCCCGGCGTGAACCGCGCCAGTAGCGTGCGGATGGGAATCCTGTCCTTCGGGGGGCTGCCTTGTCATTGCGTCAGCTGCTGAGCCGGCGGCCCGACCCGCTGCACATCGGCTGGTCCGTCGGCACGCTGGGGGTGTCGCTGCTGCTGAACACCTTCAATGCCGCCGTGCTGTTCTTCCTAGTCACGGCGCTGAAGATCGACCCGTTCATTGCCGGTGGGCTGATCACCGGCTCCAAGCTCTACGACGCGTTCACCGATCCGCTCATGGGCACCATCAGCGACCGCACCCGCAGCCGCTGGGGCCGGCGCCGCCCGTACCTGCTGCTCGGCGGAATCACCAGCGGCCTCGCCTTCGCCGCGCTCTTCGCGATCCCGCCGGATCTCGAGCCCACGACGCTCTACGTGGCCGTCGGTGTGGCCCTCGTCGTCCTCGCCACGGCCTACACCATCTTCAACGTGCCGTACCTGGCCATGCCCGCCGAGATGACCGTCGACTACCACGAGCGCTCGGTGATGATGTCGTACCGGGTGTTCCTGATCGCCATCGGCACGTTCCTCAGCCTGTCCGGGGTACCGGCGCTGCTGGCCTGGGCCCAGGCGTCGCTGGGCTACTCGCCCGCCGAGGCCCACCGGCTGATGGGCGTCATCGTCGGCACCGCCATGGCCGTGGCCATGGTCGGCTCGTTCTTCGGCACCCGCGGCGCCCGTGCGACCGAGCGGACGCCGGACAGCCTCACGGCCGGCCAGCGGCTGCGCCTGATGCTGAACAACCGGCCCTTCCTGCTCTTCCTCGGCATCAAGCTGACGAGCCTGTTCTCGCTGGCCAGCATCACGGCCACGCAGTTCTTCTTCGTCGTCTATGTGATGCAGCAGTCGGTGGGCATCGCGGCCATCTTCGGGACGGCGCAGCTGTTGGGGCAGTTCATCGGCATCCCGGCGTGGCTCGCGCTCGCGAAGCAGCGGGGCAAGACCTGGGTGCTCATCTGGTCCACCGTGGGCATGGCCGTGATGGCCCTGACCTGGCTCGCGGCCGGGCCCGACGAGCCGCTGTGGGTCTACGGCGCGCGTGGCGTGCTGCTGGGCCTCGCGTCCGCCGGCAACATCCTCGGCACCCAGGCCATCCTGCCCGACATCATGGAGTACGACTACCGGCGCACCGGGCTGCGCCGCGAGGGGGTCTTCGCCGGCATGGCGAGCTTCATCGAGAAGACCGCGGGGGCCCTGACGGGCGTGGTCATCGGCGGCTTCCTGTCGGCCATGGACTTCGACAAGGCAGTGCCGCCCGGGCAGCAGCCCGACTCGGCGCTGTTCGCCATCATGGCCTGCACGTCCCTGATCCCGCTGTCGATGCACCTCGCGAAGCTGGCGCTGCTCTGGTTCTACGACCTGAGCGCCGAGAAGCTGCAGGCGACAGTCCGGGTGACCTGACCGCGACCGCCGCGGCCGGGCCGATCTATACTTCGGCCGGAGGCACGCACCATGGCCCGTAACCCCGACCACGCGATGCAGGCCCGGCCGACCCACGACGAACGGGCGCGGCAGGCCTTCATCGGCGCGTACAAGCTCCATGTCGGCCGCACGTTGCGGCGCGCCAACCGGGCCTTCTTCGACGCCGATACGGCGCCCGCCTGGGCCGCCCGCCACGGGCACGCACCGCGCAGCGCGGCCGAGATCGGCGACGCGATGCAGGCTGACCCCCGCTGGCAGCTCTGGAGCATCCTGCAGCGCCGCGGGCAGGAACTCATGTGGGACGCCGTCAGCGAAACCCTCGCCCGCGAGGAACCCCGGCTGCGCGCAGTCCATGCCCGGCTGACCGACCCGGCCCACCGTCGCGGCAGCCTCGAGCTCGACCCGTCCGTGGCCGCCCCGCCAGGCATCCGCGACACCGAGATCCACCTGCAGCCCGGCGGCTACCTGCGCGACCGCGGGCCCGGCGACTTCCTGGCCGGGGCGCTGTACGAGGCCGGCGGCGCGCTGTACTCGCGCGCCCAGGGCGTCGGCACGGGCGAGAGCAAGGGCGAGATCATCGTCCGCTTCCTGGCGAATCGTTACCCGGGCTTCACGCCACGGAAGATCCTCGACCTGGCCTGCTCCGCGGGCGCGTCGTCGACACCCTATGCCGAGGCCTTCCCGCAGGCCGAGGTGCGCGCCATCGACGTGGGCGCCGGGCTCCTGCGCTACGCCCATGCCCGGGCCGAGGCCCTGGGGCTCGCCGTGCACTTCCACCAGCGCGATGCAGCAGCGACGGGTTTTCCAGACGGGTCCTTCGACCTCGTCGTGTCGCACAACGCCCTGCACGAGATGTCACGCGAGACAGCGGCGGCGATGCTGGCCGAGTGCCACCGCCTGCTGCGGCCGGGCGGCGTCTGCGTGCACCAGGACGTGCCGCTGCGCTACGACCAGCTCGACGAGTACAGCAAGTTCGACTACGGCTGGGACGAGCGTTACAACGGCGAGCCGTTCTGGAGCACCTACGCCACGGCCGACCTCGCCGCGATGCTGGAAGGCGCGGGCTTTGCCCGCGACCGGATCTACGTCGGCTTGACCGACCAGTCGGACCGCAGCTTCCGCTGGTACGTGGCCTGCGCACGGAAATGAGCAACAGTCCCGGCAACGCGGATCGTCCGGCCCGCGCGGCCCCCCCCGCCTTCGCGCCTGCCGAACCCGTCGCGGAGCGCCTGACGGCCCTGTTCGCCGCGCTGGCCACGGAGTTCGCGGTGCTGCACGAGCGGGTCGACACCCTCGAACGCGTGCTGGCCAGCCACGGCGCCATGCCGCCGGATGCCATCGAATCGTACGTGCCCGATGCCGCCGCCGAGGCGGCCCGCCAGGCGTGGCGCCAGCAGTTCCTCGAGCGGGTCTTCGCCGAGCTGCAGGCCGAGGCCCAGGCCGCGGCGCGACGCGGCGGGTAACGGCCCGCGCCACCGGCCGCGGGGCCGACTCAGGCCCCGACCAGCATCACCATCACGCCACCCCACAGCGCCAGCAGGATGTTGCCGATGGCGCAGCCGACGCCGTAGCCGAGCGCCGGGATCTTGCTGTCGGCCACGGCCTCGACGGCAGCGAGCGCCGGCGCCGACGTCCCGGCGCCACAGCAGACCCCGAGCAGGATGCCGGGATGCAGGCGGAACACGTAGCGCCCCACCAGCAGCGCCACGGTATGGGGCACGAGCACGGTCACGAACCCTGCCACGACCAGCGGCAGGCCGGCGGCACCGAGGCCGCGGAAGAAGTCGGGCCCGGCCTCGATGCCGACGAGGGCCAGGAAGCCCGCCAGGCCGAACGACTCGAAGATCCACACGGCTGGTTCCGGAAAACGGCCGAAGCGCGGCCAGACGGACCGCAGCCAGCCGAAGACGAGGCCTGCCAGCAGCACGCCGACGAAGGCGCTGAGGGCCAGCGTGAAGCGGCCGAGGACGAGCGCGGGCAGGCCCGCCAGCCCGCCGAGGAAGATTGCCGCCGCCACCGCCATGAGGTCGGTCTCGCTGCCGGGCCATTCCACGTAGCCGATCCGGTCGGCCAGCCGCGCGAGCACGGAACGCGGACCGGAGACCTCGAGCAGGTCGCCACGCTGCACGATCGTGGCAGGGGTGAACGGCAGCTCGACGCCGGCCCGACGGAGGCGCCGCAGGAACACGCCCCGCGCATCGAGCTCGGTGGCCAGCCCGATGATGGGACGCGCTGCCAGGTCGGCCCGCGTCAGCACGACGTTGAGCGTCACGGTCGGGATGTCCAGCAGCTCGCGGTCACGGACCTCGTGCTCGTGCAGGGGATTGGCCTCCCCGGCCAGGGCCTCCATCCGGCCGGCCAGGGCGATGCGGTCGCCGGCGGTGAGCAGCAGCCCCGGCGGTACGTCGTCCACCAGCTGCCCGGCCCGGCGCAGGCGCGTGACGAACACCCGGACCCCCGGGAACAAGTGCTCGACGCCCGCCACCGTCAGGCCGGCAAGGTCCGGCGGCAGGTCATAGGCCCGGGTCACGAACTCCGTGTAGGCCGACGTCACGCCGGCTTCCGCCCGGGTCACGCCCATCTCCTCTTCGAGCCGCCGGCACTCGGCTGCCAGGTCCGCGCCGAGCAGGCGTGGCCCGACCCGGGACAGGAACCACACCACCACGACCATGCCGATGAGATAGGTCACGGCGAACGCGACGGTGCGGTTGATGAGCAGCGCCTCGCGGGTGCGCTCGTCGACGGCGAGGCGCCCGATGGCGTCGGCCGCCGTGCCGAGCGCGGCGGCGGATGTCATGGCCCCGGCCACGAGGCCGCTGGCACCCCCGGCGTCGAGCCCCAGCACCCGCGCGAAGCCCAGGCTCGTGACGAGGCCGGTCAGGCAGAGCAGCAGCGTCAGCGCGATCTGGGGTGCCGCCGTGGCCTTGAGCCCGCGGAAGAAGAGCGGCCCGGTGCGGTAACCGATGGCGAAGAGGAAGAGCAGGAACAGTGCGTTCTTGAGGCTCGGCGGGACCGGGATGGACAGCTGCCCCACGATGACGCCGGCCACCAGCGCGCCGATGACCGGCCCGAGCGAGAAGGAGCCGAGGCGGAGCCGCCCCACGAGGTAGCCCAGGCTGATGGTCAGGAACAGCGCCAGCTCAGGGTTGGCGCGCAGGGCCTCGATGAACCAGTCCATGGTGATACCGATCGGCACCCGTCATCCACGGGGCGGCTGCAACCCGCACGTCGCCAGCCAGCCGCCGCGGCGCGAGCCTCGGCGCCGACCGGCGATCACGCTCAGGAGTGGATGTACTGCTCCAGCTGCTCGATCATGAGCTGCTGCTCGGCGATCACTTCCTTGACGACGTCGCCGATGGAGATCACCCCGACCACCTTCTTGTGGTCGAGCACGGGCAGGTGCCGGATGCGGCGGTCCGTCATCAGCACCATGCAGTCGTGCAGGTTCTGGTCGGGCCGCACGCAGACGACCTTGGGGGTCATGATGTCGCGGACCCGCGTCTCACGGGACGTCTTGCCCTGCAAAACGACCTGGCGGGCGTAATCACGCTCGGAGAAGATGCCGACGAGCCGCTCGCCGTCGATCACGACGAGGGCACCGACGTCGTGGCGGGCCAGCAGCGTCAGCGCGTCGAACACCGAGGCATCGGGCGCCACGGACAGCAGCCGATGGGGCTTGCGGGCGAGAACCTGCTCTACGGTCCTGGTGGTCTTCTGCATGATCTCCCCCCGGAAACCTGGCTGAAGCTCGCCCCCATAGTGCACCCGCCCGGGCCCGGGGGGAAGGGTCGGCCTGGCCGGGGTGGCAGCCCGTCCTACAGCCACCCCTTGCGCCGGAAGTACCAGAACGGCGCCGCGACGCTCCCGGCCATCAGCAGCAGCGAGAACGGGTACCCGAACCGCCAGCCGAGCTCGGGCATGTGCGCGAAGTTCATGCCGTAGACGCTGGCGATGAGCGTTGGTGGCAGCAGCGCCACGGCCGCCACCGAGAAGATCTTGATGATGCGGCTCTGGTTCAGGTTGATGAAGCCGACGGTGGCATCCATCAGGAAGTTGATCTTGTCGAACAGGAACACCGTGTGGCTGTCGAGGGAGTCGATGTCGCGCAACACCTGGCGCACGTCCTCGAGCTGCTCGGCCGTGAGCAGCCGGCTGCGCATGAGGAAGCTCAGCGCCCGGCGCGTGTCCATGGCGTTGCGGCGGATGCGGCCGTTGCGGTCCTCCTCGCGGGCGATGGCCGCCAGGGCATCGGCGGCCACCTCGTCGGTGATCTTCTGCTTCAGCACGCTGTCGCTGACGGACTCGAGGGTGTCATAGATGCCCTCGAGCACGTCGGCCGAGTACTCGGCATCGGTCTCGTAGAGCTTGAGCAGTACGTCCATCGCGTCTTCGATCAGTGCCGGCGTTCGGCGGGCTCGCAGACGCAGCAGGCGGAAGACCGGCAGGTCCTCGGCGTGGACCGAGAAGAGAACGTTGTCGCGCAGGATGAAGGCGACGCGGACGTTGCGCGCCGGCTTGCCGTCGATGGCGTCGTCGCCCTCGATCAGGAAGTCGGAGCGCAGGTGCAGCTCGCCGTTGTCCTCGCGGTAGAAGCGCGCCGACTCCTCGATGTCCTCGTCGATGATGTCGTCGGGGATCGCCAGGCCGAAGCGCGCGGCGATCCATTCCTTGTCGGCGGGGGTCGGATCCTCGAGGTCGACCCAGACGGGCTGCAGTTCGGCCAGCGGACCGCTGCCGCCGGACTCCTGCTGGAACAGCCGGCCGTTGACCAGCGTGAAGACATTGAGCATGCGACTCTCCGGAGGCCCGGCGCAGGGCCGCGCGGGCCTGCGTCCGGGTCTGGGTGGGCAGACCGCCCACCCCGCGCCCCGGCCGGCAACCCGCCGGCAGGCCTGCTGGAGCGGACGGTCACCGTGGGTGACTGGGGTCCAAAATCGCTCTCCGCATAGAGGCGCGCATCTTAGCCCAACCCCACGGTCCGGGTCGCCCCGGCAATCAGAAAAGGTAGTCGCCGAACCGCTCGGCCAGGTGGTCCTGCCATCGGGTCGGAAACGGCTCCGTCATCTCCACCGCGCGGGCGAAGTCAGGGGCAAAGAGCCGGGCCTCGAGGTCCGCCACCGCCCCCGGATCGGAGGTCGCAACGTTCACTTCCTTGTTGATGCGCAGGCTGAGCCGGTCCCAGTTGGCGCTGCCGAAGCATGCCCAGCCATCGAACACGGCCGCCTTCACGTGGGACATGCCCGGGTAGACGAACACCCGGATGCCGTGCTCGAACATGATGTTGGCGGCCAGGATGTTGTTGCGCGTGATGGGCCCGCGGTCGGTCACCAGCGGCAGGATCACGCGCACGTCGACGCCCCGGCGCCGCGCCTGCAGCAGTTCGGCGAGCAGCGCGTCATCGGTGAAGTACGGGTTCTGCACGTGGATGTAGCGCTGCGCCGAGCGCATGGCCTCGCGCTGGATGCGGTAGATCTCGGCGTTGTGCATCTGCGTGTACAGCAGCCGGAGCGGATGGTCTTCGGGCGACGCTGGCGGCACCGGCGTGCGCAGCCCCGCGAAGGGGTACGCGAAGTCACCGAGCCAGCCGGCGTGGGCCCAGGCCTTGTCGAAGGCGCGGGCCAGCTCGCCCACCACCGGGCCGCGGATGCCGACCATGAGGTCGTGCCACTCGTAGCGGTACTCCCGGCCCATGTTCATGCCGCCCACGAAGGCCCGGTCTCCGTCGATGACGACGGTCTTCGTGTGGTCGCCGGTGAACCACGGGTTGTCGGCCATCCGGACGCGCACCCGGGAGCCGGACTCGAGGTAGGCCTTCATCGACGCCGGCGGCACATGGCCCGGCGGCAGCGAGCGGTTCTGCTCGACGGCGGCCGTGGTGGTGCCGAGGCCGTCCAGCAGCACGCGTACGTCGACGCCATCATCGGCACGTCGCCGGAGGGCATCGGCCACCTTCACGGCGAAATCGTCGTCATCGAAGATGTACATGCGCAGCGTGATCGTCTCGCGGGCCGCCGATACCGCATCGAGGAAGGCCGTGAAGAAAGCCTCGCCGTCGACGAGGTACTCGATGGCCCCCGCGGTGGCGGGGCGGCCCGTGAGCCGGTCGAGTCGCTCCTCCCAGGCGACGAGGTCCATGCCGGGGCCCTCGCTGAGGGGCGGCGGATCCCCGCCCAGGCCAAGTCCGGCGATCCAGTCGGGCCGCAGCGCCTCGCCCACCGTATCCGTCGTCATGAAGAAGAGCCGGTAGACCGACGAGAAGGGCCGCGACGGCAGCCCGGTGACCTGGCTCTCCACCATGTGGGTCCCCGTCCGCAGCCAGGCCAGCACGCGGGCAAGTCCGTCGGGCGGAGGTGACTGCGGCTCACGGCGGATGAAAACCGCGATCCCGCGGGCCACGTTGACGTACAGGAACGGCAGCGCAAAGTCCCCGTGATCCCCGGTGTTGAAGCCCACACGGTCGGCCACGACGCCCCGCTCGGCAAGGAACTCCCGCAGCAGCGGAATGCCGCGGGCCATGACGGCCGCGAAGGGCAGCGTGCCGGCCACCCGGTAATCGCCGGGCTTCAGGTGCAGCGGGATGGAGTGGAAGACGCTGTCGGCGTCGTAGTAGAGGAAGTAGTCGTCGGCACCGAAGAACACGACGAGGCCGCCGTGCCCGTCCCGCGGAATCAGGTCGGCGAACAGCCGGTTGCGGAACTCGCGCCAGGCCAGCACGCCGAGGATCGTGACCGGCTGCAGGCCGGCCGGCGCGTCATCCCAGGGCTCCTTCTGCTCGTACTGGAGCGGCAAGAGGTAGGGGCCGGTGAAGTGCTCACCCCCGTCGGCCGGGCGCAGGTCGATGCGGTCGGCCCAGTTGCCGCCGGCGAAGACGACGTCGCCGCCCTGCCAGAAGCGGACGAAGAAGCGCGCCTCGTCGACCCAGGCCTCGTCGGCGACGGCAGGCTCCGTAGGGTCCACCGACAGTTCCACCGGCTCCGGCGAACCGTTGCCCGTCAGCAGGGTGCTGCAGGCCGCGAGAAGCACCAGGGTCGCGCTGATGCTGCCGACCCGCCTCCACCACCGCACCGCCGGACGACTCACCGGGCGAAGCAGTCAGGTGGCCCGGCCACGGCCGCGCAGGCACGGAAACGACATGGAGCACCTCCCGGTTCCCGGCGACGCCCGGGTGATCCTGAAAGTAATCCGGTACCGGGGCGCGGGCAACGACGAAGCGGGGCCCGGGGATAGGGACTTCCCCGGATCACCCCCCGCCGGTGCGGCTTACGGCGATGAGGCCCGGATGGCCGTCCAGGTGGTGTCGATGACGTCGTCCACGACGCCGTCGCCGGTGGAGTCGACCGAGAGGCGCACCTCGGTCGCATTCTGGGGTTGCAGCCGGATGCTGCTGCTGCCGCTGCCTCCCATGGTGCGCTGACCCGAGGCGAAGCTCGTGGCCGGATCGTTGTCGGCAGGCGCCACGAGGGTGACCGGCGTGGCGACGGCCACGCTGCCGTTCAGGCGCTCGCTGTCGATGTCGCCGGCTGCGGCCAGTGTCGACTGCGACGGAATGCCCGCGGCGAACTGCAGTACCGCCTGGGCCACGAGGCTGCGCCACTTGAAGCTCGCGTTGCCGATGGCAAGGTCAAGGGCCGGGCTCCTCGCCACCTGCGTCAGCCGCACCGGCACCGCCCCGTTGTACTCGGACGTGAACGACAGGCGGAACGGCCCGTCGCCGGTGGAGGTGCGGCCTACCGCCGCGCTCGCCACGGCCAGGCCATCGGCCACCACGTCCACCACCAGCGTGAAGTTCGACGTGGCCAGCGAGCCCGCGAAGCTGACCACCGTGATGTCGGCGGCACCGGTCAGCGCCGGGGACGCCGGCGCGATCTGGCAGCCGGTGAACGTCGCGACGATGCGGTCGCCGGCGAAATAGGTCGAGCCGCCGGAGATCGTTCCGCTGAGGGTCGCCGTGCCGGCGAAGTCGCAGCCGACCGTGAAGGCTGGCACCGCGCCGCCGGCACCGGAGCTGACCAGGTCGGCAATGACGCCCGCCTGCAGTTCGCTGGTGAGCCCGCCGGTGACGTCGCCGGCGGAGAAGTGGGCCAGGTCGATCTCGCCGGTGACCGCCAGGGCATTGGCGGCCGTGAGCCCCAGGGGCGTCGAGCTGTCGTTCGGGGCGAAGCTGCCGCCGTCACCGCAGGCGGTGAGACCAGCCAGCAGTGCAAGGGAGCCCAGTCGGGCCATGCCGGTCATTCGGGCCATCAGGCACCTCCGCGGAGCACGTCCATCGTCCACCACCGGGCCGGAGCCGGCAACCAGCGCGCCCGGCGGCGGTGTGGGCCAGGGTCCATCAGGCGACGACCAGCGATTGCCGCCCGTACCATTCCTCGCCGGCCGCGACGCTGACCGGCGTGTCGGCACAGGCCGCCTCGACGCACAGCAGGCGGCGCCAGCCGCCGGGCGGCAGGTCAGCCAGGGCATCGCCCTTCCCGGCGCCGGGGTTCCAGAGGACGACGTCGGTGAACCCCTGGCTGCCGACGATGAGACTGCCTTCGTCGGTCGCGACCCGAAGGGGCCGTTCGACGTTGCGATAGACCCGGTCGACCTCACCCTGGATCGTCAGCGTCGACGGGATCTCGTCGAGGATGCGGTCGCCGTTGGCAGCGTCGCGGTAGGCACAGCCCTGCAGCCCGTCGATGGTGACGCGCCCGACGTCAGCGACCTGCAGATAGGTGTGCAGTGCACCCGTGAACGTGAAGGCCACGCCACCGGTGTTGGTCACGCACAGCTCGAGGTCCAGCCGGTCGGCCTCGAGCATCAGCGTCAGCTCGGTACGGAACGCGTGGGGCCACAGCGTGCGCGTGGCGTCCGTATCCGTCGTCTCCAGGGTCACCAGCGCATAGTCGGGACCGGAACGGGCGGCGACGACGCGCCACGGCGTCGTGCGCAGGAACCCGTGCTTCGGCAGCGGGCCGAGCCCGGCGAACTGTGGAAAGCAGACCGGGATGCCGCCGCGGATCGGCGTGCGGCCGTCGCGGACGGCACGCTCCGACAGGTACAGGCGCTCACGGCCGTCGGGGGGTACCCACGACACGGCCTGCGCGCCCTGCAGCGCGACGACAAGGCTCGCGCCGCGCGGGCCGTCGAGGCGCACGGCGTCGAGGCCGCGGAAGGAAACGGGTGTTGCCATGGCCGGGCACAATGCCCGAGCCCGCGCCGGCCGTCCACGCCCCGGCCCACGGCTACCCGACGGGCCCGCGCCGGGGACATAATCCGGCCATGCTCGGCTTCGCCCGCATGACCATCCTCTGTCGCAGCCTGGACGCGTCGCTGCGCTTCTACCGCGACACGCTGGGACTCGCGGTCGTCGAGGAGAAGACGCTGTCCGGCGCCGCGGCCGGCGCGCTGCTGCAGCTGCCTCCGTGCCACATGCGTGCAGCCCTGCTGGCGCCGACGCCGTCGGCCCCCATCCTCCTGGGGCTCTTCGAGGTGAGCGGCACGCCCATGGACGCCATCGAGGTCCGTCGCGACCAGCCCCTGTACGGGCAGTGCGCGCTGGTGCTGGATACCGACGAGTTCGACGCCGTCGCCGCCCGGCTCGTGGCGGCCGGGGTCAGCGTGCTGACGCCACCGGTCCGCTACCCGAAGAGCGAGGCCAGCGACCGCTCCCCCGCGGGGCTCTACCGCGAGATGATCGTGCACGACCCGGACGGCGTGCTGGTCAGCGTGATCCAGGTGGATCCGCTGCCCGCCGCGGCACCATGAGCCGCGGCGGGCGGGCGGCACCCACCGTCCGGCAACCAGCCCCGTGATCCCCGTCTGGCTCAAGGTGCTGCACATTGCCGTGCTGGGCTACTGGCTCGGCTCGGAACTCGTCATCAACAGCACTTATCGCCTCGTGGCCTTCGGCGACAGGCTGCCCTTCGACGAGCGTACGCGGCTGATGGACCACGTCATGGACGTCGACCAGCACGTGCGCTACGCACTCGTGCTGCAGGCGGCCCTGGGCACGGCGCTGGCGGCGCTCTACGGACTGATCCCGGGCGGCGGGGCGCTGGCCGCGGCCGTGCTGGTCGCCGGGGCACTGTGGCTCGCCTTCGTCGAGGCCGTGCACCGGCTCAGGCACGCGCCGGCGGGCAGCACGCTGGCTGCCATCGACCGGGGTCTGCGCTACGTGCTGATGGCGCTGCTCGCGGCCATCGCCGCCGGCTGGCTTGGGCAGTCCTGGCTGATTCCGGACTGGCTGCGCCTGAAGCTCGGGCTCTTTGCGGGTGTCATGGCCTGCGGCGTCGTCATCCGTCTTGCATTGATGAGGCACTTCGCGACGTGGGCCGACATGGCCCGCAACGGCGTGACGGCGGCGGGGAATGCCGTGGTCCGCCGGACCTGCGTGCAGGCGACTTCGGTACTCGTTGCCCTCTGGGCATTCATTGCCTGCATCGTCATCGTCAGCGTGCAGAAGCCGGCATGACGGCCCCGGGGCCGCGGCCCGGACCCGTCGCGGCGGGTTGCGTCGGCGCGCGGGTGCAGCCATCTTCTGGCCCATGACAACGCCATCGCAGCCCCGCATCCCGCCGCTCCGCGAAGACGAGTGGACACCCGAGCAGCGCAAGGTGCTCGAGTACGCCCATCGCAAGGGCGGCTTCTACAACGTCGTCGGCACGCTCGCGCGCCATGGGGAAGCCTCGGCACGCCTCGGGAGGATGGGTGCCCACGTGCTCGGCCCCACGTCGACGCTGCCGCCGAGGGACCGCGAGATGCTGATCCTGCGCACCGCATGGCTGTGCCAGTCGGAATACGAGTGGGCCCAGCACGTGCAGATCGGCCGCAAGGCCGGCGTCACGGACGCCGGGATCGAGCACTGCCGGCAGGGACCGGACTCGCCCGGCTGCCCCCCGTTCGACGCGGTCCTGCTGCGCGCGGCCGACGAACTCCATGGGCAGCAATGCATCAGTGATGCGACCTGGGCTGCGCTGGCCGCGCGCTACGACACGCTGCAACTGATGGACGTCGTCTTCGCAGTGGGCCAGTACACGCTCATCGCCATGGCGCTGAAGAGCTTCGGCACGCCGCTGGACGAAGGCCTCGAAGGCTTCTGAGGAGAAGCGACCGGCAGCCTTGTGCGCCGGGCAGTGGGCGGGCGATATGCGCCCTCCCCGCCGCTGGCCTGCCCTTCACCCGCAGCGGCCGCATCGGGCCACCGCCGCATCAGCCGCGCTGGCGCCGGGCCTCGAACAGCAGCACGCCGGCCGCCACGGCCACGTTCAGGCTCTCGACTGGCGACCGCAGTGGGATGCGGACGCGGGTATCGGCGGCCGCCAGCAGGCCTCCCGGCACGCCCGCCGCCTCCGCACCGAGCACCAGCAGCGTCGGCCCCCGCAGGTCCACCGCCGTGTAGGCCGTGCCGGCACCGCCGTCGGCGGCCACGACCTGCAGACCGTGACGCCGGGCAAAGTCGACGACCGCCGCCGCGTCGAGGCCCGCCAGCACGGGCAGGCGGAAGACCGAACCCATCGACCCGCGCACCGCCTTGTCGCGGAACGGGTCGGCACCACCCTGCAGCGTGATGCAGCCCGTCGCCCCGGCCGCCTCCGCAGCGCGCAGGATGGAGCCGAGGTTGCCGGGATCACCCACGCCCGCCGCCACGACCACGAGCGGTGCCCCGGGGCCACCCAGCAGGTCTGCCTCCGTCGCGGACGGCCGTTCGACAAGGATCGCCACGCCGGGCGGGGTCTCCAGCGCGCTCATCTTCGCGAGCGCGTCGACCGAGCAGTCGAGGAACGTCGTGGCCCGGGCCTCGAGCTCGCGGATGAGGTCCAGGTCGTGGCACGCGGGGGACACGGCCGCCTCGTGCACCGGCAGTCCCGCGGCCAGCGCCTCGCGGACCAGGCGCTGGCCCTCCGCCAGCAGCAGCCCCGGGATCCGGCCCTCGGCGGCGTCGCGGAAGCGGTGCACCACGGGGTTCTTCGCCGAGGTGATCTCGCGTCGTGCCGGCATGCCGCGCTTGTCCTGCAGGCCTAGCGGCCGCCGGCGCCCGGTGACCCGCCCCGCGCCTCGACGCCAATGACGAACAGCACCGCGTAATCCTGCTTGCTGCAGCCCGCGACGGGCGGCATCGCGGCACCGGGGGCGACGCGGAACGCGTCGCGGGGCGCGTTGGCCGGCGAGCAGTCACCGCCCGGGGCTGCCGGCGTGTAGCGCGCCGAGCGGCAGCCCAGGTGCGTCACGTCGTACAGCGTTGCCCCGTCAGCGAGTTCCCAGCGCCGGTTGCCGTTCGCATCGTCGGGGTACACGGTGAGCACCGTCGTGACCTCGCGGTCACCGGTCACGAGGTAGCGACCGGGCGCCAGCGGGAACTGCGGCGGCTCCATGATCAGGCCATTCTCCTCGAGCCACCAGTCGCGTCCGTCGAACTGCCACCGCGCCGGGGCCATGCCGCCCGCTGCCTTCAGCTGCTCGAAGCGGCTCAGGCGTACGCCCCGCGGGCCAGGGTCCACCGGCCACAGCCCCCACTGCTCGGCACCGGTGCCGGAGGTTGCATCGGGTTCGGCCAGCGCTGCGATGAACTGGGTCGGAACCGGCCTGAACCCCGCGGGTGCGGGCCCGGCTTCGCTGCAGGCCGTACCCAGCACGGCGGCGGCCAGCAGGCCGATCGCCGGCCACGGGCCGGGGGCGCTGCGTCCTCGAGGCCGCCCGGCGCGGCGGCAGACCCGGGTTGGTACGGAACGGGATAACGGCATCGGTGACAGATCGAACATCGCGCATGACCTTCGGGTGCTGGCCGCTTGTCCGGGACGCTTCGACCACATCCGCCGGCCGGATCAACCAGGCAACGCGATAGTGACACGGCCGGGCGTTCGTCGCCGCCGTCATGCGGTGGTCGCGCGTGGGTCGACCGCGCGCTGGTGCCTCCAGCCGGTCCTGGCGGACCGGCCGGGACGCGACTGCCGCCCGCCTCAGCGGCCGGCCGGCGCGGGCCGGAGCCCGGCGATGATCAGGTTGGGCAGCCGGGCGTCGTCCCAGTCCATGGCGAGCGCACCGGTGCGGACGATGACGAGCCGGTGCGACGGCACGACGTAGACGCGCTGGCCGCCGAAGCCATCGAAGAACCGGACATCGGGCGCTGCAAACGGCTCGGACTGGAAGGCAGCCACCGGCGACTTGTGGTTGTAGCGCCGCTCCCGCTGGTACCGCGTACCGAGCCAGGTCAGGTAGCCGTACCCCGGGTTGTGGCGTGACGGGGTCACTACCTCCGCCATCCACTCCCTCGGCAGCACCTGCACGCCATCAGAGGCGCCATCGTTCAGGTGCAGCAACCCGAGCCGCAGCCACGACCGGGCCGTCGCATCGAGGCAGCAGTAGGTGCGGGGCGTGCGGTGGACATCGGAGTCGAGGGTGACCGTGGCGTCGTCGGCGCCTATCGGCTGCCACAGGGCGCTGGACAGGTACTCGGCATAGGGACGGCCGACGGCGCGCTCGAGCACGATGCCCAGAAGGCCGACGTTGACGTTGTGGTAGTCGAACTGCGTGTCGGGCGGCTGCTCGGCGGGCTGGGCCAGCAGCTTCTGCTCGAGGTTCCCGCCCATCATGATCTGCAGGAAATCGCCGGCCGGGTTCAGGTAGTTGGTCCTCGGGTAGCCGATGCCGCTCGCCTGCTGCAGTAACTGGCGCAGTGTCACCTGCCCGCGGGGATCGTCGCGCCATTCCGGCAGGTATTTCCCGACGGCGTCGTCCACGCTGCCGATGAAGCCGTCGCGGATGGCCGCACCGTAAAGCAGGGCCACCACGGACTTGTGCATCGACTGGGTCGGCGTGCGCGTGCCGGCACCGAAGCCCGGGTAGTAGTGCTCGAGCTGCAGGGCATCTCCCTGCCAGACGAGGAGCGCGTGGCTGCCGGTCTCCGCGCCATAGGCGACCGCCGCCTCGAGCGCTGCGCCGTCGATGGTGCGGGCGTCGGGCCCGGCCAGCGGCAGGCCGGGACCGGCGCGCCCGGGCACCGGCACGACGGGGCCCATCGCGCCGCCGAAGGGCATCGACAGCATGCGCGTCGCGACCACGGGATCGGCCACGTAGAGCGCCACCGTGGCGAGCACCACGATGGCCAGCAGCACGGCCAGCAGCCTGCGAAGCCACTTCATCGCGGTACCGCCCGCGTGCGTCCGGCGTCGGGGTTGCCGAGGAGCGCTGCCAGCGACTCGGCATACAGCCGCTGGCCCTCCGGGTGGTCGTCGTAGACCCGCAGCAGCGGGACGGCGGTGCGGGCGATGACGCGGAAACTCCACGCCGCACTGCCGTTGCGCAGCCGGCCCCCATCGGCGGCCAGCTGCAGGGCCTGCTGCATGGCGCCGGCAAAGCTGCCGTGCGCCGCGCCCAGCCGGGTGAACGCAGCCTTGTCGACCTGGGGGATCATCATCAGTGCATGACGGTGGCGGGCCCAGAGATCGAGGTACAGGTCGATGATCCCCGGCACCACCGCGCCCGGCTCGCCCCGGGCGAGTTCCGCCAGCCGCTGCGTCCCCTCGGCAAAGACCGGCTCGATGATCGCGACGACCAGGTCGGACTTGTCCCGGCAGTAGCTGTAGAAGGTGCCGCGGGAGATGCCGGCACCGAGCAGGATCTCCTCGACGCTGACGGCCGCCGGACCGCGCTCGGCCATGAGGCGCCCGGCCACGTCCAGGATGGCTTCCCAGGCGCGGCTGCGACGATCGAGTACGGCGGGCCGGGTCACGGGGCTGCGGCGGCGGGGCTTGCGCACGGTGGACTTCATGGGGGTTGTATTCTTATACAACCGTGTATATTTTTCATCCTGTGCTCGCCAGAGACGAGCCGGAGTCCGTGCCATGGCCGAAACCACCGCACCCGCGACTGCCCCCACCGTCGGCGGCTCCAAGCTCTGGCGCCCACCGTGGGTCGGCATCCTGACCTGCGTGCTGATGTTCGTCGGCGTGGGTGTCGGCCATGCCGTCATGACCTTCATCGAGGACGGTCTCGGCCGCGACCTGACCTACCCAGTCTCGATCTTCCTCGGCCTCGGCGGCATCGTTCTGCTCTGGTACGGCGTCAAGTCGAAGAGCGAGAGCTTCGCGACCTGGTCCGGCTTCTTCGCCGCGATCATCGTCTGGATGACGTGGGTCGAGTTCTTCTACATGTACTACGGCCGCAAGAACTTCGGCATGCTGCCGCGGCTGCGCGAGGCCGTGGTCGGTGCGCCGATCGGCGAGCCCGAGTACATGATCATGGCCGCCACCGTCGGCGTGCTGCTCACGATGTGCTGCTTCTACCTGTTCGACAAGGACACGCGCTGCAACATGTTCGTGTGGCTGCAGAACCGCATGGGGCTGCGCGAGGGGCTCGGGCCCAGCACGAAGATGGCGAAGGACCGCAACTACGCCATCATCACGTTCATGGAGACGTTCTACGTCACGTGGTTCGTCTATGCCTGGAACCTGCTCATCTTCGACCCGTCCATCGTCGGCACCGGCCAGAGCGCGTTCATCGCCGAGGCGGCCACCTGCGTGCTGTCGATCGTCTGGGGCGGCTTCTGCTTCAGCCGGCTGATCCGCTACCGGCGCACCTCCACGGCGCTGCGCTATGCGATTCCGACGGCGAACATCCTCTGGATCAACGCCGAGATCTTCTCCCACTGGGGCCTGCTGACCGAGGTCTGGGTCGAGCCCTACGAGTACCTCACCGAGGTCGGGCTCATCTGCCTCGCCTTCGTGGTGATGGCCGCGATGATCATCTACGCGCCCAAGAAGCCGTCGGAAGTGGGTGAGCGCCATGCCGAATAGAGCGCTGGCTGCAGGGATTGCGCGGGTATTGGCGCCCGCGGCGTTGATCGGCCTCTCGCTGGCCGCCGGGCCGGCGTCGGCCGACCCGGTCCGCCTGCGCGAAGGCATGGGCGGCGTCGACGACATGGGCGCCACCAAGTGCGACTACTACGCCTACATCCACCCGAACGGGCCGAGCGGCTTCGACCAGGCGGTGCTGTACTGGTTCCAGGGATACGTGAACGCACGCTCTGGCAAGGCGCTCAATGCGTTCCTGGCGGAAGTGCCCAACGGGAACCGCTGGACCTTCGAGCGCATCGGCCGGCACGTCCTGGATTACTGCACCGCCAACCCCGACCGGACCGTCGCTGACGGGGTGATGGACCTCTGGAGTCGCGTCGTGAGCGGGGGGTAGGCCTGCGGGCCCGGCGGCGATCACGGCCGATCGGTCCCCGACCCGCGAGCATGGGCTCGCTTCCCGGCGCGCCCCCAGTTGCCCACGCTGTCCCGGCGTCTGCAGGCGAGCCGTACGCAGCCATTCGGGGGGCTTGCTGGTAGCATCTCCGGCCAGTGAATCGATATCCCGCGAGGGCGGGTGAGAGTGGAACATGGCCAGACGTGCCGCGGCAAAGCCCGCCAGCGACGCGACGGATGACGTAAGAACCGGGCACCGCGAGCCCGCCTTCCTGTCGCGGGAAGCCCGTCTGGCCGCCGGCAACGCGTTGCGCGACTCGGTACCGCGCAGCAGCCATGCCGGCTGGAAACGACCGGCCAAGGCCCGCGACCCCATCGAACTCCTGCGCCGGTCCAACCGCGACCGGCTGCCCGAGCTGGTGCCGATCCGCTACGGGCGCATGCTGCGGAGCCCGTTCACCTTCCTGCGGGGCTCCGCCGGCCTGATGGCCCACGACCTCGCCACCACGCCGACGAGCGGCATCCGGGTGCAGGCCTGTGGCGACTGCCACCTGCTCAACTTCGGCCTGTTCGCGACCCCCGAGCGCAACCTGGTCTTCGACATCAACGATTTCGACGAGACCCTGCCGGCGCCCTTCGAGTGGGACGTCAAGCGGCTCGCCGTCAGCTTCGTCGTGGCAGCGCGGGACAACGGGCTCTCCGAGCGGCAGGCCAGGGCGAGCGCAATCGAATGCGTACGCGCGTATCGCACGCGCATGCTCGAGCTGTCGAAGATGAGCCCGCTCGAGGTCTGGTACGACCGCCTCGACATCCAGGCGATCATCGACATGGCGCCCAACGCGAGGATCCGGAAGATCCGGCAGGAGATCGCCGGCGCTGCGAAGGAGCGTATCGGTGACCAGCTGTATCCGAAGATCAGCGGCGAAGTGGGCGGGCGCCGCCGCCTGATCGACCAGCCACCCGTCCTGTTCCACGTATCAGCCAAGGACTTCGACCGGCGCGTCCGCGATGCGCTGGCGGACTACCGGGAGAGCCTGCCGGAGGAGCGTCGCGTACTGTTCGACCGGTACCGCCTCGAGGACGTGGCCATCAAGGCAGTCGGCATCGGCAGCGTGGGCACGCGCTGCTTTGTCGGCCTGTTCTTCTCGGCGGAGAACCATCCCCTGCTGCTGCAGTTCAAGGAAGCCTGCCCGTCGGTACTCGAGCCCTACGCCGGCAAGAGCATTTACGGCAACCACGGCCAGCGCGTCGTCACGGGACAGCGGCTGATGCAGTCCTCGAGCGACATCTTCCTCGGCTGGATGCGCAGCCGCGGCGGCTACAGCTACTACGTCCGCCAGCTGCGCGACATGAAGATGTCGCCGCCGATCGAGGGTGCGACGGCGGAGCAGTCCATGCTGTACGCCGCGCTCTGCGGCCAGACGCTCGCGCGTTCCCATGCACGGTCGGGCGATGCCGCGCTGATCAGCGGCTACCTCGGCAAGACCGACAACTTCGACAAGGCGATCGGCGGGTTCGCGGTGGCCTATGCGGAGCAGAACACCCGCGACCACGCAGCGCTGGTCGCCGCGGTCAAGTCGGGGAAGATCAAGGCGCTGATCGAGGAAGAGTGAGGCAGCTGGCCCAACGCCCGGTGGCCCGGCCCTTGCCCGCTGGCGGCGCCCCTGGCCGGCCCGCAATGACGCCCGGGCGCCCACTGTTCCGGCGACGCCCGCGGCACGCCGTCGGCGGCCCGATGCCTGCAGCGCTCGTCGCTTGCCTGGCGGGGCTGCTCCTGAGCCACCCGCACCCCGCCCTGGGGCAGAGCATAGAGCCGCGGGCTTATTCCAACGCGCCGATCGGCACCAACTTCCTGATAGCCGGCTATGCCGCGACCAGCGGCGGCCTCGCTTTCGATACCGCCCTGCCCCTCACCGACCCGGATCTGGAAACCTCTTCCCTGATCCTCGCTTACGCCCGCGCGCTAGACCTGTGGGGCAAATCGGGGAAGATCGACATGATCGTTCCGTACACCGACCTGTCGGGAACGGCCAGGTTCGACGGCGACCCGGTCGAGCGTGACGTCACGGGATTCGCCGACCCGCTGGTGCGTATGTCGGTCAACCTGCTGGGGGCGCCAGCGCTCGACCCCGTCGCCTTCCGGTCCTACCGGCAGGACCTGATCGTGGGGGTCAGCCTGCAGGTCTCCGTACCGGCGGGCCAGTACAACGAGACGAGGCTCGTGAACCTCGGCATGAACCGCTGGTCCTTCAAGCCCGAGATCGGTGCTTCGAAGGCGCTCGGCCCGTGGACCATCGAGGGCCAGGCGTCGGTGACGCTGTTCACCGACAACAACGAGTTTTTCAACGACAGGGAGCGCGAGCAGGAGCCTCTGTACCAGGTGCAGACGCACGCGATCTACAACTTCCGCCCCGGCGTCTGGGGCTCGCTCGACGCGACATACTTCACCGGCGGCCGGACGACCCTGGACGACGTCGTCAGAAACGACCTGCAGAGGAACTGGCGCCTGGGCGCGACGCTCTCGCTGCCGCTCAGCGCCCGCAATTCGTTCAGGCTCTATGCGAGCCGGGGCGTGTCGGCCCGCACCGGCAACAATTTCGACCTGGTTGGCGCGGCCTGGCAGTATCGCTGGGGCGCGGATCCGTGACCGCGGGGCGCGCCCGGCCTCAGCCGCCTGACGACCCGCGGACGGTGGCCAGCCGCGAGCGGACGAGGTTGATGTGCAGGCGCAGGGTGTAGAGCCGGTCCGCGTACATCTCCGGCACGCGCAGGTGGTTGGCGCGCTGCTCCAGGTTCTCCAGCTGCCCCCCAAGCCGCTGCAGGGCCTCGCCCCCCTTCGCGGTGTCGAGCTCGGCCTCGAGGAACTTCAGCTCGCCGTACAGGCGAAAGATGCGCAGCCGCATGATCCCGCCGTAGGCGAGCGGCACGAGCCGGAACAGCGGATACAGCACGCCCACGACCGGGATGAGCAACAGCACCAGCTGGGACGCGAGGGACGCCAGCCAGAACGGCAGGTAGCGGTAGATGAACGGCCGGCCACTGCGGTAGTACTCGCGGGCCGACACCGCCAGCGGTACGTCCATCGGCTCGGCCGCGGGGAACTGTCCGGCCCGCTGGAAGATGCCCGGCGCCCCGTGGACCTCGGACGCGGCCTCGAGCAGCAGGTAGGCAATCGCCGGATGCAGGTCGTCGCGCACCAGCAGGCTCGCCTTGGCGGCGATCAGGGGCACGTCTTCCGGCGGCCGGTCGGTGACCAGGTCGGCCACGCCCCGCGGCAGCATCAGCTTGCTCAGGTAGGGACGCAGCGCCACCTGGGCGTCGGCCCGCAATGCCGGCACGGTGGTGACCGCGGGTGCTGCCGCCAGCCGCTGGACCAGCGGTACCTCCCAGGCATTGACCGTCACCATCAGGGACAGCTCACCGCGCAGCAACGCCTCGCCGGCCTCGGTGGCCGTCATGTCGACCACCTCGGCACTGCCGAGGTCGAGACCTATGGCCGGCAGCAGCGTGTCGGCCAGTGCGCGGGTGCCGCTGCCGGGCCGGTCGATGAACACGCGCCCCTGCAGGCTGCGGGCCCCGGGCTGCAGCGCACCCGCCCCCGCCTCGAAGAGCCAGACCGGCTCGTAGAACATCGTGCCGAGGGACACCACCCCGGGTGACCCGGCGGCGGTCGTCAGGCCGCCCTGGGCCAGCGCCACGCTGACCCCCGAGCCCTGGTCGCCGAGCAGCTGCAGGTTCTCGACACCACCCCGGGTGGCCCGCAGCTCGAGCCGCACGCCGTGGCGGGCCAGCACCGCCTGGTAGCGCCGACCCACTTCGCCGTAGGCGCTGTCGTCCGGCCCGGTTGCCATGACCACGGTGCGCGGTGGCAGCGGATCCATCAGCGCGACGGCCAGAGCCAGCACGCCGAAGGTAAGCAGCGCCGCCAGCACCGCGGCCAGCAGGCGAAACCGGCGGTCCTTCAGCGGATCCATGACCACGCTACGTTGCCCACGTCACCACCGGAATCCGAACCGCCGGCGCCCCGCGCCTGCGTACGCATAGCGTACCTTGATCGGCCGGGATCGGCGCCGGGCACGCCCGCCGGCCACGGACGGCGCTCAGGACGCGACGGCTCCCGTCATTCCGGGCCGCTCGCCGCAGGCGAGCCAGGCCGCCGCGCCAGCGCCGGCAGCCCGACCGGTCGCAAGGCAGGCCGTCAGGAGGTAGCCGCCGGTGGGGGCCTCCCAGTCGAGCATCTCGCCGGCGGCGAATACGCCGGGCAGTCGCCGCAGCATGTAGCGGTCATCGAGTTCGTCGAGGGCAATGCCGCCCGCGCTGCTGATCGCGCGGTCCAGCGGCGCGATGCCCGTGAGTCGTACCGGCAGGGCCTTGATCCGCGCGGCGAGCACGGCCGGATCAGCGAGATCTGCGGGCACGCCTCCCTCGCGCAGCAACGCGGCCTTGACGCCCTCGATGCCGGCCGCCCTGCGCAGCCGGGTCGCGAGGCTCGCCTTGCCGCGCTGACGGGCCAGCGCGGCAGCCACGTCGGCCGCCGTCCGGTCCGGGGCGAGGTCGAGCATCAGGTCGACCGGCCCCTCGGCCTCGATGGCGTCGCGGAGCGCCGCCGACAGCGCGTACACGAGGCTGCCCTCGATGCCGCCCGCCGTCACGACGAACTCGCCGCGCACCGTACGGCCGCGGAACGACAGGGCGACGCTCTTGACCGGTGCCCCGGCGAAGCGGTCAGTGAGGGCCTGGCTCCACGCCACGAGGAAGCCGCAGTTCGCCGGGCGCAGGGGCCGCACGGTGACACCCCGGACCGCCAGCACCGGCATCCAGTCGCCGGTGCCACCGAGCCGCGGCCAGCTCGCACCGCCGAGCGCCAGCACCGCCGCATCGGCCGCCACTTCGCGCTGGCCCGCCGGCGTTGCGAAGACCAGCTGGCCCGCGGAACTCCAGCCCGGCCAGCGGTGGCGCGGGTTGAAGCCTACGCCTTGCTGCCGCAGCCGCTCGAGCCAGGCCCGCAGCAGCGGCAAGCCCTTCATCATGGTGGGAAAGACGCGACCGGACGTGCCGGTGAAGGTCTCGATGCCGAGGCCGGCAGCCCAGCGCCGGACCTCGTCGGGCGGAAAGGCCCGCAGCGCCGGCTCCAGCACCGCGGCGGCGGCGCCAAAGCGGCGGATGAAGCCGGCCAGCGGCTCCGCGTAGGTGAGGTTGAGACCGCTCTTGCCGGCCAGCAGGAACTTGCGGGCCGGCGACGGCATGGCGTCGAAGACCCGGACCGAGGCAGCCGGCGCCAGCACCTCGGCGGCGGCGAGCCCCGCCGGTCCCGCGCCGATGACGGCGACCGTGGGACGCCTTCCCGGAAGCTCACGTTCTGGCATGCAGTCAATGTGCGAAGGGTCGGCGCCACCAGCAGACATCGTAGCAGGGGCCCATCTGGCGGCCCGGCTCGAGGCGTGGTCGTCCCATGGGCATCGCGTCACCCCTCGGGTCCAGGGTACCCGGACTGGCGGGCACGGGGTCCGTCACCGGCATCCCGTCACCCGGCGCGCACGGCCTCGCCCAGCCCAACTTGACGTAATCGGGGCACGCGGGGCCGCCACCCCCCACACCATTCGCGGGTGTATGCTGCGATCCAGCCATAACAAGAACGGGGGGCTCCGATGATTCGCCGTACCCTGTCCATGTTGCTGTTCCTCGGCCTGCCCGGCGCGACGTTCGCGGCCACGATTCAGGTCATCGAGGCCGTTGCCGTGACGCTGTCCGCAGGCGGTGGCTCGGAATCCCGGGTGCTCTCCATCCCCGACGGTGATGGCGATGGGATTCCGGACGACGCGGGCGACGTGATCGCCCTCGGGTTGCTCAAGTTCGCCGTCTTCAACGCGCGAGCCGGCTTCACGGTGCAGGGCAAGTATGACCCCTACCTCGCGGCAGCCGGCCGCATCCAGAACACCAGTACGGCACCCGTCTTCTTCGGCCTCGACATCACCTCGCTGATGGAGCCCTTCAGGCCCGGCGAAGGCACTGGCAGCCTCGAACGGTTCCTGCGCTTCACGCTGACCGACGCCAACCAGAACGGGGCCGCGAGCTTCGGGCCGGCGAACATCTTCTTCTCGGTGCAGGAGCGTAGCTCCGGAACCGGTGCCCAGGCCGGCGGATTCCTGACGGCTTCGCTCGCGGCACCCGGCGTGCTGACGCGGCTCGATGGCACGGAGGCGCCGCTCAACGTCTTCCTGCCGTCCTCCGTGCAGCAGTTCGACGGGCTGCGCTTCCAGCTGAGCGGCACGCTCAGTGCCGGCGACGAACTGCTGATCGAAGTGTTCAGCTGCTTCCGCAAGGGGGCGCAGACCTGCCCGCCGCGTCCGCTACTCGAGGCGCCGGCGGTCCCCGTGCCCGGCGCTGCCGTGCTGCTGGCGACTGCCCTCGGCGGGCTCGCGCCCTGGCTCCGGCGCGCCCGCGGCAGGGCTTGACGGTTCCGGGGCGGCCCGCAGTACCGCCGGAGCATTCCGCGGCCACCGGCGGCCATCCCGCCGGTCCACTCGTTGCTGGGTAGTAATGCGAAGCGGCCGCGGCACGGGCATCGGCGTGACCGGTCGCTGGAACCGCGTCTCCGGCGGCAGTTGGCCGTTGGCCGGCGCGCAGGATGCGCGTCGCTCGGGCTGCCAGCCCGCTGGATACCCGCACTCGACCGCGACCCGGCGATCGCTGACGCGATCGCCTGGTCGCGGCGGGCATCCCGTATAGCGCTGACCCGCTGGATTCCCGCCAGCCCGGCGGGATCAACCGTCGTGCCCCGGGCCGTCCCGTGTGGCGAGTACGACGGTCGCGGGCGCGGCCATGAGCCGCGCTGGCCTCGCGGTCACTGTCGTCGCCGGCGGGCGGCCGCCCGGCCGTCGCTGACCGACCGCGCCCGACGGACGCCGGCGCCGGCGCCCAGCAGGCCGACGCCCAGCAGGGCGATGGCGCCCGGCTCCGGAACGGCCGTGGCCGGCGTGTAGTCGTAGTCGATACGGCCACCGCAACCCGCCGACACGGCGACACCTACTTTGCTGCCGCCACCCTCACCACCATCGACACGGACGAAGGCGCTCGCGGAGGACTCGCACTGCAGCTGGAAGAGATCACCAGCGCCACCGAGGAACAAGAGCGGGTTGCCGCTGAAGGACAGCGAAGCACTGGCGGTGTCGGACGTTTGCTGCGAGGCGTAGGGTCCCACCGGGAGAATGACGCTCAAGGACAGCTGCAGGTCCTTGGCCGACAGGTCGAGCCCGGCAAGACCGGTGGCCCAGTCCAGCTTGATATTGGCGCCCGCCAAAAGCGTTGCGGGCACCGGGCCGGAGTTGAAGATACCGAATTGGCCCAAAGCGGAACCGCTGAGGGTCAGGGTCGCGCTGTTCAGGGTGCCGAGGGCCGAATTGAACTTCGCCAGTGACCGGGTCTGGTTGATTTTGAGCGGCTGGAGGCCGTTGGTAAATGAACTGCTGATGACGACAGCATGGGCGCCGCCGCTGGCAGCCAGTGTTGCGGCGGCCAGTGCGACGGCCGACCTGAGCTTGTTCGACATGAAATTCCCCTCGGGGCATTGCCCGCAGGCTGCAAAGCATCAAGCGTGCCAAGCAAGCCACGTCCATGACTTTGCTGGTCGACCCGCTGGGGCATGCGAACCCGGTCGAGCGTTACCTCGAGGTTTCCGACAGGTGGCAGGCGCATTAACGGGAGCGCCTGCCGCTGAATGCACTGCGGCTGCCCACGCCGCCGATCGTACCGGCATCGGTGTCGACGATGACCGAGGCCACCGGCCGCGATGGCGGGGACACACCTCCGTCCACACCGGCCAGTGCCACCGGCGGAACCAGGCCAACCAAGGCCAGGTCAACGGCGATGCGGCGCCGCGGACTGACCCGGGACCGCGGCGCCAGGCCGGCGCGCCCGCCCGCAGGCGGGCCCCTGGCAGACGGGCGTGGTAAAACACCCCCAGTGGCTCAAGACAAAACCAGCGTGACCGTGCCAAGCCTGCTCACCACCGCGGACCTCGACCGCCTGATCCGGATGCTGGCCGACGGCGGCTATACCTGCGTCGGGCCGGCCCTGCGCGACGGCGCCATCGTCTATGACGAAATCGGCGGTGTTGCGGATCTCCCGGCCGGCTGGACCGACGTGCAGGATGCCGGCCGCTACCGGCTCGAGCGGCGCGGCGACGGCGCCCTGTTCGGCTACAACGTCGGCGCGCACTCCTGGAAGAAGTACCTCTTCCCGCCCGCGGAGCAACTCTGGCGGATCCCCCGCGCCACCGACACCATTCGCCCCTTGACCCCGCCGCAACACCCGGTACGCCACGCCTTCATCGGCGTGCGCGGCTGCGATCTCGCCGCCATCGGCATCCAGGGTCGCGTATTCGGCCACGGTGAACACGGCGACGGACGCTACGCGGCCCGGCGCGACGCGGCCTTCGTCGTCGCGGTCAACTGCACGATGGCGGGCGGTACGTGCTTCTGCACGTCGATGGGCACCGGCCCTGCTGCGGGCCCGGGATACGACCTCGCGCTGACGGAACTGGTCGACGCCGACCGCCACGGCTTCGTGGTCGATGCCGGTTCGGAGCGTGGCGCTGCCCTGCTCGAGCGCCTGGCCTGTCCGGCGGCCGGCGACGCGGAGATCGCCGACGCCCGGGCCCGCGTCGATGAGACCGCCGGCCGCATGGGCCGCACCCTCGCCACCGACGGGCTGCGGGAAGTGCTGCTGCGCCAGCTGGACAGCCCGCACTGGGACGAGGTCGGCGAGCGGTGCCTCGCCTGCGCGAACTGCACGCTGGTCTGCCCCACCTGCTTCTGCAGCAGCGTCGAGGACGTGTCCGACCTCGACGGCAGCCACGCCGAGCGCTGGCGCCGCTGGGACTCGTGCTTCAACCCGGGCTTCAGCCACATCCACGGCGGCGAGGTCCGCAACAGCACCGGGGCGCGGTACCGGCAGTGGCTGACCCACAAGCTCGCGACCTGGCACGACCAGTTCGGCACGTCGGGCTGCGTCGGCTGCGGGCGCTGTGTTACGTGGTGCCCGGTAGGGATCGACCTCACCGCCGAGGCAGCGCGACTGCGGGAACGGGAGGACTCCGCATGAAGAGCCTCGAGGAACTCATCGGCGAGCACCCGCTCTTAGCGGGCTTCGCCCCGGCCCACCTCGCCCTGGTGGCCGGCTGTGGCAGCAACACTCACTACGGCCCCGGGGAGTTTCTCTGCCGGGCGGGACAGCCGGCACAGCACTTCTTCCTGATCCGGCGGGGCACCGTCGCCCTGGAGCTCGAGATCCCGGGACGCGGGCCGTTCCGCTTCAGCACCGTCACCGCCGGCGACGTGGTGGGCTGGTCCTGGCTCATTCCACCCTACGAGTGGCAGTTCGACGCCAGGGTGCTCGAGGACGTCAGCGCCATCCGCTTCGACGGCGCCTGCCTGCGCGGCAAGTGCGACGCCGACCCGGCCCTGGGGTACGCGCTCATGAAGGCGTTTGCCGGCGTGCTGGTGAAGCGCTTCATGGAGACCCGCCTGCAGCTCATCGATGTCTATGGCCGCCGCGACTGAGCGGGCCTGCGGCACCTCACCACTGCTGCCGCACGCGTGGCGAGTGGCGGAGGCCTGGCGGGAGACGGGCGACGTCGTGACGCTGGCCCTCGAACCGGCCGCTGGCGACGGTGCCTGCGACTGGCAGCCCGGCCAGTTCAACATGCTGTACGCCTTCGGGGTCGGCGAGGTGCCCATCTCGGTCTCGGGCGGCACGTCGCGGCGGCTGCTGCACACGATCCGCGAGGTCGGGCCGGTGACGCGCGCCCTCGGCGCGCTGGCCCCCGGCAGCATCGTCGGACTCCGCGGGCCGTTCGGGACGGCCTGGCCGCTCCGGGAGGCACGAGGACGCGACCTCGTCATCGCCGCCGGCGGCATCGGCCTGGCGCCGCTGCGCGCGCTCATCGACACCGTGTGCCGCGAGCGCGACGCCTTCGGCCAGGTCGCCGTGCTGTACGGCACGCGGTCGCCGGCCGACCAGCTCTACGGACCCGACCTCGACCGCTGGCGCCGCGCCGGCCTGCAGGTGGAGATGACCGTCGACCATGCGGACGTCGACTGGCGGGGCCCCGTGGGCGTCGTCACCAGCCTCGTGCGGCGCGTGCGTTCTGATGGCCAGCGGACAACCGCCTTCCTGTGCGGCCCGGAGATCATGATGCGTTTCATGGCGCGGGAACTGGAGCAGGCCGGGGTGGCGGACAGCCACGTCTGGGTCTCCCTCGAGCGCAACATGCAGTGCGCCACCGGCCACTGCGGCCACTGCCAGCTGGGCCCCGTCTTCGTCTGTGCCGACGGACCGGTGTTCGCGTGGCAGCACGTGCGGCGGCTGCTGACCGTGCGAGCGCTCTGAAATGGATCTGCGACCGAAGCTCGCCGTCTTCAAGTTCGCCTCCTGCGACGGCTGCCAGCTGTCGCTGCTCGACTGCGAAGATGAACTGCTGGCGCTGGCGGCCAGCATCGAGATCGCCAACTTCGCCGAGGCGTCGAGCGCGGTCATCGAGGGGCCCTACGACCTCGCGCTGGTCGAAGGCTCCATCACGACGCCCCACGACGCGGACCGCATCCTCGAGGTGCGCCGCCAGTCGCGGGTGCTCGTAACCATCGGCGCCTGCGCCACCGCCGGCGGCATCCAGGCCCTGCGCAACTTCGGCAGCGTCGAGGAGTACACGCGGATCGTGTATGCGAAGCCGTCCTACATCTCGACGCTGGCCACCTCGACGCCCATCGCGGACCACGTGAAGGTGGACTACGAACTCCGCGGCTGCCCCGTGAACAAGCACCAGCTGCTGGAGGTCATCAGCGCCTTCCTGAACCACCGCGCCCCGCGGGTGGCGGCCCACAGCGTCTGCGTCGAGTGCAAGGCACGCGGGATCACCTGTGTCATGGTCGCCAGGGGAGAGCCCTGCCTCGGCCCCGTGACCCACGCCGGCTGCGGCGCACTGTGCCCGGCCTACGACCGGCCGTGCTTTGGCTGCTACGGCCCGAAGGAGCTGGCGAACCCGGCAGCGCTGGGCGAGTGGGCCCGCACGGCGCTCGGGGCGGACGCAGCCACCGTCCGGCGCCAGTTCCAGACCTTCAACGCCTGGGCTGAGCCGTTCCGGACCGAGGGCCGCCGGGATGACTGAGCGCCGGCGCATCAAGGTCGACTACCTCGCCCGGGTCGAGGGGGAAGGGGCGCTGGACGTCACCATCGATGGCGGCCAGGTCACGGACGTGCGGCTGAAGATCTTCGAGCCGCCCCGGTTCTTCGAGGCGCTGCTGCGCGGCCGGCACTTCACCGAGGCGCCCGACATCACGGCCCGCATCTGCGGCATCTGCCCGGTGGCCTACCAGATGTCGGCCATCCACGCCCTCGAAAGCGCCTGCGGCGTCACCGTCGAGGGGCCCCTGCGGACGCTGCGCCGCCTCCTCTACTGCGGCGAGTGGATCGAGAGCCACGCGCTGCACGTCTACATGCTGCACGCACCCGACTTCCTCGGCGTCCACAACGTCGTCGAGATCGCGAGGTCGCAGCCCGCCATCGTCGAGCGGGGGCTGCGGCTCAAGAAGGCCGGCAACGCCATCGTGGCGCTGCTGGGCGGGCGCGAGGTGCACCCGATCAACGTGAAAGTCGGCGGCTTCTACCGGCTGCCGTCGAAGGCGCAGCTCCGGACGCTGCGCGAGCAGCTGGCCGTGGCCCGCGAGGACGCCCTCGCCACGGTCGCCTGGGTCGCCGGCTTCGACTTCCCCGACTTCCACCGGGACTACGAGCTCGTGGCCCTGCGCCACCCGGCAGAGTACCCGTTCAACGAGGGGCGGATCGTCAGCAGCCGGGGGCTCGACATCGGCCAGTCGGAGTATCACGACCACTTCGAGGAGCACCAGGTCGAGCACTCGACGGCGCTCCACTGCCGGCTGCGCGGGCGCGGGCACTACCACGTGGGTCCACTGGCCCGCTTCGTGCTGAACCACGACCGGCTGCGGCCGCTGGCCCGGGAGGCAGCGGCCTCGGCAGGGCTGGTCACGGACTGCCGCAACCCCTTCATGTCCATCGTCGTGCGTGCCGTGGAGATGGTGCAGGCCATTGACGAGGCCATCGCGATCATCGATGTCGTCGAACTGCCGGCGGCACCGGCGGTTGCCGTGGAACCCCGGGCCGGCACGGGCCTGGCGGCCACCGAGGCCCCGCGCGGGCTGCTGCACCACACCTACCGGATCAGCGCCGATGGCCTCATCGAGCACGCGCAGATCGTGCCGCCCACCTCGCAGAACCAGGCGACCATCGAGGACGACCTCCGCGCGTTCATCGCGCCCCGCACCGGGCTGCCGGACGACGACCTGCAGTGGCAGTGCGAGCAGGCGGTGCGCAACTACGACCCGTGCATCTCGTGCTCCACGCACTTCCTCGACCTGCGGGTGACGCGGCGATGAGCACGACACGTATCATCGGCATCGGCAACGCCGACCGCGGGGACGACGCCGTCGGGCCCACCGTGATCAGGATGCTCGCCCAGGCGCCGCCGGAGGGCGTCGTGCTGCACACGGCGCGAACCGACATGCTCGCCCTCATCGACACATGGCGTGCCGAGGACCAGGTATTCCTGGTGGACGCGGTTGCGCCGGCCGGGTCGCCGGGCCGTGTCGTCCGCATCGACGCCTCGCGGACCCCGGTCGCCACGGAACTCGATTCGTTCGTGTCGAGCCACGGCTTCAGCGTGGCCGGCGCCATCGAACTGGCCCGGGCGCTGGGCCGGCTGCCTGCGCGGCTGCTGGTCTACGGCATCGAGGGGGCGGGGTTCGAGCCCGGTGCGCCCCTGAGCCCCGCGGTCTCACGGGCGCTGCCGCAGCTGGTGTCCTACCTGCAGGCGGACTGCATCGCGTGCACGAGGCCTCACTGATCCGGAGCCTGCTGCAGCAGGTGCTCGCGCGGGCCAGCGGGGCGGGCGCGGTGCGCGTGGTCGGCCTGACCGTGCGGCTCGGGGCCCTCGCCCACCTGTCACCCGAACATTTCGACGAGCACTTCCGGCAGGCCGCGCGGGGCACCCTGGCCGAGGGCGCGACGATCGACGCGATCATCGACACGGACCTGCGCGCCGACGGTGCCGCCGACATCCGGCTCGAAGCCATCGAGATCGAATGAACCGCGAGCGCTTGCGCATCACGCTGTCCGGGGCCGTCCAGGGCGTAGGCTTCCGGCCCTTCGTCCACGGGCTGGCGGGCAGCCTCGGGCTGGGCGGCTTCGTGCGCAACCGCGGCGGCTGGCTCGAGATCGAGGCCGAGGGCGACCGGCCGGAGCGCCTCGCCGACGCGCTGCGCGAGGCAGCGCCGCCCGGCGCGGTGGTCGAGCAGCTGACGAGTACGCCACTGGTCGCCCTCGGTGAGCACGACTTCCGGATCGCGCCGAGCGTCGTCGAGCCCGCCCCGACGCCGCCCCGCATCCTCGCGGACCGAGCCTGCTGCGCCGACTGCCGTCGTGACCTGTTCGACCCGGCCAGCCGCTTCTACCGGTATCCCTTCACGAACTGCAGCCACTGCGGGCCGCGCTATTCGATCCAGGTCGCCGTGCCCTACGACCGCGCCGCGACGACCATGGCGGCATTCGCGATGTGCGCGGCATGCCGCGCCGAGTACGATGACCCCGCGAGCCGGCGCTTTCACGCGCAGCCCATCGCGTGCCCGGACTGCGGCCCGTCGCTGTCTTTCTCGCGCCCGGGCGAACCCGCCGTTCTGCGGCGGGCCGATGCCCTGGCCGCCGCGGCCACCGTGGTCAGGTCCGGCGGCATCCTGGCCCTCAAGGGACTCGGCGGCTACCAGCTGCTCGTCGATGCCCGCAACGCCGGCGCCGTGGACGAGCTGCGCCGGCGCAAGTCCCGGCCGTCCAAGCCCTTCGCGATCATGGTGCGGAACCTCGACGAGGCGCGGCGCTACTGCCAGGTGAGCGGGGCCGACGCCGAACTGCTGGAAAGCCCCGCAGGACCCATCGTGCTGCTCGGGCGCAGCGGCACCGGGCTGCCGGAGACACTCGCCCCGGGCCTTGGAACGCTCGGCGTACTGCTGCCGACCACCCCGCTCCACCACCTGCTGCTCGACGCGTTCGGTGGACCCGTCGTCTGCACCAGCGGCAACCGGGCCGGTGAGCCCATCGCCACCGACGAAGCCGAGGCCCGCGAGCGGCTCGCCGGCATCGCCGATGCCTGGCTGGACCACGACCGGCCGATCCGCCGCGCCCTCGACGACAGCGTGGCCCGGATCATCGACGGCGGACCCCAGGTGCTCCGCGCGGGCCGCGGCTACGCCCCGGTCACGCTGCCCTTCCGTCCGCTGCCGGCCGTGCTTGCCGGTGGCGGGCACCTGAAGAACACCATCGCCGTCGCGGCGCCGGGCCGCATCGTCGTCAGCCAGCACATCGGCGACCTCGACGACGGGCTGTGCGTCGCGGCCATGCACCGTGCGGCGTCGGACCTCACGGCCTTGCTCGGCGTGGCGCCGGAGGTCGCGGCCGTGGACCTGCATCCGGACCACGCCGGCAGCACGGACCCGCCGGACCCGCGGCTGCCGCGGCGCCCGGTGCAGCACCACCTCGCCCACGCCCTGGCGGTCATGCTCGATCATGACCTCCACGGGCCACTGCTGGCCGTCGTCTGGGACGGCAGCGGGCTCGGCACCGACGGCGCCCTGTGGGGCGGCGAGTTCCTGCGCATCGAGCGCCGCGCCGGCGTGCGCTGGTCCCGGGTCGGGCACCTCCGCCCGTTCCGGCTGCCCGGCGGCGACGCGGCGGCGCGGGATCCGGAGCGCGCCCTCGCGGGCCTGCTGTGGCAGGTACCGGCCCTTCGCGATCTCGTGGCGCCGGCGCTGCGGCCGCTGCTCGAGCGCGGCATCAACACGCCGGCCACGACGAGTGCCGGGCGGCTCTTCGACGCCGTGGCAGCGCTGGCCGGTTTCCGCGGCCCCCAGCGCTACGAGGGCGAGGCCGCGATGCGGCTCGAGCACGCGGCGGCGACCCGGCCCGATGCGCCGGCGTACCCGCTGCCCGTCACCGGGGGCGTGGCGGACTGGTCTGACCTGCTGGCCGCAGCCGTGGAGGACAGCCGGCGCGGCGGGCCCGCGGCCTGGATCGGCGCGCGCTTCCACGCCGCCCTCGCCGGCGCTATCGTCCAGCAGGCGCAGGCCAGCGGGCTCGACACGGTGATCCTGACCGGCGGCTGCTTCCAGAACCGCCTGCTGACCGAACGGGCCATCGCCGGACTGCGCGCCGCCGGCTTCCGGCCGGTGATCCCCCGGCAACTGCCCCCGAACGATGGCTCGATCGCAGCGGGGCAGGCGCTGGCCGTCGCCGAAGGAGTACTGACCTGATGTGCCTCGCCGTGCCCGGCTGCATCCTCAGCATCACCGACGCGACGCCTCTGACCCGCCGGGGGTTGGTGGATTTCGGCGGGGTGCGGAAGGAGGTCAACCTCGCCTTCGTGCCCGAAGCGGTGGTCGGGGACTACGTGCTGGCCCACGTGGGCCTCGCCATCTCGCGGCTCGATGCGGACGCGGCCGCCCGGGTGATCGCCGAACTCGGGGGCACGCCGCCATGAAGTTCGTCGACGAGTTCCGCAGCCCGGCGGCCGTCGCGGCCCTGGCCCGCACCATCGCCAGCCGCTGCACCAGGCCGTGGACCCTCATGGAAGTCTGCGGCGGCCAGACCCATGCCATCGTCCGTCACGGCCTCGATGCACTCCTGCCGTCCGGCGTCGAGCTGATCCACGGCCCGGGCTGCCCGGTGTGCGTGACACCGGCCGAGGTCCTCGACCTCGCGCACCGCATCGCCGCCCGCCCGGAGGTCGTCTTCTGCACCTTCGCCGACATGCTGCGGGTGCCGGGCAGCGCGACGGACCTTTTCACGGTCAAGTCCGCGGGCGGTGACGTGCGCACCGTGCTGTCGCCGCTCGACGCCCTGGCCGTGGCGGCGCGCCACCCGGACCGTGAGGTCGTGTTCTTCGCCGTGGGCTTCGAGACGACGGCGCCGGCCACGGCGCTGGCCGTGGCCGAGGCGCGCCAGCGGGGTCTCGGCAACTTCTCGGTGCTGGTGACGCACGTGCGCGTTCCGCCGGCGCTCACCGCGATCCTGCGGGAGCCGGGCAACCGCGTGCAGGGCTTCCTGGCTGCCGGCCACGTCTGCGCCGTGATGGGCACGGCCGAGTACGACGCCATCGCCCGGGACTTCGGCGTGCCCATCGTGGTCACGGGCTTCGAGCCCGTCGACATCCTCGACGGCATCGCACGGTGCATCGGGCAGCTCGAGGCGGGCCGCGCGGAAGTCGAGAACGCCTACGAACGTGCCGTCCGTCGCGACGGCAACGCCCACGCCCGGGCCCTGATGCGCGCGGTGTTCGAGCCGGGCGAGCGTCGCTGGAGAGGTCTTGGCAGCATTCCGGAGAGTGGCCTCGTGCTGCGGCGGGAGTACGCGCAATTCGACGCGGAGCTGCGGTTCGGGCCGCCCGCAGCCGCCACGGCCACGGAAGGCCCCTGCATCAGCGGCGCGGTCCTGACCGGCCAGCGCAAGCCCACGGACTGCCCAGCCTTCGGCACGCGCTGCACGCCCGAGCACCCGCTCGGCGCCACGATGGTCTCCAGCGAGGGGGCCTGCGCCGCCTACCACCGCTACCGGTTGCCGCAGCCGGCGTGAGCGCGATGGATCCCGACGAAGCCGCGGGCTGCCCGGTACCGCTCGCGACCGGGGAGCGCGTCACCCTGGCCCACGGCGGCGGGGGCGCGCTCATGCACGAGCTCGTCCGCACCGTCTTCGCAGCGGCCCTCGGCACCGACACGCGGCACGACGGGGCGGTCCTGGACCCCGTGGCAGGGCGCCTCGTCACGACGACCGATGGCTTCGTGGTGCGACCGCTCTTTTTTCCCGGCGGGGACATCGGCGCCCTGGCGGTGCACGGCACCATCAATGACCTCGCCATGTGTGGCGCCCGGCCACTGGCGCTCAGCGCGGGCTTCATCATCGAGGAAGGTCTTCCGGTCGTCGATCTCCGCCGCGTCGTCGAATCCATGGCCGACGCTGCCCGGAGGGCCGGCGTCACCATCGTCAGTGGCGACACGAAGGTCGTCGAGCGGGGCCACGGTGACGGCCTCTACGTGACGACCAGTGGGATCGGGCTGCTCGAACGCGACATCCGGATCCACCCGGATGCGGTGCGACCCGGTGACGCCGTCATCCTCAGCGGGGACCTCGGACGGCACGGCATGGCCGTCCTCTGCGCGCGCGAGGGGCTCGCTGCCGACCCACCGATCGAGAGTGACCAGCAGTCCCTGTGGCCCGCCGTCGCCGCGCTGCTCGACGCCGGCCTCGAGGTGCACTGCCTGCGGGATCTCACGCGCGGCGGCTTCGCCACCTGCAGCGTCGAGATCGCCCGCTCAGCCGGCCTCGACATCGAACTCGACGAGGCCGCCATCACCGTAGCCCCGCCGGTGGCCGCCGCCTGCGAACTGCTTGGCCTCGACCCGCTCTACGTCGCCAACGAAGGCCGGTTCATGCTCGTGCTGCCGGCAGCCCAGGCGGACGCGGCGATCGACGTGCTGCGGAGGCAGCCCGGCACGGCTGGCGCAGCCGTCGCCGGCCGCGTGGGCGCCGGCCGGAACGGCCGGGTATCGCTGCGCACGCGGCTCGGCACATGGCGTCACGTGCCGATGCTGAGCGGCGCGCAGCTGCCACGCATCTGCTGACGGCCGCAGGCCCGCGCGGCCCCGGCGCCTCAGCCCACGATCTTCGCCAGGACGAATCGCCAGGCGGTCAGTTCCGACTCCTCGAAGAGCGCGATGCGTGACGTCCCCTGGAACCGGTAGGAGACGCTGCCCCGGGATGAGGACAGCATCGTCTTCACCGCAGCCTTCAGGCTCTCGTCGCCCATGTCCGACGGGAAGGCGAACATCCTGTCCGGATCCTTGTGGATGGCCGTCTGTCCCCGGGCATCGATGGCGTAGAAGACGAGGTCGTCCGGCAGGTTCGTTCGCTCCTCGACCAGCGCCCCCAGCCGGCGCGCGCGGATCGAGACGCCAAGGGCACCGACGACCCGTGATCCCGTGCGGACGGGCGTTGCCACGATGACGGATCGGTGACCCGTGGACTTGCTGATGACGAGGCTCCCCTCGACGTCGGCGCCAGCCATCACCTTCGGGAAATACTCACGGTCGCCGAGGGAGTCTGCGGCGCGATCGCCTGCCGTCGTGTAATAGGCGCCGTCGGGCTGCGCGTACCAGACCGCCGCCGCCGATGTCAGGCCCGCCTCCAGCGCCTTCAGGGCCGGCCTGGTCCGTGGCCACTCCCCCGCCTGCGCATCCGAAGTGGCCGCCAGGACACGGAGCGCGTTCAGGGCGCCCGCCAGGTGCTCCTCGACCAGGCCCTTGTAGGCCTTCAGGGCCACGTGACCGTCCGTGGAGAAGGACCCGCCGTCGGCTGCAGCGGCAGCCGTTCCGGCACTGATGAGCGGGAGCAGCGCCCCCGCCGCGATGACTTGACGCCGATGCATGCCGGCTCTCCCCTGCTGAGTTGTCAGTGCACCCTGGAAGATCGCCCGCGGCGCGGCCCGCCCGCTATCCGGGCCAGACCGCGAACGCATGGTACGCCCACGGTCCGATGTCGAGGTAAAGGCCGCGCGTCACCAGATCGGTGCCATCACGCTGGTACCGCGCGGTACCGAGGGAATCGGCCAGGACCACCGGACGACCCTGAAGATCCCCGCACGGCAGGCGCACGTAGCACTGGCCCTGTCCGGGCGAGTAATTCACGACCATCAGCAGGCGCTCGCCCGCTGCCCCGGACCACAGCCACGCGATGAAACCGGCGGCACTGCCGTTGCCGTCCCAGGCCGGCGAGCAGTCGAGCAGCCGGAAGTTGCCGTCGCGGACCACGGGATCCCGCAGGACCGCCAGCAGTCGCCCGTAGAACTCCTGCAGAAGGCCATCGACGGGCTCGTCAGGTGCCCGGCCCAGGTGGGGCGAGATGCGCTTGCGGCGCCCCTCGAGCTGGCCCTGGTGCAGGAAGCGCAGGCCGGGCGTCAGATAGGTGACGACCGCTGCAGCCTGGTGCTGCGCCGGCGGAAACGTCGCCGCCGCGCGGGGCTCGTCGTGGTTTTCCAGGAACCGGGCCAGCCGGTCCTGGTAGGCCGGCTCTGCCCGCAGGTGGTCGCGGACCGGACCGGCATCGCCCGCGCGCAGCCGGTCATAGAGCCGCTTGTCGTAGGCGTAGTCGAAGCCCAGCTCCTGCATCGTCCACTCGAGGTCCCAGTAGACCTCGGCCATGAAGCAGAAGCCCGGGACGGCCTGCCGGACGGCGGCGATGGCCCGGGCCCAGAACGGCCCGGGTCGACGGCCCCAGGTCCGCTCGAAGACCTCCGGCAGCACCAGCATGGCCATGTCACAGCGCACGCCATCGCACTGCCCGGCGATCTTGCGCAGTACCTCCACCTGGGCGTCCTGCAGGGCGGGATTGGCGTAATCGAGCTGCAGGGTGTCGGGCCAGCCGGCAAAGTACGGGTCACGGCCATAGGCCAGCACGCGCGGCTGGCCGTCGCGCCCGGTCACCCGCGTGTAGTTGTGGGGCTCCGCGGCCAGCTGCTCCGGTGTTCCCTGGACGTAGAAGCCCGGGTTCTCCCGTACCCATGGGTGGTCCGGCGCCGTGTGGTTGGGCACGAAGTCGAGCATCAGCCTGAGGCCGCGGGCGCGCAGCCGCCCGCGCAGGCGGGCGAGTGCCCCGTCACCGCCCAGGGCCGTCGCCACGTCGTAACCGGTAATGGCAAAGCCCGAGCCGGGGATGTCGTCGTCCGTCAGGTCCGGCAGGGTTGCAGCGAACTCCTGCCGCCAGCCCGGGTTGCTGCGCGAGATGGCCCGGGCCACGAGCCCCGTCTGCCAGACGCTCAGCAGCCAGACCCAGTCGAACCCCAGCGCCGCGATCCGGTCGAGCGCTTCGTCGGGAATGTCATCGAGCGTCGCCGCGCGACCCAGGCGTCGCCCGAGATCCGTGAGCCAGACACGCGTGTTCAGCTGGTACAGCGCGGGATAACGCGGCGTCGCCACGGGTCACTGCCTCGCCCGTTGCCTGGCGGCAACGCGGGTCGCCGGCTTCCCGCCCGTGGCCAGCAGCGTCTCAGCGTCGAGGCCGCCGTACAGCCAGATGAGGAATGCGATGTCGCCGGTCCAGCCGGTCTGGTGGCTGGCGCCGAGCCCGGCGCCGTTGTCGCCATGGAAGTACTCGTAGAAGAGGATGTGGTCGCGCCAGTGGGGGTCTGACTGAAACTTTCCGGTGCCGCCGTAGACCGGCCTCATGCCCGCGGCATCCCGGGTGAAGATCCTGGTCAGACGCGTGGCGATCTCCCGGGCCACCTCGAAGAGCGTCATCTGGTTGCCCGAGCCCGTCGGGCATTCGACCTTGAAGCTGTCCCCGTAGTACCGGTAATACTCCTGCAGGGCGCGGATCAGCAGCATGTTGACGGGCATCCAGACGGGCCCGCGCCAGTTCGAGTTGCCGCCGAACATCCCGCTGTCGGATTCCGCCGGCAGGTAACTGACCGTGTACTCCTGGCCACCGGCGTGGAACACGTAGGGATGCTGCGCATGGGCCTTCGACAGCGACCGGATGCCGTAGTCGCTCAGGAACTCGTTTTCGTCCAGCATGCGGGCCAGGATCCGGCGCAGCCGCTCCGGCTTCACGAGGCCGAGGATCCCGCGCCCGGCGACGCCGAGTGCACCGGGCCCGGTGGGGTGCATCGCCTTGAGCACCTCCGGCATCTGCCGCAGACGGGCCTGTACCGCCGCTGCGGCCCGGGGCACGGCGTCACGCTGCTCCTTCTCGATCACCGTCACCGCACAGAGCGGCAGCAGTCCCACCATCGACCGGACCTTGAGCCGCGTCGCGGTGCCGTCGGGCAGGCGCAGCAGGTCGTAGTAGAAGCCGTCCTCCTCGTCCCACATGCCATCGTCGCCGGGCCGGTTCATGGCGGCGGCGATGTAGATGAAGTGCTCGACGAACTTGAAGGCCATGTCCTCGTAGACCGGGTCGTGGGTCGCCAGCTCCATGGCGATCTCGAGCATGTTCTGGGTGAAGAGCGCCATCCACGCCGTACCGTCGGCCTGCTCCAGGTAGCCGCCCGTGGGCAGCGGCGCGCTGCGGTCGAAGACGCCGATGTTGTCGAGGCCGAGGAAGCCGCCCTCGAACACGTTCCTGCCGAAGCGGTCCTTGCGGTTGACCCACCAGGTGAAGTTCAGCAGCAGCTTGTTGAAGGCGGTCTTCAGGAAATCCAGGTCCGCCGTGCCGCCGCCCGCCTTGGCGGCGTTGTACACGATGAGCGTCGCCAGGGCGTGGACCGGCGGGTTCACGTCGCCGAAGTTCCACTCGTAGGCCGGCATCTGGCCGCTGGGATGCAAATAGCGGCCCCGGAGCATGAGCTCCATCTGGCCCTTGGCGAAGTCGGGGTCCACCAGGGACAGCGGCAGCGTGTGGAACGCCAGGTCCCAGGCCGCGTACCACGGATACTCCCACTTGTCCGGCATGGAGACGACGTCTTCGTTGATCATGTGGAACCAGTCGCGGTTCCGGAAGTTGCGGCTGCCGGCATGCAGGGGATGCGCGTTGTGCTCGATCAGCCACTGGTCGGCGTCGAGGTAGTAGAACTGCTTGCTCCACAGCATGCCCGCGATGGCCTGGCGCATGACGGCGGCTGCGTCGGCCGGCACCGACGGCGGCGTCAGCGCCCGGTAGAACTCGTCCGCCTCGGCACGCCGGGCGGCCAGCACTTCGCTGAACTCCGTACCCAGGGGCGCAGTGCCCGCTGCCGACGGCATCGCCGTGGTGAGGCGAAGCCGGATGGTGGCCGACTGGCCGGCGGCGATGGCCAGCCGGTAGTGCGGCGCCACCTTGGTCCCCGTCTGCTGCGGGTTCACCGCTGCCTCGCGGCCCAGGACGACGCAGTCGTTGATGCCGTCCTTGGCGTAGGGACCGACATTGGGATATTCGGGGAACAGCCGCGCGTTGTTGGTCTCGTTGTCGGTGAAGAGCAGCGGGGCGTCGCCCTCGCATAGCAGATAGCACTTGCCCAGGACCGCGTGGGTCGCAGCGATGGTGCGCATGCCCGGCGGCGCCGGGACCGGGGCCAGCACCGGCTTCGGTGCGGGCTGCGCCAGCCAGGACGCCCAGTCGTTGCGGAACCAGAGCGTCGGCAGGACGTGCAGGTCGGCCGCCTCGGGACCGCGGTTGTGGGCCGTGACCTGCACGAAGATGTCGTCGGGACCGGCCTTCGCGTACTCGACGTACACGTCGAAGTAGCGGTCGGCATCGAAGACGCCGGTGTCCAGCAGTTCGTACTCGAAGTCCTGGCGGCCACGCCGCCGGTTCTGCTCCACCAGGTCGCCGTAAGGGAACGCCGCCTGGGGATACTTGTACAGGTACTTCATGTACGAGTGGGTCGGCGTACTGTCCAGGTAGAAGTAGTACTCCTTGACGTCCTCGCCGTGGTTTCCCTCGCTGTTGGTCAGGCCGAACAGGCGCTCCTTCAGGATGGGGTCGCGGCCGTTCCACAGGGCGAGCGCGAAGCAGAGCCGCTGGCGATCGTCCGAGATGCCGGCGAGGCCGTCCTCGCCCCAGCGGTAGGCCCGCGAGCGGGCCTGGTCGTGGGTGAAGTAGTTCCAGGCGTCGCCGCCAGCGCTGTAGTCCTCACGCACCGTCCCCCACTGGCGTTCGCTCAGGTACGGGCCCCACTTCCGCCAGGGAATGCCGCTGCGCGCTTCGTCCAGTCTCCGCTGCTCGGCTGTCATTGCAGGCATCCTGACGTCCGGACGGAACCGGAGTTCGAAAAACCACGCTAAACCCCGCCAGCCAGGCCCGCACGTAAGGGATTGCCGCAGTGACGTGCCCGTCTAGCCGGGGGCGGTGCGCCGGCCCTCCCGGCGGCGGAAGTACAGGTAAGCACCGACGCTGAGGAAGTTGATCAGGACCGCGACCGTATTCCAGGCGATGACGGGTCGCGAGAGGATCAGCAGGCCGTAGTAGACCCACAGGACCTGGAACGTGCCGGTGATGGCTGCCATGCGCGGGTTCATGCCCGCCGTCGACCGCCGCCGCACCATCGCCACCAGGTCGGGAACCGCCGCGAAGGTGGTCCCGAGGCCGGCCACGAAGCCGAGGATCTCGGAACGCTGGAGCGACGGCACCAGCAGGCTCGCGGTGTCCTTCACCTCGAGGCCTGCACAGGCGGCCAGGCCGGCCGCGGCACCCGCAACCACGGTGCACCGGGCCACCGGCGCCAGCGGGAACTCCATCGGCCATGCCTTCACGGCGTCACCCTGGCCCCGTCAGCCCCGGGGCGGCAGCAGGTACAGCGTCATCGCGAAGACCAGGTAGACCGTCAGCACCAGCACGCCGACGAACCATGCGGATCGCCCGCCGTTCGTGATCAGGGCGGTCGTCAGCGTGGCGATCAGCATCATGACCACGGCACCCGGCCAGAACTGCAGGTCCATCGGCGTCGGCCCGATGGCGTAGCTCAGGAGCACCAGCACCGGGGCCACGAACAGGGCGATCTGCGCGGCGCTGCCGAGGGCGATGCTGACGCTCAGATCGAGGCGGTTCTTGCGGGCGCCCGAGAATGCCGACGCCATCTCGGCCGCTGCGCCCACCAGCGCCACGACGATGAAGCCGACGAAGGCCGGGCTCATGCCGAAGGCCTCGGCCGCCCCCTGCACGGACTCGACGAAGACTTCGCTGACCAGCGCGACCAGTACCGTGACGCCCGCCAGCGTCGCCAGGGCAAGACCCAGGGGCCACGGTGCCTCGCCCTCCCCGGCCGCCTCGGCGCTCGCGAAGGCTTCCCGGTGCGTCTTCAGGGAGAACAGCAGGCTGAGGGCATAAGCCCCGATCAGTACCACCGACAGGCCGACGCTCAACTGTGCCGTGAAGCGGCTGGCCACGGCGTCGACCTGCGACACGGCGGACGGGATCAGCAGGGCAATGGTGGCCAGGAACAGCAGTGCCGCCTGCAGGCGGGCACCGATGCGGTTGTACTCCTGGGTGTGGTACCGCAGCCCGCCCAGCAGGAACGAGGCTCCCAGCATGAAGAGGGTGTTGGTGACGATGGCGCCGGCAATGGATGCCTTGACCAGCAGGTACTGCCCCGCACGCAGCGCCGTGAGCGCTATCACCAGTTCGGTCAGGTTGCCCAGGGTCGCATTGAGCAGCCCGCCCACGGTGTCGCCGGTGCGGCTCGCGACCGACTCGGTGGCGTGGCTCAGCAGCGTCGCCAGCGGCACGATGGCCAGCACCGAGGTCACGAAGAGCAATGTGGCCGCGTCGGGCATGGTCGCCTCGAGGGCGAACAGCACGGGAACGAACACCAGGAGCCAGAGCAGGGGCCGGTGGCCGATCTCGTGAAGCAGGGCGTTCATCGGGTGTCATCGCGGGGCGGATGTTGGCAGCCGGGCCGGGGTGACCGCACCTCAGGCAGCGCGCGGATCCCGGTCATACAGGCGGAGCACGATGGCGAAGAAGAACGCGGTCGACCAGCCGCACATGATGATGCCGGTCAGGGCCTCGACACCGCCCACCAGACGCCAGGGCTCGGGCAGCACCAGGTCCCCGTAGCCCGTGGTCGTGAAAGTGACGGCGCTGAAGTAGAGCGCGGTTGGCAGGTCGGGCATGCCCCCCTGCCAGACGTAGAAGATCGCCCAGACGGCGATCTCAACGAGGTGCAACAGGATGGCCCAGCCAGCGATGCCGGACAGCAGGGCCGTCGTGGCCCAGTAGGTTCTGCTGGCGCCCGGGAACCGGGATCGCAGCCAGCCCACTGCGCTGGTCACCCCGGCGGCGTGGATCGCCACGCACAGGGCCATGAGGGCGAGGGCCACCAGCAGCTTGCCAAGCATTGATCGGGTACCTCGGGCGCCAGTTTCTCACACGGGCCGTCCCGCGGCAGCGCCGCCGGATACCGGGGGCGGTGGGGAAACCCAGGATCGCTGCGGGCGGCTGAAGATGCGTACAGCAGATCCGGGCACACCCGGGCCGACCGGACCGGCGGACGGCGTCAGAAGGCGTAGTCAGCCCCCACCACCAGGACTCCGTCGTCCTGATCGGGGTTGAACAGGTAGCCCGTCAGCGACCACCGCTCACCGCTGAACCCCAGCAGCAGGCCGCGCTGGACATCCAGCTCCGTGTCGTAGACCCGCGTGCGCTGGCCCACCAGCCCGATGCGCCACCACTCCCGGGGTGCCACGCTCAGCTCCGACCAGAAGTACACGAAGCGATCGTCGCTGGATTCGGCATCGAAGAAGTACTGGCCCTCGGTGGAGAACTCGAGCCAGCGCCAGGCGAGCCAGCCCTCAACGCCCGGCGCGACACCCCGCGTCTGGCCGAAGGCTGCACCGACCATGGGTGTGAGCCCCCACTCGAGGTCGCCGCTGACGCCGCCGAAGTTGGCGCCGAGCCAGACGGACAGCGTGTCCCGGTCCTCGTAGTTGTAGCGCGCCTCCAGGTGGGTGCGCCCGCGGTCCGCGGCCACGGTGGGCTGCAGGTAGTCGTCGTCGCCGGGAATGAAGTAGGCGTACCCGGACACGAGCACCTCCCAGGGTTCGTCGTCCCCGGGGCCGTCTGCGGCCAGCACCGTCAGCGGTGTCACCAGCAGCAGTGCAATCCGGAGGGCCCGGGACGTCGTGGCGCGCACGCGCTGCCGCTCAGCCACCGAGGGCAATGGTGAGCGCCACGAGGATGCTGCCGATGACGACCATCAGCAGGCCCACAAGCCACGGCCGGTAGCCCGTGACGCGGCCATAGGCATGGCCCAGGGCGAACAGCAGGAGCACGGCGATGGCATTGGAGACGCGCATGGCCGGCTGCAGCTGCTGCATCAGGATGAACGGCACCGCCACCGGGAACGTCGACAGGAACACCAGCAGCAGCACGCCCAGGGCGCCGCGCCAGTCGCGGGCCACGAGGTGCGGCCGGCCGGGCGGGGCCGGCAACCGGCTGAGGCGGTCGCGGATGGCCGACAGTTCAGCCGGCTCGAGAACGCCGGAGACCACGGGTGGCAGGGACTCGGCCAGGAGTCGGCTCGCCTCGTCGGCCCCGGCGGCGGACCGGACAGCGCGGTAGGTCGCCAGGTTCTGCCCGCGCTCGGCGAGGCAGCCCATCAGGTAGAAGATGCCGTCGATGATGCCCCAGGCCAGGTTGCAGCCCAGGGCCCCGATGAGCATGGCGCGCACATCGTCGCGGCCGGCGTCCGCGACGCTGAGCGACCCGGTGAACGTCAGCACCATGATCAGGCCGAACAGGATCTCGGCGATGCGCTCCGCGGGCTGCAGCACCCTCCGGGATGACTGCGATGACTGCGCCGGGGCGGTCATGGCGGGTGACCCGGCGGCCGGACCGCCGCCGCCTCGATGACATCGGCCAGCGAGGTCAGCCGGTCGACGCCACCCAGCCGTGCGTCGACGCCCACCGCCCGCAGGCGCTCCCGCACCGACGCCCGCGCCTCGACGGCCTGCACGGCGATTCCGGCCGCCCGCAGTTCGTCGGCCATGGCGCCCAGCGTCTCTGCCGCCTGCATGTCCATGCGCGCCGCCGCCGAGAGGTCCAGCACCACGAGCCGCGGGGCCACCGGCGCGGCATGGACGCGGGCGAGGATCGCGGCGCAGACGGTCTCGATATTGAAGTAGACGAGGCCCGATTCCGGGCGCGCGATCAGCACGCCGGGAATGACCTCGTTGTCGGCGTGGCGTTCCAGGTCGGAGAACCGCCGGGTACCCGGAATGCGGCCGAGGAAGGCGACATGGGGCTGCGACGCAGCCCGGACCAGCAGCACCAGGGAGATGATCGCGCCGATCAGCACGCCCCGGAGCAGGCCCGAGCCCATGACGCCGAGCAACGCCACCATGGCCACGACGAACTCGCGCCGGTCACCGCGCCAGAGGGCCTGCAGCGTCGACACCTTGAACAGGCCGGCGACGGCCACCAGCACCACGGCGGCGAGTACCGGCTGGGGCAACGTACTCAGGTACGGTGACAGGAACAGCACCACCAGCAGGATGAAGCCGGCCGAAATGGCGCCGGACAGCGGCGTGTGTGCGCCTCCGCCCTCGTTGACCAGCGACTGCGACATGCCGCCACTTACCGGGAACCCCCGGCCGAGGCCTGCGGCCAGGTTGGCCACCGCCAGCGCCAGGAACTCCTGGTTGGCATCGAGCCGGGTGCCGTGCTTCGCCGTGAACATCCGGCCGATGGCGGCCGTCTCGACCCCGGCCAGCAGGAAGCAGGCCAGCGCCAGCGGCAGCAGCACGTTCAGGTCCGACCAGCGGATCGCCGGCAGTCCCGGTACCGGCAGGCCTGCGGGGACCGCACCCAGCAGCTTCACACCCCGCGCGTCGAGCCCGAGGACCGGCGCCGCGACGATGCCGCCCAGCACGACGAAGAGCGCCACCGGTCGATGGGCCCAGCGCACCTTGCCCAGCACCAGCAGTGCCAGCGCGACGACGCCGACGGCCAATGCCGCCGGGTTGGTCTCGTCGAGGTGGCGCAGGAACCAGGCGCTGTTCTCCCAGAAGTCGCCGTGGGCACCGGCAAAGCCGAACAGCTTGGGCAGCTGCGTGCTCGCGAGGTACAGCGCCACGCCGCACTTGAAGCCGGTCATGACGCTCTCTGACACGAAGCTCACGATGGCGCCGGCGCGGGCCAGCCAGGCCAGGAAGGCAATGAGGCCGACCAGCAAGGATGTGCCGGCGGCCAGCGCCGCGAAGCGGGCCGGGTCGCCGCCCGCGATCTCGCCCAGCGACGCACCGATCAGCAGCGAGATGGCGGAGGTGACGGAGATCGCGGTGTGGCGTGAACTGCAGAACAGCCAGAAGAACAGCCCGGAGAAGAGACAGGCGTAGAGGCCCGCCTCCGGCGGCAGGCGGGCCAGGGACGCATCGCCCAGCCCTGCAGGCAGCAGGTAGGCGGCCAGGGTGAGCCCGGCCAGCAGATCCCCACGCAGCCACTGCCGGTTGTAGCGGCGCAGCCAGCTGAGGGCGGGCAGGCGATCACCGGCGCTCATGCCGCGCGCCTCGGACCGCGTCGCGCCGCCCGTTGTCGTCATGACCCGTCGCACCCAATGCCTTGGCGCTGAGGATAGCGCCACCGGCTGCGGGAAGTGTGACCATCGATGCGACAGCCGGTGGTACGGGACGTCGAGGCCGGCTTACGGTACCCGCCAGCGGTCCGGCCGGCCGGACTGTAGACCGCGACGCGACCACGAAGTCGCCCTCCCCGGTCGCCACAGTCGACGTCGTCGCCGCTTCGACCGCCACCCCGCGCGTGAGCAGATCGGACCCGGGTGTTCAGGTGGCGTCGGCGAGGTATGGATCGGAGTTTCCCCGCGTCAGCACATCGACGCCGGTGTCGATGGCGCGGGGCAGGCGGACGCTCGACGATGCCTGCCACAGCACCCGATCCGGCATCGATCCCTGGACCATTGGGCCACCGCGTACAGACCTGCCGACGCTATACTGCGCGGCCCCCGGACGACGTCCCGTCATGTTCTTCAGGAATCTCCGCCTCTATCGCCTGCCGGCCGGCTGGGACATTCCCGCTGCCGAGTTCGAAGGCCAGCTCGAAGCCCGCCCGCTGCCGCCCTGCGGACCCTTCGACATGCTGACGCGTGGCTGGGTGGCCGTCGGACCCACGTCGCGCCTGCTGCACACCGTGGGCGGGCACCAGCTCATCGCACTGGGCGTTGAGCAGAAGCTGCTGCCGGCGTCGGTGATCCGGCAGGTCACCGCCGAACGCGCCGCGGCCCTGGCGGCCGAGCAGGGCTTTCCGGTCGGCCGCAAGCAGATGCGCGACCTGAAGCTGCGGGTCGCCGACGAGCTCCGCCCGCGGGCCTTCGCCCGCCGCCGCGTCACCCACGCGTGGCTCGACCGCACCGGTGGCTGGCTGGTCGTCGACGCAGCCGGCACCGGACGCGCGGAGGAAGTGGTCGAGACGCTGCGCGACACGCTGGGCAGCTTCGCCGCCACCCTCCCGGACACGGCCCGGTCGCCGCGCGCAGCGATGGGGGCCTGGCTCGCGGCCGGCGAGGCGGCCGGCCCCTTCACCATCGACGAGGACGTCGAGCTGCAGGCCGCCGACGGCTCGCGTGCTGCCATCCGCCACACCCGCCACGCACCGGAGCAGGCAGAGGTGCGCCGGTACCTGTCCGGCGGCTTCGTGGTCACCCGCCTCGGGCTGACGTGGAACGGCCGCGTGTCGTTCGTGCTGAACGACAAGCTGCAGGTCAAGCGCGTCCAGTTCCTGGAGCTGGAGAAGTCGAGCGACGGTGCCCAGGATGTCGACCCGCTCGAGCAGTTCGACATCGACTTCGCGGTGATGAGCGGCGAGCTGTCAAACCTCATCGTCGACCTGATGGGTGCGCTCGGGGGTGAGGCCGCCGGCGTGGCCGACCGGGCGGCTGCCTGACGCCAGCCCGCAGGCAGGGCGACGAGAGCCCAGTTATGTCATCCACCCCACCGCGTCGCAGCACGCTCCGGTAGCATCAGTCGTCGAGTCCCGATAACAAGAACAAGGACGCGAAGAACATGCTCGCCCATCGTCTTGTGGCCGTGCTGGCCACAGGCCTTGCCTGTGTCGCCGGCACCGCCAACGCCGCACTCATCACCTTCACCGACCGGGCAGCCTTTCTCGCCGCGACCGGCGCGACGGATGCCACGGGCCCCCTGCCCTTCTTCGACAACCCCGTGTCCGGGAACATCGTGGCCGGCTCGGTCACCTTCACCGTGAACACCGCCTATTTCGGCGGAGTCGTCGTCGGCGACTGGAGCACGCTGAACCCCGGCGCCGAACTCGTCATCTCCAACGGCCTGGCCCCGACGATATTCTCTGACTCGTTCGATGCCAGCTTCGCCGCTCCGGTGTACGCCGCCGGCTTCGACATGGTCGAGCCCGGCAGCAGCACCCTGGCCGTGGACGGCTGCAACCTGCCGTGCGTCGATTCGACGTTCACGGTGAGCCTGCGCAGCGGTGGCACACTGGTGGACTCGTTCACCTTCAATGCCCCGAACGACGGGCTGGCCTTCGTCGGCGTCTGGTCGACGAGCCCCTTCGACCGCGTCGAGATCCGCGAGACGGTGGGCACCGACGACAACGAGTTCTGGGGACGGTTCTACACCGGGACGAACCCGGCCGTCATACCGGTGCCCGCGGCCGGCTGGCTGCTGGCGACCGGCCTCGGTGTCCTGGGTGCCGCTTCGAAGCGCCGGCCGCGGCGCGGCTGACAGGGCTGGCATCACTCGCCGGCGCCGGGACCGCGCCCCGGGGCCAGATCCTCCGCACGCTGCCACGGCACTGACCCCGGCACGCCCGGCGCCGGACCGCGACGCCCCATGACCGTCGGGGAGGTCATCCGGCTCCGTGCGGACCCCTCGTCCGAAGTCAGCCCGGGAGCGGCCAAACGATCATGACCGGGAGTGCGCCGGCGCTTTGCCGGCCGCACGCAGGGATTCCCCCGACAGGACAGTCACATGCACCGCTTCACGGACAAGGTCGTTCTCATCACCGGCGCCACGGGGGGCATCGGCTCGGCCACCGTGCGACGCCTGGCCGCCGAGGGGGCGCGGCTCGCCCTCACGGACCTGGCTGAAGACGCCGGGGAGTTCCTGTCCACGCTCGAGGTTCCTTCCGGCGAGATGGCCTACTGGAGCGCCGACCTCACCGACGAGCACCAGGTAAAGGCAGTCTTCGGGAAGGTCGCCGAACGCTTCGGCCGCCTCGACGTCCTCATCAACATTGCGGGCTACGACCACGACAACGGCGTTGCGCTCGACCGCCTCGACGAGGCGAACTTCGAGAAGAACATCGCCGTGAACCTGAAGACGGCCTACCTCTGCTGCCTGGAGGCGGCGAGGCTGATGCGGACACGCAAAGCCGGTGCAATCGTGAACATGAGCTCCCTCACCTGGCGCGGCAGCCCCATGCAGTTCACCTACTCCGCCGCGAAGGGCGGCGTCGCGACGCTCACCCGCTCGCTGGCCCTCGCGCTCGGCCCGGAGGGCATCCGCGTCAACGCCGTGGCGCCGGCCTTGGTGGAGGTGGAAGCCATCACCCGCATCGTCCCGGCCGCCCAGTGGGAGCAGGTGCGAAAGGGCATCGGTGGCACCTATCCCCTGCGGCGCATCGGGCAGCCCGACGATATCGCCGGGCCCGTGGCCTTCCTGGCCTCGGACGATGCGTGCTTCGTGACCGGACAGATCCTCGAGATCACCGGCGGCGCACGGCTGTAGCACCGGCCGGTACGGCGCCCGCGCCCGACCACCGGCGCGACGGATCAGGCCGCGGGCGGCGGCATCCGGACCTGGGTGGCCACGAAGCCCTTCAGCTTCTCCATCCGGTCGAGCCACGCGGTGACGTTGGGGCACGACGAATAGTCGAGCTTGCGGCCGATCTTGGTGATCAGGTACGGGCAGATGGCGAAGTCGGCGACGGAGAGGTCGCCGAGCAGGTACTCCCGCCCCGCGAGCTGGCCCTCGAGGATCCGCAGCATCGGCGTCACCGTGCCCACGTCCTCGGTCGTGCCGGCCTGCAGGGCGGCGACGGCCGTCATGAGATGGCAGCTCTGCCAGTGCAGCCAGCGGTCCACGTCCGCGCGTCCCCGGGCGTCGGTCGGCAGGGTGCGCGTCGCGGGAAACACCGACGCCAGGTAGGTGAGGATGGCGTTCGATTCCCACAGCCTGAAATCGCCGTCCGTCAGGGCCGGCACGCGCCCCATGGGATTGATCGCCAGGAAGCCGGGGCTCTGGGTTTCCCGGTCCTTGAAGCTGACGTGATGGATTTCCACCGGCAGGTCGAAATGGCGGATGAAGGCCTCGACCTTGCGGTTGTTGGGCGTGACGGGGAACGAGTAGAGGCGCATGGATGGTCCCTCACTGGGCTGGCCGGACTATAGCAGCGGCGCGGCAGATCCTGGCGCGAGGCGCTCGGCGTCCCGAGCCCGGCCGCGGAACCGGGCAGCCGGGCCAGCGGGGAAACGTGGGCATTGGCGCGGGACCGCCGTGACGGCATCACGGGCCGATGCCACGCGGCTCACCACACGAAGAAGCTCGCCTGCTTGTTCATGACGCTGGTCCGGAACTGCGCCAACGAAGGTATGCCCGCAGCGCCGTAGCAGACGTGCAGCGGCAGCAGGTGCTCCTCGCGCGGGTGACAGAAGCGCGCACCGGGCGCGCGGTCCCAGTGGACGAGACGGCCGGTGCGATCGGCCTCGGGGTACGCGGGATTGCCGACGACGTCGCCGAGCCAGTCTTCGAAGGCGACGTTGAGGCGGTCGGCCGCCTCGCTGGGCGGGCCGAAGAACGCCTTCAGGTTGTGGAACGAGAATCCCGACCCGACCAGGAGGACGTTGCCCGCACCGAGCCCCGCCAGGGCCCGGCCGATCGCCACGTGCCTGGCCGGGTCGAGGGAGTCGAGCAGCGACAGCTGCACGCAGGGGATGTCCGCCTGCGGATACATGATCGTGAGCGGCACGAACACGCCGTGATCGAGGCCACGCGCGCCATCGAGCGCCGCGTCGATGCCGGCATCGGCCAGCATCCCGTGGACCTGCCGGGCCAACGCCGGACTGCCCGGACAGGGATAGCGGATTTCATAGGACTCCGGCGGAAACCCGTAGTAGTCGTAGAGCAGCGCCGGTGACGGCGCTGCGGTAACGGTCGGCACCGGCGCCTCCCAGTGGGCACTGGCCACGACGATGGCATCGGGCTTTGGAATAGCCGCGGCAATGCTGGTCAGGCACGCAGCCATCTCCCGATGCAACGGATCACCGAGCAGCGGCAGCGGACCGCCGCCATGGGAGATGAAGATCGACTTCGGCATTGGCTGCATGGGGCTGGCTCCGATGCGTGCGGGCCGGAGGGGAACGGCGCGCGTGTCTGCGCCGCACCAGAGTGCCGCAGTCGGCATCACCGCCCACGGCAGGGCTCGACCGGGGACCACTGCAGCCGTCGGCCGTGGCCGTGGCCGTGGCCGTGGCCGCACAGATTTGCATGTCGAGGTTCGTCGCGCCACCCGGGGGCTCCGCGCCCGCTGCAGCGCTCCGGCCAAGGCCGTTGCAAGCGCCGCCCCCACGGACGACAATGCGCCCATGACGACCCGACCCGCCATCCTCACGCCGACGACCGGTGCCACGGCCCGGCTCCCGTCCGCCCGGGTTTAGACGTCAGTCCACCGCTCTCCGGTCGGTCTGACTCCGACCCGGGCCTTTCACGTCTTCCTCCACGCTAAGCGCACCGCTCCGTGCCGGAGCCCTGCGCTGCCACTGTCCATTCCGGAGCCAGAACCATGATGACTGCTGACACCATCCGCCTTACCTCCCTCGACGCCGTACGCCTGGACCGTTGCCTGCGCCAGCCCGCGGGCCGGGTCGCCGACGCCTCGGCCATGAGCGACCTCGAGTCACTGCTCGATGAAGCCCTGGTCGTGCCCCCGGTGGAGATCCCCGCCGACGTCGTGACCATGAACTCGCGCGTGGCGCTGCAGTCGCGCGACGACGGCACCACGCGCGTGCTGACGCTGGCCTATCCCGCGCAGGCCGATGCGGAGCACGGGCGGGTCGCCGTGACGTCGCCGCTGGGCCGCGCGCTGATCGGCCGGCGCGTCGGCGACGTCATCGACGTCGACCTGCCGGGCGGCGCCCGGCGCGCGTGGACCCTGCTGCGCCTGGAGTACCAGCCCGAGGCGGCTGGCGACCTGGAACTCTAGGCGCGCACGCGAGGGGCCAAGCCACGCACCTCCGCCCGCCTCACCCTGAGAGGCGGCGGAGGAGCGCCGCCGGGTACATGCCGGGGGGGATCACCGGGACTAGAATCCCACCATGGCCTGTCTCCCTCCACAGCGCCTGATCCGGCCGGCACTCCTCCTAGTGCTGGGGGCGGTGCTCGGCGCCTGCGGCACCAATCCGGTCACGGGCAAGCGGGAGATCCAGTTCGTCTCCGAGACCGCCGAACTGGAGATCGGCGCGAAGCAGTACGCCCCCACCCGCCAGAGCCAGGGGGGCGACCTCAAGGTGCTGCCGGAACTCTCCGCGTATGTGAACGAGGTGGGCCAGAAGCTGGCGGCAGTCTCCGACCGGCCGCTGCCCTATGAGTTCACGGTGCTGAACAGTTCGGTGCCGAATGCCTGGGCCCTTCCCGGCGGCAAGATCGCCATCAACCGCGGGCTCCTCACGGAGCTCGACAACGAGGCGGAGCTGGCGGCGGTGCTCGGCCACGAGATCGTCCACGCGGCCGCGCGCCACGGCGCCAAGGCCCAGGAGCGGGGCACGCTGCTGCAGGTCGGGCAGGTGGCGGCCCAGGTGGGCGTGGCCATGAGCGACGTCGGCGCGACGGCGGGGAACCTGATGGTGCAGGGCGCCGGCGTCGGGGCGGCGCTGATCAGTACGAAATACGGCCGGGACGCGGAGCTCGAGAGCGACGACTACGGCATGCGCTACATGCAGCGGGCCGGCTACGACCCCGCGGGCGCGGTCACGCTGCAGGAGAAGTTCGTGAAGCTCTCCGAGGGCCGCAATCCCTCGTGGCTGGAGGGACTGTTCGCCAGCCACCCGCCCTCTCCCGAGCGCGTCGCCCGCAACCGCGAGACCCTGGCGACCCTGACCGCGGGCTCACCGGCCGGCGAACTGGGCGAGGCCCGCTACCAACAGCGCCTGGCACCGCTGCGGGCCCTGAAGCCCGCCTACGACCAGTACGACGAGGCCCTCGCGCTCGCCCGCAAGGGCGACGTGGCGGGAGCCCGCAAGCTGGCGGCTGCGGCGGCCCGGCAGGTGCCGGCCGAGGGGCGTTTTCCGCTGCTCCAGGGTGATCTCGCCCTTGCCGCCAAGGAGCCGGCGGAGGCGCTGCGCTTCTACGAGAAGTCCCTCGCCCTCGACGACAGTTACTTTGCAGCGTGGCTCGGGGCAGGCGTCGCCCAGTACCAGCTCGGCGCCGGCGACCGGGGCGAGACCCGCCTGGCCCGCAGCGCCGACCTGCTGCCCACCGCCCCGGCGCTCTACTACCTGGGCTCCATCGCCAAGGCCGCCGGCAAGCGGGACAAGGCCATGGCCTACTTCAAGGGCGCCGCGGGCTCAAAGAGCGACCTTGGCCGCCAGGCCGCCGTGGAGTACGTGCGCCTGGACTTCCCGGAGCACGGCACGAAATACGTCGCCGCGGGCTTCCAGCTGGATGGCCGGGGCAACGTCGTCGTCGTGGTGGAGAACCGCGCGCCCTTCGCCGTGAGCCAGATCGTCGTCACGCCGGTGCTGGCGGACAGCGCCGGCCGCGTCGTCCAGCAGGGCCGGGCCGTGCAGATCCGCGGGCCCGTAGCCGCCGGCCAGCGGGCGACGGTGAATGCCGGCTTCGCCGTCACCAGCCAGGAGATGGCGAACGCGCTGCGGATGCGGGTGGACGGGGTGCGGGGGGAATAGGGGCTGCGGGTAGCACGGCGCCGGCCGTGCCCTGCTACGCCGTGGCGTCGTGCCGCTCCAGCGGATGGCGCCACTCCAGCAGCCGCTCGTCGGCCGTCATCAGGCTGGCATTGCGAACCAGGGCCGTGGCCACGACGAACCGGTCGGCCGGGTCGTCGTGCAACCCTGTGAGTTCCAGTGAACGGATTGCCACCTCGCCATCGAGTGGCAACTCGACCAGGCCGGCTGCCAGCAGACTCTCGCGCCACTCCTTGAGGGACGCGGGCAGCGTCAGTCGCCGGCGTTGCTGCAGCAGCCCGACTTCCCAGAAGGCAATCGACGGGACGGCCACACACCCCGACGACCACGCGGAGTCGAGCAGCGCACGAGCCTTTTTCCCAAGCCGGCGATCGTCGGTATCGGCCCACACCAGTACGTGGGTATCGAGCACGATCACTTGAGCGCTTCCCAGAGGCGGGTCCCGGCCGGGGCGACGATGTCGCCGCGGACCGTGACTTTCCCCTTGTGGAGGCCGATCAGGGAGCGCGCGCGCGGTGGCCGATGCGGCCGGAGCTCCGCGACCGGCTTGCCGTTCTTGGTGACGACGATGGTCTCGCCGGTGCGTGCCACCTGGTCCATCAGGGCCAGGCACCTGGCCTTGAACTCCGAAGCCTGGATGGTCGACATGCCGATACTCCCCTGGACGACATGACCATAATTGTGACCATGGTCAGAATGATGGTCAAGGCGGGAAACCGGGGCAGTCGCCTCATAAGCTCCCCCTGTCGGTAGACACCAGCAGCCAGACTCTTCAGGTCGTCTGGCGTAGCGCCGCGAGCCAGACCCGGCTATCGAGGGTGCGTTCGCGGCCGGCCGGACGTTTCCGTCCGAGGCGCTCGCAGCACTTGATACGGGAGGGGACGCCTTCAGGAGGCTGGCAGGCCGTGCCGAGCGCGACAACTACTCCGGGCTGTTTCCCGGGCTTGGAGTCGGCCATCGCGGGGCAGCCGCCAGCGTGACGCATGCGGGCCTCTTCATGGGCTCAGTCCGCGGGTCAGTCGGCGAGTACCGCACGATGGTCAGAGGCGGCTACGAGGCGGCCAGAAGAACCCATCGCCATCCCACTCGGGGGCAAGCCAGTGGAAGTACCGCATCGCCACCGGCTGGCCCGCGCGCTGTCCGGGGATGAATCGGGAGCCCTCGAGGGACCGGACTATCCTTGCAGCCTCAGCCATCGACAGGGCCGGGAGGCGTTGTTCGATCACGGTATCGCTAGAGCTGCCATCGGGTGCCACGGCCATCGAGACGACCAGCAGCGTGGGCGCCGGATAGGGACCTCCGCCTCTGATCGGCAAGGCATTCACCGTCGGGCGCAGGGCCAACCAGCGACGCTCCGGAATGATGCGCTGGGGCGCAACGTCCGCGGCGTTGCTGGCAGCCTCGTCCTGGCCGGGATTGGGCACCGCGCTCACCTCGCACGTTGCCCCGGCATGGCGGATCTCGATGCGGAAGGTCATCGTGACCGCCACAGGCTTGCCCGCCACCAGCGCCGGGACGAACTCCGCGATAGCGAGGGCCTTCTCGGCCGCGCGATAGTAGGCAGACAGGGCCGCGTCGGTGCTGCGGCAGTTGCTGCCCTCGGCCCGGGACGCGCCGCGCGACGTGACGGTGGCCCTGCACACCACCGTCGCGGTGACGGGCCTATCCGGTTCAGCAGGACACTGATAGACGGCCGGCAGCGAACGCACTGAGTCGCCGAAGGCCGCCGGGCGGAACTGCGGCATCTCCGGGGCCCCCTCCGCCATGGCCGGAGTCCCCGCCGCGACCAGCGGCAGCGCGATGAGCAGACGGATCGCGCTCAACCCGCCCTCCCCGCAGCGCCGGGCGCGCGACTGGGAACTTCAAACCCCCTGTCCATGGACCGACGCTAGCACGGCCGGCGCGGCCGCGGCATCACCCACTGCGTCACCCATGCAAGGCCGCGTCACGCAGCGCGGGAATTCCCGCCCCACGCCGGGATTCGGACCGCGGTCGTGCGGTAGCCCCCATACTCCACCGGGCCCGACCGGGCCTGACGGTGGTAGTGATGGTCTGAGGGACGGCGCTCAGCCCAGCGCGAGCTCACCCTGCGGCGGACCGCGCGCCGGGCCGTGCAACTCGGCACGATTGCGAGCGGCGACAGGGAATCCCCACTCTGCATGCAGGGACCGATTGCGGTCCCAGGCAACCAGTGGCCCTATGGCTTCGCCCCCTTCGGCAACCGCAGCCGCCGCTCGCTGCGCCAGACGCGGACCACGCGAACATGACCGGGGTCGACGCGGTAGACGACCCGAACCGGTGGGCGAATCAGTTCGCGCAGGATGGGGGACCCGAACTCCGGCACCACCCGCCCCATCTCCGGGTGATCGACCAGCGCCTCGACACTTGCCAGGACCTCACCGACCGGCTTTTCACCGGCCGCCGGCGCCCCCTGCTCCGCGTACCACGCTTGCAAAGTCTCCGCGTCGATCAGCGCCGACTCGGCCAGGCGGACGATGACCCGCGGCACGGGCTAGCGGATGCCGAGGCGCTTCCGGGCCTGGGCGAGCGACACGTCCCGGCCGGCCTCGAGATCGGCCAGACCCGCGACGACGGCCCGCATGAACGCCCGCTCGTCCTCGGCCCGCTCGAACTCGCTCACGGACTGCACCACCGCCACGCCCCGCCCACGGCTGGTCAGCAGGACCGGACGGGCCGCCTCGGTGGCATGGCGCACCACGCGGCCGGGGTTGACCTTGAGATCGGTCAGCGGGACGACATCTTCGGAGAAGCGGGCTAGCATGGGGATGAGCCTCAGTTGTAGACCGGTCCGAGAATAGTGCCGGTCCGCGGGTGAGGTTAGTCCCCCGTCGTCAGGCCGGCCGCAACCCGGGATCCGCGGCAGGTTGCGACACAGCATGGCTCCGCGCTAGCACCCCCTGGCCTGCGTCAGCTCCGACCACGACCCGCTGTTCACCTTCCACCGCTGGCGGGCCAACCTCCGCGTCCTCGGCATCGACGAGGTCAAGACGATGCCCTACGTAACCCTGTCGCACCCGTTCGTCGACCGCCTCATCGGCACGCTGCGGCGGGAGTATCTCGACCAGACGCTCTTTTGGGGGACCGCCGACCTGCAGCGGAAGCTGGACGACTTCGTGGACTACAACAACCGGCACCGCTGCCACGCGGGGATCGGTGGTATCCCACCGACGGATCGCGACGGGCGGGGCGGTCGGAGGCCGCTATCGTTCGGCAGGTTCGGGTGGCGAAGCCACTGTCGTGGCCTGTTTCAGACGCCGGTGGCCGCCTGAGATAGGAATTCGCCTACGACAGGGCACGCATCAGGTCACGCAGGGCCTTGGTCGGGCGCGGCGGACCACCGATCAGCCTGACCAGCCGGTCAAACGCCTGATCCTCGACGACCAACCACACCGGCACCAGGCCCTCGTCACGCGGCGGCCGGCGTTGACGCAGCCGACGGTCGTGCATCTACAGCAGCGCCTGCAGCTGGTCCCTGTCCAGCTGCACGTCCCGCAGGATCTTCGTGAGCAGCCCGGGGCCGATGGTCTCACCCGCATGCACCGGCACGACAGTCACGCGGCCACCGGGGTGTCGCAGGAAGTGGTGGCTGCCCTTGACCCGGGCGACCTTGAAGCCGGCGCGCCCCAGGGCGGCGAGGAGTTCCTTGCCCCGGACGGCAGGGTAGGCAGTCACGCGTTGACGGTCACGCGCTGCACGCCGACGAAGTCGAGCGGCTCAGGGGCCGACCCCTGCTCTTCGAGGCACAACTCGATGGCCTCGCGGACGCGCGTCATCAGCTCGTCGAGGGACCGCGCCTGGGTATGGCAGCCGGGCAGCGCCGGGACGGAGGCAACGAAGTTGCCCTCCGAGTCCTTCTCGATGACGACATCGAACTGGTGGGTCATGGCCGACCTCCTGTTGGGCTGGAGTATACGCCGCTCGGAGTGGGGTCTGACGGTGACCGTCGTCCCCGTGAGTGGCAAGCGCCTTGGAGGTACGTCCGAACCTGGGGGCTATACGCACCCGGACCTCATACTGGCGCTAGCAGGGAGTCAGGAGATAGGCATTCGCCTAGCGTAGGAGAAGAACGGCCCCACCGAAGGCAGCGCACCAGCCGACGGCCACGAATGCGACGGCAAGCGCGGTTCGGGCACCAGACGCCCCCTTCGACCGAGCGTCAGCGTCCGCCTTGTCGTCGTAGACGATCGATCGCCAGAAATAAACTACGTGCCCAGCGTAGATGGAAACCAGCACGAAGACACCAAGAATCGTGTACCACCGGCCAAACACGCCAGGCAAGGCTTGGCCAAACAGCACCACATCCGCGACGAGCAAGTACCCAAGCCATGAGACAGCAAAGAAAAAGGCTGGCCTATCTGGCGAAGAACGTGCCTCTCGCCCGGGCAGAATTTCATTGAAGCCCAAGAACATATCGGTGTACAGGCCCATCAATAGCCACCCGCCATCGTGCACAAAGGCGGGCAACCGAAGCTCTGCATCTGTATTCCAACTCCGTATGCCTCCGGCGCGTTGTCTACATAGTGGATCACCGCCGAACGAAATGGATCACCATACCCAGCCATGTCAGCTATGCCGTACGCGACGCCGAGTCCGATGCCCAGCCATCCATTGACGACACCAAGGACACCGGTCACGGCCCACACGCCACCATCGACAAAGCCCTCGGCAGGCGTCTTGCCGCCTGCAGAAACCTCCATAGCGGTAACCCCCAGTCCGATCAGGTTGCCGCCTCGTGCAACGGACTTCACCAAAGCCACGTCCGCTCCCAGACTCCGCTGAGCAGCAGCCAGCTTCGCGGACACGTTCTTGCCTTCCGCCTCACGGACCATGGCGCGGCCCATCTCCAGCAGTCGCTTGCCCTCACGCGTCAGGTTGTTGCGGAAGGCTGCGGGGTTGGCCGCCTTTCGCAGATCCCTGATGATATCCAGAGCAACTTGCTTCTCTATCAGCCCCTTGATGTTGGCAAGGGAGAGGCCCTCCAGAGCGGAGGCTGTCAAACCCCCGACCTGCATCAGTCCCTCGGCCGAAATGTCCCTCAATGTCGGGTCCGCAGTTGCCCCGCTACCGGCCGGCGGCGGTCCCTGCCACGACACGCCCCCGATCCGGCTGCCGAAACCATCGTTGCGGGTCGCCGTGACGACGACTTCTCCACACCGCCCACCATCGCTGCCCGCTTCGGC
>JAEUPZ010000008.1 GCA_016789885.1 Chromatiales bacterium | reverse complement strand
GGGTGCCGGGGGCCGCCGCGCCGCCCCGCGACGCCCCGGGGGGGGGCCCCCCCCCCCGCCCCCCCCCCCCCCCCGGATTGCCGGCATCCGCTTCCAGGCAGCCAGAGGCGTTGCGACGCTGCGCCCGACGGCCGCCGCACGGGCTGCGGGTCCGGCCGGGCGCGTCCTGGCGGCTGGCTCAGTGGCCGGTGCCCGGCGCCGGCGTCGTCAGCCAGTCGCGGTCGCGCAGCGCCGGGAACCAGCGCCGCCACAGCCCCACGACGAGCATGGTGCCGATGCCGCCCACCACGACGGCGGGCACCGCGCCGATCAGCGCCGCCACGGTGCCCGACTCGAACTGGCCGAGCTCGTTCGAGGCGCCGATGAACACCGAGTTGACCGCCGCGACCCGGCCGCGCATCGCGTCGGGCGTGTCCCACTGCACCAGCGTCTGGCGGATGTAGACGCTGACCATGTCGGCGGCGCCAAGGCCGACCAGCAGCGCGCAGGAGAGCCACAGGTTCGTCGAGAGCCCGAAGGCCACGGTGAAGGCACCGAAGAGCGCCACGGACTGGAACATGCGCCGGCCGCTGTGCCGCCGGAGCGGCCGCACGGCGAGCCAGAGGGCCGTGCCCAGCGCCCCCACGGCCGGCATGCTGCGCAGGAGGCCTAGCCCCCCGGGCCCCACGTCGAGGATGTCGCGGGCATAGATGGGCAGCAGCGCCGTGGCGCCGCCGAGGAGCACCGCGAAGAGGTCGAGCGAGATGGCGCCGAAGATCGCCGGCCGCGAGCGGATGAACCGCACGCCCGCCAGCAGCGTGTCCCAGTTCGCCGGTGCGCCGGCGGGCTGCGGGCGGCGGCGGATGGCGGCGAAGAGCAGCACGCAGGCCGTGAAGGCCGCCGTGGCCGTACCGAAGGCCACCTCCGGGCCCGCGTAGTACAGCAGCCCGCCCACGGCGGGGCCGGCGATGGTCGCCGTCTGCCAGACCATGGCGTTCCAGGCGACGGCGTTGGCGAGCTGGGCCTGGGGCACCAGGTTCGGCACCAGCGCCTGGCCCGCGGGGTTCGCGAAGGCGCGGCTCGTGCCGAAGGCGACCAGCAGCGCATAGACGGGCCACGTGCCCGCCGGGCGCGACAGGGCGAAGAGCAGCAGCCCCGCCGACACCGCCGCCGTCGTCGCGTAGCAGCCCACCAGGATGCGCCGGCGGTCGTAGCGGTCGGCGGCGTGGCCCGTGACCAGGGCCAGGGCGATGGCCGGCAGGAACTCGGCGAGGCCCACCAGTCCCAGGGCGAAGGGACTGCGCGTAAGGTCGTAGACGAGCCAGCCGACGGCGACGTTCTGCACCTGCACCGCGAGGGCCGCCAGGAAGCGCGCCGCCAGGTACAGGCCGAAGTCGCGGCTGGCGAGGGCCGCGCGGCCCGGGAAGAGCGCCATGCGGGACGGTGCAGGTCCGGTAGGGAAAAACAGTATACGCAGCCCGGTTGCGGGCACGGCTTCCGCGTCGCGGGACTCGCCCCGGCAGGGTCTGCGGCACTAGGATAGCGGCAGGTCCACGAGCATACGGGACGTGCCATGACTGACCGCCGACTGCGTGCCTGCCTGAGCGCCGCCGTGCTTGCCGCGCTGCCAGTCTCCTTGCCAGCGGGGGCCCAGGCCTTCGACGAGTATTCCGGCGAGTACACGTTCCAGCGCTACTGCGCCAGCTGCCACGGCGAGGCGGGGAAGGGCGACGGTCCGGTATCGGCCGGCATCCCGATCCGGGTGCCCGACCTGACCACGCTCCAGCAGCGCATGGGAGACCGCTTCCCGGAGGAAGTGCTCCGCAGGATCATCGACGGGCGCAACGCCGTGATCTATCACGGCACCCGCTACATGCCCGTGTGGGGCTATGAGTTCTGGGTCGAGGAGGGCGCAGACGACGCGGCCCGCCAGCGCGTGGACCGCATCGTCGCCCAGCTCGTCGAGTACCTGCGCAGCATCCAGCAGCCGGCGAAGCCGGCTGCCGGAGCCGCGGGCATCAAGGAGCCTTGATCTCGAGCAGCTCGACGTCGAAGAACAGCGTCGAGTTCGGCGGGATCTGGCCGGCGGCGCGATCGCCGTAGGCCGTGGCGGCCGGGCAGACGAGCTTCGCCGTGCCGCCCACCTTCATCTTCTGGACGCCCTCGGTCCAGCAGGGGATGACCTGGTTCAGCGCGAACTCGGCCGGCTCGCCCCGCTGGCGGGAGCTGTCGAACACCGTCCCGTCGGCCAGCTTCCCCTCGTAATGCACGCGCACGGTGTCGGTGGCCTTCGGCGAAGCGCCAGTGCCGGCGGTGAGGGTGCGGAAGACGATGCCGGACTCGGTGCGCTCGGCGCCCTGCTCGGCGGCGGCCTTGGCGAGCATGTCCTCGCCCTGCTTGCGGGCTTCCTCGGCGCCGGCGGCCACGCGGGCCTCGGCCAGCTCGCGGAACTTGGCTTCGTGGACCTGCACGTCGAAGTCAGCGGCGCGGCCGGCGATGGCGTCGGACAGGCCGTCCTGGAACGCAGTCATCTCCTCAGGAGTCAGGCGTAGCTGCTTGGTCTGGCTGGCCATCTGCCGCCCGGCCGCCAGGCCGAAGGCGTAAACCGCCTGCTGTTCGGCCGTGCGCTCGACGGCCTTGGGCTCGCCGGGTTTCTGCTGGCAGCCCGCGGCCAGCAGCGCGACGGCGGCCAGCAGGACGGGAACCGTGTGGGTCTTCGACATGGATGTCCTTTCGGAAGGGTGCGTGGGCGCCGTCGGGGGCACGGCGGGAATGGAGGCGCGGGATGCTATCCCTGGCCGCCCGCCGCGGCAATCGAATTCGATTTTTGCCGGTGGCATAGGATCCTGGCGCAGACGCGTTTATGCTTGGCGCCGCGGATTCTTTCCTCTCATCTAGGAGAACGTCGAACATGGCTAAAAAAGGCGGCGCGCCGACCAAGTCGGAAATCCTGGCGTACATCGCTGACCAGAACGAGCTGTCCCGCAAGCAGGTCGCCGGGGTCTTCGAGTCGCTGAACACCGTCATGCGCAAGAGCCTGCGCGCCAATGGCGAGTTCACCCTGCCTGGCCTCATGAAGCTCCGGGTCGTCAAGAAGCCGGCCACCAAGCAGCGCGAGGGCGTCAACCCGTTCACGGGCGAGAAGATGGTCTTCAAGGCGAAGCCCGCCTCGAAGAAGGTTCGCGCGCTGCCCCTGAAGTCGCTGAAGGAAATGGTCAACTAAGCCGTTGGCCCTGGCGGCGCACCCGGCGGGGGCCGGGTGCGCTGCAAGGCCGCCGCAGCGCCCGTCCCGGGCGCTCAGGCCAGCAGATCCTCGCCTTCCCGGTCCCCCAGCGGATCGGCAAACGCAAAGCCCGCCGCCTTGATGCGCGCGTTGCTGACGCCACGCGGTCCCCGCACCACGCCGAGCCAGGTCACGGGCTCCAGCCCTTCCCGGGCCGAGACCCGGGCGAAGAAGGTCTCCTTGTTCTCCGGGATGTCGTTGAACAGGTTGTAGAGGCCGTCGAGGCCCCGCGCGACGGCGAAGTCGATGGCGCGCACCACGTCGTCCCGGTGCACCAGCATGGCGTCCGACTTGCCGTCGAAGGGGATCTGCTTGCCGGCGATGAAGCGCAGCTCGTTGCGGTGCTCGCGCCCCGGCCCGTAGATGGTCCCCGTGCGGTAGTTGCAGACGTGGCGGGCCGGTGTCGCCAGCGCCGCCAGCTTCTGCTCCGTCTCGATGAAGACCTGCTGGGCCGGGGAGGCGGCGTTCGGCGCCGTCGACTCGTCCACCGGGCTCACGCCGTGGGCGTCGCCGTAGGCGTTCAGCGAGCTGCAGAAGACGATCTGGCGCAGCCCCGGCGCCGCGTCGAGGGCGGCGGCGAGCCCCTCGGCCGTGCCGACGTAGGAATCGCGGTAGGCCACCGGGTCCATGAAGGGCTTGCCGTCCTTCACGCCGAGGCCGCCGGCCATGGTCAGCACCACCACGTCGGCATCGCGGATCAGCTCGCGCATGCCGGCCGGGTCACTGCCCTTGGTCACGACGACGCGGTCGGCCACGGGCGCCAGCTCGGCGGCGCGGTCGGCGCGGGTGGTGGTGACGGCAACGGTGTGGCCCTGGCGGCGGAAGTGCCGGGCCGTGGCGAGGCCGGTGTAGGCAGCGCCGACGATGGCGATTTTCATGATGCGGGGTCCTCTGGAAAAACAGTCGTGTAAGCGGTGAAGCTAGAAGCGGGCCTGCTGGATGGAGCGGCGCACCTCGTGGCCCGCCGGCTCGCCGATGGCGTTGTAGACGCCGCGCCAGGCCCGGGGGTCGAGCCGCTCGTCCAGGAAGCAGGCCAGGTGCCGGGCGTCGCGCCGGCGGAGCACGTCGGGCGCAGGGCCCTCGAAGCGCAGCGTCGTCGCGAGCCTGACCCAGTGGTCGACGAAGGCGTCGATGGAGGGGGCCACGGCCTCGAGCTCGGCGCGCTGCGCCGGGCGGCTCACGCCGATGCTCCAGGGCGACAGGTAGGTGGCGATGGCCGGGTTCGCAGGCGCATGGGAGCAGTTGCGGCTGCGGTCGTTGACGGCCTTCCAGTACGGGACGTTCATCGGCTCCAGCACCAGCCGCTGGTAGTCCGGGTAGTCCACCGGGTCGAGCCGCGGCAGCCAGTCGGCGTTGAAGATGCAGGCGTCGGCGGCGAACTGCACGACCTGCAGGTGCAGGTGGGGCAGCGGCGAATCGGGCCGGCCGAAGAAGAACAGCAGCTCCGTGTCGACGGCGCCGCTGACGAGACGGAAGTGGATGATCCGGTCGCCCTGGTGGCTGCCGTCACCGTCGAAGCGCCGCAGGAAGCCGGCGTCGCCGCCGTCGGTGACGTGGCGCAGGGCCTGCAGGGGCCCGCCACCGGGGCCCGTCACCTCGCTGAAGGGCAGGGCGGCGAGCACGCGGTCCCGGTGCCGCTCGGCCCAGGGAAGGCTGAAGAGTTCGTAGGCCATGGCAGCTCGCTGGGTCCGGCAGACCGCCGCATTGTAGCGGCGCGGCCGCCGGGGAATTGCGGCCCCGGCGCCGGGCCGGGATGATGCGACCATGCAGTGGGAACTGGATGGATTGGTCGAGCCCGGCGCCGGGCAGGCCCGCGGCTTCACGGCGCTGCCGTGGGTCCGGGAGGCCTTCATCGTGCACGCCGGCATCGACCCGTGGCCCGGCACGCTGAACCTGCGGGTCGCCGGCGACGCCGACGCCGAGGCCTGGCAGGGCATCCGCAGCCGCGGTGGCGCGGTGGTGCCGGCCGGCGATGCCGCCAGCTGCGACGCCGAGACCTGGCCCGTGACCGTCACCTCGGGCGCCCGCAGCGCACCCGCCGCCATCGCGCTGCCCCGGGTGCCGGGCTATCCGCCGGCGCGGCTCGAGCTGGTCAGCCCCGTGGGCCTGCGCGACCTGCTGGAACTCGCCGACGGCGCCCGCGTGACCGTCGCCGCCGCCGTGGCACCGCCGGGCCTCGCGGCCGTCGTCTTCGACGTCGACGGCACGCTGGTGGACTCCATCGGCGCCTACCACCTGGTCGCGAGCCGCGTCGCCGAGCCCCACGGCTACGTCGTCGAGGCGGACATGGTGCGCCGGGCGCTGGACGCCGACGTGCCCTTCTGGCCCCAGATCCTCGGCGACCGCGCCGGCGACGACGCCTTCATCGCCACGCTGCGCACCGCGACCCGCGCGGCCTGGCCCGACATCCTGCGCGAGAACGTGCGCTGCTTCGACGGCGCCAGGGCCGCGCTGCAGGTCCTGCGCGACGCGGGCCTGCGCCTCGGCATCTGCACGGCGTCGGGGGGCGAGACCTTCGCGGCGCTCGAGGCGGCCGGGCTCTTCGGGTTCTTCGACGCGGTGGTCACGGCAGCCGACGTGACGCACCGTAAGCCCCACCCGGAGGGGCTGGTGCAGTGCCTGGCGCGGCTCGGCGTGGAGCCTTCGCGGGCGGCCTACGTCGGGGACACGGCAGTGGATGTGCGGGCGAGCCGGGCGGCGGGGCTATGGCCTGTGGGGGTGCTCACCGGGGCCGGTGACGGGGCGAGCCTGGCAGCTGTCGGCGTGCGGCGGCTGGTGCGGGATGTGGCGTCGCTGCCGCGCGTGTTCGGGCTGGGGGGCTGAGCGCGGGCGTGGCGTCGTGGCCTGGCAGCCGCGCCTTTGCGGCTTCCGGGGTATCCACCGTTCGTCGCGAACGCTCCTCAGGTGGATCCCCCTGCGCCGCACGGCGCGGACTTGTGATGTCGTGGCCTCGTTGCCTGTCGGTGCGGGCCTGCGGTCGTGGCCTCGCAGCCGCGCCTACGGGGCTCCCGCGATATGCACCGTGGCTCGCGAGCGCTCGCCAGATGCAATCGCTGCGCCCCTGCGGCGCGGACCTGGTGCCTCAGACTCTCAGTCCCGCCCAACCGCAACGGCGCTGGATCGATTTTCTCCGGCGCCTCAGCCCTCCCAGCCCTGGAAGTACTCGTTCCAGCGCCGATCCACCAGCTCGAAGGTGCCGGGGCTCTTTTCCTGGATGATGACCCGCGACACCTGCGGCCACTTCTCCGGGCCGCCTTCGGCCGGGAGCTGGCGCGTGGCGTCGATGATCATCTTGCTGGTAACCCAGCGGGTCGGGGCGCTGGGGTCGAGGGGGAAGCCGCGGGTCTGGGGGATCAGCAGCGAGCCGGGGCTCGGCTGCCAGCGCGTGCCCAGCGCGTGGAAGATCTGGTTCTTGTCGTGCAGGTCGATGTCCTTGTCCACGACGATGATGGTCTTGCTGAAGAGGTCGCCGGCGGCGATGTGCTGGCCGGCCACCATGCCGTCGCCGGGCATGCGCTTGTCGATGCTGAGGAGCACGACGCCGATGGTCTCCACCGGGCGGTAGAGGTCCACCAGGTTCGGGATCGTCCGCTTGTACTGGACGAAGTTCGACACCGCCTGGGGCATGCTCATGGTCACCTTGGTCACGCCGGCGAAGGCGTTGATGATCCAGGGGCGCGGGCGGTGGGTGATGGCCTTGATGTCCATGTAGAAGTTCCACGGCTTCTTCAGGCCCATGTAGCCGTAGACCTCGCCGTAGGGGCCTTCCTCCTCGCCCTGGTCCGTGGGGATCTCGCCCTCGATGACGAGCTCGGCGTGGGCGGGCACGTGGATGTCGCTGGTCTCGCAGCGGACGAGCTCCACGGGCCGGCCCCGCAGGCCGCCCGACACCTCGAGCTCGTCCTCGCCGAGGCCGGTGATCTTCGAGGTGCCGATGGAGAAGGTGATGGGGTCGGCGCCGATGACGACGGCGGCCGGCATGGCCGCGAGGCCCCGCTTCTTGGCGCGCTGGATGAAGTTCCAGCCGTGCTGGCCGACCTCGCAGTTCAAGCCGATGCGGCGCGGGCCCTTCACCTGGCAGCGGTAGGTCGCGACGTTGCGGCCGAGTTCCGGGTCCTCCATGAACACGGTGCCGGCGGTGATGTAGGCGCCCGCATCGCCGGGGTTGGTCTGGATGAAGGCGTAGCGCGTGAGGTCGATGTCGTCGCCCCGGTGGATGACCTCGCGCACCGGTGCCGAGGCCTGGTCGATGACCACCGGCGGGATCTTAGGCCAGCGCCCGTCGGCGCCGAGCTTGCGGGCGAGGTGCTCCCGCGTGGCGTTGTAGAGGGCGCGGTCGCTGCCGGAGGGGGACGGGACGCCGTAGGCCAGCGCCTCGGCGAGCCAGCCCGGGAAGACGTTGCCCACCAGCGGCCCGTCGATCCACTCGCCGCCGCGCCGGATGCGCTCGACGAGGAAGGCCGGGGCGGCGTGGTAGCCGAGTTGCTCGATGGCCCGGTAGGCGAAGCCCGTGGGCTCGAACAGGTCCTGGTCCATGGAAGCGACCCGCAGCAGCCGCCCGCGGCGCTCCAGCGCCAGCAGGAAGTCCCGCATCGAGTCGAAGGGCCCCGTCAGGGGCAGTACGGCCGCAGGGGCCGCGACGTGTTCCGGCGTGCTCACGGGGGCTTGCTCCGGCGCCGCAGCCGGCGGCGCCCGGGTCGATCATAACCCGTGCCACCCGTCGCGCCGCCCGGGCCACACGCGGCCGCAAGGCGCAGGCGGGAACGCCCTCGAGTCGGCACTGCCGCCGTGGCGGCTCGCTGGCGACCGGGCAGCGGGCGGGCCGCCGGCAGCGGCCGCGCCCGGTGTCAGCCCGTCAGACGATCCCGTCGCGTTGCAGGGCGGCGAGGTCGGCGTCGCCGAGGCCCAGCAGCCCGCCGAGGACCTCACCGTTGTGCTGGCCGATGTCCGGGCCCGGCCAGTCGGTGCGGCCGGGGGTCGCCGTCAGCATCGGCAGCATGGCGGGGATCGTCAGCGGCGCGCCGTTGACCTGCACCTGCTCGAAGAGCCCCCGGGCGTTGAAGTGCGGGTCCTTCAGCATGTCGACGACGCTGTAGATGGGGCCGCAGGGCACGTCGGCCTTCTCGAGCACCGCGAGCACGTCGCTGGAGTCGAGGGACGACGTCCAGGCGCTGATGGCCGCGTCGAGTTCCTTCTCGTGCTGCACCCGGCCGGCGTTGTTGGCCATGCGCGGGTCGTCGGCGAGGTCCGGCCGGCCCATGGCGTTCATCAGCCGCTTGTAGATCGAGTCGCCGTTGCCGCCGATGATCACGAACTTGCCGTCGCGGCAGCGGTAGGTGTTGGTGGGTACGATGCCGGTCAGCGTCGAGCCCGACGGCTCGCGCACGACGCCGGCGCCGGAGTACTCGGGCACCACGCCTTCCATGAGGTTGAAGACCGACTCGTACAGCGCCGCGTCCACGACCTGCCCGCGCTTCTGGGGATCCTGGCTGCGGTTGATCACGGCGAGCAGGATGCCGAGCACGCAGTGGATGCCGGCCAGCGTGTCGCCGAGGCTCAGGTTCGGCCGCACCGGTGCCTCGCCGGGAAAGCCGTTGACGTAGCGCAGGCCGCCGATGCCCTCGCACACCGAGGCGAAGCCGGGCTTCGTGGCGTAGGGGCCGTTCTGGCCGTAGCCCGAGATGCGGCCGTAGATGAGGCCGGGGTTTTCCTGCCACAGCTCCGCCGGGCCCATGCCCCACTTCTCGAGGGTCCCCGGGCGGAAGTTCTCGACGATGATGTCGCTCTTCAGCGCCAGCTGCCGGGCGATCTGCCGGCCCTTCGGCTGGCGCAGGTCGAGAGTCACGGACTTCTTGTTGCGGCCGAGGCTGTGCCACCACAGCGACACGCCGTCCTTCATGACCCGCCAGGTGCGAATGGGGTCGCCGGTGCCCGGCGGCTCGATCTTGATCACCTCGGCGCCGAAGTAGCCGAGCATGCTGGCGGCGAAGGGGCCGGCGAGCAGCTGGCCCATCTCGAGGACGCGCAGGCCGTCGAGGGGACGGGCGCCGGTGGGGTTGGTCATGGCGGAGGCCTCGGGCGGTTCGGCAGGAAGGCGCGCATTGTGCCACCTCCCGCCGGGCCGTTGGCCGGTCACCGCGCCGGCACGGCCTCACCGCGGTAATGGAACGACAGGAAACGGGGCCCCTGCAGGTACGCCGTCTCGAGCCGGTCGAAGCGGAAGCCGGCGGCCGTGAGGTCCCGGTCGAAGGCGCGGTTCGGGCGGCAGCCCGCCAGCGTGATGAAGACGGGCTCGAGGCGGTCCTGCCAGCGGGCCACGCCAGGATCGGGGGCGCGGCCGTGCTCGAGGAAGACGAGCCGGCCCCCGGGCCGCAGCACGCGGCGCACCTCGGCGAGCGCTGCCGGCAGGTCGGGGATCGAGCAGAGCGTCCAGGTGCTGACCACCGTGTCCACCGACGCGCCCGGCAGCGGAATCGACTCGGCGCCGGCGGCCAGCAGTTCCACCGGCACCGGGGCCTCGGCGGCGACGGCGGCGGTCTTCTCGCGCAGCCAGGCGTCGGGCTCGAGCCCGAAGACCCGCTCGACCATGCCGGGCCGGTAGTGGGGCAGGTTCAGCCCCGAGCCGGTACCAAGTTCGAGCACGACGCCGCTGGCCCGGCCGACGACGCCGGGGCGCTCGGCGGCCATGACGGGGTTGCGCATGCCGCCGGCGATGAGCCGGGGCTGCACGTGGCGGGACCAGAAACCCATGGGCGGAGTGTGCGACCGGTCAGGGCAGCGTGTCGAGCCAGTCGGCCAGCGCCGCCGCGATCTCCGCCGGCGAGTCTTCCTGGAGGAAGTGGCTGCCGGCCACGGTCACCTCGCGCTGGTTCGGCCAGCGCCGGCACACCTCGCGCTGGCGGCCCACGAGGATCGGGCCCGGCTCGGCGTTGATGAAGAGCTTCGGCACCGGGCTCGCGGCCAGCCACTCGGCGTAGGCCGCCACGGTGGCGACCACGGCCGGCGGCTCCCCGTCGATGGGCAGGTCCCGGGGCCAGGCGAGCATGACCCGCCGGCCCTCGCCCGGCGTCGCGAAGGGCCGGCGGTACTCGTCGTGCTCAGCGGGCGTGAGCGGGCGCAGGATCGATGCCGGCAGGATGCGTTCGATGAAGACGTTCTTGTCGAGGATCAGCGCCTCGCCCGCCGGAGAACGCAGGGCCTGGAAGATCGGCCGGCCCGCCGCCGGCCAGTCGTCCCAGGTCAGCGGCGTGACGAAGCCTTCCATGTAGGCGATGCCCCGCACCCGGTCCGGGTGGCGGCGCGCCCAGTCGAAGCCCAGCGCCGAGCCCCAGTCGTGCAGCACCAGCACGACGGGCCCCGTGGGCACCACGGCGTCCAGGAAGGCGTCGAGGCAGTCCCGGTGGGCGGCAAAGCCCCAGCGCCCAGGGTCGCTGCCGGGGAGGGGACCTGAGTCGCCCAGGCCGGGCAGGTCGGGCACGAGGCAGCGAAAGCCCGTCGCGATCGGGGGCCAGACGTTGCGCCAGAGAAAGCCGGAGGTTGGGTTACCGTGCAGGAAGACGACCGTCGCGCCGTCGCCGGCCTCGACGTATGCCAGGTCGGTACCGTTCGCAGTGACGCGGCGTTTCGTGGGCGCCGCGGCCACGGTCAGTCGTCCCGCCGGGCGATGGCGTCGCAGACGAGCGCGATGAAGTCCTGCTCGTCGCGCAGCGTGCCGATGGCCGAGGCCTCGACCGTGTAGCCGTACTGCGCGGCGATGCGCTCGTAGCGGGGCCGGCGGTGCTGCACCAGGTGCGGGAAGATCCAGCGCACGAAGTGGTCCGGGTCGACCTGCGCGTCGCCCGCGAGACCCTGCTCCTGCAGGTAGGCCGCGAGCCGCGGCTCGAGGAAGTCGGCGCGGTAGTAGAGGGGCTTGGGGTTGGCCTGGGCGCGGCGGATGAGCTCCTGCTCCATGTCGTCGCCGGCGCGCAGGTACAGCACCAGCGTGTGCTGCGCCAGCACCTCGAGCATGCCCTCGTCGTCGATCTCGCAGACGCTGCCGCCGGCGTCGTTCAGGAAGTGGTCGTAGCCGTAGATGTCCTTGGCCTTGCCGAGGAAGTCGGCCACGTCGCGCATGGCGGCGGTCTCGGCGGCCAGGTGCAGGCGCTGGCGCCGCTGGAACTCGGGCAAAGGCAGGCCGCCCCGGGCCGGGTCGCCGAGCTTGCCGAGGAAGGCCGAGATGGGCTCGAGGTTCTCGACGGTGATGTTGTGCTGGATGTAGATGGAGTCGCTGCGCAGCAGGTTGCGCAGGAACGGGTCGCGCATCATGTGCAGCTTGATGTTGTCGAGGATCGGCTCGTTGAGGTAGCGCGTGCCGATGCGGTAGTCGCCGGAGAAGTGGAACCAGCTGCTCTTCGGCAGCCGGGCCGCCAGCGTCGTCTTGCCGACGCCCGACATGCCGAGCAGCGTGACGGCCTTCCGGGGCCAGCGGCGGAACTCATCCGTGGTCAGCAGCATCGTTCGATCCCTTGTGGCCGTCCCGCAGCGGTGCTGCCGGGACGGCGGTCGCGCCAGTCGCCAGTGCGGTCGAAGTCAGAGGCCCGCGAGCCGGCGGTGCAGGTCGAGGGCCTCGCGGTCGGGCCGTTCGTCGGCCGCCCCGGGCAGCCGCAGCGGCCGGCCCGCCAGCAGCCTGTAGGTGGTTTCCATCAGGTCGTCGGCCACGAGCACCGTCATCGTACCGGTGTCGATGGCGATCTTGCCAAGGTCGAAGAGCGTGTGCAGGTCGGCCCGCAGCAGCAGGCCGTTGCCGGGCTGGTGCGTGTCGCGGCCGTGGAAGGGCACGATGTAGGCCGCCTCCAGCGCGTCGGGGGCGTTGCAGCCGGTGATGGCGCAGCGGCCTTCGTAGGCGGCCAGCAGCGCGTGGCGCAGGCCGGGCTGCCCGCGACGCTTGATGATCGACTCCACCACGGCCTGCCGGCCGGCCTTGCTGTCGGCGGCGTCGAAGGCCTGCAGCCGCGCGAGGTCCCGTTCCGAGACCCGGATCATGCCGCTCATGTCGAGCAGCGGCCCGCCGGCGTCGGCGTTCAGCAGCCGCTTGCGGGCGAAGCGCTCCACCGAGCCGAACTGGCCGACCAGCTGCGCGACACGGTCATCGGGTACGCGCTGGCAGGGGCCGTCGGGGGCCGGCAGCCAGTCGGCCAGGTCCCGGTAGGGGATGGCGAGCGCCATGGGCTCGGAGAGGAAGAACAGGTACTGCCGGAGCCCCGCCTCGGCGCTGGCGGGGCCCCAGATGGCCCGGGCGGCGCGCTCGTTGTCGTAGCGGCCGAGCACCCGGGCATAGAAGCGGAACGTGCCGCGCTGGCCCAGCAGCACGAAGTCGCCGACGCCCATGAGGAACCACTCCTCGACCAGCGCGGCGCTGGCCGGAAGCCCCCAGGCGTAGAAGCCGTGGCCCCGGCGCTCGATCTCGAGGAGTTCCGGGTAGCTGCCGTCGCTGAAGTGCCGGATCACCAGCTGCCGGTCGATGGGGTTCGCCACGGACCGGTCGAGGTCGGCCCGGTCGACGGGGGAGTCGGCGGCGGCGAGGAAGATCCGGGCCATGGCTCGCTGGTCGGTGGGGCGCCGGGATTGTAGCCGAGCCCGCGGCGTGAGGTGCCGCGCTGTGGCCGGGCGGTCCAGCGGTTATCATTAGCCGCTTTTTTCGCCGGCGGGCCCGCTTCGGGCGGGCCGCCGTGCGCATCCCTGAACCGACCAGCCGAACCGAGCAAGATGGATCCCGCCATGGCGCAGCGCCCCGACACCCCGCGAGCGAAGGTCGAGCCCCACTACGAGGTGCACAAGTTCGGCGGCACGAGCATGGGCGACGCCAGCTGCTTTGCGCGCGTCGCCGACATCCTGCTGGCGGACGGGGCCCCCCGGCTCGCCGTCGTCGTCTCGGCCATGTCGAAGACCACCGACGCGCTGCTGGGCCTTGTGGCCGCGGCGGAGCAGTCGGCCGGCGACGTGCCCGACCGGCTCGCCGCCATCGACCAGCGCTACCGCGCCACCACCAAGGCCCTGCTGAAGGATGCCGCCGCGGCCGAGGACCTGCTCCGCGTCTTCGCCGCCGACCTCGCCGACATCCGCGACGTCTGCCACGCCGTGTCCCTGGTCCGCCAGGCCGGCGAGCGCAGCCGGGACCTGGTGGCCGGCTACGGCGAGCTGTGGTCGTCGCGGCTGCTGGCGGCGTACCTGCGCGAGCGCGCCGCGGCCACCCCGAAGGGCCGCGAGATCCGCTGGCTCGACGCCCGCCGGCTCATCGTCGTCGAGCGGGGCGACCTCGGCCCCGTCGTGCAGTGGGACGAGTCCCGGGCCCGGGCGCGCGACCTGCTGCTGGACCCCGGCTTCGGCGGCATCGTCGTCATCACCGGCTTCATTGCGTCGGAGCGCTCGGGCCTCTCGACGACGCTGGGCCGCAACGGCAGCGACTTCTCGGCCTCCATCGTCGGCGCCCTGGTGGACGCGGCGAAGATCACCATCTGGACCGACGTCGATGGCGTCATGAGCGCCGACCCGAACCGGGTGCCCGAGGCGGCCATCATCAGCTCGCTCTCGTACAACGAGGCCATGGAGCTCGCCTACTTCGGCGCCAAGGTCATCCACCCCCAGACCATGTCGCCGGCGGTGCAGCGGCAGATCCCCATCTGGATCCGCAACACCTTCAACACCGCGGCGCCCGGCTCGCTGATCGGCCCCGGCACGGATCCGGCCATGCCCATCAAGGGCGTCACGTCCGTCGACGACGTGGCGCTGCTCAACATCGAAGGCTCCGGCATGATCGGCGTGCCTGGCACCGCCCACCGGCTCTTCGGCGCCCTGCGCGAGGCGGCGGTGTCGGTGATCCTGATCTCCCAGGGCAGTTCCGAGCACTCCATCTGCGTGGCCGTGCCCGGGCGCATGGCCGCCGCGGCCGAGCAGGCCGTGCGCCGCGCCTTCGCCGTGGAGCTGGAGCAGGGCCAGATCCAGAGCATCGCCGTGCAGGATTCCTGCAGCATCATCGCCGTGGTCGGCGACGGCATGGCCGGCATACCGGGCGTGGCCGGCAAGTTCCTCGGCACCCTCGGCGGCGCCGGCATCAACGTGCGGGCCATCGCCCAGGGCTCGTCGGAGCGCAACATCTCGGCCGTCGTCGCCCGGGCCGACTCGGTGCGGGCGCTGCGGGCCGTGCACTCGGGCTTCTACCTGTCGGCGGTGACGCTGTCCGTCGGCCTCGTCGGCCCCGGCAACGTCGGCGGCGTGCTGCTGGCCCAGATGGCCGAGCAGGTGCCGCGGCTGCGCCGCGAGGCGGGGCTCGACCTGCGCGTGCGGGCCATCGCCACCTCCAGCCGCATGTGGCTCGCCGACCAGCCCATCGACCTCACCAACTGGCAGCCGGGCTTCGCCACCGCCAGCGAGCCGCTCGACTGGGACCGCTTCACGCGCCACGTGCACGCCGATCACCTGCCGCACGCGGTGGTCGTCGACTGCAGCGCCAGCGACGCCGTGGCCGCCCGCTATGCCGACTGGCTCAGCGCCGGCGTGCACGTCGTCACGCCGAACAAGAAGGCGTCGAGCGGGCCGCTGGCCGTCTACGACGCGGTCCACGCCGCGCGCCGCCGGCACAACACGCGCTTCCTCTACGAGACCACCGTCGGCGCCGCGCTGCCGGTCATCGGCACGCTGCGCGACCTGCGCGAGACCGGCGACGAGATCCACAGCATCGAGGGCATCTTCTCCGGCACGCTGGCCTACCTCTTCAACGTCTTCGACGGCAGCAAGCCCTTCTCCGGCATCGTGCGCGAGGCCCGGGACGCCGGCTACACCGAACCCGACCCGCGGGACGACCTGTCGGGCACCGACGTGGCCCGCAAGCTCATCATCCTCGGCCGCGAGATGGGCATGCGCCTCGAGCTGGCCGATGTGCAGGTCGAGAGCCTCGTGCCGGCCGGGCTCGAGGGCGGCACGCCCGACGAGTTCCTGGCGGCGCTGCCGGCCTCGGACGAGGCCATGCGGGCGCGGCTCGCCGCGGCCCGGGACGCGGGCCAGGTGCTGCGCTACGTGGGCCGGCTCGACCGCCGGGCAGGCACGGCCACCGTGCGCCTCGAGTCCCTGCCGCGCAGCCATCCCTTCGCCGGCATCAACCTGACGGACAACATCGTGCGCTACGTGTCGGCGCGCTACAGCCAGAACCCGCTGGTGGTGCAGGGCCCCGGCGCCGGGCGCGACGTGACGGCGGCCGGCGTCTTCGCCGACCTGCTGCGCCTCGCCACCTACCTCGGCGCGACGCTCTGAGGCCCACCATGCATCCCGTCATGAAGTACGTCAGCACCCGTGGCGGCCCGCTCGTCACCCTCGAGGCCGCCATCATGGGGGGTACGGCGCCGGACGGCGGCCTGTACGTGCCCGAGACGCTGCCGTCGTTCGGGCCGGGGGCGATCCCGGCGGGCGAGTTCCCCGCCGTGGCGACGACGCTGCTCGAGCCGTTCTTCGCCGGCTCCACGCTGGCTTCCCAGCTGCCCGCCATGTCAGCCGACGCGCTCAACTTCCCCGTGCCGCTGCGCGCGCTCGAGCACGACGGCGACGGCGGGCTCTCGGTGCTGGAGCTCTTCCACGGTCCCACGGCGGCCTTCAAGGACGTCGGCGCGCGCTTCCTGGCCGCGGCCATGGCACGCATCGCCGGCGCCACGCCCGGCGGCCCGCCAGCGACGATCCTCGTGGCCACCTCCGGCGACACCGGCGGCGCCGTGGCGGCGGCCTTCCACCGCCGGCCGGGGTTGCGGGTCGTCGTGCTGTTCCCGGCCGGGCGCGTGTCGCCGCGGCAGCAGCACCAGCTCACCTGCTGGGGCGACAACGTCACCTCCCTCGCCGTCGAGGGCTCCTTCGACGACTGCCAGCGGATCGTGAAGGAGGCCTTCGCCGACCAGGCGCTGGCGGCCCGCCACCGGCTCTGCTCGGCCAACAGCATCAACGTCGGCCGGCTGCTGCCCCAGGCGGCGTACTACGCCCACGCGAGCCTCGCGCACCACGCGGCGACGGGACAGGCCTCGAGCTTCATCGTGCCGACGGGCAACCTCGGCAACGCCTTCGCCTGCGTCTGGGCGCGCCGGCTCGGCATGCCCATCGAGCGCATCATCCTGGCGACCAACGCCAACACGACCATCGAGGACTTCCTCGCCACGGGCCAGTGGCTGCCGCGCCCGGCGGTGGCGACGCTGGCCTCGGCCATGGACGTGGGCAACCCCAGCAACATGGAGCGGCTGCGGGCGCTGGCCGGCGATGCGGCGGGCGTGCGGGCCGAGGTCGATGCGGTCAGCGTCAGCGACGACGTCATCCGCGCGACCCTCGTCGACGAGTACCGCCGCCACGGCATCGCCTGGTGCCCGCATACGGCCACCGCGCTGCACGCCTACCGCGAGCTGCCCGCCGACGAGCGCCACGGCCGCCACTGGGTCGCCGTGGCCACGGCCCACGCCGCCAAGTTCGACACCATCGTCGAGCCGCTGCTCGGCATCACGGTGCCGCCGCCGCCGGCACTGGCCGAGCTGCTGGCGCTGCCGAGCCGCTTCGACACGATCCCGGCGAGCCTCGGCGCGCTCGCCGAGCGGCTCTGAGCCGCGGCCGCCGCGCCCGCCCCCCGCGAGGAGTGCCACCCTGGACCCGCGCCTGATCGCCGGCCTCACCGTCGGCACCATCGCCGTCGTGGCGGTGGTGGCCAGCTGGGCCTGGCGCCGCCACCGCGAGCGGCGCAGCCTCGACCGGCGCATCCGGGAGCTTGCCCGCGCGGTGCTGAACGACTTCGTCCTGCCCGACGGCAACGGCGGCGAGATCCTCGTGCACTACGCGCTGCTCACGCCTGCCGGCATCGTCGTCCTCGACATCAAGGACGTCGACGGCAACGTCTTCGGCAGCGAGGGCATGCAGGACTGGACCGTCATCGCCCGCGACCGCCGCTATACCTTCGTGAACCCCCAGCCGGGGCTCTGGGACCGCGTCGCCGCCATCAAGCGCATCGTCCCGGAAGACATGCCGGTCAGTGGCGTCATCGCCTTCACCGGCCGGGCCCGCTTCGCCAAGGGCCGTCCCCAGGGCGTGGTGATGCTGGACGAGTGGCTCACCGGGCTGTCGGCGGCGAAGGACCAGCCGGCTGCTGCCGCCGACGACCACCTCGCCTGCTGGGACCGCCTGCGCGAGGCCGCGCAGCTGGCGGGGCTCTCGCAGCCGCGCGCCTGAGCGCTGGTGCCCGGCGGGAAGCCGGGACGGCGCTTGCCGGGCTGCGCCGACCGGATGTGATGCGGTTGCCAGGCTGGTGAGATTCCCGTACCGACCGATGCAGGCTGCCACCAGCCAGCCGGACCCGGGCTGACCAGATCCTCCGCTGCCGAACTGACTCCGGAACCGCCGGGTACCGACTGCCGCTCTGGCTAGGCGGGCGTCGAGACGCGCCCGGCCGCCGCATCCAGCCGGAACAGCGCCCGTGCGTTGCGCGTGCTGGCGGCGGCGACGGCGTCGACGGGCTGCTGCATCCAGCGCGCCAGCTCCCGCACCACCTCCGGCAGGAAGCCCGGCTCGTTGCGGCGGGACGAGGGCTTCGGCGTGAGCGTGCGGGGCAGCAGGTAGGGCGCGTCGGTCTCCACCAGCACGCGGTCCAGCGGCAGGCGCCGGACGGCGTCGCGCAGGGCGTCGGCGCGGCGCTCGTCGGCGATCCAGCCGGTGATGCCGACGTAGAGCCCCAGCTCCAGGTACGCCTCGATCTCGGCTGGACTACCGGTGAAGCAGTGGGCCACGCCGCCCGCGAGCTGTGGCCGGTACTCGCGCAGCATGGCGGCGAAGTCCGTGTGGGCGTCGCGCTCGTGCAGGAACACGGGCAGGCCGGTGGCAACGGCGATCTCCAGCTGGCCGGCAAAGGCCCGGCGCTGGTCCTGGGGCGCGGAATAGTTGCGGTGGTAGTCGAGCCCGCACTCGCCGACGGCGACGATGCGCGGGTCCGGCGCCAGGTCCCGCAGCTGGCTGGCCGCGCCCGCGTCGAACCCGCTGGCGTGGTGGGGGTGGATGCCGGCCGTGGCGAAGGCCTCGTCACCCAGGGTGCGCGCCAGCTCCTCGGCCGCGACAGAGGCGGCGACGCTGGTGCCGGTGATCACCAGCGTCGCCACGCCCGCCCCGCGGGCGCGGGCCACCACCACGTCACGGTCGTGGTCGAAGCTGTCGAGGGCCAGGTTGACCCCGATGTCGACCAGCGCCTCCGGCACGGCGTCAGGCGG
>JAEUPZ010000003.1 GCA_016789885.1 Chromatiales bacterium | reverse complement strand
GCGGCCCGCCACCGGGCCGCACCGCGGCGATGCCGACTGAGAACCCTGCCCGGCCGGGCCACGGCTGCCAGCCGTAGACTTGGGGCCAATGCGCCTCCTCCACATCACCGACCCGCACCTGCACGCGGATCCGGCGGCCCGCATGCGTGGCGTCTGCACCGACGACACGCTGCGCGCCGTGCTCGACCACGCCATGAAAGGCGCCAGCCCGCCCGATGCCATCCTGGCGACCGGCGACCTGGTGCAGGACGAGACCCGGGCCGGCTACGAGCGCTTCCGCGACCTGCTGCGGCCCCTGGGGCTGCCCGTCTTCTGCATCCCCGGCAACCACGACGCCCCGGCACTGATGGCCGAGGTGCTCGACGAGGCGCCGTTCCAGGTGGGCGGTACCGCGCGCCTCGGCGCCTGGCGGCTGGTCTGTCTCGACAGCTACGCCGCCCACGATGACGGCGGACGGCTATCGCCCGGCGAGCTTGACCGCCTGCGGGCTTGCCTCGCCGGGTCGCCGGCGGCGCCGACCCTCGTTGCCCTCCACCACCACCCCGTGCCCATGGGCAGCCGCTGGCTGGATGGCGTGGCGCTCCGCAGCCCGGCCGAGCTGCTCGGCATCGTCACGGCGGCGCCGCAGGTCCGTGCGGTGGTCTGGGGCCACGTGCACCAGGCCTCCGACCGCTGGCGCGGCGGCCTCCGGCTGCTGAGCACGCCGTCCACCTGCGCCCAGTTCCGCCCCCACTGCGACGACTTTGCCCTCGACGACCTGCCGCCCGGCTACCGCTGGCTCGACCTGGGCGACGACGGCAGGCTGCGTACCGAGGTCGCCTGGGTCAGCCCGTGACGCGGGCCGCGCTGGCGCTGCTGGCGTGCCTGCTGGCGCTGCCTTCGGCGGCGCTGCCGCTCTGGGAGCTGCAGGGCCGTGGCGGCCGGGTCTGGCTGCTGGGCTCCGTGCACTTCCTGCGGCCCTCCGACTACCCGCTGCCACCAGCCGTCGATAAGGCGATCGCGGCGGCGCGGGTCATCTACCTGGAGCTGGATCTCGACGAGCCGGCGGGCGACACCGCCGCCACGGCCGCGGCGCTGGCCACCGATCCCCGGGGCCGCGACCTGCGCCAGTTGCTGGGGCGGTCGGCCTGGCGCGACGCCCAGCGCCGCGCCGGCGCCCTCGGCTTCGACCTGGAGCCCCTGCGTCCCTACGAGCCGTGGTATGCGGCCCTGGCCATCTCACGCCTGCGGCTGCTGCAGCTGGGCTTCGACGGGGAGCAAGGGGTCGAGAGCTACGTCGTACGCGCCGCCGGAGCCTCCGGCAAGGAGATCCGGGGCCTCGAGACCCTCGCCGGCCAGCTGGCATCCCTCGACGGGCTTCCACCCCGCACGCAGCGACGCTTCCTGGCGGCCACGCTGGACGAGGCCGCGGCCATGGACGACGGGATCGCGGACCTCGTCAGCGCCTGGCGGGGCGGCGATACGGACGCGCTGGCCCGGGCCCTGCTGGACGGCGCAGTCCTCGAGCGCGAGGTCTACCAGCGGGTCATCGTCGACCGGAACCGGCGCTTCCTCGCCACGATCCGGTCACTGGCCGATGAGGGTCCCGACAGCCTGGTGGTGGTCGGAGCGCTGCACCTGGTGGGCGATGACGGCATCGTCGCGGCCCTAGAGGCCGAAGGCTACGCGCTGCGCCAGGTGGATTGAGGCCGGACCGGGCGGCCGCGGTCAGACCTCGACCATCTCGAAGTCTTCCTTGCCAGCGCCGCAGTCCGGGCAGCGGAACGACAGCGGCACGTCGGCCCAGGCCGTGCCGGGCGCAATGCCGGCCGACGGCAGGCCTTCCCGCTCGTCGTAGACGAAACCGCAGATCAGGCACATCCAGCTTTTCATCACTGTCCCCTGCGCGCCGGTGCCCCGGCACGCCATCTTCCAGTCATTGGGGCCGCACGCCCCGTACCGGCCGCAGCAGCGGCTTCAGCAGGCGCAGCCGCTCGAGCGGATCGGCAGCCTCCAGGCATGCCTGCTTTTCGGCGGGCGGCAGCGGGAGGATTTCGGCGAGACGCTGTCCGACCCAGGTTGCGTCGTCCGGATGCCGCTCCAGGCCGTCATAGAGCGTGGCGAGCTCGTCCATGATGGAGTCGAGCAGCGTCGCCAGCGGCGCGAACTCGGCCGGGAGTGGCAGCGGGGGCTCGTCCGGCAGCAGCGTGACGTCGCCCAGGTACAAGCCGTCGGCCTGGCGACCGACCCGGTCGAGGCGGAACCGCCGCGTGCCCCGGGCGGTGACCCCGAGCAGGCCGTCGGGACCCTGGTACCAGTCGACGATGCGCGCGAGGGTGCCGCTCGACGCCGTGGTGGCCTGGCCGACCTCGCCGCCGCCGGTGATGAGCACGACGCCGAACTCGCCGTCGTCCCGCAGGCACCGGCTGACCATGGCGAGGTAGCGCGGCTCGAAGATCCGCAGTGGCAGCGGCCCGCCGGGGAACAGCACCGTGTTCAGCGGAAACAGCGGAACGCCGGCGAGCACCCCGGGATCGTCCGCCGTGGTCACGATCGCCCCATCGCCCGTGCCGCCAGCGCCTGGCCGAGGCGCGTGCGCACGTCACCGAAGGCCCCATTGCTCATGACCACGACGGCGTCGCCGGGCCGGCTCTCCGCCACGACCCCGGCGACGATCGCCTCGAGGTCGTCGACGACGTGGCAGCGGGACCGGCCGGCGAAGACCTCGCCGACATCCCACGCAAGCCCCGGCGAACGCTGGATCCAGGCGGCATCGGCCCCGTCGAAGGCTGCCGCCAGGGGCTCACGGTAGACGCCGAGCTTCATGCTGTTGGACCGCGGCTCGAAGACGGCGAGCACGCGCCGCACGCCGGGCCGCCGGCGCAGGCCCTCCAGCGTGCGCCGGATGGCCGTCGGGTGGTGGGCGAAGTCGTCGAAAAGCTGCACGCCCGAGAACTCGCCGAGCAGCTGCAGGCGCCGGGCAACGCCGCGGAAGCTGCCGATGGCCGCGAGCGCATCGGCCGGCGTGACCCCCACCGCGCCAGCCGCGAGCAGGGCCGCCACTGCATTCTCGGCGTTGTGGGCCCCGGACAGCTGCCAGGGCGTGGCACCGACCTCGACGTCACCCTTTGCCAGCCGGAAGGTCCCGGCCGGGTCTTCGCGACCGATCCAGTCACCGGCCCCAGGGGTGCTGCCGAAGCGCGTGACGGGAGTCCAGCAGCCCATCGCGAGCAGCGCCGCCACGTTGGGGTCGGCGCCCGGCACGATCAGGCGCCCGCTGCCCGGCACGGACCGGACCAGCTGGTGGAACTGCCGCAGGATGGCCGCGAGGTCGGGATAGATGTCGGCGTGGTCGAATTCGATGTTGTTGATGATGACCGTGCGCGGCCGGTAGAGCAGGAACTTGGCGCGCTTGTCGAAGAAAGCGGTGTCGTACTCGTCGGCCTCGATGACGAAGGGCTGCCCCCGCCCGAGCCGCGCCGAGAACGGGAAGTCGGCCGGCGCCCCGCCGATCAGGAAGCCGGGCTCGAGGCCGGCACGGTCGAGGATGTGGGCCAGCAGGCTCGTCGTGGTGGTCTTGCCATGGGTGCCTGCCACGGCGATGACCCAGCGGTCGCGCAGCACGTGCTCGCGCAGCCAATCGGGACCGGAAAAGTACGGGATGCCGCTGTCGAGCAGCGCCTCGACCACCGGCATGCCCCGGGCCATGACGTTGCCGACGACGACCATGTCGGGTGCTGGTGACAGCTGGCCGGGGTCGTAGCCGTCGATGAGCTCGACACCGAGGCGCGCGAGCTGGTCGCTCATCGGCGGATAGATGTTGCGGTCGGAACCGGTGACCCGGTAACCGGCTTCGCGGGCGATGGCCGCGACGCCACCCATGAACGTGCCGCAGGCGCCGAGGATGTGGACGTGTTTCACCGTGGAGACCCCGGCGGCATCCCGGCCGCGCGGACCAGCTGGTGGCAGGCCGGAGCCCGCCGATGGAGACGCTGCGTCATGATCCTCTACACTGCGGCGATATGCCAGTACCGGACCCCGTACTCGTCGACCAGCCGGGGCACGTCGCCCGTGCCGTCGCCGCAGCAGCCAGCGCACCGCTGATCGCACTCGACACCGAGTTCGTCCGCACGACGCAGTTCGCGCCGCGCCTGTGCCTCGTGCAGTTCGCCGCCGGCCACGAGGTCTTCTGCATCGACGAGCTGTGCGGCCTCGAGCTGGCGCAGCTGTGGGACATCCTGCTCGCCGACGGCCTCCGGATCCTGCATGCCGCCAAGCAGGACCTCGAGGTGATCTACCTGCGCTACGGCCAGCTGCCGGCGCGGATCTTCGACACGCAGGTCGCGGCGGCGCTGACGGGGCACCCGGCGCAGGTCGGCTACGCCGGCCTCGTCCAGGCCCTGCTCGGCGTCGAGGTCGACAAGACCCACACCCGGGCGGACTGGTCCCTGCGCCCCCTCGCCCCGGCACTCATTGCCTACGGCGCCTCGGACGTCCTGCACCTGCCGGAGGTCTACGCCCGGCTGCGCGACCGGCTCGAGTCCCTGGGACGGACCGCCTGGGTCGAGGAAGACTGTGCCCGACTGCTGGACCCGGCCCTCTACGCCGCCGCGCCGGAGCTCGCCTGGCGGCGGCTGGCGGTGATCCCGCAGCTGCCGGTGCCGGCCCAGCTGCGGGCCCGGCGGCTGGCGCGACTGCGGGAAGAGCTCGCCATCCGTTCCGACCGGCCCCGCCAGTGGATCCTCACCGACCGGGCCCTGCTGGACATCGCCATGAAGGCCCCGGCGGACGCCGCAGCCCTCGCCGCCTGTGACGACGTGGCACCGGGCTTCGCCCGCCGGCAGTCGGCGCGTGTGCTGGCGGAGATCGAGGCGGCCGCCGCGGAGTTCGCCGCGGGGACAGACCTGGTGCAGGAGCCGCGGCCGGAAGCGATCGACCCGGGCCTGCTGAAACGCCTGTCGAAGGTGACCGAGACTTGCGCACGCGAGCTCGGCATCGCCCCCGAGCTGCTGGCCACGCGGCGCGACCTGACGGCGATGGTGCGCGGCGAAACGGATGCCCGGCCGCTGCAGGGCTGGCGCCGCGACGTGATCGGCGTGCGCCTCACGGACGCGCTCGGCGCCGGCTGACCGGCGCCCGGGCGTCAGTTCGCCGTGGTGGCGAGCGCCGCGCGCAGGCGCGCGTAGACGTCGGCCGTGCTCCCTTCGCCGTCGACCTCGCGGAGCAGCCCGCCGTCGCGGTAGTACTGCACCAGGGGCTCGGTCTGGGCCCGGTAGACCCGCAGCCGGTTGCCGATGGTTTCCTCGTTGTCGTCGGCGCGCTGCACGAGCTCGCCGCCGGCGGCGCGGCTGGCCTCGAGCTCGGCCGGATCCGAGAACCAGATGTTCAGCACCTTGCCCGTCACCGAGCAGGTGCGCCGGCCGGTCAGCCGCTTCATCAGGATGTCGAAGGGCACGTTGATCAGCACGACGGCGTCGAGGGGCTTGCCGATGCCGGCGAGCACCGCCTTGAGCGCCTCGGCCTGGGCGAGGTTGCGCGGAAACCCGTCGAGCACGAAGCCGGCGGCGGCATCGGGCCGGGACAGGCGGTCGCGGATGATGCCGAGGACGATGTCGTCGGAGACGAGCTCGCCGGCATCCATGGCCGCCTTGGCCCGGCGGCCGAGGTCGGTGCCCGCCTTCACGGCCTCGCGCAGCAGGTCGCCCGTGGAAACCTGGATGATGCCGGCGTCGGCCATGAGCAGCTGGGCCTGCGTGCCCTTGCCGGAGCCGGGTGCGCCGAGAAACACGATCCGCACGATGCCTGTCCCTGCCTGAAAAAAGGGGCGCTACCGTAGCCCCTGCCGGCGCGGCGCGTCAAACCCGGACCACCCCGGGCCCGGCCCGCGACACCGTGTGCTACCGTCGCGCCCGGGCCTGCGGGGCCAGGGGAGGGTCACGGTGAAGCAGTCGCGGAACGCGTTCTACGCCCAGTCCGGCGGGGTCACGGCCGTCATCAACGCCTCGGCCTGCGGCGTCATCGAGGCCGCCCGGCGCCACCGCACCCGCATCCGGCGCCTCTACGCGGGGCGGAACGGCATCCTGGGGGCCCTCGACGAGGACCTGGTCGATACCGGCCGCGAGCCGGCGAGCCTGGTGCGCCGGCTCCGCGAGACGCCGGGCGGCGCCTTCGGGTCGGCCCGCTACAAGCTCAAGGGGCTCGACGAGAACCGCGCCGAGTACGAGCGCCTGATCGAGGTCTTCGCCGCACACGACATCGGCTACTTCTTTTACAACGGCGGCGGCGACTCGGCCGACACCTGCCTCAAGGTGTCGGCGCTGGCGACGAAGCTCGGCTACCCGCTGACGGCCATCCACATCCCGAAGACCGTCGACAACGACCTGCCACTGACGGACACCTGCCCGGGCTTCGGCTCGGTGGCCAAGTACGTGGCCACGTCGACCCGCGAGGCGGCCCTCGACGTGGCGTCCATGGCGCGCACGTCGACCCGCGTGTTCATCCTCGAAGTCATGGGCCGGCACGCCGGCTGGATCGCCGCGGCCGCCGGGCTAGCGGGCAACGGCCCGGCGGAGCCGCCGCACGTGATCCTGTTCCCCGAGGTGCCCTTCGACGAGGCGGCCTTCCTCGAGCGCGTCGCCACCGCCGTGCGGCGCCACGAGTACTGCGTGGTCGTCGTCAGCGAAGGCGCGCGGCACGCCGACGGCCGTTTCCTCGCCGACGCGGGCACCCAGGACGCCTTCGGCCACAAGCAGCTCGGCGGCGTGGCCCAGGTGATCGCGGGCCTCGTCCGCGACAGGCTGAAGCTCAAGCACCACTACGCCATCGCCGACTACCTGCAGCGCTCGGCCCGCCACATCGCCTCGCGCGTCGACGTCGAGCAGGCCTACGCCGTTGGCCAGGCCGCCGTGGAACTGGCCCTGAAGGGCCACCACGGCATCATGACCACCATCGTGCGCAAGTCGGACCAGCCCTACCGCTGGAGCGTCGGCCACGCGCCCCTCGAACAGGTGGCGAACCGCGAGCGCAGGATGCCCCGCAACTTCATCAGCCGCGACGGCTTCGGCATCACCGCGGCCGCCCGGCGCTACCTGGCGCCGCTCATCGCCGGCGAAGACTACCCGCGCTTCCGGGCCGGACTGCCCGATTACGCGAGGCTGCGGAACGTCCCCGTCCCGAAGCGCCTCAAGCCGCGTGGCTGAAACCCGGGGCCGGCTGGCGCTGCCCGGGGGCAGTGCTATGATTGCGCGCCTTTTTTCCGGCTGAACGGGCGCAGGGAACCACAGGGGGACCCGGCGAGCCGCTCACCGCCACCGGTCCCTGGGGGGGTAGCCGGTGCCGGCCCGGAAGACCCGGAAACCGACGAACTCCCGTTAGGAGACCCGATATGTCGACCGACCTGGCCCTCATGCTGGCCATTGGCGCTTCGTTGCTCGCCCTCGTCTACGGCGCGCTGTCGGTGCGCTGGATCAACGCCCAGTCACCCGGCAACGCCCGCATGCAGGAAATCGCGGCGGCCATCCAGGCAGGCGCCAAGGCCTACCTGAACCGCCAATACACCACCATCGCCATCGTCGGCGCGGTGCTCGCCATCGTCCTCGGCGTCGCACTCGACCCGGCGACGGCCGGCGGCTTCGTCGTCGGTGCGGTGCTGTCCGGCGCGGCCGGCTTCATCGGCATGAACGTCTCCGTGCGGGCCAACGTACGCACGGCCCAGGCGGCCAGCGTCGGCCTCAACCCGGCACTGCAGGTGGCGTTCCGCGGCGGGGCCATCACCGGCATGCTGGTCGTCGGCCTCGGGCTGCTCGGCGTCGCCGGCTACTTCTGGCTGATGCGGGGTCTCATCGGCAACGACGAGGCGCTGCACTCGCTGATCGGCCTCGCCTTCGGCGGCTCGCTCATCTCGATCTTCGCGCGCCTCGGCGGCGGCATCTTCACCAAGGGCGCCGACGTCGGCGCCGACCTCGTGGGCAAGGTCGAGGCCGGCATTCCCGAGGACGACCCGCGCAACCCCGCGGTCATCGCCGACAACGTCGGCGACAACGTGGGCGACTGCGCCGGCATGGCCGCCGACCTCTTCGAGACCTACGCCGTCACCGTCGTCGCCACCATGGTGCTGGGCGGCCTCCTCTTCCGGGGCGCAGACGGCAGCCTCGACCTCAACTACATCGTCTATCCGCTGGTACTCGGCGCCGTCTCCATCGTCGCCTCGATCATCGGCACCTTCTTCGTGAGCGTGAAGGATGGCGGCAAGATCATGAACGCCCTGTACCGCGGCACCGCGGTCTCGGGCGTCATCGCCCTGGTCGCCTTCTACCCGGTCACCCAGGCCATGATGGGTGCCGCCGCGAACGACCTGTTCCTGTGCGCCGTGATCGGCCTGCTGCTGACGGCAGCGCTGATCTGGATCACCGAGTACTACACCTCCACCGACTATGCTCCGGTGCGCTACGTGGCCGCGGCATCGCAGACCGGCCACGGCACCAATGTCATCGCCGGCCTCGCCGTGTCGATGAAGTCGACGGCGCTGCCGGTGCTGGCCGTGTGCGCCGCCATCTGGGGGTCGTACCAGCTGGCCGACCTGTACGGCATCGCCATCGCCGCGACGGCCATGCTGTCGATGACGGGCATGATCGTCGCCCTCGACGCCTACGGCCCCATCACCGACAACGGCGGCGGCATCGCCGAGATGTCCGGCCTGCCGAAGAACGTCCGTACCATCACCGACGCGCTGGACGCCGTGGGCAACACGACGAAGGCCGTCACCAAGGGCTACGCCATCGGCTCGGCGGGCCTCGCGGCACTCGTGCTGTTCGCCGACTACACGAACAACCTCGCCAAGGAAGGCAAGCTGCAGGACTTCAGCCTGTCCGACCCGGCCGTGATCATCGGGCTCTTCATCGGCGGCCTCGTGCCGTACCTGTTCGGCGCCATGGCCATGGAGGCCGTGGGCCGCGCCGCCGGCTCGGTGGTCGTCGAGGTGCGCCGGCAGTTCCGCGAGATCAAGGGCATCATGGACGGCACCGGCAAGCCGGACTACTCCAAGGCCGTCGACCTGCTGACGAAGGCGGCCATCAAGGAGATGATCGTCCCGTCGCTGCTGCCGATCCTCGTACCGGTGGTCGTCGCCTTCGGCATGAACATCCTGCTCGGGCCCGGCGCCGGCGTGCGGGCCCTCGGCGGCCTGCTGATCGGCACCATCGTCACCGGGCTCTTCGTGGCCATCTCCATGTGCACGGGCGGCGGCGCCTGGGACAACGCCAAGAAGTACGTCGAGGAAGGCAACTTCGGCGGCAAGGGCTCCGAGACCCACAAGGCGGCCGTGACCGGCGACACCGTCGGCGATCCGTACAAGGACACGGCGGGCCCTGCCATCAACCCCCTCATCAAGATCATCAACATCGTCGCGCTGCTGCTCGTGCCGCTGCTCTGAGCGGCCGGCAGCCTCTGCAGCCTCCACCGGACCCCCGCCCCTGGCGGGGGTTCTCTTTTGGGCGGCCGGAACCCTTGCAGGACCAGGCGCATCGGGACTTTCCCCGATGGCAGGCGCCGCCCGCCGGTGTTGTCATGACCGTTCCGGCGCGGCCGGCATGCGGAGAACCTGCAGTGATCCACGAAGTGACGGGCGACATCCTGCTCAGCAAGGCCCAGGCGATCGCCCACGGCGTCAGCCCCAACGACGACTTCCACCAGGGTCTCGCGCTCGCGCTGCGCGAGCGGTGGCCGGCGCTTTATTCCGACTTCCGCCACTACTGCAAGACCCAGAGCCCGGCCGCCGGCGGCCTGTGGGCCTGGGTGGGTGCCGATGGCCAGCGCATCGTCAACCTGTTCACGCAGGAGCCGCCCCCGCGCCCGGGCGCCCATCCGGGCCGGGCCCTCGAGAAGCACGTTGGCCACGCGCTCAAGGCGCTGCACAAGCTCGTCGAATCCGAGCAGCTGAAGAGCCTGGCCCTGCCCCGCCTCGCCACCGGCGTCGGCGGGCTCGACTGGTCGGTGGTGCAACCGCTCGTGCGGCAGCACCTGGGCACTCTCGGCATCCCGGTGATCGTGTACACGAACTACCAGCCGGGCGTCCCGGCGGTGGAGCCCCTGACGGCGTAGCCGGCGCGGCCGCCGCTCAGGCGGTCTGCAGCGCCGCGCCACCCGCACCGAGGCGCTGCGGCCGCTCGACGAAGTAGCCCTGGATGAAGTCGACGCCCAGCGCGCGCAGGGCCTCGAAGTCCGCGGGCAGTTCGACCTGCTCGGCGACGACCCGGAAACCCTGGATCCGCGCGAGGCTCGTGACCGCCTGCACGACCTCGTGGTTCAGGCCGCCCGGGCGCAGGTCGCGTGTGTAGGCCCCGTCGATCTTCAGGTAGTCGATGGCAAGGTCGCGCAGCGTCGTGAACGACCCGACGCCGTGGCCGAAATCGTCGATGCCGAAATGGCAGCCCATGCCGTGCAGCACGCCGATGAAGCGCCTGGCCAGCTCGAGCCGTTCGACGACGGCACCCTCGGCGATCTCGAACGACACCCGGCCCGGGGGCACCTGGCTGTGGTCCAGGCACTCGACGACGAACTCCAGGAACCCGGGCTCCGCCAGGGACTGGCCCGACAGGTTGATGGTGCAGCTGCGCTCGTCGGGCAGGCGGATCACGCCCTGGCCGATGGCGGCGAGCGTCGTCTGCACGACCCAGCGGTCGATGGCCGGCATCAGCTGGTAGCGCTCGGCCGCCTGCAGGAACTGCCGGGGCTGCACGAGACGACCCTCGTCGTCGGCCAGCCGCAGGAGCACCTCGGCGGCCGGGCCCTGCCGCACCCGGCCGGCGGTCGCGATGATCGGCTGGGTATAGATCTCGAAACGCCCGTCGCGCAGCGCCGCCTGCAGCAGCCGCAGCCACTGGATGTCGCCACGCTGGCGCGCCGCCACCTCGTCGCGGGCCGAGTAGACGTGCACCCGGCCACGGCCCTGCTGCTTGGCGACGTAGCAGGCCGAGTCGGCGGCAGCCAGCAGGTCCTTGATGCCGACCGGGTCGCGGCCCGTCTCGACCAGGCCGATGCTGATGCCGACGGTGAAGGTCTTGTCCTGCCAGCCGAACCGGTAATCCCGGACGGCGGCGCAGACGTCGTCGGCGATCTGGCGGGCCTTGTCGAGGGGGCAGCCGATCAGCAGCATCGCGAACTCGTCGCCGCCGAGGCGCGCCACGACGTCGGAGTCGCGGACCTGGTCGCGGATCAGCGTGGCGATCTCGCGCAGCAGGTTGTCGCCAGCCAGGTGGCCGCAGGTGTCGTTCACGGCCTTGAACCGGTCGAGGTCCATGTAGCAGAGCACGTGGCCGACGCCGTCGGCCCGGCCCTTCTCGAGGGCTGCCTCGAGCCGGCGCTCGAACTCGGCGCGGTTGACGAGCCCGGTCAGCGCGTCGTGGGCGGCCTGGTAGCTGATGCGCTGGGTCAGGCCGCGCATCTCCGAGACGTCGTGCATGATCACGACGGCGCCAGCCACGGCGTCACCCGGACCGACGATCGGCGACGCGGTCAGTTCCACCGACACCTCGCGGCTGCCGTCGGCGCTGACCAGCAGCGCCCGCCGCCCGAGGCCGACGCGCCGGCGGTCTGCCAGGCACCGGGCCACCGGGTCACCCAGGTCCTTGCGGTCGGCCTCGTCGACGAAGGCCATCAGCTCGTTCAGCCGGTGCCCGACGGCCTGCTCGCGGGCGACGCCGGTCAGCTTCTCGGCGGCCGCATTCAGGTAGTCGATGACACCCTGGGTGTCCGTCGTGATCACGCCCTCGCCGATGGACTCGAGCGTGATCTGCGCCTGCTGCTTGCTGCGCCCGAGATGCGCCTCGATGCTCTTGCGGTGGCTGATGTCCCGGGCGATGGTCAGGATCGCCTTCTGGCCGTGGTAGTCGATGAGCGTGCTGCCGGCCTCGGCCCAGAGGCCGCCGTCGTCACCGGCGACGAGCTGCAGCTCCAGGCGGTCGGGCGCGGCCTCGCCGGCCAGCTGGGCGGCAATGTTGCGGCGGGCCACCGCGCGGTAGGCCGGGCGGACGAGATCGGTGACGGGGCGCCCCGCGAGCCGGTCGGGCTCCACGCCGAGCAGGGCACCGGCGGCCTTGTTCGCGAAGACGATGTGGTCGCGGTGGACCAGCACCACCTCGGGCATCGTGTCGGCCAGGCCCTGGAAGAGGGTCTCGCGCTCGCGCAGCTGTCGGTCGCGGGCATTCAGGGACTCGAACAGCCGGTTGATGCTGCCGGCAAGCTCCGGCAGGCCGGCGGCCTCCGGGGCCGGGAGCCTGCGGGCTGGCACACCGGCTTCGGCCGCGGCGGCAACATCGCGACTGAGCGCAGCCAGCGATGCCGGATAGGCCCGCAGCCGCCGCCAGAGGTACCCGCAGGCACCAGCGAGGGCCACGACGGCGGCAGCAAGCAGAACGGTCAGCCAGGTCGCGGTCATCAGGTCAGGCCAGCGGACATGCAGCACTCCCGGCGACCCGGGCAATGGCGACACCCGGGCGAAGTGCCACACCCGACGGCCGGGACGGCGCGGTGCAGGGGCCGGTCGGGACGTCGAGCGTCCCGGTCCGGAACGGGTCGCGGACACAATAGCGGATGGCCTGCCGCGGCAGCCCCAAGATTCACCATAATGTTTGGGCCATAATCCGCGCGTTCGCCTTGCCGGTCCCCGCCAAACTTCTTACCCTGTGCCGCTTCCATGGATACCAATCTAGAAGCTGCCCGCACCCAGATGGTCAACCAGCAGGTGCGGGCGTGGGACGTGCTCGATCCCGCCGTGCTGGAGGCACTGGCCTCGGTGCACCGCGAGCAGTTCGTGCCATCGCGCTACCGCGGGCTGGCCTTCGCGGACACTGCCATTCCGCTTCCCTGCGGGCAGTGCATGCTCACGCCCCAGCTCGAGGGACGCATCCTGCAGGCGCTGGACCTGCAGGCCGGCCAGGCCGTGCTGGAGATCGGCACAGGCTCCGGCTTCATGGCCGCGTGCCTTGGCCGTCTTGCCGGCAGCGTGACAACCCTCGAGTTGCACCGGGAGCTCGCCGACGGCGCCAGGGCCCGCCTGCACGAGGCCGGCATCGGCAACGTCACGGTGCAGGTCGAGGACGCCTTCCGGTGGCAGCCGGGCCGACGGTTCGATGCCATCGCCGTCACCGGCTCGGTCCCCGCGTTCCACCAGCCCTTCGCCGACTGGCTGACGGAGGGCGGGCGGCTGTTCATCGTCGTGGGCCAGGGCCCGGCCATGGACGCCCGCGTCGTCACCCGCACGGGTCCGTCCGAGTGGACTACCCTGTCGCTGTTGGAGACTGTCATTCCGGCGCTCGAGCGTGCGCCGGTTCCCGCTGCCTTCGTTTTCTGAGGGAGTGCAGGCGCCCATCGCCTGCCGTGCCCCACCGACCGGAAGAACCCCACCCATGAAGACACCGCTGCCGCTGCTCCCGTTTGCCCTGCTGCTGGCCATGCCGGGAACGGCGGCGGCCGACACGCTGCTCGAGGTCTACCGCAAGGCGGTGGTGGCCGACCCGGCGGTGCGGGAAGCGGAGGCGAGCCGGTTGGCTACGCAGGAGTCGCGGCCGCAGGCACTCGCGGCTCTGCTGCCGCAGCTGACCGGCTCGGCCGGCACAGCGTGGAACAACAGCAACGGCGACAACTCCCGGGTGTTTGGTAACCAGCCGGCCACCTTCATCATTGACACCCGCGACCAGACGGACACGTGGGGAATCGACCTGCGCCAGACCGTCTTCCGCTGGGACCAGTGGGTGCGGCTCGATCAGTCCGGCAAGGAGGCCACCCAGGCGGAGTTCGACTACACCTTCGCCCGGCAGGACCTGATCATCCGGGTGGCCGATGCCTACTTCAACGTACTCGCGGCCGAGGACACCCTCAACGCCGAGCGCGCCGCCAAGGAGGCCATCGGCCAGCAGCTGGAGCAGGCCCAGAAGCGCTTCGAGGTGGGGCTGATCGCCATCACCGACGTGCAGGAGGCCCAGGCCGCCTTCGACAACGCCGTGGCCCTCGAGATCGCGGCCAAGCGCAACCTGGCGAACCAGCGCGAGGTGCTCCGGGCCATCATCGACGACTACCCCGAGGTACTGGCGAAGCCGACCAGCGAGATTCCCCTGGTGCCGCCCGAGCCCTCCGACGTCAACCGTTGGGTGGATCTGGCCATGCAGCAGAATGCCAGCCTGCTGTCCAGCCAGGTGGGCGCCGAGATCGCCAAGGACAACATCCGCATCGCCCAGTCCGCGTTCGCACCGACCGTCGACTTGGTGGCAAGCCGGGGGAAGACCGACTCCGCCGGTTTTGCCCGCAACCTCCGCGGCAACCCGCCGGTGCGATTCCGCGACGAAACGGCATTCACCAACTACCAGGACCAGGTCGGCATCCAGGTATCGATGCCGTTCTTCACCGGCGGTGCCAACACGTCGCGTGTGCGCCAGGCCGTCTACCAGCACCGGGCCGCCCGCGAGCGCCTCGAGCGGGCGTCCCGCGAGACCGAGCGTTCGACGCGCGATGCCTACCTCGGCGTCATCACCGACGTCTCCCGGGTGCAGTCCCTGCGCCAGGCCCTCGAATCGGCCCGCACGGCCCTGAAGGCCTCGGAGGCCGGCTTCGAGGTCGGCACCCGCACCACGGTCGACGTGCTGATCGCGCGCCGCAACCTGCTCTCGGCCGAGGTCAACTACCTGCGCAGCCGCTACGACTACCTGCTCGACGGGTTGCGGCTCAAGCAGGCGGCCGGCTCCCTGACGGACACGGACCTCGAGCGCATCGACACCCTGCTGAAGGACACGTCCACGCTGACGAAGCCCGACCTCTCGGCGCCACCGCCGCTGCCGGCGCCGCGGCCGTCGCCGATGCCGCCCGCGGGCTGAGTCAGCGGACCAGCGGGTCCACCAGACCGAGCAGTCGCGCCAGCGCTCCCCGGTTGGCATCGAGTGCCGCCTGGCCTGCCTGGCCGCGGCGCTGCCGCTCGCCCGGGTCACCCAGCAGCACAGTGACTGCCGCGGCCAGGGCCGCCGCGTCGGGGATCACCTGCAGCGCGCCGCAGCCGGCCATCAGCGCCGCGATGTCGGCGGCGTTCTCGTTGTGTGGCCCCGTGACGAGGGGCAGGGCCAGCGCGGCCGGCTCCAGCAGGTTGTGGCCGCCGATGGGGACCAGGCTGCCGCCGACGAAGGCCACGTCGGCCGCCGCGTAGAAGGTCGTCAGCTCACCCATCGAGTCGCAGACGAAGACTTCCGTCCCGGCATCAGCCACTGATCCTGACGAGCGCGTCACCAGGCCGAAGCCGAGCCGCTGCGCGAGTTCGCCGACGGCGGCGAAGCGCTGCGGATGGCGCGGCACCAGCAGCAGCAGCGCGCCGGGGACGCGGGCGCAGACCTCGCGGTGGGCCGCGAGCACCTGTTCCTCCTCCCCTTCGTGCGTGCTCGCCGCGACCCATATCGGCCGTCCGCCCGCCTGGGTGGCACGGAAGTCAGCTCCGCGCTGCGCAACGCCGGGGGGCAGTTCGAAGTCGAACTTGATGTTGCCCGTCACATGCGTTCGCTCCGGCGCGGCGCCGAGCAGCCGGAACCTCCCGGCATCGGCCGGCGTCTGGGCCGCGATGACGACCCCGTGGGAGAGGACCTCGCGGAACAGCGGGGTCAGGCGGCGATACCAGCGGACCGAGCGCAGCGAGACGCGGGCGCTCGACAGCACCAGCGGGATGCGGCGTCGCCCGCACTCGTTCCACAGGTTGGGCCAGAGCTCGGTCTCGAGGATCAGCGCCAGCGCGGGCTGCACCTGGTCCATGAAGCGGCGGACCGCCCCGGCCAGGTCGTAGGGCACGAAGGCGTGCAGCACCCGGTCGCCGAACAGGGCCCGGGCCCGCTCGGCGCCGGTGGGCGTCATCGTCGTCACCACGACGGGCACGCCCGGATGCCGGTCGAGCAGCTCACGCACCAGCGAGGCGGACGCCTGGACCTCGCCCACCGACACTGCATGGACCCAGATGGCAGGCCGCGGCGGCCGCGGCAGGCCGAAGCCGAACCGCTGCTGCCAGCCACGGCGGTAACCGGGCACCCGCAGGGCGCGCCAAGCCAGGTGCAGCAGCAGGAAGGGCACCAGCAGCCACGTGACCAGCGCGTAGGCCGCGCGCAGCAGCGCTGCGGAGGCAGGCTGCATGGCGGTCAGTGGCCGGGCAGGCCGCGGATCGCGTTCACCAGGGCCGTGGTCGAGCGGCCCTCGCGGAAGGTCAGCACCTCGACGCGGCCGCCCCGGGCCAGCACCGACCGGCCGCCGGCGATGTCCTCGGGACGGTAGTCGCCGCCCTTCACGAGCACGTCGGGCGCCACGGCCTCGATCAGGCGCTCGGGCGTGTCCTCGCTGAAGGGCACGACCCAGTCCACGGCGGCGAGGCCCGCCAGCACGGCCATGCGGTCGGCCAGCGCATTGACCGGACGGCCGGCGCCCTTGAGACGGCGCACGGAGTCGTCGTCGTTGACCGCCACCATCAGCCGGTCGCCCCGGGCCTTGGCCTCCTCGAGGTAGGCCACGTGCCCCGCATGCAGGATGTCGAAGCAGCCATTCGTCATGACCAGCCGCTCGCCCCGGCTGCGGCACTCGGCGGCGACCAGCGGCGCCTCGACCGGCTGCAGCAGGCCACGACCGCCCTGGCCGTGCTCGTGCAACGCGAGCCTCAGCTCCGCGGGCGTGACCGAGGCGACGCCGATCTTGCCGACGACGAGGCCAGCCGCGAGGTTCGCAAGCGCTGCCGCCTCGGCAACGGGCAGGCCGGCACCGATGCCGACGGCAAGCGTCGCGATGGCCGTGTCGCCGGCGCCCGTCACGTCGAATACCTGACGGGCCCTGGCCGGCAGGAACACCGGCGGGACGCCGGCCGCGATCACGGCCATGCCGCGCTCGCCCAGGGTCACGACGAGCGCCGCCAGTTCCAGGTCCGCACGCAACCGCTCGCCGCGGGCGGCGACGTCGTCGTCGGAGTCCGTGCGGCCAGCAACGGCCTCGAACTCGGCGAGGTTCGGCGTGAGCACCGTGGCCCGGCGGTAGCGACCGAAGTCCGTGCCCTTGGGGTCCACCAGCACCGGCAGGCCGCGGCTGCGGCAGTGGTCGATGATCGGCCCCGGATCGGGCAGCGTCCCCTTGCCGTAGTCGGACAGGATGCAGACGCGCACGCCGTCGAGCAGCGCCGGCACCGCCGCAGCCAGGGAGCCGGCTGCCCCGGCCGGGAACGGGTCTTCGGTGTCGAGGCGGATCAGCTGCTGGTTGCGGGACAGGACCCGCAGCTTCGTGATGGTCGGCACCGCGGGAACGGGTTGCAGGGCGGCGTTGACGCCCCGGTCGCGCAGCAGCTGCGCGAGGATGTCCCCGTTGCGGTCGGCACCGACGAGACCGGCGATGGACGTCGGGGCACCGAGGGCGGCGAGGTTGATGGCCACGTTGGCCGCGCCACCGGCACGCCGCTCGGCGCCACTGACCCGCACCACGGGGACCGGCGCCTCGGGCGAGATGCGCCCGGTGGCCCCGAACCAGTACTCGTCGAGCATGACATCGCCGATGACGAGCACGCCGACGCCGGCGAAGTCGGGAACGCGCGTGGTCATGGCAGGGGCCGCCCCGGCGCGGCCGTCAGCCGCACTTCGAGTCGCCGCAGGCGAGGCAGGTCATGCAGCCGTCCATGTAGACCGCGGCCGTCGTGTGGCAGGCGGAACACAGCTGCGCACCGGCCGGATACTCGCTCCGGGCGAAGGCGTCCTGCTGGCGCTGCGACTCCTCGTACTCCTTGCGCTTCTGCTCGATCAGCTTGCGCTTGTGCTCGCCGACGGTGTCGGCCGGCAGCAGGCCGATGGACCGCAGGTGCTTCTCGACGATGTGGCCCAGCTCCGCGATGATCGACGGCATGAACTGCCCGCCCGGCTGCCAGTAGCCGCCACGCGGGTCGAACACGGCCTTCAGCTCGTCGACCATGAACGTGACGTCGCCGCCCTTGCGGAACACGGCCGACATGAGGCGGGTCAGCGCCACGATCCACTGGTAGTGGTCGAGGTTCTTCGAGTTGATGAAGATCTCGAAGGGGCGGCGCTGCTCGTGCTCGGTGCCCTGGTTCAGGACGATGTCGTTGATCGTCACGTACATGGCGTGGTCCGAGACCGGCGTCTTCACCTTGTAGGTCGAGCCCAGCAGCATCTCGGGCCGCTCGAGCTTCTCGTGCATGCGCACGACCTTGCCGTCGGCCTCGGTACGCGGCAGGGCCGGCTTGTCGGCCTTGCGGGCCGCGCCCTTGTCTTCGCCGCCCTCGACGCGATAGCCGACGATGCGGCGGTCGATCCTGGTCTTGCTCATCTGCAGTCTCCGTGGACGGGCGTCTTCAGAACTTCCCGTAGTAGCCTTCCTTGAGGGCGTCGAAGAGGTTCGCGGCGGTGTGCACCTCGCCGTCGTACTCGATCTCCTCGTCACCTGCCACCGTGACCTCCTTGCCGTCGTCGAGCACGAAGGTGTACTTCGTGTTCTTGAGGTCGCGCTCCTTGACGAGCACGCCCTGGAAGGCCTCCGGGTTGAAGCGGAAGGTCGTGCAGCCCTTCAGCCCCTGCTCCCAGGCGTAGAGGTAGATGTCCTTGAACTCCTCGTAGGGGAAGTCCGTCGGCACGTTGGCGGTCTTCGAGATCGACGAGTCGACCCACTTCTGGGCGGCCGCCTGGATATCGACGTGTTCCCGGGGCCTGATGTCGTCGGCCGTGACGAAGTAGTCGGGCAGCCGCTCGTCGGGGCGGGTGCCGCCCGGCCGCGCGCTGGCGCTGACGAGGTGCCGGTAGGCCAGCAGCTCGAAGGAGTAGACGTCGACCTTCTCCTTCGACTTCTTGCCCTCGCGGATCACGTTGCGGAAATAGTGGTGGGCAAAGCTCGGCTCGATGCCGTTGCTCGCGTTGTTGGCCAGCGACAGCGAGATGGTGCCGGTCGGCGCGATCGACGTGTGGTGCGTGAACCGCGCGCCAACCCGCTCGAGCTCCTTGACGAGCTCCGGGGCGACGGCGGCGACCCGCTGCATGTAGCGGCTATAGCGGGCGTGCAGGATGCGGCCCGGGATGCGGTCGCCGGCCTTCCAGCCGTCGCGGGCCATCTCGGGACGGCGGGCCAGCATCTCCGGCGTCACCGTGAACTCCTCGAGCATGATCGGCGCCGGGCCCTTCTCGCGGGCCAGGTCGAGGCCGGCCTCCCAGCCGGCCAGGGCCATCTCGCGGGCCACGTCCTCGGTGAACCTCACCGCCTCGGCCGAGCCGTAGCGCTGCCGCAGCATGGTCAGCGCCGAGCCGAGGCCGAGAAAGCCCATGCCGTGGCGGCGCTTGCGGAAGATCTCGTCCCGCTGCTCGCCGAGCGGCAGCCCGTTGATCTCGACGACGTTGTCGAGCATGCGGGTGAACACCTTGACGACGCGGCGGTACTCCTCCCAGTCGAAGCGGGCCGAGTCGGTGAATGGGTCGAGGACGAACTTGGTCAGGTTGACCGAGCCCAGCAGGCACGAGCCGTAGGGCGGCAGCGGCTGCTCGCCGCAGGGGTTCGTGGCCCGGATGTTCTCGGCGAACCAGTTGTTGTTCATCTCGTTGACCCGGTCGACGAGCACGAAGCCGGGCTCGGCGAAGTCGTAGGTCGACGCCATGATGAGGTCCCACAGGCGGCGGGCCGGCAGCCGCTTGTAGATGCGGCAGGCGACCTGGCCGCGCTCGTTGGCGACGTAGCCGTCGGCGGTGGGCCAGTCGCGCCACAGCACCTCGCGCCGGTTGCCGAGGTCGATGCCGTGCTGCTCGATCTCGCGGCGGTCGAGCGGGAAGGCCAGCTCCCACTCGCGGTCGTGCTTCACGGCCTGCAGGAACTCGTCGGTGACCAGCAGCGACAGGTTGAACTGCCGCAGGCGGCCGTCCTCGCGCTTGGCCTTGACGAAGTCCATGACGTCCGGGTGGCCGACGTCGAAGGTGCCCATCTGCGCGCCCCGGCGACCGCCGGCCGACGACACGGTGAAGCACATCTTGTCGTAGATATCCATGAACGACAGCGGGCCGGACGTGTGGGCGCCGGCGCCGGACACGTAGGCCCCCTTCGGGCGCAGCGTCGAGAACTCGTAGCCGATGCCGCAGCCGGCCTTCAGCGTAAGGCCCGCCTCGTGGACCTTGGTCAGGATGTCCTGCATCGAGTCGTGGATGGTCCCCGACACGGTGCAGTTGATGGTCGACGTCGCCGGCTTGTGCTCGCGGGCGCCGGCATTCGAGGTGACGCGGCCGGCGGGGATGGCGCCGCGGCGGAGCGCCCACAGGAACTGCTCGTACCAGCGCTCCCGGTCCGGCTCGGCCTCGACGTCGGCCAGCGCCCGGGCGACCCGCTTGTACGTGTCGTCCATGGTTTCATCGACGACCTCGCCGCTCTTGGACTTGAGACGGTACTTCTTGTCCCAGATGTCGACCGAGGCTTCCTGGAAGGGAATCGTGACCATCCGGAGATTATCCAGCTGAACTGCCGAGTGCATGGTGTCCGTTACCCTGAATGTGGCGGTCGCCCGGCACCGCATGAAAGCGGTACCAGCGAATCCGGCCGTGTGCGTCGTCGCTCTGGCGTCCCGGTTGCCGACAGGCACCGGTACACCCCCCCGAATCGGCGGCCGGCACCACCGGCTGCCGATCCCGTCTGCTGGCGGTCACCGTGGAACCCGAACCACGACGACCGGCCGCCCGAAACCAGTGAGATTTTTTCCCTGGCCCGGCTACAAGATGTTGTGGCCGGACTGCGGGGAGGTTATTGCCGGCCGCGCGGGGTGTCAAGCGCGCGGACAACGGGCCATTAACCCCATTTTCCCTTATTAATCATTATTTTATAAACCACCCTCCCTGCGATTTTCGCGGGCGTCGCGACTCGCCACGGACCCGGCGCCCGCCACTCGCCAACACTAGATGTTGGGGGCACCGACCACCAGCCGCCGGGCCGGTCCGCGCGGGCGAATCCGCACGGCGGCAGCGCTGCGAAGCTATCGCATTCTTAACTCGCCCGCGTCGCGGCCCCGACGGCCCGGCCAGGGCAAACCCGTTATGATTCCGGCCCGCTTTTTGCCCTGCTCCGAGGTTATCGCCCGATGGCTGTGATCCCCGCTGTGCGCCTGGCGCTGGCCGCCTGGCTCGTCGCCACCCCGGCCCTCGCGCAGCTGCCGGCCAAGGTCGGCGACAAGGAAATACCCAGCCTCGCTCCCCTCGTCCGCGAGGTTTCCCCGGCGGTGGTCAGCATCGCCACCCGCGGCACCGTGGCAGCCCCCAACAACCCGCTCATGGAGGACCCGTTCTTCCGCCGCTTCTTCGGCCTGCCGGAGCAGGGCCCGGCCCCCCGCCAGCGTGAGCGCCGGGTGCAGAGCGCCGGGTCCGGCGTGATCGTCGATGCCGCCAAGGGCTACATCCTGACCAACCACCACGTCATCGAGAGCGCGGACGAGATCGAGGTGATGCTGCTCGACAACCGCAGCCTCAAGGCCAAGGTCGTGGGCTCCGACCCCGGCACCGACGTGGCCGTGCTGCAGGTCGAGGACACCAAGAACCTGGCCCAGCTCAAGCTGGGCGACTCCGGCAGCGTGCAGGTGGGCGATTTCGTGGTCGCCATCGGCAACCCGTTCGGACTGCAGCACACGGTCACCTCGGGGATCGTCTCGGCCCTTGGCCGCAGCGGCATCAATCCCGACGGCTACGAGGACTTCATCCAGACCGACGCCTCGATCAACCCGGGCAACTCGGGCGGCGCGCTGATAAACCTCCGCGGCGAGCTGATCGGCATCAACTCGGCGATCTTCTCCAACAGCGGCGGCAACATCGGCATCGGCTTCGCGATCCCCGTCAATATCGCCAAGACGATCATGGGGCAGATCCTGCAGTTCGGCGAGGTCAAGCGCGGGCTGCTCGGCGTCAGCATCAGCGACTTCAACGCCGAAAGCGCGAAGGCGTTCGGGGTCGAGGGCCAGACCGAGGGCGCACTGGTGCAGGAAGTCGTCAGCGGGTCTGCGGCCGAGAAGGCCGGCATCGAAGTAGGTGACGTCATCGTCAGCATCGACGGCAGCCGCGTGAAGTCCGCATCGGACCTGCGCAATACCGTTGGCCTGAAGCGTAGTGGCGACAGCGTGAAAGTCGACGTCCTGCGCGAGGGCAAGCGCCGGCAGTTCACGGCGACGCTGAGCGAAGTCAACTCCACGGCCCGGGCCGACGGCGAGAGCGTGCACCCGGGCCTCGCCGGCGCCGCGCTCGCCAACCACGAGAGCGACGCGGCCTTCGCCGGGCCAGGCGTGACCGTCCAGACCGTGGAGCCCGAGAGCCCTGCGGGACGGGCGGGCCTGCGCGCCAACGACATCATCGTGTCGGTGAACCGGGTGCGGGTGCGGAACATCCGCGAACTGCAGCAGGTCGCGAACCAGCAGTCGCTGCTCATCATGAGCATCCGGCGCGGCAACCGTAACCTGCTGCTGCAGATCCGCTGAAGCAGGCGGGGCCGCCCGTGGCGACCATCGCCCTGCTCGGCGGCTCCGGCTTCGTCGGGACGCGCACCGCCGCGGTACTGGCCGGCAACGGGCTCGACCTGCGCGTAGTCACGCGCCGGGCGGCCCATGCCGACCACCTGCGGGTGCTGCCCCGGCTGCGGGTCGCGACCGCCGACGCCAGCGAGCCGGCCAGTCTCGCCCGCGCCCTCGCCGGCTGCTCTGCCGTCGTCAACTTCATCGGGATCCTGAACGAGCGCGGGCGCGACGGCAGCGGCTTCCGTCGCGCCCACTCAGGCGTCGCGACGGCCCTCGTCGAGGCGTGCCGGCTGGCCCGCGTGCCGAAGATCGTGCAGGTGAGCGCACTGAACGCCGGCCACCCGCAGGCGACGAGCCACTACCTGCGTTCCAAGGGCGAGGCCGAGGCGATCCTGCGCGGGTCTGGCCTCGCCGTGACGGTCCTGCAGCCCTCGGTCATCTTCGGTCCCGGCGACTCGTTCCTGAACCGCTTCGCGGACCTGCTGCGCCTGATGCCGGGCATCTTCCCTCTGGCCATGGCCGACGCCCGGTTCGCGCCCGTGCACGTGGATGACGTGGCCGCTGCCATCAGCGCCGTGCTGTCACGGAACGACCTGGGTGGCACCACACTGCAGCTCTGCGGGCCCGAGCAGTTCACGCTCGGCGGGATCGTGGCCCTGACGGCCCGCGCCCTGGGCCTCACGCGGGCCGTGGTCCCGCTGCCGCGGTGGATCGCCCGGCTGCAGGCGGCCGTCATGGACTTCGTCCCCGGCAAGCCGTTCTCCACCGACAACTACCGGTCGCTGCTGCTGCCCTCTGTGTGCTCGACCAGCGGCTTCGCGGCCCTCGACCTCAAGCCCCGCTCGCTCAGCGCGAACGTCGCCACGGCCCTCGGCATCGCCGGGCCGCTCAGGGATTACGACAGGTTCCGCCAGGCAGCCCGCCGCTGAGCCCGGCAGCGGCTCCCGCATAGGCCTCCAGCGCAGCCTCACGGCGCCCGTCCGGCGCGCGCCCGAGATCCGCTACCCGGGCATAGAACACACGCAGGTCGCCGCCAGCCTCGGCCAGCATGGCCGCGAAGGCCGGGACCCGGTCCTCGTAACTCGCCAGCGCCCCGAGGCTCGCGTTGTTGGGCAGCGTCGCGTCGACCAGCACGGGGGCTTCCCCCGGCGCGGGCGCCCGCAGCCCGAACCAGCCATCGAACCATGGCGGCCCCGCCCAGGTGGCCCGCAGCCGCAGGTAACTGGCGCGCGCCTCCTCGATGGCGCGGCGCTTGTCGGCCCGGCGCGCGTCGTCGTCGCCGCCACCCGCGTAGATGGCCTCGAGCCGGCGTCGCAAGGCGTCGAGTAGCGCCAGCACGGCCTCACGGCGCCGGGTCCGCTCGGCGAAGGCGCACAGGCTCGCCGTGTCGCCGCGGGCGACGAGGTACCGGCGCAGCCCTTCCTGCTCGACAAAGGTGGCAAAGCCCTCGTTGTAGGCGGCATCCCCCGGCAGGTAGTACTGCCGGTGGGCCAGCTCGTGGAAGAGCGTCGCCGCAACCTCGTAGTCGTCGTCGATGAGCAGCGTGTTGAGCAGCGGGTCGTCGAACCAGCCGAGCGTCGCGTAGGCGGGAACCCCGCCGACGAAGACATCGCTGCCCCGCGCGGCAAGGCGCGCAGCCTCCTCCCGGGCACCCGTCTCGGCAAAGTACCCCCGATAGGGGACGCAGCCCGCAACCGGAAAGCACCAGGCAGCCGGCTCCAGGCTGAACTCGGGAGCGGCGAACACGTTCCACACGACGTACGGACGGCCGAGGTCCGCGTAGTGCCGGTAGCTGCCCGTCCGCGGCAGGCCGAGATCGGTGCGCGCGAAGACCAGCGCCGCATCGGCAGCGACCAGGCGCTGCCGCAGCTCGGGTGGGGTCTCGGGATCGGCCAGCACCTCCTCCAGCGGGCGGCGGGCCTGCAGCACCTCGAGCTGGCCGAAGGCCGCCTGCGTCAGGTACGCGGGCGAGCAGGCGACCGTCGCCAGCAGCAGGGCCGCGACCGGCAGCCAGCGCCACCCCCGGGCTCGCGCCGGTGGGTCACGGGGCTTCAACGCTACAATCCGCATATGCGCACGTATCTGGTCGGCGGGGCTGTCCGCGATCGCCTGCTCGGCCGGCCAGTGCGCGAGCGCGACTGGGTCGTGGTCGGCAGCACGGCGGCCGAGCTGCTTGACCTGGGCTACCGCCAGGTGGGGCGTGGCTTCCCGGTCTTCCTGCATCCGGAAACGGGCGAAGAGTACGCCCTCGCACGGATCGAATCGAAGACCGGCCCCGGCTATCGCGGCTTCGTGGTGCGCGCCGATCCCGGGGTCACCCTCGAAGAGGACCTGCTGCGGCGCGACCTGACGGTCAATGCCATGGCCGAGGACGCGGACGGATCGCTCATCGACCCCTGGGGCGGCCGGGCCGACCTCGAGCGCCGCGTGCTACGCCACGTGTCACCGGCGTTCCGCGAGGACCCGGTCCGCATCCTGCGCGTGGCCCGGTTCGCGGCGCGGTTCGCCGGCGCGGGGTTCACGGTCGACCCGGGCACGCTGGGGCTGATGCGGGACATGGTGGCCTGCGGCGAGGCCTCCGCCCTGGTGCCCGAGCGGGTATGGCAGGAGACCGTGAAGGCGCTGGCAGAGCCCCGGCCCGACGTGTTCTTCGCCGTGCTGCGCGACTGCGGCGCGCTGGCGGTCATCTACCCGGAGGTGGATGCGCTCTTCGGCGTGCCCCAGCCGCCGGCGTGGCACCCCGAGGTCGACACGGGCGTGCACCTGCTCATGACCCTGCGGGCCGCGGCCCGCGCGGGCGCGTCCGCCGAAGTGGCCTTCGCCGTGCTGGTCCACGACCTCGGGAAGGGGACCACGCCGGCCGAGGACCTGCCCTCGCACCCGGGCCACGAGGTCCGCAGCGTCGCCCTCGCCCACGCGCTGTGCGACCGGCTGGGGGTGCCCAACCGCTTTCGCGAACTCGGCGTCGCCGTGGCGCGCTACCACGGACTGTGCCACCGCGCCCTCGAGCTGCGGCCGGCCACGGTGCTGAAGCTGCTCGAGGGCCTGGACCACTTCCGCCGGCCCGGCCGGCTCGACGAGTTCCTGGCGGCCTGTGCGGCCGATGCGCGCGGGCGCACCGGCCACGAGGACGACCCGCTGCCAGGCCACGACTGGATCCGCGCGGCCGCTGCAGCAGCCGCCAGCGTCGACGCCCGCAGCATCGCGGCGACGCTGCCGGCGGGCCCCGCCATCGCGGCCGCCGTCCACGCCGCGCGGGTCGAGGCCATCCGCGCAGCCCGGGATGTATTCGGAGCCGCCCACCCGGACGCCGGGCAGGCCTGACTCAGAGCGCGCCGCGCAGGTCGCGCATGACGAGCCCGCGGCTCCACGCGGGTCTGTGGCGGGCGAGCGCGAGCACCTTGAAGCGCTCCCCGAGCCCGCCCGGCAGCAGCAACGCACCAACCTCCCTCGACCAGCGTGCGCGGCTGGCGGGGTCCCCCTGCGCAGCGGCATCGAGTACGCCGTTGGCCAGCAGGAAATGCGCCTGGGTGCCATAGGCCGCGACGCTGAGTCCGGCCGCCGCCGCGGAGGCGGCCAGGCGGCTGAAATCGACCCATGCGGTGATGTCCTGCAGGCCCGGCCACAGGAACGGGTCGGCGTGGGCGCGATGCCGGTAGTGGCAGAGCAGCGTCCCGTCGCGCCGGTCCGGGTGGTAGACCTCGCGCGCCGCACCACCATAGTCGACGAGCAGCGCGAGCCCCTGCCCCAGGCAGCCCGCCAGCGTCGCGACCCAGGCATCGGCCCGCGGTCGGACCTCGCCCGTGTAACCGTCGGGCAAGTCAGCGCCGGCGCCGACGCCAGCCGCCACCAGTGCGTCGCGGAGTGCCGGGCCCGCCGGGCGTGCCGCCCATGCCAGGGCACCGTCGGCGACCCCGACGCCCAGCGCCAGCGGCGCGCCGCCGGCCATGCGGAAGCAGCTGAACGGGATCGCATCGACGACCTCGTTGGCGATGACGAGACCGTCCACCGGCACGGCGGGCAACCGGTCCAGCCACTGCACGCGGGACAGCAGGTGAGGCACCCGCGCGGCCAGCGTGCGCCGCTGCCGCTCGCGCAGGTCGGCACTGACCTCGACGATCAGGTACTGCCCGGGCGGCGCGTCGGCGAGGGCCGTCAGCAGATCGGCTGCCAGCACACCGGAGCCCGCGCCAAATTCGAGCACCGTGGTAGCCGGCATCTCCGCCTGCAGCTGGCGAACCACCCTGGCCAGGCAGCCCGCGAATGCTGAACCCAGTTCGGGTGCGGTGACGAAATCACCTGCGGCACCGAACCGCGTCGCGCCGGCACTGTAGTAGCCAAGGCCAGGCGCATAGAGCACGTGGTCCAGGTACTCGGCGAAGTCGAGCCATCCGCCAGCAGCCTCGATGGACGCAACCACATGACGCGTCACCGCGGCGCTGTGGTCCAGCGCCACGGCATCCGGTGCCGGCAGCTCACGGTCTCGCCACTGGGTCATTCGTGTAATCTTACGCGCGCGCCGCGGTCCGGCCGCGCATCAACGCAAGCGAAGGCACCACCAGCACCCATGAACGACGAGCACGGCACCCGGTCGCGCGAACCCCGCTCCCTCGCAGGCCAGTGGGCGCTCGTCACCGGCGGTGCCCGTCGGGTCGGCGCCGAGATCGCGCGCACGCTCCACGCCGCCGGCAGCGGCGTGGCCGTCCACCACCGGGGTTCGCCCGAGGCAGCCGCGGCACTGGTCGGCGAGCTCAACGCGCTGCGCGCCGGATCGGCCTTCGCGGTGAGCGGCGACATCCTCGACACGCCACGGCTCGCGTCGCTGGTGAACGAGGTCACGGCCCGCACGGGCCGGCTCGACACGCTCGTCAACAACGCGTCGAGCTTCTATCCGACGCCACTCGACCAGATCACCGAGACGCAGTGGGACGACCTGATCGGCACCAACCTCAAGGCGCCGCTGTTCCTCGCCCAGGCAGCGCTGCCCTGGCTGCGCGAAAGCCAGGGCTGCATCGTCAACATCATCGACATCCACGCGATCCGGCCGCTCAAGAACCATCCGGTCTACGGGGCCGCGAAGGCGGGCCTCAGCTTCCTGACGAAGGCGCTGGCCCGGGACCTGGCACCGCAGGTCCGCGTCAACGGCGTCGCGCCCGGTGCCGTCCTCTGGCCCGACGGCGGCATCAGCGACGCGACGAAGGAAGTCGTGCTGCGCCAGATCCCGCTGCACCGGACCGGCGATCCCGCCGACATCGCCGGCTGCATCCTGTACCTGGTGCGCGACGCGACCTACGTCACGGGCCAGGTCATAGCCGTCGACGGCGGGCGCAGCGCCGGCTGGTAGCCCCTAGCCCAGGTCGACGTCGACCCGGGTCAGCGGCTGGCCCTGCCGGTCGAAGGCAGCCCACAGCGAGCCGATGGTCTCGCCGGTCACCGGGTGCACGAGCCCGGGCGCCAGGTCCGCCAGCGGCCCCAGCACGAAGGCGTACTTGCGGATGTCCTCCCGCGGCACCTTGATGGGGGGCTGCGGAATCACCTCGTCGCCGTACAGCAACAGGTCGAGGTCGAGGGTGCGTGACGCGAACGCGTCGGGACCGCGCTGCCGCCCGGCAAGCCGGTGCAGGCGCTCCAGCTCCGCAACGACGTCGGCGGGCGGCTCACTCGTCTCGAACGCCAGCACCAGGTTGAGGAAGTCGTCGCCGGCAAAGCCCACGGCCGGGGTGCGGTAGACCGGCGACAGCCGCAGCCTCCCGAAGCGACGGCGCAGTTCGGCGATCGCTAGGCGCAGGTTCGGCAGCGGATCGATGTTGCTCCCGGCGCTGACGTAGGCCGTGACCACCGGCGCCGCGGCCCCCGTCATGCCGGGCGCGTCCCGCGCTCGACGGTGATGCCGACGTCGCGGGAGCCGCGGATGGCCAGCGGCTTGTGCACCGAGACCCGCACCCACGGCACGCCGAACTCGTCGGTGATGATCGCCGCCACACGATGCGCCATGGTTTCGATCAGGTTGAATCGCGACGCCTCGACGAACTCCCGGACGCGGCGGGTCACCGCCTTGTAGTCGAGCGTGTCCTCGATGGCGTCGGTGGCGGCCGCCTTCGGGATGTCGGCCGCCATGTCAAGGTCGATGCTGACGACCTGGGGCATGCGGCGCTCCCACTCCCAGATGCCGACGATGGTGGTGATGCGCAGGTCGCGAAGGAAGATCGTATCCATGGGTCCAGCCGTCGGCGTAGGGGAATGGTGAAACGGGTTGCGTCAGGCGTCGCTGCCGGCGGCCCGCAGGGCCAGCTCTGCCAGGGGCCAGCGCGGCCGCGCCACGACGCCCGGCGGCCCGCCGGTGCGGCCCGCGCCGGCCATCAGGCGCCGGAAGCCCGCGTAGGCGATCATCGCGCCGTTGTCGGTGCAGAACTCGGCGCGAGGATAGTACACGCTGCCACCCATGCGACCGACGGCGTCCGAAAGCAGCGTGCGCAGCTGCCGGTTCGCACCGACACCGCCGGCCACCACCAGCTGGCGGTGGCCCGTCTGCTCCAGCGCGCGTACGGACTGCACGACGAGTGCGTCGACGATCGCGGCCTCGTAGCCGCAGGCGAGATCGGCGCGCGCGGCTTCGGTGAGCCCACCGCCGGCCTCGAGGGCCCGGACACGCTGCAGGAGCGCCGTCTTCAGGCCGCTGAAACTGAAATCGACGCCGGGAGCATTGCGCAGCGGGCGCGGAAAGCTGAAGCGCCCCGGGGTCCCCGTCGCTGCCAGCCGCGCCAGGGCCGGCCCGCCCGGGTACGGCAGGCCCAGCAGCTTTGCCCCCTTGTCGAAGGCCTCGCCGGCGGCGTCGTCCAGGGTCTCACCCAGGGTGCGGTAGTCACCGAGTCCCCTGACGTCCACCAGCATCGAATGGCCACCCGACACCAGCAGCGCGAGGAACGGGAACCGCGGCTGGTCCGGCTCGAGGAACGCTGCCAGCAGGTGCGCCTCCAGGTGATGCACCGGGATGGCCGGGATGCCCCATGCATAGGCGAGCCCCACCCCCACGGTCGCCCCGACCAGCAGCGCCCCGACGAGACCGGGACCTGCCGTATAGGCCACGGCCGCCAGGTCGGCGGGCGCGGCGCCGGCCGTCGCCATGACCCCTTCGATGAGGGGCAGCAACTTGCGGATGTGGTCCCGTGAGGCCAGCTCGGGGACCACTCCGCCGAAGGGCGCATGCAGCGGAGCCTGGCTGTAGAGCCGATGGGCCCTGAGGCCCAGCCGGCCGTCGTAGACGGCCACGGCCGTTTCGTCGCAGCTGGTCTCGATGCCGAGCACGACGGCGCGGGGCCCGGAGGCAGGGTTTTGCATTGAAGGCTTCAAGGGGCTAGTATTCGTGGTTACGCCGGCCGGCAGCGCCGGTTTTTTTATCCCGAGGTTCCAGCGTGCCCGGCGTTCGTGTCCGAGAAAACGAGCATTTTGACGCCGCCCTCCGGCGGTTCAAGCGTGCCTGCGAGAAAGCAGGCGTCCTCACTGAACTGCGGCGGCGCGAGTTCTACGAGAAGCCGACCCAGGAGCGCAAGCGCAAGAAGGCCGCCGCCGTAAAGCGGCAGCTCAAGCGCACTGCCCGGGAAACCAACCGCCGGCGCCGGCTCTACTGAGCTCCGGGGGCTGGCCGGCACCCTGGCCCGCCGCCCCGCATGCCTGCCCCGGCACCGCGCCACCCGTGAGCCTCAAGGACCGCATCCAGGAAGACCGCAAGGCCGCCCTGCGCGCCGGTGACAAGCCGCGCCTGGCGGTCGTCGGCATGCTGCTGGCGGCCGTGAAGCAGCGCGAGGTCGACGAGCGCACCGAAACCACCGACGCGCACGTCCTCAAGATCGTCGAGAAGCTGATCAAGCAGCGGCAGGAGTCGGCGGCACAGTTCGCCGCCGGCAACCGGCCCGAGCTCGAACAGCAGGAACTCGCCGAAGCGGAGATCCTGAAGGCCTACCTGCCGGCCCAGCTCGACGCGGCCGCCCTCGAAGCCCTCATCGAGCAGGCCTTCCAGGAAACCGGCGCCGCCACCATGAAGGACATGGGCAAGGTCATGGCATGGCTCCGGGACCGGGCCCAGGGCCAGGCCGACTTCGCCGCCGTCGGCGAGCGCGTCAAGGCGCGGCTCACCGGCCGCTGAAGCCCCCGGATCGCCGCGGCCAGCCCGCCCGGCGGACCCTGCGTTTACCCACCGGCAGCCTCGCTATAGGCTTGCCCCGCACGGCCGGCTGCAACCGCCGGCCATGTTGACGCCCGGCCAGGCCCGCTGACGGCACCGCGCCGGCACGACAGGCCCGACGCCGGCCATCCGCACGGACGGTACCCAGTGAGCGGACGTATCCCGCAGGAATTCATCGACGACCTGGTCCAGCGGGCCGACATCGTCGAAGTCGTGGGCTCGCGGGTGCCGCTGACCAAGGCCGGGCGCGAGTACAAGGCGCGCTGCCCGTTCCATGCCGAGAAGACGCCGTCTTTCTGGGTGAGCCCGGCCAAGGGGTTCTACCACTGCTTCGGCTGCGGCGCCCACGGTACGGCCCTCGGCTTCCTGATGGAATTCGAGCGGCTCGACTTTCCGGTGGCCGTCGAAGAACTGGCCCGCATGGTCGGCGTCGAGGTGCCCCGCGGCGACGACGCACCCCGCCAGAGCCTCGAGCCCCTGTTTGCCATCCTGGAGCGCGCCGCCCGCGTGTTCCGCCAGTGCCTCCGGGACCACCCGGCCGCCATCGAGTACCTGCGCGGCCGGGGCCTCGACGGCGAAACGGCCCGCGAGTTCGGCATCGGCTACGCCCCCGCGGCCTGGGACACGCTGCTGGGCGAGCTGGGCGAGAGCGAAGCGGACCGCGCCGCCCTCAAGGGGGCCGGGCTGATCGTGCCCCGCGATGCCGGTGGCCACTACGACCGCTTCCGCGACCGCATCATGTTCCCGATCCGCGACAACCGCGGGCGGGTCATCGCCTTCGGCGGCCGCATCGTCGGACCGGGCGAGCCCAAGTACCTGAACTCCCCCGAGACACCGCTCTTCCACAAGGGCAGCGAGCTCTACGGGTTCTACGAGGCCCGGCGCGCCGAACGAAAGCCGGCCCGGTTCCTGGTGGTCGAGGGCTACATGGACGTCGTCATGCTGGCTGCCCACGGCATCCGCAACGTCGTCGGCACCCTGGGGACCGCCACCACGGCCGAGCACCTGCGCCGGCTCTTCGGCGTCGTGCCGGAGATCGTCTTCTGCTTCGATGGCGACCGGGCCGGCCGCGAGGCCGCCTGGCGGGCCCTGCAGGTGGCACTGCCCACCATCCGCGACGGCCGGCAGGTGCGGTTCCTGCTGCTGCCCGAGGGGGACGACCCGGACAGCCTCGTGCGCAAGGAAGGCGCCGACGCCTTCACCGCCCGGATCGGGGCAAGCCAGCCCCTCTCGCGGTTCCTGCTGGACACCCTCGCCCAGGACCTGGACCTGTCGAGCACCGACGGGCGGGCCAGGCTCGCCGCGCTGGCCAAGCCACTGATCGCAAACGTGCCGGACGAGGTCTACCGCGAACTGCTGACGGCGGAGCTGGCCGGGCGCATCGGCCTGGCGCCGGGCCGGTCGGCGGCCCTCGCAGGTCCGGCAGCGGACCGCCCCGGCAGCCGGCCGCAGGCCACCCGGGCCAGGTCAGACCGGCCTTCGGGCCGGGGCTCCGTGGGCCGTCAGGCCATCGGCCTGCTGCTGCACTATCCGCAGCTGGCACCCCTGGTCGACCTGCCCGCGGGCCTCGCCACCAGTGGCCAGCGGGGTGCGGCGCTGCTGGCCGAAATCCACGCGCTGCTGCGCGAGCGGCCCGGGCTCCACCCGGCCGCCATCGTCGAAAGATTCAGGGAACGGCCAGAACTGCCGCACCTGGAGCAGCTGCTGGCCGAGGACGTCCTGGTACCGGAAGACGGCGCCCGGGCCGAGTTCGAGGGCTGCCTGCAGCGGTTTGCCTCCCTCGCCATCCAGCAGCGGCTGAATGACCTGCTGGCCCGGGCCGGCGACCTGGATGCCGGGGAGCAGCAGGAACTGGCCGCGCTGCGCCGGCTGCTGGCCAGCGGCGTGCCCACTGCCGAGTGACACGCCGCTCCGCCCGCCCGGATGGCGGTCGCGGCTGACCTACCCCCGGCGCGGCCGGGTCGCCTATAATGGCAAGTTTACGCAGCGCAACAGCAGAGGTCTGACGGGTGAGCGAGCCGATCGAAAACGCGAGCACCGAACAACAGTCCCAGCTGAAGCTGCTCATTGCGCGCGGCAAGGAGCAGGGCTTCCTCACGTACGCCGAGGTCAACGACCACCTCCCGAACGATATCGTCGATCCGGAGCAGATCGAAGACATCGTCAACATGATCAACGACATGGGTATCACGGTGTACGAGAAGGCACCGGATACCGAGTCGATCCTGCTGTCCGACGCGCCCGTCGCGACCGATGACGAGGCCGCCGAAGAGGCCGCCAACGCCATCGCGACGGTCGACAGCGAGTTCGGCCGGACCACCGATCCGGTGCGCATGTACATGCGCGAGATGGGCACGGTCGAGCTCCTGACCCGCGAGGGCGAGATCCGCATCGCCAAGCGCATCGAGGAAGGCCTCGACCAGGTCAAGCGGTCGCTGGCCATGTTCCCGCCCTCGGTCGACGTCATCGCCCGCGCCTACGCCCCCGTCCAGGCCGGCGAGGCCCGCCTGCAGGACGTGCTCACCGGCTTCGTCGACCCGAACGCGCCCGAAGAGATCCCGGCCCCGGCCGCCCGCGACCTCGCGCCTGCCGCCGAGACCGAGGAGGCCGACGGCGACGACGCCGACGGCGGTGGCGAGGCCGAGGAGCTCGGCCCTGACCCGGTCGAGGCCGACAAGCGGCTGCAGTCGATCTTCCGCCGCCACAAGCGCGTGCTGGCCGACCTGGAGAAGGTCGGCGCCGGCGACAAGAAGGTCGGCAAGTCGCGCGAGAAGCTCGCCGACGAGATCATGGAGCTCAAGCTCGCGCCGCGGCTGTTCGACGCACTCGCGAACCACCTCCGCGAGACCGTCAACGCCATCCGCAACCAGGAGCGCCGGATCATGCAGATCTGCGTGCGCGACTGCGGCATGCCCCGCAAGGACTTCCTGGCGAGCTTCCCGGCCAACGAGACCAACCTCAAGTGGGTCGACAAGCACATCAAGCAGAAGCGCAAGCACAGCTCGGCGCTGCTGAAGATGAAGGAAGACATCCAGCGGGCGCAGAAGCAGCTGCACGAGATCGAGCGGGAAGTGCACCTCTCGATTCCCGACATCAAGGAAATCAACCGCGAGATGTCGATCGGCGAGGCGAAGGCCCGCCGGGCGAAGAAGGAGATGGTCGAGGCCAACCTGCGCCTCGTCATCTCGATCGCGAAGAAGTACACGAACCGCGGCCTGCAGTTCCTTGACCTAATCCAGGAAGGCAACATCGGCCTCATGAAGGCCGTCGACAAGTTCGAGTACCGGCGCGGCTACAAGTTCTCGACCTACGCGACGTGGTGGATCCGGCAGGCCATCACCCGGTCCATCGCGGACCAGGCCCGCACGATCCGCATCCCGGTGCACATGATCGAGACGATCAACAAGCTCAACCGCATCTCGCGGCAGATGCTGCAGGAGATCGGCCGCGAGCCGACGCCCGAAGAGCTGGCAGTGCGCATGGAGATGCCCGAGGACAAGGTCCGCAAGGTCCTGAAGATCGCCAAGGAGCCGATCTCGATGGAGACGCCCATCGGCGACGACGAGGACTCGCACCTCGGGGACTTCATCGAGGACACCACCGTGGCGTCCCCGATCGAGGCCGCCACGATGGAGAGCCTCAAGGAGACGACGCACAACGTCCTCGCCGGCCTGACGCCGCGGGAGGCCAAGGTGCTGCGCATGCGCTTCGGCATCGACATGAACACCGATCACACCCTCGAGGAGGTCGGCAAGCAGTTCGACGTCACCCGCGAGCGCATCCGCCAGATCGAGGCGAAGGCCCTGCGCAAGCTGCGCCATCCGTCGCGCAGCGACCAGCTGCGCAGCTTCCTGATCGACGACTGACGATGCGAACCGGTGCCGCCCGACCGGGCGGCACCGGCGCCTACCCCTCCGGGTAGAGCCCGGACAGCGGCACCGACTTGCCGTCGGGCTGCACGATGCGGCAGTGGCGCCGCCCGAGCTGGCGCGGCTCGGCCACGCCGCACGAGTGGGCGATCATCGCCACCTCCTTCTCCATGCTCTGCTGGTAGCGCATCACGCGCTCCGCCTTGTCGGCCGGCACGAGCCCGCGCTGCAGCCGCGGGTCGTGGGTCGTGATGCCGGTCGGGCAGGTGTTCCTGTTGCAGCGGAGCGCCTGGATGCACCCCAGCGCAAACATGAAGCCGCGCGCCGAGTTGACGAAGTCGGCACCCATGCACAGCGCCAGCGCGACGTTCGCGGGCGTCACCAGCTTGCCGCTGGCGATGAGCCGGACGCGCCCCTTCAGGCCGTGCTGCCGGAGCACGTCCGCCACCAGCGGCAGGCTCTCGCGGATCGGCAGGCCGACGTTGTCGATGAGCGCCATCGGGGCGGCCCCTGTCCCGCCATCGCCCGAGTCCAGCGTGATGAAGTCCGGCGCCGACTCGACGCCGCGGCGCTGCACCTCGCGGCACAGCTCGTCGAGCCACTCGAAGGACGCCACCACCGTCTTGAAGCCGGTGGGCTTGCCGGTGATGTCCCGCACGCGGGCGATGAAGTCGAGCAGGTCGGTGACGCTGTCGATGTCGGGGTGGCGGTTGGGGCTGATGGAGTCCTGCCCGGCCGCGATGCCACGGATGGCGGCGATCTCCGGCGTGACCTTGGCCGCCGGCAGGATCCCGCCCTTGCCGGGCTTGGCGCCCTGGCTGAGCTTGACCTCGATCATGCGCACCTGGGGATGCGCGGCCACGTCGCGGAGGCGCGCTTCGTCCAGCCCGCCGGTGGCGTCGCGGCAACCGTAGCGGGCCGTGCCGATCTGGAAGACGATGTCACCGCCACCCTCCAGGTGCCACGGGGACAGGCCGCCCTCCCCGGTGTTGAGCCAGCAGCCCGCCAGCTTCGCCCCCTTCGAGAGCGCGAGCACCGCAGGCTTCGAGATCGCCCCGTAGCTCATGCCCGAGATGTTGAAGAACCGGCTGGTCGTGTATGGCTGCCGGCAGTAAGGGCCCACCGTCACCGCGCTGGCTGGCGCCACCTCCTGTTCCAGCGGCGGGAACGGCGCGTTCACGAAGATCGCCGTCCCCGCCGGTCGCAGGTCGCGGGTCGAGCCGAAGGCCACCGTGCTGTCGACGCCCTTGGCCGCCCGGTAGACCCACGAGCGCTCGGCGCGGTTGAACGGCATCTCCTCGCGATCCATGGCGAAGAAGTACTGCCGGAAGAATTCCCCGAGGTTCTCGAAGAAGTAGCGGAACCGCCCTACGACCGGGTAGTTGCGCCGGATCGCGTGGGTGGTCTGCGTCACGTCGATGACGTACATCACCGGGATAGCCAGCAGCAGCAGCCCGACGGCCAGCACGAACAGGTAGGACAGCAGGCCGAGGACCTGCGTAACGATGGTCATGGCGCACTCCGGGCAAGTCTGATCTCGAGGGGCAGGTGGTCCGAGCCCATGGCCGGTCCCGCCGCGACGCCTGGGATGGCGAGATCGCCGGCCACGAGGCAGTGGTCGATGGGAATCCACAGCGGCAGCGGCAGCGCTGGCCAGGTCACGTGCAGGCCGAACGGCTGGCGCGCATCGCGCAGACCGGCCTTGCGCAGCAGGTCGCCGAACCAGGGCGAGAAGGGCGTCAGGTTCAGGTCACCGACGACCACGGCGGGAACCGACGGTGCGGCAGCACGCACGGCCGTGACGATCCCTGCCAGGCGTTCCAGCTGCGCGTTGCGCAGCGCCGCACGCCCTGGGCCCGTGGGCGACGCGAGATGCAGCGCGTACAGGTCGACGGGCCCGCCGGCAAAGCCCAGCCGCAGGCGCAACTGCGAGCTCCGGCCCCCGTCCAGCGGCAGGTCGACGGTCTCGAGGATCGGCACGCGGCTGTAGACGGCGATCCCCCAGGCCGAGTTCCGCGGGCGCAGGACGCGATGGGGGTAGCCAGACTCGAGGAAGGCCAGCCGCTGGGCAGCCCGGGGCGTGAACTCCGATATCACCAGCACGTCGGGCCGGGTGGCCAGCAGGTAATCGCGGGCCCGCTCGAAGTCGCCATTGTTGAACTGCAGGTTCAACGCGACGAGGCGGGCGTCGGCGGCGGCCGGGACCGCGGGGTGACGGCGCAGGGTGCCGGGCAGATAGGGTGCCACGGCCAGCAGGTGCGGGACCGCGATCAGTACGACGACGGTGGCCAGGTCGAAGCGGCGCTGCAGGAGTACGAGCACCAGCGCAACGACCTGCAGCACCAGGTACTGCACCCGGAAGTGCGCAAAGAGCTCGCAGAACGCCGACCAGCGCGCCAGCAGGGCCAGCAGCGAGACGCCGCCCATCCCCACCAGCAGGAACGTGGCCCGCTGCAACCACAAAGCGGCGGATCCGTCCGCCACGCCCAAGGCCGCGACCACGGCCTGCCCCCTGTGTAACGTTGGCCTATCATGCCACCCGTGCAGTCACTGGACATAAGACGCGCGGCACATCGTGGTAGCGTCCCCGGGTTGCTGGCCACGCTGCTGATTGCCCTGGTCAGTGGCCCGGCCGCGGGCGGCACCGATCCGGCCACGATCGCCCGGGATCTCGTCGCCGCACAGGTCGGCGTGCCCGCTGGCGAGGTCCGCATCCTGTCCGTCACGCCGCGGGCCTTCCCCGATGGCAGCCTGGACTGCCCCCTCGCGGGCATGGCCTACGCCCAGGTCATCACGCCCGGCCACCAGGTCAGCGCCGAGGCGGCCGGACGGCGGTTCGACGTTCGGGTGGCCGGCAGCAGCGGGCGGATCTGCCATGGCAAGGGTGGCGCCGGGCCGCGGCCCGGCCAGGCAGCGAAGCCGGATCGCCCCGCCGCTGCGGTCCCGCCGGCCGGCACGGCGACGGACCGGGCCCGCAGCAACCTCGCGAGCCTCCTCGGCATTCCGCCCGATGCCGTCACGGTCCTGGGCACGCGCCCGCGGGGCCCGAAGGAAGGGCTGCCCGGCTGCGGGGCTGCCCCGCCGGAGGCCGGCGACGGGATCCTGGTCCTCGGTGCCGACGGGCGGCAGTACACGTACCTGGTGCGTGGGGGGCTGGCTACTCCCTGCCCGCCGGTCGCAACCCGCTAGCAGGCTGCTGAAAACAACCTGCTGGCGCACCATTGCCAGCGGGCCGCTAGCCGCCCGCGCGACGCTGGCGGCGGGCCTTGCGCCAGCGCCGGCCAGTGACCTTGCGCCAGACGCGGCGCACGGCCCGCGCACCGGACTCGATCCACGTGGGCTGGTAGTAGGCGCGGTCCTCCGGCGTGACCAGGTCGTACCGGCGGCGGTACTTGAGCTTGACCCAGGCGTTCAGGTCCATGCGGCAGGCGAGACGGAAGAGCCAGCCGTGCCGGGTTCCCGCAAGGATGGCCGAGCCGAAGTCGAGCACCCAGGGCCGGCCGGCCTGGTCGACGAGGATGTTGCCGCGCCGCTTGAGGTCGGCGTGGGCCACGCCCGCGGCGTGGCAGGACTGGATGATCCCCAGCAGCTCCGTGAAGAAGGCCTCGCGCCCGACCGGCCACGGCAGCGACTCCCGGAAGGGCTCGGCCGCCACGTAGGCCAGCACGAGGCTGCCGTCGGGACGCAGGCCGAGGCAGCGGGGAATGCCGTCGATGCCCGCGAGCCGCTGGTAGGCGGCATGCTCCCGGCGCAGCATCCAGACGCGCAGTCGCCGCGCCACACCACGGCCAATGGGCTGCTTGACGACGACGCGGTCGTCGCCCTCACCCGTCAGGTAGACGGCGCCCTGGTATCCGCGGCTCAGGTAGCGGCCGGGGCCTTCGCCCTCAGACACGCGTCCCTATCCAGCCGATGCAGGCCAGCGTGAAGGCCATGACCACCGGCTCGAAGTTCTCCCGCAGCGAGGTCATGAACGACCAGCCACCGCCGCCCCGGGGCCAGACGCGGCGCGGAACCACCGCGGGCACCGTCACGCTCCACTGCCGCCAGGCATCGCCGAAGATGCGCTCGAGCTTCGAATCCTCGTAGGCGATGGTGACCGGGTAGAAGAGCCACCAGAACAGGATGCCAAGAGGTATCGCCCACCACACTCCGCAGGCGATCACGAAGCCGATGAGGATGAGCCCGTTGCCCGTGTACAGCGGGTGGCGGACCACCGAGTAGGGCCCGACCGTGGCCAGCTGCTTGTTCTTGACGATGAAGCCGGAGGCATACATCCGCACGATGGAGCCGAGAACCACCAGCGCAGCCCCGGCCATGAATGGCAGTGCAGACGGCGTGGCGAAGAAGGCCAGGAACGGCATCAGCAGCAGTCCGATGCCCTGGCGGGCCACCTCGGAGTAGCGGAGTTCCCGGATCAGGCCCGGCAGGCCGGGCAGTGGCGGCAGGTCGGCGGTGCGTTTTCCCATGCGCCAGTTTAGTCCGGCGCGGTCGCGGCGCGCCAATGGCCGGCGGGGCGGTGACGCGCGGGCCGGCTGCTAGAATCCCCGCCGCGGGCCAGTAGCTCAGCTGGTTAGAGCGGCGGACTCATAATCCGTTGGTCCCAGGTTCAAGTCCTGGCTGGCCCACCATACAAATCAGCTGCTTGCCACCTGCCCGCGCAGGGTCGGGCAAGTGCTTCAGCACACGACTCCCGTCAGCGGACCACGGAAGCCAACGCGAGCGATGATCGCTCCTGTGGCGCCGCATCAGGACGGACGCGGCAGCGACGAGAGGCGCCGCGCCACGTCGCATCACCGCCCGCCAGCGTACCGCTGGATGAAGAGCCCCGGCCACCGGGGCAACGTCCGCACCGGACGGGACGTTCACCAGCTGCTTCCCTCTGGCATGAGATGCCTTCCTGGATCCTCACTTCCCTGTGAGGTCCATCTCCTGCGGATCAGGCGGCGGCGACGACCGACGGGCAGTCCGACGCTTCGAAACTCCATCTGATCACCGCCGCCAGCCAGGATCAGAACCGATAGCGCAAGCCCAGCAGAAGGCTCTGGTTCTTGTAGTCGTCGGAAGACCTGCCATCGACCCCGCAGGTACCGATGGTGTCATCCACGTCGCACCCGGTGGCGAAATCGAACGACGGATCAGCGAGGAGATAGCGGTACTCCACAGTGACGTCGACACTGGAAGTCACTGCAAAGGCCGCGCCGGCCATCAGCTGAATTGCGAAGACCGTGTCGTCGTCATCGACGATGCCAGAGCAACAGAACGAGATGTCCTTGCGGATGTCGTCCGCCTCGACCCGGATGCCGCCAACGCCGGCGCCGACGTAGGGAGTGATCTTGCCCTGGGCCGCAAAGTCGAAGTAGCCGTTCAGCATCAATGCATCGGAATCGATGCTGCCGCGTGCATTGTCGATGTCGCCAGGCGGGCCGAAGAACTCCGCATCATTGCTGCGGTGGGCGTACTCGACTTCAGCGCGCACGGCGCCGAAGCGGGCACCGGCCTTCAGCGTGCCGATCCAGCCATCATCGAATGGCACAGGATGGGGGCCGCTGGGGAAGGACAGGTCCATATCCGCGGCATTGTTCGAGCCCACGTCACCACCGATGTACCAGGCGGGCTGGGCTGCCAGGGCACTGGTCCCGACGGATGCAGCAACTGCAAAGGCCAGGCAGGAGAACAGCTTCTTGGTCTGCACGTAAGTCCCTCCGGTGAAACAGCAAGAACAGGACCCTTGTTCTCGGATTGCCGCCAGCAGCCTGACCGGAACGAGGATCAATATCTTCAACACTTAGCGCCCGGATGCCCCGGCTCTTGACCAGGGCTCAGCGAGTACGGACGCCTTCTCATTGCTCGCCTGTGAGCCATTTATACAGCTGCGCACGGCCGACCAAACTACGTGATTGCCGTAGCAGCCAAGGTGCTGCGGCGGGCCGCCGGGCATGCCCTCGACGAGATGTGCGCGTGGATGCCGTGGTCCGGCGCAGAGCCCCGCATGGCGTGCGGCGACTCCCCGTGGGCGACGCCGGGCGTGATGCCTGCATCGGCCACCCATCGCCGGGTAGTGGATGGGTCTTGAAGACGCTCCTCGCCGACAAGGACAGCGTGCAGGCGACGCGGTCCGTGCGTTCACGGGTGCGGGAGATGGACCACACCGGCGCGGCACGATCCGCGCGCGGCGGCAGGGCGCGACCCTTCCGGGGGACCGGCCTGACGACCACCCACGCCCGCGCGGATCAGGTACTCACCGGACGCAACGCCGCCGGGGTCCGCCCTGCACCATCTTCGTTGCGGCCCGCGAAGTACGCGCGGACCTCCGGCGACAACCCGGCCGCCCGGTCGGTCCACTGCCAGACGCCCGACGGCGCGCGCTGGAGGAACGTCTCGGGATCGAAGCCGTGGCGGGCAACGATCTCGTGCCGGGAGCGGTAGCGGCGGTCGACCATCTCGCCGTGCCACAACGCGAACAGCGTGCCCGGCACGTGACGCACCCGCCCCGCCACCTCCCGGGCGATGGCCCGGGCCCGCGGCAGGTAGTGGGCCTGGTGGCGTTCGCTGAGGTTCTGGACGCGCACCACGCGCTCCGGGACCCCGAGCGCGGCATAGCAGGCGGCGGAATCGCCGCCGCCGACCACCCAGGAGTCGAATAGCGGGTGGCGGCTCAGGAACTCGCGCGAAGCGGCCCACGCGAACCCGGCAGAGGGGGAGCCCTCCAGCGCCGTCGTGTCCGCGAGGCCCGGCGCGCCGATCCAGTCCGGCAGCGGATCCCGGCGTGCGATCGCCGACACGACTCCGGGCCGCTCGAACAGACGCGGGCAGGCCGACCAGTCGCGCCGCGCCTGCGTACCATCGAACTCATGGCGATCGAGATAGACCACGCGGTCGTAGAGCTGGACCACGGCATCGTCTTCCAGCGCGGCCACGGTCGCCGGCCCCCAGTCCGCACGCTGGAAGACGATGTCGCAGTCCAGCCAGGCGACGAACCTGCACTCCGGCGGCAGCAGCCCGACGGCGACGTTGAGCAGGCGCTCCTTCTGCCACAGCAGGCTGCCACCGCCGAGCTGGACCAGCTGATCGGCATCCCCCGGACCGAGCTCGAAACGCGAGTCAGGCGACCACTCGACCGTGAGCAAGGGCACGCCGAGGTGGGCACGGAAGGTCCGGTAGTTGATCAGCCTGCGCTCGTAGCCCAGCGGGTTGAAATAGCTCGTGATGGCCCAAAGCGACATCGGCGGGTACCGGCAGCGACCAGGAAACTCGAACCCCTCTACGCGTGCCGATGATGGCACGGCGGTCCGGCCACGGGCATCAGGACCGGCGCCGCCGGCTCGAGGTCGCTCCCGTCAGCACGGCAACCAGCGTCGGGACGCACCTGTTCGGCAGGCCGGGTGCCGCCTTCCAGCCGGCCGTGGCACCGCGGCCAGCCTCCACCGGCAGTCGCCGGCCAGCACGGGGCAGTCGTGGATTGAAGTCCTGGCTGGCCCCACCCTCACGACTGCAGCAGCGACAGGAACTCCTCGTACTTGCCCGTCGGGCCCCGCGGGATCGACGGCACCTCGACGATCGTGACGCGGTAGGGATGGCCGAGCGCCTTGCGGGTTGCCTCGACGAGCCTCAGGCGTTGGGCCTCGTCGATGGGCTGCGATAGGACGACGCGCACCTCGATGGCATCCGGAGCCGTCTGCACGAACTGGGCCTGCCGGACGGCCGCTACGCGCCGCACGACGCCGAGCGACACCGGCCAGAAAGTCTTCCCGTCCGGAGTCCGGGCCAGGTTGCGCACGCGCCCGCGTATCTCGCGCAGCACCGGGAGCGTGCGCCCGCAGGCACACGGCTCACCGACGGTGGCGTAGTCACCGATGTCGTACCGGATGAGCGGCGTCGCCAGATTGTGCAGGTCGGTGATGACGACCTTGCCGGTCTCGCCGGGGCCACACGGGCTGCCATCGCCGTGCAGGATCTCGACGCGCAGCGATTCGGACTGCACGTGCAGCGTGCCCCGCTCGCACTGCAGGGCGATGTTGCCGACCTCGTTGGCCGAGTAGACGTCGGCCACGCCGACGCCCCACTCGGCGGCGAGGCGCTCCCGGAGGTCGGCGTCCACGGGCTCCGACATCAGCCGCACCTGCTCGAGCGCGGGTGGCTTGCCCGCGGGGCCCAGCAGGTCGAGCAGCGCGCGGGCGATGCTCGGGTAAGTCAGCAGGTAGTTCGGGTTGAAACCCGTGATGAAGCGCGCCTGGGCATCGAGGGGCAGGCCGATGTGGATGGCGCCCGACGGGCCGGACGTGTACAGCAGCGACACCGGCCGCCCCCAGCTGGGCAGCACGCGGCCGGTGATGCCACGGTCGTCCCTGTCGAGAAAGCGGATGGCGCCGAGGCGCTTGCTGAAATCGCGCCGCTGCCACAGGTGCTCGCGCACCGTCAGTGCGTTCCACAGCAGGCGCGCCGTGGAGTTCTTGCCGACCTGGACGGGGATGCCGACGGAGCCCGAGGTCTTCACAGTGGACACCGGCTTGTGGGCGGCCGGCAGCGAGCGGGGAACCAGCAGCCGCTCGTGCTCGCGCAGCGTCGCCTTCGCGAGCAGCGGGAGCGAACGGAATGCCGCCTCGAACGCACCGGGCTGCTGCACGAGGGGCGCCAAATCGACGGCGGGATACTCCGGGCGCGCGTACCAGGGCACCTGGCGACGCACCCAGGACCACAGCCACGCGAACTGGGCCCGCTGGCCGGCCTCGACGAGATGAAGGGGCTGCCGCTCGGTGAGCGAGAGCCCCTCGAGGACCGGGCGGAGGTCCTGGTCGTTGCCAGGACGAACGTAGGGGGGCCAGGGAGGACTGCCGGACACGATGGGGAATGGGCCGAGGCTGCTTGCGATAAAGGAAGTCTATCCCGGCCGTGGCCCCGGGCCGGGACTGGCGGCACCCGCCGTGTGGGGGGCGCGTGCGCGCCCCGCACACGGGTGGTGCCGGATCAGCGATCGCGGGAAGCCTTACCAGCGTGGACCGCGCGGCGGGCGGTTGCCGCCGCCGGGACCACCACCGCCCGGGCCACGGCGCGGCGGGCCACCGCCACCACCGCCGCCCTCGCGCTCGCGGGCCTCGTTCACGCGCAGCGTGCGGCCATCCATGTCCTGGCCGTTGAGCCGGTTGATGGCGTTCTGCGCGTCGGCGTCGGGCATCTCGACGAACGCGAAGCCACGGAAGCGGCCGGTCTCGCGATCGTTGATCAGGCGGACGGCGTCGACGGTGCCGTGCTGCGAGAACAGGGTGCGGATGGAAGCCTCGTCGGCGCTGTAAGGCAGGTTACCTACATAGATCCTCATGGCGACTCTCAACTCCTCGGGCAGTGGCGTGGAGACGGTAGGGCCGCGCGCACGGGCGCAGGGCAAAGGGCGGCGACTGCAGCGGCCGGCGCCGGCAGGAGACGGGTGGCAACGGGACGGGGCAGGGACAATGTTTGATCAGAACGGTGCGCGCGCAGGCTGGGCAGGCCGGACCGGGAAGGTCGAACAACCGTGGATCAGATCGCGAGCGCCTAGCCTCTCCAGACAACCCGTGCCGGCGCCTCGCCGTGCAGGCAGCCCCCATCGGGACCGCGGGCACGGCCGGGTCGGCGGAATCGGGCCGGACCGCGGCGCCCCACACGCCGGAGAATCCGGATTCCCCCCAAAGTCAACCCGATGCTAGCACGGGCTTTCGGCACCGTGTTAGCCGCGCGAAATGCCGGGGTAAGCAGCGCAAAATGGCAGCTGGCCGCCGGCACCCGAGCGGCCACCATGCCCCGCAGGAAGCCCCATGATGACCGAGCCTCCAACGCCCGCCGCCCTCGGCGCGTTTCACCACGTGACCCTCGGCGTCACCGACCTCGACGCGGCCGTGGTGTTCTGGGCCGGCAACTTCGGCCTGACGACCCGCGCGCGCCGCGAAGGACCCGATGCCGGCCTCGCCACGCTGTGGAGCCTACCGGGGGACGCCATCCGCCGGCAGGCACTGGTCCATACGCCCGGTGCGATGGTGGGCGCCCTGCACCTGGTGGAGTTCGCCGCACCCGGCCCGCCCGTGCGCGACGGTGCCCGCGTCTGTGACCGGCTACCGAAGAACATCGATCTCTACACGCGGGACCTGGGAACGCGCTTCGCGGCGCTGGAAGCCGCCGGCCACCGCTTTCGCGCACCGCCGGCCGGGATGGCGGCGGGCCGGCACGTCTTCCGCGAGGCCCAGATGCCGGGCCCGGACGGGGTGAACGTGGTCGTGATCGAGGTCATCGGCCCGGGCTACGACGTGCCCCTGTCACCGCGCGGCTTCGCCGGGGCGGGGCCCGTCGTGACGATCGTGGGTGACGTCGGGGCGGAAGGCCGCTTCTACCGCGAGGTGCTCGGGCTCGCGATGACCCTCGACCTGCAGCTCGGCGGGCCGGACATCGAGCGTGCCGTGGGGCTGCCACCCGGCGCCACCCTCGACCTCCAGGTGTACGGCGATCCGCACGAGCCCCTCGGCCGTATCGAGGCCATCGAATACGGGCAGGTGGAAGGTGCCGACCTTTACCCGAGGGCCCGGCCGCCGGCGCGGGGCCTCCTGCACGCGACCTGGCGCACGCCCGGCCTCGACGAACTGCGCGCCCGGCTCGCCACCGCCGGCGTCGCGGTGACGGAGCACGGCCCCGTCACCGCGCTGTTCGGCGCGGGGGAGATGATCTCGTTCCGTTCGCCGGCCGGGTTCCGCATCGAGGTCCAGGCTGGCGCCTGACGCCGGGCCCGCGGGTCAGAACTGCCAGTCGGCCCGCAGCCCGAAGGTGCGCGGCTTGGCCGGCCAGACGAGGCTGTTGACGAGCCCGTAGCCGAAGCGGTTGTCGGCGTCGGCGTTCTCCCACCCGCGCTCGAAGAACTCCTCGTTGAAGGCATTCTCGACGTACGCTGTCAGGCGCCAGGCATCGCCGCTGTCGTAGCCCACGCGGATGTCGGTGCGGTCCCAGGCCTCGACGGTCGCGGCCTCGAGGTTGTCCGGACCGCCGTACATGTCGTCCTGGTAGTGGTACTGGACGGTGGCGAAGAGGTCGGCGCCGCTCGCCAGCGGATGGCTGTAGGTCGCCACCGCCGTGAGGTTCCACTCCGGCGCGAAGGGCAGTTCGTTGCCGGCGCAGTCGTCGCAGCCGCCGGCGGCGAGGAAGCCCTGGTCGACCTTGTCGATCTCGGTGTCCATCCAGGCGGCGGCCAGCACGAAGTCCCAGTTGGCCGTGGGCCGATACCGCGCATCGACCTCGACGCCATGGCCACTGGCCTCAGCGACGTTGTCGGTGAGCTGCTGGCCGTTGGTGAAGAAGGTCAGCTGCAGGTCGTCGTACTGGTAGTCGTAGACGGTGATGTTCGCCTGCAGCCGGTTGTCGAGCAGGCGCAGCCGGACGCCGCCCTCGATGCTCAGCACCGTCTCCTCGTCGAAGGCCTGCGGCCGCGTGCCCGGCGGGGCGAGCCCGGTGACCGGGTTCTCGGGATCATCGTTGCCCGGGATGTCGAGACCGAAGGTCGCGAAGCCGCCGGACTTGAACCCGGTGGTCACGGTACCGTACAGCGTGACCTGCTCGGTGAGCTTGTAGTTCAACGCGACGCGCGGCGTGAACCCGCTCCAGTCATCCGTCGCCTCGACGGCCCCGTCGGTGTAGACCGACCAGACGAAGTTGTTGCCAAGCGCCCCGCCAGAGTCGAGGACGTTCACCGAGAAGTCCTTCTCATCGTAGGTGTAGCGCGCACCGACGATCAGGTCCAGGCGGTCGGTGATGGCGATGGTGGCATCAGCGAAAACGGCCCAGCCCCAGTACTCGCCCTCGTTGAAGTTGACCTCGGACTTGTCGTTGTCGATGTCGCCGGGCTCGATCTCGCCAAACTCGGCCTGGAAGGCGGGATCGGCGCAGCCCGTCAGCGCGGTGCTCGCCGGGAAGGTGAAGTTCCCCTCCTCGTCGTCGGTCTCGTCGACCTCGGTCCGGCCCAGGGCCCGGCAGAGCTCGTCCTCGGCGTAGCGGTTGCGGAACCGGGCCGACAGGTCCTCCTTGTAGACGCTGGCGCCGGCGAACCAGGTCACCCGCCCGCTGTCCGGCGAGTTGATGCGGAACTCCTGGCTCAGGTAGTCGACCGACTGGTCCTGCTCGTAGTCGTTCACGAAGCGGCCAGTGGCGTCGTAGTCCTCGCGGTAGAAGAAGTCGTAGGTCTTGAAGCCCGTGATGCTGGCGAGGCTGTAGTCACCGACCGGTGCGGTGACGTTGAGGGTCGCACGGAAGACCTCCGGGTCGTCGCGTCCCGCGCCCCGGGCCAGGGTGTCGGAGGCCACCTTGTCCTTCGGGAGCGGGGTCCCGTCGGGATCCAGCCCAAGGTCGTCCCCGAGCGGCGCGGTCGACCAGTAGACCGAAGGGTCACCGACCCGGTCCTCGTAGAAAAGCGTGAGCGTCGCGTCGGCGCGCTCGCCCGCGTAGCGCAGTGCCGTCTGGAAGGCCTTGGTCCGGAACTCGCCGGCATCCTCGCTGGTCGCCAGGTTGTCGAGGTAGCCGTCCTCGTCCATGAAGTACGCCGTCCCGCGGAAGTAGAGCTTGTCGGTCAGGGGTACGTTGATGGTGCCCTCAGCCTCGTAGTGGTCGTACTCCTCGACGATGAGCGACAGGTTGCCGCCCAGCTCGTCCTCGGGCCGGTTGGTGGTGACGCTGATGGCGCCAGCGATGGCATTGCGGCCGAACAGCGTGTTCTGCGGGCCACGCACCACCTCGGCCCGGGCCGTGTCGAGGAAGGTAGTGACGGCGCCGCCGTTACGCCCCTCCCAGAAGCCGTCAACGAAGATGGCCACGGACGGGTCGCCACCGAGGCCGAAGTCATTGGTCGAGATGCCGCGCAGGGCGAGTGCGTCGGTGAAGCTGTCGTCGGTGGCGCCGGCGAAGCCGGGCGTCAGCGCCACCAGGTCGTCGAGGTCGCGCACGTTCAGCCGGTCCATGAGCGCCGGGCTGAAGGCCGACACCGAAACAGGCACGTCCGCCAGCACCTGCTCGCGCTTCTGGACGGTGACGACCACCTCGTCGATGGCCTGGGCCTGCTGGCCCAGGGCGGCTGCGGGCAGCCCGGCGACGAACGCATGGATGATGAGCGCGGCAGAACGACGCATCGAAGGTTCCCCTGAAGACCCCTGTCCGTGGCCCGGATGATAAGGCCGATCGGCCCGCTTTTCCCCGCCCCGGCGTCGGCGGGCACCGTTGCTATACTCGCCGCCCATCGTCGCTGTCCGCTGCCACCGCATGGCGTCCACCCCACCGTCTTTCCGCGCCCGCCTCGCCCGGACCAAGTCCCTCGACCGGATCATGGCCGACGCAGAGCGGCCGGAATTCCGCCTCAAGAAGACGCTTTCGGCGACCGACCTCACGGCGCTCGGCATCGGCGCCATCATCGGCACCGGCATCTTCGTCCTCATCGGCACCGCCGTCGTCGGTGACGCCGTGCGCCTCGGTGCCGGGCCCGGCATCGTGCTGTCCTTCGTGCTGGCCGGCCTCGCCTGCGTCCTCGCGGCGCTCTGCTATGCCGAGTACGCCGCGATGATCCCCGTGGCAGGGTCCGCCTACACGTACTCGTACGCGACGCTCGGCGAGTTCGTCGCCTGGATCACGGGCTGGAACCTGATCCTCGAATACGGCGTCGCCTGCGTGGCGGTGGCCATCGGCTGGTCCGGCTACTTCAACCGGCTGCTGCTGCTGGCGGGCATCGAGCTGCCCCACTGGGCCACCCACGCGCCCGGCGGGCCCGACGGCGGCATCGTCAACCTGCCGGCGAGCATCATCGTCCTGCTGTGCACCTGGGTGCTGGTGGTGGGCGTCAAGGAAAGCGCCCGGGCAACGAGCATCATCGTGGTCCTGAAGCTCGCCGTGATCCTCTTCTTCATCGGCACCGGGGCCACGGCCGTGGACACGGCCAACTGGACGCCCTTCATGCCGAACGGCTTCGCCGGGGTCGGCGCGGCGGCGGCCATCGTGTTCTTCGCCTATATCGGCTTCGACGCAGTCTCGACCACCGCCGAGGAGGCGAAGAACCCGCAGCGCGACATCCCCATCGGCATCATCGCGTCGCTGGCCATCTGCACGCTGCTCTACATCGCCGTCGCCGCGGTGCTGACCGGCATGATCCCCTGGCAGCAGATCGACGTGAGCGCGCCCATCGCGACGGCCCTCGAGCAGCTCGGCTTCCGCTGGGGAGCCGCGGCCGTGGCCATCGGCGCAGTCGCCGGCATCACGAGCGTGCTGCTGGTGATGCTGATCGGCCAGATCCGCATCTTCTTCTGCATGTCCCGCGACGGGCTGCTGGGGCCCTGGCTCGCGGGCGTGCACCCGCGCTACCGGACGCCCCACCGCGCCACGCTGCTGACAGGCGTCATCGTCGCCGTGTTCGCGGGGCTCGTGCAGATCGGTGAGGCGGCAGACATGGCGAACATCGGCACGCTGTTCGCGTTCGTGCTCGTCTGCATCGGCGTGGTGATCCTGCGCCGGACACGCCCCGATGCGGCCCGGCCGTTCCGCGTGCCGCTGATGCCCGTGCTGCCGATCCTCGGCGCACTGGCCTGCCTGCTGCTGATGACCGGCCTGCCGTGGGTGACCTGGGTACGCTTCGTGGTGTGGACGGCCGTCGGCATCGTCATCTACCTCGCCTACGGCCTGCGGCGCAGCCGGCTGGCCGAGGGGAACTGACGCCGGGTTGGTGCCGGGCATGGGCTACCGGGCCGCGGGCCACTGGTTCGGGCTGCTGCTCTTCTTCACCGCCGGCACGTTCTTCGTGTCGTTTTTCCTCGCGTGGCTGTGGCCCGCCGCCTTCCCGGGCTACCCCGACGTGGCCACGGCACCAGCCCTCACGAGCCTCGGGCTCGGGCTCATCTGCTACCTGAAGTTCGCCGTGCTGGCGGCGACGCGGCGGGTGCGCCACGGCCCCGGGCCGAACTGAGACGTGGTCCACGGACGTCGGGACCCGTGGCGCCCAAGCTTATGTCCGCGCGCCAGGGAAGGCGCACCGGGCTGCACGTCCACCATGACCAGCGATCTGCTCGTATTGCTCTCCGGCATGACGGCTGCCTTCAGCGCGGGTGCAGCGGTCGCCTACGTGGTTGCCCGTCGGGCCGGGGTCGTCGATCCCGTCGCCGCCGACCAGTGGCTCGCCGAGATCGAAGCGCTGCGGGCCACCTGCGGCGCGCAGCAGGGCCAGCTGGCCGGCCGGGCCAGCGAGGCCGAGGCCCGCGCCGAGGAACTGGCGCGCTGCCAGGCCAACCTCGCGTCCCTCGAGCACGACGTCGCCCGCTACCTCAAGCAGTACGCCGTGGCGAAGGACACGCTCAAGAAGGAAATCCTGCAGAAGAACTCGCTGCGCACCGAGCTCGCGGCCGCCCAGGCGGAGGTCGAGGCGCTCCGTGCCCGGGTGCTGGAACTGCAGATGGGCGTCGATCCCACCGTCAGTCGGCGGCTGCCGGCGACCCCGGTGGTGGGGTGAGCGGCAGCAGCCCGCCGGGTCCGACGATCCGCAGCGGGCTCGACAGCCGGTAGCGCCCGCGCCGGCCCGCAAAGTCCACCTCGCCGAACAGCGCGACGTAGCCCGCGGCGAGCGGCACGGTCGCGGCGTAGCTGCCGACGCCCTGCCGCCGCGCACGCTGGGCCACATAGGGCTCGGAGCGGAAGCCCGCGTTGTCAGACCGCGCCACCCACACCCGCGCACCCCGGGCCGGGGCACCGGCCGTCACCAGGACGGCGACGTGGTCGCCCGCGACGGCGACCTCCAGCGCAACGGCTGGCAGGACCGTACCGTCCGCCACCGCGTCCGCCAGGGCCACCAGGCCGTCGGTGAGCCGCCTGACGTCATCGGGCACATGGTCGTTGTTGGGCAGGTACAGGACGCTTGCCGGGGCCATGCCGCCGAGATAGAGGCTCGCCGAGTCTGGCGGCCAGTACGGATCGTTCGAACCGAGCACCACCAGCTTCGGCTGGGGCAGCTGCGCCCGGTGCCGCCACGGATCGACGATGGCTAGCAGCTCGTCGCCAGCGGGGGTGCCCAGCCGCTCGGCCAGGGGCCGGTAGCCCTTCAGCAGCGTCGACAGGTTGCCCCAGGTCGCTGCCTGATGCGCAGCCTGGCGGTCCATCCACACGGCGTCGAACACGGCGGGGGCAAGGCCCGCGACGCGCGGATCGGCGGCCGCCAGCAGCCACGCCGCCCAGCCCCGTTTCGAGGCCCCGGTGACGACGAAGCGCTGCGGGGCGACGCCGCAGTCGTGGGCGGCCACAGCCGTCGTCGCCGTCAGCGCCGCACTGCCCGCCTTGGCCATGGGCAGCAGCAGCGGTGACGAGTCGCCGGCACCGGCGAAGAACTGCTCGAAGGACCAGGCCACCAGGGCGTCCTCGGTCAGCCCGCCGGCCAGCGGCTGGAAGGGCACCTGCAGCAGCACCGCCAGCGGCGCCTCGAGACGCCGCGCGATGCGGACGTAGCGGTCGGTGCCCGCAGGCGCCGCCACGCGGCCGGGCCGCTCGAGATAGCCGTCGCGCCAGTTGCCGCCCGCCATGAACAGCACGCCCGGGCGGCCGGGCCGGGCGTTGTCCGGGCACACCACGAACAGCTGGTGGCGCCAGGGCGTGCCCTGCCACACCTGCGAGGTCAGGATCAGCTCGCGGAAGCGCGCCGCGCCGACGCGGCCCTCGAGGCGGGAGGTCCAGGCCAGCGCCGGGTCCGGCTGGGCGACATAGGTGCGCAGGACGTCGCCGGCATCGGCCGCGCCCGGGCCGGCCAGCAGTGCCGCCAGCAGCACCGGCGGCCACGCCCGCATCCAGTCACGCGCCGATGACCGAACCCCATCGCGAGCGGGTTCACCGGCCGTTGACGCCAGCCGGTTGAATTCCCCGGCGCCGGCCCCATGTCTCGACGCAGGACGACCCGCCCCGGCGGCCACCCGCCCAGGACTCGCCGGGGCAGCGGCCGGCGCGGTGCGGGATATCCACCAACACGAGGTGATCGAAGCGATGACCGAGGAACGCAAGCCGGCCTTTCCCACCGGGAGTACCGGGGAGATTGTCTACCAACCCGAGGGCCGGCAGCCGGGTCCGGCCGTGCCCGAGGACGTGCTGATCGTCCTGCCGGTCCGCAACACGGTGGTCTTCCCGGGCGCCGTCGTCCCGCTGACCATCGGCCGGCGCATCTCCCTGGCCGCCGCCGAGGAGGCCGCGCGCAGCGGCCGGCGCATCGGCCTCGTCATGCAGAAGGACCCCTCGGTCGACGAGCCCGGCCCCCAGGACCTGCACCCCGTGGGCACCATCGCCCGGGTCGTGCGCTACTTCACCGCGCGGGACGGCACCCAGCACGTCGTCTGCCAGGGCGAGCAGCGCTTCCGCGCCCTCGACTACCTGCCCGGGCTGCCGTTCCTGGCGGCACGCTTCGACGAGGCCAGGGAGCCGCCGAGCGAGAGCATGGCCCTCGAGGCCCGCGCGCGCATCCTCAAGGAGCGCGCCATCGAGGCGATCCAGCTGCTGCCCCAGGCCATGCCGGAGCTCGCCGGCATCATCAACGGCCTCGAGGATCCGGGCCAGCTGGCTGACCTGGTCGCCGGCTTCCTCGACGTCAAGCCCGCGCAGAAGCAGCAGGTGCTCGAGACCTTCGACCTGCAGGTCCGGCTCGACAAGGTGCTCGAGCTGCTCACCCACCAGGTCGAGGTGCTGAAGCTCACGCGGCAGCTCGAGGAACAGACGAAGGAGAACCTCGAGGAGCGGCAGCGCGAGTTCTTCCTGCGGGAGCAGATGAAGACGATCCAGAAGGAGCTCGGCGACAACGGCGACGCCAGCGAGCTCGACGAGCTGCGGGCGGCCATCGAGGCCGCCGGCATGCCCGAGGAAGCGGCCCAGCAGGCCCGCAAGGAGCTGCGGCGCCTCGAGCAGATGCCCGAGTCGTCGGGTGAGCACTCCATGGTGCGCACGTACCTCGACTGGCTCGTGGCCCTGCCGTGGACGAAGCTCGACGCCGAGACCATCGACATCGCCCGGGCCCGCCAGGTGCTCGAGGAAGACCACTTCGGCCTGCCCAAGGTCAAGCAGCGCATCCTCGAGTACCTCGCGGTGCGCAAGCTGAACCCGGAGGGCCGGAGTCCGATCCTCTGCTTCGTGGGCCCGCCAGGCGTCGGCAAGACCTCCCTCGGCCAGAGCATCGCGAAGGCACTGGGACTCAAGTTCGTGCGGGCGTCGCTGGGCGGCGTCCACGACGAGGCCGAGATCCGCGGGCACCGGCGCACCTACATCGGCTCGCTGCCGGGTAACGTGATCCAGCAGCTGCGCAAGTCCGGCACGCGCAATCCCGTCTTCATGCTCGACGAGATGGACAAGCTCGGCGCCGGCTTCCACGGCGACCCGTCGTCGGCGCTGCTCGAGGTGCTCGACCCCGAGCAGAACACGACGTTCCGGGACAACTACCTGGCCGTGCCCTTCGACCTGTCGAAGGTGTTCTTCGTGGCGACGGCCAACCAGCTCGACACGATCCCCGGCCCCTTGCGGGACCGCATGGAGATCATCGAGCTGCCCGGCTACACGCAGGAGGAGAAGCTCGAGATCGCCCGCCGCTACCTCGTGCAGCGGCAGCTGAAGGCCAACGGCCTGTCGGCGGAGCAGGCCTCGATCACGGACGCGGCCCTGCAGGAGATCGCGGCGCACTACACGCGCGAGGCCGGCGTCCGGAACCTCGAGCGCGAGGTCGGCGCAGTGCTGCGCAACGCCGCCGTCCGCATCTCCGAAGGCTCGGCGACCGAGGTCACCATCGATGCCCCGGCCATCCGCGACATCCTCGGTGCACGCAAGTTCGAGTCCGAGGTGGCGGCCCGCACCAGTACCGCCGGCGTCGCCACGGGGCTCGCCTGGACGCCGGTGGGCGGCGACATCCTCTTCATCGAAGCGACGTCCATGCCCGGCAAGGGCCAGCTGATCCTTACCGGCCAGCTCGGCGACGTGATGAAGGAGAGTGCCCAGGCGGCGGTCACGCTGGTCAAGACCCGCGCCGGGCAACTCGGGATCCAGGGCTTCGACTTCGACCGGCACGACCTGCACGTGCACCTGCCGGCCGGTGCCATCCCGAAGGACGGGCCGAGTGCGGGCGTCGCGCTGTTCCTCGCCGTCGCCTCGCTGCTGACGGGTCGCAAGGTGCGCAGCGATGTGGCCATGACCGGCGAGATCAGCCTGCGCGGGCTGGTGCTGCCGGTGGGCGGCATCAAGGAGAAGACCCTTGCTGCGCTGCGCGCCGGCATCACGACCGTGCTGCTGCCGAAGCGCAACGACAAGGACCTCGAGGAGATCCCGGAGAACGCTCGCCGGCAGCTCGACATCATCTGGCTGGAGACCGTCGACGACGCCCTCAGGGCCGCCCTCGAGGGCTGACACCAGATCTTCAGGGGCCGGCCGGGTGGCGGCCGGCCCCGTCCCGGCTTGCCGCAGAGGGTCGAACTATCGGCCGGGGTTCCGTACACTCCGGCGGATGTCGATGAAAACCTTCTCGCTCCCCACGCTCGCCTCGGCGAACCGTGACGTTCCCGCCGGCATCGTCGTCTTCCTCGTCGCCCTGCCCCTCTGCCTCGGCATCGCGCTGGCGTCGGGGGCACCGTTGTTCGCCGGCGTCATCACGGGCGTCGTCGGCGGCATGGTGCTGGCCTTCGTCTCCGGGTCGGAGCTCAGCGTCAGCGGCCCGGCCGCGGGCCTGACGGTGATCGTTGCCGGGGCCATCGCCAGCCTCGGCAGCTTCCAGCTGTTCACGGTGGCCGTCCTGCTGTCGGGACTGTTCCAGCTGGCCCTGGGCTTTGCCCGTGCCGGTGGCATCGGCGACTTCATTCCCAACAGCGTCATCAAGGGGATGCTGGCGGCCATCGGCATCGTCATCATCCTGAAGCAGCTCCCCCATGCGCTGGGCTACGACCGGGACTTCCTGGGTGACGAGTCCTTCAGTCAGCCAGGCCAGGCCGACACGTTCACCGACCTGGTGTCCGCCTTCACCTCGCCCACGGCCGGCGCCATCGTCATCAGCCTGGTGGCCCTGGTGCTGATGCTGCTGTGGGAGCGGCCGTTCATGAAGCGCCAGTCATGGACGCTGATCCTGCCGGCACCGCTGGCCTGCGTGGTCGTCGGCACCCTGATGAACGAGCTGTTCGGCAGCCTCTGGCCCGCCGGCCAGCTCACGGCCGAAAACCAGCATCTGGTGCAACTGCCCGTCATCGGCTCGGCAGCCGAATTCTTCGGCATGTTCACCGCGCCGGACCTGTCGGCCCTGCTGCTGCCCGACGTCTGGATCGTGGCGGCGACCATCGCCATCGTCGGCAGCATCGAGACCCTGCTCTGCATCGAGGCCACCGACAAGCTCGACCCGGAGAAGCGCATTTCCGACCCCAACCGCGAGCTGCGTGGCCAGGGCATCGGCAACTTCGTGTGCGGCCTGCTGGGTGGCCTGCCCATGACCTCGGTGATCGTGCGCAGCTCCGCCAACGTCTATGCCGGGGCCCGCACGCGGCTCTCGACCCTGGTGCACGGACTCGTCCTGCTGCTGGCCGTCGTGTTCATCGGCGGGCTGCTGAACCGCGTGCCCCTGGCGACGCTGGCCACCGTGCTCATCGTCGTCGGCTACAAGCTGTCCTCGCGGGAGATCATCGTCTCCATGTGGCGCCAGGGCCTGACGCAGTTCATCCCGTTCATCGTGACCGTCGTCGGCATCGTCTTCACCGACCTGCTCAAGGGCATCGCCATCGGCCTGCTGACCGGCCTGTTCTTCGTGATCCGCTCCAACTACCACGCGGCCGTAACGCTGGTGAACCAGGACGACAACTGGCTGCTGCGGCTCAACAAGGACACGTCGTTCATCCACAAGATCGAGCTGAAGCGCAAGCTGCGCAAGATCCCGGACCGGGCCAGGCTGATCGTCGACGGCACCAAGGCGCTCTACATCGACGGCGACATCTACGAGACCCTGCGGGAGTTCGAGGCCGGGGCGGCCTTCCGCGGCATCGAGATCCAGTACTACCACTTCTTCGACAAACAGCTCGTCCGCTCCACCGCCAGCCAGAGATAGGCAGCCAAGGAAACCATGATGGAAAGCTACAAGCGATTGCTGCTGAACAACCAGGCGTGGGTGGCAGACAAGCTGGCCCTGCGGTCCGACTTCTTCACGCGCTCGTCGGGCGTGCAGAAGCCGGAGTTCCTGTGGATCGGCTGCTCCGACAGCCGCGTACCCGCCGAGGAGGTGACCGGCGTCGAGCCGGGCGAGCTGTTCGTACACCGCAACATCGCCAACCTCGTCGTGCACACCGACATCAACATGCTGAGCGTCGTGCAGTACGCGGTGGAGGTGCTCAAGGTCCGGCACATCATCGTCTGCGGCCACTACGGCTGCGGCGGCGTGCGCGCCGCCATGTCGCACCAGCACCTGGGCCTCATCAACAAGTGGCTGCGCAACATCAAGGACGTCTACCGGCTGCACTCGGTCGAACTCGATTCGCAGCCGGATGAAGAGAAGCGCTACAACCGCCTGATCGAACTGAACGTCATCGAGCAGGTCTACCACCTGGCCGAGCTGTCCTTCGTGCAGCTGGCCTGGAAGCGCGAGCACCGGCCGGTCCTGCACGGCTGGATCTACGACCTGAACAGCGGCCAGCTGAAGCAGACCGCCATGGTGGATCCTGCACACCTGCCCCACGACATCTTCGTGTACGACTTCCCGGACGAGCCCCAGGCGCCCTGAGCGCACGCAGCAAGCCCGACCGCGCTGTGGACGCCTGACCGTCCCGGGCGCGTCACGGACGCAACGCCCTCGCTAGGATCAGCGAAATACCGGTCAGGCCAGCAGCCCCCCGCGGCCGCAGGCCCTGACCATTGCCCCCGTCGGCACCCACTGCCACCAAGAGGTTTTCAGACCATGAATACCCGTCACGCCCAGAACCACCTGCGCGGTACCACGGCCACCCTGCTCTGCAGCGTGCTGTTTGCCGTGCCGGCCATCGCCGCCGACCGGCCCGCCGGCGCCGGCAAGCCGAAGGAGATCCCGACCCCGTCGGCCTTCTACGAGCACACCGGCTTCGACGGCCGCGAGGCCCAGCTCGGTGCTGCCATCGTCGAGGCGATCCGCAAGACGAAGCCCGAGAACGGCGAGGGGCTGAACTTCAACCCGGCCCAGACCGAGATGCTGGGCCTCGCCGTCGCCAAGGCCATCAAGACCATCAGCAACGACACGCCCTACCAGCACGAGATGAACGACGCGCTGGTCAAGGCCCACCTCACGGCGATCCAGTTTGCGAAGGACAACAACATGATCCCGCAGATGATCGAGCACGAGGTGAAGACCCAGCTGCCGATGATCGCGCGCGTGGGCAAGATGATCCAGGGCGGCGGCAGCCCAGAGCTCGGCGTCATCGCCCTGACCGAGCGCACCGCCTGCTTCTACCAGCTGGTCCAGAACTACAAGCGCGACGGCATGACGATCCGCTGGCAGGCGCCCTACGCCAACGTGCTGGCGGTCACGCGCCAGCTGGGCCAGCACGACCTGACCAACGAGGAGATCCACCAGATCTGGACGATCCCCCTCATGACCAAGCAGGCGCAGGCCATGGGCATGGAGGTCGAGATCTCGCCGCTGTCCGCCGACGGCTGGGTCACCATGACCATGAAGCAGCCGGCGAAGGTCGCCGCCAACAATTGACCCGCTGGCCGGCGGCCCGACCGGGCCGCCGGGTAGCCCCCACCGGAAAAGCCCCCGGGCCGTCGAGGCCCGGGGGCTTTATCATTTACGCATGCCAGCAAACCTCACTCCCGACTACCGCAAGGCCGAAGAGGCCTACCGCAGCGCCCGCGAGCCGACGGAGAAGCTCGAGCACCTCAAGGAGATGCTCCGCACCATCCCAAAGCACAAGGGAACGGACCACCTCCAGGGCGACATCAAGAAGAAGATCAAAGAGCTCACCGAGGAACTGGCCGGCCCCAAGAAGGGCGCCCAGCGCAAGGGGCCCGTCCACGTACTGCGCCGGGAAGGCGCCGCGCAGATCGCGCTGCTCGGCCCGCCGAACGCCGGCAAGTCGGCGCTCCACCAGCGGCTGACCGGCTCCCGGACCGACGTCGGCCCGTACCCCTACACGACCAAGGAGCCGATCCCCGGCATGCTCCCCCACGAGGACGTGCTGTTCCAGATCGTCGACCTGCCCCCGGTCTCGACGGAGTACTTCGAGGGCTGGATCGCGAACACGCTGCAGCCTGCCGACGGCGCGATCATCGTCCTCGACCTCACCGACCCGGCCTGCGCCGAGAACCTCGCCGCCATCGTCGAGCGCCTGCGGGAGAAGAAGATCGAGCTGCACGGCTGGTGGCCCGGCCACCGCGGCCCACGGCCGGTGCCGCCCCCGGTGATCGGTCCCGACGGCGAAGAGGTCATCGAGGATCCGTTCCGCATCGAGATCCCGACCCTGCTGGTCGCCAGCAAGTCGGACCTGTCGCCCGACGCCGCCGACGAGCTGCAGGTGCTGCAGGAGCTGGTGGGCACCGACTTCCCGACGCTGCTGGCGTCGGCGGAAACCGGCGAGGGCTGCGACGCCATCGGGCCGTTCCTGTTCAAGGGGCTGGAGGTCATCCGCGCCTACAGCAAGTCGCCGGGCAAGCCGCCGGAGATGGACCGGCCCTTCACGCTGCGCCGGGGCCAGACGGTGCACGACGTGGCGAGCCAGGTGCACAAGGACATCGCCGCGGCCCTGCGCTATGCGCGCGTCTGGGGCACGCAGGTGTACCCGGGCCAGCAGGTGGGCCCCGACCACCCGCTGGCGGACAAGGACGTGGTCGAGCTGCATACGCGGTAGCGGTGCCGTTTCCGGCGGCCTACACGACCTCATCGGACCCGGGCCACGGCGACGCCTGGAACGACGGGCCGGACAGCCGTATCGGCCGGGCGACCGTTGGGGCTACCATCCACCGCAACGCCCGAAGGGGGATGTCCCATGAACGGTTGGCTGTCTCCGGCCGGCAACGTCGCCGGCATCGCAGGTGCCGTGCTCTGCGCGATCACGGGCGCCGGTCGCCTGCTCGGCTACTACGATGTGGGCGGCCTCGGCCTCATCACGATCTTCCTGGCCGGCATCGGCCTGATGGTCTTCGCCTGCCTGCTCAAGCTGCAGCTCATCGCCTCGCGACTGCCGTCGCCGTAACACGGCCGTAACCGCCGTCCGGTCCAATGCCCCGGGGTCCCACGACCTGCCGGAGGGCCGGTATTGCGCATCCTCTACGGCGTCCAGACCACGGGCCACGGCCATCTGGTTCGCTCGACACCCATCATCCGGGAACTGCGGGCGCGCGGGCATATCGTCGACGTGCTGCTGAGCGGGCCGGCGGTGGATCCGCTGTGGCCGGAGCGCATCGGCCCGCCGCTGGCCGTGCATCCAGGACTCACCTTCTCGGCCGCGGGCGGCCGCATCCGCTACTGGCAGACGGTGCGGGAGGCGCGCCCGCTGCGCTTCCTGGCCGACACCTTCCGCTGCCGCGTGCGCGACTACGACCTGGTCGTCAGCGACTACGAACCGGTCACGGCCTGGGCCGCCCGGCTCGCCGGGGTGCGCAGCATCGGCATCGGCCACCTGTACGCGTTTGCCTGGGCCCAGGTGCCGCGGGCCCGGGGCAACCTGGTCACCCGCCTCGTCATGGACCAGTTCGCACCGGTGACCGACCCGGTGGGCTACCACTGGGACGCCTTCAGTGCGCCGCTGGTGCCGCCGGGCGTGGCGCCCGAAGCCCGCGCCGTCGTCCGGGGTGCCATCGATCCTGACCTCATCCTGGTCTACCTCGGCTTCGAGCCGCTGGACCGGATCCTGCGGCTGCTGCGGCAGTTCCCGCAGCGGCGCTTCCACGTGTACGGCCGCTACCCGGCCCCGGAACGGCATGGCCATGTCGAGGTGCGGCCGGCCAGCCGGGACGCCTTCCTGGCCGAACTCGCCACCTGCAGTGGCGTCATCGCCAACGCCGGGTTCACGCTGGCTAGCGAGTGCCTGCACCTGGGGGTGAAGCTGCTGGTGAAGCCGGTGCACGGGCAGCTGGAGCAGGAATCGAACTGTGTGGCGCTGACACGCCTCGGGCTGGGATCCGTCAGCCGGGAACTGCGCCGGGCCGCAGTGGCCGGGTGGCTGGAGCAGCCGGCGCCGCCACCCCAGGCCTATCCCGACGTCACGGCCGCTGTCATCGAATGGCTCGCTGCGGGCGCCGTGGAGCCCGTGCCTGTGCTGGCCCGCCGGCTATGGCGGGGGCTGGCGAACGGCACCGCCGTGGACAGCAGCGCGAGGGCAGCCTGACGTCAGGTCAGTGCCCACGGAGGCCAGGGCCGCGACACACGCCGGGCCCCGTCCCCCTGTCAGGCGATGCCATGCAGTGACAGGGGCAGCGAGCGCAGGCGCCGCTCCGTCGCCCGGTACACCGCGTTGGCCACCGCCGGCGCGACCAGCGCCGTCGCCGGCTCGCCGATGCCGCCGGGCTCAGCGGTGCTGTCGAGCACGTACGTCACGATGCGTGGCAACTCGGGCAGGCGCAGCACCCGGTACGTGTCGAAGTTGCGCTGCTGCACCTGGCCATCCTTCAAATCGATACGGCCCCAGAGTGCTGCCGACAGGCCGAACACGACGGAACTCTCGACCTGCGCCACCACGGTGTCGGGATTGACGGCCTGGCCGCAGTCCAGCGCGCAGTGCAGCGCGTGGACCTTCAGCCGGCCATCCTCGACGGTCACGTCGGCCACCATGGCCATGTAGGTACCGTAGCCCTCCATCAGCGCGACGCCCAGGCTGTGGCCCGCCGGTGGCATCGCCCAGCCTGCCTCGTCGGCGGCGCGCCTCAGCACCGCGGCGAAGCGCGGCTGGCGGTCGAGCAGCGCCAGGCGGTAGGCCACCGGGTCCCGGCCCGCGGCGGCGGCCAGCTCGTCCATGAAAGACTCGGCCACGAAGCAGTTCAGGGCGTGGCTCACCGAGCGCCAGTAGCCGACGTCGATGCCGATCTCGTGGCGGTTGTAGGTCACGCGCACGTTCGGAACGTCGTAGGGATAGTTGGTCGCCGCCTCGATGGCGAACGGATCGACGGCGTTCTCGACGGCCGCCGGGAACATGCGCGCCGTGATGGAGGGGCTGGTCAGGTGCAGGTGCCAGGCGGTCGGGCGGCCGTCGGCGCCGAGCACCGCACTGACACGGTTGAAGGCCGGCGGCCGGTACGCGTCATGGGTCGTGTCGTCCTCGCGGGTCCAGAGCACCTTCACCGGGGCACCGACGGCCTTGCTCGCCTCCACCGCCGCCGGGATGAAGTCGACCTCGAGGCGCCGCCCGAACCCGCCACCGAGGAAGGTCGTGTGCACCCGGACCTTTTCGGGCGGCAGGCCGGCCGCCGCGGCGGCCGTCGCCCGGGCGATGAGCTGCGTCTGCGTCGGCACGTACACGTCGCAGCCGTCGGCGGTCACCACGGCGGTGCAGTTCTGCGGCTCCAGCGTCGCGTGGGCGAGCAGCGGCAGCTCGTAGCCGGCACTGACGAGCCCGCCGGCGCCCCGGCGGGCCGCGGCGATGGCCGCCGGGGCATCGCCGTCATTGCGGGCCACCTGGCCTTCAGCCGACGCGGCTGCCCGCAGCCCGCGCATCACGGCATCGGTATCGAGGGCCGAGTTCGGGCCCGGATCCCACTCGATCCGCAGCGCGTCGCGCGCCTTCCGGGCACGCCACCAGGTGTTGGCGACGACGACGATGCCGGTCGAGGTCTGGACCACGTCCCGGACCCCCGGCATGGCCTTCGCGGCCGTGGCGTCGAAGGACCTGACGCGGCCACCGAGCGTCGGGGGCTGGGCCAGGGCGCCGTGGAGCAGGCCATCGAGCCTCACGTCGATCCCGTAGACGGCGCTGCCGTCGACCTTGGCGCCGGTATCGAGGCGGCGCTGTGGGCGGCCGATCACCGTGAATGCGGAGGCCGGCTTCAGCGCGACGTCCTGCGGGACCGGCAGCCTGCCGGCCGCCTCGGCGACCGCGGCGTACGGGAGCCTACCGCCATCCGGTGCGACGACGGAGCCACCCTCGACGCGACAGTCCCCCGGGGCGACGCCCCACTCTGCCGCGGCGGCAGCCACGAGCATCTCGCGGGCCTGGGCGCCAGCGGTCCGGAGCTTGACCCAGGCGTCGCGCACGCTGGTGCTCCCGCCGGTGATCTGCGTGCCGAGGAGGTTGTTCGTGAACTGCTCGCCCGCCGGCGCGAACTCGACCCGGATCGCCTCCGGCGCCACGCCCAGCTCCTCGGCAATCAGCATCGGCAGCGCCGTGTAGACCCCCTGGCCCATCTCGGAGCGATCGCACCAGAACCGCACCGTACCGTCGGTACCGACCTGCAGCCAGGCGTTGAGGTCGACAGGCGCCGCGGGGCCGGTGGCGGCCGGCTTCCGGCCACAGCCGGGCAGGCCGACCGCCAGCACGAGCCCGCCGGACACGGCCAGCGCGCCCGTGAGGAAATCCCGCCGATGCATCGTCATGACATTCATCGCCTTGCTCCTCGTGGGGGCCAGGGATCAGGACTTCGCCGGGCGGGCCGCGATCTCCGCGGCGCGCCGGATGCCGGCCCGGATGCGCTGGTAGGTGCCGCAGCGACAGAGGTTGCCCGCGAGCGCCGCATCGATCTCCGCATCGGTTGGCTGCGGCGAACGCGCCAGCAGCGCCGCGGCGCTCATGATCTGGCCCGACTGGCAGTAGCCGCACTGGGGGACGTCGATCTCGAGCCAGGCCTGCTGCACGGGATGGCTGCGGTCGGACGACAGTCCCTCGATCGTGGTGATGCGTTGCGTGTCGGTAACGGCACTGACCGGGAGGACGCAGGATCGCACCGGCTCGCCATCGACGTGCACCGTGCAGGCGCCGCACAGCGCGGCTCCGCAGCCGAACTTCGTGCCCGTCAGCCCGAGGGTGTCGCGCAGGACCCAGAGCAGCGGCGTGTCCGGCTCGGCATCCACCTCGACGACGCGGCCATTGACGTTGAGCTTCTGCATGGCGCCTGCCCCCTCGACGAACAGTGTCCGTGGCTGCGGGATGCCCTTGAGTGTCACGCCGGTGGCCGGCGTTGGCAAGGCGTCGGCAAGGCGACGATCCACCGGGCCTCGGCTGTGCTTGACAGAAGAACGGCCCACGGCTTACAGAGAAACGACCCGCGCCGGACGTCCGTGCGTCGACGCCACGGGGACGCACGGCCACGGGGCCGAACCCGCGTTGGCCGTCATGCTGCCGTCACGGCTGGCATCACGTGCTGCGCGGCGCAGCATGTCCGCGCGTGCCGCGCACGGACACCCCCGCCCCTGGCACCGCGCCGCACCAGGGGCAATCATCACGGTGGCGGCGCCCGGGCGCAGTTGCTGTCAGCGAGGTCCCCTGATGAACCACCATGCACGAGGATCTGCCCACGCGGCAGCCGGGCTTCTCTCCGTCGGCGCGATGCTTGCCCTGCCGCTCCTGGCGGCGCAGCCGGCTGCTCCGGTCCCCGTCAACCCCGACAATTTCGTCCGCGCCGAATCGGACCTCTACTTCAGCGGCATCGTCCGGAACGGCGGCTTTGGCAGGTTCGACCACACGCGTGAGCCCGCGCCGCTCGACAAGCAATCGGTCATCCGCCTGAATCGCGACACGCTGTACTCCTCGGCAGTGTTCGACCTCGACGCAGGACCGGTAACCATCTCGCTGCCCGAGGCCGGATCGCGGTTCGTGTCGCTGCAGGTCATCAACCAGGACCACTACACGCTGGGCGTTTACTACACGCCCGGTGAGTATCGGCTTACGCGCGGAGACGTCGGAACCCGCCATGTCGTCGCCGCCGTCCGCACGTTCGTCGACCCGAATGACCCGGCCGACGTGCGCGCCGCCCACGCCGTTCAGGACGGCATCGCCGTGGCGCAGGAGGCCAGGGGCACGTTCGAGCTGCCTCAGTGGGACCAGGCGAGCCAGAACAAGGTCCGCGAGGCGCTGCTGACCCTGGCGTCCACCATGCCGGACACGAGGCGCATGTACGGCAGCAAGGCACAGACCGAGCCGGTGCGGTTCCTGATCGGCGCCGCGCAGGGCTGGGGTGGCAATCCCGAGCGGGAAGCGCTGTACCTGAACGTCGTGCCGGCGAGGAACGATGGAAGGACCGTCCACCGGCTGAAGGTGGGCTCCGTTCCCGTCGACGGCTTCTGGTCGATCAGCGTCTACAACGCGAGCGGTTACTTCGTGCCCAACCAGCACAACGCCTACTCGCTGAACAATGTGACCGCAAGGCGATCGGCGGATGGCTCGATCGACGTCCAGTTCGGCGGTTGCGACGGCCGGATACCCAACTGCCTTCCGGTAATGCCGGGCTGGAATTACATGGTTCGGCTGTACCGCCCGCAGCCCCGGATCCTGGACGGACAGTGGCAGTTCCCCGAAGCCCGGCCCGTCGATTGACGGGCGATGGCAGACGTCGCCGCATCCGCGGCCACACCGACGGCCGCCACCGCCGGTCGAGGCCTGCGCATGACCGCTGACGGAAGCCTGCAGCCCGGGAGATCCCACGCATGACGATGGCCCGCCCAGAACAGCTGACCCGCACTCCGCCTGGTCGTCCCGGCATCCTCGTCCGGATGCTCGCGGGCGGCCTGCTGCTCTCCGGCGTCGCTTGCTCCCGGAACGATGCACCACCCGCGGCACCAGACCCGCCCGGCGCAGCAGGGGCGGCGACGCCGGCCGAGGCCCGGGCCATCGCCAGGGAGGCCTACGTCTATCTGTACCCGATGGTGCAGAACTACCAGACGATCTACCAGTTCGCGCTGGACCCGACGAGCCCCGAGTTCAAGGGCCCGATGAACACCATCGTCAACGTGGCACGGGTCTTCACCCCGCGCGACACGACGATAGTCACCGCCAACTCTGATACGCCCTACTCGTACCTGATCATGGACCTGCGGCGGGAGCCGCAGGTGGTGACGCTGCCGCCGATCGAGCGCAACCGCTACTACTCCCTGCAGCTCGTCGATCTCTACACGCACAACGTCGATTATCTCGGCACCCGCAAGGACGGCAACGATGGCGGGCGGTTCCTGATCGCGGGTCCCGACTGGAGCGGAGAGACGGCGCCGGGCATCAGGCGGGTCATCCGCGTCCCCACGCAGATCATGTTCGGGCAGTTCCGTACGCAGCTGTTCGACCCCGGCGACCTGCCAAGGGTCGAGGCGATACAGGCCCAGTACAGGGTGCAGCCGCTGAGCGCCTATCTGGGCGTCCCGCCGCCGGCGGCGCCGCCGGAGATCAGCTATCCGGCGATCACGCAGGCGCGGATCGCCACGGATTTCTGGCAGTACGCGAGCTTCCTGCTGCAGTTCGCACCGCCGCTTGCCGGCGAGGAGCCGCTGCGGGCGAGGTTCGCGCGGATCGGCATCGTGCCCGGCGGCGACTGGCCTGCGGCCGGCACGCCTGCCGGAATCCTGGCCGCCGTCGACGACGGCATGCAGGAAATCAGGGCCGATCTCGACGCCGAGGCCCGGAAGCTGGCGTCGTCGGCCGGACTCTTCGGCACGCCAGAGCTCATGAGAGGCAAGTACAGGGAGCGGGCACTGGGTGCGTGGGCGGGCATCTATGGCAACGACATCGGGGAGACGTTCTATGTCTCGTACCAGGTCGATGGCGGCGGGGCCCTGCTCGACGCCGCCACGAGTCGGTACACCCTGACCTTCGGTCCCGACGCACTGCCGCCGGTCGACGCATTCTGGTCGCTGACGATGTATGACGCGAAGACCCGGCTGATGGTCGATAACCCGATCGACCGTTACCTCATCAACTCATCGATGCTGCCGCGGCTCAGGAGGAATGCCGACGGTGGCGTGACCCTGTACCTGCAGCACCAGTCCCCGGGCGAAGCCCTGGAAAGCAACTGGCTGCCGGCTCCGGCCGGGCCGATGGGAATGGTCTTGCGCATGTATCTCCCGCAGCGGGCAGCGCTCGATGGCACCTGGGTGGCACCACCGGTGGCCGAGGCCCGTGCGGCGGGGACGTCACCCTGAACCGGCCTGCCGGACGCGGGGGTCGGCGGACTGTCCGGGGTGGCTGGCACCGCACCATGCAGTCGGCCACGACCCGACCCGACCGCTCACACCATGGACAGTGCCCGGGACCCTGCCTACCATCCGGGCACCCCCCATCCGGAGCCGCCACATGGCCGCCACCGCTGCCCCTGCCGGCAACCCCGCCGGTGCCCCGGCCCCCTACCACCGGATCCGCCTGCAGCCGATCTCGGGGTCGCTGGGCGCCATCGTCCACGGCGTCGACCTGCGGCAGCCGCTCGACGCCGAGACCTACGCCGAGCTCAAGCGCGCGTTCCTCGAGCAGCTGGTGCTGTTCTTCCGGGACCAGGACATCACGCCCGACCAGCAGGTCGCCTTCGGCCGCAACTTCGGCGAGCTCCACATCCACCCGTTCATCCCGAGCCTGAAGGACCACAAGGAGATCATCGTCCTCAAGGCGAAGAGCGGCGAGGAAGAGAACCTGCGCCTCGCCAACGCCTGGCACGAGGACCTCTCCTACACCAACGACCCGCCGCTGGCGGCGATCCTGCGGTCGGTGAACCCGCCGTCCCGGGGTGGCGACACGATGTGGGTCAACCTCTACCGTGCGTACGAGACCCTGTCGCCGAAGATGCAGGCCATCGTCGAGGGCCTGTCGGCCTGGCACGACGTGACGCACACCTACCGGCGGCAGGAGCTGCAGATGCCGGGCGGACCCGAGCGGTATGCGGCGACGTTCAAGAAGGCGCCGCCGGTGCTGCACCCGCTGGTGCAGGTGCACCCGGAGACCGGCCGCAAGCTGCTCTACGTGAGCGAGCTCACCACGACCCATATCGAGGGCCTCAAGGCCCGCGAGAGCGACGCGCTGCTGCAGTTCCTGTTCCGGCACATCGACTGGAAGGAGCTGCACTGCCGCTTCTACTGGGAGAAGAACTCCATCGCCATGTGGGACAACCGCTGCACGGCCCACTACGCCGTGGGCGACTACACCGAGCCGCGGGAGATGCACCGGGTTACGGTGCTGGGCAAGGTGCTGAACTAGCCGCGGGCCACACCCCCGAGGGGCACGCTGCCCCGGACGTCGCCGCGACCCGTTGGGGCCGCCACGCACCAGGCTGCCGGCAGCCGGTTCACCGGCGGCCGCTCGTGCGTCGCAGACCCGCTGCCCTCCAGCCGTATAAGGGAAACCCGAAGTTGTCCGCCTTTTAAGATGCATCGATGATGCATCTTAAGAAACCGGAGAACGCCCATGCCCACCGACCTCCGCAAGGCCTGGCGCCTGCTCGCCTTCGTGATCCTCGGCTCGTTCCTCGCCCTCGGGTGGATGGGGCGCGAGATCTACGTGCAGGCGCCGCCCATACCGTCCCGGGTCGTCGCCGCCGGCGGCGAGGTGCTGTTCACCGCCGGCCAGATCGACCGCGGCAAGGGGGCGTGGCTCGCCGCCGGCGGCCAGCAGGTCGGGTCGGTGTGGGGCCACGGCAGCTACGTAGCGCCGGACTGGTCGGCCGACTGGCTGCACCGGGAGGCGGAGGCCCTGCGGGAGCGCATCGCGAGCCGGGACTTCGGGCGCGAGTTCGGCGCGCTCCCGCGGAGCCTGCAGGCAGCCGTCGAGGAAACCCTGCAGGCCGAGATGCGGCGCAACACCTGGGACCAGGCCACCGGCGCCGTCACCGTGAGCAACGAACGGGCCGCGGTGATCCGGGAACTGTCCGCCTACTACGCCGCCCTCTTCGGTGAGGACGCCAGCCTCGACGCCCTGCGCGAGCAGTACGCCATGACGTCCGGCTCGGTGCGCGACCCGGCGGACCTCGCCGCGATACCGGCCTTCTTCTTCTGGTCAGCCTGGGCGGCCACCACGGACCGCCCGGACACGGTCGGCGTGAGCTACACGAGCAACTGGCCCCACGAACCGCTGGTGGGCAACGCGCCGACGCCGGGCACGGGGCTGTGGTCCATCGTGAGCGTCATCCTGCTGATCGCCGGCATCGCGGGCATGGTGCTGTACCACCACGCGCGGCCCGAGGCGCAGGACCCCGGGGCGCCCGAGCGCGACCCCCTCTTCACCATCACCGTCACCCCCTCGATGCGCGCCACGCTCAAGTACTTCTACGTGGTGATCGCGTTGCTGTTGCTCCAGGTCGTCATGGGGGTGGTGTCGGCCCACTACGCCGTCGAGGGCGACGGGTTCTTCGGCATTCCCCTGCCCGAGCTGCTGCCGTTCTCGGTCAGCCGCACGATCCACACCCAGCTCGGCGTGCTCTGGATCGCCACGGCGTGGCTCGCCACCGGCCTGTACATCGGGCCCATCATCTCGGGGCAGGAGCCGCGGTTCCAGAAGCTCGGCGTCAACGTGCTGTTCTATGCGCTGCTCTTCATCGTCGCCGGCTCCATCGCCACGGGCTGGGTCGGCACCCTTGAGCGCCTCGGCAGCGACTACGCGTTCTGGATCGGCAGCCAGGGGCTCGAATACACGAGCATGGGCCGCGTCTGGCAGCTGGGCCTGTTCGCGGGCCTGCTGATCTGGCTCTTCCTCGTCGGCCGGGCCCTGTGGCCGGCGCTGCGCACGCCCGGCGAGGGCCGCGGCCTCGTCACCATGGTCTTCCTGTCGGCGGCGTGCATCGGCGGCTTCTACGCCTCGTCGCTGATGTGGGGCCAGGAGACGCACTACTCCATGATCGAGTACTGGCGCTGGTGGCTCGTGCACCTGTGGGTCGAGGGCTTCTTCGAGGTCTTCGCCACCGCGGTGATCGCACTGCTCTTCACCCGCCTCGGCCTGCTGCGCGCCGCCGTGGCCAACGCCGCCATCATCATCGAGACCACGGTGTTCCTGTTCGGCGGCGTGCTGGGAACCCTGCACCACCTGTACTTCACCGGCACGCCCACCTCGGTCATCGCCGTAGGGGCCGTGTTCTCAGCGCTGGAAGTGGTGCCGCTCGCCCTGATCGGCTTCGAGGCCTTCAACACGTGGCGGCGGGCCAGCGCGGCCCCGTGGGTGGCTGCCTACCGCTGGCCGATCCTGTGCTTCGTGTCCGTGGGCGTCTGGAACCTCGTCGGCGCGGGGCTGCTGGGCTTTGCCATCAACCCGCCGATCTCCCTGTACTACGTGCAGGGCCTGAACCTGACGCCGGCGCACGGCCACGCGGCGCTCTTCGGCGTCTACGGCATGCTGGGCATCGGGCTGATGCTCTTCTGCCTGCGGGGCCTGACCCGGCGCGAGGCCTGGGAGGACCGGCTGCTCCGGCCCGCCTTCTGGTGCCTCAACGCGGGGCTCGCGCTGATGGTGTTCCTGTCGCTGGTCCCCGCCGGTATATACCAGGCCTGGGCCAGCGGCACCGTGGGCCTCTGGTATGCCCGATCGGCGGAGGTGATCCACTCGCCGGTGATGGAGGCGCTGGTCTGGGCCCGGGTGCCAGGCGACGTGGTCTTCGGCATCGGCGTGCTCTACCTCGGCTGGTTCGCCGTGCGGCTGCTCACCGGCCGCCGCGCGGTGCGGGCCGGGGCCGACGCGCTGGCCACGGTCAGGGGCTGAGGGCAGGGATAGGCACCATGCGGCTCACCCAGTTCACCGACTACACCCTGCGCGTGCTGATGTACCTGGCGGCGGATCCGGACCACCGCGTCACCATCCAGGACATCGCCCAGGCCTACGGCATCTCCCGCAACCACCTCATGAAGGTGGTGAACCACCTGGCGCGTACCGGCGTCGTCGAGGCCTCCCGCGGCAAGGGCGGCGGCCTGCGCCTCGCCCGCCCGCCCTCGCGGATCGGCGTCGGCGAAGTGATCCGCGCCGCCGAGGGCGAGGCGCCGATCGTCGAATGCTTTGCCGACCCGCGCGCCTGCCGGCTCACCCCGGCCTGCCGGCTCGCGGGCGTCCTGCACGAGGCCTTCGCAGGGCTGTACCGGGAGCTCGACCGCACCACGCTGGCAGACCTGGTCAGCCCGGCGGAGCCGGTGCGGAAACTGCTGCGCATGGCGGGCTGAAGGCCCTCCGCAGCCGCCGCCGGCGGGATCCACTGATGGGTCGTCCCGCCGGGCGACGAACCCGACGCAGCGGGGGCTGCTAGCGAGGGCCCGGGGGCTTGGGACCCTCACCGCCGAACAGCGACGCCAGCGCGTCCTTCGCCTGCTGCTCGGCGGCCGCCTTGGCTGCATCGAAAGCGCCGGTGCGCGGCTTGAACCAGTCGCAGAAGTTGGCGCGCTCCTTGTCGCGCACCTCGTCGGCGTCTTCCTCACGGCACTGCTTCGGCCGGGTGCGGTCGTACTGGGTGCAGAGCCGGCAGACGTGCAGCTGGGAGCGGCACACGGGACACTCTTCGGCCCGCCGCAGCGGCAGCGTGAGGGCCGAGAGGGAAGCGCCGCAGCGCCAGCAGACGAGGTCGTGGCTCATGGGTGCCAAGGGTAGCGCCGGGGCCTGAGGGCTGGCGAGTCCCCGCACCAGCGGGTGATCGGCCGGCACGGACCGAATCAGCTACCGCACGGCCAGCGAAACACCTGCTGGCCCGGCCTCTCCAGTGTCCCTGCCCTCCCTGACTGGCCGCCCCAGCCACACCGACCACCCTGCCCCGCCATGACCGCCCGAACCCTCATCCTCATCCTCGGCGACCAGCTCGACGCCAGCCACGCGGCCCTGCGGGCCGGCGACCCGTCGCAGGACGTCGTGGTGATGCTCGAGACCCTGGCCGAGGCCCGCCACGTGTGGAGCCACCGGCAGCGCGTCACCCTCTTCCTTTCGGCCATGCGCCATTACCGGGACGAACTGCGCAGCGCCGGCTGGACCGTGGACTACGCGACCCTCGCCGACGAGGTGCCGGACCTGGCAGCCGGCCTCACCACCGCCATCGCCCGCCATCAACCGGCCAGGGCCTGCATGGTCGAGGCCGGCGAGCATCGCGTGCAGCAGCAGGTCGCCTCGGCCTGCGCGGCGGCGGGCGTGCCCCTCGAGGTGCTGGCCGACACGCACTTCCTCTGTACCACGACGGAGTTCGCCGCCTGGGCGAAGGCCCGGAAGCAGCTGGTCATGGAGTACTTCTACCGCTGGCTGCGCACCCGTCTCGGCGTACTGATGGACGACGGCAAGCCGGCCGGCGGGCGCTGGAACTTCGATGCCGAGAACCGCAAGGGTTACGGCCGGTCCGGGCCCGGACCGCGGGCACCCGTGCGGCGCTTTCCACCCGATGCCATCACGCGGGAGGTCCTCGACGAGGTCGCCAACCGGCTGCCCGACCATCCCGGCGCCCTCGACGCCTTCGGCTGGCCCGTGACCCGCGCCGACGCCCTGGCCGCCCTCCACGACTTCATCACCCACCGCCTGCCGCGCTTCGGCGACCACCAGGACGCCATGTGGACCGGCGAGCCCTGGCTCGAGCACGCGCTGCTGGCGTCGAGCCTGAACCTGAAGCTGCTGGACCCCCGCGAGGTCGTCGCCGCCGCCGAGGCCGCGTACCGGGCGGGCCACGTGCCGATCGCCTCGGCCGAGGGCTTCATCCGCCAGATCATCGGCTGGCGCGAGTACGTGCGCGGCGTCTACTGGCTGAAGATGCCGGACTACGCCGCGGGCAACGTCTGGCGCCACGAGCGACCGCTGCCGGAATGGTTCTGGACCGGCGATGTCGACATGAACTGCCTCCGCCATACCGTCAACGACACACTGGCCCACGGCTATGCCCACCATATCCAGCGGCTGATGGTGGTCGGCAACTTCGCGGTGCTCGCAGGCCTGCTGCCGCAGTCCGTCTGCGACTGGTTCCTGGCGGCGTACGTCGACGCCGTCGAGTGGGTGGAGCTGCCGAACACGCTGGGCATGGCACTCAACGCCGACGGCGGCGTGCTCGCCACGAAGCCCTACGTCGCCAGCGGCCGCTATCTCGAGCGCATGAGCAACTACTGCGCCGGCTGCCGCTTCGAACCGGGCCGGCGCAGCGGCGAAGACGCCTGCCCGTACACGGTGCTGTACTGGGACTTCCTGCGGCGCCACCGCGGGACCCTGGGACGGAATCCCCGCATGGCCACGATCCTGAAGAACCTCGACCGCTTCGGTGCCGACGAGCTGGATGCCATCGCCCGTCAGGCAGGACGCCTGCGGGACCGCTACGCACCGCTGCCGCCGCGCTGACGCGCCGGCGGACAGGCGAGGCACACGACCCGGGAGCGAGTGGCACTGGAAGTCCGCGGCAAGGAACGGCGCCGGGGCGATGCCAGGGCGACGCCGACGGCCCCGGAGCACGCCGCGGGGCGCCACCCGGGTCCGGCCTGCACGGCCCCTGCACGCCGGCCCCCGCCTCGGCTACGCTGGCGCGCGTTTCCACCGAGCAGCACCCATGGCCGGCGCCAGCCTTCTTGCCCTCCTCGACGACATCGCCTCGGTCCTCGACGACGTGGCGGTGCTCACCAAGGCCGCCACCAAGAAGACGGCCGGCGTGCTCGGCGACGACCTGGCCCTGAACGCCGAGCAGGTGTCCGGCGTCCGCGTCGAGCGGGAACTGCCGGTGGTGTGGGCCGTGGCGCGCGGGTCGGCGGTCAACAAGGCGATCCTGGTGCCCGCGGCGCTGGGCATCAGCGCGCTGGCGCCCTGGGCCGTGACGCCGCTGCTGATGGCCGGCGGCACCTTCCTCTGCTACGAGGGCGTCGAGAAGCTGGCCCACCGCGCCGGCGGTGGCAAGGAAGGCGCCGCCCATCGCGCGGCACTCGCCACGGCACTGCTCGACCCGGCGGTGGACCTGGCCGCCCTCGAGAAGGACAAGATCAAGGGGGCGATCCGCACCGACTTCATCCTCTCGGCAGAGATCATCGTGATCGCCCTCGGGACCGTCGCCGACGCGGCCTTCGGCACCCGGGTGGCAGTGCTGGTGGGCATCGCGACCCTCATGACCGTCGGCGTCTACGGGCTCGTGGCCGGCATCGTGAAGCTCGACGACGCCGGGCTCTACCTCAGCCGCCAGACCTCGGCCCTCGCCCGACGCACCGGCGCAATGATCCTGCGCGCGGCACCCTGGCTGATGAAGGGCCTGTCGGTGGCCGGCACGGCGGCCATGTTCCTCGTCGGCGGCGGCATCCTCGCCCACGGCATTCCGGCGGTGCACCACCTGGCCGACGTGGCCGCGGCCGCGGCCGGCCGCCTGCCGGGAATCGGCGGCGTCGCAGGGCCCGTGGTGTCACTGCTGGCCGACGCCCTGGTCGGCATCGCTGCCGGCGCCGTGGCCCTGGGGCTGGTCACGGCCGTGAAGAAACTCTCGCCCCGCAAGCCCGCCATCGCCTGAGCCGGCGCACGGTCGCGACCGTCAGGCCGCGTCGGCGGCCCTGGCCTCGCCGAACTGCAGCTCGGCGAGGCGGGCATACAGCGGGTTGCGCCGCACGAGGTCCTCGTGCCGGCCGATGTCCTCGATGCGGCCCTCGTTCATCACGACGATGCGGTCGGCCTTGAGCACGGTGGCCAGCCGGTGCGCGATGATGATCGTCGTGCGGTCCTTCTCGAGATACTCCAGCGCCTCCTGCACCAGCCGCTCGCTCTCGGCGTCGAGGGCACTGGTGGCCTCGTCGAGCAGCAGGACCGGCGGATCCTTGAGCAGCGCCCGGGCGATGGCAATGCGCTGCTTCTGTCCTCCCGAGAGACGCGTGCCGCGTTCGCCGAGGAAGGTGTCGTAGCCCTCGGGCAGCTTGCGGATGAACTCGTCGGCGGCCGCCGCCGTGGCCGCCGCTTCGATCTCGGCGTCGGTCGCACCGGTGCGCCCGTAGCGGATGTTGTCGCGGGCACTGGCGGCGAATACCACCGTCTCCTGGGGCACGACACCGATGCGCTGGCGCACGTCCTCGGGCCGCACCGTCGCGATGTCGACGCCGTCGACGAGGATGCGGCCGCCGGCCAGGTCGTAGAAGCGCATCAGCAGCTGGAAGGTCGTGGTCTTGCCGGCGCCGGAGGGCCCCACGAAGGCCACCTTCTCGCCGGGCCGTATCTCGAGGCTGAAGTCCCGCAGGGCGGCGCTGCCGGGACGGGACGGGTAGCTGAAGCTGACCTGCTCGAAAACGATGCGGCCCTCGCGGCGGGCCGGCAGCGACGCCGGCTGCGCGGGCACCGTGATGCGCGGCGACGCCGTCAGCAGCTCGGCGAGGCGCTCCATGGCGCCGGCGGCCCGCTGCACCTCCGACCAGACCTCGCTGAGCGACGCAGCGGAGCCGGCGACGAACATCGCATACAGCAGGAATTGCCCAAGCTGGCCGCCGGTGATCTCGCCGGCCAGCACCGCGTGGGCGCCCACCCACAGCACGAAGGTGATCGCGCCGAAGAGCGCGACGATGGACGTGCCCGTGAGGAGCGCACCCGCCTTCGCCCGGCGCGCCGCCGCCCGGAACGAGGCCTGCACCGCCTCGCCGAAGCGCCCGACCTGGAACTCCTCCAGCGTGAAGGCCTGCACCGTCTGCACGGCGTTCAGCGTCTCGCCGGCGAGTCCGCTCGTGGTGGCCACCTTGTCCTGGGCGTCCCGCGACAGGCCACGCACCCGGCGGCCTATGACGATCAGCGGCACGACCACCGCAGGGATGAGCAGGAGGATCATGCCCATCAGCCGGGGGCTCGTGATGGCGAGCATGACCAGCGCCCCCACCAGCTGGATCACGTTGCGCAGCGCGATCGAGACACCGGTGCCCGCGATGGACTGGATCAGCGTCGTGTCCGTGGTCAGTCGCGAGAGGACCTCGCCGGTCTGCGTGACCTCGAAGAACGTCGGGTCCATGCGCAGCACGCGGGCGTAGACGGCCTTGCGGATGTCCGCCACCACCCGCTCGCCCAGCCAGGTGACCAGGTACAGGCGCAGCGCCGCGAACAGGCCGAACAGCAGCGCCACCACGAACAGGCCGACGAAGTACTGGTTGATCGTCGCCGGATCCCGGGCGGCGATGCCGTAGTCGATGACGTAGCGCAGCGCGATGGGGAGCCCCAGCAGTGCGCCGGCACCGACCAGCAGCGCCACGGCCGCGAGCAGCACCACCCGGGTGTACGGGCGGATGAAGGGCACGAGCTCGCGCAGCGGCCGGAGGGACTTGCCCTTGGGCCGGTTATCGGTGTCGGCAGGCATGGCGGCACCCTAGCGGAGCGACCCGGGACCGGCAAGGACAGCGAGCCGGCTGCTGCTGGCAGGGGCCCGAGGCTTCGCTAGACTGGGGGCCCCATATGGAGCATCCCGCCGTGGCCCAGGAAACGGTCGTCAACCGCAGCCAGCCGGAGTTCACCACCGGCGGCCTCATCCTGCGGCTGCTGTTCGCCCTCGGGGTCGTCGCCATCACCTACAACCCGACGGGCTACTCGTACTTCGAGTGGGCCAAGGATGCGCTGGTCGCCAAGACCCTCGGTCCCCTCCACGCGGTGGGGGGCGTCGCCCTGCTCGGCGCCTGGGTGCTGCTGATCAGCGCCACGAGCCGCTCGCTGGGGGCGCTGGGGGTGATCCTGGTAGCGGCCTTCTTCGCGTCGCTCGTCTGGCTGCTGATCGACCGTGACCTGGTCGAGGCGCAGTCCTTCCAGGCCATCGCCTGGATCGGCGTCATCGTCGTGGGGCTCATCCTGGCCATCGGGGTGTCCTGGTCCCACATCCGCAAGCGCATCACCGGCCAGGCCGACGTCGACGAGATCGACTCCCGCTGACGCGTGCCGCGCGGCCGCAATCTGCGGCAAAACGCCACGGCCGGCGCGCAAAAAAAGTGCCCGGCATCACCCATTTGGGTGATGCGCGACCCCCCCGCCGTTCCTTTAATGCGCGTGTCGGGAATGCTCATCCTCCAAACGTGAGACCCCGGCCCGGCCCCCGGCCCAGCCCCACGCGGGCCGGGGGTTCGGTCTGATTTGTCCTGGTCCGCGGTAACCTGCCCGCCATGGGTTCCTGGTTATGGACGATCGCCCTCGGCCTGTTCCTCGTGCTGATGGGGCTCTACATCCACTGGACCGTGGTGCTGGCGGGCGCCCTGCTGCCCTTCATCCCGGTGCTGGCAGAGCTGCAGCGCCGCCGCCGCGCCCGGCGGGCGGCGGACCCGGACGCGGACGGCCCGCCACCAGACCGCTGAGCGCGGCCGGCAACGTCAGAAGCGGATGACCGGCGGCACGTTGGCCGTCGACCAGACCTCGAAGGGCACCAGTTCCTTCGCAAACGGGTCGCTGAAAAGCTGGTCCACGAGCCAGCGCTTGCGCATGGCCTCCTGGGCGGCGACGTCGGCCGGGGTGCCCGCGTCGTTGCGGTGCTGCTCCGCGAGGTCGATCCAGGCGTCGGTGAACTTCGTGAACAGGCCCTCGACGAACTCGTAGGAGCGCTCCACGTCGCCCGGGAACACCGGCGGGCCGTAGAAGCTCACGCCCGCCGGGTCGGGCCGGCGGCGGAAATCGGCGATGGTCTCGTCGGTGCCCTTCACCATGAGCTTGCGGTACACGGCGGGATCCCGGCCGTAAGCCGCGAAGTGCTCGTCGACGATCCGGGTCAGCCGTTGCATGTCGGCATCGACCCGGGTGCCGTTCATCACGCCGAGCCAGCCGACGGCCGAGGCCGAGCCGTCGGTATAGAACTGCAGCACCAGCGTGGCGTGGAGCATGCCCACCAGCGGGCTGCGGGCGTGCCCGTCGAGGGAGTAGAACCGGCTCCAGACGATCTCGCCCTCCCGCCGCCCGGGCTGGGACTTCTTGCCCTCGGCGATCATGCGGCCGAACTTCTCGACCACCGGGCCCCGGGTGACGGTGACGCCGTAGATGGAATCGTCGGTCTCGCGCTGCAGGCGCTCCGGCGCGGCCCCCGCACCGTTGAGCCGTTCAACCCGGCCGAACTGGCGCCGGTCCATCCCGTCCATGAAGGCGACCATGCGCCGGGCCAGGGCCTGCTGGTCCGCCGGCAGGCGGGCCAGCCGCTCGTCGGCCATGCCGGGCTGGGGGGTCATGGCGGATATCACCAGGGCGGCGGCAAGGGTGGCAGTGGCTCGGCGCATCGGCGTTCCTCCTGCGGGTCGTGGACGTAAACCAAAGGCATAACCATCGAAGCAATCCGACTTTGGCGGTGCCCGGGGGAACCCTAAGCTTCAACCACCTGGCCCCAGGCAGGCCAGCCCGGGCGGCGACCGCCGCCGGGGCATCACAGCGCAGGTACCCGCCCCGATGGCACAAATGATCATCGCCAACCGGCTGACGGACGGCCGCACCGTGTTCCTGAAGGAAGCCGGCGGCTGGGTCGACGCCATCGATGACGCCCGGCTGATCGACGAAGCGACCGCCGGCGAGTGGCTGGCGGCGGCAAAGCGGGACGAGGCGGCCAACCTGGTCGTGGAACCGTACCTCATCGATGTCGGCGACGACCGCCAGCCCCTCGTCTGGCGCGAGCAGATCCGCGCCGGCGGACCGACGGTGCTGGTGGGTGCCGGCGGCGCCGCCGTGGTCCGGGCCCGGGCGCGCTCGCGGTCCGGCTCGGCCGGACGCGCCGGCAAGCTGCGGCGCGCGAAGTAGGGCACGGCAGCCCAGAGGCGCCCCACCGGAACAGGACCCGCCATGTATCGCTACGACGAATTCGACCACCGGCTCGTGGCCGAGCGGATCGCCACCTTCCGCCGCCAGGTCTCGCGGCGCCTCGCCGGTGACCTGACCGAAGACCAGTTCAAGCCGCTGCGGCTCATGAACGGCCTGTACCTGCAGCTGCACGCCTACATGCTGCGGGTTAACATCCCCTACGGCTCGCTGTCGTCGCGGCAGCTGCGCCAGTTCGCGTACATCGCGCGCCGGTACGACCGCGGCTTCGGCCACTTCACGACGCGCCAGAACATCCAGTTCAACTGGATCCGCCTCGACGAGGCGCCCGACGTGCTGGCGGACCTCGCCGCCGTCGAGGTGAACTCGATGCAGTCCTCGGGCAACTGCATCCGCAACATCACCTCCGACCACTACGCCGGGCGGGCCCGCGACGAGATCGAGGACCCGCGGCCCTGGTGCGAGCTGATCCGCCAGTGGTCGATCCTGCACCCGGAGTTCTCGTACCTGCCGCGCAAGTTCAAGATCGCCGTCAGCGCCGGCGAGGTGGACCGTGCCGCCGTCAAGGTGCACGACATCGGCCTGTACCTGCGGCGCAACGACGAAGGCGAAGTGGGCTTCGAGGTCATCGCCGGCGGCGGCCAGGGCCGCCTGCCGTTCATCGGCCATACGCTGCGGCCATGGCTCGCCAAGGCCGAGCTCTTCCCGTACCTCGACGCGATCCTGCGCGTCTACAACCTCGGCGGCCGGCGCGACAACATCCACAAGGCCCGCATCAAGATCCAGCTGCAGGCCCTCGGGGCCGACGAGTTCCGGCGCCTGGTCGAGGCCGAGTACGACGCCGTGCGCGGCAACCCGCTGCTGGCCGTGCCCCAGGCCGAGGTCGACCGCATCGCCGCCTATTTCGCGCCGCCAGCCTGGGAGACGCTGCCCGACGAGACCACCGCCCTTGATGCCCGGTCGGCCGCCGATGGAGCCTTCGCCGCCTGGCGCCGCGCCAACGTCGCCCCGCACCGCCAGCCCGGCTACGCCATCGTCACGCTGACGCTGAAGTCGCCGAACGGCGCGCCCGGCGACATGACGGCCGACCAGATGGACGCCGTCGCCGACCTGGCCGACCGCTACAGTCTCGGCGAGATCCGGGTATCGCACCGCCAGAACCTCGTGTTCACCGATGTGCGCCAGCGCGACCTGCCGGTGCTGTGGCAGGCCCTGCGCGGCCT
>JAEUPZ010000001.1 GCA_016789885.1 Chromatiales bacterium | reverse complement strand
GCGCTGGCGCTGCGCATCCTGCTCCGCTGGCGCCGGAGGCCCCGGCCAGGCACCCCCGCCCACCGCAGCGCCGCGCCTGCCTCATCAATGAAAGTCGCCGGACCGGGATTCGTCCGCCGAATCCCGGTCCGGCACCGCTTTCGGTTCGTCTACAGATACCCGAGGCGCGCTGAGCTGCGCGCCGGCCCGCGACAGTTGGTCCGCACCGCAGCGGCGTAGCGATTCCCCCCGGGGAGCGTCCGCGACGAGCGGGGGATATCGCGGGAGCCGCGTAGGTGCGGCTAGCAGGCCACCGGATGCGCGATCCGCTTACTGCTTCGCCGCCTTCGCACTCTCCAGTGCCATGCCGATGAAGCCCTGGGAGTATTTCTTCACCTCGGCGCTGTACTGCGCCGGCTCGACGTACACCCCGTAGCGCTTGATCGAGTAGCTGCGGCCGCCGACGCCACCCATCGCGCCGAGCACGGCAATCCCCTTGCTCACCGCGCTGCCGACCTTGTCGCCGGTGCTCGTCTCGTTCACGAAGTCCTTGTAGAACGGATCGGCCGAGATGACCGGTGTTGCGGTATTGAACTCCGGGATCTTGTTCGCGTCGACCATGCACTCCCGCTTGCCGAACCGGTCCCAGCACTCCTGCTGCGCCCGCGGGACGATCTTCACCGACCCCGAAACGGACAGGCGCGCGTCACCATCGACCTTCGCCGAGTCCTTGCTGGCGAGGCCCCCGAGGCCGCCCTTGCTGCCGTCGCTCTCCACGGCCGCGAAGTCGACCAGCAGGTTGATGTTCATCGCGTCGGCCTGCAGCGTGTCCATGACGCGCCCCTCGAACAGCTGGGGCGACGTGCCCTTGGCGGCCTTCATGGCCGACCCGAGGCCGGCGCTCACGCCGATGAAGCGCGGGTCGTAGACGCCCTGGCCCGGCGGGGCATAGACGAGGTAACGGCTCTTCGTGCCCTTGCCGCCAGCCTTGTACTCGTAGGGCACCGGCTTGGCGTTGGCATGGATGCCCTGGTAGTCCTCGTTGGCGGCCAGCACGTCGGCCGGAACCACCTCGAAGCCCGCTGCCTTCACCTGGGCCTCGGCTGCCTCGCAGATCTCGGCGGCCAGCGCCTGCATGGCGGCCTCGTCCATGCCGTGCAGCGTGTACTCCGCGCTGACTGTCGCCTCGGCGCGGGTCACGCCGCCGGCCTCGGAGAACAGACCGCCCTGGGTGCCGGCGGAGGCGTTCGACTCGTAGGCGAACATCACGTTGCACGACGTGATGGCAACCTTGTTCACGTCCTTCATGTTCTTCGCGGCCGCCTTGTTCGGGGCGATGAAGGCCGACGCCTGGGATGCGAGGCTGCCATTGGCATCGAAGGCCGGTGCTTCCGCCTTCTTCTTGCCGAGGCTGAGGCCAAGGGCCGGCGTGGCGGCCAGGGCGAGGGCCAGGGCGGCTGCAACGGTGGTGCGGGCGGACGGACTGGTCATCGTGCGGGACTCCATACAGATCGTGTCGACGGGCAGGCTGCGGCCGCGGTGGCCGCAATCCCTACGATATCGTTGCACAGCGACGTACCGCGCTGCTGTGACCGGACGCGCCCTTCGGACACCGCAGGGCGGATGCACCCGGCATGGCAACGGCGAATGCCGAACTGCGCCCGGTCTGCGCTTGGCTGGCTGGCTGGATGGATGGATGGATGGATGGACCTGGACGTGCCGGCGCGACGCATCATTGCTGCCAGACGGGTCAGCCGCCCGGGGCCCGGTCAGTTCCCGGACCGCAGAAAAAACCTGCCGCCATTTCGGTATTCTTTCGCGCGCACCCGCCAGGTGCCCGGGAAGCCCCCATGAAGTACGTGAAGATCGTCCTCGGCATCGTCCTGCTGCTGGTCGCGGCCCTGCTCGTTTCCGGTTACGAACCGGACCGCCCGGCGGCAGAACTGGCCCCGGTGGCCACGAGCCCTGGTGACGGAGCCGTACTGGTCATCGGCGGGACCCGGGCGACGGGCCTGGAGGTGGTCAAGGTCCTGCGTGCGCGTGGTGACGAGGTCGTAGTGCTGGCCCGGCCCGGCTCCGATGCCAGCGCGGCCGAGGCGACAGGCGCCCGCGTCGTGCGGGGCGATGCCATGAGTTCGGCCGACCTCGACGCGGCGCTGGCCCTGGGCCGTTTCCGCGCGGTGGTGTCGACCCTGGGCGCCCGTGGCGTCGACGGCCCGCGGCCCGACTTCGACGGCAACCGCAATGCCGTCGATGCGGCGCGCATGGCCGGCGTGCAGCGCTTCGTGCTGGTGACGGTCATCGGCGCCGGAGACTCCTACGAAGCGGCGCCGTGGATCGCGCGGCGCTTCCTCGACCCCGTCATCGTCGAGAAGAGCAAGGCCGAGGATTACCTCAAGGCCAGCGGTCTCGCGTATACGATCATCCGGCCCGGTGGCCTGCTCGACAAGGAAGCCCAGGGCCGCGCGTTCCTGACCGAGGATACGCGCGCCATGAGCTGGATCCGGCGCGCCGACCTCGGCCGCCTGACCGTGCAGGCCCTCGACGACCCCCGGAGCATCGGCAAGGTCTACCATGCCCACGATCCGGACCGGACGCGGTTCTGGTCGATCCCGATGAACTGAGCCCGCTTGGCACAGCACCGGCGCGGTGGCTTGCCACCGCGCATGCGCCCGACACCAGCGTTCCGCATGACCGCCGCCCGCACTCCACGCCGCCTGCCCGCCGCCTCCCTGCTGCTCTCCGCCTGGGAGGCCGCGAGCCGGTTCGCGCTGGCCCGCTACCGCCGGTCACTCGACGACGGCCCTGCCCTGAACGCGGCACTGCTGCGTGGCCTGCTCCGCCGCTGTGCCGACACGTCGATCGGCCGGGCGCACGGCTTCGCCGCCATCGCCCGCAGCCGCGATGTCGAGGCGGCCTGGCGGCAGGCGATGCCCGTGAACGATTACGCCGCCCTGCGTGAGCCGATCCAGCGCATCGCTGCTGGCGAGGCCGACGTCCTCTTCCCGGGCCGTCCGCCGCTCTTCGTCAGCACGTCGGGAACCACCGGCGACCCGAAGATCTTCCCGGTGACCCGCAGCCACCAGAACCAGGCCCTGCATTACGTGGCCCTGCTGACGCCGGCTGCCCGCGCGGCCGCGGTGCCTGGCCTCGGCTTCCGCCAGCGGACCAGCACGCTGATGGTCGCGAGCCGGGCAGGCCGGGCGACGGCGGGCGGCATCCCGGTGGGCAACCCGAGCGGCGCGGGCATCCGCCGGATCCTGCGCTTCGCGCCGCCGTTCTGGGCCTATCCGCCGGCGGTGCTGCTGGTGGAGCACTACCCGTCGGCGCTCTACCTGCACGCGCTCTTCGCGCTGCGCGCGCGGGACCTCGGCTGCCTCGAGGCCATCTATTGCAGCCATGTCGTCAACTGGTTCGGGCTCATCGAGCAGCGCGGCGCCGGGCTCGTGGCCGACATCGCCGCCGGCACGCTGACGCCGTCGCTCACGCTGACGCCGGATGAGCGCGCGTCGCTGGCGCCCTGGCTCACGCCGGATCCGGGTCGTGCCCGCGAAGTCGAGGCGGCGCTGGCCGCCGGCATGGACGGCATCGGCACGCGCCTCTGGCCGGGCCTCAAGGTCGTGAGCAGCGTGACCACCGGTGCCTTCGCCGTCAGCGTGCCGCGGCTGCGGGCGCTGGTGGGCCCGGGGCCGGCCTTCTACACGACCTGCTTCGGCGCGACCGAGGGCATGCTCGGCATCAACCTCGAGGCCGGCAACCCCGAGCATTACGCGCTTGCCCTCGGGGCGGTGCACTTCGAGTTCCTGCCGGTGGCGCAGGTCGATGCGGCAGCGCCCGTCACCGTGGGCCCTGCCGACGTCGAGGTGGGCCAGTCCTATGAGCTGGTCATGACCAGTCGGGCCGGCCTCTATCGCTACCGCCTCGGCGACGTCGTGCGGATCGAGGACCGCTATGGCGCGACCCCGGTGTTCGCGTTCTCGCATCGCCTCGGCAACATCATCGACCTGGTCGGCGAGAAGACCACCGAGCAGCACCTGCGCACGGCGGTGGAGGCACTGATGCGCGAACTGCCCGGCGGGCGCGACCGCCTCGTCGAGTACGCCCTGGCACCCGACATCGACGGCATTCCCTACCGGTACGTCGTGTACGCGGAACTGCAGGGCCCGGTCCCGGACAGCGCAGCCACGGAGCGTCTCGCCGGCCGGCTCGACGCGCTGCTGGCCGAGGCGAACCCGGCCTACGCGACGCTTGCCCGGGTCAACGGCCGGCTCGGCCCGGTGGAGCTGCGCTTCGTGGCCCCCGGCCGGTTCGAGGCCCTGCTGCAACGCGAGCGCACCCGGGCCGACGGCCTGAACGTGAACCAGGTGAAGGTGCCGAAGCTGCTGCGGTCGGCGGCGCAGCAGGCGGTGCTCGGCGACGGTGCGCGAGACGGGAGCGCCGTTGCCCAGTAAGCTCTCGCTGCCGGGATCTGCCAAGCCGGCGGTGATTCTCCATGCCTGACTCCCCACCCGCCCGCGCGGCCACTGCCTACGACGAGATGCTCACCGCCGCCGGGGCGCCCCGGCCGCATTGCCGCGCCTACTGGGAGTGGCTCCGGGCGCAGCCGGCTGACCAGATCGCCCGCCAGCGCGAGGAGGCGACCCTGCTGTTCCACCGCCTCGGCATCACCTTCGCCGTCACCGGCGACGCCGAGGAGACCGAGCGGCTCATCCCCTTCGACATCGTGCCGCGCATCCTGCCTGCGGCGGAGTGGGCCGTGCTCGAGCGTGGCCTGCGCCAGCGCACGCTGGCGCTGAACGCCTTCATCCACGACGTCTACCACGACCAGCGCATCCTGGCGGCGGGCGTGGTGCCGCCGGAGCTGATCCTCTGCAACCCGCAGTACCGCCCGGAGATGCAGGGCATCGACGTGCCCGCTGGCATCTACGCCCACATTGCCGGCATCGACGTGGTACGGGCCGGCGACGGCCGCTTCTGCGTGCTCGAGGACAACCTGCGCGTGCCGTCCGGCGTTTCGTACATGCTCGAGAACCGCAAGATGATGATGCGGCTCTTCCCGGAGCTGTTCGCGCGGCAGGCCATAGCCCCGGTGGAGCACTACCCCGACGTGCTGCTCGAGAACCTGCGCAGCGTCGCCCCCGCCGGCGTCAGCGACCCGGTCGTCGCGCTGCTGACCCCGGGCGCCTACAACAGCGCCTACTTCGAGCACGCGTTCCTCGCCCAGCAGATGGGTATCGAGCTGGTCGAGGGGCAGGACCTCTTCGTGCGCGACGACGTGCTCTACATGCGCACCACCCGCGGGCCGCGGCGCGTCGACGTGCTCTACCGCCGCGTCGACGACGACTTCCTCGATCCGCTGGTCTTCCGTCCCGACTCGATGCTCGGCGTGCCGGGCCTGCTGGCCGTCTGCCGCGCGGGGCGCGTCACCGTGGCGAACGCCATCGGTACCGGCATCGCCGACGACAAGTCCGTCTATCCCTACGTGCCCGCGATGGTACGGTTCTACCTCGACGAGGAGCCGGTCATCGACAACGTGCCTACCTACACGCTTCGCGACCCCGGGGATCTCGCCTACGCCCTCGATCACCTGGCCGAGCTGGTCGTTAAGGAGGTCCATGGCGCCGGGGGTTACGGCATGCTCATAGGCCCCGTGGCCACCCGGGCGGAACTCGACGACTTCGCCGCCCGCATCCGGGCGGCTCCCGAGCGCTATATCGCCCAGCCGACCCTGGCGCTCTCGACCTCGCCGACCTTCGTCGAGGCGGGCGTCGCGCCGCGCCATATCGACCTGCGGCCCTTCGTGCTGGCCGGCAAGGAGGTCACCATCGTGCCCGGCGGCCTGACCCGGGTCGCGCTGCGCCCAGGTTCGCTGGTGGTCAATTCGTCCCAGGGCGGCGGCACGAAGGACACCTGGGTGCTGGCCGACGGACCCGTGGCGGCGGACGCTGCCCATGCTTAGCCGCACCGCCGACCACCTGTACTGGATGTCGCGCTACATCGAGCGGGCCGAGGGCGTGGCCCGCATGCTCGACGCCCACGTGCGCCTCGCGCTGCTGCCACGGCCGGCCGAGGACGTGCTGCAGGGCTGGACCGCGACCCTCGTCTCGCTGGGCGCCGAGGCCGGCTACGCCGGGCGCCACGGCCGGGTGACGCCGGGGGGCGCCCTGGACTACCTGGCCTTCGACCGCGCCAACCCCGGCAGCATCGTCAGCTGCCTGCGGCTGGCCCGGGAGAACGCCCGCGCCGTGCGCGGCACCATCACGTCGGAGATGTGGGAGACCCTGAACTCCACGTACCTGGAGTCCCGGGGCATCGGGCCCGACGCCGGCGTCGCCGCGGCCGCCGGATTCCTCGAGTGGGTCAGGCAGCGCTCCCACCTGACCCGCGGCGTCACGGTCGGCACCATGTTCCGCGACGAGGCGTTCCACTTCACGCGCATCGGCCTCTTCCTCGAGCGCGCCGACAACGTGTCGCGCATCCTCGAGGCCCGCTGGCGTGACCCAGGCCGGCGCGGCGAGCGGCTCGGCACCGAGGCGTCGGAGTGGAGCGTGCTGCTGCGGTCCCTGTCGGCCTTCGAGGTGTACCGCCGCGTCTACCGTACCGTGGTGACGCCGCTGCGGGTCACCGAGCTGCTGCTCATGAACGAGGACATGCCGCGCTCGGTGCACCGGTCCCTCGGCGACCTCTACGCCAACCTGCTCGCGGTAGCCAACGACCGTTCCGGCGAGACCTGCCGCCAGGCCGGCAGCCTGCATGCGAGCTTCCACTTCGGCCGCTTCGACACGCTGGTCGCGGGCGGCATTCCCCAGGCCCTCGACGCGCTGCAGGCCCGGCTGCGGGAGATCGGCGACGGCATCAGCCGCGACTTCCTCGTGCCGGGCGTCGCGGCCTAGGAGCACTCCATGCGCCTCGTCATCCGCCACGAGACGGTCTACCGCTACGCCGCGCCGCTGAAGCACAGCGTGCAGCTGCTGCGGCTGACTCCGCGCCGCGAGGGCCGGCAGAGCGTGCTCCGCTGGGTCATACATGCCCCGGGCCGGCGGATCGAACAAGTCGACGCCCACGGCAACATCACCCACCTGCTGACGCTGGAGCAGCCGCACCGGGAGATCGCCATCGTCGTCGACGGCGAGATCGAGATCGTTGACGAGCCGGAGCTCATCAACGAGGGCGCGCTGGCGCCGCTGGCCTACCGGGCCCCGACGGCACTGACGATGGCGGACGACCCCATCCGCCAGCTGGCCTTCCGGCACCTGGGCGATGGTGCGACGAGGGCCGCGCTGCACGCCCTGGCCGAGGAGATCCATGGGCGGATCCGCTATACGCCCGGGGCCACCGGTGTCGAGGAGACGGCTGCCGCGGCGCTCGCCCGCGGGGAGGGCGTCTGCCAGGACCACGCCCACGTGTTCATCGCCTGCTGCCGGGCCGCCGGCGTGCCGGCGCGCTACGTCAGCGGCTACTTCTATGCCGACACGGGCTCCGACCTGGCGAGCCACGCCTGGGTCGATGCGTGGCTCGCCGGCGAGGGTCTCTGGCGCAGTGTCGACGTCACGCACCTGAGCCCGGCAGGAACGGCCCACTGCCGGCTGGCCGTGGGGCGCGACTACCTCGACGCCGCGCCGGTGCGTGGCGTGCGGCGCGGGGGCGGCGACGAGGCCATGGCGGTCCGCGTGCAGATCATGACGCCGGCCCAGTGACCGGCCTGCGACGCCGGTGCTGGCCCGGCCGCGGGCCGATCCCCTACCATCAGCCACGTCCCGCACTGCATCCCCTGGCGGAGCCCCGATGACCTACTGCGTCGGCATGCTGCTCGATACCGGACTCGTGTTCCTGTCGGACTCGCGCACGAACGCCGGTGTCGACCAGATCAATACCTTCCGCAAGACGGCGGTGCTCGAGCGCCCGGGTGACCGCGTCATCGTGCTGCAGTTCGCCGGCAACCTCGCCATCACCCAGGCGGTGATGGCGATCCTGCGGGAGCGCATCGAGCAGCCGGGCGACCACCAGAACGTCTTCACCTGCACGAGCTTCTTCCAGGTGGCCGGCTGCGTGGGCGAGGCGATCCGCGAGGTGCACCGGCGCGACGCCGAGGCGCTGAAGGCCTTCGGTGTCGAATTCAACGCCTCGATCATCGTCGGTGGCCAGATCGCCGGCGAGCAGCCGCGGCTCTTCAGCGTCTATGCAGCGGGCAACTTCGTCGAGGCGACCCCCGAGACCACCTACTTTCAGGTCGGCGAGTCAAAGTACGGCAAGCCGATCCTCGACCGGGTGCTGAGCCGCACCAGCAGCCTGACCGTGGCCGCCAAGTGCGCGCTAGTGTCGATGGATTCGACCATTCGTTCGAACCTGTCGGTCGGCATGCCGCTGGACCTGGTGGTGGTCAAGCGCGACCACCTGCGCGTGGCCCGCCACATGAGCATCGACCCGAACAACGCGTACTTCGAGATGATCCGCGGCCGCTGGAGCGAGGCGCTGCGCGAAGCCTTCGCGGTGCTGCCGGACCCGGACTGGTTCTAGCCGGTTCTCAGCCCGGCGCCACGAGCGACCGGAAGGCCTGCGCCACGAGCGACGGCGCGTGGGGCGCGGGCAGCAGCGCGACCCACTGGCCGGCCGGATCGACGACGTACACGGCGGTGCCGTGGTCGTACATGTAGCTGCCGTCGGGCATGTCCATGCGGCGTGCCGTCACCCCCAGGGCCGCGTAGAGCCCGGCCAGGGCCTCCGGCGTCCCGGTGAGGCCATGGAAGCCCGCGCCGAAGCCCGACAGGTAGGCCGCGAGTTGCGCCGGGTCGTCGGCCTCCGGATCGACGGTCACCAGCACCACGTCGGGCTGCAGGTCCGGCGGCAGGTCGGCGATGCGTTCGCGGGCCTCGCGCAGGGCCTGCAGCGTGACCGGGCAGAACTCCGGGCAGCGCGTGAAGCCGAAGAAGACGAGGGACCAGCGGCCGCGGAAGAAGTCCGGCCCGGCCGGCGCGCCCCGCTCGTCGACCAGGTCCATGGCGGGCAGGGGCCGCGGCGGCTCGAGGCGGGTGCCGTGGGGCAGAGGCGCCGGGGGCGGCGGCGGCGCCAGCTGGCGCCGGACCCACAGCCCCGCGCCGACCGCGATGCTGGCCGTCGCGGCGATGGTGAGCAGGTCGCGGCGTGACGTCATGGGTGATGGTGGCCGGCAGTGTCGGCGACGGGTCGAAGCGCCCCGACGGGCGGGACGGCCGCCGGCGGAGCGCTGCTGGCCGGCATCAGATGATGCCCTTCGCGGCCAGTCGGGCGATGTCGGCCCGCTGCCAGGCCTGCAGCTCGCCGCGCTCGGGCACGCGCACCTGGCCGTCCGTCAGCAGCAGGTTCGGCGGGTGGAACTCTGTCCCCGCGTAGGCCTGGGCGTAGGCCTGGCAGGGCTGGCGGACCAGCACGTTCGACAGGCCCGTCTTGCGGCGCACGGCGCGCAGCGCCTCGATGTCGAGGGTCGCGTAGGCCACCATCGACTCGCCGCCCGGCATGGCTTCGGCGAGGATCTGGCCGTGGTAGTCGACGACCTTCGACATGCCAGTGGTGGACTCCGCCGGTATCGGGATGTGGGTCAGGGCCGCCGAGTTGGCCGACACGACATAAGCGAGGTTCTCGGCCGCCCGGGCGCGGCGCCCGATCTCCTTGGTCGAGACCGACGGGCTGCCGGCCTCGCTGGACGGGTGCACGAATACCTCGGCCCCGCGCAGGGCCGTCATCCGCGCGATCTCCGGGTACTGGATCTCCTCCGACGCGATGGCGGCGAGCCGCCCGATGGGCGTGTCGGCCACCGGGAACACACCCTCGAGCCCATGGATTTCGAGGTACCGGTCCCAGACGTCGTAGGGCGTCGGGGCCGACAGCGAGATCATGCGCCGGTAGCGCAGCACCACCTCGCGCGCCGGCGAGATGATGAAACAGCACTGGAAATACAGCTCCGGGAAGTGGGGGTCCACCTCGTAGGCGTTGCCGGCCAGGTACACCTGGGTGTCGGCGGCCAGGTCCGCGAGGGCGGCGTACTCCGGTCCGTCGAGGGCCAGCGCTGCCTTGTCGCGCCACTCGGCAATGGACTCGCCCATGGGGAAGCCCGTGAGGAAGTACTCCGGCATGACAACGAGGCGCACCTCGATGCCGCTGAAGGAGCGGATGAAGCCCTTGCTGGCGGCCACCGACCGGTGGGCCCTGGCCAGGTTCTCGGCCATGCGGCTGCGGGCTGCCGCCCGGTCCCGGCAGTCATTGACGCAGGCGGTGGCGAACTGGAGGGCGAGGGCGGCGTAGCGCTCGACGGGGGTGCCCTGGGGGGCCGGGGGTATGCTGTTCATCAGCCATTGTTTCACCGGCCCCCGGGGGCCGGTCAACGGCGGGCCCGCGTGGTATAAATTGCGGCGTTGCCATACCCAGAGGCCTGCGCGGAACTTCCGTGACATCTTCCAGCCCCGGCGTTGGACTCCCCCCGACCGACATCCGCAACCCCGACTATTTCCACAAGGTCGTCGATTGCCAGTGGGCCTGCCCGGCCCACACCGACGTACCGGGGTACATCCGGCTGATCGCCCAGGGCCGCTACACCGACGCGTACCTGCTCAACCGCAAGTCGAACGTCTTCCCCGGCATCCTCGGTCGCGTCTGTGACCGGCCCTGCGAGCCCGCGTGCCGCCGCGGCCGCGTCGAGGAGAAGCCCGTCGCCATCTGCCGGCTGAAGCGTGTCGCCGCCGACCACGCCGACGAGAGCTACCGCGATCAGCTGCCGAAGCCGGCCACGAAGAACGGCAAGCGCGTCGCGCTCGTGGGTGCCGGGCCCGCGTCGCTGACGGTGGCGAACGACCTGCTGCCGCTGGGCTACGACGTGACGATCTTCGAGGCCCTCGACGTGCCGGGTGGCCTGATGCGCTCGAACATCCCGTCGTTCCGGCTGCCGGCCGAGGTCCTCGACCGCGAGATCGGCGACATCGTCGGGATGGGTGCGCACCTGCGCCTGGGCCACCGCATCGAGAGCATGAAGGCGCTGCTCGGCGAGGGCTACGACGCCATCTTCGTCGGCACCGGCGCGCCCAAGGGCAAGGAGCTGAAGCTGGCCGGCCGCGACGACGACCCGGCCCACGTGCACATCGGCATCGCCTGGCTCGAGTCGGTGGCCTTCGGCCACATCGAAAAGATCGGCGAGAAGGTGCTGATCATCGGCGTCGGCAACACGGCGATGGACTGCTGCCGGACCTCCCTGCGCCTCGGTGCGAAGGACGTGAAAGTCATGGCCCGCAAGCCCCGGCAGTTCTTCAAGGCTTCGCCGTGGGAGCTCGAGGACGCCGAGGAAGAGCGCGTCGAGATCGTCATCAACCGCGCGCCCAGGGCCTTCGTCACCGAGGGCGGCCGCCTGAAGGGCATGCTCTTCGACGTCATGGAGTACGAGGTAGACGCCCGGGGCCGCATCACGGCCGAGCGCGTGACCGGCGAGCAGTTCTACCCGGCCGACGACGTGATCCTGGCCATCGGCCAGGAGAACGCCTTCCCGTGGATCGAGCGCGACCTGGGCCTCGAGTTCGACAAGTGGGAGGTGCCGGTGGTCGACCCGGCGACCTTCCAGTCGACGCGGCCCGGCGTCTTCTTCGGTGGCGACGCTGCCTTCGGCCCGAAGAACATCATCTGGTCCGTCGAGCACGGCCACCAGGCCGCCATCTCGATCCACCGGCACTGCCAGGGCGAGGACCTGCGGGACCGGCTGCCGGACGGGCAGAACCTGCAGACCTCCAAGATGGGCATGCACGAGTGGGCCTACAGCAACAACTACGACCCGGCCGAGCGGCGGCTGATGCCCCACGTGAGCCTCAAGGAGCGCTTCCAGAAGCTCGACGTCGAGGTCGAGCTCGGTTTCACGGCCGAGCAGGCGGCCGCCGAGGTCGAGCGCTGCCTGAACTGCGACGTGCAGACGGTCTTCGCGGCGAAGCTCTGCATCGAGTGCGACGCCTGCATCGACATCTGCCCGGTCGACTGCCTGACCATCACGCGCAACGGTACCGAGGATGACCTGCGCACGCGGCTGACGGCGCCGGCCGACAACCGTACCCAGGCGCTGTTCGTGTCCGAGGCGCTGCCGCAGACGGGGCGCGTGATGGTCAAGGACGAGGACCTCTGCGTGCACTGCGGCCTCTGCGCCGAGCGCTGCCCGACGGCAGCCTGGGACATGCAGAAGTTCACGCTGCACCACCCGCACGCCATCGACCACGCCCCCGCGCCGGCGGCCCCGCGCCGCTTCGGCACCTGACCCCGCACCGCAGGGACCGTCCAATGACGACGACCGCGCGCCGCCCCGGCGACAACGACTTCACGATCCGCATCGCCAACGTCAACGGCACCGGCTCCGCCAGCGCCAACTCGACGCTGATGAAGTCGCTCTTCCGGATGGGCATCCCCGTCTCCGGCAAGAACTTCTTCCCGTCGAACATCCAGGGCCTGCCCACCTGGTACGAGATCCGGGTCAGCGGCGACGGCTACGTCGCCCGCTCGGGGCGCGTCGACCTGATGGTGGCCATGAACGCCGAGACCTACCGCAAGGACCATGCCGACGTGGCGCCCGGCGGCTACCTCGTCTACGACTCGACCTGGCCCCGCAGCGCGCTCTTCAACCGCACCGACATCCACGTGCTCGGCGTGCCGCTCTCGCGGATCTGCAACGAGAACTTCCCGACGGCCCGGGCCCGCGTGCTGATGAAGAACATCATGTACGTGGGCGTGCTGGCGGCGCTGCTCGACCTCGATCGCGACGTGATCGCGGCGCTGCTCAAGGAGCAGTTCGCGGCCAAGGCGAGCCTGCTCGAGGCCAACCAGAAGGCCCTCGACCTGGGCTACGCCTACGCCCGGGAGAATTTCAGCTGCCCGCTGCCGTTCCGGGCGCGGACGCTGGGCAGGACCGCCGGGCACATCATGATCGACGGCAACACCACGGCGGCGCTGGGCTGCCTCTTCGCCGGTGCGACGGTCGGCGCCTGGTACCCGATCACGCCATCGACCTCGCTGATGGACGGGTTCCGCAAGTTCTGCGAGAAGTGGCGCAAGGACCCGGAGACGGGCAAGGCCAACTTCTGCATCGTGCAGGCCGAGGACGAGCTCGCCGCCGCCGGCATGGTCATGGGCGCCGGCTGGAACGGCGCCCGGGCCTTCACGCCGACCTCGGGCCCCGGCATCTCGCTCATGGGCGAGATCCTCGGCTATGCCTACTACGCCGAGATCCCGATGGTGCTCTTCGACGTGCAGCGCTGCGGGCCGTCCACCGGCATGCCGACGCGCACCCAGCAGGCCGACCTCATGGCCTGCGCCTACGCGTCCCACGGCGACACGCGCCACGTGCTGCTCTTTCCGTCGAGCCCGGAGGAGGCGTTCTACGCCGCCGTGCAGGCCTTCGACCTGGCCGAGCGCCTGCAGACGCCCGTCATCGTGCTCACGGACCTCGACATCGGCATGAACGACTGGATGTGCCGCGACCTGCAGTGGGACGACGCCTACCGTCCCGACCGCGGCAAGGTGCTGACGGCCGAACAGATCGAGGCGCTGCCGAAGTTCCAGCGCTATGTCGACGCCGATGGCGACGGCATCGCGGCCCGGACGCTGCCGGGCACCCACCCGAAGGGCGGGTTCTTCACCCGCGGCTCCGGGCACAACCAGTTCGGTGGCTACACCGAGGATTCCGCCGAGTACCGGGAGGTCGTCGACCGCCTGCTGCGCAAGTGGGACACGGCGAAGACCCTGGTGCCGAAGCCTGTCGTGGAAACCAGCGAACGCTGCCGCACGGGCTTCCTCACCATCGGCTCCTGTGACGACGCCGTGCGCGAGGCGCGGGACCGGCTCGCCGCCGGGGGCGTGCCCCTCGACTACCTGCGGGTGAAGGGCTTCCCCTTCGGCCGCGAGGTGCAGGAGTACCTCGACAGCCACGACCGCGTGTACGTGGTCGAGCAGAACCGCGACGCCCAGCTGCGCAGCCTGCTGCTGCTGGAGACCCGCACGACCCAGGACAAGCTGGTGCCGGTCCTGCACTACGACGGCCTGCCGCTGACGGCCGGATTCGTCATCGACGCCGTCAACGCCGACCTGGCCCGGGGGAAGGCCGCATGAGCTACATCGCCAAGCCGAAGGTTGCCCATCCCCAGCTGCCGAAGAACGACCTGGGGTTCACCGTCCGCGACTACGAAGGCGCGATGTCGACGCTGTGCGCCGGCTGCGGGCACGACTCGATCACCAGCGCCATCATCCAGGCCGCCTTCGAGCAGTCGATCCCGCCCCATCGCCTGGCGAAGATGTCGGGCATCGGCTGCTCGTCGAAGACGCCGGCCTACTTCGCGAGCGCGTCCCACGGCATCAACACCGTGCACGGCCGCATGCCGGCGGTGGCGACGGGCGCCAACGCCGCGAACCCCGATCTCTACTACGTCGGCGTGTCCGGCGACGGCGACTCGCTGTCCATCGGCCTCGGGCAGTTCCTGCACGCCGTGCGGCGCAACCTGAACATGGTCTACGTCCTCGAGAACAACGGGGTGTATGGCCTGACCAAGGGCCAGTTCTCGGCCTCGGCCGACCTGGGCTCGAAGGCCAAGAAGGGCGAGACCAACCAGCAGCCGCCCATCGACCCGGTGCAGACGCTCGTGTCGCTCGGCGCGACGTTCGTCGCCCGCAGCTTCTCCGGCGACAAGGAGCAGCTCGTGCCGCTGATCCGCGCGGCCCTGGCCCACCGGGGCTTCGCCTTCATCGACGTGATCTCGCCCTGCGTCACCTTCAACGACCACGAAGGCTCGACGAAGAGCTACACCTTCACCCGCAAGCACGCCCACGTGGCCATGTACGCCGACTACGTGGCGCCGGCGAAGGAGATCAGGGCCGAGTATGCGGCGGGCGCTGCCATGCCCGTGACGCTCCACGACGGCAGCCGCATCGTGCTGCGCAAGGCCGACGGTGCCTACGACCCCACGGACCAGGCCGCGGCCTTCAGCTACCTGACGAAGGCCACCGCCGCCGGCGAGATTCCCACGGGCCTGCTGTACCTCAAGACCGGCCGGCCCGACATGCACGAACTCGCCAACACGCCCGATGTCCCGCTGGCGACGATGGCCTGGGAGAAGGTGTGCCCGGGTTCGGCGACGCTGGGTAAGATCCAGGACCGGTTTCGCTGACGGCGTCGCGCCAGCCGCTCGCTGAACGGGCGGGTGCGGCCCTGGTGGCCGTCGCGGGACGGCCGTCGCGATCGTCGTCCGGATCGCCTGCCAGCGATCCTCCGGCTGGTGCGGGGCTGGTTACGGCCGTCGCCTGGTAGCGCCCGGCAGCCGCCGCCCGGGCCCGCAGCTTCAAGGCAGGGGCGCCCGTTGGGGGTCCCTCGGTTCAGTCAGGGGAATGATCATGTACACGGGTTTGTCGCTGCGTCTCGCGTCCGGTCTGCTGGCCTCGCTGGCGGCCGCGGTGGTCTGGGCGCAGCAGCCAGCCGTCAGCGCCGACGACCGGGCGACGCTGGCCCGGACCGCCGAGGCCCACGCCCACGATACGCCGGTCGCGACGCCCGCGGCCACCACGGCGCCGCGGGTTCCGGTCACCGGTGCCGAGGTCGTCTACGCCACCGTGGGTGGCAAGCCCGTCACGGGCTTCCTCACCCGCCCGCAGGGCAGCGGGAAGGAGAAGCTGCCAGCGCTCATCGTTATCCACGAGTGGTGGGGCCTCAACGACAACGTCCGTGACGAGGCGAAGCGCCTGGCCGGAGAGGGCTACGTCGTCCTGGCCGTCGATCTCTACCAGGGTGCGACGGCCGATGCGCCGCCGGCGGCCATGAAGCTCTCCCGCGGGCTCACCGAGAATCCCGGCCCCGCCGAGGACAACCTGAAGCAGGCCTACGCCTACCTCACGAAGGAACTGAAGGCGCCGCGCATTGGCACCATCGGCTGGTGCCTCGGCGGGCGCTGGTCGTTCCGCACGGCGCTGCTCTTCCCGGAGGAGGTCGATGCCGCGGTGATTTACTACGGCAGCGTCAAGGCCGACGATGCCGAGGTGGCGCGCCTGAAGATGCCGGTACTGGGCCTCTTCGGCGGCAAGGACCGCGTCGTGCCCATGCCCATGGTCGATGCCTTCCGCGAGCAGGCGGCGCGCCTCGGGCGCGACGTGACCATCCAGGTCTACCCCGAGGCGGACCATGCCTTCGCCAACCCGTCGGGAACGGCGTACGACGCGCCGGCGGCCGAGGACGCCTGGGCACGGACGACGGCTTTCCTGGAGGCCAACCTGAAGCGCTGAGGAGCCAGCGCGGGCGCAGCTTCTGCCATGACCCTGATCCTCTACGGCATTCCGAACTGCGACACCGTCAGGAAGGCCCGCGCCTGGCTTTCGGAGCGCGGCGTCGATCACGCCTTCCACGACTACAAGCGCCAGGGCGTGCCGCCCGATCGCCTCGACGCCTGGATCGGTACCGTGGGCTGGGAGGCACTGCTCAACCGGCAGGGTACGACCTGGCGGAAGCTGGACGAGGCCACGAAGGCTGGCATCGTCGACGCAGCCAGCGCCCGTGCGCTGATGCTGGCCAATGCCAGCGTCATCCGGCGGCCGGTCATCGAGCGTGACGGCCGGGTGATCGCGATCGGCTTCGATGCCCGGGCGCAGGCTGCGCTGGATAAGGTCTAGTCCGGGACGGTGGCTTGCCGCGGTTGCGCGACGCCGGTCATGGGCGTGGTGCGCCGGGCCTCTGGGCAGCGCCATGGGCCGCGCACTGCGGGGCCATCTACCGGAACATCGCGCTGCAGCCCGCCACCGAGGCCATCACCGGTTCCCCATGCTGATCGCCTTCAACAAGCCCTTTGGCGTGCTCTGCCAGTTCCGTCCGCAGCCTTGGCGGCCGACGCTGGCCGACTTCATTGACGTGCCCCGCGTCCACCCCGCTGGCCGCCTCGATCTGGACAGCGAAGGGCTCCTGCTGCTGACGGATGACGGCGCCTTGCAGGCGCGCATCGCGAGTCCCCGGCACAAGCTGGCCAAGGTCTATTGGGCGCAGGTGGAGGGCGTGCCCACCGGGGCGGCCCTGCAGGCGCTGCGCGAGGGCGTCGACCTCGGCGATTTCCATACGCTGCCGGCCCGCGCCCGCCGCATCGACGAGCCGGCGGGGCTCTGGCCCCGCGATCCGCCCATCCGCTACCGTGCGAGCATTCCCACCAGCTGGCTCGAGCTGACCCTGCGCGAAGGCAAGAACCGCCAGGTGCGGCGCATGACGGCGAAGGTGGGGTTCCCGACGCTGCGGCTGGTGCGGGCGGCGGTGGGCCGCGTGGGCCTCGAGGGGCTGGCGCCCGGGTGCTGGCGGGAGATCGATCCGCGGGCACCCTGGGACCGGCAGTAACGCGGACGACTCCGTGGCGTGGCGCCGATCAGTGCAGCAGCCGCGCCAGTCGTCGCCGGTAGTCGCCGATGCCGGGCTCGTCAGGATTGAGTTCGAATACCTTCAGCAGGGCCTTGCGCCCGCCGTCATCGCGGTACGCCCGGCTGCGCTCGACCAGCGCGAGGAGCGCCTCGGCGGCGTCGGCGAGGTGTCCTCCCGCCGCGGACCGCAGTCCCCGCGCGTACAGCGCATCGAGGTCCGATGCGTCAGCGTCGACCTTGGCGAGCTCCTCGCCAAAGAAGAGTCGCGCCTTGAGGGTCTGCACGGCCGGCTCGAACTGACGGTCAGGCGGCAGGGCGTCGAGGTGCTGCCCGGCCGCGGCGGCATCGCCGCTGCCGAGCTCGACCTCGGCCAGCAGCAGCCGGCAGTCGTGGTCGGCCTCGTCGGTGGCGAGGGCGGACTGCAGGAGTGCGCGGGCGGCGGCGCCGTCGCCGCGCCGCCAGGCGTCGCGCGCCCGGGCCAGGGGGCCGTCGGCCGGCGGCGGCAGCTGGGGCTCCAGCCACTTCCGCACGGCGCCTTCGGGCTGCGCACCGACGAACTGGCTGGCAAGGCGGCCGTCCTTGAAGAGCATGACGGCGGGGATGCTGCGGATCTGGAACTGCGCCGCCAGCTCGGGCTCGGCCTCGGTGTCGACCTTGACGACCTTCAGGCGGCCCGAAAATGCCTCGGCCATCCGCTCGAGTACGGGCGCCAGGGCCTTGCACGGTCCGCACCACGCCGCCCAGAAATCCACAAGCACCGGCAGCTGGCGAGAGCCGTCGAGCACCTCGGCCTGGAAGTCGGCGCGGCCGACGGCGCGAACCAGCTCACCCATGTCGTGCTCCAGATAACCGTTGCGGGCTGGCGAGTATGGGGGCGTTCCGGGTCCGCACAAGGCGTGGGGCGCACGAAACCAGCAGGCAAAAAAATGGGGCCCGGATCGGGCCCCACCATGCGGTCGGTTCAGGGGGGGTGAACGACGATCGCACTCTCAAGGACGTCGAACTGTTGCCAACCCGCTGCCTAGGGGAAGGGGGGGGTCGCAGCGGGTGGCGGTCGCCTTGATGTCTAGCTCTAAGCATGTTCTGTGCCAGAATCCCCTCGACTGGAAATCAATGACTTAGCGCGGGGATGGCCAACGGAATTCCGTGACTAACGGGAATTCGCGTACTTTGTTAACGATTTTCCGTTAGCATCCCGGCATGGCTGACATCGCCAGCGTGGTTGAAGTCGTGCGGGGCCTGCCGGCCCTGGCTCTGCTGCTGGACGGCGACGGCCGCATCGTCGATGCCAGCGAGGCCTGGTGCGGCCGGCTGGGCTTCGACCGGGATGCCGTCCGCGGTCACCTGCCGATGGCGCTGGCCACCCCCGAGAGCGCGCGCCGCATCGACGAGGAACACCGACCCCGCTTCCGGCGCACGGGCCGCCTGATCGACGTACCGGTCGAGTTCGTCAGCCACACCGGGGAAGTGGTGCCGGTCATCGCCAACACCCGGGCCCGCTACGGACCCGACGGACTCATCACCTGGTCCATCACCATCTTCGCCGAGCTGTCGGATCGCTACCGGCTGGAGCGTCGCTACCGCGACCTGTACCAGTCGACCCCGGCCATGCTGCACACGATCGACCCCGAGGGGCGGCTGATAGAGGTCAGCGACTACTGGCTCACCAAGCTCGGCTACGCGCGGCCCGAGGTCATGGGCCGGTCGGTGCTCGACTTCCTCGGTGAGGAATCGCGCCGCGGCCTCGAGGGCCGCCTGCCCCAGGTCATCGACGAGCCCGACCTGCAGGATGCACCCCGCCAGGTGCTGCGCCGGAACGGCGAACCGCTGGAGCTGCTGATGTCGACGCGCACGGAACGCGACGCCGACGGCAGGGTCCTGCGCCGGCTCGTCGCGAGCGTCGACGTCACGGAGCGCAACCGCGCCGAGGCGCAGCTGAAGGTGGCCTACGCGGAGATCGCGCGGCTCAAGGACGAGCTCGAGCGCGAGCGTGACTACCTGCGCGAGGAAGTGCGCGGCGCCATGAACGCCGGGCGCATCGTCGGCGACAGCCCGGCGCTGGCCGCCATGCTCGAGCGCATCGACGCCGTCGCTGCGACCAATGCCAGCGTGCTGATCATCGGCGAGACGGGCACCGGCAAGGAGCTGGTGGCCCACGCCATCCACGCCCGCAGCAGCCGGGCCGCCCACCCGCTCGTCAAGGTCAACTGCGCGTCGATCCCGCAGGAGCTGTTCGAGAGCGAGTTCTTCGGCCACGTCCGGGGGGCCTTCACCGGCGCGAGCCGTGACCGCCCCGGGCGCTTCCAGCTGGCCGACGGCGGCACCATCTTCCTCGACGAAGTGGGCGAGATCCCACTGTCGCTGCAGGGCAAGCTGCTGCGCGTGCTGCAGGAGCGGCAGTTCGAGCGGGTCGGCGACGACCAGACCCAGACCGTCGACGTGCGCGTCATCGCTGCCACCAACAAGGACCTCGAGCGGGCCGTCGAGGCCGGGCAGTTCCGCGAGGACCTCTACTACCGGCTGTCGGTGTTCCCGGTGTCGGTGCCGCCCCTGCGTCGCCGCGGCGAGGACGTCGTGCAGCTCGCGACACACTTCCTCGAGCAGGCCTGCCGCGAGTTCGGGCGCCCGGTGCTGGCGCTGACGCCTGCCCAGCTCGACGCCCTGCGCGCCTACGACTGGCCCGGCAACGTGCGTGAACTGCGCAACGTCATCGAGCGGGCGGTGATCCTGTCGCGGGACAACGAACTGCTGCTCGACCTGCCGGTGGCCGGGCGGACGCCGGTCGTCACCGTCCGGCCGTTGACCTCGTCGCCGCCGCCAGTGCCTGCCGCGCCGGCCCGGACGTTGCCGGGGCCGCCGGGCCGGGTCCGCACGGAGGCGCAGCTGCGTGACGAGCAGCGCGCCAACATCATCGCCGCCCTCGAGGCGGCGAGTTGGCGGGTCTCCGGCCATGGCGGCGCGGCCGAGCTGCTGGGTCTGCGGCCCACGACGCTCGCCGACCGAATGCGGCGGCTCGGCATCCGGCGCCCGGTGGCCTGACCGGTCGGGCAACGGGCAGCCCCTCCGTATAATGCCCCCATGGCCAACCTGATCACGCTGAGCCGGCTGCTGCTGCTGATCGTGGTGGTGGCCATCGCCTACCAGCCGCCGGCCCCGTGGCAGTTCGCCAACGTCATCCTGCTGATCCTGGTCTTCGTCACCGACGGGCTCGACGGCTATGTCGCCCGCCGGCGCAACGAGACGAGCCTGTTCGGCGCCCTCTTCGACATTGCCGGCGACCGCATCGTCGAGCTGACCATGTGGATCGTGCTGGCCGACCTGGGCCTCGTCCCGGTGTGGGTGCCCATCGTCTTCGTGATCCGCGGCACCATCGTCGACACGATCCGTGCGAGCCACTCCCGCCGGGAGGGCGAGAGCCCCTTCGCCATGATGGCGACGGCGCTCGGCCGCTTCATCGTCGCCGGCAAGTTCATGCGGATCTTCTACGCCGTGCTAAAGGCCACGGCGTTCTGCTGGCTGCTCTTCACGCGGACCTTTGCCGTGGTGTTCCCGGGCATCTGGTCGGAGTGGGGTGGCCTCATGGGCGGATTCGGTTCGTTCCTGGTGTACCTGTCGGCGCTGATCTGCATCCTGCGCGGGCTGCCGGTGGTGCTCGAGTTCGTGTACCAGGAGCGCGACGCCATCCTCGGCCGGGCCGGGCCTGCAGGCCCCGCGGCCCGGTAGCCCGGTCGGCGGCTTGGGTCTCGCAGTCTTCGACATCGACGGGACGCTGGTCACGGGGGCCAGCACCGAGCGGCGCCTGTTCCGCGCGATGCTCGCCGCCGGCCTGCTGGGGCCGCGACAGCTCCTGGCCTTCGCCGCCTTCGCCGTCCGCTACGCGCCGGAGTACGGGCGCCACGTCTTCAAGAAGGACAAGGCCTACCTGTCCGGCCTCGCCGTTGACGAGGTGGCGCGCTTCGCCGCCCACTGGGCTCCCGGCGCCCTGCGGTCGAGCTGGTTCGGTCCGGCCGTGGAGCGGCTGCGCGAGCACCGCCGCCGCGGTGACCGGGTCGTGCTGCTGTCCGGGACCCCCGACTTCCTCGCCCGCGTCATCGCGGGCGAACTGGGCGCCGACGACGCCATCGGCAGCCGCTGCGCGGCGGCCGGTGGCCGCTACACCGCGGCCCCGCCGCTGGTCCACCCGTTCGGCGGTGCCAAGTGCTGTCTGGTGGAGCAGCTCTGCCGCGAGCTCGGCGAGAGTCCTGCCGACGTCGCGGCCTACGGCGACTCTGACCACGACCTCCCGCTGCTGCGGGCCGTCGGCCGGCCCGTCGCGGTTCGCCCGGCCGGCGGGCTCGCCCGGGTTGCCCGTGGTGCCGGCTGGGAGATCATCGCCGCTTCCGGCTGACGCTCGGCCCGCCTTCCGGCACAATCACGCCCGGCTTCGACCGACACCTGCCCACGGCGGGTGACTTCACCTCCAAGGGCCAGGGATGGCGCTGACATACGCACGGGCAATCTGGCTCCCAGCGCTGCTGGCCTGCGCCGCCGTCGCCAGTGCCCAGGACGTGCGGGGCCTGCCCGACCCGGTGGCCAAGGTCATCGTTTCGCGGTCGCTGCCGCCCGAGTCCTTCAGCGCCTTCGTGCAGGCCGTCGGCTCGCCGACGCCCGCCGTCAGCTTCAACGCCGACACGCCGCGCAACCCCGCGTCGGTGATCAAGCTGCTGACGACCTGGGCCGCCCTCGAGTCCCTGGGTCCGACGTACCGCTGGCGCACCGAGGCGTACTTCGACGGCCGGCTCAGCGACGGCGTGCTGAAGGGCGACCTGCTGCTGAAGGGCTATGGCGATCCGTACCTGACGACCGAGCGTCTCTGGCTGTTCCAGCGGGAACTGCGGCGCGCGGGCCTGCGCCGCATCGAGGGCGACATCGTCATCGACAACACGTGGTTCGCCCGGGAAGAGACCGACCCCGGCGCCTTCGATGGCCAGGCCTACAAGCCGTACAACACCCTGCCCGACGCGCTGCTCGTCAACTTCCAGGCGGTGAACTTCACCTTCCGGCCCGACCCCGTGACGGGGCGCGTCGAGATCCTCAGCGATCCCGTCCTGCCGAACCTCGACATCCGCAATTCGATGCGCCTCTTCCGCGGCGACTGCAGCGACCGCCGTGGTGGCATCAACATGGCCGTGGCGCCGGGTCCCCGGGTCACGTTCTCGGGTCAGCTGGCCAACAACTGTTCCGAGTACCAGCTGACGCGGGCGCTGCCCGACGGCCCGGCCTATGCGTACGGGGCCTTCCGCGGCCTGTGGGAAGAACAGGGGGGCACGATCACCGGCACGCTCCGCCTCGGCCAGGTGCCGCCGGGCCGCAAGCCCGCCGTCAGGTTCGAGTCGCTGCCGCTCGCCGAGGTCATCCGCCCGGTCAACAAGTTCAGCAACAACGTCATGACCCGGCAGATCTGGCTGACCCTGGGCGCCGAGCGCCTGGGGCCGCCGGGCACCATGGCCCGCAGCCGCGAGGCCCTCGACGGGGTGCTGCGCAAGGCGGGCCTCGACTTTCCGGAGCTTTCCATCGACAACGGCGCGGGCCTGTCGCGCACGACCCGCATCTCGGCGCGCAGCCTCGGCCGCATGCTGCTGCACGCGGCGGAGAGCCCCTACCGCTCGGAGTTCGAGGCCTCGCTCTCCATCGCCGGGCTCGACGGGACGACGCGCCGCCGCTATCGCCGCGACCCCATGGCCGGGCGCATGCACCTGAAGACCGGCAGCCTCAACGGCGTGACCGCCATCGCCGGCTTTGTGCGCAGCGAGTCCGGCAAGGAGTACGTCGTCGTCGCCATCACCAACCGCTCGGGCCCGCCCTACGGGGGTGGCCTCGAGGCCCAGCAGGCGCTGCTGCGCTGGGTGTACCGCCGCTGAGGCTTCGCGGCCGGGGCCTTGCCGTGGCCGCGTGTCACGGCGACGATCCGCCCGGTGATCGAAGCCATCACCATCTGCGGGGCGGCCTTCGCGGCCTCCGGCCTGACCCTCTTCGCGGGCTTCGGGCTCGGTACGCTGCTGATGCCCGTGGTGGCGCTGTTCTTTCCGGTGGACGTCGCGATCGCCATCACGGCGCTGGTGCACCTGGCCAACAACGTCTTCAAGCTGGGGCTGCTGGGCCGCCAGGCCGACCGGTATGTGCTCGTGCGCTTCGGCGTGCCGGCGGTGGTGGCGGCGCTGGCCGGTGCCTGGCTCCTCACGGTGCTGGCCGCCAGCCCGCCGCTGTTCAGCTGGGAAGCCTTCGGGCGCCGGCAGGACGTCTCCCTGCTCAAGCTGGTGGTGGGCGTGCTGATCCTCGTTTTCGTGCTGGTCGAGCAGAGCCCTGCCCTCGCGCGATTGTCCATCGACCGGCGCTACCTGCCCTGGGGCGGCGTGCTGTCGGGCTTCTTCGGCGGGCTATCGGGCCACCAGGGCGCCTTCCGCAGCATGTTCCTGCTGAAGTCCGGCCTGTCGAAGGAGGCCTTCGTGGCCACCGGTGCCGTGCTGGCGGTCCTGGTCGACGTAGTCCGCACGGTCGTCTACGGCTGGGACTACGCGGGGCGTGCCGCCCCGGTCGACTGGGGGCTCGTCGGCGCGGCCTCGCTCGCGGCCTTTGCCGGCGCGTGGCTCGGGGCGCGCTGGCTCAGGAAGGTCACGATCCGCACGGTGCAGCTGGCCGTGTCGGTCCTGCTGGTCGTCGTGGGCCTCGGCCTGGTGCTGGGCCTTCTCTGAACGGTAGCCCTAAAAGCCACGGTCCGATGCCGTCCCTGCCGCGCGCGCTCTACGTCAGCAGTGTCCATCCGGACCCGGCGGGCATGGGCGTGCAGCAGAGGGCCTTCAACCACCTCACGATGCTGGCCGACTTGACCGAGCTGCACGTGCTGGCGGCGAGCCGCGCCCGGCCCTTGCCGCCACCGCCCCCGTGGGCCGAGCGCTGCGCATCGTTCCAGTGGCTGCCCGCGGTGCCTGCGTCGTCGCACCCGGGGGCCTGGCCGGGCGCTCGCCTGGCCGGCGAGGCGGGACGGTGGCGGCGTGGGGACGGCGGGCTGCCGCCGCCGCCCCGATGGCCAGCAAAGCCGCGCCTGGCGTTCTGCTTCCGGCGGCCGGCGCATGCGCTCGTCCGGCGGCACTGGCGGCGGTTCGACGGTGCAGCACCCCACCTGTGGCTCGACCTCGACGACATCGAGTCGGTCGCCCTGGCCGGCGCGGCGGCGCTGCATCCGCCGCCGTCGCCCGAGGGCCGTCTGGCGGCGCGCCTTGCCGTCTGGCGCAACCGGCGGGCGGAGGACCAGATCCTCGCCACGGCCGATACCGTCAGCGTGTGCTCGACAATCGACCGCGAGCGGCTGCTGGCCCGCCGCCCCCGGTCGTCCATCGCGGTGCTGCCGAATGTGGTCCATGTCCAGCCCGTGGTGCCGGACCGGGTCGCCGACGGCACGGTTCGCGTGCTGTTCGTCGGCTCCATGTCCTATGGACCCAATGAGGACGCCGCCCTCTGGCTGGCGCGCGAAGTCCTGCCGCTGCTCCGGAGCCGCTTCGGCCAGCGTGTCCTGCTGCAGCTGGTGGGGCGCCGGCCGGGGCCGGCCGTGCAGGCCCTGCAGTCGCTGCCCGGCATCGTCGTCACCGGCGCGGTCGACGCGGTGGCCCCCTGGTACCGGCAGGCCGACGTCGTCGTTGCGCCCGTCCGCTGGGGCAGTGGTACGCGGCTGAAGGTCCTCGAGGCGCTGGCCCACGGCCTGCCGGTGGTCGTGACCCCCTTCGCCGCCGAAGGGCTCGACCTGCATGATGGCCGCGACATGCTGCTGGCCTCGACGCCCGGTGACTTCGCCGCTGCCTGTGCCCGCCTCCTCGAAGACGGCGACCTGGCGCGGCGCCTCGGGAATTCCGGTCGCGCGGTCGTGGCTGGGCGCTACACGCCCGCCGCCGTTGCGCGTCCCTTTGCCGCATGGCTTGCTGCGGGCATGGCCGGGCCGGTACCGTGAGGCGGTACCCTGCCGTCCGGGCAGCATCGCACCAGCAGGAGGGAGTCGATGGGCAAGAACCTGGGCACAGTGCTGCTGCTGGCCACCGTCGCGCTGGCCGCCTGCAACCGGCCGCCTGCCGCGGACGCCGGCTACACCTGGGTCACTGCCGGGGATTTCGCCGCCGAGGTCGCGGCACCGCGTCCGGCGGGTGCCCGGCCCCTGACCATCGTCGACGTGCGCGAGCCGGAGCTGTTCGCCGAGGGGCACATCCCGGGGGCCATCAACCGGCCCTGGCCTGGCGTCAAGGCGACGGCGGCCGCGGAGCTGCCGAAGGACCACGCCATCGTGCTGGTCTGCCACGGCGGGCCGATGGGCGACGAGCTGGCCGACATCCTCGTGGCCGCCGGTTTCACCGACGTGCGCAACCTCGAAGGCGGCATGCGCAAGTGGCGCGGTCCGGTGGTGCCCGGCGGCTGACGCTCACGGCGGCAGCGGCGTGCACTGGCCGGTGATGGTCGCCGCCGCCAGGTCGTCGCCCAGGTTGCCGTTGGCCCGGCCGAACACGCGGCTGGAGAACGTCAGCGTGGTGCGGCTCACGGTGAAGAGTTGTTCGTCACCGCAACGCAACTCGCCCGCCGCGTCGAAGTCGCCGGCGCAGGCCAGGGTGGTCCCGTCGCCGCCCTGCCAGACGATCTCCCAAGGCCGGCCAGCACCTGGCCGCACCAGGAACGACTGGCCCGTCACCGGCAGCACCAGGGTCTTCCAGCGGCCGCGTGCCGGGTCGAACCGGTAGGCCGTAGCGACGTCACTCGCGCAGCGCCAGCCGGTGGGCGGCGCCTGCCCTGCCGCCGGCAGCGCGAGGGCGAGGCCCGTCAGGAGTCCCGCGAGGCGGGCCCGGCGCGATCGGCGGGTCGGGCCCTGTGGCCGGCCATGCAGCGTCTGACGCGTCATGCGTCCACTGTCCACCACGCCGGTGGCCGTGTCACGGCCTGCGCCGGCGGAGCGCCGCATGGCGGCCGCTGCGAGCGCCGGCCGGCCCCGGCCGACGGCTGACCCGCGACCGCAAGGCCGGAGCAGTCACCCCCGCGTGCGTGTGTGTGCTGCGGAGGCCGCGTCGCTACGCATCGGGCGCCAGCAGGCCATGGCTGCGCCGGAGAACCAGCTTCTCCACTTCGAGCACGATCATCAGGGCCACGCCGGCCGCGATGATGACGAGGCCGTCGAGCAGTGCCACCGGCCTCGTCTGAAAGAGTGCCTGCATGGCCGGCAGGTAGGTGAACGCCAGCTGGGCCACCACGACGACCACCAGCGCGAGCCGTACCGGGACCGTGCCGAGGGCGCCGCGCAGCGTGAATGAGGTGGTGTGCAGATAGCGCACGTTGAACAGGTAGAAGATCTCGAAGACCACGATGGCATTCACCACCATCGTGCGCGCAGTGTCGACGTCGAGCCCGCGGCCGAGGGCATAGAAGAAAATGGCCAGCGCGCCGGCGGTGAACAATGCCGACACGAACAGGATGCGCCAGACGAGGAACCGTGACAGGAGGGGGGCTCCCGATGGCCGGGGCGGGCGCGCCATGACGCCGGGCTCCGGGGGCTCGAACGCCAGAACCAGCCCCAGCGTGACCGTCAGGATGAGGTTGATCCACAGGATCTGCGCCGGGCTCATGGGCATCGTGAAGCCGAAAAGGATGGCGGCGATCACCGTCAGCACCTCGCCGCCATTGGTCGGCACCGTCCAGCCGATCACCTTGCGGATATTGTCGTAGACGGTCCGCCCCTCGTGCACGGCCGCGACGATGGAGGCGAAGGCCTCGTCCAGCAGCACCACCTCGGCGGCCTCCTTGGCGGCCTCGGTGCCCTTGCGGCCCATGGCGATGCCGACGTCCGCCTGCTTCAGGGCGGGGGCGTCGTTCACGCCGTCGCCGGTCATCGCCACGATGGCGCCGGTGGACTGCAGTGCCTTGACGATACGCAGCTTGTGCTCCGGGTTGGTGCGGGCAAAGACGCTGGCCCGCCGGGCCAGTGCCGCCAGGTCCGCCTCGGCGGTGGCGTCGAGGTCGGCGCCGGTGATGACGTCCGGTGAGTCCGTCAGGCCCAGCTGCCGGGCGATGGCTGCGGCGGTGGCCGCGTGGTCGCCCGTGATCATCTTGACGGCGATGCCGGCCGACCGGCATTCCGCGATGGCGCCGATGACGTCAGGGCGGGGCGGGTCGATGAAGCCGACGAAGCCGAGGAACACGAGCCCGCTGGCCAGGTCCTGGTGCTGCAGGGGGCCGTCGGGCTGGGCCGCCGTGCCCATGGCGAAGCCGAGCACCCGCTCGCCCCGCGACGCGGACGCGGCGATCTGTGACGTCCAGTACGCCGGGTCGACCGGTGCCGGGCCCGCCGGCGTCGCCTGGGCCTGGCACAGCTCGAGCAGCCGCTCGGGGGCGCCCTTGACGAAGACCACCGGCGTGCCGTCCGGTGCCGTGTGCCGGGTCGCCATGTAGCGATGCCGCGCGTCGAACGGGATCTCGTCGTGGCGGGGCCACTCCCCGCGGACATGGGCCGGGGCCAGGCCTGCCTTCATCGCCAGCGCCACGAGGGCGCCCTCCATCGGGTCGCCATCGACGTGCCAGACCCCGCCGGATTCGCGCAGCTGCGCGTCGTTGCAGAGCAGGGCACAGCGTATCAGTGGCGCGGCGGCCTCGACCGCGGCGACATCCTCGTCGCCGCCCGGCGCCGTGAGGGTGCCGTGCGGCTCGTAGCCCGAACCCGCGGCGACGACCGTGTGTGCGGCGGTGACGATGCGCCGGGCGGTCATCTCGTTGAGGGTCAGCGTGCCGGTCTTGTCCGAGCAGATCACCGACGTGGCGCCCAGGGTCTCGACGGCCGGCAGCTTGCGGATGACGGCATTGCGGGCGGCCATGCGCTGGACGCCGATGGCGAGCGTGATCGTGATGACGGCCGGCAGCCCTTCGGGGACCACGCCGACGGCGAGCGCGACGACGGCGATCAGTGCGTCGTCCCAGGCGTAGCTGCGGACCTGGGTGGCGAAGGCGAACAGCAGCACCGCGGCGCTCATGGCTACCCACGTGAAGCGGCGACCGAACTGGTTGATCTGGCGGAGGAGGGGCGTGGAGATCTGCTCGACGCCCTCGATCAGCGTGCTGATGCGGCCGATCTCGGTGCGCGGGCCCGTCTCGACCACGATGCCGGTGCCCTGGCCTGCGGCCACGAGGGTTCCGGAGAACGCCATGCCCGTACGGTCGCCCAGCGGCGCATCGGCGCTGACAGCCCGCTCGTCCTTCTCGGCGGCCACGGACTCGCCCGTGAGCATGGCCTCGTCCACCAGCAGCCCGCGCGCGCGGATGAGCCGCAGGTCCGCGGGCACGCGGTCGCCGGCCTCGATGACCACGACGTCCCCCGGCACCAGGCCGGCGACGGGGATGGTCGTGCGCCGGCCGTCCCGCCAGACGGTGGCCCGCGGCGAGATCAGCTGGCGGATGGCGCTGAGGGCCTTCTCGGCCTTGCCCTCCTGCAGGAACCCCACGAGGGCATTGATCGTGACCACCGCGACGATCACGGCAGCATCCACCCCGTGACCGAGGAACCAGGCGGCCACGGCCGCGGCGAGCAGGAAGTAGATCAGCGCGTTGTTGAATTGCGCCAGGAAGCGCCAGACGGGATGCACCGGTGGCCGCGACGGGAGTGCGTTGTCCCCCCAGGTGGCGAGGCGGGCCGCCGCATCCTCGCTCGAGAGGCCGCCCGGCGAGGCCGCGAGGGCGGCGAGCAGCCGGTCCCGATCGAGCGTATGCCAGGCTTGCGTTGACCGGCCTTCGGCCGCCGTGGTTCCCGTCATCCTTGCAGTCCTCCTCGCTGGTCGCGTGCCGGTCCGTCACCACGACGCCCGCCGCCGCTGCCCGGGACCGGCGTCCGGGTTTGACGTCGGTATGGCCCATCCAGCATTGTTCAAGTTCCCCCGCAGCCGGCCCATCGCCGCTGCGAACCCATGAACCCGCGAGTCTGACTGATCGGCGATGCTGCTGACACTGATCGTCCTGCTGCCGTTCCTGGGCAGCCTCTGCGCCGCGCTGCTGCCCGCGAATGCGCGCAACGCCGAGGCGTGGCTGGCCGGCGTGGTCGCGGGCACCTGTGCCGTTGTGGCGGTCCTGCAGTATCCGGCGGTGGTGGCGGGCGGCGTGCTGCACGCGCGGCTGCCCTGGCTGCCGCAGTTCGGGCTCGAGTTCCACCTGCGCATGGATGGCTACTCCTGGCTCTTCGCGCTGCTGGTGGCCTTCATCGGCGCGCTGATCGTGCTCTACGCGCGCTACTACCTGTCGCCGTCCGATCCCGTGCCGCGCTTCTTCGCGTTCCTCATGGCCTTCATGGGGGCGATGCTGGGCACGGTCCTGTCGGGCAACCTGGTCCAGCTCGTCGTCTTCTGGGAGCTGACCAGCCTCACGTCGTTCATGCTGATCGCGTACTGGTACCACCGGCGCGATGCGCGGCGCGGTGCCCGCATGGCCGCCCTCGTCACCGTGTCGGGCGGTTTCGCCCTGCTCCTCGGCGTGCTGCTGCTCGGCAACATCGTCGGCAGCTACGACCTCGACGTGGTGCTGGCCGCTGGCGACCAGATCCGGGCCGACCCGCTATACGCCCCGATGCTCGTGTGCGTGCTGATCGGCATCCTGACGAAGAGCGCGCAGTTTCCCTTCCACTTCTGGCTGCCCCAGGCGATGACCGCACCGACGCCGGTGTCCGCTTACCTGCACTCGGCGACGATGGTGAAGGCCGGTGTGTTCCTGCTGGCGCGGCTGTGGCCCGCGCTGGCCGGCACCGACCTCTGGTTCTGGCTCGTCTGCAGCGCTGGCGCCGCCTCGCTGCTCCTCGGCTCCTTCGCCGCCACCTTCCAGCGCGACATGAAGGGCGTACTCGCCTACTCGACCATCAGCCACCTTGGCCTGATCACGCTGCTGCTCGGCATGAACAGCCGCCTGGCCCTCGTCGCTGCCGTGTTCCACATGCTCAACCACGCGACCTTCAAGGCGTCGCTGTTCATGGCGACGGGAGTGGTCGACCACGAGACCGGCACGCGCGACCTCAAGCGCCTGAGCGGTCTGCGCCACGCGATGCCGGTGACGGCCGTGCTCGCGACGGTGGCCGCCTGTGCGATGGCCGGCGTTCCCCTGCTCAACGGCTTCCTGTCGAAGGAGATGTTCTTCGAGGAGGCGATCACCGCCGGCGGTGCCCTCGGCCTGCCGCCGGTGCTGCCGGCCGTTGCCACCATCGCGGGGCTCTTCAGCGTTGCCTACTCGGCGCGCTTCATCCACAAGGTCTTCTTCGGCCCGCCGGCGGTCGGTTTGCCACGCCAGCCGAGGGACCCGGGGCCCATGCTCGTGCCGAGTGCGCTGCTGGTGGCGGCCTGCCTGCTGGTCGGCGTGCTGCCGGCGGTCACCGTGGGGCCGCTGCTCACGGTGGCCGGTGACGCCCTGCTGGGCCCGCGGATGCCTGCCTACCAGCTGGCGGTGTGGCACGGCCTGACGCCGCCGCTGGTCATGAGCGTGATCGCGCTCGGCGGCGGGCTCGCCTTCTATGTGCTGATGCGTCGCAGTGGCCGCACGATGACGGCCGCGCCGCTGCTCTCCCGCATCGACAGCAAGCGGCTGTTCGACCTGGCCAACGCCCGGGTGACCCGGGGAGCCGGACGGCTGGCCCGGGCGGCGTTCCCGGCCCGCCTGCAGATCCAGCTGCTGCTGGTGGTCGGCAGCGCCTGCGTCGTCGCACTGCTGCGGCTCTGGGCCGCCGGCTGGCGTCCCTCATCGCTCGCCCTCGCCCCGGCAGACCCCCTGTTCGCCCTGCTGTGGGTCGGCGGCGCGGCCTGTGCCCTGGGTGCTGCGTGGCAGGCTAAGTTCCACCGGCTGGCGGCCCTCATCATGGTGGGTGCCACGGGCCTTGCCACGTGCCTGACCTTCGCGTGGTTCTCGGCGCCTGACCTGGCCCTGACCCAGCTCACCGTCGAGGTGGTGACGATGGTGCTCTTCCTGCTCGGCCTGCGCTGGCTGCCGCGGCGACTGGAAATCGACGACGCCCGGCGCCACGGCCCGAGCGCCGTCGCACGGCACCTGCGCGACGGTACGGTGGCAGTCGTCGCCGGGGCAGGGCTGGGGGCGCTGGCGCTGGCGGTCTTCACGCTGCCCGCGACACCGGTGCTGACGCCCTTCTTCCTCGACAACGCGCTGCCCCTCGGCGGCGGGCGGAACGTCGTCAACGTCATCCTGGTCGACTTCCGCGGGCTCGACACGCTGGGCGAGATGACCGTCGTCGGCACCGTCGCCATCATCGTCTATGCGCTGCTGCGGCGCTTCCGCCCGGCGCCGGAGAGCATCCTGCTGCCCCAGGCCCAGCGCGAGGACGCGGCCCGGGAGGCGGTGGTCAACAACCCCGACGCGCCGCTGCCCGCCGGTTACATGCGGGTGCCGGCCGTCATGGCGAGGCTGCTGTTCCCGATGGCGGGACTCGTGTCCTGTTACTTCCTGCTGCGCGGTCACGATGCTCCCGGCGGCGGCTTCGTCGGCGGGCTCGTCATGGCGACGGCATTGATCGTGCAGTACATGGTGAGCGGCACCGTCTGGGTCGAGTCCCGGCTGCGCATCCACCCGCAGGTGCTCATCGCCGCGGGTCTGCTGGCGGCGGTGCTCGCGGGCCTGAGTGCGTGGCTCGTGTCGCGGCCGTTCCTGTCGGCGGTGGCCTGGGAGCTGCCGCTGGCCGGCGCCTTCAGCCTGCGCGTGCCGAGCGTGCTGGTCTTCGACGTCGGCGTGTACCTGCTGGTGGTCGGTGCCACGGTGCTGATGCTCGTGGCGCTCGCCCACCAGTCGCTGCGCAGCCCGCGTCGCACGGGGGCGGCGGCGCCGCTGCCGGCCGCCGCCGTCACCGGGAGCGGCGGCTGATGGAGGCCGTCTACGCCCTCGCCATCGGCGTGCTCGCGGGCTCCGGCGTCTGGCTGCTGCTCCGGCCGCGTACGTTCCAGGTACTGATGGGGCTCGTGCTGCTGTCCTACGCGACGAACCTGTTCATCTTCGGCATGGGCCGCCTCGTCATCGACCGACCGCCGATCATCGCCGCCGGGGCGCCGGGCTATGCCGATCCGGTGCCCCAGGCGCTCGTGCTCACGGCCATCGTCATCGGTTTCGGCACGACGGCGCTCTTCCTCGTGCTGCTGCTGGCGCTGCGCGCGCTGACGGGCACGGACCACGTCGACGGCCGGGAGCCGCGGCGGTGAGCTTCCTCCTGACACACCTGCCGGTCCTGCCCATCGTGCTGCCGCTGCTCGCCGGCGTGCTGATGCTGTTCCTCGGCGAGCCCCGCCGCGGGCCGCGCATCGCCCTGGCACTCGCGTCCACGGGGCTGCAGCTCGCCACGGGGGCCAGCCTGCTGTTCCTCACGAGCGACGCCGCCCCCTTCATCTGGACCGAGGGGATCGGCGTCTACGCCTTCGGGGGCTGGCCGGCCCCCTTCGGCATCGTGCTCGTGGTCGACCGGCTGGCGGCGGTGATGGTCACCCTGGGCGCCGTGCTGGCGCTGGCCACCCTCGTCTACTCCATCGCGCGCTGGGACCGTCCAGGCCAGCCGTTCCACACGCTGTTCCAGTTCCTGCTGGTCGGCATGAACGGGGCGTTCCTGACCGGGGACCTGTTCAACCTGTTCGTGTTCATCGAGGTGCTGCTGGCGGCGTCCTACGGCCTCGTGCTGCGCGGCACCGGCACCGACCGCGTCCGCTCCGGGTTCCACTACGTCGCCGTGAACCTGGTGGCGTCGGCCATGTTCCTGATCGGCGTCGCGGTGGTCTACGGCGCCGCCGGCACCCTCAACCTGGCCGACCTCGCCCGGCGGCTGCCCGCCCTCGTCGCGTCCGACCGCATCCTGTTCGACGTCGGCGCGGCGATCCTCGGCATCGCCTTCCTCGTGAAGGCCGGCAGCTGGCCGCTGAACTTCTGGCTGCCCGGCACCTACGCGGTGGCGCTGCCGCCCGTCGGCGCGGTGTTCGCCATGCTGACCAAGGTGGGCGTGTACGCCCTCCTGCGGGTGGGGACGCTGGTGAGCGGTGACGTTGCCGCGGCGTCCATGGTCGGCCAGGCGCTCTTCTATTTCGGCATCGCGACGCTGCTGGCCGGCACGACCGGCATGCTGGCCGCGCAGCACCTGGCGAGGCTGGTGAGCTACACGGTCGTCGTCTCGACGGGGACCTTGCTGGCGGCGCTCGGCCTCGGCATCGAGGCGCTGACGGCGCCGGTGCTCTTCTACCTGATCACCTCGGTGCTCACGACCAGTACCTTCTTCATGCTCACCGGCATGACGGACCGCACGCGGCCCGGCAGTGCCGCGGGAGCGCGTGACCAGGAGTTGCCCGAGCCTGCCGTGGCGGGCACGCCGTTCTACATGGCCTTCGGCGTGCGTGAGCCGGACCCGTATGGCACCGAGGCCGAGGTCGGCTTTGCGATTCCCCGCGCGATTGCGTTCCTCGGGCTCGCCTTCGTGAGCTGCGTGCTGCTGGTGACCGGCCTGCCGCCGCTGCCCGGCTTCATCGCCAAGTTCGCCCTGCTGTCGACGGCCATCGCCGCCGCCCCGGCGGCCGGCGTCACCACGGCGTCGTGGGTGCTGGCCGGGGCCGTCATTGCGTCGGGCTTCGCCGGCATCGTCGCGCTCACGCGGGTCGGCATCCGCCTGTTCTGGACGGTGACGGCGCGGACGACGCCACGACTGCTGGTGGGCGAGGCGGCGCCGGTCGCGGTGCTGGTGCTGCTCTGCGTTGGGCTGGCCGTGCTCGCGGCGCCGGTGCTCGGCTACCTCGAGTCGGCGGCTGCCTCCATCCACGCGCCCCAGGGCTACATGCTGGCGGTGCTCGGTCCGGCGCCGGCGCCCGGGGGTTCCCCGTGAGGCTTGCCGGGGCACGGGGGTGGCGCCGCGTTTCACCGGTGCTGGCGGCGGGCCTCCTCGTCATGTGGCTGCTGCTGAACCAGACCCTGGCGCCGGGGCAGTTCGCGGTCGGCCTCGTGCTGGCCGTGGCGCTGGCCTGGTGGAGCGCGACGCTGCGTCCGCTGCGCTCGACGCTGCACCGGGTCGACCTGGCCGCCGGGCTCCTGGCCCGGGTCCTCGCCGACATCCTGCGCTCCAACGTGAACGTGGCCCGCATCGTGCTGGGGCTCGTCGGGGGGCGGCGGATCCGTTCGGGCTTCGTCTCCATCCCCCTCGACCTGCGTGATCCGCACGGGCAGGCGGCGCTGGCTGCCATCGTGACCTGCACGCCCGGCACCGTCTGGGTGGACCTGGATCCCGACACCAACGTACTGACGCTGCACGTGCTCGACCTGCGCGACGACGCCGACTGGATCCGTGTCATCAAGGGGCGCTACGAGCCCGCGCTGCGGGGGATCTTCGAATGATCATGCAGGCGCTCGACCATGCGGTCACCTTCGCTTCGCTGTGCGTGATCGTCGCGATGCTCTGCGCCCTGGTGCGGCTGTTCCTCGGGCCGGCAGCCCAGGATCGCATCCTCGCGCTCGATACGCTCTACCTGAACGGCATGCTCATGCTGCTGATCCTCGGCATCCGCTCGAGCTCCACCATGTACTTCGACATCGCCCTGCTGATCGCGGTCTTCGGGTTCGTGGGGACCATCGCCCTGGCGAAGTTCCTGCTGCGCGGGGAGGTGATCGAGCCATGACCGCGACGCTGCCGGCGTGGGCCGCACTGCCGGCCATCGTGCTGCTCGTCTGCGGCGGCCTGCTGACGGCGATCGGCTCGTTCGGCCTGCTGCGGCTGCCGGACTTTTACGCGCGCATGCACCCGCCGACCATGGGCACGACGCTCGGCGCCGGCTGCATCCTGCTGGCCTCCATGGCCATCTCGTCGGGGCTCCTGGGTCGTCCGGTCATCCACGAGATCCTGATCACGGTCTTCGTCGTCATGACGGCCCCCGTCACGGCCATGCTCCTGGTGCGGGCTGCCCGTTACCGCGGGACCCGGCAGCAGAAGCAGCCCTAGGCGGGATCCCGCGGCGAACATACCGGCGCCGGGGGCGGTACGGGGGTTGCCGGGCTCCGGCAGGGCCGGTGGTCGGGTTCCCCCTCACCCCGGACGCCGGCGGACCCGCTAGAATGGCGCCGCCCGGGCGGGGGGACCCCCGGCGCCGTGATTCCAGGGAGCCCTGCATGAAACTCGTCACCGCCATCATCAAGCCCTTCCGCCTCGACGACGTCCGCAACGCGCTGGCCGAGGTCGGCGTCAACGGCATGACCGTCACCGAGGTCAAGGGCTTCGGCCGCCAGCGTGGTCACACCGAGCTGTACCGCGGCGCCGAGTACGTTGTCGACTTCCTGCCCAAGTCGAAGGTCGAGGTGGCCGTCGCCGACGACCTCGTCGAGCGCGTCATCGAGGCCATCACCAACGCAGCCCGCACCGGCAAGGTAGGTGACGGCAAGATCTTCGTCACGGACCTGTCCCAGGTCATCCGCATCCGCACCGGCGAGAGCGGCGACAGCGCGATCTGACGCGCGCCCGCGACCGGCCCCGGCCCGGGGCCGGCGTGTCCGTCGCACTGCGCGGGGGCGCCCGTCCTGACGACGGCAGCTATCGACCCCCGGCCAACCGGCTCCCGGTCGGCGAAGGCCAGATCCCGGCACAATCCCACAATCCCACAATCCCGGGCCCCGCGGCTCGCGATTCCTGCAGGCCGTCACCGCACGATTACATGGCGTTGCTTCGTGTTTTCGTCCGGTTGACCCACGGCGCGGTGGTTGCTCCCTACACTGCGGCCATGAGCTACGTCGTCACCGAGAACTGCATCCGCTGCAAGTACCAGGACTGCGTCGAGGTGTGTCCCGTGGACTGCTTCCACGAGGGGCCGCACATGCTCGTCATCGATCCCGACGAGTGCATCGACTGCTCGCTGTGCGAGCCGGAGTGTCCCGCGAACGCCATCGCGGCCGAGGATGACCTGCCCGCCGGCCAGAGGCATTTCGCCGGGCTCAACCGGGAGCTGGCGATGCGCTGGCCCGTGATCACGGCCCAGGGGCCCGCACCAGCGGACGCCGACCAGTGGAAGGACGTGCCCGGCAAGCTGCAGTGGATCACTGCCGCCCCTGACTGAGTCGCGGCCGCTGTTGCGTCGGTCGGCCGCTGGCGCGCCGGAGCGTTCCGGCGATCCGACTCAGTCCGGTCGGGCTGCCGGGGCCGTGCGCCTGGCGGCGCGCCGCGCGACGAGCCGCCACCCGAGCAGCATCAGCAGGACCGTGACGTACAGCAGCGGCTCGCGCACGTCGCGCTTCACCAGCCAGTAGTAGTGCCAGCAGGCGAGGATCGCCACCGGGTAGACGAGCCGGTGCAGGCGCGTCCAGCGCGGTCCCAGCCGCCTTCGCCAGCCGGCCGTCGACGTGACCGCCAGCGGCACCATCAGCAGGAACGCGGCGGTGCCGATGGTGATGTAGGGCCGCTTCGCCACGTCCTCGAGGATGATGCCGAGCTCGATGCCGCGGTCGAGCACGAAGTACGTGACGAAATGCAGCAGTACGTAGGCGAAGGACCACAGCCCCAGCAGCCGGCGGAAGGCCAGCGGCCATGCCTGGCCCGTTGCCAGGCGGAGCGGCGTCATGGCCAGCGTCGCGAGCAGCAGCCGCAGCCCCCATGTGCCGAGGGTGTCGCGGATGGCGAGGGCGGGATTCGGCCCGATGCGGAAGGGCCCGACCGCCAGCAGTTCGAGTAGCAGCACCGCCAGCGGCAGCGCACAGGCGACGTGGGCCAGCGGCTTCCAGACCCGCCTGATCTGTACCTGGCCCGGCATCGTGGTCGCGCAGGCCGGGCCGGCCGCGGCTAGAAGTTCCGCGCCAGGTCGAGCCCGGTGTAAAGCGAGGCGACCTGGGCGGCGTAGCCGTTGAAGGGCTGCGTCGGCACCCGCGACGCCAGCAGGCTACCGAGGCCCGACGAGACGACGCGCTCGCTTGCCTGGCTCCAGCGCGGGTGGTCCACCTTGGGGTTCACGTTGGCGTAGAAGCCGTACTCGTCCGGCGCCGCCAGGTTCCAGCTCGTCGGCGGCTGCTGCTCGGTGAAGCGGATGCGCACGATGGACTTGATGCTCTTGAAGCCGTACTTCCACGGCACCATCAGCCGCAGCGGCGCGCCGTTCTGGGCCGGCAGCTCGACGCCGTAGACGCCGGTGACGAGCAGCGTGAGCGGGTGCATGGCCTCGGCGATGGTCAGCCCCTCGACGTAGGGCCAGTCGAGGATGGGGTAGCGCTGGCCGGGCATTTCCTCGGGCCGCATGACGGTCTCGAAGGCGACGTACTTCGCTTTCGACGAGGGCTTGAAGCGCTTCAGCACGTCGCCCAGCGGAATCCCGACCCACGGGATGACCATGGACCAGGCCTCGACGCAACGGAAGCGGTAGATGCGCTCTTCCAGCTGGTGAGGGCTGACCAGCGCGTCGAAGTCGAAGCTGCCGGTCACCTCGGCCTCGCCCTCGATGGCGACCTTCCAGGGCTTCGGCCGGAACTTGCCCGAGTTGGCGGCGGGGTCCGACTTGTCGGTGCCGAACTCGTAGAAGTTGTTGTAGCCGGTGACCTCTTCGAAGGTGTTGGGGGTGAGGCCGGCCGGTGCCGGGACCTTCTTCACGTTCGCGAGCCGCCGATGGTTCGCGGGAATCGTGTCCGCGGCCCGGGCTTCGGCCAGCAGCGCGCTGGCGCCGATGAAACCGGCGGCCTTGAGCAGGCGCCGCCGGTCGCGGAAGACGCGCTCCGGCGTGATCTCCGACGGGCGGATGTCCGGGGCTTTGCGGATCAGCATGGTGGGCTCCTCTGCGGGCGCGTCGCCACCGCCTGGACAGGCGGGCTACGGGGCCTTCGCGCGCCAGGTACCGTTCAGATTCCAGTCGTAGGGGATGTACTGGAGCTTCCAGCCGCCGGCGGCCAGTCCCGCCGCCGCGCGCGGGTCACGGACATAACCTGCGAGGTACGCCGGCACGGAGCCCGCGGCCTTCGTGAAGTCGGCCTCGTACCACTCGAAGACCTGCGACAGCAGGGCGAGGCTGCGCGGGCCGTCGAAGCGGTTGCGCGTGGGGTCGTTGATGAAGGACCGGGCCGCGGCGTCGAGCTGTACCTCGACGGTCTCCGGCCGCCAGGCGCGGCTCGCGAGGCGCGGGCAGCCGAGCGAGGCGCAGACGATGGCGAAGTGCACCCGCGGCTCGTCGAGCGCCGCGAGCCACTCCTTCTCGATGGTGTCGAGGGTCACCTGCTGGCCGAGGACCTCGTAGGTCCGCCGGCGGAAGAACACGGCCCGGCCGACGCGCGTCGCCGGCGAGTCGCCGTTGAGGATCCCCTGGATCGCCAGCGCGTTATAGGCGTTGATGTAGAACGCGAGCCGCGCCGACCGGTCCGGGAGGTCGGCGGCCGTGGTCGTAGCGAGCTGGCGGACGAAGCGGCCGAAGGCCGGGTCAGCCTCGATGCCGTCGTAATCGACCCAGCCGTTGCGCACGTTGCGCACCAGCACCTCGTCGAGCTGGCGATAGTCGGGGGCTGCGGCACCGGCGGCGGCGCCTGCCAGCAGCAGCACGAGGGCGAGGACACGCGTCAGCAGCGTCATGCGGTCATCCTGGCGGCCGGTCGGCCCGCTCCGGGGGTGGTCGCGGCATTGTAAGCTCTCGGGCCACGTTGGCCGCGGCTCGCCTGCCATGCAGATGCTGTCTTCCAGCCGGCGCCGCTTCCTGGCCGGCTGTGCCACGTTGCCGTGGGCGCTCGGCTGCGCCCCGCGCGAGCCGGGGGTCAGGGTCGTCACCATCGGCGGCACGACCACGCCGCGCACGCCGGGTGAGCAGACCTGGCTCGACTTCAAGGCCGGCGTCGAGGCGCGGTCCGGTGGCGCCATCCGGCTGCGTCCCCTGATCTACGGGCAGCTGGGCTCCGAGGAACAGCTGCTGTCGGGGCTGCGCCGCGGGCGCATCCAGTTCGCCAACCTGTCGGCCCAGGTGACCTCGACGGTGGTGCCGGAGCTGGCCCTGCTCTACGCGCCGTTCCTGTTCACCGGCCAGGACGAAGCCGACTTCGTCTACGACAACTACCTGACCGGCGTGTTCCGCGCGCTGCTGCGCGCACGGGGGCTGCACCTGCTCACCTGGTACGAGATCGGCTTCAACGAGATCTGGGGGAAGCGGCCCATCGTGATGCCCGGCGATGCCCGGGGACGCCGCTTCCGCGTGTCGTCGGCGCTGAGCGCGCGGCTCTTCGCCGAGTCCCTGGGGGCCGACGTCATCCCGCTCGGCTTCGGCGAAATCGTCTCGTCGCTGCAGACCGGTCTCATCGAGGCCGGCGAGAACGCCGTCAGCCTGTACTCCCGCACCGGCATCGCCGGCGAGGCGCCGCACCTGACGCTGACCCACCACTCCTTCGGCGTCTCGGTGATCGTGAGCCCCGTGGAGTGGTGGGAGGCCCTGGGCCCGGACGAGCGCGCGATCCTCGACGGCAGCTTTCCGCCCATCGCGGCGACCCGGGCCGCGATCCGCGGCCAGGTCCGTGATGACCTTGCCCAGGCGCAGCAGCTCGGCATCGTGGTGCACGACCTGGACGCGGGCCAGCGGCAGGCGTGGCGGGCCGCCACGGAGGCCGTCACGCCGCGGCTGGTGTCGGCCATCGGCGGCCGGTCGGCGGAGATCCACGCGGGCATCGAGGCGGCCCGGCAGGCGTGGCAGCAGCAGGCTCAGGGAGCGGGCGGTGGACCGATGGGGGCGTCTTCGCCGGCGGGTGCAGCGGGGGCCGGCGGCGGTTGATCCGCGCCGGCCGGCGGGACCGGCAGGTCGGTCCGCTCCGGCGCGTCGAGGCGCCCACCCTCGGGTATCGGCGCCGCCTTCGGCTTCAGGCGGGTCTCGGCATAGCGGAACTCGTGGCGATAGGTGATGCCGTCGGCCCGCACCGGCTGCCCCTCCGCCAGGCGCGGGCGGAACAGGCTGCCGCTGACGGCATCGGCAACGACGGCATCCAGCAGCCCCGGCGGGTCGGACTCGATGACCGCGACGTCGGTGGCGCGGCCGGTGGGCTCGACCGCGAAGCGCACCAGCACGAAGCCCGGCAGCAGCTTGCGCCGGTCGAAGGCCGGGTCGCGGGCGACGCTGCGCGGGTACAGGGTCGGCGGATCGGTGCCCATCAGCCGTTCGGGCCTCCCGAACCAGGCGTCGCGCTGGTCGAGCAGGTCCTCGGCCGACAGCACGGTCCAGGCGTTGCCGTAGGCCTGCAGCGCCGTGGTCCGGCGGTTCCACAGCATGTACAGGTCACCCAGCGACGCATAGGCGCGGCCGCGCAGCGCCATGTCCGGCTCTGGCTGGCGGTCGATGACCGCCAGCGCCCGGCGGTACATGGCGCTGCTCATGGGCAGCAGGCTCAGGGGTGACTCGGGCCGGTTGGGGTCGGGTGGCAGCAGCGCCTGCTCGCGGTAGGTGTCGCCCATGGCGAGCAGTGCCTCGACGAGCTCCGGCGCAGTGCTGCCTTTCTCACCCTCGATCATGCGGGCGGCGCGCTGGTAGGCGAAGCGGGCCCGCTCCGGCTGTCCCGACCGCGCATACCACCGGCCGAGCTTGTAGAGCGCCGGCGTGACCGATGCCGTGTCGGTGCCCACGCGGCGCGACGCGATGTCGATCTGGGCTTCCTGGTGGAAGTTCGCCTTCTCCAGGTCACCCTGCTGCAGGTAGCCTTCGCTGAGGCCGTCCCGGATGGGGACCTGCTCGAGGTTGTAGAGCCCCTCGTTGACCTGGCTTACCCGCAGTGCCCGCTCGTAGGCGGCGGTGGCCTGCGGGTAACGCTCGCTGCGCATGTAGGTCTCGCCGAGGCCGAGCAGCGGGTTCTCGAGTCGGCGCGACAGGATGCCTTCGAGGTCTTCGACGAGATCGACGGCCGCCTGGTAGCCCGCCTCGGCGCCGGCGAGGTCGCCGGCCCGCAGCCGGGCGGTGCCGAGGTTCGTCAGCGGCGTCACCAGCCGGATGCTGCCGTCACCGAACTCCGCGCGCGTCAGCTCGACCAGCTCGCTGCCGGCCACCGCGGCTTCGGCGTAGCTGCCGTCGTCCATCAGGCGCAGGAAGCGGCTGCGCGCAGCCATGCGCGTGTCGGTGGTGCCGGGTGCGTCTGGCTGGCCGGCCGCGGGCAGCAGCGGAGCGACGTCGGCCTCGCCGGTGGCAGGTGTGGGCGGCGCGGGATCTGGCGGGCTGCTGTCGGCCGTCGTGTCGGCGGCCGGTGGCGTTGGTGGGCCATCCCCTGCCGGGACCGGTGCCATGTCCTGGGTGGTGCCTGGGCCGGCGGGCTCCTCGGCGTGGGTGCCGGCCGTAAAGGCCAGGGTGCCGGCAACCGCCAGCAGCAGGGGGCGCAGGAGGCTCATCGGGCGCGTGTTCACCGACGTCAGTTATACCTGCTTCGCCTGACGGGTGCAGGCGGACGCGGCCGCCCCGGGATCCGTTGCCGCTGCGCGCGCCGAACTACACTGGCGGTCCTGACCGGAGTCCTGTCCATGTGGTTACGCAAGAAGCCCCCCGAGATGCCGTCACCGGCCGACGCGCTGCCTGGTCGCAGCACGCCGATGCCGGTGCCGGCGCGGCATCATGTCAACGGCAACCCCCTGAAGCCACCGTTTCCGCCGCAGCTGCAGCAGGCGGTGTTCGCGCTCGGCTGCTTCTGGGGTGCGGAGCGCAAGTTCTGGCAGTTGCCGGGTGTCTACACGACGGCCGTCGGCTACGTGGCGGGCCATACGCCGAACCCCACCTACGAGGAAGTGTGCTCGGGTCGTACGGGCCATACCGAGGCCGTCCTGGTGGTGTTCGACCCGGCCCGCATCGCCTACCGCGACCTGTTGCGCGTGTTCTGGGAAGCCCACGATCCGACGCAGGGCATGCGCCAGGGCAACGATGTGGGGACCCAGTACCGCTCGGGCATCTACTGGAGCGACGAGGCCCAGCGCGTCGAGGCGGAGGCCACGCGGGCGGCCTACGGCGAGCGCCTGCGGACGGCGGGCTACGGGCTGGTGACGACCGAGGTGGCTGCCGCCGGACCCTTCTACTACGCCGAGGATTACCACCAGCAGTACCTGTCGAAGAACCCGGGTGGCTACTGCGGACTCGGTGGCACGGGCGTGCGCTGCGAGCCATGAGGCTGGCCGCACGCACCGGCGTCCTGCTGCTGGCGGTCGTGCTCGCCGCCTGCGCGGCGCGGCGCGAGGGCGCGGCGCCACCGTCGCCCGCGCCGGCGGTCGCGGGGGCCGGGGCGCTCGCCATCGATCCGCAGGCCACGGAGCTGCGCGTGCTGGTCCATCGCGCGGGAGCCTTGGCAGCGCTCGGTCACAACCACGTCATCACGTCGACGTCCCTGGACGGGCGCATCGACGCGCTGCCCGGCGGCGAGTACCGCTTCGACCTGGCCCTGCCGGTGGGGTCGTTCGTCGTCGATCCGCCAGGCCCGCGGGCCGAAGAGGGCCCGGACTTCGCCGCCACTGTCGCCGACGACGCCCGGGACGGAACGCGCACGAACCTGCTGGGCGAGCGCGTGCTCGACGCCGCGCGCTTCCCGGTCATCCGCCTGCGCGGCGAGACCCTGACCGCGGCCGACGGTGCGCGGAGCGTGGCGCTGGCAGTGACGGTGCGCGACACGACGCGCGAGTTCCGGGTGCCGGTCACCATCGTGCCGGGCGAGCGGCCGCTGGTGCGCGGCGAGCTGCCGCTCACCCACGCCGACCTCGGGCTCACGCCGTTCAGCGTGATGGGCGGGATGCTGGCCGTGCGGGACGACCTGCTGGTGCGCTTCCGCGTCGGCGTCAGGCCGCGCGAGGGCTGACGGTGCGCCGGCCTCAGGGGCGGGGCGGCAGTCGTGGCCCCACCAGCGCCATCCCGATGCCGCTGACGATGCCAACGATCAGCGCGGCGAGCAGTGCGGTGCCGAAGCCCTCGATCTGGAAGCCCGGCAGCAGCAGGGCCACCAGGCCGAGCATCAGCGCGTTCACCACCAGCAGGAAGAGTCCCACGGTCAGCACGGTGAGCGGCAGTGTGAGGAGCACGACCAGTGGCCGCACGAAGGCATTGATGAGGCCGAGGAGCAGGGCGGCCATGAGCAGCGTGGTGCCGTCGCGGAAGGCCAGGCCGTCGAGCCACTCGGCGGCGAGCCAGAGGCCTGCCGCCGCCACGAGTGCACGGATGAGGAAGCGTTCCATCTAGCCCACCACCTGTTCTGCCGCCGTATGTGCCGCCGGCTCCCGTGCTGCCGCCGCGCCCGGGCGGGGCGCCGGGGCGCCCGTCTCGGGGCCGCCGGGGGATTTCGGCAGCACCAGCATGGCCACCAGCCCCGGCGCATTGTCGCCGAACTCGAGCCGGCCGCCATGATGCACGGCGATGGCGCGGACGAGCGAGAGCCCGAGGCCGCTGCCGGGCAGGGCGGCCGTGGCAGCCACGCGGTAGAAGCGGTCCATGACCTTGCCGTGCTCCGCCGCCGGAATGCCGGGGCCGTGGTCGGCCACGCGGATGGCCACGTCGGCGCCGCGGTCGGCCAGCTCCAGCGACACCTCGCTGCCGGCCGGGCTGTACTTGACGGCGTTGTCCAGCAGGTTCGACACGGCCTGGAAGATCAGGTCGGCATCACCGCGCACGCTGCCGCTGCCGGTCGCCGGCCGCACACGGATGTCGCGCTCCTCGGCCACGGCCGCGTAGAGCTCCCAGGCGTCGTGCAGCAGCGCCGGCAGGTCCACCTGCTGCCACTCGCCCTCGTGGGTGCCGGACTCGAGCCGCGCGATGCGCAGCAGGGCCCTGAACGTGGCGAGCAACTGGTCCGACTCGCCGAGGCAGTCGCCGAGCTCCGCGCGCACCGCGTCATCGAGGTCGCGGCGGCCGGCCAGGGTCTCGAGCCGGCCCCGCAGCCGCGTCAGCGGCGTGCGCAGGTCGTGGGCGATGTTGTCTGCCACCGCGCGCACGCCCTCGATGAGCTGGTCGATGCGGTCGAGCATGGCGTTCAGGCTGCCGGCCAGCTGGTCGAACTCGTCGTTGACGCCCCGCACCGGCATGCGCCGCTGCAGGCCGCCGGCCATGATCTCGCGGCTGGTGCGGTTGATGGCGTCGATGCGCCGCGTGACGCTGTAGCTCATCAGCATGCCGCCGACGAGTGCCAGCACGATGCCGATGCCGAAGGCCCAGAGCGATGCGTTGTTGATGAGCTCGCGCGTCGCCTCGAGGCGGGCCTGGTTCTGGCCCACCAGCAGGCGCCGCCCGTCGCTCAGGATGAAGACCTGGCCCCGGGCCGGCACCGCGCGCCCGTCGGCGTCGACCTGGGTGAAGCTGTACCAGCCCGCCCCGTCGAGCGTGCCCTGGGGCCAGGCCGGCAGGTTGCCGGCCAGTGGCTTGAGGTCGGAATCGACGAACAGGTAGATCGTCGACGAGCCGCTGCTGGTCGACAGCCGCTCGCGGATGAGGTTCTCGATGCCGCGGATGCCCCGCTGGCGGTACTGCTCGACAAGGCCGGTGATCTCGGCCTCGACGGCGATGTTGGTCTGCTGCTCGAGGTAGGTCGACGTGGCCCACCAGACATAGCCGACGAGGATCAGCGCCGAGGCGCCGAAGATCCCCATGTACCACCAGGCCAGCTGGAACGTGGAGGTCCGGATCAGCCGGAGCGGGTTCACGCGCCGTGTTCGCTGAGCTTGTAGCCGGCGCCCCGCACCGTGTGGATCAGCGGTACGGGAAAGCCCTTGTCGACCTTGCGCCGCAGGCGGCTGATGTGGACGTCGATGACGTTGGTCTGCGGGTCGAAGTGGTAGTCCCAGACGTTCTCGAGCAGCATGGTGCGCGTGACGACCTGGTCGCGGTTGCGCACCAGGTACTCGAGCAGCCGGAACTCGCGCGGCTGGAGGTCGATCCCCTGGCCGGCGCGCCGCACCTCGCGGCTCAGGAGGTTCATCTCGAGGTCGGCGACGCGCAGCTCGGTTACTTCGCCGTCGCGGGCCGGGCGGCGCGTGATGGCCTCGAGCCGGGCCATGAGCTCGGCGAAGGCGAAGGGCTTGCCCAGGTAGTCGTCGGCGCCGGCGCGCAGGCCCCGCACCTTGTCGTCCACCTCGCCGAGCGCCGACAGCACCAGCGCCGGGGTGTCGTTGCCGGCGGCGCGCAGCTGCCGCAGGATCTCGAGGCCGTCGATGCCCGGGAGCATGCGGTCGACCACGAGCACGTCGTAGCTGCCCGAGCCCGCCTGGTGCAGGCCGTCGCGCCCGTCGGCCGCGTGGTCGACGATGTGGCCGGCCTCGCGCAGGCCGCCGACCACGAAGCCGGCGACGCCGGGGTCGTCTTCGATCACCAGTACGCGCATGGCGGGAGTGTAGCGCCAGGCTGGCCGCGGTGGCGTCGACTGGTCGGCGCCGGCGGTTACCGGTTGTTCAGGATCGGGGCCAGCAGGCCGATCAGGCCCCCCTGCGAGCGCACGCCCGTCTTGTCGAACACGCGGCCCAGATGCGTCTTGGCGGTGTTCCGCGTGATGTCGAGGGTGTCCGCGGCTTCCTGCAGGCTGCGACCGGCCACCAGCAGCAGGCACAGCCGCTCTTCGGCCGGCGTGAAGCTGTAGCGCGTGGCAAGGGCCGATGGCTGAAGTCCGGTGGCCGTGCAGATGACGGCCAGGGCGGCGGCCCCGGCCGGCAGCGCGCCGGCCAGGGCAGGGTCGCTGCCGGGCGGCCCGAGGGGCGAGAAGGTGACGCGCAGGACCGGCGTCGCCGCGCCGGCCGCGGCCAGGTAAACCGGTGCGGGGACTGCGGGCCCGGGGCCTGCGAGGGCGGCCTGCAGCGCCCGGTCCAGCAGCGCCTGCCGGCCCGGATCGGGCGTCTCGAGGCGGCCGTCGCGCAGCAGCACTACGCCGGTACCGGCGAAGATCGAGTCGGCGGCACGGTTGGCCAGGATGGCCTGGCCGTCGGCACCGAAGACGACGATCCCGTCGGGCATCGCGTCGAGGACGCTGCTGTACAGGGCGGCCTGGCGCATGGCCGATGCAAAGCCCCGGTGCAGGGCGAGGCTGTGGCCGAAGTGTCCGAGCAGGCGGCTGCCGAGCAGGTGCCGCTCGAGGGACGTGAAGCAGCCGGTGTCGGTCGTGCGGCCCAGGGAGATGTAGGCGCTGGCCTCGGGCGAGTTCATCGCCACGCCGCTCATGAAGTAGAGGAGGTCCCAGGGCTTGGCCAGCAGCCGGTAGAGCTCGCTGCGGCGCTCTTCCTCTACGGAGCGCAGGTCGACGTTGAGGTAGACGCTGCCGGGCCGGGAGACCTTGGCCGCCTGCCAGAGCACATCGTCTTCGCGCTCCGTCGCCATGCCGGAGTGCGTCTCGTAGGCCGCCAGGAACTCGTGCCCCAGCCCCGAGGCGACGACGAAGGAGCGCTCCGGCTCCCGGTGGTCGTGGTACTGGACGATGGCGAGGTCGCTGTCGAAGGCCGTGCGCAGTTCGTCGGCCAGTGGCGACCAGCCGTCAGCAGCAAGGCCCGTCGCATAGGCCGCGCCGATCAGGTTCGTCAGGCGTTCGCCGGCCGGCAGGCCGGATCCATCACTCATGGGCGATCCCCCCGGACCTGCCCCCACGGCGGCCCGCGACTCGGTTATGACAGCGCCCGTCTGTTAACCGACTGTTTACATTCCGGAACCCGGCGCCCTCCGCGCGCCTGTAATGACGTTTATCACGGCGATAACTTCTGTCAACGGGTACTTGCCTAAACGCCGAGGCGGGTGGCCAGGGCCGTGAGTGCCCCGGCACAGTCGGCGGCGACCAGCAGGGAGAGCAGGTCGTCCGCCCGGGTGCGGCCGAGGCCGATGCAGGCCACGGGCACGTTGCGCCGGGCCGCATCGCGGACAAGTGCGTAGCCCGAGTAGACCATCAGCGAACTGCCGACGACCAGTACGGCGTCGGCCCGGGCAAAGGCGGCGGTGGCGGCCCGGCGGGTCGCGGCCGGAATGGACTCGCCGAAGAACACGACGGCCGGCTTCAGGATGCCGCCGCACTGGCTGCAGGCCGGGACCTGGAAGCGGCCGAAGTCGGCTCCCGCCAGTTGTGCATCGCCATCCGGGCCGGGCGCTGCGGCCGGTGGTTCCCAGCCGGGATTCAGGGACTCCAGCCGCAGCTGGAGGTCGGCGCGCGACAACTCTGCCCGGCAGCCCAGGCACTCCACCCGGTCGAGCCGGCCGTGCAGGTCGATCGCCGCGTCGCTGCCGGCCCGCTGGTGCAGGCGGTCAACGTTCTGCGTGACCAGTGCCGAAACGTGGCCCGCGTGGCCGAGGGCCGCAAGGGCGCGATGGCCAGCGTTCGGGGCCGCGGCGGCGAAACGTGGCCAGCCGACGATGCTGCGGCCCCAGTAGCGCTGGCGCACCTGCGGATCCCGCAGGAAGTCGGGCAGCAGCACGGGGCGAGCGTGCTTCCAGGCGCCGTGTTCGTCGCGGTAGTCGGGAATGCCGGAGCCCGTGCTGCAGCCGGCGCCCGTCAGCACCACCAGCGAGCGGGATGTCGCGACGAGGTCGGCCAGCGCGTCGAGGGAGCCCGCGGTCGGTGTCGCCGCGGCCGGGGTCACGCCGCGGGAGCCACCGCCCGGCGCCGGGCCATCATCTGGCGCCGCGCTTCGAGGTGGTACTCGGTCGGCCTGGCCGTGGCCCGGTAGCTCGGACGTTCCTGCATCGCCCCGAACCATCGCCGCAACCGCTCGCAGTCAGCGGGCCACTCGGCCCCGCCAAGTTCCCGGTAGGTGCCGAATCGTTCGAAGAACGGCGAGTAGTGGATGTCCACGAGGCCCGGACGGGCGCCGAAAAAGTACGGGCCATCGGTTGTCAGCTGGCCGAGCGCCTCGCGGTCGAGGAAGCGGAGGACCTCGCTGAAGGCAGCAACCGCCGCCTGTCGCCTTGCCTCGTCGCCGCCGTGGGCCACCACGGCGTTGGCGGCCGGCAGGAAGCGCGTCTCGCAGTAGTCCATCCAGATGCGCGCGTGGGCCCGCCCGAGGGGCGTCGACGGCATCAGCGCAGGTCCGGGAAACGCCTCGTCGAGGTACTGGTTGATGATGCCGGACTCGTAGACCGTGCCGCCGGCGTGGCGCAGGAGCGGAACCTTGCCGTAGGGCGACACGGCGCGGAACCAGTCCGGGCGGTTGAAGAGGTCGATCTCGATGAGCGTTGCCTCGATGCCCTTCTCGATGAGGGCCATGCGGCTGCGCTGCGCGTAGGGGCAGCCCTCGAAGCTGAACAGCTGGACGCTGCCGTCGGACGGCGGCGGCGGGGGCGGGGGGGCTGCGGTCGAGGACATGGCGCGAGTGTGCCGTCCGTCGCCGGGCCCGTCGAGGGCCCCTCAGGCCGCGGCGGCGGCAGCGGCGAGCGCCGGGCCGACGATAGCCTTTGGCAGCCGGAAGTGACCCGGCGCCAGCCCGCGCAGGATGTCGCCCCGCCGCAGCGGTGTCCACAGCCTGGCTGGATGCGGCAGCGGCCGGCCGGCGCTGTCGCTGACCAGCGCGACCCGCGGCCGCTGGGGCTCGTCCGGCGTCTGGGCGCGGACGATGCCGATGCGGCCGTCATCGAGCTGGACCCACGAGCCGGTGGGCCAGGCGCCGACGACGTGCGCGAAGAACTGCAGCAGCGCCGCGTCGAACTTCGTGCGGCTCTCGTCGTCGAGCACGCGCAGCGCGTTGTGTGCCGGCACCGCGTGGGCGTAGCGGCGCTCGAGTGTCAGCGCGTCGTAGGCATCGACGATGGCCGCCATGCGCGCCGCTGCCGGTATGTCGGCGCTGCGGCAGCCCCGGGGGTAGCCGCTGCCGTCGAGGCGCTCGTGGTGGCCGATGATGGCCTCCTCGACGGCCGCCGGCAGGTCCGGCGCCGTGCGTGCCAGGTAGAGGCCACGGCGCACGTGACGCCGGATGAAGGCCTGCTCGCTATCGTTGAGGCGACCGGGCTTGGCGAGGATCGTCACCGGCACGGCGAGCTTGCCGACGTCGAGCAACAGCCCGGCGAGCATCAGGTCCAGCGCGTCGGTGGCACCGTGACCGAGACGCTGTGCGAAGAGCCCCAGCAGGATGCCGGTGCCGAGGGCGCGGCGCGGCAGGTGACCTGCCTTGAGGCCGGTGCCGAGCAGCCAGAGGACCGCATCCGGCTCGCTGCGCAGGGACGCCAGCACCGGCGAGGCCAGTTCCGTGAGTTGCGCCAGCGGCAGTTCCTCGCCGTCGCGCCCGGCGCGGAACGCCGCCTCGACGCCGGCCGCGAGCGCCTGCAGCTGGCCCCGGGTGCCCGCCAGCGGGTCGGTGGCTGGCGCTGCGGCCACTGGTGCCAGGCTGGCAACGTTCTTCGCCGATGAGGTGCCACGGGCCGGATCGACATACACGTGCGCGCAGTGGCGCTGCAGTTCGCGCAGCTGCTCGAGGGTCCGCAGCAGGAAGCCCCCGGGCGGATAGGGCGTCTGCAGCCAGCAGCGGTCGAGCACGGCCACGAACATGCCGGGCTGCAGGTCGGCGCAGGCCGTCCTCACGAGCCGGTCATCAAGAAGCCTGGTCCCCATGGATCTGTTGTTCTTGTTCGGCGGCCGCGCGGGCGCAGGCCGGAGCCCGGACCATAGCAACGCGCCCGTGACGCGGCCGTGACCGGCGGCGCACGGGCAGGCGGGCAGGGACCCTTATGTCGCGCCGGCGGCAGCGCGGCTCAGCGGACGGCGGGCAGCGCCGGCAGCGACTTCAGGTATGTGGCGATGGCAGTCCGGTCGCCATCCGTCAGGCGCGACGTGTTGTCCGTGATGACACTGCCCATGGAGGCGCCGGTGAAGTCGCCGTCGGGGGTCATGCCCATGCCGAGGAACATCACCAGCTCGTCCGCGCTCCAGGCGCCGATGCCGGTGTCAGTGTCCGGCGTGATGTTGGGCACGACCGCGTCCTCGGGTCCCGCGGGGTTGCCGGCCAGTTCGCGGGACCGGTCGGTGCCGCCCAGCCAGTTGCGCGGCGTGTGGCACTCGCCGCAGTGGCCGAGGTGGCGAACCAGGTAGGCACCGCGGTTCCAGGCGGTGTCCCGGGCCGGGTCAGGCGAGAAGGCGCCTGGCGTGAAGTTCAGGAAGTTCCAGGCCAGCATCACCCAGCGGGACTGCAGGAACCAGGGGAGATCGTGCTCCGGCACCGCCTGCCTGACGGCCGGCTGCGCGAGGAGCCAGGCACCAATGGCGCGCGCGTCGTCCTCCGCGAGCCCCGCGTAGGCGGTGTAGGGAAAGGCCGGGAAGTAGGGCTGGCCGTCGGGGCGCCGGCCCTCGCGAAGGGCCCGCACGACGTCATCGACGGACCATCCGCCGATGCCGGTGTCGCGGTCCGGCGTGATGTTCGGGGCGTAGAAGGTGCCGAAGGGCGTGGGCAGGGCGCGCCCGCCGGCGAGCGGCGGCGCGTCCGGGCGGTCGGCGGTGTGGCAACTCACGCAGCCGCCGGCCGCGACGAGGTAGGCGCCGCGCTCGAGTTCTGCCGCGTCCAGCGCCGGAGCTGCCGTG
>JAEUPZ010000023.1 GCA_016789885.1 Chromatiales bacterium | reverse complement strand
CTTCCACAGCCACAGCATGAAGCTGATGAACGGCGTCGACGACCTGCCCCGCTACATCCTCGACTACACCGCGAAGAACTTCCCGAAGTTCCTCGAGGCGCCGAAGGAGTGGCTGGGCCCGGTGATGACGTCGAGCTACGGGGAGCTCAAGAAGAGGATCGACGCGAAGCGGCAAGCGTCGCAGTAAGCGCGGCTTGCGCACGTGCGGCGCGTGGGTATGCTCCGGCGCAACACAACAAAGAAGAAGGCCCGCATTATGTCGAAGCTCACGCCCCGCACCGTCGCCGCCCTCGGCAGCGCCATACTTCTCGGCGTCGCCACGGCACCGGCCTCCGCCCAGGTCATCGGCATCGATGATGGCTTCGACCTGGCGAGGCCCCCCAGCCTGCTCGACTTCGCCAGCGAGACTCCGACGCTCTACAGCGGCGCCAGCGCCGGGGCGTCCTACTTCGGCAGCCGCCGCGTGCCGTCCCTGGAGTGCAATGACAGCTTCGACTTCTGGAGCTGCCGCGAGGACGGCTATTCGGAGTCGCTGGGCGACAACGCGCAGTCCCTCGACGGCAGCATGGTAAGCGCAGAGATCCTGACGTCCGACTTCGAGCGCACCGACACCGGCGGGGCCGGTGCCAAGGCACGGGCCGCCACGGACTTCCGCAGCCTGCGGGCCGAGGCCTACGCCGACGGTGGCCTGGTCTGGCAGGAGACCCGCGTCAATTCTGCCAACGACGGCAATACCCGAACGATCACCGGCCAGTCACGATCGTTCGCCAATGCCACGAGCCGCTGGACCGATGTATTCGTACCGTCGGCCGACGGCCTGGTCATCTTCGAGCTTTCCCTCGAGAACCATCCCGGCAGATTGCAGGTGCCGCGGTCGGTGTTCCCCGACAACACTCCGCTGCCCGCCGACGGTACCGCTTCGCTGGAAACGCAGGTCTTCAACCTGGACGTCCTCACGCAGTACGCCACGCTGTCGTCGGAGTTCGAGCCCTTCGACGGCTTCCTGCTGGTCGGCGAGGCCCGCGACAGCCGCGACGACTCTGACCCACCCACCAGGACCTTCCAGGAACTCGTCATCAACGTGGTGGCAGGGCAGCGCTACTCGATCGTCAGCCAGCTGTCGGTCGAAGCCAGCAACGACGCCGACATGAACCTCTTCGGCTCCGGCCGGCTCGACCGCATCCTCGTGGAGCCCGGGCAGTCGCTGTCGTTTGCGTCGGGCGCGGAGTACGCGATCTCCGTGGTCCCCGTGCCAGCCGCCCTGCCGATGCTGCTCGGCGGACTGGGTCTGCTGGGCGTCGTGGCGGGTCGCCGGACAGGGGCGTCCACCGGAGCCTGACAGGCGCTGCGATCGCGCGGCCGGAGCGCCGGCCGCGCGACCGGTTTGTCAGGCGCGGCGGCGCAAGGCCGCGAGTCCGCCGAGCCCGGTGGCCAGCAGCCACGCCGCACCCGGCAGCGGCACCACCGCCCCGGACTGCACCTGCGCGAACCGCGACACCTGCAGGCTGCTGGCGGTCAGCACCGAATACAGGGAGCCGGCGATCCCGGCGCCGTAGACCTCCATGTTGGACGACAGGATCACGCCCGGATTGTCGATCCAGTCGAGGGGCGTGGTGGCCAGCGAGCCGGCGCCCGGGAAGAACCGGGGCGTCGTGTTGTTGCCGCCGAAGGTGAAGCGCACCAGGTTCACGTCGAGGGTGGTGGGGGGTAGCGTCAGCCCGTCGTTCTGGTCGGTGTCGACGCACTGGAACGGCTGCAGCGGACAGGACGGATCGGTGATCGGCGGCGGGTCGATCACGAACCGCAGGCTGAAGTTGTGGCGGTTCAGCGATGCCGTGGTGAACTGCGCTTCGACCCAGTCGACGCCGGCAGTCTCGGCCCCCTTCCGGAGGTAGCCCGTGATACCCGTGGTGCCATCGTAGTTGACGGACGTATTGCCGTTGCCCGAACTGGAACTCGACGGCGTGATCGTAGCGGGATCGAAGGTGAACCCGAGGGTCCAGCTGATGGGCTGCAGGCCCGGATAGGTGGCGTTGACATCGATCTCGTAGGTGACCGGAGCGGCTAGCGCCGGGCCGGCCACGAGGACGGCGGCCACGGCGGCCGCGAGTTGCTTGATGGGCATGGACGAAGTCCCCGACGGTTGTTGTTCTTGTTGTTGCCGTCGATGGTCATGCAACGCAGCGCGGGCGTCTATAGCGTTCTGTCAAAGAGCGGCGGCACCCGGCGGGATATCCCCCGGGCGGTCACGCGGGGGCGAACCGCAGCCCGGCACCGGCCCTCAGTCACCGACGTCGTAGCGGACTCGCGCCTCGGCGGCCATCGGCACCGCTCCGCCGGGGGACGCGGCACGGGGCTGCGGCCACAGCGCATCCCGCCAGTCGGCCGCCAGCGGCTCGAAGTCCCTGCCACCGACCCACGTCGCAGCCCCGGACTGCTCGGCCTGCTCGTAGGCCCAGCTGGCCACGACGCCCCTCGACTGGATCGACGATCCGGGCGTGATCCTGTCGTCCAACATGGAGGTATACGGCGCCGGGATCGCCGGGTCGCTGTACTCGGTGCTGAGCGCCAGCACCATGCAGGTGACGCGGTTCGCGCAGGTGCAGTCCGGGGCGGTGGTGCCGCTGCCGGGTGCGGCCTGGCTGCTGGCCACCGGGCTCGGTGGACTCGCGGCTTTGCGCCGCCGCGCCTGACGAACCGGTCGCGCGGCCGGCGTGCCGGCCGCGCGATCGCAGCGCCGGTCAGGCCGCGGTCAGCGCGCCCATCCGCCGCCGCGCCACGACGCCGAGCAGCCCCAATCCGCCGAGCAGCATCGGCAGGGCGGCCGGCACGGGAACCACGGAGGTGGCGTACTCCGTACCAGACGCGAACGACAGCGCCTGGCCCGGCTCGATGAGGATCCGGTCGAGGCTCGCGGTGCCGAAGAAGTCGATGGCGGCGTCGAACTGTGCCTCGACGAACAGCTGGCTGACGATGGAATAGCGCTGGCCACCGACCAGGTTCAACGTCAGGTCGAAAAAGGTGGCGCCCGGGGTTTCACGGAACTCGCTGGCCGAGCCCACCAGCTCGAAGCCTTCGACTTCCTGCTCCTGTCTGAAGTAGAGGAAGGGCGAGTCGAGGTTGAACACCTGCACGTCCAGCACTCCGCCACCAAAGCCCTCGAGGGGCTGATTCGGTAAGCCGCCGGGGCCTCCGACAAAGAACGTGGCCGGGTGCTGGGTCAGGGAGAACTGCAGCGTGATGCTGCCGTCGGCCGTCGGGGTTAGGACCTCCGTGGCGCGACTCGTGGCAAAAGCGAATGCCGTGGAGGCGCCCGTGATGGTGCGCGTACCGGGGACTTCGGAGCTGAGGACGCGCGTCTCCTCCCAGGTGTAGCTGCCGCCGGCGTAGGCCTCGGCCCGCAGCTGGCCGAAGCGGGTGGAGGCCCGGGCGACGGACTCGGCCTGGCCGAAGTCGGTGAGGGGGAAGTCAGACGCGTCCCGGCGCGCGGAGATGGTGCCGACTCCCGCCAGCTCCTTCTCATCCCGGTTACCCGGATCGTTGACGTCGTCGGCCGTGAACTCTTCGCGGCAGCTCCAGAAGGCGAAGCTCTCGTTGCACTGGAGGGATGGCACGCGCCGGCTGCCGTCGTACGTGGAGATCGCAAGCACCCGGTTGTAGAGCTGGGCCTCGGCGCTGGCGTACTCGAGAAGGCTGGGGGGGCGGCCACCCAAGGTTTCAGCCTGCGCGGCGGCACCGGCGACGGTGAGTAACGCGGATGCGATCAGCGGTGCCACGACGTTGCCGGAATCGCTGAACATAACCCGGATCCTTGTTGTTGTTGGTGTTGTGCACATTGCCAGCTGACTTGCCGGCAATGCAAGCGATGTCAGCGGAGCCAATGCTGCACAACCGCGCTGCGTGCCCGGAAGCAGGCGCCGCCGACGTCCGGTAGTAGACGACGGCTGTGCGGCCGGCAGCCATGCCGCCCTGCGGGCCGCGATGCCTAGTTCCGGCCCTTCCGCTTCGCGTCCACCTTCTTCTTGAACTCGCCGTAGCTCGACGTCATCACCGGGCCCAGCCACTCCTTCGGCGCCTCGAGGAACTTCGGGAAGTTCTTCGCGGTGTAGTCGAGGATGTAGCGGGGCAGGTCGTCGACGCCGTTCATCAGCTTCATGCTGTGGCTGTGGAAG
>JAEUPZ010000017.1 GCA_016789885.1 Chromatiales bacterium | reverse complement strand
CGTCGCGGATGAGCCCGGTGATGTAGACCTCGCGGAACGGCACGTCGCCCATGAAGCGCAGGCCCATCATGATCATCCGGGCGACCCAGAAGAAGATGATGTCGAAGCCCGTCACCAGCACGCTGGTGGGATAGAAGGTGCGCAGGGCCGCCGTGTCGTCGGGCCAGCCCAGCGTCGAGAAGGGCCACAGCGCTGACGAGAACCAGGTGTCGAGCACGTCCTCGTCCTGGCGCAGCGGGACGCCTTCGGCGATGCCGTGGGCCTGGCGGGCCTCGGCCTCGCTGCGCGCGACATACACGTTGCCGTCCGGGTCGTACCAGGCCGGGATGCGGTGGCCCCACCAGAGCTGGCGGCTGATGCACCAGTCCTGGATGTTGTGCATCCACTGGAAGTAGGTGCGGGACCAGTTCTCGGGGATGAAGCGGATGCGGCCGTCCTCGACGGCGGCGATGGCAGGCTCCGCCAGGGGCGCCACGCGCACGTACCACTGGTCCGTGAGCCAGGGCTCGAGCACGGCGCCGCTGCGGTCCCCGCGGGGCACCGGCAGCGTGTGGGGCTCGATGCGCTCGACGAGGCCTCCGGCCTCGAGCAGCGCGATGACCTGCTTGCGCGCCTCGAAGCGGTCGAGGCCGCGCAGGCCTGCCGGAATCTCCTCGGGCCCGGTGATCCGCGCGTCGCGGTCGAAGATGTTGATCAGCGGCAGGTCGTGGCGCTTGCCGATCTCGTAGTCGTTGAAGTCGTGCCCCGGCGTGATCTTGACGCAGCCCGAGCCGAAGGCCGGGTCGACGTAGGCGTCGGCGATGATGGGCACGAGCCGGCCCGTCAGCGGCAGGCGTACCTGGCGGCCGACCAGGTGCCGGTAGCGCTCGTCCTCGGGGTTCACGGCGACGGCGGTGTCGCCCAGCATCGTCTCCGGGCGGGTCGTGGCGACGACCAGGTGGCCGCTGCCGTCGGCGAGCGGATAGCGGAAATGCCAGAGGTGGCCGGCCTCGGGCTCCGCGAGCACCTCGAGGTCCGACAGCGCCGTGTGCAGCACCGGGTCCCAGTTCACGAGCCGCTTGCCGCGGTAGATGAGTCCGTCGGCGTGCAGCCGCACGAAGACCTCGGTGACCGCCCGGGACAGTCCCTCGTCCATGGTGAAGCGGTCGCGGGACCAGTCGACGGAGTTGCCGAGCCGCCGCTCCTGGGCCGAGATCGTGCCGCCGGACTGTTCCTTCCACTGCCAGACGCGGGCGAGGAAGGCCTCGCGGCCGAGGCCGACGCGGTCGAGCCCCTCGGCGTTGAGCTGCCGCTCGACGACCATTTGCGTCGCGATGCCGGCGTGGTCGGTGCCAGGCTGCCACAGCGTGTTGTCGCCACGCATGCGGTGGTAGCGGGTCAGGGCGTCCATCAGCGTGTGCTGGAACGCGTGGCCCATGTGCAGCGTGCCCGTCACGTTGGGCGGCGGGATCATGATGCAGTAGGGCGCGCCGCGGCCCGCGGGACGGAACCAGCCCTGGCGGTCCCACTCGTCGTACCAGCGCTGCTCGATGGCGGCCGGCTGGTAGGCCTTGTCCAGCGTCGTCGGGGGTCGGTCGTCAGCCATGCCGGTCGAAATGCTCCCGCAGTACCTGGTCGATCAGGTCCGGCAGCTCGTGCCGCAGCCGGGTGATGACCTCGTCGAAGAGGGTGGCCTCCATTTCCTTGAAGGCGTTGTGCAGCAGCTGCTCCACCAGGGCGAAGCTGCCCGCGGCGATGCGAGTCTGCAGCTCGGCGAGCTCCGCCTCGGAGAGCGGCGACGCGTCCGCGTCATCGATGCCCGGGCGGCGCGGCCGCACGACCGCGTCGGTGAGCACCGGGATGCGGGTCGGGTCGGTCACTCGGCGCCGGCGTTCGCCGCCACCGCGTGGGTTTCCGGCACGACCCCGGCCGCCTTGTACCGGCGGTGACGCTCGCGCCCGGCCTGGCGCGACGCGTCGCTGCCGTCGACGATCTCGGCGACGCGGGCGTAGCGGTCGAAGCCGTCGGGCACGTCGCCGGCCAGGTTGATCAGCAGGTCCGCCGGCGGTGCGAGGGCCGCATCGGCACCGATGGTGACCGGGGCCGCTGGCGTCGTGCCGGTCGCGACGATCTCATGGGGTACGAAGCTGCCCTGCCGGAACGTCCACAGCAGGTCGTCGAGCCGCGTAGCCTCGGCGGTGTCGTCGACGTGGGCGTGGATGCGGTGGCCCAGCTTCCAGGCCTTCTCGGCAAGCCGACACGCGAAGGGCAGCCGTGCCCCGGGGTCTGCGGCGTCGATCACGTAGAAGGTCACGCGGGTCGGCATCGGCGGCTCAGCGGCTGAGCAGGTACTCCAGCAGCAGCGGGATCGGCCGGCCGGTGCCGCCCTTGGCGCTGCCCTGGTTCCAAGCGGTGCCGGCGATGTCGAGGTGGGCCCACGGCGCGTCGCCGGCGAAGCGCGACAGGAAGTGCGCCGCCGTGATGGCGCCGGCCTCGCGCCCGCCGATGTTGGCGAGGTCGGCGAAGTTGCTCTTCAGCTGCTCGCCGTATTCGTCGTCGAGCGGCATGCGCCAGGCCCGGTCGTCGGCCGCCTGCCCGGCGGCGAGCAGCGCATCGGCCAGGGCGTCGGTGTTGCTGAAGACGCCGGAGCGCACCCGGCCGAGCGCCACCACGCAGGCGCCGGTCAGCGTGGCGATGTCGATGAGGGCCGCAGGCTTGTAGCGCTGGGCGTAGGTCATGGCGTCGCAGAGGATCAGCCGGCCCTCGGCATCGGTGTTGAGGATCTCCACCGTCTTGCCCAGCATCGTGCGGACGATATCGCCGGGCCGCGTTGCCGTGCCGCTCGGCATGTTCTCGCAGGTGGGCACGATGCCGACGATGTTGAGGGGCAGCTTGAGCTCCGCCGCCCCCTGCACGACGCCCAGCACCGAGGCGGCGCCGCACATGTCGTACTTCATCTCGTCCATGCCGGCGCCCGGCTTGATGCTGATGCCGCCCGTGTCGAAGGTGATGCCCTTGCCCACGAAGACGTAGGGGCGGGCACCGGGCTTGCCGCCGCGGTACTCGAGGATGATGAAGCGCGGCGGCTCGGCCGAGCCCTGGGTCACCGCGAGGAACGCGCCCATGCGCAGCTTGCGGATCTCGGGCAGGCCCAGGGCCTTGACGCTGACCTTGCGCTCGCGGCGCGCGATGCCCCGGGCGCGCTCGACGAGGTAAGAGGGCGTGCAGACGTTGGGCGGCAGGTTGCCGAGGTCGCGGACCAGGGCGCTGGCCCGGCCGATGGCCTCGCCCTCGGTCACGCCCCGGCGGGCCGCCCGGGCCTGCCGCGCGTCGGCCGCCAGCCCGAGGGACTTGAGGGCCCGCGAGCCGTCGCCGGGCTCCGACTTCATCTGCGTGAAGCGGTAGCTCACGTCGTGCCAGGTTTCGATGGCGATGCGCGCCTTGCGGTGGGCGTCCGCCTCGGCGACGGTCTCGAGCGTCAGGTAGCTGATGGCGTCGGCGTGGCGGGTGCGCAGCAGGGCGGCGAAGGCGGCCCGGGTGGCCCGGCGGTAGGCGCGCCGGTCGAGGCGGTCGCGGGGGCCGCAGCCCACCAGCAGGATGCGGCGGCAGGGACTGCCGGCCCCGGGTGCCAGCAGCAGCGTCTCGCCGACGTCGCCCTTGATGTCGCGGCTCTCGAGGACGTCGGTGATGAGGCCGTCGGTCGCGGCGTCGAGGGCCCGGGCGGCATCGCCGAGGACGCCATTGGCGAACACCGGGACGATGGCGCAGGCAGTGGTCTGCTCGGCTGCGCCGCCAAGCTTGATGTCAAACTTCATGGGCGTTTAGTCTACTTCTTATATGTCGGGTCTGCTCGATCGCTACGTGTTGCGTGAGACCGTGCAGGCCTGGCTGGTCGTGACGGTCGTCCTGCTGTTGATCCTCGTGACCAACCAGTTCGCGACCGTGGTCGGCGACGCTGCGGCCGACAAGCTGCCCCGGGACGCCATCTTCCGCGTCATGGGCCTGACCTCGGTGCAGTACCTGACGATCCTCGTGCCGGTGGGCCTGTTCCTGGCCATCATGCTGGCCCTGGCCCGGCTGTACCACGACAGCGAGATGGCGGCGATGATGGCCTGCGGCGTAGGGCCGACGGACCTGTACCGGCCGGTCCTCCTGCTGGCGGGCGTGCTGGCGGTGCTGGTGGGCGTGCTGGCCATCGTCGTCTCGCCGGCGGCGGTGCGGGAGGTCAAGGTGCTGGCCGAGGAGGCCAAGCGGGCGGCGACGCTGGGGCTGCTGGAGCCAGGCCGGTTCCTCAGCTTCAACAACGGCGAGGCGGTGCTCTATGCCGAGGCGGTCACGCCGGACGACCACCTGCACCGCGTCTTCGTGCAGCGCCGCGTCGGCCCGCGCACCGAGGTGATCATCGCCGACGAGGCCTGGGCCCGCACGACGCCGGGCAAGGACGCCCGGGTGCTCACCTTCGCGCGGGGGCGCCGCTATGAGGGCGTGCCCGGGCAGCCGCAGTTCCGCGTGATCGAGTTCGCCGAGCACGGCATTCCCTACGCCCTGCAGCCCCGGGCCGGCGGGACCCTGCCCCCGGAGGCCCGCTCGTCCCTTGCCCTGTACCGGTCCGGTACCGCCGACGACCTGGCCGAGCTGCACTGGCGCATCGGCGTGCCGCTGACGCTGTTCGTGCTGGCCATCATCGCGGTGCCGCTGGCCCGGACGGAGCCCCGCAAGGGCCGCTTCAGCGGCCTCGCACCGGCCGTGCTGCTGTACGTGGTCTACGCGAACCTGCTCGCCGCCGGCAAGGGATGGCTCGAGCGGGGCCAGTTGCCCGCGTGGGCCGGGCTCTGGTGGGTGCATGCGCTGTTCCTGCTGGTCGCCGGCGGCATGCTGGCCGTCCAGCAGGGCTGGTGGGCACGGCTGCGCTTCCGGCGGCAGCGCCCGTGAGGATCCTGCGGCGCTATTTCTTCCTGGCCATCGGCGGCACGACGCTGCTGGTGCTGGCGGTGCTGCTGAGCCTGGGGGCCTTCATCCAGTTCATCGGTGAGCTCAACGACATCGGCACCGGTGACTACGGCCTGCCCCAGGCACTGGTCTGGGTGCTGCTGAAGCTGCCGAACGTCATGTTCCAGATGTTGCCCATCGCGACCCTGCTCGGTGCGCTGCTGGGGCTCGGCAACCTCGCGGGCCGCAGCGAGTTCATCGTGCTGCGGGCGGCGGGCATCTCGCCGGCGGGCCTGGCCCGGGCGGCGGGCATGACGGGCGTGGTCCTGGCGGGCGCCGCCCTCCTGCTGGGCGAGGCCGTGGGACCGCCGCTCGAGCGGTACGCCCGCCAGTTCCGGACGGAGGCCAAGTATGGCCGGGCGGGCCTCGATACCGGCCGCAGTGTCTGGATCCGCGACGGCAGCACGCTCCTGAACGTCGTCGCCCCGACCGGCGAGCCGGGTGTCGGTGGCGTGTACCTGTTCCGCAAGGGCGACGACGGCTGGCTCGACTCCGTGGGCCGTGCCGATTCCATCCACGTCGAGCCGGACGGCAGCTGGGTCCTCGACAACTATGCCGAGAGCCGCTTCGTCGAGGCCGGCGTCGAGGCCGGGTCCCGCGGCTCGCCGGCGCTCCGCGGGCTCAACCGCGACCTGCTGGCCCTGGCGGAGGTGCGGGAAGAGACCCTGTCCGGAGCGGCCTTGTTCCGCTACATCCGTTACCTGCAGCGGAACGGCCTCGAATCCCGTCGCTACGAGGTGGCCTTCTGGGCGCGGATCTCCACGGCACTGGCCGTGGCGGTGATGTGCGTGCTGGCGGTGCCCTTCGTGCTGGGCGCCCTGCGGTCGGGTGGCGCCGGCGCCCGCATGCTGACGGGGCTTGGCATCGGCCTCGCCTGGTTCCTGATGGCGCGGACGTTGACCGACGGAGGCGCCGTGTGGGGGCTGTCCCCGCTGCTGGTGGCCTGGCTGCCGACGGCGCTGCTGGCGGCGGCCGCGGGCGTTGCGCTCGCGCGCGTGCGCTGAGTCAGCGTCCGGGTTTCGGCAGCACGACGACCCGGGTCCCGGCGGCGCGATCGTGCCAGGTCAGCCGGTCGCGGTCGATCCACAGCCAGAGCAGCCCTGCGCCGAGCGTCGCTGCCGAGGCGAGGCCGACGGCGAAGCGCAGCGCCGCCGTGGGCAGGTCGAGGGGCGCGCCGGACTGCCGTTCGACCCGCAGGCGCCAGGCCCGCATGCCCAGCGTCTGGCCGCCGCGCATCCAGAAGCCGATGAAGAAGGCCGCGCCACTGGCGGCCAGCAGGAGCTGGTGGGGCAGGTTGCCCGCCGGGATGGGTTCGCCGCGCACGAGAACCAGCGCGAGGGTCAGCATCATCCAGATGGCGGCGAGGAGCAGCGCGTCGTAGACCAGCGCCGCGAGCCGCCGCCCGACGCCGGCGCCCGTGAAGGGCGCCGTGGCGCTCCCTATGGGAATCGAACCCATGTTTCAGCCTTGAGAGGGCCGCGTCCTGGACCGCTAGACGAAGGGAGCTCGGCGGAACCGCATGGTGCCATGCGGGGCTGCTATTATAGAGAGCGATGAAAAACCCACAAGCGCATCCTGCAGGTCACGCGGTCCCCCGCGGTGGCCCCGCCCGCAACGCGGGGGTCCCTTGACGAGCCCTGTCGACCTCGGCATCGGTCCCCGGGTCATCCCGCGCGCCGAGCACAGCATCTCCCGCGCGGACATCTCCCGCAACGCCGTCAAGGTGCTCTACCGCCTCAAGGATGCGGGCTTCCAGGCCTGCATCGTCGGCGGTGGTGTCCGCGACCTGCTGCTAGGCCGCATTCCGAAGGACTTCGACGTGGCCACCGACGCCAGTCCCGAGCAGGTGCGCGAGCTGTTCGGCAACTGCCAGCTCATCGGCCGCCGCTTCCGGCTGGCCCACGTGCGCTTCCGCGACGAGATCATCGAGGTGGCGACCTTCCGCGGGGTGGGGGGCGAGGACCTCGAGAGCGAGGACCGCCACGTCCTCGACGAGTCCGGCCGCATCATCAAGGACAATGCCTACGGCAGCATCGAGGAGGACGCCTGGCGGCGTGACTTCACGATCAACGCCCTTTACTACAACATCGCCGACTTCTCGATCATGGACTACGTCGACGGCATGGCCGACATCGCGGCCCGCCGCCTGCGGCTGATCGGCGACCCCGAGACGCGCTTCCGCGAGGATCCGGTGCGCATGGTCCGCGCCGCGCGCCTGGCGGCAAAGCTCGATCTCGAGATCGACGCGGCCACGGCCGCCGCCATACCGAAGCTGGCGCCACTGCTCGACGCCGTCCCGTCAGCGCGGCTCTTCGACGAGTTCCTCAAGGTCTTCGAAACCGGTCATGCGCTGGAGAGCTTCCGGCGCCTGCAGGCCCACGGCCTCTTCGAGCACCTGTTCCCCGCCACGGGCGCCTGGCTCGCGGCCGACGATGCCGCCGGCCGGCGCCGCGCCTTCATCGAGCAGGCGCTGGCGAACACCGATTCACGCGTGGCGGCCGGCATGCCCGTGACGCCGATGTTCCTGTTCGGCGTGTTCCTCTGGGGACCGGTGACGGAGCGGGCGCGGGAACTGGCCGCCGAGGGGCTCGCCGAGATGCCAGCCCTGGTCCAGGCCGGGTTCGAGGTGACGACGGCCCAGGTCCGGCGTGTCGCCCTGCCCAAGCGCTTTTCGATCCCGATGCGCGAGATGTTCCACCTGCAGCCGCGCTTCGGGCGCCGCCAGGGCCGCCGCGTGCAGGTCACGCTCCAGCACCGCCGCTTCCGGGCGGCCTTCGACCTGTACCTGCTGCGCGACGTGCTCGGCGAGGCCGATCCCGCCGCGATCCGCTTCTGGACCGACATCCAGAACGTTGGTGGCCCCGCTGCGTCCGGCCATGAGCCGGCCGCTCCGGAGGGCGCGGCCGAAGGCGACGCCGAGGCCTCCGGCAACGGCGAGGGTCCGCCGCCACGCCGCCGGCGGCGGCGGTCGCGGTCCCGGGGACGCTCCGGCCGCCGTGCACCCGAGCCCGCGCCGGCGACCTGACGGCGCGACGGCCATGGCTGCTCCACCGGCCGGAAATCGCTGGATCCCGGCCTACATCGGCATCGGCAGCAACCTGGACGATCCCGTGGGCCAGGTACGCAGGGCCATCGTGGCGCTCGGCGCACTGCCCGGGACGCGGTTGGTCGTGGCCTCGCGCCTCTACCGCAACCCGCCGCTCGACCACTCTGACCAGCCCGAGTTCGTCAACGCCGTCGCGGGCCTGCTGACGCGCCTCGAGGCGCCGGCCCTGCTGGCCGGGCTCCTCGCCATCGAAACGTCCCAGGGGCGCCGGCGTGATCCCGCGACCCACTGGGGGCCCCGCACGCTCGACCTCGACCTGCTGGCCTACGGCGAGCGCACCGTGGCCGAACCGGGACTCATGGTGCCCCACCCGGGCGTCGCCCGGCGCAATTTTGTATTGTTGCCCCTCCACGAAATCGCCCCCGGCCTGTGGCTGCCGGGTCTCGGGCCCGTCGCGGCACTGGTGCGCGGTGTCGCGGGCCACGGCCCGCTGTACCCGGTGGCCGACCGGTCCTGACGGGCCCGGACTGGACGACGAGACCGAGGCACCCATGGCCGCTGCGCGCTACATCGCCATCGAGGGCCCCATTGGCGTCGGCAAGACGAGCCTCGCGCGGCGGCTCGCCGACTCGCTGAAAGGCGAGCTGCTGCTCGAGCGTGCCGACGAGAACCCGTTCCTCGAGCGCTTCTACGCCGACCCCCGCGGGACAGCCCTGCCGGTGCAGCTCTTCTTCCTGTTCCAGCGGGCGCGCCAGCTCGAGGAGCTGCGCCAGGCCGACATGTTCGCCGACGTGCGCGTCGCCGACTTCGTCATGGACAAGGACCGGCTCTTCGCCGAGCTCACGCTGGACCGGCACGAGCTCGACCTCTACGACCGGGTGGCCGCTTCGCTGGCTATCGAGGCGCCGCCCCCCGACCTCGTGGTCTACCTGCAGGCGCCGGTGGACACGCTGCTGTCCCGGGTCGCCCGACGGGGCATCGGCTACGAGCAGCAGATGGGGCGGCGCTACCTGGAGCGGCTCACCGATGCCTACGCGCGGTTCTTCCACGCCTGGCAGGCGTCGCCACTGCTCGTCGTGAATGCAGCCGTCCTCGACCCCGTCCATAATGAGGACCACTACCAGTTGCTGCTCGCCGAGATCGACCGCACCCGCAGCGGCCGGCATTTCTTCAACCCGCTGGCTTCGGCCCTGGCCTGACCCCATGTACACCCAGCTGCAACAGCGTGACGCGTCCCGCAACCCGGTCAACGTGGCCACGCTCCGGTCCATGAAGGAGCGGGGCGAGCCCATCGCCTGCCTGACGGCCTACGACGCCAGCTACGCCCAGCTGGTCGACCAGGCCGGCACCGACCTCGTGCTGGTCGGCGACTCCCTCGGCATGGTGATCCAGGGCCACGACACCACGGTGCCGGTCACCGTCAACGACATCATCTACCACTCGCGCAGCGTGCGGCGTGGCCTCGGGCGGGCCTTCCTCGTCGCCGACATGCCCTTCATGAGCTACACCAATCCCGGCCAGGCCCTCGACAACGCCGTGCGCCTGATGCAGGAGGGCGCCGCCATGATGGTGAAGCTCGAGGGTGGCGCAGGCCAGGTGAAGATCGTCGAGCACCTGGCCGCGCACGACATCCCGGTGTGTGCCCACCTGGGGCTGCGCCCGCAGTCGGTGCACAAGCTCGGCGGCTTCCGCGTGCAGGGCCGCGAGCAGGCCCAGGCCGAGCGCATGCTCGAGGATGCGGTGGCGCTCGAGCAGGCGGGCGCCGACATCGTGCTGCTCGAGTGCGTGCCGAACGAGCTCGGCGCGGCGGTGCGCGGCGCAGTGTCGGTGCCGGTCATCGGCATCGGCGCAGGGCCCGCCGTCGACGGCCAGATCCTCGTGCTCTACGACATCCTCGGCATCACGCAGGGGCGGATGCCGCGCTTCGTGCGCAATTTCATGGCCGGCACCGACTCGCCGCTCGAAGCCTGTGCGCGCTACGTGGCGGCGGTGAAGGACCGGTCGTACCCGGCGCCCGAGCACTGCTTCTCGTAGCGGCAGCGCGCGTTCGTGGAGACGATCACCCAGCTGGCCGCGTTGCGCGCGCGGCTCGACACCTGGCACCGCGCCGGGGAGCCCGTGGCCCTCGTGCCTACCATGGGCAACCTGCATCGCGGCCACCTGAGCCTGGTGGCGCTGGCCCGGCAGCACGCCCGGCGCACCGTGGTCACGGTGTTCGTCAACCCCACGCAGTTCGGCCCGAACGAGGACTTCGACGCCTATCCGCGCACACCGGCCCCGGACGCGGGCCTCCTCGCCGCGACGGGTGCTGACTTGCTCTTCATGCCGGCGGTCGACGAGGTGTACCCGGCCGGCACCGCCGGCGCGACGCGGGTCGAGGTGCCGGGCCTGTCGACGATCCTCTGCGGCGCCCATCGCCCCGGCCACTTCGCCGGCGTCACCTCGGTGGTGGCCCGGCTCTTCCACATGACCAGTCCCGACGTGGCCATCTTCGGCGAGAAGGACTTCCAGCAGCTCGCCGTCATCCGGCGGATGGTGGCCGACCTGCATTTCCGCGTGCGGATCATCGGGGCGCCGACCGTGCGCGAGCCGGACGGACTGGCCCTGAGCTCCCGCAACCAGTACCTGACGGCGGCCGAGCGCAGCGTTGCCCCGCAGCTGCAGGCCACGCTCGCTGCCTGCGCCGCGGACCTGAAGGCGGGCCGCCGGGACTTCGCCGTCCTCGAGGCCGAGGGCATGGCGCGGCTCGCGGCCGCCGGGTTCCGCCCCGACTACGTGGCCATACGGTCCATCGGCGGCCTCGTCGAGCCATCGGCCGGCGAGGCGGGCCTCGTGGTGCTCGCCGCTGCGGCCCTCGGGCGCGCGCGGCTCATCGACAACGTCCTGCTGCCGGACCTCGTCGCCTAGCCGGAAGCGCCGTGGCGCGCCAGCGCCCAGGCCACGTGCTCGCTGACCAGTGACGACGCGTCGCCGGCCCGCGACCGCAGCGCCGCGACGGCGGCCGGGTCGCCGGCCGGTGCATTCCCCAGCGCCACCGCCAGGTTGCGCAGCCAGCCTTCATAGCCGGCGCGGCGGATTGCGCTGCCTTCGGTGCGTTGTGCCCACTCGGCCTCGTCCCAGGCGAACAGTTCGCCCAGCGCCGGCGCGTCGAGGCCGTGCCGCGGGCTGAAGTCGGCACAGCCGGTGGCCGTGGCGAACTTGTTCCACGGGCAGAACAGCTGGCAGTCGTCGCAGCCGAAGACCCGGTTGCCGATGAGCGGCCGCAACTCCACCGGGATCGGTCCCTTCAGCTCGATGGTCAGGTAGGCGATGCAGCGCCGCGCATCGAGGACGTAGGGGGCGACGATGGCGCCGGTGGGGCAGACGTCGATGCAGCGCGTGCACGTGCCGCAGTGGTCCGTGGCCGGCGCGTCGACGGGCAGCGGCAGCGTCGTGTAGATCTCGCCGAGCAGGAACCAGGAGCCGGCGGCCGCGTTGATCAGGTTCGTGTGCTTGCCGACCCAGCCGAGGCCCGCGGCCTCCGCCAGCGGCTTCTCGAGGACCGGGGCGCTGTCGACGAAGACGCGGTAGCCGGCCGGACCCGCGACGGCGGCGAGGCGCGCCGCCAGCACCTTCAGGCGGTGCCGCAGGACGCGGTGGTAGTCGCGGCCCAGTGTGTAGCGGGCGATGTAGCCACGATCCGGCGTGTCGAGCAGCGGCACGGCCGGGGCGGCGTCGGCGGGCCAGTAGTCGAACCGTGCGCAGATGACCCGCAGCGTCCCGGGCAGCAGTTCGGCCGGGCGTGACCGCTTGCGGCCGTGGGCCGCCAGCCAGTGCATCTCGCCGTGGTAGCCCGCGGCGAGCCACGCATCGAGGCGGGCCTCGGCTTCGGCCAGATCGACGCCGGCAACGCCAACCTGCTGGAAGCCCAGTTCGGCACCCCACTGGCGCAGCCGGGCAACGAGACGGGCGGGCTCGGGCAGGTCGGTATCGGTCACGGCCCTATAATCGCCGCCATGCCAGCCCGCGCCAACTTCGTTTATTCCCCCGGGGTCGTCCGGGCCTTCGACCAGACGGCGATCCGGGAGTACGGCATCCCGGGCTACGTGCTGATGTGCCGCGCCGGGGCGGCAACCCTCGCCGCCGTCCGCCAGCGCTGGCCCGGGGCAACGCGCCTGCTGGTGCTCTGCGGGGCCGGCAACAACGCCGGCGACGGGTTCGTGATTGCGCGGCTCGCGCGCGAGGTGGGCCTCGCGGTCGAGGTGGTGACGCTGGCGGAGCCCGGCACGCTGGCCGGCGACGCGGCCACCGCCTGCGCGGAGTTCGTCGCTGCCGGCGGTACGTCGCGTCCCTGGTCCGGGACGCTGCCGCCGGCCGACCTCGTGATCGACGCGCTGCTGGGCACGGGCCTCACGCGCCCGGTGACCGGCGCCTGGCGCGAGGCCATCGACCGCCTCAATGCCGGCCACGCGCCCGTGGTGGCCGTCGACGTGCCGAGCGGACTCGATGCCGGGACCGGCGCCGTGCTCGGCGCTGCCGTCGAGGCGCGGCTCACGGTCACCTTCGTCGCGCTCAAGACCGGCCTCTTCCTCGGCGCCGGTCCCGACCACTGCGGCGAGGTGCTGCTCGCCGATCTCGACGTGCCGGTGGACGTCTATTCCGGCGTGCCGCCGGTGCTACGGCGCTTCGGTCCGGAGGACCTGTCCGGGCGCCTCCCGCCCCGCCGGGCGTCGGCCCACAAGGGGCTCTTCGGCCACGTACTCGTGGTGGGCGGCAACACCGGCTTCAGTGGCGCCGCCCGGCTCGCCGGCGAAGCCTCGCTGCGGGCCGGCGCCGGCCTCGTCACCGTGGCTACGCGCCCGGCGAGCGCTCCGTTCGTGACCGCCGCCCGGCCCGAGCTGATGACGCTCGCCGTTGCCGACCCGGCGGACCTCGACGCCGGGCTCGCCCGGGCCTCGGTACTCGCCGTGGGCCCGGGGCTGGGCCAGGACGACTGGGCCCGCGCCGTTCTCGAACGGGTGCTGGCGGCTGGCAAGCCCGTCGTCGTCGACGCCGACGCGTTGAATCTGGTCGCCGGCACCAACCGGCAGCGGCAGGACTGGATCCTGACGCCCCATCCGGGCGAGGCGGCGCGCCTGCTGGGTGCGACGACGGCCGACATCCAGCGCGACCGGCTCGGGGCCGTCCATGCCCTCGCGGACCGCTACGGCGGCACCGTGGTGCTCAAGGGGCGCGGCACGCTGGTGGCCGGCGGGGCAGGGGCGGCGTGGCTCATCGACCGCGGCAATCCCGGCATGGCGACCGCCGGCATGGGCGATGTGCTGACCGGCCTGACGGCGGGCCTGCTGGCGCAGTTCCCGCAGGATCCCCTCGGGATCGCCGCGACGGCCGCCTTCGTCCACGCGGCCGCCGGCGACGATGCCGCCGAGGGTGGCGCCCGGGGCCTGCTGGCCGGTGACCTGCTGGGGAGCCTCCGGAAATGGGTCAACCCGGTACGGCCGTGACCCGACCGCTGCCCGACCCGGACGCAACCCGGGCGCTGGGTCAGGTCCTGGGGGCGGCCGTGGCTTCGCAGGCGCCGCGCAGCTTCATGCTGTGGCTCCGCGGCGACCTGGGGGCCGGCAAGACCGAGCTGGCCCGGGGCGTGCTGGCGGGCCTCGGCCACCGGGGGCGCGTGCCGAGCCCCACCTATACCCTCGTCGAGCCCTACGGGCTGGCCGGTGCCACCGTGCTGCACGTGGACCTGTACCGGCTGCGCGACCCGGCCGAGCTCGATGACCTCGGCCTCGCCGATGCGCTCGCGGCGGGCGCCATCGCCCTGGTGGAGTGGCCGGAGCAGGCGGCGGGCCGGCTCCCGGCCGCTGACCTGGAGGTCCGACTCGAGGTCAGCGGCGCCGGGCGCCTCGCCCGGCTCGAGCCCGCGTCGCCCGTCGGCGCGGCGGTGCTGGCGGAGGCCCTCGCCCGCGCCTGATGCCTGATGGCAGGAAGCGGCTCCAGGCCCATCATTCCAATGGAAAAACCTGTTGCCCGGCCCCCGGCGTTACGTATACTCGTGGTTCCTCGGGGGATGTCTCACGCATGGATGCTTCGGCGCGACGGGCTGGCCGGCTGTCGACGGGCCCACGGTTCTATCTCGGCGCGGGCAGCCGCACTCCGGGACTGATCGCGGCGGGGCTGCTCGGCGCCGTCCTGGCCCTCGTCGCACTGCGGCCCGCCTGGGCCGCTGCCCCTGCCTCTCGCCTGCAGGTGCAGGGCGTCCGCCTCGCGCCGGCCGAGGCGGGCTCCGCCCAGCGGGTCGAACTCCGCATGAGCCGGGCCGGCGACTTCAACGTCTTCACCCTCACGGGCCCTGATCGCGTGGTCGTCGATGTGTCGCGTGCGGCGCTGGGCCGCCAGGCCCTGCCGTTGCCGTCCGCCGCCGGCCTGGTGCAGGACGTGCGGGCTGCACACCGTCCCGACGGCAGCCTGCGGCTGGTGTTCGATGTCGACCGTCCGGTGCGGGCCGAGGCCCGGCTGTCCCCGGACCCGGCCGGCGCGCGACTCGTCGTCTTCCTCGCGGGCGATGCGCCGGCCACGGCCATGCCCGCCGTCGCCCGTACCGAGGCGCCGGCGCCACCGCCCGTGGCGGCGGCGCCGCCGGCGCGCACGGAGCGACCGGCCCGCGTCGTGCCCGGGCGCGAGATCATCATCGCCGTTGATCCCGGCCATGGCGGCCACGACCCCGGAGCCCAGGGCCCTACCGGCGTCCGGGAAAAGGACGTGACGCTGGCCATCAGCCGCCGCCTCGTGGACCTGATCAACGACGAGCCCGGCATGCGCGGCATGCTGACGCGCCGGGGCGACCAGTTCGTCATCCTGCGCCAGCGCATGGAACGGGCCCGCGCGGCCAATGCCGATTTCTTCGTGTCCATCCACGCCGACGCCGTGCGCAACCGGCAGACCCGCGGTGCCACCGTCTACGTGCTCAACGAGAAGGGCGCCACCGACGAGGCGGCCCGGCGGCTCGCCGCCCGCGAGAACGCCGCCGACCTCATCGGCGGGGTCAGCCTCGGCGACAAGGATCCGGTGCTGGCCTCGGTGCTGCTCGACCTGTCGCAGAACGCCTCGCTGAGCGCGAGCATCGCGGCGGGCGATGCCATCCTCGACCAGCTGGCCCGCGTCGGTGCGTTGCTGCGCCCGAGCGTGCAGCAGGCCCCCTTCATGGTGCTCAAGTCGCCGGACGTGCCTTCGGTGCTGGTGGAGACGGCCTTCATCTCGAATCCCCAGGACGAGCGCAACCTGAACTCGGACCGCTACCAGGAGAAGCTGGCCGCCGCAATCCTCGCGGGCATCCGGCAGTACTTCGCCACCAACCCGCCGCGCGGCACGCTGGTGGCCGCCACGGAGCGTACCTGACGCGCCGGCCTTGAATCGGCCCGCCCCCGACCGAAGAATGGGGGCATGCCGATCCGTGAGCTCCCGCCGCACCTAGTCAACCAGATCGCGGCCGGCGAAGTCGTCGAGCGGCCGGCCTCCGTCGTCAAGGAGCTGCTCGAGAACAGCCTCGACGCCGGCGCCACGCGCATCGACGTCGAGCTCGAGGAGGCGGGGATCCGCCTCTGCCGGATCCGCGACGACGGCCTCGGCATCCCCCGCGACGAGCTGGCGCTGGCACTGGCCCGCCACGCCACCAGCAAGATCGGCAGCCTCACCGACCTCGAGCACGTCGCGACCCTCGGTTTCCGGGGCGAGGCGTTGCCGAGCATCGCCTCGGTGGCGCGGCTCGAACTGCGGTCCCGCTCCCGCGACGCCACCCAGGCCTTTGCCGTGCGCGCCGGCGACGGCAGCATCTCGCCGCCGGAGCCGGCCGCCCACCCGCCCGGGACCTCCGTCGAGGTGCGTGACCTCTTCTTCAACACGCCGGCGCGGCGCCGCTTCCTGCGCAGCGAGCGCACCGAGTTCGACCACGTGCGCGACGTCGTCAGCCGCGTCGTGCTGTCCCGTGAGTCGGTGGCGGTGCGCCTCACGCACAACGGCCGCGTGATCCTCGACGTGCCGGCAGCGGCGACGCCGGCGGCAGCGGCGGCCCGGGTGGCGAAGGTCTGCGGACGGGAGTTCGTCGACGAGTCCCTGTACGTCGAGCGGGCCGGCGAGCAGTACCTGTTGCGGGGCTGGTGCTCGCGCCCGACGTTCTCGCGGCCCCAGTCCGACCTGCAGTACCTGTTCCTGAACGGCCGCGCGATCCGCGACCGGGCCATCGCCTCGGCGGTGCGCGCCGCCTATCGTGACGTGCTGTACCGCGACCGCTGGCCCGCCTTCGTCCTGCACCTCGACATGGACCCTGCCCTGGTGGACGTCAACGCGCACCCCGCCAAGCACGAGGTCCGCTTCCGCGAGCCGTCGCGGGTCTACGACTTCGTGCGCCGGACCATCGAGACGGCCCTGGCCCAGGGCGCGGGCGGGGCCGTGGCGGGCGCCGGCGCCACCCCCGGCCCGGTGTCCGCCGCGGCGGGCACGGGGGGCTGGGGATCCCGGAGCGCCGTTCCGGCGTCGGTCGCGTTCCTGCCCGGCCTGCCCCTGGCGGGTCCCGGCATGGCAACGCCGGCCGGGGTGCGCGAGCCCGGGCCACCGGTGCCGCCGGCCTTTGGGACGGCACTCGCCCAGCTCCATGGCATCTACATCCTGGCCGCGACGCCCACGGGGCTCGTCGTCGTCGATGCCCATGCGGCCCATGAGCGCGTCACCTATGAACGGCTGAAGGCCGCGCTCCGGTCGGGGCCGGTGGCGTCGCAGGCGCTGCTGCTGCCGGTGCCGGTCGCCGTGCCGCCGGGGCTCGCCGAGGGTCTCGAGGCCCACGCCGCGGAACTCGGCCGGCTGGGCTTCTCGCTGCAGCGTACCGGCCCCGAGCGGGTGTCCGTGCACGCCGTGCCGACGCTGCTGGCGGACGTCGACGTGGGTGACCTGGTGCAGCAGCTGCTGGCCGCGGTCGGCGCCGTGGGCGGGGAGGCGACCACGGAGGACCTGTGGCCGGTGCTCGAGCGGGCGCTGGCCAACGTTGCCTGCCGCGCCTCGGTGCGGGCCCGCCGGTCGCTCCAGCGCGCGGAGATGGACCAGCTGCTGGCCGACATGGCGACCACCCCCCGGATCGACCAGTGCAACCATGGGCGTCCCACCTGGGTGGCCTTCTCGCTGGGCGAGATCGATCGCCTGTTCGCCCGCGGCCGCTGATGGCCATCACTGCGATCTGCCTGATGGGCCCGACGGCATCGGGCAAGACCGCGCTCGCCGTGGAGGTGGCGCGCCGCCTGCCGGTGGCGGTGATCAGCGTCGACTCGGCGATGGTGTACCGGGGCCTCGACATCGGCACCGGCAAGCCCGACGCGGCGCTGCGGGCCGAGGTGCCCCACGCGCTGATCGACATCCGCGAGCCGTGGGAGGCCTACTCGGCCGGCGACTTCGCCCGCGATGCCCGGCGGGCCATCGAGGCCGCCGCCGGGGCCGGCCGCGTGCCGCTGCTGGTGGGCGGGACGCACCTGTACTTCCGCAGCCTCGTGGCGGGCATCGCCCCGCTGCCGGCCGCGGATCCCTCCGTGCGTGCCGCCATCGACGTGGAAGGCGAGGCGCTTGGCTGGCCCGCACTGCACGCGGAGCTCGCACGCGTCGATCCCGCGGCCGCTGCCCGCATCGGGCCTGCCGACCGGCAGCGGATCCAGCGCGCCCTGGAGGTCTACCGCCTGACGGGACGGCCGCTGTCGGCCCACTGGCACGACCGGCCGCCGGAGCCCGGCTTCCGCTTCCGCCGTTTCGCCCTGGTGCCTGCCGACCGGGCGGCCCTCCATGCGCAGATCGAGCGCCGCTTCGACCGGATGCTCGAGCAGGGCCTCGTCGCCGAGGTGGCGGCGCTGCGGGCGCTCCCCGGCATGTCGGCGGACCGGCCGGCGCTGCGCGCCGTGGGTTACCGCCAGCTCTGGGCCCATGTGTCCGGCGAGGAGCCCCTCGGCCAGGCCCGGGACAAGGCCATCGCCGCCACCCGTCAGCTGGCGCGCCGCCAGCTGACCTGGCTGCGGGCCGAGACGGAGGTCGACGTGCTCGATCCCGGCGGCCTGCAGGCATCGGCAGCGGTGCTCGGGGCGGTCGCGGATGCAATATCGCAACCCAGCCGCTAGAATCGGCGCGGGCACCGACTACCCGCCAATAATAAGAACTCCAGGAGTCCCCGATGGGCAAAAGCCAGCTGCTGCAGGACCCATTCCTCAACGCCCTGCGTAAAGAGAAGGTGCCGGTGTCGATCTACCTCGTGAACGGCATCAAGCTGCAGGGAACCATCGAGTCCTTCGACCAGTTCGTCGTGCTGCTGAAGAACAGCGTCAGCCAGATGGTCTACAAGCACGCGATCTCCACGGTCGTGCCCTCGCGTGCCGTGCGCGTGCCCACCGACGACGAAGAGGACGCGGACTGAGCACCACCCAGCTCTTCGAGCGGCCGGGCCACGGTGAACGGGCACTGCTGCTGCACGCGCGTGCCGGGCGGGCCCCCACCCCGGAGGAACAGCAGGAGTTCGCGGCGCTCGCCTTGGCAGCGGGTGCCGAGGTCGTGGCCGAGGTCACGGCCAACCTGCGCCAGCTGAACCCCAGGTACCTGGTCGGCACCGGCAAGCTCGACGAGATCAAGGCACTGCTGGCATCGTCCGGGGCGGAGCTGGTCCTGGTCGACCACCGGCTGAGTCCCGCGCAGCAGCGCAACATGGAGAAGGCGCTGTGCGTCCGGGCCTGCGACCGCACCGAGCTCATCCTCGACATCTTCGCCCAGCGGGCCCGCACCCACGAGGGCAAGCTGCAGGTCGAGCTTGCCCAGCTCCGGCACCTGTCGACGCGGCTGGTCCGTGGCTGGACGCACCTGGAGCGGCAGAAGGGCGGCATCGGCCTGCGCGGCCCCGGTGAGACCCAGCTGGAGACCGATCGCCGGCTCGTGGCCACGCGCATCCGCCAGCTCGAGGAGCGCCTAGAGCGGGTGGCGCGCCACCGGCAGGTGGCAGGCGCCCAGCGGCGGCGCGGCGAGGTGCCCACGGTGTCGCTGGTGGGCTACACGAACGCCGGCAAGTCGACACTTTTCAACCGGCTGACCGATGCCGGCGTGCTGGTGGCCGACCAGCTCTTCGCGACCCTCGATCCGACCCTGCGCCGCGTCCGTCTGCCGGATGGCAGCGAGGCGGTGATCGCTGACACGGTCGGCTTCATCCGCGACCTGCCCCACGAGCTGGTGGCGGCGTTCCGCTCGACGCTGGAGGAAACGCGGGAGTCGCGCCTGCTGCTGCACGTCGTCGACTGCGCCGATCCGTCCCATCAGGAGCGTATCGGGGACGTGGTCGAGGTCCTGAAGGCCATCGGCGCGGACCACCTGCCGCGCGTCCTCGTCTACAACAAGGCTGATATACTGAATCTGCCTCCACGCATCGATCGCGCCGAGACGGGCCAGGCCTCCCGGGTCTGGCTGTCGTCGCGAACGGGTGAAGGCACCGGCCTGCTGCTCGACGTCATCGCCGAATACCTGCATACCGCGATGGTGCGCTGCACCGTCGACATCGGCGTCAGCGATGCGCGCCTGCGGGCGCTGCTCTACAACCGCGGCGCCGTCGTGGGCGAGCGGCCGCAGGACGACGGCGGGTGGCAGCTTGACCTCGAGCTCGAGCGCCGGGCGCTCGACGAGATCCTGCGCCGCGAGCACCTGACCCTGCGCCAGCCCGACGGTGGCGCCGGGCGCCTCGAGCGCGCAGTCGCAGGCCAGCCCTGAGGGCGGCCGCTACGGACAACGGAACTATGGCCTGGAACGAGTCTGGCAACGGCAAGAACCCCTGGGACCGCGGGCGGCGCGATGGCCCCCCCGATCTCGACCGGGTGCTCCGCGACCTGCAGCGCAAGCTGTCGGGCCTGCTGCGCGGTGGCCGCGGCGGCGGTGGGTTCGGTGGTGCGACCGGCGCCCCGAGCGGCGGCTCGCTGCCGTGGCTCGTCATCGGCGTGGTGGTGGTGGGCTGGCTGGCGACCGGCTTCTATCAGGTCGACGACGCCGGGCGGGGCGTGGTGCTGCGCTTCGGCCGCTACGTCGAGACCACGCTGCCGGGCCTGCGCTGGCACCTGCCGTGGCCCATCGAGCGCGTCGAGCGGGTGAACATCAACGAGATCGTGCCGTTCCGCCAGCAGTTCCGCATGCTGACCCGCGACGAGAACATCATCGAGGTCGACCTGAGCGTGCAGTACCGCCGGGCCGACCCGGTGCAGTACCTGTTCAACGTCCGCGACCCCGACCGCACCCTCGAACAGGTGTCGGAGAGCGCCATCCGCGAGGTCATCGGCAAGAACGAGCTCGACTTCGTCCTGACGGCCGGACGCTCGGAGATCGCGCTGCAGACCGAGAAGCTCATCCAGCAGACGCTCGACGACTACAAGGCCGGTCTCGTCGTGACCAAGGTCAACCTGCAGGACGCGAACTTCCCGAGCCAGGTGCAGGCGGCGGTCCAGGACGCCATCAAGGCCCGCGAGGACAAGGAGCGCCTGTCGTTCGAGGCACAGAAGTACGCCAACGAGATCGTCCCGCTGGCCCGCGGCGAGGCCGTCCGGCGGCAGAACGAGGCCGAGGGCTACCGCCAGCGCGTCATCGCCGACGCCCAGGGCGAGGCGAGCCGTTTCACACAGCTGCTGGCCGAGTACGAGAAGGCGCCCGCCATCACGCGCAAGCGCATCTACCTCGATGTGCTCGAAGAGATCTACGGCAACGCCAACAAGGTGCTTCTCGATACCCGCGGCAGCGGCAACAGCAATCTCGTGTACCTGCCGCTGGAGAAACTGCTCGAGCAGCGGGGAGAGCAGTCCGGTGCCGCGGCCGTGCCGCCGCGGCCGGCCGTGGCAGCGCCGCCGGCCGACCTGGGCGGCGCCGGCTCCGCACGCACTGACCGCCGCAACCGGGGAGAGCGTTGATGAACCCGCGGCTCATCGGCATCGTTGCCATCGCCGTCGCACTGCTCGCTGCCTCGTCGGTCTTCACGGTCGACGAGCGCGAGATCGCCGTGCAGTTCCGGTTCGGCGAGATCCAGAACACCGACTTCACGCCCGGCATCTACCTGAAGGCGCCCTTCGTCGACACGGTGGTCAAGTTTCCGCGGCGCCTGCTCACCATCGACAATCCCCAGGAACTGTTCCTGACCTTCGAGAAGAAGAACCTGTTCGTCGACTTCTTCATCAAGTGGCGCATCACCGACGTGCAGGCCTACTACCGCGCTTCCCGGGGCGACGAGTCCCTGGCGGCTCAGCGGCTGCTGGAAATCGTCAAGGACGGCATCCGCGGCGAGTTCGCCAAGCGCACGGTGCCCCAGGTCGTGTCTGCCGAACGTCGTGAACTGATGGACCGCATGCTGGCCGACGTGCGCAAGAGCGCCCGGGAGCTTGGCATCGAGGTCATCGACGTCCGCGTCAAGCGCACCGAGTTCCCCGAGCAGGTGAGCGACTCGGTCTTCGAGCGCATGCGCCAGGAGCGCGCCCGCGTCGCCGCTGAGCTGCGTGCCCAGGGCGCCGAGGCCGCCGAGCAGATCCGCGCCGAGGCCGACCGGCAGCGCGTCGTCACCATCGCCGAAGCCTATCGCGATGCGGAGAAGGTCCGCGGCCAGGGCGACGCCGAGGCGGCGCGCATCTACGCCGAGGCCTATCGCCGCAATCCCGACTTCTTCACGTTCTACCGCAGCATGCAGGCGTACCGCAGCTCCCTCGGCAAGGACAGCGGCCTCATGGTGCTCGACGGCGGTGGCGAGTTCTTCCGCTACCTGCGGGAGCCTGGCGCCGGCCAGTAGGCCGGCGTCCATCGCGTCCTCCCCGTACCGTGGGCAAGAACGTCATCGTCATCGGCACCCAGTGGGGTGACGAGGGCAAGGGCAAGATCGTCGACCTGCTGACTGAGCGGGCCCAGGCGGTCGTCCGCTTCCAGGGCGGCCACAACGCCGGCCATACGCTCATCATCGGCGGCGAGAAGACCGTGCTGCACCTGATCCCGTCGGGGATCCTGCGGGCAGGCGTCGCCTGCGTCATCGGCAACGGCGTGGTGCTGCACCTGCCGGCACTGCTGCAGGAGATCGATCGCCTCGAGGCCCGGGGCGTCGAGGTCAGCACCCGGTTGCGGCTGTCGGCGGCCTGCCCGCTGATCCTGCCGAGCCACATCGCCCTCGACCAGGCGCGCGAGAAGGCGCGGGGCGGGCAGGCCATCGGCACGACGGGCCGCGGCATCGGCCCGGCCTACGAAGACAAGGCGGCGCGGCGCTCGCTGCGTCTGGCCGACCTGCTCGACGAGGGGCGCTTCGTCGCCCGTCTCGAAGACGTGCTCGGGTTCCACAATTTCCTGCTCGAGCGGTACTACGGCGTGGCGGGCGTGAGTGCCGCCGCCGTGCGCGACGAGTGGCTGGCGCTCGCGGCCCGCATCCGGCCGATGATCACCGACACGGCCGCCTACCTCGACGACCTGTGCCGCGCCGGCGCCAACCTCCTGTTCGAAGGCGCGCAGGGCGCACTGCTCGACGTCGATCACGGCACGTACCCGTACGTCACGTCGTCGAACACGACCGCCGGCACCGCCGCCACCGGCACTGGGCTCGGCCCGGCCGCCTTCGACCACGTGCTGGGCGTCGTCAAGGCCTACGCCACCCGCGTCGGTGGCGGCCCGTTCCCGACGGAGCTGTTCGACGAGGCCGGTGCCCACCTGGCCAAGGTCGGCGTCGAGTTCGGCTCCACCACCGGCCGTGCCCGGCGCTGCGGCTGGTTCGACGCTGTCAGCGTGCGCCGCGCCGTACTGAACAGCAGCGTCACCGGCCTCTGCGTGACCAAGCTCGACGTGCTCGACGGCCTGCCCGTGGTGAAGCTCTGCACCGGCTATCGCCTCGGCGGCGAGGTTCTCGACCGGCCGCCGCTCGCCGTCGACCGCTACGCCGACGTCGAGCCCGTGTACGAGGAGCTGCCCGGCTGGTCGCGCTCGACGCTGGGTGCCCGGCGGCTGGCCGACCTGCCCGCCGAGGCCGCCGCCTACCTGCGCCGGCTCGAGGAGGTCGTCGGGGTGCCGATCGACATGGTCTCTACCGGTGCGGACCGCGACCACAACATCATCCTTCGCCATCCGTTCGACTGACCGGGAACGCGAGCGCCGCCGGCAGTCCGGGCGCGGTGCTGCCCGGCGCGGCTTCCGCGCGGTCGTCGCGGTCCTGCTGCTCGCTGCCGGGGTTGGCGGCTGCACGCGGTTCGTGCTCAACCAGCTCGACTGGGTGGCCGTCTGGTACGTCAACGGCTACGTCACCCTCGACGATCGCCAGAAGGCACTGGTCCGCGACAGCGTGCGGCGCAACGTCACCGTGTTCCGCACGGAGCAGCTGCCCGGGTTCCTGGACGTGCTCGGCGGCATGCGCGGCGACCTCGGCGCCACCATGACGCCGGCGCTGGTCGCGCAGCGCTTCGGCGAGATCGAGACCCTCGGGCGGCAGACCGCCGGCCTGCTGGTGCCGGATACCGTTCTGCTGCTGCGCTCGCTGTCGCCGGCCCAGGTCGACGAACTCTTCGCGACCTTCGCCGAGAACGCCGAGGAACTGGCGGAGGACTACTCGGGCAGCACGCCTGAGCGCCGGCGCGAGCGCCAGGCCAGGTCGGTGCTGAAGATGACGCGGCGGATGACCGGCAGCCTGACGCCGGCACAGGAACAGCTCATGCGCGACCACCTGGCCCGACTGCACGACCTGGCGCCGCAGTGGCTCGAGCGCCGGCGCAACTGGCAGCAGGCGCTGCGGGCAGCGCTGGACGGCGCGCGTGAGGCGCCGGAGTTCGACCAGCGGGTCGCGAGCCTGATTCTCGATCCCGACCAGTTCGATTCGGTGCGCTACCGCGCGAAGGTGGGCGAGAACCGGATCGTGATATACGAGATGCTGGCGGCGCTGATGCAGTCGCTGAGCCCGGTCCAGCGCGCCCACGTCGACCGCCGTCTGGCCGAGTACGAGCGCAACCTGCTGGCCCTGACCGCCGGCTGACGAGGTATGCCGATGACGACCAATCCGCTCGAGACCCTGCGCTGGGAGCGTACCCGCAAGCTCGCGGTGCGCGAGGCGTTCCGTGCCGGGCTTGCCTGGCATTCCGGCCATGCCGCCGATCCGGTGCCATTCTACCGGGCCTGCGCCGCCTACCTGGTCCCGGCCCAGCAGCGGCTCATCGACCAGGACCGCCGGCTGGCCGACCTGCTGGCGCCGAGGGTCCCGGCCGAGGCTGCTGCCGACCACGCCGGCATCGAGTCGCTGCGCGAGCGCCTCGTCGCTGCCGGGCGGTCGCTGCAGGAATTCGCCGCGGCCTGCGACCGGCTCGAACGCGACGGGGCCGATGCGCGGCCTGGCTTCGAGGCGGCGGCAGCCGAGTGGCTCGATTTCGTCATCAACGTGCTCGGCGCGCGCAGTCATTCGCTGCGCCACCTGACGACGACACTGTTTTCGCCCGCGGACTGGGACGTCATCGCAGGCATCACGCCCGCGGTCCTGGCGGCGGAGGAGGCGGCGTTCGCGGAGGTGGTGGCGACGGCACCGCCGGGTCTCGCGCCCGGCGCGCCGCCAGCAGCTGCGGGCGGGAAGGAGTGAAGTGGTGCCGAGGATAGGACTTGAACCTACACGGGGTTGCCCCCACTGGCACCTGAAGCCAGCGCGTCTACCAATTCCGCCACCTCGGCCAGGTGGGAATCGCCGCAGCGAAAGCCGCGGCAATGTAATGGCAGCCCCCAGCCTTGTCAAACGTGCTGGCGGTGCCCACGGTGAGACCCATGCGCCGGCCTGACCGACGGCGTTCGTCGAGCCCGGCAGGGCGGTCCGCCGGTCCCGGCTATCGTCACCCGGTGCCCGAGCCCGCAGCGCTCCTCGCAGCATTGCGCGAGGCGGGCGTGCCGCGGTCGCTGCCGGACCTCGCGGCCCAGCTCGGCATCAGCGGCGAGCGGCCACAGGCCGCCCTGCAGCGCCGGCTGCGGCAGATGGCCGATGCCGGCCAGCTGCTCATCAACCGGCGCGGCGAGTACTGCCTGCTCGACAAGCTCGACGCGGTCACGGGCGTCGTCACCGCCCACCGCGACGGCTACGGCTTCCTCATTCCCGACGACGGCTCGGCCGACGTCTACCTGTCGGCGACCGAGATGCGCGAGCTGATGGAGGGTGACCGGATCGCCGTGCGGGTGGCGCCCGCCGGCCGGGGCGGTCGCCGTGCCGGCGCGGTGGTGGAGATCATCGCCCGTGGACGGGACAGCGTCGTCGGCCGCTACCAGCGCGCCCACGGCGTCGGCTACGTGGTGGCAAGTGGCCGGTCGCCGGTCAGTTTCGTCGTGCCGGACCGGCACCGCGGTGGCGCCCAGCCCGGCGACCTGGTGCGCCTCGCCATCACCGAGTACCCGGGTGCGCTGCGCGAGGCCCAGGGCCACGTCACCCGCGTGCTCGGCAACCCGGCAGACCCGCGCGTGCTCACCCACGCAGCCATCGAAACGTTCGCCCTGCCGGACGCCTGGCCGGGCCCGGTGCTGTCGGCGGCCGACGGGCTGCCGTCCCAGGTCACCGCCCGCGATCGCGAGGGCCGCGTCGACGTGCGCGACCTGCCGCTCGTCACCATCGACGGCGAGGACGCGCGCGACTTCGATGACGCCGTCTGTGCGCTGCCGGCCGACGGCGGCTACCGCGTGCTGGTGGCCATTGCCGACGTGGGCCATTACGTCCGCCACGGCGATGTCATCGACGCCGAGGCCCGGCGGCGCGGCACCTCCGTGTACTTCCCGGACCGCGTCGTGCCGATGCTGCCGGAGTCGCTGTCGAACGGCCTCTGCTCGCTGAATCCGGCCGTGGACCGGCTCTGCATGGTCTGCGACATGCAGCTCGACGCCGAGGGCCGCGTGCGCGGGTCCCGGTTCTACCGGGCCGTCATGCACTCCCGGGCACGGCTGACGTACAACCAGGTGCAGGCCTGGCGCGACGGCGAGCCGGTGCCGCCGGCCGTGGCGGCGCTCGGCACCGAGCTCGGCCACCTGTACGGTGCCTACCAGTGCCTCGCCCGGGCGCGCGCCGCCCGCGGCGCCCTCGACCTCGACCTGCCCGAGACCAAGATCGTCGTCGACGCCGACGGCAACATCGGTGCCGTCGTGCCCCGGCTGCGCGTCGATGCCCACCGCCTCATCGAGGAATGCATGATCGCGGCCAACGTCGAGGCGGCCCGCTTCCTGCGCCGCCACCGGCTGCCGACGCTGTTCCGCGTTCACGAGGGCCCCGAGGAGAAGAAGTTCGAGGACCTGCGCGTCATGCTCCAGGGGCTTGGCTTCCCGCTCCCGGACTCGGCCCAGCGCCAGCCCCGCGAGCTCAACCGCATCCTCGGCCGGCTCCGCGACCGGCCCGACTTCGCGCTGCTGGCCACGGCCGTCCTCCGCAGCATGTCCCAGGCGGTCTACCAGCCCGCCAACACGGGGCACTTCGGCCTGGCGCTAGGCTGCTACGCGCACTTCACGTCGCCGATCCGCCGGTACCCCGACCTGGTGGTCCATCGCGGCATCGCCCACGTGCTCGCCAAGGCGAAGCCCGGCAGCTTTCCCCTCGACGGCCCCGCGGCGGAGCACCTGGGGCGCACCACGTCGATGCAGGAGCGGCGGGCCGACGAGGCCACGCGCCACGTTGAGGCGCGCTGCAAGTGCCTCGCACTGGTGAGCCGCATCGGCGAGGAGTTCGACGGCATCGTCACCGCCGTCACGGCCTTCGGGCTTTTCGTCACCCTGCGCGACGTATTCGCCGACGGCCTCGTGCACGTGACGGGCCTGCCCAGCGACTACTACCACCTCGAGCGCGGTGGCCTGCGGCTCGTCGGCGAGCGCACGAAGCGCGCCTACGGCCTCGGCGACGAGCTGCGGGTCATCGTGCGCCGGGTGGATACCGACGCCGCCCGCATCGACCTGGACCTGGCGTCCCGGGGGCCCGAGCCCCGGCGCACCGGGCGCGGCCGGTGAGCCGCATCGTCTGCGGCATCAACGCCGTGACGCAGCTGCAGGCGGCGCGCCCGCGGCTGCTCCGCCGGCTGCTGGTGCAGGCCGGCCTCGGCGCCGACCGCCGGGCCCGGCTCGCCGGGGTGCTCGAGGCGGCGGCGTGTCCCGTGGTGACGTTGCCGGCCGAGGAGCTGGACCGGCTGACCGGTGGTGCGCGCCACCAGGGCGTGGCCGCCGAGGTCGAGGGCGACGTGGTCCTCGACGAAGGCGAGGCCCGGCGGCTCGTGGAAGCGGCGCCGGCCCCGCTCATCCTGCTGCTCGACGGCGTCCAGGACCCCCGGAACCTCGGCTCCTGCCTGCGCACGGCCAATGCCGCCGGCGCCGACCTGGTGGTCACGGGGCGCAACCGCACCGTCGCCATGACGCCGGCGGCGAGCAAGGTGGCGTCGGGCGCCGCCGGTGTGCAGCCGCTGGCCCAGGTGGCCAACCTCGTGCGCTTCATGGAGTTCCTGAAGACCGCGGGTGTGTGGCTCGTGGGCCTCGATGCGGGCGCCCCGGAGAGCCTCTACGCGCGGGACCTGACGGGTGGCGTCGCCCTGGTGCTGGGGGCCGAAGGGGAGGGGCTGCGCCGGCTGACCCGCGAGCACTGCGACTTCCTGGCGAGCCTGCCCATGGCCGGCGACGTGGCGAGCCTCAACGTGGCCGTGGCGGCCGGCATCGCCCTCTACGAAAGCCGGCGGCAGCGCCTTGCCGCCCCGGGGGGCGTCCGGTAGGATGCGCGGTCCCAAGGCCGGGGTAACCTGGCCTTCCCTGCCACACCGGCGTGCCCCCCGCCCCGTGCTCCAGCCCTTCCCGGGCGTTGCACAGTGCTGCGGAGGGCCCGGACGGGTGGCTTCAACCCACGGGGAGAGCAGCCAATGCGCCACTACGAGATCGTCTTTCTCGTCCATCCCGACCAGAGCGAGCAGGTGCCCGCCATGGTCGAGCGTTACCGCACCATGATCACCACCGGTGGCGGCAACGTGCACCGCCTCGAGGACTGGGGCCGCCGCCAGCTGGCCCACTCGATCAACAAGGTGCACAAGGCCCACTACGTGCTGATGAACGTCGAGTGCGACCAGGCCACGCTCGCCGAGCTGGTCGGCGCCTTCCGCTTCAGCGACGCCGTGCTGCGCCACCTGGTCATGGCCCGCGACGAGGCCGTCACCGAGCCGTCGCCGCTGGCCAAGTCCAGCGACGACCGCGGCGGCGAGGAGCGCAGCAGCGACGACCGTCCGGCCCGTCCGGCCCGGGATGACGACGCCGCCGACAGCGCCGAGGGCGCCGGCGAAGCCGCGTCCGCCTGAGCCGCGCTGAACCTGGGGAACCACACATGAGCAAGTATTTCCGCCGTCGCAAGTTCTGCAAGTTCACCGCCGAAGGCGTCAAGGAGATCGACTACAAGGATCTCGAGACGCTGCGGCAGTACATCACCGAGACCGGCAAGATCGTGCCGAGCCGCATCACCGGCACCAAGGCCCGTTACCAGCGCCAGCTCGCCACCGCCGTCAAGCGCGCCCGCTTCCTGGCGCTCCTGCCGTACACCGACAAGCACTGAGGGGCACGACCATGGACGTCATCCTGCTCGAGAAGGTCGAGAACCTCGGCGCCATCGGCGACCGCGTGAAGGTGAAGCCGGGCTTCGGCCGCAACTTCCTGCTGCCCCGGGGCAAGGCCACCCTCGCCACCCCCGAGAACATCGCGCTCTTCGAGGCCCGCCGGGCCGAGCTCGAGCGCAAGCAGGCCGAGGAACTCGCCGCGGCCCAGGCCCGCGGTGCCGCGGCCCAGGCCCTCACGCTGCGCCTGGCCGCCAAGGCGGGCACCGAAGGCAAGCTCTTCGGCAGCCTTGGCACCACCGACATCGCCGAGGCCTGCACGGCCGCCGGCGTCGCCATCAAGCGCAGCGAGGTACGCCTGCCCGAGGGGCCGATCCGCACGCTCGGTGAGCATCTGGTCGACCTGCACCTGCACTCCGATGTGACGGTGGCGGTCAAGGTGGTCGTGGTCGCCGAGGAGACCGCCGGCTAACCCATGGCCAGCCGGGCACCCCGCCGGGACAACGGCGGCAAGCCCCAGGGCGAGCTGCCGGCGCCGCCGAGTTCCAACCAGGCCGAGCAGGCGCTGCTCGGCGGGTTGATGCTGGACAACCAGTCCTGGGACAAGATCGCCGACGCGGTCACCGACCAGGACTTCTTCCGGCCCGACCATCAGCTCATCTTCGCCGGCATCCGCACGCTCTCCGAGCGCAGCCAGCCGGCCGATCCCGTGACGCTGTCGGCGTTGCTCGCCTCCCGGGGAGAGCTGGACGCCGTCGGCGGCACGGCCTACCTCGCCGAGCTCGTCGCCGACACGCCGAGCGCTGCCAACGTGCGCGACTACGCGCGCATCGTGCGGGAGCGCGCGCTGCTGCGGCGGCTCATCAGCGTCGGCAACGAGATTGCCGCCGCGGCCTACCACCCCGAAGGCCGGGCCATCAGCGAGCTCGTCGACGAGGCCGAGCGCCGGGTCTTCGAGATCGCCGAAACCGGCCAGCGCCGCGGCTCCGGCTTCGTACACGTGCAGTCGGTGCTGCCGGCGACCATCGACCGGCTCGACCAGCTGCACCAGTCCCAGGGCCAGCTCACCGGCCTGCCCACGGGCTTCGGCAAGCTCGACGAGTTCACCGCCGGCCTGCAGCCGGGCGACCTGATCATCGTCGCGGGCCGCCCCTCCATGGGCAAGACGACGCTGGCCATCAACATCGGCGAGAACGCGGCGCTGGGCCACGGCAAGTCCGTGGGCGTGTTCAGCATGGAGATGTCCACCGAGCAGCTGGCCCTGCGCATGATTTCGTCGCTGGGCCGCATCGACCAGTCGCACCTGCGCAACGGGCGCTTCAGCGACGACGACTGGCCGCGCATCACGGGCGCGATCCAGCAGATGGCCGATGCCCCGATCTTCATCGACGATACGCCGGCCCTGACGCCGACGGACCTGCGGGCCCGCGCGCGGCGCCTGCAGCGCGAGCGCGGGCTCGACCTCATCGTCGTCGACTACCTGCAGCTGATGAAGGTCGCCGGTACGGCCGAGAACCGGGCCACCGAGATCTCGGAGATCTCGCGCTCGCTGAAGGCGCTGGCCCGCGAGCTGCGCATTCCCATCATCGCGCTGTCGCAGCTCAACCGCAGCGTCGAGCAGCGCCAGGACAAGAAGCCGGTCATGTCCGACCTGCGCGAGTCCGGCGCCATCGAGCAGGACGCCGACCTGATCCTCTTCATCTACCGCGACGAGGTCTACAACCACGACAGCCCCCGCAAGGGCATCGCGGACATCACCATCGCCAAGCAGCGCAACGGCCCGACGGGCGAGTTCCCGCTGACGTTCCTCGGCCGCTTCACCAAGTTCGAGAACTACGCGCCCGAGATGGAGGCGTACCTGTGACGCCGGCGGCGGTGGCCGTCATCCGGCCCGCCGCTCTCCGCGCCAACCTCCAGCAGGTCCGCGCCGCGGCGCCGGGCTGTCCTGTGCTGGCCGTCATCAAGGCGAATGCCTACGGGCACGGCCTCGTGCACGTGGCCCGCATCCTCGCCGACGCCGACGCCTTTGCCGTGGCGCGCCTTGACGAGGCCCTGCAGCTGCGCGAGGCGGGCATCGTCCAGCGCCTGGTCGTGCTGTCTGGCTTCGCGACCGCGGCGGAGCTGCGCACGGCCGCGGACTTCGGGCTCGACGCCGTCGTCCACACGCTGGAACAGGTGGCGCTGCTCGAGGCGACCACACTGCCGGAGCCGGTGGCCTGCTGGCTCAAGGTCGACTCCGGCATGGGCCGGCTCGGCGTTGCGCCGGCCCGGCTGCCCGGCGCCCTGGCCCGGCTGCAGGGCTGCCGGGCGGTGCGCTCCGTCGTGCTGATGACCCACCTGGCCTGCGCCGACGACCGCAGCGATCCGGCCACCGAGGAGCAGCTGCGCGCCTTCGGCGAGGCCATCGGCGATTGGGAAGGGGACGTCAGCATCGCCAACTCCGCCGGCATCCTGCAGTGGCCCGAGGCGCTGCGACCCTCGCCGGGACTGCGCTACCGGGGCCGCAACTGGGTGCGGCCCGGCATCATGCTGTTCGGCGCGTCGCCCTTGCGCACGGCGACGGCCGCGACCCTGGGGTTGCAGCCGGCCATGTCCTTCGAGTCGCGGCTCATCGCCGTGAAGCCCCTGCCGAAGGGCGCCCGGGTCGGCTACGGCGGTCACTGGGTCGCGTCGCGCGACAGCGTCATCGGCATCGCCGCGGCGGGCTACGCCGACGGCTACCCCTGGCACGTGGCCTCGGGCACCCCGGTGCTGGTGAACGGACACGTCGCGCCGCTGGTGGGCCGCGTCTCCATGGACATGGTGACGCTGGACCTGACCGAGGTCCCGGCGGCTGCGGTCGGGGACCGGGTGGTGCTGTGGGGCACGTCGCCGACGGTGGAAGAGGTGGCAGCCGCCGCCCGCACCATTCCCTGGACGCTGATGACCGGGATCAACCGGCGCGTTGCCGTGCGGGTCGTTGAGGCGGTGGATCACGCCGGTTCCGCGGCGTCCTAGGACCCGGGGCCGCCGCCCCGCCTGCCCCGCGGTGGCTCCCGGTGCCGCCTAGGCGAGGAAGAAGCCCATCTTGGTGCCCGCGACCTCGACGAGGTCGTGGTCGTCCAGCCGGCGCGCGCCTGCCCCGAGCGGCTCGCCGTTGACCCGCGGCGGCGGCTCGCCGGCCGCCAGCTCGATGGCGACGATGTGGTAGCCATCGGCCCGACGGGTGACGGCGACCACCTGGGCGCCGGGGAGGCCCAGCGTCGTCAGCGCCTTGCCGAGGACCAGTTCCCGGCCCGCGAAACGCCCGTTCAGCACCTGCAGGCGTCCGACGGCGGGTCGCCGGCCCGCCGCGGCAGGTTCGTTGGCCGCGGTGGGCAGGGTGCCGGCCATGCCGGCCCGTGGCGGCACGGCCATGGCGACGGCGTTGCCGTCGGCATCTCGGTCGAGCACGAGCGTGCGGGCGAACTCGTCGGCGACGTCTTCGGTGCTGGTGTCGATGAACCGCAGCTGGTGCCGGCCCACCGTGATCACGTCGCCGTTCTGCAGGGCGTGCTTGCGCACCAGCCTGCCGTTCACGTACGTGCCGTTGGTGCTGTTGAGGTCCTCGAGGAACGAGTCGTTGAGGATGTTGATGAGGACCGAGTGGTGCCCGCTCACCGTCGGGTGGTCGATGCGGATGTCGTTGTCGGGCAGGCGGCCGACCGTATACCGCTCCCGGCTCATGTTGTATTCGGCGAGGACCTGGCCATCGAGGCTCAGGATGAGGCGTGCCATGCCGGTCCCTGTTGCGTGCGCGGTTTCTGTGGCCCGTCAGCTGAACATGCGGCGCAGCCGGCCGAGCACGCCGCTGGGTGCCGGGAACGGTTCGACGACCCGGGCCAGCACGACCGACACGTTGTCCTTGCCCCCGTGGTCGTTGCTCAGCTGCACCAGTTGCTGGCCAGCGGTCTGCAGGTTAGCACCAAAGGTGCTTATCGTTAAATGGATGTCCTCGTGCTCGACCATGTCCGGCAGGCCGTCCGAGCAGAGCAGGTAGATGTCGTCCGGCTCGACGGCGGCCTCCTGCAGTTCCACCTGCACCGACGGCTCCACGCCCAGCGCCCGCGTCACGAAGTTGCGGTTGGCCGAGCGCGCGGCCTCCTGCCGGGAGTAGAAGCCGCGATCGACGAGCTCCTGCAGCAGCGAGTGGTCCGTCGTCAGCTGTTCGAGGCGGTTCTGCCGGAACCGGTACAGGCGCGAGTCGCCGACATGGGCGATGGAAATCCGGTTGTCGTAGAACAGGCAGGCGACGATGGTCGTGCCCATGCCCTGGCACTGCGGCTGGGTCCGGGCGGTCTGGTGGATCACCTTGTTGGCGCGGCTGATCGCATCGCGCAGGATGACGGTCTGGCGCATCAGTCCGGTGGCCGGATCGACGGCCTGGCGTTCCTCGCGCGCGCAGCCGGCCGCCACCAGCTGCATGACGGTTCGCACGGCGATGCCGCTCGCCACTTCGCCGGCGTTGTAGCCGCCCATGCCGTCGGCCAGCACGAGCAGTGCCGTGTCGAGGTTCGAGCCGATCCGGTCCTCGTTGTGCTCCCGTACCCGGCCCGTGTCGGTCAGCTCCGCCGCGGCGAACTTGCTGCGCAGGCTCATGCCGGCACCGCCGCAAGCGTCCGGCAGCAGGCCCGCAGGGCGCGCGCCATGGCGCGCCCGTCAGGGAAGCGGTCGGAGGGATTCTTGGCCAGCGCCCGGTCGAGGATCTCGTCGACGCAGGGCGGAATGTCGTCGCGGATGTCCCGCAGCGGCCGGTGGGGCTGCTGGGAGATGCGCTCCATGAGCTTCGGCACCGTGTCTGCCTGGAAGGGCGGTGCGCCTGCCAGCAGGTGATACATGGTGACGCCGAGGGAGTACAGGTCGGACTGCCCCGATACCCGGCTCGCCGCCAGCTGCTCCGGCGACATGTACGACGGCGTGCCGAGGATGATGCCGGTGCGGGTCCGGCTCGAGTCGGTCAGCCGCGCGATGCCGAAGTCGACCAGCTTCAGCGTGTCGGCGACTTCGTCGTAGAGCAGGTTGGCCGGCTTCACGTCCCGGTGGACGACGTTCTGCGCGTGGGCGTAGTGCAGGGCCTCGGCCGCCCAGGCCATGAGCTCGACCACCGTGGCCGGCGGCAGCAGCCGGCCGAGCTGTGCGTAGTGACTCAGCGGCTTGCCTTCGAAGTACTCCATGGCGAGCCACGCCACGTGCTCGTCTTCGCCCGCATCGTAGATGGCGATGATGTTCGGGTGGTTGAGCCGGCCGGCCGACTCGGCCTCCCGCAGGAAGTGATTGCGGGCGGTTGCCAGGTCGTCCTCGGCAAATTCCTCGGCCAGCGGCAGGGTCTTGATGGCGACGAGCCGGTTGATGGTCGGGTCGCGGCCCAGATAGACGGTGGCCATGGCGCCGCGGCCGATCACCCGTTCCAGCTGGTAGCGGCCCAGGTTGGGGCCCGGCGAGGCCGTGGCCGGCGCGGGTGCGGCTGGCGCCGCCGGGGACGCGGACCGGGCCTGGGCGAGCCGTGCCCCGGAGAGGCGTTCCAGTTTGCTGGCCACGTCGCGGTACGCGGGGTCCCGGGCTGCCAGATGCCGGAAGACCCGCTCGGCCCTGGCGTAGTCGCGCCGGCGTCCATGCTCCATGGCCAGTTCGTACAGCTGCGCCTTGGTCTCGCCGTTGGTCGGCTGCTGGCGCAGCACGGAGAAGGCGAGGTCCAGTTCTGCGCCACCGCCGATGGCGGGTGGCACGGCGGTGGCAGCCCGTGCGGGCCGGCTCGACCCCGGCACCGGCAGGTGGCGGAGGCCCTGGGCGACGGCGGTGCCGGTCAGGCAGAACACGGCCAGAGAGCCCAGTTGCAGCCAGTAGCCGGCCGCGAAGATGGCGGCTTCGGCCGTCAGCAGCAGCACCGCGGCCAGGGCTGCGGTCACGGTGGCAGTGACCAGCGTCAGCCGTGTGCCCGCCAGCGCCAATGCCGTGCCCAGGAGCAGCGCCAGGCCGAGCTCGACCCAGCGGCTCTCCGCCGGCCGCCGGATCGCATCGGCAGCCCTCAGGTTGTCGATGGCTGTCGCGACGATCTGGGCCGGACCCACCGTGGCGCCCAGCGTGGTGCGCCAGGCGCCGGGAGACGTACCGGCAGTGACGCCGACGACGACCACGTGGTCCCGCAGGACCACCGCGCCGGTGCCGGCAAGGGCCTCAGTGAGCGTGGCCTCCGGCAGGGCCGAGCGCTCGAAGCTGCCAGCCCGGTAACGCAGCAGCAGCGGATCGGCCGACGGCCGCCGCCCGGGGGCACCGGCCAGCGCGGCGGCCTCGAGGGCCAGGGCCGGCACCGGGCTGCCGCCGGCCAGCAGCCAGGGCGCCAGCCGCCGGGTCACCCCGTCGTCGTCCGCCTCGATCTCCAGGTGTCCCGCGGCGAGGGCGGCGTCGCAGAGGACAGCGGCCGCCGGGCGCAGTGACCGCTCCGACGTGGGCGGCAGTTGGGCTACCGGTGGGACGGCGTGGCCCCGGTCGATGGCGGAACGGCAGGCATCGCCGGCGTCGCCAGCGCCTGTCATGGGTGGCATCGCCGCGAGTCCGAGGAGGACGCTGCCGGCGCTGGTCATGGCCCGGGCCCCTTCGGCGAGCGCCTGACCGACGACGGGGATGTCCGTGGCCTGGCCGGCGCGAGCCACCGGCCCGGCGCTTGCGTCGGCGCCCGACGAGGGCGGCGGGTGGGCGATGACGATGGCCAGGGCTCCGGCGGCCTGCAGCGAGCCCACCAGCGCGGGCAGGCGGGGGTCTGTCCAGGGATCGTCCGGCGTGCTGACGACGACGGTGTCGCCCCGGCCCGGCGTCGCGGCCAGCCGCTGCAGCAGGTCGTAGTAGCCGGTCTCGAGCGGCACGACCTCGCTGCCGCCGACCACGAACAGGACGGCGAGGCCCGCCAGCAGCGCGGTGCGTCCGGCTGCGGCCAGGCGCCCGGTGGCCGGTTTTTCGCCGGGGTACATGACAAAAATGGTAGCTGGCGGCGGCGCCGGCGATTGAGAACCAGTTGCGGTTTCGGCGAAGCGGCCGGGCCGTTGCAGGCCCCCTATACTGCCGCGCATGGCCCGTACCCAGCCCGCCTACGTCTGCGCCGACTGCGGGGCTACCGCGCCCAAGTGGCAGGGGCAATGCCCCGCCTGCGGCGCCTGGAATTCCATGGACCCGGCGCGCCCGGCGGCCGTCCGCGCCAGCGGTCCGGTCCAGGCCCCGGTGCGGCGGCTCGGCGACATCGGCAGCGAGCAGGTGCCGCGCCTCGACACGGGTCTCGGTGAACTCAACCGGGTCCTCGGCGGCGGACTGGTGCCGGGCTCCGTGGTCCTCCTCGGTGGCGATCCCGGCATCGGCAAGTCGACGCTGCTGCTGCAGGCTACCGCGCTGCTGCAGGCGTCGGGTGAGACGCTGTACGCAACCGGCGAGGAGTCCCTCGAGCAGGTCGCGCTCCGGGCCCGCCGCATGCGGGTCGATGCCAGCCGGGTCGTGGCGCTGGCCACGACGCGGGTCGAGGACGTGCTGGCGGCGGCGGCCGCCTCGCGGCCCGGTTGCCTCGTCGTCGACTCCATCCAGACGATGGCGACGGATGCCGTCCCCTCGGCGCCGGGCTCGCCGAACCAGCTGCGTGCCTGCGCGGCGCTGCTGGTCCGCCACGCCAAGGAGTCGGGCTGCGCGGTGATCCTCGTTGGCCACGTCACCAAGGAAGGCCAGATCGCCGGTCCCCGGCTGCTCGAGCACATGGTCGACGTCGTGCTGTACTTCGAGTCGGAGGCGGGCAGCCGGTATCGCGTCCTGCGCGCCGTCAAGAACCGGTTCGGCGCCGCCAACGAGCTGGGCATCTTCGTGATGGGCAGCGATGGCATCCGCGAGGTACGCAATCCGTCGGCACTCTTCGTCTCGCGTCGTGCCGAGCCAGCGCCCGGCAGCGTCGTCACGGCCGTCTTCCAGGGGAGCCGGCCGCTGCTCATCGAGGTGCAGGCGCTGGCCGACGAGGGCGGCGGCCCGCCGCGGCGGGTCGCCCTCGGCCTCGATACGAACCGTCTGACGCTGCTGCTCGCCGTGCTCCATCGCCATGCCGGCATCGCCACCCACACGCGCGACGTTTACGTGAACGTCGTCGGTGGCGTGCGCGTTCCCGAGACTGCGGCCGACCTGGCGGCCCTGGTGGCGACGGTCTCGAGCCTGACCGACCGGCCGGTCCCGGCGGACCTGGTGGTCTTCGGCGAGGTCGGGCTGGCCGGGGAGATCCGGCCCGTCCCGTTCGGCGAGGAGCGCCTGCGCGAAGCCGAAAAGGTCGGCTTCCGCCGCGCCATCGCCCCCCGGGCGAACCTGCCGAGGCAGCCGGTCCCGGGGCTCGACGTCCGCGGCGTCGAGAGCCTGCGCGAGGTGCTCGCCGCCCTCGACGGCTTCGCCGGCTGAGGCCGGTCGGCCGTCCGCCGCCCGGCCGCGGCAGGAGCGCCGGGCCGGCGAGCGCCGCCCCGCTCGCCGCACCCGGCGACCGTGACGGGCCCGCCGTAAACCTGTCAATATCACGCCATGTTCAACACATTGACCGAGCGGCTCAAAGGCGTCCTGGACCAGGTCCGGGGCCGCGGCCGGCTGACCGAGGAAAACATCCAGGACGCTGTCCGTGACGTGCGCCGGGCCCTGATCGAGGCCGACGTGGCGCTGCCGGTCGTGCGCGAGTTCGTCGAGGCGGTGCGGACGCGGGCACTGGGCGCCGACGTGCTGCGGTCCCTGACTCCCGGCCAGGTCTTCGTCAAGATCGTCCACGACCAGCTGGTGTCGGCGCTGGGCGAGGGTACGGCCGGCATCAACCTGAGGGCCCAGCCACCGGCCGTCATCCTCCTGGCGGGCCTGCAGGGTGCCGGCAAGACGACCACGGCCGCCAAGCTGGCGCTCTACCTGCGTGACCGCCTGGGCAAGCGCGTGGGCATGGTCAGCACCGACACGCAGCGGCCCGCCGCGATGCTGCAGCTGGCGAAACTGGCCGAGTCCATCGACGTGCCGGCGCTGCCGTCCCAGCCCACCGAGGCGCCGGTGGACATTGCTGCCGGGGCCCTGGCCGCGGCGCGCCGCCAGATGCTCGACGTGCTGATCGTCGACACCGCCGGCCGCAGCCGTCTCGACGCGCCGCTGCTCGACGAGGTGCGCCGCATCCACGGCGCCGTCGATCCCATCGAGACGCTGTTCGTCGTCGACAGCATGGCTGGCCAGGACGCCGTTAATGCTGCACGGGCCTTTGCCGATGCGCTGCCTCTGACCGGCGTCATCCTGACCAAGGCCGACGGCGACGCCCGCGGTGGCGCGGCGCTCTCGGTGAAGTCGGTGACCGGCCAGCCGATCAAGTTCATCGGCACCGGCGAGGCCGTCACGGCCCTCGAGCCCTTCCATCCGGACCGCATGGCCTCGCGCATCATCGGCATGGGCGACGTGCTGGGCCTCGTGGAGCAGGTCCAGCAGAAGGTCGATGCCGAGAAGGCCGCCCGCCTCTCGGAGAAGGTCACCAAGGGCAAGGGCTTCGATTTCGAGGACCTGCGGGATCAGCTCGAGCAGATCACGAGCCTTGGCGGCCTCGACGCCCTGATCGACAAGATGCCGCTCCCGGCCGGGATGACCGCGGACAAGCTGGCTGGGCAGATGGACCCCCGCATGCTGCGACGCCAGATCGCCATCATCAATTCCATGACCGCCCGGGAGCGGCGGTCCCCCGGGATCATCGACGGGTCGCGCCGGCGGCGCATCGCCGCCGGGGCCGGCCTGCCGGTCCAGGACGTCAACCGGCTCCTCAAGCAGCACGCCCAGATGCAGAAGGTCATGAAGCAGATGAAGGGCGGGGGGCTGCGGCGTATGTTGCGGGGCCTGCCCGGGCTACCGGGCATGCGCCGCTGAACGGGCCTGTATTTGGCCCGGAACTCCGCTATTATTCGCGGTTTACGTCAGCCAGCCAGCAACCAACGAGCATACCCAATGGTGACCATCCGACTGTCCCGCGGCGGCGCAAAGGGCCGGCCCTTCTACCAGATCGTCGTCTGCGACAGCCGCCGGGCCCGCGGCGGCCGCTACATCGAGCGCCTCGGTTTCTTCAGCCCCCTGGCCACGGCCCGGGAAGAGAAGTTCCGGCTCGACCTCGGTCGTTTCGACTACTGGACCGGCGTCGGCGCGCAGGTTTCTGACCGCGTCGCGTCCCTGGTCAAGTCCCACCGCGCCCCGGCCGCGGCCACCGCCGCCTGACCGGCGGCGGGTCGGCGCCCGGTGCGCTCTGCGGCGCCTGCATGGTCACCGGGGTCTCCCCTGTCGAGGCGACGGTTACGGCGCACGCGGCCGGAGCCGGCCGCCGTGTGCCAATAGGGCGTATTTCCGGCGTCTTCGGCGTACGCGGCTGGGTGCGGATCTTTTCCTACACCGAGCCCCGCGCCAACGTCCTGCAGTACAACCCCTGGATCCTGCGCCGCGACGACGGCGAGCTGACCTGCGCCGTCCGCGACGGCCACGAGCATGGCGCCGGCGTGGTGGCCTGCCTCGATGGCGTCGACGACCGCGACGCTGCGGCCGCGCTGGTGGGCTGCGAGGTCGAGGTCGACCGCAGCCTGCTGGGGCCGGCAGGTCCCGGCCAGTACTACTGGGCCGACCTGGAGGGCATGGCCGTCGTCACCACCGGGGGCGTGCAGCTCGGCCGCATCACGCGTCTGTTCGCGACCGGGGCCAACGACGTCATGGTCGTGCAGGGCGAGCACCGCTACCTGCTGCCGTTCGTCCACGGCCGGGTGGTCCGCCAGGTCGACGAGGCGGCGCGTGCCGTCACCGTCGACTGGGACCCGGCCTGGACCGACGCCTGACCGGATCCGCCAGACCAGACCCGCCAGATCGCCATGGATATCGCCGTCGTCACGCTGTTCCCCGATCTCGTTGCACCGCTGGTGCAGTGGGGCGTGGTCGGTCGTGCCGTGCAGCGGGGGCAGGTCCGGCTGGCCTGCGAAGATCCGCGGGACCACGCGACCGACGCCCATGCCACGGTCGACGACCGCCCCTACGGCGGCGGGCCCGGCATGGTGATCAAGGTCGAGCCCTACGCGACGGCCATCCGGGCCGCCCGGGCGAGGGTGCCGGCGGGCAGTCCCGTGGTCTTCCTGACGCCCCAGGGCGAGCGCCTGACCCAGGCCCGGGTGCGGCAGCTGGCGAGCCTGCCCGGCCTCGTGCTGGTGGCCGGCCGTTACGAGGGGTTCGACGAGCGTCTGGTGGAGGCCGAGGCCGACCTCGAGCTGTCCGTTGGCGACTTCGTCGTCTCCGGCGGCGAGCTGCCGGCCCTGGTGGTCATCGACGCCGTGGTGCGCCTGCTGCCCGGCGTGCTGGGCGACGACCAGTCGGCCCAGCAGGATTCCTTCGGCGACGACGGCCTGCTCGACTGCCCGCACTACACCCGGCCCGAGCAGGCTGCTGGCCGGACGGTGCCGCCGGTGCTCCTCGGGGGTGACCACGCCGCGATCCGCCGCTGGCGCCGCAAGCAGGCCCTCGGGCGCACGCGCCTGCGCCGCCCCGAGCTGCTGGACGGCGTGACGCTGGACGCCGAGGACCGGGCGCTGCTCGACGAATTCCTGGCCGAGCAGCACGAGGCCCCCGCCCTGGCGGTGGATGCCGCCGGGCTGCAGTAGGAAAAGCCCATACAATCGGGTTCAGGCTCCGGCCTGGGCCCATCCGCGGAACAATACGCATCGGAGGTATCGCAATGCGCAAGATCGTCGAACAGCTCGAGGCCGAGGCCCAGCGGCAGGACATCCCGGGGTTCGCGCCGGGTGACACCGTGATCGTCCAGGTCAAGGTCAAGGAGGGCAACCGCGAGCGCCTGCAGGCCTTCGAGGGCGTCGTGGTCGCGCGCCGCAACCGCGGCCTGAACTCGTCCTTCACGGTCCGCAAGGTTTCCCATGGCGAGGGCGTCGAGCGCGTGTTCCCGCTTCACAGCCCGACGGTGGCCGAGGTCAAGGTCAAGCGGCGCGGCGATGTCCGCCGGGCGAAGCTCTATTACCTGCGCGACCGCAGCGGCAAGGCCGCCCGCATCCGCGAGAAGGTCTGACGCGGCCCTCGTGCACCGGGAGTTGCCGGTGAGGGTCGCTGGGGCCGTCCTGCTCTGCCTCGCGGCAGGACTGACGACCGGCTGTGCGGGCCTGGCGGCCCGCGCGGCCGGCGGCTTCGCCGAGGACCTCGCCGGAGCCATCGTCAACCAGGACGATCCGGAGCTCGTCCGGGACGGCCTGCCGGCCTACCTGCTGCTGCTCGACAGCCTCGCGGCCGACGGCAAGCCGTCGCCGGCCGTGGCCGGCGCCGCCGCGCGCCTGTACGCCGCCTACGCCGTGGTCTTCGTCACCGACCCCGGACGGGCGGCGGTACTCGGCGCCCGGGCCCGGGGCTACGGCGACCAGGCGCTGTGCGCTGCGGCACCGGCTGCCTGCGAACTTCGGGCCCTGCAGTTCCCTGAATTCAAGGCCCGCATCGATGCCCTCGGGCCGAAGCACGCGGCGGCGCTCTACGCCTGGTCCGTCGGGTCGCTGGCCTACGTGCGTACCCACGCCGACGACTTCAAGGCGCTGGCGGAGCTGCCGAAGATCGAGGCTGCCCTCGAGCGGCTGGCGGTCATCGGTACGCCCGCGGACCAACCCTCCGTCAACACCTTCCTCGGCGTGCTGAACACGCTCCGCCCCGAGGCGCTGGGCGGCAAGCCCGAGCGCGGCCGCGAGTACTTCGAGGCGGCGCTGGCCCTGGCTGGCGACAAGGACCTCAGCATCAAGGTCGAGTACGCACGCCAGTACGGGCGGCTGGTCTACGACCGGGAGCTGCACGACCGGCTGCTGAACGAGGTGCTGGCCGCCGACCCGCAGGTGCCCGGTTACACGCTCTTCAATACGCTGGCCCAGCAGTCGGCCCGGGATCTGCTCGCCACCGCCGACGAATACTTCTGACGCCGCCCCCAGCCCGAACCGGAGACAGGAGTCCCGCCATGCGCCAACTGCTGCTTGCCTGCTGCCTGATCCTGGGCGCGCTGCCCGGCATCGCCCGGGCCGTCGAGCTGAAGCTCGCCACCATCGCGCCCGAGGGCTCGTCGTGGATGAAGGACCTGCGGGCCGCCGGCAAGGAAGTGGCGGACCGGACCGGCGGCCGGGTCGTCCTCAAGTTCTACGGCGGCGGCATCCAGGGCAACGACAAGAAGGTGCTGCGCAAGATCCGCATCGGCCAGCTCCAGGGCGGCATCTTCACGGCCAATGGCCTGGCCGAGCGTTACAAGGACCTCAACCTCTACGGCCTGTCGCTGCTGTTCAATTCCCAGGCCGAGGTCGATTACGTCCGCAGCAAGCTCGACGCCACGCTCATCGCCGGCCTCGAGGAGGCCGGCTTCGTGAGCTACGGCTTCGCCGGCGGCGGTTTCGCCTACCTCATGTCCAACAAGCCCGTGAAGCGCCTCGAGGACCTGCGCGGCCAGAAGGTGTGGCTGCCCGAGGGCGACGAGGCCAGCTTCGCCGCCATGCAGGCGCTCGACCTCTCGCCCGTGGTCCTGCCGGTGACCGACGTCATGACGGGCCTCGAGACGGGGCTGCTCGACATCGTCGCCACGCCGCCGGTCGGCGCCGTGGTGCTGCAGTGGTACACGAAGGTCCAGTACGTCACGTCGCAGCCGCTGGCCTACACGATGGGCGTCCTCGCCATCGACAAGGCGGCGATGGCCCCGGTCAGCGCCGCCGACCAGGCCGTGCTGCGCGAGGTCATGACCAAGCTGTACGCCCGGCTCGATGCGCAGAACCGCACCGACAACACCAAGGCCGAGGAGGCCCTCAAGGCCAACGGCCTCCAGTTCGTCAGCGCCGACGCGGGCGAGCTGCCGCGCTGGCGGGGTGCCGTCGACGCCGCCAACGGCCAGCTGGCCGCGCGGGGCGTCGTGTCGGCCGGGTTGCTCAAGCAGCTGCAGCAGCACCTGGCCGATTTCCGCGCCGGCAATCCGGCGGTGGCCGGCCGGTAACGCCCGGTGACCCCGGGCGGGCAGTCTCCGGCGAGTGACGCCACCGGCCTGCTCGGCTGGGCGGACCGGCTCGGCCGGCTGGCCGAGAACGTTTTCCTGGCCGTACTGCTCTTTGGCATGATCGGCCTCGCCGCGGCCCAGGTCGGTCTGCGGGAGCTCTTGGGCCAGGGCATCGCCTGGGGTGACGAGGCGCTTCGGCTGCTCGTGCTGTGGGCGGCGATGGCCGGCGCCGTGGCGGCCAGCCGTGACGAGGTCCACCTGCGCATCGACCTGGCGTCCCGGTTCCTGCCCGCGCGGCTCGTCGCCGTCGCCGCCGTCGTCGTCGACCTCTTCACCGCGGCCGTGGCCGGGGTGCTGGCGTGGCACTCCTGGCGCTTCGTCACCGAATCACGGGAGTTCGGCGACGTGGTGCTGGGCGGCCAGCCGGCCTGGGTCTACCAGTCTGTACTGCCGGTCGCCTTCATCCTGATCGCCTGGCGCTACCTGGTCTGGTTCGGCCGTCGCTGCCGGGACCTGCTGGCCGGCCGCGCCACCGTGCAGCCGCAGGCGCCCCGATGATCCTGTCGAGCCTGCTGCTGCTGCTGCTGGCGGCGCTCGGCGCGCCGCTCTTCGCGATCATCGGCGCGGGCGCGCTGCTGGGCTATGCCCGCAACGACATCGACCTGACGGCGGTGCCCATCGAGATCTTCGGCATCGCCGAGACCCCGGTGCTGCTCGCCATTCCGCTCTTCACCTTCGCGGGCTACGTGCTGTCGGCAGGACGGGCGGCTTCGCGCCTGGTGCGCCTCAGCGCCGCGCTGGTCGGCTGGCTGCCGGGCGGGCTCGCCATGGTGGCGGTCGTGACGTGCTCGCTCTTCACCGCCTTTACCGGCGGGTCGGGCGTGACCATCATCGCGCTTGGCGCGCTGCTGTACCCGGCGCTGCTGCAGGCGGGCTACCAGGAGCGCTTCACGCTCGGCCTGATCACGTCGTCGGGCAGCCTGGGCCTGCTGTTCGCGCCATCGCTGCCGCTGATCCTCTACGGCATCGTTGCCGAGGTGTCCATCGACGACCTGTTCGTCGCCGGCATCCTCCCCGGCATCCTCATGATGCTGGTGCTGTTCGGCTTCTGCCTGTGGTCCAACCGGGCCAACCGCCGGCCCATGGCGGAGTTCTCGTGGCCCGAGGTGTTCGCGGCGCTGCGCGAATCCGCCTGGGAGCTGCCGCTGCCCATCGTCGTCCTGGGCGGCATCTACAGCGGGATCCTCGCGGTCTCCGAGGCGGCCGCCGCGACGGTGGTCTACGTGCTGGTGGTCGAGCTGCTCATCCATCGCGACGTGCGGTTCCGGGACCTGCCGGGCCTCGTGCGGCAGTCGATGATGCTCGTCGGCGGCATCCTGCTGATCCTTGGCATCTCGCTCGCGTCGACGAACTACGTCATCGACGCGCAGGTGCCCCAGCAGCTCATCGGCGTCGTCACCGGCTTCATCTCGGACCGGACCAGCTTCCTGCTGCTGCTGATCGCCTTCCTGATGCTGATCGGCTGCATCCTGCACATCTTCTCGGCGCTGGTCCTGATCGTGCCGCTGATCCTGCCGGTGGCCGGCGAGTACGGCATCGACCCGGTGCACCTCGGCATCATCTTCGTGGCGACCATGGAGCTCGGCTACCTCCTGCCGCCGATCGGCCTGAACCTGTACATTTCGAGCATCCGGTTCTCGCAGCCGGTCCTGCGCGTGTGCGCGGCGACGCTGCCCTTCGTGTTCATCCTGCTGGTCGCCGTGCTGCTGATCGCGTTCGTCACCCCGCTCTCGCTCGGCCTGCTGGGCCGGTGAGTAGACAAGGAGCAGACCCATGAGGCTGACTGCCGCCGTCCTCTCCCTGGTCCCGGTTGCCGCCCTGGCCGGCGCGCCGGTGGACTTCATCCGGCTGCCCGAAGGGTTCCGGGCCGAGGTGCTGGTGGAGGGCGTGGCGAACGCACGCTCGATGGCCCTGTCCCCCGATGGAACCCTGTACGTCGGCAGCCGTTCCGGCGGCAATGTGTATGCCGTTCGCGATGCCCTCGGTGGTGCGCCGCGGGTGGAGGTGCTCGCCACCGGGCTCGAGATGCCGAACGGCGTTGCCGTCATCGGGCCCGACCTGTACGTGGCCGAGGCACGGCGCATCGTGCGCTTCCGCGAAGCCGCGCGGCCGGGTGAGCACGTGGCCGAGCCCGTCGGCGGGCCGCTGCCCTACAAGTCGATGCTGCACGCCTGGAAGTATCTGGCCCAGGGGCCCGACGGGCTGCTGTACGTGCCCGTGGGCGCTCCCTGCAACGTGTGCCAGGAGGAGGGCTTCGGCGTGATCCTGCGCATGCGTCCCGACGGCTCGGGGCGCGAGGTCGTGGCCCGGGGCGTGCGCAATCCCGTCGGACTCGACTGGCACCCGGGCACCGGCGACCTCTGGTTCACCGACAACGGCCGCGACATGCTCGGCGACGAGGTGCCGCCGGACGAGCTGAACCACGCCCCGCGGGCGGGCCTCGACTTCGGCTTTCCGTACTGCCACGCCGGCACCATCGCGGACCCCCAGTTCGGCAGCGCCGGCCGCTGCGCCGATGCGACGCCGCCGGTGCAGGCCCTGGCGCCCCACGCGGCGGCCCTGGCCGTGCGCTTCTACACGGGCCGGATGTTTCCGCGCGAGTACCGCGGGCAGGTCTTCATTGCGGAACATGGTTCATGGAACCGCAGCCGCGACGCAGGCAAGACTGGCTACCGCATCACGCTGGTCCGCCTGAAGAAGGGCAAGCCCGTCGCCTACGAGCCGTTCGCCACGGGCTTCCTCGACGGTGACCGCGTGCTCGGCCGGCCCGTCGACCTGCTGGTGGCGCCGGACGGTGCGCTGCTCGTGAGCGACGACCAGCGCGGCGCCATCTACCGGATCAGCTACGGCAAATAGGACGCGGGCCCACGCCCGGGAGCAGGCTGCATGGGACTCTTCGGCTTCATCAAACGGCTGTTCAAGGCGGCGTGGCTTGGCCTCGATACCCTGCGCCGTGTCCTGCACCTGATCCTGCTGCTGGCGCTCTTCGCGGTGCTGCTGGCGGGGGCCGGCGGCCAGCCGGTCGTCGTGCCGGCCAGCGGCGCGCTGGTGGTGAACCCGACCGGCCTGCTGGTCGAGCAACTCGAGGGCAGTCCCCTGGACCGCGTGCTCGCCGAGGCCCAGGGCAGCGAGCCCATGGAGACGCTGCTGCCCGACCTCGTCGACGGCATCGGCCACGCGGCCGGCGATCCGCGCATCAAGGCCATCGTCCTGGAGCTGGACGGCCTCCAGGGCGGCGGGCTCGCGAAGCTGCAGGCCCTGGCCCGGGCACTGACGAAGTTCCGCGAGTCCGGCAAGAAGGTCATCGCGGTGGGCGGTGGCTACACCCGCGACCAGTACTACCTCGCGGCCCATGCCGACGAGGTGGTCATGCATCCGCTGGGCCTCACGCTGCTCGAGGGCTACGAGTACTACCGCACGTTCTTCCGCGGTGCGCTCGAGAAGCTCCGCGTCGACGTCAACGTGTTCAAGGTCGGCGAGTACAAGTCCTTCGTGGAGCCCTTCATCCGCGACGACATGTCGCCGGAGGACCGCGAGGCGAGCCAGCGCTGGGTCAACGCGCTCTGGGGCAGCTGGCAGCGTGACGTCGCGGCGGCCCGGAAGCTCGAGCCCGCGGCGCTGGAGTCCTACGCCAACGGTCTGCCGGCCCTGATCGAGGCAGCCGGCGGCAACGCCGGCAAGGTGGCCGTCGACGCCCGGCTCATCGACCGGCTGATGACCCGCACCGAGTCCGATGCCTACATCACCGGCCTGCTCGGCGAGGAGCCCGCCAGCGGGGGCGGCTATACGGGCATCGCCATCGGTGACTACGTGCGTTCGCTGGCGCTGGAGCAGAAGCTGCTGCGGACCCGCGAGCGGAACGTCGGTGTCGTCGTCGCCGCCGGCGAGATCGTCGATGGCGAGGCGCCGCCGGGGACCATCGGCGGCGACAGCCTTGCGGCCCAGTTGCGCGACGCCGCGGCCGACGACTCCATCGTCGCCGTCGTGCTGCGCATCGACAGCCCGGGCGGCAGCATGTTCGCGTCCGATGTCGTCCTCGACGAGGTCGAGGCCCTGCAGGCCGCCGGCAAGCCGGTGGTCGCCTCGATGAGCAGCGTGGCGGCATCGGGTGGCTACTACATCGCCATGGGCGCCGACCGCATCTTCGCGAGCGAGTCGACCATCACCGGTTCCATCGGCGTCGGCGCCCTGGTGCCGACCGTGCAGCGTGGACTCGAGGCGCTCGGCGTGAACGTCGACGGCTTCGGCACCACGGCGCTGGCCGGGCAGTTCCGCGTTGACCGCGCCCTCGGGGCCGAGGCGCGGCGGCTGCTGTCGGCCTCCATCGAGGACGCCTACCGCATTTTCGTCGGCAAGGTGGCAGAGGCCCGCGGGATGGACGCCGAGCGCGCCGACGGCGTCGCCCGGGGCCGCGTCTGGATCGGTTCCGACGCCCGGGACCTCGGCCTGGTGGACGAGATCGGCGGCATCGACGAGGCCGTCGCCGCTGCTGCGGGCCTGGCCGGGCTCGAAGAAGGCTCGTACGGGCTGCGCTACGTGCAGCCCCAGCTGTCCTGGCTCGACCGGCTGCTGATGCGGGGCCTCGGCACCGGCGTCAGGGTAGCCACGGCGCTGGGCTGGCGCGCACCGGCCGCCGGTCCCGTGCTTCCGGGTCCGGTTGGCGCCGAGCTGGCGCGTCTGGCGCGCGAAATGCGGGCCCTCGCTGCCTGGAACGATCCCCGCGGCATCTACGCCCACTGCCTCTGCGGGGTCGACTGAAAGCCCCGCTCAGCCGGGGCTGCTGGCCGGCAGGTCCTTCGGGCGAGTGAAGTACTCCAGCTCGCCGCGGGCGCCGTCGAGTTCGTCCCAGCCCCGCAGCACGAGGCGCACCGCGAAGACGCCGCAGGTCGGCAGGTTGTCGAGCGCGCCGGCCCCGGCGAGGCGGTTCGCCAGCTCCGTCAGGCCCGGGTTGTGGCCGCATACCACCACGTCACGCAGGCTGCCGGCCTCGCGCGCGACGACGGCGCAGATCGTTTCCGGGCTCGCCAGGTAGAGGCCGGGCTCCCGCTGCAGGAATTCCGCCGGGTAGCCGAGCTCGCGCGCGACGATCTGTGCGGTGCGCCGTGCCCGCACCGCCGGGCTCGTCAGGAACAGGGTAGGGCGGAAGCCCAGGGCCGCCAGGTGCCGCCCGACGGCGGGCGCGTCACGCTCCCCGCGCTCATTGAGGGGACGGTCCCAGTCCTGGGCGCCGGGATCGGCCCAGGACGACTTGGCATGCCGGAGCAGCGTCAGGCGACGCTCACCGGGTGGCAGCGGCAAGAGCGGCGCCGGCGTCATGCCCCGGCCCCTGTCCGGCACCGTGCGGCCGACCGGGTTGCCGGCCCGCCGCTCACAGCAGGCCGGCTTCGAGGCGGGCGGCCTCGGTCATCATCTCCTGGCTCCACGGCGGGTCGAACACCATCTCGACGTCGACCTTGCCCACGGTCGGGATGATGCCGACCTTCTGCTTCACTTCCTCGACCAGGATTTCGCCCATGCCGCAGCCGGGTGCCGTGACGGTCATGCGGATGTACACGTAGCGGCGGCTGTCGGGCAGGCGCGAGATCAGGCACTCGTAGATGAGCCCCAGCTCGACGATGTTGATGGGGATCTCCGGGTCGTAGATCGTGCGCATCTGGTCCCAGACCAGCGCCTTCAGTTCGTCGTCGGTGGCGTTCTCGGGCAGCCGCGGCGGCGCGACCGGCTCGCGCCCCAGGGCGTCGGCGTCGGTGCCGGCGACACGCACGAGGTTGCCCTCGAAGTACACCGTGAAGCTGCCGCCCATGGCCTGCGTGATGTAGACGAGGGAGTCCTTCGGCAGCGTCACGGGGATGCCCGAGGGCACCTGCAGGCCCTCCACATCGCGGCGGACGACGACGGGTTCGCTGTCGCTGGTCATTCGGCGGGTTCCGTGGTGGCGATGGCGTCGGCGGGGCCGGCAAGGGCCTGGCGCAGGGTCTGCCAGGGCAGCGTGGCACAGCGGATGCGCGAGGGGTAAGCCCGCACGCCATCGAGGGCGGCGAGCGCGGGTGGCAGCGCGTGCGCCGCCGGGTCGTCGAAGTGGCCGATGACGCCGGCGGCCAGCCGCTCGGCGGTGCCGACCGACAGGCCCGCTGCCGTCTCGGTCAGCAGCGATGCCGACGCGAGGCAGATGGCGCAGCCGGCCGCCTCGAAGGTGACTTCGGCGAGCAGGCCGCCGGCGAGGCGCAGGTACAGCGTCACCTTGTCCCCGCACAGGCGGTTGTGTCCCTCGGCGCGCCGGTCGGGCGTGTCGAGCCGCCGGAAGTTCTGCGGGCGCCGGCTGTGCTCCAGGACGATCTGCTGGTACAGGTCCAGCGCCACCGGCTCCGCGGTGGTGGCTCCGCCACGGTCACCCTGGCTCACGGCGCGAACATCCTCACGGCCAGCTGCAGCGCCTCGACGAGGCGGTCGACCTCGTCACGGGTGTTGTAGAGCGCGAACGAGGCGCGGACGCTGCCCGGCACGCCGAAGCGCTCCATCACCGGCATCGCGCAGTGGTGGCCGGCCCGCACGGCGACACCGCGCTGGTCGAGTACCGTCCCGACGTCGTGGGGATGGATGCCGTCGATGTTGAAGGACACCAGCCCGACGCGCTGGCGTGGGTTGCCGAGGAAGCGGATGCCGGGCAGGTCGCGAAGCCTGGCCAGGGCGTGGTCCACGAGGGCCTCTTCGTGGGCCGCGATCGCCGGCAGGCCCACTCGGCCGAGGTACTCGATGGCCGCACCCAGGCCGATGGCCTCGGCGATGGCCGGTGTGCCGGCCTCGAAGCGGTAGGGCAGCTCGTTGTAGGTGGTGCCCCGGAAGCTGACGGTGGCGATCATGTCGCCTCCGCCCTGGAACGGCGGCAGCGTCTCGAGCACGGACTCGCGGCCGTAGAGCACGCCGATGCCCGTCGGCCCGTGGAGCTTGTGCCCCGAGAGCGCGTAGAAGTCGCAGCCCAGGGCCCGGACGTCCACGGGAACGTGGGCCGCCGCCTGGGCGCCGTCGACCAGGGTCAGGGCGCCGTGCCTGCGGGCGGCCGCGATGATCTCGGCCACCGGGTTGACGGTGCCGAGCGCGTTCGAAACGTGGGCCACGCCCACGAGCCGCGTCGCCGGCGTGATCAGCGCAAGCATGGCCTCGACGTCGATCTCGCCGCGATCCGTGATGGGCCCGACACGCAGCACGGCCCCGGTGCGCTCGCAGAGCATCTGCCAGGGCACGATGTTCGAGTGGTGCTCGAGCTCCGAGACCACGATCTCGTCGCCGGCCTTCAGGCGCTGGCCCAGCGTGTAGGCCACTAGGTTGATGGCCTCGGTTGTGCCCCGGGTGAAGATCACCTCGCGGATGCTCGCCGCGTTCAGGAAGCCCCGGACGAGCTCCCGGGCGTGCTCGTACCGGTCCGTCGCCCGGTGGCTCAGCGTATGGACCCCCCGGTGCACGTTGGCGTGGTCGTGCCGGTAGTAGTGGTCCATGGCGTCGAGCACGGCCAGCGGCCGCTGGGTCGATGCCGCGTTGTCGAGGTAGGCCAGTGGCGCGCCGTTGACCTGCTGGTCAAGGATCGGGAAGTCCTGTCGCAGGCGCCCGACGTCGAGCGGCCCGGGAATCGCGCGGGGACTGGCGTTCATTGTGCCAGGCCTCCGGCTGCCTCGAGCAGCGCGTGGATACGGTTGCGCAGGGCCGCCTCGGCCGTGGGCAACCCGATACGGGCCAGCAGCTCATCGGCGAAGGCGCCGATCAGCAGGCGCCGCGCCTCGGCCGCCGGCACGCCGCGGGAGCGCAGGTAGAAGAGGGCGGCAGGATCGAGCTGCCCGGTGGTCGCGCCGTGACTGCAGCGGACGTCGTCGGTATGGATCTCGAGCTCCGGCTTCGTGTCGATCTCGGCACCGGGCCCCAGCAGCAGGTTGCGGTTGGTCAGCGCGGCATCGCTGCCGGCGGCGCCCACCCCGACGACGATGCGGCCGTTGAACACCACCCGGCCGCCCGAATCGACGACGCTGCGGTAGAGCGTCCGGCTGGCCGTATGCCGGCCGGCGTGCTGCAGGTCGAGGTGATGATCGACGTGGGTGCCTGACGGGCCGGCGCAGAGGCCGGCGACGTCGACGCTGGCATCGTCACCGGCAAGGTGCACCACGACGTCCTGCCGCGACAGGCTCGACCCGAGGTCGACACTGGTCACCCGGGCGCTGGCACCGGCGCCGAGCCGGAGTTCGGTGCGGGCGATGCGCTGGGCCCCCGCAGCGCCCTCGTGCAGCTGGACGAGATGCAGTACCGAACCAGCTTCCGCGTCGACCTCGACCACCGCGTTGCTGGTGGTGGCTGACCCGCCGGTGGCGAGCAGGACGACGCTGAGGTGGCTGCCGCCGGCGAGACTCAGTCGGACCCGGGGCTGGCCCACGGTCGTTGCCGACGCGGCACGCTCGTGGATCAGCAGGACGCCCTGCGGTCCGGCGTTCGCCGCGACGGCCAGGTTAAGGCCGTCGCGGGCGAAGGCCGCGTTCAGGTCCGCGAGGGCCGATATCCCGACCGGCGCAAGGCCCGGCAGGAGCCGCGCCGCGGGACGGATCTGCAGGCCCGCGGGCAGGTCCGCCCCGGGTTCGAGCTGGCCGTCGGTGAGGCACAGCACCGGACCGGGCACGGCGGCGCGCAGGGCTGCCGCCAGAGGCGGGTCGGCGGCGGGCTGAGCGGCCGCCTCAGCCGAAGCTTCAAGGGCGGAGGCGAGGCGCCCGGCGAAGGCGGCCAGGCTCGTGTAGCGCCACTCTTCGATGTCGGTGCCGGGCAGCCCACGGGTCAGGAACGATTCGAGGGCCACGCCGCTGGCGTCGGTGGGCCATCCGGCGGGTAGCCGTTCGCGGAGGCGGGCATGGGCGGCCCGCATTTGCGCGGCACCCGGGGTCAGCGCAGTGTCGGTCATGGCGCGCCTCAGGCCGCGGGGGCCCGCAGGGCGTCGTAGCCCGAGGCCTCCAGCTCCGTGGCGAGGGACTTGTCGCCGGTGCGCACGATGCGGCCGCCGGCGAGCACGTGCACGAAGTCCGGCTCGATGTAGCCGAGCAGCCGCTGGTAGTGGGTGACCAGCACGAAGGCCCGTTCCGGGCTGCGCAGGCTGTTGACGCCGCTGGCCACGACCTTGAGCGCGTCGATGTCGAGGCCGGAGTCGGTCTCGTCGAGCAGTGCGAGCGTGGGCTCGAGCACGGCGAGCTGGAAGATCTCGTTGCGCTTCTTCTCGCCGCCGGAGAAGCCCTCGTTGACGCCGCGGTTGAGGAAGCTTTCGTCCATCTGCATGAGCTTCGCCTTCTCGCGGACCAGCTTCAGGAAGCCGATGGCGTCGATCTCGGGCAGGCCGGCGTGACGCCGTTTCGCATTCAGCGCCGCCCGCAGCAGGTAGACGTTGCTGACCCCCGGGATCTCGACGGGGTACTGGAAGCCCAGGAAAACCCCGGCCCAGGCCCGCTCCTCCGGCGGCAGTGCCAGCAGGTCCCGGCCATGCCAGGTCGCGGTACCGCCGGTGACCTCGTAGCCGTCGCGGCCGGCGAGCACGTGGGACAGGGTGCTCTTGCCGGAGCCGTTGGGCCCCATGATGGCGTGCACCTCGCCGGGCCGCACCGTGAGCGACAGCCCCTTGAGGATTTCCTTGCCCGCGACGCTGACGCGGAGATCTCTGATTTCGAGCATGGGCGTGACGGTCAGCCGACCGCTCCTTCGAGACTGACGTTGAGCAGGTTCTGGGCCTCGACCGCGAACTCCATGGGCAGCTCGCGGAATACCTGCTTGCAGAAGCCGTTGACGATGAGGTTCACCGCGTCCTCGGCCTTGAGGCCGCGCTGGCGGCAGTAGAACAGCTGGTCGTCGCTGATGCGCGACGTGGTGGCCTCGTGCTCGACGATGGCGCTCGGGTTCTTCACCTCCATGTACGGGAAGGTGTGGGCCCCGCAGGTGGCGCCGAGCAGCAGCGAGTCGCACTGCGTGTAGTTGCGCGCGTTCTCGGCGGTGGGGAACACCTTGACGAGGCCGCGGTAGGCCTGCTGGGCGCGGCCGGCCGAGATGCCCTTCGAGACGATGGTGCTCTTCGTGTTGCGGCCGATGTGGATCATCTTGGTGCCTGTGTCGGCCTGCTGACGGTTGTTGGTCACCGCCACCGAGTAGAACTCGCCCACCGAGTTGTCGCCCCGCAGGATGCAGCTCGGGTACTTCCACGTGATCGCGGAGCCGGCCTCGACCTGGGTCCAGGAGATCTTCGCGTTCGCCTCCCGGCAGTCGCCGCGCTTGGTTACGAAGTTGTAGATGCCGCCGCGGCCTTCCTCGTCGCCGGGGTACCAGTTCTGCACGGTCGAGTACTTGATCTCGGCGTTGCGCAGGGCCACCAGTTCGACGACCGCCGCGTGCAGCTGGTTCTCGTCGCGCTGCGGAGCCGTGCAGCCCTCGAGGTAGCTCACGTGGCTGCCGGCCTCGGCGATGATCAGCGTGCGCTCGAACTGGCCGGTCTTCGCCTGGTTGATGCGGAAGTAGGTCGACAGCTCCATGGGGCAGCGCACGCCCTCCGGGATGTAGACGAAGGAGCCATCGGTGAAGACCGCCGAATTCAGCGCCGCGAAGAAGTTGTCCCGGGCCGGGACGACGCTGCCCAGGTACTTGCGCACCAGTTCCGGGTGCTCGCGGGCGGCCTCGGCGAACGAGCAGAAGATGACGCCGGCCTCGGCCAGCTTGTCCTTGAAGGTGGTCGTGACGGACACGCTGTCGAAGACCGCGTCGACGGCGACGCCGGCGAGCCTTGCCCGCTCGTGCAGCGGGATGCCCAGCTTCGCGTAGGTCTCGAGCAGCTTCGGGTCGACCTCGTCGAGGGACTTCGGGCCCGACGGCTGCTTCGGCGCCGAGTAGTACGAGATCCCCTGGTAGTCGATGGGCGGGTAGCCCAGCTTCGCCCAGTTGGGCTCGCGCATGGTCAGCCAGTGGCGGTAGGCCTTGAGCCGCCACTCCAGCAGCCACTCCGGCTCGCCCTTCTTGGCCGAGATGAAGCGGATGACGTCCTCCGAGAGGCCCGGCGGAACGGTGTCGGACTCGATCTCGGTGACGAAGCCGTGGCGGTAGCGCTGGCCGACCAGCTGTTCGATGTCGGTTTGCGGGGCACTCATGGGCGGGCACCGGTACGGTTGCGGTTGCGGGGGGGAGGCGCCGGCGTGGCCGGGCGGGCCTGCAGGCTGCGGCCGGACAGGTTCAGCACCGGGAACTCCCGGGGCGGCTCGGCGAGGTCGGCCAGGGAGATGTCGTCGAGGGCCCGCCGGATCGCCCGGTCGAGCTTCTGCCAGGCGCTGCTGACCTGGCAGCCGGCCTCGAGCTCGCACTGGTGCGACTCGGTGCTGCACTCGGTGAGGCCCAGGGGGCCCTCGAGCACGCCGAGGATGTCCGCTGCACTGATCCCGCTGGCGGGACGGGCGAGGGTGTAGCCCCCCTCGGCGCCACGCACCGAGCGGACCAGGTCGCCCCGGGCCAGCAGCTTCAGCAGCTTCTGCACGGTCGGCAGCGCGAGGCGCGTGTGGGCGGCCACGTCGCTGGCTGGGCAACACTCATCCGGGCGGGCGGCCAGGTGCACGAGGATCATCGTGCCGTAGTCGGTCAGGCGGCTGATGCGCAGCATATGGGACTATCTTAGTCCAGTATGACGGAGCACGCCAAGGCCGCCGGGCCCGGCGGCCAGCGGGCCGCAGCCATTTGCTAGACTGCCGCGCTTTCCGGGCCATGGCCCCTCGCGAGTATCCACGGATGGCAGCAGCAGCGTGCGCAGGGCTGGTCAGCGCTCGCGACGGTGCAGGCAGCGCCGTCGTGTCCCCGCCGGACCCGGCCGTGGCGGGCGGTGACGGCCCGGCCACCCGGGCTCCGTCGCGCCTGATGGTGCTGGCCGCGCCCGTCGTCATCCGGTCTGGCTGATGGATAACCTCATCGAAATCAAGAATCTGCACTTCAAACGTGCGGACCGTCCGATCTTTGCGGGCCTGGACCTCGACATCCCCCGGGGCAAGGTCACGGCCATCATGGGGCCCAGCGGCACCGGCAAGACGACGCTGCTGCGCATGATCACGGGCCAGCTGCGGGCCGGGCAGGGCAGCGTGCGGATCGCCGATGGTGACGGCATGACCGACATCGGCACCCTCGATCGCGACGCGATCTACCGCCTGCGCCGCCGCATGGGCATGCTCTTCCAGAACAGTGCGCTGCTCACCGACCTCGACGTCTTCGAGAACGTTGCGTTTCCGCTGCGCGAGATCACCGACCTGCCGGACCGGCTCATCCGGCCCATCGTCCTGATGAAGCTCGAGGCGGTGGGGCTGCGCGGCGCCGCGGGTCTCATGCCGTCGGAGCTGTCGGGGGGCATGGGGCGCCGCGTGGCCATGGCCCGGGCCCTCGTGATGGACCCCGAGCTGCTGCTGTACGACGAGCCCTTCTCGGGCCTCGATCCGATTTCCCTCGGCGTGATCCTGCGCCTGATCCGCGAGACCAACGACGTGCTGGGCCTGACGAGCATCGTCGTCTCCCATGACGTCGAGGAGATCGCGCGCCTCGCCGATTACTGCTACGTCATCGCCGAGGGCCGGGCCATCGCCCACGGCCCGCCGGCGGAGCTCGCCCGCAGCGAGTCGGACCTGGTGCGCCAGTTCATGGCCGGGGCCGCCGACGGCCCGGTGCCGTTCCACTACCCGGCGGGCGACTTTGCCCGCGACCTGGCGGGCGACTGAGGCCGGTCATGGTCCAGCCCGGGTCCATCGTCGGCGGACTGCTCGGCTTCCTCGGGAAGCTGGGGGCGTCGGTCTATTTCCTCGGCGAGATCCTGCGCCAGAGCGGCATCGGCATCGCCAGGCCCCGGCTCGTGGTCGAGCAGATCCACAATGCCGGCGTGCTGTCGCTGGTCATCATCATGACCAGCGGCCTCTTCGTCGGCATGGTGCTGGGCCTGCAGGGTGTCGATGCGCTGTCGCGGCTGCGCCAGGAGGACATCCTCGGCGCGAGCGTCGCGCTGGTCCTGCTGAAGGAACTCGGCCCCGTGGTGACGGCGCTGCTCTTCGCCGGGCGCGCCGGCACGGCGCTGGCCTCGGAGATCGGCCTGATGCGCGCCACGGACCAGCTGTCGGCCATGGAGGTCATGGCCATCGACCCCGTGCGCCGCATCGTCGCCCCCCGGTTCCTCGGGGGCGCCATCAGCCTGCCGCTGCTCACGGGCGTGTTCAACGTCGTCGGCATCCTCGGCGCCTGGTTCATTGGCGTCTACGTCCTCGGCGTCGACAACGGCGCCTTCTGGTCCCAGATGCAGGAGTACGTCGATCCCGAGGACATCTGGGAGGGCATCTTCAAGAGCGCTGCCTTCGGCGTGGCCGCGAGCCTGATCGCCGTCTTCGAGGGCTACAATGCCGTCCCGACCGCCGAGGGCGTTGGCCTCGCCACGACCCGTACGGTGGTCACGACGTCCATCGTGATCCTCATGCTCGACTACGTCATCACGGCGGCGCTGCTCTGAGGGGCGCCGCGAACTGCAAGACCGGAGGCGACCCCATGGCAGCAACCAGCACCCGCGACCTCGGCACCGGGCTCTTCGTCCTGCTGGGCTTTGCCGCGCTGGCCTTCCTGCTCACCCAGACCACGGACCTCGACGAGTACCGCGGTGACAGTGGCTACCGGGTCGTGGCCCGGTTCCAGGACATCGCGGGGCTCAAGGTGCGGGCGCCGGTCACCATGGCGGGGGTCAACATCGGGCGGGTCGAGAAGATCGAGTTCGACGGCGACCGGCTCGACGCGCTGGTGACCCTGCGCATCGAGAACCGCTATGACCGCATTCCCGACGATTCCGACGCGGCCGTGCTGACGGCTGGCCTGCTCGGCAGCAAGTACATCGGCATCGGGCCGGGCGGTTCGGACACATACCTCGCGGACTCCAGCGAGATCCAGCTGACCCAGTCGGCCATCGTGCTCGAGAAGCTGGTCAGCAAGTTCCTGTTCAGCCAGGCCGAGAACACTGGCGGCGGCCAGGCAGACCCGTGAGGCAGTCCATGTCGAATTTTGCGCGAGCGGCGCTCCTGGCGCTGTCGATGGCCGGGGGCGCTGCGGGCGCCGCGCCCGGACAGACCCCGAACCAGGTGGTCGAGGCCACGGCCAACGAGCTGGCCCGGCGCATCGACGGCCGGCAGGCCGAACTCGAGAAGAACCCCGAGGCCCTCTACTCGCTGGTCAACGAGGTCTTCCTGCCGGTGTTCGACACCGACTACGCGGCGCGGCTCGTGCTCGGCCGCCACGGCCGTGCGGCGACGCCGGCCCAGCGGCAGGCCTTCATCGACGCGTTCTACGACTTCCTGCTGCGCAGTTACGCCCGTTATGTCCTGCGCTTCGAGAAGGACAAGGTGAAGGTGCTGCCGCCCGGGCGCGCGCAGCCCGGCGGTGACCGGGCGCTGGTGCTGACCAAGATGGCGCTGGCCGACGGCAAGCAGATCCCCGTCGACTACAGCCTGCGGCAGACGCCCGACGGCTGGAAGGCCTTCGACGTGCGCATCGAGGGCGTCTCGTACGTGCAGAACTACCGCAACCAGTTCGACGCCGAGATTGCCCAGAAGGGGCTCGACGCGGTGATCGCCCGGATCCGGGCCGACAGCGCGAAGGTCGGGACGGAACTGCCGAAGTGAGCCCGGGCCTCACGCCGGCCGGTGCTCCGGGCCAGTTCCACCTCGAGGGGGCTGCCGGCTTCGGCCAGGCCCGGACGCTGCTCGCGGCCAGCGAGCGCCTCTTTGCCGGCCTGCCCGCCGTGACCGTCGAGCTCGGCGGGGTCACCCAGGTGGACAGCGCGACGCTGGCGCTGCTGCTGGAGTGGCGGCGGCTCGCGGCCCGCCGGGGCCACGCCGTCACCTATACGGGGCTGCCTCAACGCCTCGTGGCGCTGGCCCGGCTGTCGGGCGTCGCCGGCCTCATCGGTGCCGCGGAGGCCGCGTCCGGCGATGCTCAGGGGGCCGGTTCGGCCTCGTCCCCGTAGTCGTCGAAATCCTCCGGCTCCGCCGGCATCAGGTTGCCATCGGCAATCCGGTAGGCACGGTTCTGCAGGTAGGCGTCGCGCACGAACACGTAGGGGTCGTACGCGTTGCGGACCTCTTCGTCCAGTTCCAGCAGGCCGGCCCGCGAGTTGATCAGGTTGATGCCGAACAGGCCGAAGCGGACGTCGTTGCTCGACAGCTGCAGGTAGGGCGACGCCGGCAGGTCGGCGACATTGCCCGCGGCGCTGGACACCGTGCGCGGCCCCAGGAACGGAACCATCAGGAACGGCCCCTGGGGCACCCCCCAGGTGTTCAGCGTCTGGCCGAAGTCCTCCTGGTTGTACGGCAGCCCGGCCTCGGTGGCAGGGTCGAAGAGGCCACCGAGCCCCACAATGGTGTTCATCACGAAGCGCGCGGTGTCCTTGCCGCCCTGGGCCGGCTTGCCCTGCAGGAAGTCGTTGATGATCGTCACCGGCATCAGGGCGTTGTCGATGAAGTTGGAGACGCCGGTGCGGAATTGCGGTGGCGTGCCCGCTTTCCAGCCGACGGCCGCTGGCCGCAGCAGCGCCCGGTCGAGGGAGTCGTTGAAGGCGTAGACCTTGCGGTTCAGTGGCTCGATGGGATCGCCGACGGGCTGGGCGGCAATGCGCTGGGCCTGGCTCGCACAGCCGGCCAGGAGCAGCGCCAGGACCAGGCCGCCGACGGACCGGGTGGCGAGGCTCATGGACGTGGTGGCGGAGGCGTGGGCAGGTTCTGGCACCGCGCAAGTCTAGCGGGTGCCGGGGGCGTTTTCAGGCTGTCCGCATCACGAAACGCCGGGCCGGAAGCCGGCGGGCCGTGACTGTGACTGGCCCTGGGGCGGCCGGCCTCCCTGCCGGGGCGGCAGGAAGCCCTGTACCTGCTCGAGCCGCGACTGGAAGCGCGCCCGCTGGACGTTGTCGAGCCCGGGGATCGACAGCGCGAGACGCAGCTGGTCGATGGCCATGGCGGCGTCGCCCTTCAGCAGGTGGTACTCCGCCATGTAGTAGTGGGCATCGGCGGTATCGCCGGCACCGCTCGCGGCCAGCGCGATGAGCCGGACCTGCTCGGCATTCGGTGCCACGTTGTTGAACAGGTCGAGCAGCACCTGGTGGGCCTGCTTGTAATCGCCGGTGCTCATCAGGGCCTCGCCGTAGCGCACGGTGAGGGGCACGTTGCGCGGGAAGAGCTTCATGGCCTCCTGGAAGGTGGCGAGCGCCGTGTTCGGCGCTCCCAGGCCGAGCTCGGCCTGGGCCAGGCCCGAGTGGAAGGCGATGATGGCCGGATGCGCCTCGCGCAGCTGCGCGAAGCTGCGCTGCGCGTCATCGAAGCGCCCGAGCTGGAGGTAGGACAGCGCGATGCCGTAGGCGGTGCCGAGTTCACCGGCGCGCACCGGGTCCAGAAGCTCGCCCTGGAAGAAGGCCAGGGCCCGCTCGGGCGTCGGGCTCGTGAGGACACGCACCCTGGCCCGGATCAGCCCGTAGCCGTAGGAGTCGGCCACGTCCGGGCGCGGATAGCCGGCGGCGCGCTCCCGGGTCTCGGCGATGCGGTTCACGGTGACCGGGTGCGTGCGCAGGAACTCCGGCGCCTGGCTAGCCAGGGGGCCTGACTGGCGGGCGAGGGTTTCGAAGAAGGCCGGCATGCCGTAGGGGTCGAAGCCTGCGGCGGCCACGAGGCCCACGCCCACCCGGTCGGCCTCGTACTCGTTGTCGCGGGTGAAGTTGATCTGCCGCTGGGCCGCCATGCCCTGGGTCGCCATGATGGCGCCCTGGGCCGCCTCGCCGCCGCCGACGGCGCCGAGCAGGATGGCGCCGAGCATGGCGGCCATGGTCAGGATGCTGGCACGGGCGTTGGCATACACGGCGCGCGAGATGTGCCGCTGGGTGACGTGGGACACCTCATGGCCGAGGACGCCGGCCAGCTCGCTCTCGTTGTTCGTCGCGAGCAGCAGGCCCGAGTGCACGCCGATGAACCCGCCCGGCAGGGCGAAGGCGTTGATGGCCGGGTCGTTGACCACGAAGAACCGGAAGTTGAACCGGTCGTCGGCCACCTGGGCGCCGAGCTTCTGTCCCACGTCCTGGATGTACTCGGACGTTTCGGGGTCGGTCATGACCTTGCCGGTGTCCAGCAGGCTGCGATAGATCGCGCGGCCGATGCGGGCCTCTTCGGCCCGGGAGAGCAGGGAGTCGGACGGGCTGCCGATGTCCGGCAGGTCGTCGGCGGCCGGGGCAGGGGCGGGCGGCATCACCAGCCCAGCCAGCACCAGCGCCAGCACGACCTGGCGCCAGCGGCCGCCGCGGGGGCGGGCCGCGCTAGAGTTCGTCGATGGCGGCGAGGACCTCGGCCGCATGACCCTTGGCACTGACCTTGCGCCACTCGCGGCGGAGCTTGCCCTCCGCGTCGATCAGGAAGGTGCTGCGCTCGACGCCCAGCACCTTCTTGCCGTACATGTTCTTCTCCTTGATGACGTCGAAGAGCTGGCAGAGCGCCTCGTCGCCGTCGGAGAGAAGGTCGAAGGGAAACTCGTACTTCGCCTTGAACTTCTCGTGGGAGGCCAGCGAGTCGCGGGACACTCCCAGGATGACCGTATCGCGCTGCGTGAACTCGCGGTGCAGCGAGGTGAACTCGCAGCCCTCGGTGGTGCAGCCCGGGGTCGAGTCCTTCGGGTAGAAATAGATCACGACGTTCCGGCCACGCAGGGACTTCAGCTCGACCTGCTGGTCGCCGGTGGCCGCTGCCTTGAAGTTGGGGACGGCCTTGCCGATGGCCGGGGCTGCCATGGGACCTCCTGATCTCGCCTGTTCAGCGCTGGGCCGGCTCGATGACCGCGTCCAGGTTGTTGTCGTCGCAGTAGTCCATGAACTCTTCGCGCAAAGTCGCCACATGGACGCTGCGCGGGATGCCGATGGTCATCTGCACCGCGAACATCGGCGCCCCGGTGTGGGGGGCGTTGTAGCGCCGGGTGCTGACCTCGGAGATTTCGAGTCCCCGGCTCGCGAAAAAGTTCGACAGGCCGAAGACGATGCCCTCCTGGTCGAGGGTGACCACGTCGACCAGGTACGGGGCCGCGGCCTCGGCCGGGCGCGGCTTCGTCTCGCGGACCGTGATCGTGAGGCCCGACTGCTGCTCCAGTTCCGGCAGCTGGGACTGCAGCTTGCTGACCGTGTGCCAGGAGCCGGCCACCAGCATGACCATGGCGAACTCGGCGCCGAGCGCCAGCATGCGGCTCTCGCGGATGCTGCCCCCCGCCGAGGTCACCGCCTGGCTCAGGTCGCGGACGAGGCCCGCACGATCGGGGCCGATGGCGGTGATCGCCAGTAGCTTTTCCATGGGTGCCTGGTTGGGGTCTGGGCGGTTGGCAGGGCGCCGGGCCGCGGGCACGAGGGTAGGGGGCGGGCGCATTGGAACCCGCAAGTCTACCGGGATTCCGCGCTCGGGCAAGCGCTGCGGCTTGCGGGCCGCGGGGGCGGCCTTTAACATCGCGCATTCGCAGCCAGATCCCGGTTTTTCGCATGTTTTCAGGCAGCATCGTCGCCCTC
>JAEUPZ010000014.1 GCA_016789885.1 Chromatiales bacterium | reverse complement strand
GGCAACCGGCATGGCCATGCCGCCCACCACCAGGATGGCGCTTGCCGGGAACCGGTATCCGCGCTTGGCTGGCATGCCGGCATCGTCAGGCGCCGGTCCGAAGGCTGTCAAGCGGACCGGAGGCCGGTCATCGCCGGTGCTACGCCGGCCACCGGCGATTCCCGCCTCGTCTACGTAGAAGCCGCAGTCGATCCCGGCAGCGGCGAGCCCCGCAGCTCGCTACCGGCGGCGCCGCGCGACCTACTACCTGACCTGGGTGATCTTCGTCCCGTCGAACGAGACGCCCGCCATCAGGCCCTTCTGGCCCACGACGAAGCCCACGATGGGCGACTTGATCTTCGTCGTGTCCACCTGCTCGCTGACGCCCACGTCGATGAGCGTCACCGTACCGTCGACGCCGGCCTTCCAGCCTTCGCTGTCCCGGAACTTCTGCAGCGCCTCGGCATCGAGGAAGGCGATGACGATGTCGCGCTTCTGGCCGCCGGCCTGGAAGCCGACGGAGCCGCTGAAGATCGTGTAGTACGCGGCCGTCTTCCCGCCGATCCGCAGTGCCCCCTCGCCCCCCTCGCCGGCGAAGACGAACCCGGCCTTCAGCACCTGGGGGAAAACCAGCACGCCCTGGGCCTGGCGCAGGATCGTGTCGGAGCCCCTGACCTCGGTGCGCAGGCGGTCGAGGGCGGCGTTGACGCGGGCGTCGATCTCCGCCGCGGTGGCCCCCGCGGCAGCGGCCGGGCCGGGCAGGAGCGCCGAGAGGGCCAGCCACAGGGACAGGAACACGCTTGCAGGGCGGACGGCCATGGACATCGGGACACTCCGTTGGTTCGGGGGCGGTGAGGCGGCGGTTATAGTACCCCTCCTCCCACCGGCCTCCCACGGAAACCCGCCATGCTCGAGACCACGATCTGCGGCAGCCTTCCCCGCCCCGACTGGCTGGCGGAACCCGAGAAGCTCAAGGGCGGCTGGAAGCTGTCCGGGCAGGCACTGGAGGACGGCAAGCGCCGGGCCGCAGTCGAGTGGCTGCGCCACCAGGAGGCAGCCGGCATCGGCACGGTCACCGACGGCGAGGTCTTCCGCATCCACTTCGTGCACGGCTTCCTCGAGAAGCTGCAGGGCATCGACTGGCAGAAGAAGACCCTCATGGGCATCCGCGACAACCGCTACCAGCTCGAGGTGCCGACGGTCACCGGCCCCCTGGCCCGGCCGGCACCGGTGCACCTGGACGAGGTCCGCTACGTACGGGGCCAGACGAAGCACCACCTGAAGTTCACGCTGCCCGGGCCCATGACCATCTGCGACACCATCGCCGACGGCTACTACGGCAGCCGGCCGCAGATGGCCATGGCCTTCGCCGACATCCTGAACAAGGAGGCAAGGGAGCTGCAGGCCGCCGGCGTCGACGTCATCCAGTTCGACGAGCCGGCCTTCAACGTGTTCCTGAAGGACGTCAAGGACTGGGGCATCGAGGCCCTGCACCGCGCCCTCGACGGCCTCACCTGCAAGACGGCCGTGCACATCTGCTACGGCTACGGCATCCAGGAGAACATCGACTGGAAGAAGACGCTGGGCAGCGAGTGGCGCCAGTACGAGGAGATCTTCCCCGAGCTCAACCGCAGCCGCGTCGACCAGGTGTCGCTCGAGTGTGCCGCCTCGAAGGTGCCCCTCGACCTGCTGCGCCTGATCCCGGACAAGGAACTGATGGTGGGCGCCGTCGCGGTCACGGCCGACCACATCGAGACGCCGGAAGAGGTCGCGGCGACGCTGAAGGCCGCCATGGCCCACGTGGACAGCAACCGCGTGCAGCCCTGCACGAACTGCGGCATGGCGCCGATCCCGTACGACGTGGCCCTGGCGAAGCTCCGGTCCCTTGGCGCCGGCGCCGAGCTGGTGCGCCGCGAGCTGGGCCAGTAAGCCGCCGCGCTAGCGGCCGGACCGGGCCGCCGGCGCGCCGGGCTCGAGGTGCTGCACCCGGCCGTGGAGCCGGTAGAAGGTGTCGAGCAGCTCGTAGCAGATGACGAGCTCCCGCGTGGCGCCCTGCCATGCGGCCTCGGGACGCCCGCAGTTGCGCATGACGAGCCGCGCCGGCGCCTTCAGCGGGAAGAGCGAGTTCACGCGGCCCACGGTGAACTCGATGCTGCCGAGCGCCCGCAGCTCGTCGAGCAGGTCCTGCTGCACGCGGCTGCGGGTGGCCCCGTACTCGATCTCGATCTGGTGGCCCGTCGGCGGACCGTCGGGCCGGCCGTAGGTCTCGAGCAGCCACGCGAAGGACCGGGCCGCCCGGGCGTACTCGGCGGGGCAACCCTCGGCCCGGGCCGGCGGCAGGCCGATGCGCGCGGGCAGGTCGGCGTAGGCGACGGGATCGCTGCCATAGACGAGGCAGCCGATCTGGTAGAAGCGCTGGATGTTGAGCGCGTGGGCGCCCCAGTACGGCACGTCGGCGCCGGCATCCTGGCCGCGCTGCCAGCTGGCATTGAGCGCCTCGGCCGCCGCGAAGAGGTAGGCCCTCGCCCGGTCGCCGCGCTCGCCGCCCGCCTGCTTCTGGCGCAGCAGCGCAGCCACGGCGATGTAGTCGGCGGCGACCTCCTCGGGGCCGAAGACCGGCACGCCGAACTCGCTGATGACGAGGTGCCCGAGTTCGTGGATCAGCAGGAACTCGACGTTGCCAGCCACGAAGAGCGTGCGGTCGTCGCTGGCGGCGGCTGGCGCCGCGAAGGCCGGGGCCAGCGCCAGCAGCAGCACCGCGAGACCGGCCCGGACCGCCCTGGCGTTCACCCGGCCGGCCCGAACTCGCCCGTGGCGTTGCGCGGCGTGGCGGTGTGCAGCTGGTTCATCGCCCGGGGCAGGCCCGACTCGACGAGGATCTCCACGGCCTCGATGGCCTCGTCGAGGGAGCCGAGGATCGCCAGCCGCTCGTCGCGACCCGGCGCGTGCAGCACGTAGTCGGTGACGAGGTCCTTGTGGCCGGGGTGGCCGATGCCGACGCGCAGCCGCAGGAAGTCGGCACCGCAGTGGGCAATGATGTCACGCAGGCCGTTGTGACCGCCGTGGCCCCCGCCGCTCTTCAGGCGGGCCGTGCCGGCCGGCAGGTCGAGTTCGTCGTGCACGACGAGCAGCTGCGCGACCCCGGCATCGTAGTAATCGAGCAGGCGGCGCACGCTCTGGCCGCTGCGGTTCATGTAGGTCGACGGCTTCAGCAGCCGCACCGGCCGGCCACGCAGCTGGCCACGGCAGGCGTCACCGAGGAGCTTCTGCTCGCCGGCGAAGCGGGCACCGATGTGGGTGGCGACCAGGTCGGCGAACCAGAAGCCAACGTTGTGGCGGTCGCCTTCGTGCTTGGGGCCCGGGTTGCCCAGGCCGACGATGATGAGGGCTGATGCGTCCGGCATGCCGCGATGTTAGCACCGGGACGCGGGACCGCGCGGCGCACGCAGGCCCTGGCCTGCGGCGCCGCGCGAACGGCGGTACTTATTCGCGGGCTTCTCGGCCGCCTTGGCCGGCTCCTTGGCCGCCTCGGCAGCAGGTGCCGCACCCTCGGCGGCAGCGGCCGGCTCCTCCTCGACCTTGAGCATGTGCACGTGCACGACGCCCAGGTCGGAGTCACCGTTCGGCACGAAGCCCGGGATCTCGACGCCCTCGGGCAGCGCGAGGTCGCGGATGTGCAGCATGTCGTTGAGGCCGAGGGGACCGACATCGACCTCGATGTACTCGGGCAGGTCCTTCGGCAGGCAGCTCACCTCGATCTCGGTCAGCAGGCGCGAGATCGACGCGCCCGATTCCTTCACGCCGCGGCAGCTCGCCTCGTTCGCGAAGTGGATCGGGATGGTCATGCGCAGCTTCTCGGTGGCAACGATGCGCTGCAGGTCGAGGTGCAGCACCTGGCGCTTGGCCGGATGCACCTGCCAGTCGCGCACGATGGCCTGGAGCTTCTCGCCCCCGAGGGTCACGTTGATGATGCTGGAGAAGAAGGCTTCCTCCTGCATCTTGCGGCTCAGGGCGTTGGCGTCGAAGGCAATGCCGGCGGGCGGCTGGCCGCCGCCGTAGAGGATGCCGGGGACCTTGCCGTGGCGACGCAGGCGGCGGCTCGCACCTTTCCCCGCGTCACCGCGCAGCTCCGCGGCGATATCGTACTGATGGGCCATGGGTATCTCCTGAAGGTTTTTCCCTTGGAAATCCGGGGGTTGCCGGTACCGATGCGACCGCGGTACCGCCCGGAAGGGCCGCGCATGGTAGCACGGGCGCAGCTGGCGGGGCCGCCCGGCACCTCCGCCGCCCGCAGGGGCGGGCCCCTGGTGGACTCAGTCGACGTACAGCGAGCTGACCGACTCGGCGAGGCCGATGCGGCGCATGGTCTCGCCGAGGAGCTCGGCGACCGACAGCTGGCGGATGCGCCCGGTGGCAGCGGCCGCCGCCGACAGCGGGATCGTGTCGGTCACCACCAGCTCGTCGAGCACCGAGGCGGCGATGCGGTCGACGGCCGGCCCGGACAGCACCGGGTGGGTGGCGTAGGCCATGACGCGCTTCGCGCCGTGCTCCTTCAGCGCCGCCGCCGCCTGGCACAGGGTTCCGGCGGTGTCGACCATGTCGTCGACGAGCACGCAGGTCTTGCCCTCGACCTCGCCGATGATGTTCATGACCTCGGAGACATTGGCCCGCGGGCGGCGCTTGTCGATGATGGCGAGGTCGGCGTCGTCCATGCGCTTGGCGATGGCCCGGGCGCGGACGACGCCGCCGACGTCGGGCGAGACGATGACGACGTCGCCGCCGGTCCGCCGCCACAGGTCGCCCAGCAATACCGGCGACGAGTAGACGTTGTCGACCGGTATCGAGAAGAAGCCCTGGATCTGGTCGGCGTGCAGGTCGACGGTCAGCACGTGGCTGATGCCGGCCTGCGAGACCATCCGCGCCACGAGGCTCGCGGTGATGGGCACGCGGGTCGCCCGGGGCCGGCGGTCCTGGCGGGCGTAGCCGAAGTACGGGATCACCGCGGTGATACGCGCCGCCGAGGCCCGCCGGCAGGCGTCGGCGATGACCAGCAGCTCCATGAGGTTGTCGTTCACCGGCGGGCAGGTGGACTGCACGATGAACACCTCGCGGCCGCGCACGTTCTCGTCGACCTCGACGCGCACCTCGCCGTCGCTGAAGCGGCCGACCTGGATGCGGCCGAGGGGCTGCTTGAGGTGGCGGGCGATGCGCAGCGCTAGCTCGGGGTTGGCGTTGCCCGAGAGCACCGCCATGTTGGGCAGTTCCATGGAATTCTCGTTCTTCATCGTGGGTATCGCCGGAGGGTGGCTGGGGCGGCAGGATTCGAACCTGCGAATGGCGGGATCAAAGCCCGCTGCCTTACCGCTTGGCTACGCCCCAATCGTGGCGCGCGGTTATTGTCCGTTTGCGCCGTGGGGGATGTCCAGCAGCCAGCGGTCGACGACGATCCGCACCCGGTGGGGCACGCCCGCCGGCGCGCCGGTCAGGGTCAGCCGGCGCGGCAGCCACAGCCCCGCGGCCTCGCGGTATTCGATGTAGCTCACCTCCCACCCCGCCTGGCGCAGCAGCGCGAGGCGCCCGTCGGCATCGCGCACCACCTCGGCGGTCGCGGCCGGATCGGCAACCCCTAGCAGCCAGTAGCGGACGCTCGCCACGGGAAACGTCCAGCCGAGCTCTGTCGCGAACCAGCGCTCGGCGGCGTCGGGCGCCGGGTCGTCGATCACGGTTTCGCCGACCGCCGACCGCACGGCGAGACCGGCGGGGCCGCTCGTCACCTGGTAGCCGCCGGCGCCGAAGGGACCGCGCAGCACGACGGTGGCGGTGGGGCCTGCCTGCTGCCACTCGATGCTGGCCTGACCGCCGTCCGGGCGGTCGCCCTCTCGGCGGGCGGCGATGCGGCCCCGGGCTTCCCAGCGCTCCAGCGCCAGCAGCACGCCCGGATCGGCGACGCCAGCCGCCGGTGGCGGCTCCGGCCGGGTGCAGCCTGCAACGGCGACGGTGACCAGCAGCGCCGCCCGCCAGGCGGCGGCGGGACTCAACGCAACAGCCGGTCGGCGGCGGCGCGGACCGGCTCGCTGGCGGGATAGGCCACGAGCGCCGAGTACAGCAGCTCCCGGGCCTCGGCCCGGGCGCCGGTGGCAGCCCACACGTCAGCGAGATGGGCGGCCACCTCCGGATCCGGCATGGCCGCCCAGGCCTGCTCGAGCCAGCTGCGGGCCTCCTCGTTCCGCTTCATCTGGAAGAGCGCCCAGCCCATGCTGTCCTGGATGGCCGCACTGCCGGGCGCCAGCTCGATGGCGCGGCGGATCCGGGCATAGGCCTCGTCGAGGCGCCGCGTGCGGATCGCCAGCGTGTAGCCGTAGGCGTTCTGCACCACCGGGTCGTCGACCGCGATGGCCGCAGCCTTCCCCATGTCCCGCAGGGCTTCGTCGTAGCGGCCGAGCCGCTCGAGCAGCAGGCCCCGGCCCAGCAGCGCCGACGGGGCCTCGGGCTTCATGTTCAGCGCCCGGTCCCAGGCCGCCAGGGCCTCGTCGAGGCGATCGGCGTTGCCGAGCAGCTGCGCCAGGTAGTCGAGGGCCTCGAAGGCCTTGGGCGGGTAGTCGGCGATGAACTGGTTCAGCAGCCCGACGGCCTCGTCGAGGCGCTGCTCGCGCACCAGGCTGTCGGCCATGGCGAGCCGTGCCGGCAGCAGGTAGGGACCCGAGGTGATGCGGACGAGGGTCTGGCGGGCCAGCTCGGGGTCGCCCTGCTCCCGGGCGATCTGGCCCAGGTAGTAGAAGGCCTCGAAGCGGTCTTCCTGCGACGAGGTCAGGGCCTCGAAGGCGCGGCTCGCCGCGGCGAGGTCGTCGGCGCGCATGTCGAGGAAGGCGCGCGCCTTCACCACGGCGGGACGCTCGCCGAACCGTTCCGCCAGGCCGTTCACCACGGCGCGCGCCTCGTCGAGGCGCCCCTGCTCCTCGAGGATGCGGACACGCTCGAAAGCGAGCCCGGCGCGCTCCTCGTCGGCCTCCAGCGCCTCGAGCCTGGCCAGGGCGGCATCGACGCCGTCGCGGCCACCCGCCGCCGCCTGCACCCGGGCCGCCAGCACCTGCGGGTCAACCCACTCCGGATCGTCGATGCTGGCCGCCGCCGCAGCAGCCGCCGCCAGCTCGTAGTCGCGCGAGCGCAGCGCCGCGTTGCCCAGCGCCAGCTGCAGGCCGGGCGCCAGCGGATCCTCGCCGGCGAGGCGGGCCAGCACGCGCGTCACGAGGCGGCTGTCGTCTTCGCTGGCCAGGTCGTTCGCCAGCGCGAAATACATGTCGTCGCGGGCGACTTCGCCGGTGCCCAGCGCCGCCGAAAGCTCACGGGCCGCGCCGTCGATGTCGTGGCGACGCAGGTTCAGGCGGCCCAGCGCCTCGTGACCGACGGGATTGGCCGGGACGAGCTCGACCCAGCGCCGGGCCGCGCGCAGCGCGTAGCCGTCGTACCCCGTGGCGAAGGTGAACTGCGTCGCCCGCTCGGCAACGGCCGGATCGTCGGACTCCTCGGCAGCGACCGTGAACTCCCGCGCCGCGGCAGCGTAGTCCCGGCGGTCGACGGCCTCCATGGCCGGCGCCAGGGGATTGCCCTCTTGCCCGTGGGCCGGCGACAGGGACAGGGCCAGCAGCAGCGCGGTGCAGGGCACTGCCCCGGAGCGGGCCGGCAACCCGCTTACATATGAGTGACGCACGCAGGGATAATAGCGGCAATGCAGGCCTCCATCGCGACCAAGCTCGAAAAACTGGTATCCCGGTCCGAGGAGGTGGGCGCGCTGCTGGCCGACCCCGAGATCATGGGCGACCAGGGCCGTTACCGCGACCTGTCCCGGGAGTACGCACAGCTGGAGCCGGTGGTGAAGCTCTTCCTCGCGTGGCGGCAAGCCGAGGCGGACCATGCGGCGGCGCAGGAGATGCTGGTCGACCAGGACCAGGAGATCCGGCAGCTGGGGCAGGAGGAGCTGGCCCGCACCCGCAACGACCTCGACGCCCTGGAGCTCGCCGTCCGCCGGGAGCTGCTGCCCAAGGACCCGCTCGACACGGCCAACATCTTCCTCGAGATCCGCGCCGCGGCCGGCGGCGACGAGTCCGCGATCTTCGCCGGCGACCTCTTCCGCATGTACTCGCGCTACGCGGACCGGCAGGGCTGGCAGATGGAGATCATCCACTCGAGTGCCGGCGAGCACGGCGGCTACCGCGAGATCATCAGCCGCGTCATCGGCCACGGCGCCTATTCGCGGCTCAAGTTCGAGTCCGGCGCCCACCGCGTGCAGCGCGTGCCCGAGACCGAGGCCCAGGGGCGCATCCACACGTCCACCTGCACGGTGGCCGTGCTGCCCGAGCCCGAGGAGATCGAGGGCATCGACGTGAGCCCGGCGGACCTGCGCATCGACACGTACCGCGCCTCCGGCGCCGGCGGCCAGCACGTCAACAAGACCGACTCGGCCGTGCGCATCACGCACCTGCCGACGGGCCTCGTCGTCGAGTGCCAGGACGAGCGCTCCCAGCACAAGAACCGCTCCCGGGCGATGGCGCTGCTCAAGGCGCGCCTGCTCGACAGCGCGCGCCAGAAGCAGGCCAGCGAGCAGGCAGCGAAGCGCAAGGGCCTGGTCGGCACCGGCGACCGCTCAGAGCGCATCCGCACCTACAACTTCCCCCAGGGCCGGGTCACCGACCACCGCATCAACCTGACCCTGTACCGGCTCGACGCCGTGCTCGAGGGCGACCTCGACGCCGTCATCGAGCCGCTCTCCAACGAATACCAGGCCGAACAGCTGGCCGCACTGGAACAGAGCGCATGACCCGCCCCGCCTTCACACGCCTCACCGACTGCATCGGCAACACGCCGCTGATCCGGCTCAACCGCCTCTCCGACGAGACGGGCTGCGAGATCCTCGGCAAGGCCGAGTTCATGAACCCCGGCGGGTCGGTCAAGGACCGTGCGGCGCTCGGCATCGTGCGGGACGCCGAGCGGCGGGGGCTTCTCAAGCCCGGCGGCACCATCGTCGAGGGCACCGCCGGGAACACCGGCATCGGCCTGGCCGTGGTCGGCAACAGCCTCGGCTATCCGACCGTCATCGTCATGCCGAACAACCAGAGCCAGGACAAGGTCGACACGCTGCGCGCCTACGGCGCCAAGGTGCGGCTCGTGCCGGCCGTGCCATTCAAGGACCCCAACCACTTCGTGCACCAGTCGCGCCGCCTCGCCGAGGAGCTCGCGACGCAGCTGCCGAACGGCGCCGTCTGGGCCAACCAGTTCGACAACACGGCGAACCGCGACTTCCACACGGCGACGACGGCCGCCGAGATCTGGCGGCAGACCGATGGCCGCGTCGACGGCTTCATCTGCTCCGTCGGCACGGGCGGCACGCTGGCCGGCACCGCGAAGGGCCTGCGCGCCTTCAACCCGGAGATCCGCATCGGCCTCGCCGACCCCACGGGCTCGGCGCTCTACAACTACTTCACCAGCGGCGAGCTCAAGGCCGAGGGCAGCTCCATCAGCGAGGGCATCGGCACGAGCCGCATCACAGCCAACATGGAGGGCACGGCCGTCGACCTGCCGCTCCAGATCCCGGACGGCGAGTCGATTCCGCTGGTGTACCGGCTCATCCGGGAGGAGGGCCTGCTGCTCGGCGGCTCGAGCGGCGTTAACGTGGCGGGGGCCGTGCGGATGGCGAAGGCGCTGGGGCCGGGGCACGTGATCGTGACGATCCTGTGCGACTCGGGTTTGCGCTACCGGCAGCGGCTCTTCAACCGAGCGTTCCTGGCGGAGCGGGGGATCGAGTTGCCGGCGTGGCTGGAGTTCTGAGACGACCGACTCGCGCGCGGACCTGATGTCGCAGACTCGCGGTCGCCAGGTCCGGAGTTCAGGCCGCAGCCTCGCGGCCGCACCTACGCGGCTCCCGCGATATCCCCCGCTCGTCGCGGACGCTCCTCGGGGGGAATCGCTACGCCGCTGCGGTGCGGACCGATGGCACCGGCAGAATCCGGGGACAGTTTACTAATTTCGCTCGGCGAAATTAGTAAACTGTCCCCGGATTCTGCCGGCTACTGCAGCGCCTGGGCGAGGTCCGCGATCAGGTCGCGCTCGTCCTCGATGCCGGCGGACAGCCGGATCATGTTGTCCGGGATCCCCATGGCGAGGCGGTCGGCCGGCGGCACGCTCGAATGGCTCATCGTGCCCGGATGGCCCGCCAGGCTCTCGACGCCGCCCAGGCTCTCGGCCAGCGTGAAGACCTGCAGCCGGTCGAGCACGCGCGCCACGTCGTCGCGGCCACCCTTCACGATGCACGACACGATGCCGCCGAAGGCGCTCATCTGGCGCTTCGCCAGCGCGTGCTGGGGATGCCGCGGCAGGCCCGGATAGAACACCTGCTCCACGGCCGGATGCGTCGCCAGGTACTCCGCCACGGCGAGCGCATTGCCACAGTGCCGCTCCATGCGCAGCGCCAGCGTCTTCGTCCCGCGCAGCACGAGATACGCATCGAAGGGCCCCATCACGCCACCCGACGCGCTCCGCAGCGACAACAGCCGCTTGCCCAGCTCGAAATCACGGGCGACGACCAGGCCGCCCAGCACGTCGGAGTGGCCACCAAAGTACTTCGTCGCCGAATGCATGACGATGTCGCACCCGTACTCGAAGGGCCGCTGCAACGCCGGCGTCGCGAAGGTGTTGTCGACGGCCACGAGGATGCCGCGGTCGCGCCCGAGGGCTGACACCGCCGCCAGGTCCACCAGCCGCAGCAGCGGGTTCGTCGGGGTCTCGACCCAGATGAGCCGCGTGTCCGGCCGGATGGCGGCCGCCACGTTCGCCACGTCCGTCATGTCGATGAAGGTGAAATCGAGCCCGGCCACGCGCCGGCGCACCTCGTGGAACAGACGGCGCGTACCGCCGTAGAAGTCGACCGGCGCGATGACGTGGCTGCCGGCGTCGAGCAGGTCCAGCACGCCCGCCGTGGCCGCCTGGCCCGAAGCATAGGCCAGCGCCCGCGCGCCACCCTCGAGCTCGGCGACGCAGCGCTCGAGGGCGTCCCGCGTCGGGTTCGAGGTGCGCGCGTAGATGTGCGGCTTGGCCTGGCCGAAGGCCTCGTACTCGAAGGTCGTGCTCGTATAGATCGCCGGCATCACGGCGCCCGTCACCGGGTCGGCGGTCTCGCCGGCGTGGATGCACTGGGTCGCGAAGTGCAGCGGCTCCCCGGGCGGGGGTGTACGGGTCGTCATCGGGCGGCTCCTCGGCGGGCCCGCAGGCTACCATACGGTCGATGGCCACCGAACGAAGCCACCAGCCCGGGACCGTCGACGCCCTGCTGCGCGCTGCCGCCCACGAGCTTGCGACCGGCAGCGAGTCGCCCCGCCTCGACGCGGAGCTGCTGCTGGCCTGCGCCGCCGGCACGACGCGGGCCGCGCTCTACCGGTCGCTCGCCGACATCGTTCCCGAGGCGACGGCAGCCGCGTTTGGCAGGCTCGTCGCGGACCGGATCACGGGGCGACCGATGGCGCAGCTCCTCGGCCAGCGGGAATTCTGGACGCTGAACCTCCGCGTCACGCCCGACACCCTCGTGCCGCGGCCGGAAACGGAACTGCTGGTGGAGCGGGCGCTGGCCTGGCTGCCCCCGGGCAGTCCCGGCCCGGTGCTCGACCTCGGCACGGGTACCGGCGCCATCGCGCTGGCCATCGCCACCGAACGCCCCACCGCGGACATCGTCGCCATCGACCTGAGCGAGGCCGCGCTCGCCGTCGCGCGGGACAACGCCGCGGCCGCCGGACTCGGTGACGTCGAGTTCCACGCCGGCGACTGGTACGCCGCCCTGCCCGCCCATCGGCAGTTCGAGCTGATCGTCTCGAATCCGCCCTACGTCACGCCGGCGGAGCTGGCCGCCGGTGATCCGGCACTGCGCTTCGAGCCCGCCACGGCGCTGCTGGCCGGCGACGACGGACTCGCCGCCTTCCGTCCCATCGTGGCCGGTGCGCCGCACTGGCTGCAGCCGGGGGGCGGCCTGCTGCTCGAGCACGGGTCGACCCAAGGCCAGGCCGTGCAGGCGCTGCTAGCCGCGGCAGGGTTCATCGGGATCGGGACCTGGCCCGACCTGGCGGGCCACCCGCGCGTCACCGGGGGACGCCTGCCGTGACCGGCAGCGCACGCTACGCCCGCCACCTGGCACTGCCGCAGCTCGGCGCCGCCGGCCAGGCGCGGCTGGCGCAGGCCCGCGTATTCGTCATCGGTCTCGGCGGCCTCGGCTCCGTGGCCACGATGTACCTCGCCGGTGCCGGCACGGGGCACCTCACCATCAACGACTTCGACCGCGTCGACGAAACCAACCTGCCCCGCCAGGTGCTGTTCACCGCCGCCGACATCGGCCGCTTCAAGGCCGACGCAACGGCTCAGCGACTGGCGCAGCTGAACCCCGGCGTGCAGGTGGCGGCGCTGGACGAGCGGCTCGACGCCGAGGCGCTGGCGGCGCAGGTCGCCGCCGCCGACCTGGTGCTCGACTGCAGTGACAATTTCACCACCCGACTCGCCATCAACGCCGCCTGCGTGCGGGCGCGCCGCCCGCTGGTCAGCGGCGCGGCCATCCGCTTCGAGGGGCAGGTGGCCGTCTTCACGGCCCCCGGTGGCCCCGGACCCTGCTACCGCTGCCTGTATGCGGAAGACGACGAGAACCTCGCGAGCTGCGCGGGCCAGGGCATCTTCGCGCCGGTGGCCGGCACCATCGGCGCCGTCATGGCCGGCGAGGCCCTGAAGCTGCTGGCCGGCATCGGCGCGGGCCTTCGCGACCGGCTCTGGGTCCACGACGGTCTCGCCGGCGCCAACCGCGTCATCACGATCCGCCGCAACCCGGAATGCCCCGCATGCGCACGCTGAAGGAATCGCCGTGGTACCTGGTCGCGGTCCTCACCGTGGCCTACGTGTTCTCCTTCGTCGACCGGAGCATCCTGACGCTCATGGTAGGGCCGATCCGCGCCGACCTGCAGATCTCCGACACGGAGATCAGCCTGCTGCACGGCTTCGCCTTCGCCATCTTCTACACGGTCCTCGGCATTCCCATCGCGCGCATCGCCGACCGGTCGAACCGCCGCAACCTCATCGTGGCCGGCGTCGCCTTCTGGAGCCTCGCCACCGCGGCCTGCGGCCTGTCGCGCAGCTTCGCCCAGCTGTTCCTCGCCCGCATCGGCGTCGGCATCGGCGAGGCGGCGCTGTCGCCGGCGGCCTATTCGATGATCGGCGACCGCTTTCCGCCCGAGCGGCTCGGCCGCGCGCTGGGCGTCTACACCCTCGGCGCCATCGCCGGCATCGGCCTGGCGCTGATCATCGGCGGCAGCATCGTGGGCCTGGTCACCCGGGGCGGCGTGACGGCGCTGCCCGTCATCGGCGAAGTGCGGCCTTGGCAGCTGGTCTTCTTCGTGGTCGGGCTGCCGGGGCTGCTGGTGGCCGCGTGGCTCGCGACGCTGGCGGAGCCACCCCGTCGCGGCGTGGCCCGCAGGGCCGGTAACGCCGGCGACCTCTGGCCGTGGATGCGGACTTACGCCCGCGCCTACACCGGCCACCTCGCCGGCTTCGCGCTGCTCAGCATCCTGCTCAATGTCATCATCGCCTGGGGGCCGAGTCATCTCATCCGCAATTTCGGCTACACGCCGGCCGAGGTGGGCATCACGCTCGGCGGCACGGTGCTCGTCTTTGGCACCGCCGGCATTTTTTCCGGTGGCGTGCTGACCGACCGCTGGCGGGCCAGTGGTCGCAGCGACGGCGCCCTGCGCGTCGGTGTCGTCAGTGCCGTGGGCTCCCTCCCCTTCGGCCTCATCGGCTTCTCCACCGGCAGCCTGCCGATGCTCGTGGCGAGCCTCGCGCCACTCACCTTCTTCGCGACCTTCGCCTACGGAGCGGCGCCTGCGGCGATCCAGTTCATGACGCCGCCGGCGCACCGGGCGGTGGCCTCGGCCGTGTACCTCTTCTTCCTCAACTTCGTCGGCATGGGGATCGGCCCGTTCCTCGCGGCGCTGGTCACCGACCGCGTCTTCGGCAATGACCAGGCGGTTGGCCTCTCCGTCGCCATCGTCACGACGGCCAGCGCCGTTGGCGCCGCCGCCTTCCTTGCCTGGAGCCTGCCGGACCATCGGCGGGCCGTGGCCGCCGCGGAGGGGCAGGCGCCGTGACGCCGGCCTTCCTGAGCTACGCGTTCCGGCCCTTCTTCCTGGCGGGCGCGCTGCATGCGGCCGCAGCCGTGGGGCTGTGGGTGCCCGCCTACCTCGGCATCGCCACCACACCCGGTGCACTGCCGCCGGTGGCCTGGCACAGCCACGAGCTGCTCTTCGGCTACGTGCCGGCCATCGTCGCCGGCTTCCTGCTGACGGCCGTGGCGAACTGGACCGGACGTCCGCCGGTCAGCGGGCCACTGCTCGGCGCGCTGGTGGCCCTGTGGCTGCTGGGCCGTATCGCCATCACCGCCTCCGCAGGCCTCGGTGCGCCCGCGGTTGCCGCTGCCACCCTCGCCTTTCCGCTGGCGCTGCTCGCGGTGGTGGGCCGCGAGGTCATCGCCGGCCGGAGCTGGCGGAACCTCAAGGTGCTCGCCGGCCTCGCGACGCTGGCGGCAGCGCAGGGGCTGTTCCACGCCGAGATCTGGCTCGACGGCCAGACGACCTACGCGGACCACCTGGCCGTGGCCGCCACCATCACGCTGGTACTCATCGTGGCCGGCCGCATCGTGCCGAACTTCACCGCCAACTGGCTGCGGCAGCACAACCCGGGGCCCGCACCCGCCGCCTTCGGCATCTTCGACCGGATCTCCGTATCGACGGCCGTACTGGCGCTGGCCGCGTGGACGGCCCTGCCGGCCCTGCCCGACGCGGCGGCACCCATCGGCGGGCTGCTGCTGGCGGCGGGCGGCCTGGAGCTGGCGCGGCAGTGGCGCTGGCAGCCCCACCGGACGCTGGCCGAACCGCTGGTGACGGTGCTGCACGTCGCCTACTTCTTCGTGCCGCTGGGCTGCCTGCTGGCGGGTGCTGCGCTGCTGGCCGGTGGTCCGGGTACGGCCGCCACCCACGCCTGGACCATTGGCGCCGTCGGGCTGATGACGCTGGCGGTGATGACTCGCGCCACGCGCGGCCACACCGGCCGGCCGCTGACGGCACCGCCGGCGACCGTTGCCATCTACGCCGGCATTCTCGTCGCCGTCGCCGCACGACTCGTGACCGCCTACGTCCCCGCCTCGGTCACGGTGGCGCTGCCGCTGGCCGCCGCCGGCTGGGTGTTCGCCTTCGCGGGCTTCGCGGTGGCCTATGGTCCGATGCTGACCGGGTCCCGGCGCGACGGCGCCTGACCGGACCAGCCACGCCGCAGCGCCTTGTCGGCCTCGACGACGGCGAAGGCCGCGAGGCCCACGCCCACCACCACGAGGTTCTCGACGAGCCCCGCCGGCTGCGTGCCGAAGGCCGACTGCAGCGGGGGCAGCCACGTGAAGGCCGCCTGGGCGGCGGCCACGAGCCCCACGGCGAGGAGCACCGCGGGCGTCCCCGAAAGCCCCGCGCGGGTCAGCGACGGGCCGTGCACGTACCGCACGCTGAAGAGATAGAACGTCTCGATGGCGACGATGGTGTTCACGACCATCGTCCGCGCCACCTCCAGCGGCAGGCCGCGGGACTGCGCCCAGTAGAACACGCCGAAGGCCCCGGCCACGAAGAGGCCCGCCACCAGCAGCACGCGCCAGGCGAGTTCGCCGTTCAGCAGCGGCGCGCTGGCCGGCCGCGGCGGGCGGCGCATGGTGCCGGGCTCGGTGGGCTCGAAGGCCAGGGCCAGGCCCAGCGTGATCGCCGTGACGGTGTTGATCCAGAGGACCTGCACCGGCGTCACGGGCAAAGGGAGCCCTGCCAGGATTGCAGCGACGATGGTCATGGCCTCGCCGAAGTTCGTCGGCAGCGCCCACGCCACGGTCTTCGTCAGGTTGTCGTAGACCGTGCGGCCCTCGCGCACGGCCGCGACGATGGAGGCGAAGTTGTCGTCGGCCAGTACCAGTTCGGCGGCCTCCTTGGCAGCCTCGGTGCCGTTGACACCCATGGCCACGCCCACGTCAGCGCGCTTCAGCGCCGGCGCGTCGTTGACCCCGTCACCGGTCATGGCCACGACGAGACCGTCGGCCTGCAGCGCCTCGACGAGCCGCAGCTTGTGCTCAGGCGTCGTGCGGGCGAACACCGTGACCGTGCGGGCGGCGTCCCGCAGCGCCGCGTCGTCCAGGCCATCGAGCCGGTCGCCCGTCAGCACCTGCGGGTCCTCACCGAGCCCCAGCTGCACCGCGATGGCCCGGGCCGTACCGGCATGGTCGCCGGTGATCATGACCACGCGCACGCCCGCGGCCATGCACTCGGCGATGGCCTCGATGGCCTCGCGCCGCGGCGGGTCAATGAGCCCCACGAGACCGAGCAGGACAAGACCGTCGGCCAGATCGTCGGGGCCCAGCGTCGACCGGCCGGCGACAGCATGGCCGGCGGCGAAGGCCAGCACCCGCTGGCCCCGGGCGGCGAGCGCGGCGACGCGGGCCTGCCAGGCCGCATGGTCGACGGGGCGGTCGCCACCGGCCGCCCGCTCGCGGCTGCAGAGCTCCAGCAGGCGCTCCGGCGCACCCTTCACGAAGACGACGGCGCCGTCGTCGGCTGCATGCAGCGTCGCCATGTAGCGCAACGCCGCATCGAAGGGAATCTCGTCGAGTCGCGGCAACGTATTGCGCAGTTGCCCACGGTCGAGGCCGGCCTTCGTGGCCAGCGTCAGCAGGGCACCTTCCATCGGGTCACCCTCGACGCGCCAGGCACCACCGATCTCGCGCAGCTCCGCGTCGTTGCACAGGGCCGCCGCCACCAGCAGGCCTTCGAGCGCGGGCACCGTCACGGGATCGATCGTGTTGCCGGCGGCGGTGAGCGCGCCTTCCGGAGCATACCCGTCCCCGCTGACCTCGTACGCCGACCCGGCCGTCACGACGGCCTGCACGACCATCTCGTTGCGCGTGAGGGTGCCGGTCTTGTCCGAGCAGATCACGGCCACGGACCCCAGCGCCTCGACGGCCGGAAGCCGCCGCACGATGGCGTGCCGCGAGGCCATGCGCTGCACGCCGATGGCCATGGCGATGGTCATGACCGCGGGCAGGCCCTCGGGCACCGCCGCGACGGCCAGTCCCACGGCGGCCATGAAGGCATCGACGACGGCGTAGCCGCGCACGCCCACGGCGAAGGCCAGGGTGCCGCCTGCCACCACCAGGATGCTGGCGGTGAGCTGCCGGCCGAAGCGGGCCATCTGCCGCAGCAGCGGCGTCTCGAGCACCGTTACCCGGCCGAGCAGCTGGCTGATGTGGCCGAGCTCGGTACCGGCGGCGGTCGCCACGACCACGCCGGCCCCCTGCCCCGCCACGACCAGCGTGCCCGAGTAGAGCATCGACGTGCGCTCGCCCAGCGGCACGGCATCGGCGACGGGCGCCACGGACTTGTCCACGGGCACCGACTCGCCGGTCAGCACCGCCTCGTCGACCCGCAGGCTGCTCGCCTTCAGCAGGCGCAGGTCCGCCGGCACGCGGTCGCCGGGATTGATCAGCACGACGTCGCCCGGCACCACGCTGTCGGCGGGCACGGTCACGCGGTCGCCATCCCGCAGGACCGCCACCGTCGGGTCGATCAGGCGGCGAATCGCGTCGAGAGCCTCCTCGGCCCGGCCCTCCTGCACGAAGCCGACGACGGCGTTGATGAGCACCACGCCGAAGATGACCGCCGCGTCCAGCACGTGCCCGAGCAGCAGTGACGCGACACCGGCGGCCACCAGTACATAGATGAGCACGTTGTGGAACTGCGCCAGGAGCCGGCGCAACACGCCCCGCCGCGGCGGCGCCGGCAGCCGGTTCGGACCGACCCGGGACAGGCGGTCACGCGCCGTCGCCGAGGCAAGCCCCGTCGGCCCGGAATCCAGGGCCGTGAGCACACTGGCCGCATCGAGGGCGTGCCAGGCAGGCGTCACGCCGGTCGCGGGCAGTTCGCCGGGGCCCGTCACGCTAACGCCGGAACAGCCAGAAGAGCAGCGACAGCACCACCGACACGATGAGGCTGGTCGCCAGCGGGAAGAAGAACGTGAACCCGTCGCGCTCCATGCGGAAGTCGCCGGGCAGCCGACCTAGGCCGATACGGGTCAGCCACGGCCAGGCGAACCCCACGACCAGGATCGTCAGGCCGAGGATGACGAGGCTGCGCTGCATGGGTAGAGCTTACCGCGACCGGCGGGCAGGTGGCCGGGACAGTCGGTAGTTGGAGCATGCCGACCCCGGGACCAGAGCACGTTTCGGAGCTCCCAGGTCTGACGGCGTACGGTCATCCGGATGGGTGACGCGGGGCAGACTCTGCCGTGCGACACTCGATTGATGAACACCCGTCGACATGCGACCCCACGCCCGTGTGGCCGCAGGCTCAGGGAGTCGGACATCCAGTGCTGACGCGTCGGGCCCTCCTGGTAGCTGCCGTGACCTCCGCCATGCTGGTCGGTGCAGCGGGGGTCGCCATCGTCGTCACGCAGAGCCTGTCCGCCACCGCCACGTCGCGGCGCGAACAGGAAGTACACGTAGCTTTGGCGGAGATCGGCCGGCACGACATCACGCGCGTAACATGGCGGGGACAATCGGTCGTCATACCAGGCGGTGGCGAGCCGCGTGCCTTCCTGATTCCCTTCGACCCGGAGCGTGGGGTCTACCTCATGCCTGACCGTTCCTGGGCCCGACCACTAATCCCTTGTCAGGGTCTTGTACTGGTCGACGACGTCCTCCAGTGTGCCAGCATCGCGGATACGGACATGCGCTTGCGCTGCTGGGACCCCTGTGTCACCACGATGTTTGCGTGGCGGCGGACCGACGGTGCCAGCCTCAACGCCTACATCCCGAACCTGGAATCTCTACCGTATATCGTTGACGAGGGAACCCTGATACTGGGTCGTGTCGCAACTGACTGACCTGATGCTCAAACCCCGCGGAGCCGCCAGAATGTCTGACATCGGCCTGACCCATGTCGCCCTGCCCGCCTGCTCGCTGGCCGCGAGCGTCGCGTTCTACGAGCGCTATGCCGGGATGCACGTCATCCACCGCCGGCCGGGCGTCGTGTGGCTCAGTGACCGCACGCGCCCCTTCGTTATCGTGCTCATCGAGACGACGGACGACGTGCAGCCGCTCCTGCCCTTCGCTCACCTGGGGATAGGGGTGGCTTCCCGCGCGGAGGTCGACCGGCTCTGCGGCATCGCCCGCGCCGAGGGCTGCCTCGTACGCGAGCCGGAGGACGGCGGCCCGCCGGTCGGTTACTGGGCGTTCCTGCGGGACCCTGACGGGCACACGCTCGAGGTGTCCCACGGGCAGGAGCTCGGCCTGGCCGTCGAGCAGGGCGCCTGAGCGGCAGCGTGGTGCTTATACCCTCGACAGAGCCCATAAAGCCGCGTTGCGCAGGCGGCGGACCACCGCCCACGATGGCGTCCACGCCATTGACGTCATACGGCATTGCCGTATATCCTCGCGATGCTGACCTTCGTCGAAACCCGGCTGTTCGCCCGCCTCGTACAGGAGTACCTGACCGACGACGATTACCGGGCGCTCCAAGAGTCGCTTGCTGCAGACCCGGGCCTCGGTACGGTGATACCCGGATCAGGCGGCATCCGGAAACTGCGCTGGCCAGCCCCCGGGCGCGGCAAGCGCGGCGGATACCGGGTCATCTACTACGTCAAGCGGGCCGACAACCTGATCTGGATGATTACCATCTACCCGAAGAACGTCACCGAGGACATGCCCGCCCACGTACTCCGGCAGATCCGGAGGGAGATCGAAGATGGCACGAGCTGAACGAAACATCGGTCGCGAGATCCTGGAAGGACTGCGCGAACTGAAGCGCGGTGATCACGGGCGGGTCACCACGGTGCCCGATGTCAGCAGCATCCGGGAGAAGACGGGCCTGTCACAGACGCGCTTCGCCGAGTTGCTCGGCGTGTCGGTCAGGACGCTGCAGGACTGGGAGCAAGGGCGCCGGGCACCGTCTGGTGCCGCGCGTACGCTGCTGCTTGTCGCCGACCGCAACCCCCGGGCGCTGCTCGACGTAGCTTAGCCAGCGGTGACTGGATGGCCGGGCAGCGGTTGACTGGCAACGATCGCTGTTCTCCGCGCCAGCCGGGAAGGCTATCGCCACTCCACGACTTGGCGCTGACCTTCAGCAGCTACGGGCACTCCGCCGGCCACCCGTGGCCGCCAGCGCGCGCGACCCATCTGCGCGGCTGAAGTGCTTCGGTCCGGGACAGCCCCGGCGACGCCATCCCAAGACTCCAGCCGAAGATCGTCGATCCGCCCATCAGGGCGAACGGTGAAGATGAACGACAGCGTACCCGGACCGGGGCCGGGCCGGACCCAACCTCTGAGATCGTTCGAAACCGCCACCTTGGGAGATGGCACGACGGGCAGGTACAGCGGCACCGGCGCAGCGAAAACTGCATCGGCACCGCCAGGGCCCCACTCTGGATGCCCGGCAAGCTCTCGCCAGGCGGCTGCGTAGTGGGCGGCACCCGCACCCGGGGCATCAAACTGGACGTCCGCGTCACCGAGTGCGGCATGCAGCGATGCCCGGTACCTGGCTGACTCCGCATCGGCTGGGTAGGCGAGCCCCAGACCCCGCATGAACGCTTGACGCGCCTCGTCGGGCTTCTTCCCCTCGTCCAGATACGTATTACCCAGGGCGAGCAGTGGCTCGGCGAGCCGGGCATCACGCGCCCCGTACGCATCTGTAGCGACCTCGATGACCTCCACAAGGACCGCACGCCCGCGACTGATCTGGGCCGTCAGCGAATACCAGTCCGCGGCATCCATCAGCCCGGGAATGCGCTCGGGCGAGAGCCGCCCGTAGGTGGTCCGCTCGTCGTCGACCATGCTTGCAGCGGCCCGATTGCCCCGCGTCATCGCCACAGGGCTCTCCCACGGTGGCCGCAAGAGGTCCCCGGCCAGCGCGAGGATGAGCTGGTAGTTGCTCGTCCGGAACTCGACCGGTGCAGCCTTCAGCGCCGCCTTGTCCATCAGCAATCTCTGGCAGGTGGCCATGGCGTCCTGCGGACGACCGTCGGCTGCCTGGACCCGCGCCCGGGCCAGTACCACGGCGAACCGCGCGAACGGGACGTCCCCGGCCCCGCCCAGCACCGCGGTCGCACGATCGATAGTGAGGGTGGCAGTAACGATGTCGCCACCGACTGACTCGGCAACCGCGAGGTCGGCCAGCGCCACGGCCAGCTCGGGACCGATGCCGGCAGTGCGTTCGATATCGGCAACACGCTGACGAGACCTCGCGATGGCTTCCGCAGCCGACCCGGCCACGCCCGCTCGTTCGGTGGGAGCGCCATCAATGGCCGGTCCTGCGTCACCAGCCATGCCAGGTGACGGAACAGAGGCCGCCAGCAGCGAGACGAGGGCCGCAAAGACCGGCCCTTTCCGGCCTGTTCGAACCCGGATGTGCGCAGCCACGTGCATCCTCGGCTGGGGGCCCTGAACACATATAGCACTGAGGGAGGCCACCGCGCATCGCCCGACTGGGTGATACGCGGCCTCATACCCGGCTATAGCTCAACCGATTTGTTCAGCAGACAGCTCCGGCGCGGGGCCCGATGACAGATCCGCGCGCCAGCCGTTGGTGTCAGAAATCAGTCAGCGGGCCAAGACGCATCGCCGCGCGAACGCTACACGCGCCTCCGCCGCCCCAGCACCGCGAGTCCCGACACGAGCAGCCACGCCGCCGGCGGCACCGGCACCGGCGTGATGCCGACGAGCTGCAGCAGCTCGGCGTCGCTGATGGGCGCGATGTTGCGGCCGTAGTTGTCGTTGAGCAGCTTGATGATCTCGTTGGCGAGCTGCCCCTGCATCAGCGTGTTGAGGTGGATACCGTCTTCGGACAGGTAGTAGCCGGCATGGGACTCGCGGGGGCACAGCCCTTCGAAGTTGCAGAACACGCCGACGCCGTCGGGCCCGATGTCGGCGGCCGTGGCGCGGCTGCCGAAGGGCACGGTGAGCTGGCCGTTGATGGTGATGTCGCCGGTCACCGGGTCGACCTTGGGTCCTGAGCGGCTCCAGGCCTGGGAGTCGAAGAACAGCACGCCGCGATCCGCGGCGCCGGCCGCGAGGATCTGGTTCACCGCATTGACGCCGTCGATCTGCGCCTGGTCCATGATCGGGATGATCGGCACCCGGGCCAGGATGATGTCGGCGGCCCCGGCCGCCTGCAGCGCGTCGATGCTGGCGAGGATGTTGCTCGCCACGTCATCGATGAACGCCTGGTCGATGGGGGCGTTGGTGTCCTGCAGGAGCCCGCCGTTCACCGTGTCGATGATCTGGGTGCGGTAGAAGAAGTCGTTGCCACCGGTGCTGATGTAGACCGTGTCGATGCGACCCTGCTGGATGAGCGGCACCATGCCGGCGGCCTGTTGCGGCAGGCTGGCCGCGACCGGAAAACTCGTCGGCGGCACGATCGGCGGCAGCGGGCCGCCGAAGTACAGCTTGATCTCGGCATTCGCGCTGGCGGCGGCACCGGCCGTCGCCCAGTTGAACTCGTAGCCGGCGTAACGCAGGTTGTCCCAGAACACGGGCGGCGCCTTGTAGGCACCGAAGTCGAAGTCGCCCGCCCGTGTCGCCGCCATGATCTGGCCGAAGCTGCCCGCGGCCAGGTTCGTGTTGCCGCCGAAGGGCAGCGATGGCCCGAGGTAGTCGTCGACGATGCTGTCGCCGAGCAGGCCGAATTTCACCGCCTGCGCCATGGCAGGCTGCCCCGCCAGCGCCGCGCCGAAGGCAGCCAGCAGCAGTGCCTGCGGCAGGCGCACGGAGAGTACGTTCTTCGTCGTCATGGGAACCCCCTGTCGATACCGGCGGCGCAGGGCCGCCTCCACCTTATGTCACCTGGCGTCTGCCGACGGCACAGGCTTGTTGTTGGACGGAGACTACTGCGGACCCCGGCATCGGACAACCCGGGACCCACGCGACCGGCCCGACGACGTGCGCTGCCTGCGCCGCCCGGCAAACAGGCACTGCGGCAGCCGGGTGTTGGCGCGGGCGGACGCCTGGCTATGACGCAGCGACAGCGGGCGCGGCCTTCCGGACCGGCAGCTACTCCGGCTCGTAGCCCAGGTTCGCCGACAGCCAGCGCTCGACCGTGGCCACGGGCACGCCCTTGCGGGCCGCGTAGTCGGCCACCTGGTCGCGGCCGACCTTGCCCACGGCGAAGTAGCGCGAGTCGGGGTGGGAGAAGTACCAGCCACACACAGAAGCGGCGGGATTCATGACGAACGACTCGGTCAGCACGATGCCCGTGGCGCGCCCGGCGTCGAGCAGCTTCCAGAGCGTGGCCTTCTCGGTATGGTCCGGGCAGGCCGGGTATCCTGGCGCCGGACGGATGCCCCGGTAGCGCTCGGCGACGAGGTCGTCGTTCGACAGGGCCTCGTCCGGCGCGTAGCCCCACCACTCGCGGCGCACCTTCGCGTGCAGGTACTCCGCGCCGGCCTCGGCAAGGCGGTCGGCGAGGGCCTTCAGCATGATCGACGAATAGTCGTCATGAGCGCGCTCGAAGGCGGCGACGTGGGGCTCGATGCCGAGCCCCGCCGTCACGGCGAAGGCCCCGAGATAGTCGCGGCGGCCAGCCTCGGCCGGCGCCACGAAATCGGCAAGGCAGGCATTCGGCAGCGTGTCGGCCAGCGGCTTCTGCTGGCGCAGGTGGTGCAGCGTCGCCAGGCGTTCGCCCCGGCCGTCGTCGGCCCACAGCGCGATGTCGTCATCGCCGTCGCGGGCCGCCGGCCAGAAACCCACCACGGCGCGGGCCTTGAGCCACCCCTCGGCGATGACCTTCCCCAGCAGTACCTGCGCATCCTTGAAGAGATCCCGCGCGGCCTCGCCGAACACCTCGTCGTCGAGGATCGCCGGATACGTACCGCGGAACTCGTAGGCGTTGAAGAGCGGCATCCAGTCGATGTACGGCACGAGCTCCGCCAGCGGCAGGTTGTCGATGACCCGCGTGCCGAGGAACGCGGGCTTCGGCGGGGGTGCGAGCCAGGCCACCTGGGCCCGGTTCCGCCTTGCATCGGCGAGGCTCAGCAGGTTCGCCTCCTCGCTGCGGCGGCCGTGGCGGGACCGGCGCAGGCGGTTGTCGTCCTTCACCGCGGCGACGTAGCGCTCGCGGTCGGTGGTGCTCACGAGCTTCTGGGCCACGCCCACCGAGCGTGAGGCGTCCTTCACGTACACCACCGGCCCCTGGTACTCGGGGTCGATCTTCACGGCCGTGTGGGCCGGTGACGTCGTCGCGCCGCCGATCAGCAGCGGACAGCGGAAGCCCTGCCGCTCCATCTCCCGCGCCACGTGCACCATCTCGTCCAGCGACGGCGTGATCAGGCCCGACAGCCCGATCACGTCGGCCTGTTCCCGGCGTGCCGTATCGAGGATGCGCTGGGCAGGCACCATGACCCCGAGGTCGATGACCTCGAAGTTGTTGCACTGGAGCACGACGCCGACGATGTTCTTGCCGATGTCGTGCACGTCGCCCTTCACGGTCGCCATGACGATGCGGCCGGCCTTGCGGGGCGCCCCGGACTGGCTGGCCTCGATGAAGGGAACCAGGTGCGCGACGGCCTTCTTCATGACGCGGGCCGACTTCACCACCTGGGGCAGGAACATCTTGCCCGCGCCGAAGAGCTCGCCGACCACGTTCATGCCGTCCATGAGCGGGCCCTCGATGACGTCGAGGGGCTTCGCGGCGGCGAGGCGGGCCTCTTCGGTGTCCGCCACGACGTGCTCGTCGAGCCCCTTGACCAGCGCGTGCACCAGCCGCTCCCGGGGTGGCAGCTTGCGCCACTCGTCGGCGGCGCCCTTCGTGGCCTCGGCGCCGCCCTTGCGGTACTTGCCCGCGAGGTCGAGGAGCCGCTCGGTGGCGTCGGCGCGCCGGTTCAGGATGACGTCCTCGCAGGCGTCGCGCAGCTCTACGGGAATCTCCTCGTAGATGGCGAGCTGGCCGGCGTTGACTATCCCCAGGTCCATGCCGGCCCGGATCGCGTGGTAGAGGAACACCGAGTGCATGGCCTCGCGCACCGGGTCGTTGCCGCGGAACGAGAACGACACATTGCTGACGCCGCCACTGACCAGCGCGTGGGGCAGCCGCGACTTGATCTCGCGCGTCGCCTCGATGAAGGCCCGGCCGTAGTCGTTGTGCTCCTCGATGCCGGTGGCCACGGCGAAGATGTTCGGGTCGAAGATGACGTCCTCGGGCGGGAACCCGACCCGGTCCACCAGCAGCCGGTACGAGCGCTCGCAGATCGACACCTTGCGCTCGATCGTGTCGGCCTGGCCCTGCTCGTCGAAGGCCATGACCACCACGGCGGCGCCGTGGCGGCGGATCTCCCGCGCCTGGGCAAGGAACGCCTCCTCGCCCTCCTTCAGGCTGATGGAGTTGACGACGCACTTGCCCTGCAGGCACTTGAGCCCCGTGGTGATGACCTCGAAGCGCGACGAGTCGATCATCACTGGCACCCGGGCGATGTCGGGCTCCGTGGCGACGAGCTTCAGGAACCGGTCCATGGCGGCGACGGCGTCGAGCATGCCCTCGTCCATGTTCACGTCGATGACCTGGGCGCCGTTCTCCACCTGCTGGCGGGCCACGGCCAGCGCCGCCCCGTAGTCGCCGGCCACGACGAGCTTGCGGAACTGGGCGGAGCCCGCGACGTTGGTGCGCTCGCCGACGTTCACGAATAGCGAGTCGTCGCCGATGTTGAGCGCCTCGAGCCCCGACAGGCGGGTCTTCACCGGCACCACCGGCACGGACCGCGTGCGGTGCACGCCCACCGCGTCGCCGATGGCGCGGATGTGCTCCGGCGTCGTGCCGCAGCAGCCGCCCACCATGTTGACGAGCCCGTCGCGGGCGAACTCGCCGAGCACGCCCGCCATCATGGCCGGCGTATCGTCATAGCCACCGAAGGCGTTGGGCAGGCCCGCGTTGGGATGCACGCTCACCCGCGTGCCCGCGACCCGCGCCAGTTCGGCCACGTGGGGCCGCAGGTCCTTCGCGCCCAGCGCGCAGTTCAGGCCGACGATGAACGGGTCGACGTGGCGGATCGAGTTCCAGAACGCCTCGGGCGTCTGGCCCGACAGCGTGCGGCCCGAGGCGTCGGTGATGGTGCCCGACACCATGACCGGCACGGTGACCCCCAGCGCCTCGCCCACCGTCGAGATCGCGTACAGCGCTGCCTTGGCGTTCAGCGTGTCGAAGATGGTTTCCACCATCAGGAAGTCGGCGCCGCCGTCGATCAGGGCGCGGGCCGCCTCCTGGTACGTCGCCACCAGCTCATCGAAGGTCACGCTGCGGGCGCCGGGATCGTTCACGTCCGGCGAGATGGACGCCGTGCGGCTGGTGGGCCCCAGCACGCCGGCGACGAAGCGCGGGCGGCCCGTGGCCTTCTCCACGTCGTCGGCAACGGCGCGGGCCAGGCGGGCGCTCGCCAGGTTCAGCTCGCGCACGCGGGCCTCGAGCCCGTAGTCGGCCAGCGATGGCGCCGACGAGTTGAAGGTGTTCGTCTCGACGACGTCGGCCCCGGCATCGAGGAACGCGCGGTGGATGCCACCGATGACGTCTGGCCGGGTCAGGCTCAGCAGATCGTGGTTGCCCTTGAGGTCCCGCGACCAGTCGGCGAACTCCCGGCCGCGGTAGTCGGCCTCGGTGAGCCGGTGGGCCTGCACCATGGTGCCCATGGCCCCGTCGAGCAGCACGATGCGCTCGCCCAGCAGGGCCTCGAGGGCGCGGAAGTTGCGCAGTGTCGCCATGGGCGGGTCCTCAGGCATCCGCCGCCGGTGGCGGCACGGCAGGCGCCTGGGGACGCAGCCCCAGCGCGGCGCAGATGGCGTAGGTCAGTTCGGCCCGGTTGAGCGTGTAGAAGTGGAACTCCCGGATGCCGTTCTGGCGGAGCTTCGCCACCTGCTCGATGGCGACGCTCGCGCCGAGCATGCGCTCGGTGTCCGGGTCGTCGAGGCCCTCGAAGCGCTCGGCGAGCCAGCGCGGCACCGTGGCCCCGCAGCGGGCGGCGAAGTTCTGCATCTGCCGGAAGCGGGCGATGGGCAGGATCCCGGGCACGATGGGCGCCGTGATGCCGACGGCGACGCAGCGGTCGCGGAAGCGCAGGAAGTTGTCGGTGTCGTAGAAGAACTGCGTGATGGCGCGCGACGCGCCCGCCTCCAACTTGCGCTTGAGGTTGTTGAGGTCGAACCCCGACGTGGACGCCTCGGGGTGCACCTCCGGGTAGGCGGCCACCGACAGGTCGAAGTCGGCGACCTGCCGCAGGCCCTTCACCAGGTCGACGGCATACGGGTAACCGCCAGGCCACGGCGTGTAGCGCGTCTCGCCGGCCGGCGGGTCGCCCCGCAGCGCGACGAGGTGACGGATGCCCTCGTTCCAGTACTCCCGGGCGATGGCGTCGATCTCGTCGCGCGTGGCGCCGACACAGGTCAGGTGCGGGGCTGCCACGAGACCCGTCTCGGCGACGATCCGCGACACGATGCGGTGCGTGCGGTCGCGGGTCGAGCCATCGGCGCCGTAGGTCACCGACACGAAGCGCGGCGCCAGCGGCGCCAGCTTCTGGATCGACGCCCACAGCGTCGCCTCCATGGCCGGCGAGCCGGGCGGGAAGAACTCGAAGGAGACTTCGACGGGGCGCGGGCGCGTGGTCGGCTCAGTCATCGGTACCGGTCCTCGGTGTGGGGACGACGGCCGCGGCCGCCTGCGGGATGGCCAGGAACAGCGCCCGGTCGGGCGCGCGCCCCGGCAGCCACTGCCGCCGGGCGACGCGGAAGCCGGCGGCGGCCAGGGCGCTCGCCAGCTGGTTCTCGAAGAGGAACCCCGCCTCGGCCTTGCCGGGCAGCTGGCGCGCCACCGGGCGCACCCGGTCGATCACCAGCAGCCGGCCACTGCGGCGGAGCACGCGCCAGGCCTCGTCCAGGGCCTTGCCCGGCGTGGCGCTTCGCGCCAGCACCTCGTCGAGCACGACGAGGTCGAAGCTGCCCGCCTCGAAGGGCAGCGCGTGCATGTCGCCGTCGCGGATGCTGCAGTGTCCGAGGCCCCAGAGCCGGGCCCGGGCCAGCTGGCGCATGACGGCCGAGTTGTCGATGCCGACGAGCGACGTCGCCCGCTGCGCGAGGCGGCGGAGCACGGCGCCGGCACCGCTGCCGACGTCGAGGACGTCGCCCACGGGCTCGGCCTCGCCGAGCAGCGCGTCGAGGGCTTCACCGACATCGGTGGCAGTGCCCGTGCCGGCATGGCCGCGCAGGGCCTCCCGCTCACGACCTCGCCGCAGGGCCTGCATGCGGTAGCGATCGTCGGCAATGACGGGATCGCGGCCCGCGGCCAGGGCGGCCAGGTAGATGCCCACGCCGGTGCGCAGCGCCGCGGGCGACAGCCGGTAATAGGTGGCGCGGCCCTCGCGGAAACCGTCGATGAGGCCGGCCTCGGTGAGCAGGCGCAGGTGCCGGGAAACCCGGGGCTGGCTTTGCCCGAGCACCTTCACGAGCTCGGTGACCATGGCCTCGCCGCCGGACAGGAGGACCAGCAGCCGCAGCCGCGTGGGCTCGGCCGCAGCCTCAAGCTGGCGCACACCGTCCTTCAGTTCCATGCCGGCAAATATAAAGGAATCCTTATATATTGCCAGACGGCATGTAACCGCATGATTCTATTGATCGGGCGGGTGCGACACCTCTTCGACCTTCTCCCCGAGCCAGGCCACGAGCAGCGAGTAGGCCACGGCCAGGAAGGTCGGGCCGATGAAAAGCCCGATGATCCCCCAGGCCAGCAGGCCGCCTATGACCCCGATGAAGATCAGCGCGAAGGGCAGCCGGGCGCCGCGGCTGATGATCCAGGGGCGCAGCACGTTATCGACGGAGTTGATGATCAGGCCGCCGTACAGGGCGAGACCGATGGCCGCCGCCGTCTGGTCGTCGACGTAGAGCCACAGGGCCGCCGGGGCCCAGACCAGCAGCGTCGGCATCTGCACCAGGGCCACCAGGAAGGTGATGAGGCCCAACAGCGCCACCCCCGGCACGCCGGCCACGAGGAACCCGCTGGCAGCCACCATGGCCTGAACCGCCGCCGTGCCGACGATGCCGATGGACACGCTGCGGATGGTCTGCACCACCGTCGCGAGCAGGCGGCCACCGCCGATATCGAGCCGCTCGGCCACCCGCTCGGCGAATACCGAAGCCCGCTCGGCCGTCACCAGCAGCAGGCCCGAAATGAGGATTGCGAACAGGAACTCGAGCACCGACAGGGCGATGCCGGCCCCCTGGGACAGCGCCCAGATGCCGGCCCGCTCGGCCTCGGGGGCCAGGCTCCGGATGACGCCCGGCATGTCGGCCGCCGCGCCCCGCCAGGCCTCGTCGATCACGGGCCCGATGGCGGGCACCGTCGCGAGCCACGGCGGTGGCTCCGGCAACGCGCGCCCCGCCAGGTCACCGACCAGCTTCGCCACCTCGGGCACGGCCTGGCCCAGGGACGCGGCCATCCAGGCGAAGGGCACCACGAGCAGCGCCGTCAGGGCCAAGGTGCACAGCAACGCCGCCGGCACCGGCCGCTGGCCGAGCCGCTGCGACAGCCAGACGAACGCTGGCCACACCGAGATGGCGATGATGCCGGCCCAGGTCAGCGCGCCGGCGAACGGAAAGACGATCTGGATGCAGGCGATGACGAGCACCGCCAGCGCCACGAGCCGGACGATGCGCTCGGTGTTCCAGTCACCACCGCGCAACGGGCCCCTGGCGTCGCTGCCACTCATGGCGTCGAGTAGGCGCCGGGCATCGTGTCCTTCTTGAGGAGATTGATGATGGCCTTGCGCTCCTCGGGGTCGGTGATCGGACCGATGGAGACCTTCATGTAGGTGCCGGGGACGAACCGGTCATAGCCGGCCAGGAACTGGTCCAGCGTCTCGTCGTCCCAGACCAGGCCCTCCTGGCCACGCTTCGCCATGGCGGGCGAGTAGGCGAAGCCGGGCACCGTGCCCGCGCGCTGCCCGAAGATCGCATACAGGTTCGGGCCCGCCAGGTGCTTCTCGCCCTTGTCGGCCGTGTGGCAGAAACGGCACCACTTGTACTTTTCGGCCTTGACCGTCGCCTCGAAGGGGGTCTCGGGGGTGACGGTCACGCGCACGACGGGCGCGTCGTGGGACGTCACGCCTTCCGGCGCCGCCACCTTCACGCCCATCTCCCAGGGCAGCACGCCGAAGTTCTGGTAGGGCAGGTAGCTGGCGAAGCCCAGCGACAGCAGGCAGACCGCGGCGCCGGCCGCCACGGCAAGCCCCGAGGGCCGCGCGCCGTCGAAGGTCACCGGCACGGCGGCGCGCCGGCGGCGCCGGCCGAGGAGCCAGACGAGGGCCGTGAGACCCACGAAAATCCCGACGTTGATGACGCCGGCCGGGCTCTGCTCGTCGCGCAGCGTGCTGACGGCGTAAATGGAGATGGCGAAGGTCAGCCACATCTGCGCGCCGAAGCCCGGCGCGAAGGCCGTGAACATGCCCACGCCCCGGCGCAGCAGCAGGTACGCGCCGCTCAGCACCGAGATGAGCTGGATCAGCAGCAGCGTGAAGCCCAGCGCCGAGTGGAAGTAGCCCGAGAACATCCACAGCGGCCGGCTCTCGCCCACAACGGCCGGCAGCGTGACGAAGGGACCGAGGCGCACCGTGAGGCCGTCGCTCCAGGCCTGCAGGATGCCGAGCACCGGCATCACCGCCATGAGCAGGTAGACCGTCAGCGCCAGCTGCCGGGTGAAGCTGTGCCCCGCCGGCGTCATGCCGGGGGCCGGGCGCACCGCCTCGCGGAACCAGCGCGCCAGGCGCAGCACGATCAGCACGAAGAGCGTGAGCCCCATCAGGTAGTGCCAGCTGCGCAGGTCCTCGCGCAGGGGGGCGTACTTCTCGGTGCGCGGGATCAGGATCGTCACCGCGCTGTGCACGGAAAAGACGATGGCGATGAGCCAGCCGAGGATCACGCTCCCGCGGCTGTAGTGCTGGTGCTGGTCGGCCAAGGCGGTTCCCCTGCGGAAAGGCGTCGGTATTGTGGGCGGGGACGGGCGGCGGTGCCAGAGGCGCCGGCCGCCCGCCGGAGGCGGTCAGGCGAGCTTCTTCGCCAGCAGTTCGTTGACCTGGGCCGCGTTGGCCTTGCCGGCGCTGGCCTTCATCACCTGGCCGACCAGGAAGCCCATGACCTTGGCCTTGCCGGCCCGGTACTGGGCGACCTGGTCGGGATTGGCGGCCAGCACGTCGTCGACGATACGCTCGAGGGCGCCGGTGTCGGAGATCTGCTTCAGGCCGCGCTGGTCGACGACGGCGCCCATGGCCGGCGCGCCGGCATCGGTGCCGAACTCCTCGAACAGCGTCTTCGCGCTCGCCCGGGAGATCGCGCCGTCGGCCGAGAGCCTGACGAGGTCGGCGACGACCGTCTCGTTGATCACGGCATCCGGAGTCCTGTTGAGCAGCGCGAGCACTTCCATGCGGACGAAATTGGCGGCGGGGCCAGGCCGGCCCGTCGTGGCCGCGAGGCGCTCGTAGAGCGCCGCGACGGCCGGCTCCTGGGAGAGCACCTCGGCATCCTCGGCCTTGAGCCCGAAGTCGCGCACCCAGCGGGCGCGCTTCGCCACCGGCAGCTCCGGCAGCGTGGCGCGCACGGCCTCGATGTACGCCGCGTCGAGCTCCACCGGCAGCAGGTCGGGATCGGGGAAGTAGCGGTAGTCGTTCGCCTCTTCCTTGCTGCGCATGGCGCGCGTCTCGTCCCGGTCGGGGTCGTAGAGACGCGTCTCCTGCACCACCTGGCCGCCGGACTCGAGCACGTCGGCCTGCCGCCCGATCTCGAACAGGATGGCCCGCTCGAGGAAGCGGAAGCTGTTCAGGTTCTTGGTCTCGGTACGCGTGCCGAGCTTCTCCGCGCCGGGCCGGCGCAGCGACACGTTGGCGTCGCAGCGGAACGAGCCCTCCTGCATGTTGCCGTCGCAGATGCCGAGGTAGCGCACCAGCTCGTGGATCGCCTTCATGTAGGCGACGGCTTCCTTCGCCGAGCGCAGGTCGGGGGCCGAGACGATCTCGACCAGCGGCGTGCCGGCACGGTTGAGGTCGATGCCGGTCATCCCCGCGAAGTTCTCGTGCAGCGACTTGCCGGCGTCCTCCTCGAGGTGCGCGCGGATGATGCGCACGGACTTCTGCGCGCCGTCGTCGAGCGTGATGGTGAGCGCGCCGTCGTGGACGATGGGCAGCTCGTACTGGCTGATCTGGTAGCCCTTGGGCAGGTCGGGATAGAAGTAGTTCTTGCGGGCGAACACCGACCGCGGCGCCACCGCGGCGCCGACGGCGAGCCCGAAGGTCACGGCCATGCGCACGGCCTCGGCGTTCAGCACGGGCAGCACGCCGGGGTAGCCGAGGTCGACGAGGCAGGCCTGGGTATTGGGCTCGGCACCGTAGGCCGTGGCCGCGCCGGAGAAGATCTTGCTCTTCGTCGCGAGCTGCGCGTGGATCTCGAGCCCGATGACGACTTCCCAGTTGCCGCTCATGCCGCCGGCTCCCGCAGGTGCCAGCCGGTGGCCTGCTGGTACTGGTGGGCGAAGTTGAGCAGCCGCCCTTCCTCGAAGTGCGGCCCGATCAGCTGCAGGCCCACGGGCAGGCCGCCGGAGAAGCCGCAGGGGATCGAGAGCCCCGGGAGGCCCGCCAGGTTCACGGCGATGGTGTAGATGTCGTTCAGGTACATCTGCACCGGGTCGTCGACCTTCTCGCCGAGCCGGAAGGCGGGGGCCGGCGCCGTGGGCCCGGCAATGACGTCGACGGACCCGAAGGCGCGGCGGAAATCGTCGGCGATGAGCCGCCGGCACTGCTGGGCCTTGAGGTAGTAGGCGTCGTAGTAGCCGGCCGAGAGCACGTAGGTGCCGGTCAGGATGCGGCGCTGGACCTCGGCACCGAAGCCCCCGGCGCGACTCAGCTTGTAGAGCTCCTCCAGGGAGCCTGCGCCCGGATGCCGGTAGCCGAAGCGCACGCCGTCAAAGCGCGACAGGTTCGACGAGGCTTCGGCCGGCGCCACGATGTAGTACGTGGGCACCGAGAGCCCGAGGTTCGGCAGCGACACCTCGTGCAGCGTCGCGCCGAGGCGCTCGTACTCCGCGAGCGCCGCGCGCACGGCGGCCGCCGAGCCGGGCTCGAGCCCGTCGTCGAAGAACTCCTTCGGCACGCCGATGCGCCGCCCCCGGAGGGGCGCGCCGAGGCCGGCCGCGTAGTCGGGCACCGGGCGGTCGGCGCAGGTGGAATCCCGCGGATCGAAGCCGGCCATGGCCCCGAGCAGCAGCGCCGCGTCCTCGGCCGTGCGGGTCAGCACGCCCGCCTGGTCGAGGCTCGAGGCAAAGGCGATCATCCCGTAGCGGGAGACGCGCCCGTAGGTGGGCTTGAGGCCGGTGATGCCGGTGAGTGCCGCCGGCTGGCGGATGGACCCGCCGGTGTCGGTGCCGGTGGCCGCCGGCACGAGGCCCGCGGCCACGGCCGCCGCGGAGCCGCCCGACGACCCGCCCGGCGAGCGCGCCAGGCCCCAGGGGTTCTTCACCGGGCCGAAGAAGCTCGTCTCGTTCGACGAGCCCATGGCGAACTCGTCCATGTTGGCCTTGCCGACGGTCACGACGCCGGCGGCATTCAGCCGCTCGACCACCGTCGCGTCGTAGGGCGAGACGAAGCCGGCCAGCATCTTCGAGGCGCAGGTCGTCGGCACGCCGGCCGTGCAGAAGATGTCCTTGTGGGCCAGCGGGATGCCGAGCAGGGGCCCCGTCTCGCCCCGGGCCCGCCGGGCATCGGCCGCATCCGCCGCCGCCAGCGCCTGTTCGGGCGTGACGGTGATGAAGGCGTTCAGCACCGGCTGGCTGGCAGCGATGCGGTCGAGGGCTCGCTGAGTCAGCTCGTGGCTGGACACCTCGCGGGCCTCGAGCTGGCGGGCCAGCCCGGCGATGGTCGGCGACGCCACGGGGACGGCTACTCGATGACCCGCGGCACCAGGTACAGGCCCTGGTCTACGGCGGCGGCGTTCTGCTGGAGCAGCGCCCGCTGGTCGGCCTCGGTGACCACGTCGGCGCGCAGGCGCTGGCGCTCGTCGAGCGGGTGGGCCATGGGGGCCACGCCCGTGGTGTCGGCCGCCTGCAGCTGGTCGACGAAGCCGACGATGCGGGCGAGCTTGGCGGCCACGGCCGGCAGCTCCGCATCGGGGAGGGCGATTCGCGCCAGGTGCGCGATGTGGCGGACGTCTTTCTCGGTCAGGGACATGGCCGCGGAATTGTTGCTGATTTGCCCCCCCGTTGCTAGGCTAGCGCGCTTCTACGGGGCCACTCCCTGCCGGGCTCGGCACACCATGTTCAAACGGTTGATGGGGTATTTCTCCCATGATCTTTCCATAGATCTCGGGACGGCGAACACGCTCATCTACCTGGGCGGGCAGGGCATCGTCCTCGACGAGCCGTCGGTGGTCGCCATCCGTGAGGAGCCCGGCCGCGGCGGCAAGACGGTAGAGGCCGTCGGCACCGAGGCCAAGAGCATGCTCGGCCGCACCCCGGGCAACATCACGGCCATCCGGCCGCTGAAGGACGGCGTCATCGCCGACTTCACCGTCACGGAGAAAATGCTCCAGCACTTCATCCGCAAGGCGCTGCCCGCCCGGTATTTCCGGCCGAGCCCCCGGGTCATCGTCTGCGTGCCCTACGGCTCGACCCAGGTCGAGCGCCGCGCCATCCGCGAATCGGCCGAGGGCGCCGGCGCCCGCAAGGTCTGGCTCATCGAAGAGCCCATGGCCGCCGCCGTCGGGGCCGGCATGCCCGTGCACGAGGCCCGCGGCTCGATGGTCCTCGACATCGGCGGCGGCACCTCCGAGGTGGCCGTCATCTCGCTGAACGGCATCGTCTACGCGGCCTCGGCCCGCATCGGCGGCGACAAGTTCGACGAGGCCATCGTCAACTACGTGCGCCGCAACTACGGCATCCTGATCGGCGACGCCACGGCCGAGCGCATCAAGAAGGAGATCGGCTCGGCCTTCCCCGGCGACGAGGTCCGCGAGATCTCCGTCAAGGGCCGCAACCTCTCCGAAGGCGTACCCCGCAGCTTCAGCCTGAACAGCAACGAGATCCTCGAGGCGCTGCAGGAGCCCCTCCAGGGCATCGTGCAGGCCGTCAAGCAGGCCCTCGAGCAGACGCCGCCCGAGCTCGGCGCCGACGTGGCCGAGCGCGGCATCGTGCTGACCGGCGGCGGCGCCCTCCTCCGCCACATCGACAAGCTGCTGATGGAAGAGACCGGCCTGCCGGTGATCGTCGCCGAGGACCCGCTGACCTGCGTCGCCCGCGGCGGCGGCCGCGTCCTCGAGATGGTCGATACCGTCCCCCCCTCCACCCTCGGGCTCGAGTAACCGCCGCTGCAGTCTGCCGACAGCGAAGGCCGGATCCGCAACTACAACCCGGGGCTGCGCTACACCCTGGCTGCCGCCGTCGCTGTCACGCTGATGGTGCTCGACCACCGGGGCAGTTACCTCGAGGAGGCGCGCCGGCAGCTGGCGGCCGCCTTCTACCCCGTGCAGCAGGCCATCAACGCCCCCTTCCGCGCCAGCCGCTGGCTCAGCGACAGCCTGGCCTCGCGCGACGCCCTGCTGGCCGAGAATGCCGACCTCCGGCGCAAGTCCCTGGTCAACGACGCAACGCTGCAGCGCTATGCTGCACTGCAGGCGGAGAACGCCCGGCTGCGGGCCCTGCTCGACTCGACGGCGCGGGTGCCGGACAAGGTGGTGATCGGTGAGGTACTGTCCGTCGAGATGGACCGGCTGCACCATCGGATCATCGTGAACAAGGGCCAGCGCAGCGGAACCCGCGATGGCCAGGCCCTGATCGACGCCCAGGGCGTCGTCGGCCAGGTCACGCGCACCGCGCCGGACAGCGCCGAGGCGCTGCTCATCACCGATCCGGACCACGCCCTGCCCGTGGAGGTGGTCCGCAACGGCCTGCGGACCATCGCCGTGGGCACCGGCAACCGCAACCGGCTGTCGCTGCCGTACCTGACCCGCAACCAGGACGTCGAGCCGGGCGACCTGCTGGTCACTTCGGGGCTGGGTGGCGCCTTCCCGGCCGGTTATCCGGTCGGCACGGTGACGAAGGTCGACGACTCCCGCGGGGACGCCTTCCGCGACATCACGGCCCGACCCGCCGCGCGGCTCGACCGGCTGCATGAGGTACTGCTGGTGCTGCCCGGGACGTCCCGGGTCGCTGCCGATGCCGAGCTGGCGCCGCCGCCGGGCCTGGCCGCAGCGCCGGTGCGCGGCGCGGCTCCGCCCCCGGCATCGCCCGCCAGTGAGCCGGCGCCGGCTCCTGCGGCACCGGCGGCCACGCCGGCACGGGCGCCGGTCGTGCTGACGCCGCTGCCGCGTCGGCCGCCGGCCGACGCCGGGGCTGCGAGCGAGGGCACGACGGCGCCGGCTCCGCCGGTGGAATCCGCTCCTGCACTACCGTCGCCAGCAACTCCGGCCGCACCGTCGGCGCCCGGCGCCCCGGGCGGTGACGGCGCCACTGCCGAAGGTGCCCCGGCGGGTGGCGAGGACAGCGCGCCGCAGCCCGGGACATCGCCCGCCGAGCCGGCGCCGGCGACGGACGACCCGGGGCCGCAGGACGCCAGCACCGGCCAGGAGCCTGCCGGATGATGCCGTCGCGCTGGCCCGTGTGGCTGCTGCTCTTCGCCGCGGTCGCCATCGAGATCGTGCCCCTGCCCGAGGGCCTCGCCCCGTTCCGCCCGCCGTGGGCAACGCTCGTGCTGCTCTACTGGGCCCTGATGTGGCCGGGCCGCGTCGGGATCTTCACGGCCTTCGGCATCGGGCTGGTCCTCGACGTCGCCGAGGGCAGCCTGCTCGGCCAGAACGCCTTCGTGCTGGCGGGGCTCGCCTACCTCGTGCTGCGCTTCCACCTGCGCATGCGCATCTTCCCGCTGTGGCAGCTGACGCTGTCGGTGTTCGTGCTGCTGTTCCTGGCCGGCTTCGTCAACCTGTGGATCGACGGCATCGCCGGCCGCGCCAGCTTCGGACCCGGGCGCTGGGGCCCCGTCCTCAGCGCGACGCTGCTGTGGCCCGTGGTGATGGGCGCCATGGACCGCGTCCGCGAACGGCTCGAACGCCGCGACCGCAGCTTCGCCTGACCCGGCCATGGCCCGCACGCTGCGCATCAAGGACGCCTGGGCAGAGCAGCAGCTCTTCTTCGCGCGGGTGCTCGTGGCCGTGGCCTTCGTCGTCGTGGCGTCGGGGCTGATCGTCGGCCGCCTCGTACAGCTCCAGGTAGTCGAGTACGACTATTACTCGCAACAGTCGAGCGGCAACACGATCCGCGTGGTCCCGGTCCCGCCCATCCGCGGGCTGATCCTCGACCGCCACGGGCGCACGCTCGCCGAGAACACGCCGAGCTACCAGCTCGAGATCACGCCGGAGCAGGTGCCCGACCTGCCGGCGACCCTCGAACGGCTCGTGGCCATCGGCATCATCGCGCCCGACGACCTGCAGGACGTGAAGAACCTCGTCCGCAGCCGGCGCAAGTTCGACACCTTCGTCATCGCCGAGCGCCTGACGGACCTGCAGCTGGCCGCCTTCGCCGTGCAGCGGCCGTGGCTGCCGGGCCTCGAGGTGCAGGCCCGGCTCGGGCGGCGCTATCCGCTCGGCCCGTTCGCGTCCCACGCGCTGGGCTACGTCGGCGGCATCAGTGCCGACGACATGAAGGAGCTCGACCGCGCCGCGTACGCCGGCACGTCGCAGGTGGGCAAGATCTCCATCGAGCGCAGCTACGAGCCCGACCTGCATGGCGCGTCGGGCCACGAGGACGTGGTGGTCAACGCCCACGGCCGCCGCATCGAGGTGCTCGGCCGCACGCCCTCGACCCCGGGCCGCGACCTGCTGCTCTCAATCGACGCCGATGCGCAGCTGGTGGCCGAGAACGCGCTGGCCGGCCGGCGGGGCGCGGCGGTCGCCATCGATCCGCGCAATGGCGAGGTGCTGGTCTTCGCCAGCGTGCCGAACTACGACCCCAACATCATGAGCGCCGGCATCGGCCGCAGGGCCTACGCGGCCCTGCAGGAGGACATCGACCGGCCCCTCTTCAACCGCGCGCTCCGCGGCCAGTACCCGCCGGGATCGACCATCAAGCCCATGGTGGCGCTGGCCGGCCTGCACCACGAGGTACGGCGCGCCACGGACCGGGTCTGGTGCGGCGGCAGCTTCAGCCTGCCGGGGTCCAGCCACCGCTACCGCGACTGGAAACCCGAGGGCCACGGCAGCGTCGACATGACCGGCAGCATCGAGCAGTCGTGCGACGTCTACTACTACGGCCTGGCCCGTGACCTCGGCATCGAGCGCCTCGGCGGCTTCCTGCAGCAGTTCGGGCTCGGCGGCAACACCGGCCTCGACATGGCCGGCGAGCAGGGGGGCCTGGTGCCAAGCCCCGCCTGGAAGAAGACGGCCTTCAAGAGCCGGGCGAACCAGGTGTGGTTCCCCGGCGAGACGGTCATCGCCGGCATCGGGCAAGGCTACCTGCTGGTGACGCCGCTGCAGCTGGCCCACGCCACCGCGACCATCGCCGCACGGGGCCAGCGCTTCGAGCCACGGCTCGTGCGGGGCTACCGCGACCCGGCCACCGGCGCCACCGAATACCTGCCTCCGCGGCCGCTGCCGCCGGTGGCCGACCAGGACCCCGCCCACTGGGACGTCATCATCAAGGGCATGGAAGACGTGCTCTACGGCGGCCGCGGCACGGCCCGGGCCATCGGCGCCGCCGCGAAATACCGCATGGCGGGCAAGAGCGGCACGGCCCAGGTCTTCACCGTGGCCCAGGGCGCGAAGTACAACGCCGCCCAGGTGGCCGAGCGCCGGCGCGACCATGCGCTCTTCATCGCCTTCGCGCCCCTGGAGGATCCGCGGGTGGCCGTTGCCGTTGTCATCGAGAACGGTGAGAGCGGCAGCAAGGTCGCCGCCCCCGTCGCCCGGGCCATCATCGAGGCGGTGCTGGAGCCACGGACATGAGCGCGCGGGTCGAGGTCGGGCCCCTCGGGCGGGTGCTGCGGACGCTGCACCTCGACGGGCTGCTGCTGCTCGGCATCGGCGGCGTGCTGGTCATGAGCCTGCTGGCGCTCTACAGCGCCGAGTCGCAGGACCTGCGCGAGGTGCTGAGCCAGGGGGCCCGCATCGGCGTTGCCTTCGCAGCGCTGCTGGTGCTGGCCCAGGTGCCACCCCAGTGGCTGCGTACGGCAGGACCGTTCGTCTACGCCATCGGCCTCGTGCTGCTGGTGGCCGTGCTGCTCAAGGGCGAGATCAGCATGGGTGCCCGGCGCTGGATCGACATCGGCATCCGCTTCCAGCCGTCGGAACTCATGAAGCTCGGCGTGCCGCTGTTCCTCGGCTGGCTGCTGCACGAGCGCCCCCTGCCGCCCAGCTTTCCGCTGGTGCTCGGCACCCTCGTGATCATCTTGGTGCCGGCAACGCTGATCGCGGTGCAGCCCGACCTCGGCACCTCGATCCTGATCGTGCTGTCGGGGGCCATCGTCATCTTCTTCGCCGGCCTCGGCTGGAAGTACATCGCCGCCGCCGCCGCGCTCGCCGCCGCGGCCATGCCGGCGCTGTGGCTCGTGATGCACGACTACCAGCGCCGGCGGGTGCTGACGCTGCTCGACCCGGAGAGCGACCCCCTCGGAGCCGGCTACCACATCATCCAGTCCAAGATCGCCATCGGCTCGGGCGGGCTCTTCGGCAAGGGCTGGCTGAACGGCACCCAGGGGCAGCTCGAGTTCCTGCCCGAGCGCCATACCGACTTCATCTTCGCCGTCATCGGCGAGGAATTCGGGCTGTTCGGCGCGCTGGCGCTGCTGGCGCTGTACCTGTTCGTGATCGGCCGCGGCCTGGTCATCGCCGCCAACGCCCCGGACACCTTCACGCGGCTGCTGGCGGGGACGCTGTCGCTGACCTTCTTCTGCTACATCTTCGTCAACACCGCCATGGTCATGGGGCTGCTGCCCGTGGTCGGCGTCCCGCTGCCGCTGGTCAGCGCCGGCGGCACCTCGATGGTGACCCTCATGGCGGGCTTCGGTATCCTTATGTCCATCCAGACCCATCGAAAGCTCGTGGCTCGATGACACCGACGCGCCCGTCTCGGTGGCTCGCGGTGCCGGCCCTTGTCGCCGCCTTCGCCAGCCCCGTCGCCGCCCTCGACCTCACCCGTCCCGAGGTGCGCGAATTCATCGATGTCCTCGTCAGGCAGGACGGCTTCGAACGGCCGTTCGTCGAGGGCGTGCTGGGACCGGCCGAGACGAAGCAGTCGATCCTCGACGCCATGGCCCGGCCCGCCGAGAAGGTGAAGCCGTGGTTCGAGTACCGCGCGATCTTCATCACGCCCCAGCGGATCAGCGCCGGCGTCGATTTCTACCGGGAGCACGAGGCACGCCTGCGCCGGGTCTCGGGCGAGACCGGCGTTCCGGCCGAGGTGATCGCCGCCATCATCGGGGTCGAGACCTTCTATGGAACGCGGACCGGCAGCTACCGGCTGGTCGACTCGCTGGCGACGCTGGGCTTCGACTACCCGCCCCGGGGCGAGTTCTTCCGCAAGCAGCTGCGGGAGCTGTTCCTGCTGGCCCGCGACGAGCGCCTCGACGTCACCACGCTGACGGGGTCCTACGCCGGGGCCATGGGGCCACCACAGTTCATTCCGAGCAGCTACCGCAGCTTCGCCGTCGACGGCAGTGGCGACGGCCGCCGCAACCTGCTGGCCGACTGGGACGACATCATCGCCAGCGTCGCCAACTACTTCGTGCGGCATGACTGGCAGCCCGGCCAGGTGGTCGCGACCCGCGGAGAGCTGAAAGCCTCGGCCCAGCGCCCGGCCGGCACCAATGAGCTCGCGCTGCGCGATACCGTGGCCTCGCTGCAGCGGCAGGGCGTCATCTTCACGACCGACCTGCCCGCGTCGGCGCCGGCGCTGCTGGTGGAGCTCGACGGGCGCGACGGCAAGGAGCACTGGGTCGGCTTCCAGAATTTCTACGCCATCACCCGCTACAACCGCAGTGTCATGTACGCCCTGGCGGTGCATGAGCTGAGCCAGGCCATCGCTGCAGGAGTGCGGGTCCGGGAGGCAGGCCAGCCCGGCGGCCTGCAGTCACCCTGAGGGCAGCTGCCACCGCCGCACGCGCGCTACTGGCATCGGCCACGCTGCTGCTTGCGGCCTGCGCCCCGGGACCCTGGGGACGCAGGGAGCCGGCGCCCGTTGTCGTGGCACCCCGCCCGCCGCCGGCCCCGGCACCCGCCGCCGCAAAGCCACCGAAGGCCCCGGCGACCCTGCCGTCCGGCCCGGGCAACCCGCCCTTCTACGAGGTCTTCGGCGAGCGTTACTACGTCCTGCCGTCGAGCGAGGGCTACAAGGCCCGGGGCGTCGCCTCGTGGTACGGCAAGGAGTTCCACGGCCGGCGCACCTCGAGCGGAACGGTCTACGACATGAACCAGCTGACCGCGGCGCACCGTGTGCTGCCGCTGCCGTCGCTGGTGCGGGTCACGAACCTCGGCAACGGCCGGAGCGTCGTCGTCACCGTGAACGACCGCGGCCCGTTCAAGAAGAGCCGGGAGATCGACCTGTCCTACGCGGCCGCCGTCGAGCTCGACATGGTCCGCAGCGGCACCGCCGAGGTGGAGGTCGAGGCGGTGACCCGCGACCCGCCGGCCGGCGTGGCGGTGCCGCCGCCGGTGCCGCCAGGGCTGCTCTTCATGCAGCTCGGCGCCTACCGCGACCGTGGCAACGCCGAGCGCATGCAGGCGACGCTCGCGGCGAAGGGTGTCAGCAATACCGTGATCCGGTACGATGAGGGGGGGAGCGTGGCCCTCTACCGCGTGCGCATCGGGCCGCTGGCCGGTTCCGCCGAATACGACGCCCTGGCCGACCGCCTCGCCGGTTTCGGCCTGCCCGCCCCGCAGCTCGTGACCGAGCCGGCACCCGCCCCATGACAAGGAAGTCGACCCCGCCATGACCCGCCACCTGCTGACCCTCGTGCTGGCCCTCGCCGTGCTGCCGGTGTGGGCAGCCACCTTCGACGTGCCGCCCCCGCCCGCCATCGAGGCCGGCGCCTACATCCTCGTCGACCACGAGAGCGGCCGCGTGCTGGCGGCCCGCAACGAGAACGAGCGCATGGAGCCGGCCAGCATCACCAAGCTGATGACGGCCTACGTCGTGTTCCGCTCGATCCGCGAGAAGCGCATCGGGCTGAACGACGAGGCACCCATCAGCGTGGTGGCCTGGCGCAGCGGTGGCGCCACCAGCGGCGGCTCGACGACCTTCCTCGACGTGGGCAGCCGGGTGCCGGTCGAGACGCTGCTCAAGGGCATGATCATCCAGTCGGGCAACGACGCCAGCGTCGCGCTGGCCGAGTACGTGGCCGGCACCGAAGAAGCCTTCGCCGACCTGATGAACCGCTACGCGAAGGAGATCGGCCTCAACGACAGCAGCTTCCGCAACTCGACGGGCCTGCCCGACCCCCAGCACTACACGACGGCCGCCGACATCGCGCGCCTCGGCAACGCGCTGATCCGCGAGTTCCCCGAGTACTACCGCTGGTACTCGGAGAAGCAGTTCACCTTCAATGGCATCACCCAGGGCAACCGCAACGGCCTGCTCTACCGCGACCCGACGGTCGACGGCATGAAGACCGGCTACACGGCGAGCGCGGGCTACTGCCTCGTGACCTCGGCCCTGCGCAACGGCATGCGGCTCGTGTCCGTCGTGCTGAAGACCGACAGCGCCCGGGCGCGCGAGCGGGCCTCCGAGGCCCTGCTGGCCTACGGGTTCCGCTTCTACGAGACGAAGCCCCTCTTCACGGCCGGCAAGCCGGTCGAGACGGTACGGGTCTGGAAGGGTGAGGCCGAGTCCGTCGACGTCGGCGTCGCGCAGTCCTTCGCGGTCACCCTGCCGCGCGGCGCCGGCGACAACCTGCAGACCCAGGTCGAGGTCCGCACCCCGCTCGAGGCACCGCTCGACCCCGCGACGCCCGTCGGCATGATCCGCGTGCGGCTCGACGACCAGGTGCTGGCCGAAGCACCGCTGGTGCCGCTGGCGGCCGTGCCCGAGGGGTCGCTGTGGGCCCAGGCCCGCGACACCGTGCTGCTCTGGTTCGAGTGAGCCGTGGCCGTCCCCCTGCCCTGGGCCTGGTTCGACGGTGACTTCCGGCCGCTGGCGGAGGTGCGCATCTCGCCGCTCGACCGCGGCTTCCTGTTCGGCGACTCGGTCTACGAAGTGATCCCGGTGTTCGGCGGGCGCGTGTTCCTCGCCGACGCGCACCTCGACCGGCTCGACCGCAGCCTGGCGGCACTGCGCATCCGGAACCCGCACGCCAGGACCGCCTGGCACGACATCATCGCGGGGCTCGTCAGCCGCAATGGCGGCGGCAGCCTGGCGGTCTACCTGCAGGTCACCCGCGGCGCCGACGCGGGCCGCGACCACGCCTTCCCGGATGACGGCCTTGCCCCGACGGTCTTCGGCATGGCGACGCCCGTCCCGGACCCGCACCCCGACCGCCACGGCATCAGGGCCATCACGCGGCCCGACGACCGCTGGAACCTGTGCGAGATCAAGGCCACGGCCCTGCTCGCCAACGTGCTGGCCCGCCAGGCGGCACGGGAAGCCGGCGCCGGCGAGGCCCTGCTGCTGCGGGACGGCCTGCTGACCGAGGCCTCGGCCAGCTCGGTGCTGGTGGTCGAAGGCGGCACGGTGCTGCGGCCGCCCCCGGCCCCCGCCATCCTGCCGGGGACGACGAGCGACGCGGTGCTCGCGATCCTCACGGCCCTGGGCATTCCGCGCCGGGACGAGCCCGTCAGCGAGGCGCGGCTGCGCGCCGCCGACGAAATCTGGATCGCCGCCGCCACGCGCGGCGTCGTGCCGGTGCTCGAGCTCGACGGCCGTCCGGTCGGCAGCGGCCAGCCGGGCCCGGTCTGGGCGCGGGCCGCTGCCGCCTTCGAGAAACTCAAGGATGCCGGTGGACGATAGCGACAGCCCGTTCGAGTTCCCCTGCCGTTTCCCCATCAAGGTCATGGGCAGGAACGCGCCGGCCTTCGAGCAGCTGGTAGTCGAGGCCGTGCGGCTGCACGCCGGCAGCGTGGCCGCCAGTGACGTGACCACCCGCCCCAGCCGCAACGGCCGCTACCTGGCGGTGACGGTGACCTTCGACGCGGTGAGCCGCGACCAGGTCGATGCCATCTACCGGATCCTGAGCTCGAGCGAGCAGGTCCTCTTCCTGCTCTGACGACCATGCCGCCAGCGATCCGCGTGCGGTGGCTGCCGGGCCTCGCGGACTACGCGGCCACGGTGGCCGCCATGCAGGACTTCACGGCCCGGCGTGATGCCGGCACCGCCGACGAGGCCTGGCTGCTGGAGCATCCGCCGGTCTACACGCTCGGGCTCGCCGGCCGCCCCGAACACGTGCTCGCACCGGGCGACATCCCGGTGGTCCGCACCGACCGGGGCGGCCAGGTGACCTACCACGGCCCCGGCCAGCTCGTCGCCTACACCCTCGTCGACCTGCGCCGGGCCGGACTGTCGGTCCGGGGTCTCGTGCTGGCCCTCGAGGACGCGGTGATCAGGACGGTGGCCGGCTACGGCATCAGCGCCACGGGCCGGCGCGACGCGCCGGGCGTTTACGTGGACGGGGCCAAGCTCGCGAGCCTCGGCCTGCGCGTGCGCCGGGGCGGCAGCTACCACGGGCTCGCGCTGAACGTCGCCATGGACCTCGGGCCGTTCGGCCGCATCGATCCGTGCGGCCACCGCGGCCAGACGGTCACCGATCTCGCGACCCTTGGCGTCACGCGCACCGTCCGCGGGGTCGGCGACGACCTGGCGGCGCAGCTGCCCGAGAGCCTCGCCCGCCTGCGGGGCAGCTAGCGGCCTCGCGGACGACACGGCGGCCGCAGCGCCAGCCATGGCCGCGTCCACGGCCCGGGCACGCCGCCCAGCGGCGGCCCCGGTCGCCGCGCCGGGCATGCAACGGGCCGGCGACCTGACCGGCGCACAGGCCGTGCGTTCGTCAACCGCCCGCCAGGCCCGCGTCGAGCTCGGCCAGCCGGTCTGGCGTGCCGACGTCGGTCCAGCGCCCGGTGTGCAACTCGCCAGACACCCGGCCCGCCGCGGCCGCGGCGCGCAGCAGCGGCGCCAGCGGAAACCGTCCCGGCGCGTGGCCGGCCACCAGGGCGGGGTCGATGACCGAAATGCCCGCGAAGGTGTGCCGGACCATGGCCCCGTTGCCGATGCGGCCGTTCTCGAGCGTGAAGTCGCCCGCGGGATTGTGTGCGGGGTTTGGCACGAGCACCAGGTGCGCCAGGTCGCCGGCGCCGAGCGGGACCGGCCGGTCGAAGTCGAAGTCGCACCAGACGTCGCCATTGACGAGCCAGAAGGGCGCGTCACCGAGCAGCGGCAGCGCATGGACGATGGCGCCGCCGGTCTCGAGGGGCTCGGGCCCCTCGTCGCTGTACGCGATGCGCAGCCCCCGGCCCGCACCGTCGCCGAGGAACGCGCGGATCAGGTGCCCGAGCCAGGCGAGGTTGATGACGACGTCGGTCACGCCGGCGCGGGCGAGCGCTTCGAGGTGCCACTCGATCAGCGTGCGCGGGCCGGCGCGGAGCAGCGGCTTGGGCGTCGTCAGCGTGAGCGGGCGCATGCGCTCGCCCCGTCCGGCGGCGAGCACGAGGGCCTTGCGCAGGCGGGGCGGCGCGGTATGCATGGCGCGACTATACTGCCGCCGCATGGTGCTGCGTCGTGCGCTGCTGCTCTGGCTCGCTGCCGGAATCGTCGGGGCCCGGGCTGGCTACGCTGCCGGCCCGGAGGCGCCCGCGCTGCCCGCCGCGGGCAGCGGCTCGCCCGCCATCGTGCCGCTGGGCTGCCCCATCGTCGCGCCCGCGGCCCTCGACCCGCTGCCCGAGGGCACCGACCCCGAGTCGACGGTCGTCACGGCCGGCGGTGCCGAGTTCCGCCTCGGCGGCGACGGCCGGTTCACGCGCCCCCTCGTCATCCGCCAGGGTGACAGCCGGCTGTCGGCCGACGACGCCACCTACGACGGGGCCAGCGGCAGCTTCGCCGTCGACGGCAACATCGACTTCCAGAGCCCCGAGGCCCGCGTGCGCGGGCGGGCGGCCGCCTACTCGCCGGGCACCGAGCAGCTGGTGATCACCGCGGCCGATTTCGAGCTGTTCACGCTGCCTGCCCGCGGCCAGGCCGGCCGCGTCGCCGTCGAGGGCAGCACGAGGCTGGTGCTGGAGGACGTCACCTACACGGCCTGCGCACCGGGCAAGGACGACTGGCTGCTGCGGGCGGACGCCATCACCATCGACCGCAGCAAGGGCATGGCGTCGGCGCGCAACGCCCGCCTCGACTTCATGGGCGTGCCGATCCTCTGGGTGCCTTACATGACCTACCCGGTGTCGGGCCAGCGCAAGTCGGGGTTCCTGCTGCCCGACTTCGGCAGCAGCGGCCAGCGCGGCGTCGAGCTGCTGCTGCCGTACTACCTGAACCTGGCGCCGAACTACGACGCCACCCTGACGCCGCGCTACATGTCCCAGCGCGGCATCCAGATGCAGGGCGAGTTGCGCTATCTCGAGGAGAACCACCGGGGCACGCTCGGCGCCGAGTTCCTGCCCGACGACAAGGGCACCGGTGACGCGCGGTCGTTGCTGCGCGTCGCCCACCGCAGCCGGCTCCCGGGCCAGCTCCAGCTCAGCCTTGCCGCCACCGACGTCAGCGACCCGCAGTACTTCGAGGACTTCGCGAGCGGCATCGACGCCACGAGCCAGATCGCCCTCGAGCGGCGCGTGGACCTCCAGTACTTCCAGGGGCCGTGGACGATGCTGCTGCGGCTGCAGGACTTCCAGACCCTCGACGAGGAAGGCATCGTCCCGGAGGACCGGCCGTACCGGCGGCTGCCCCAGCTCAGCGGGCGCGGCTACTGGCCCCGCGGCCCGCTGGGCCTCGAGTATGCCGTCAACAGCGACTTCACGTGGTTCGACCGCAACGTCGGCGTCACGGGCCTGCGCGGGCACGTGCTGCCGCAGCTGGCGCTGCCGCTCGAGTGGCGCGGCGTGACACTGCGCCCGGCCGCGGCGCTCGACGTGACCAGCTACCGCCTCGACAACACCGCGGACGACGCCAACGACAGCCCTGGCCGGACGGTGCCGATCTACACGGTCGACCTGTCGACCGTGCTCGAGCGCCGCGTCGACGATTCGCGCCGCTACCTGCAGACGCTGGAGCCGCGGATCCAGTACGTGCACATCCCCTTCGAGGACCAGTCGGACCTGCCGGTCTTCGACACCCTGAACCCGGACTTCAACATGGTGCAGCTGTTCCGGGCCAACCGCTTCGTCGGCCTCGACCGGGTCGGCGACACCGACCAGCTGAGCGTCGGCCTGACCACCCGGCTGATCCGCGCCAGCAACGGCGCCCAGTTCCTCACCGCGACCATCGGCCAGACGCGGTACTTCACGACCCGCGACGTCGTGCTCGGCAGCGCGGACCCGCTCAGCGACAGCTCGTCCGACTACATCGGCGAGCTCGGCCTGAACATCAACGACCGGTGGAACGTCGACCTGGGCTACCAGTGGGACTCCGACGCCAGCAAGACGGAGCTGGCCGAGATCCGCGTCCTCTACCATCCAGACGACGCCCGCATCCTGAGCGTGGGCTACCGGCTGCGGGGCGACAACGTCGAGGAAGTCGACGTCGCAGCCGCGTGGCCCCTCTCGGACCGATGGAGTGCGGTAGGCCGCTACAACTATTCGCTGATCGGCCAGAGCCCGCTCGAGAGCTTCGTCGGCGTCGAGTACGCCACCTGCTGCTGGGGCCTGCGCCTGACCACCCGGCGGAATCTCGTGGCGCGTACCGGCGAGTCCGACACCCAGTTCTCGCTGCAGCTGCTGCTGAAGGGCTTCGGCACCGGCGACCGCTCGGCGAGGCGCGTCCTGGGCCGTGATATTCTCGACAGCAACAAGTTCGACCGGTACTGACGCCCGCCATGCCTGCCCGCCGTCCCCGCCTCCTGCAGGCCGTCCTCGCGTGCATCGCCGCCGTGCTGCTGCCGGCAGCGGCGGCCCAGGCCCAGACCCGCGAGCTCAGCAGCTCCGGCGAGCTGCTCGACGGAATCGCCGCCATCGTCAACGACGGCGTCGTCCTCAAGAGCGAGCTCGACGTCGAGATCCAGCGCATCGTCGAACGCCTGCGCGCCCAGGGGACCCAGCTGCCACCGCCGCAGGCACTGCGCGAGCAGGTGCTCGAGCGCCTCGTCGTGCAGCGCATCCAGCTGCAGCGGGCACAGCGCGCCAACATCGACGTTTCGGACGAAACGCTGAACCAGGCGCTCGCCAACATCGCCCAGCGCAACAACACGACGCTGGCCGACCTGCCCCAGCTGCTGGCCGGCGAGGGCATCGACTATCCCGCCTATCGCACCGACCTGCGCAACCAGATTGCCATCGACCAGCTCCGCCAGAAGGAAGTCACCGCCCGCATCGGCGTGACGCCGCGCGAGGTCGACGAGTTCATGGCGCGGCAGGCCGGCAAGGAGGGGCTCAACCAGGAGTTCCTGCTGTCGCAGATCCTCGTCGCAGTGCCGCCCTCGGCCAGCAGCGAGCAGCTGCGCGCTGCCGAGCAGAAGATCAACGACCTGGCGAAGCGCGTCGAGGCGGGCGAGGATTTCGCGCAGCTGGCCGTGGCCTTCTCCGACGGCCAGCAGGCCCTGGAGGGCGGCAGCCTCGGCTGGCGCAAGGGCACGGAACTCCCGAGCGTGTTCGCCGAGGTGGCGCCGGGGCTCGCCAAGGGACAGGTATCGCCACCGCTGCGCAGCTCCAGCGGCTTCCACCTCGTCAAGCTCGACGACCGCCGCGGTGGCGAGCCCGTCATGGAGGACCAGGTGCGGGTCCGCCACATCCTGATCCAGACCAACGAGATCCTCGACGACGCCGCCGCCCGGCAGAAGCTCGGCGAGATCCGCACCCGGATCGTCGGCGGCGAGGACTTTGCCTCCGTGGCCAAGGTGGTGTCCGAGGACGAGCAGTCGGCCGTGCAGGGCGGCGACCTCGGCTGGAGCGGCCCCGGAACCTTCGTGCCGGCCTTCGAGCAGACGGTCAAGGAACTGCCCATCGGCGAGATCAGCCAGCCCTTCAAGACCCAGTTCGGCTGGCACATCCTGCGCGTCGAGGAGCGCCGCACCTATGACGCCACGGCCGACCGGCAGCGCCAGCGCGCCATCCTCGCCATCCGCAACAGCAAGCTGGGCGAGGAAACCGAGATCTGGGCCCGGCGGCTCCGCGACGAGGCCTACGTCGAGTACCGCATGTAGGTGACGACGCTCGCGGTCACCACCGGCGAGCCGGCCGGCGTCGGGCCGGACCTGGCCCTGGGGCTCGCCACCCGGGCCTGGCCTGCCGGCGTCGTGCTGCTCGGGGACCGCGACCTGCTCGCCGCCCGGGCACGCCTGCTGGGGCTCGATGTCACGCTGCACGACTGGCAGCCGGGACAGGCGGCCAGCCGCGCGCCCGGCAGCGTGTCCGTACTGCACGTCCCCCTCGGCGCGCCATGCCGGCCGGGACGTCTCGACACGGCCAACGCGCCCTACGTGCTGGCCCTGCTGCGCCGGGCCGTGGCCGGGTGCCGCAGCGGCGAGTTCGCCGCCATGGTCACCGCGCCCGTGCAGAAGAGCGTCATCAACGACGCGGGCGTGCCGTTCGCCGGTCACACGGAGTTCCTGGCCGCCGAGACCGGCGCGCCGCTGCCGGTCATGATGCTGGTGGCAGGCAGCCTCCGCGTGGCGCTCGTCACCACGCACCTGCCGCTCGCCGCCGTGCCGGCGGCCATCACGGGGCCGCTGCTCGACGCGACCCTCGGCATCCTCGATGGCGACCTGCGGCGGCGCTTCCACGTGGCGCGACCGCGGATCCTCGTGCTCGGCGTGAACCCGCACGCCGGCGAGTCGGGCCACCTCGGGCGCGAGGAGATCGACACGCTGGTGCCGGCGCTCGTGCGGGCCCGCACCAAGGCCATCGATGCGGTCGGCCCGCTGCCCGCCGACACGGCCTTCGTGCCCCGTCACCTGGAGGGGGCCGACGCGGTGCTGGCGATGTATCACGACCAGGGGCTGCCGGTGCTCAAGCACCGCGGCTTCGGGCGCGCGGTCAACGTGACGCTCGGGCTGCCCATCGTGCGCACGTCCGTGGACCACGGCACCGCCCTCGACCTGGCCGGCACCGGGCGGGCCGACGGGGGCAGCCTGGCGGCCGCCGTGGAGCTCGCCATCGACCTCTCCCGGCCATGACCCGGCCGCGCAAGCGCTTCGGCCAGCACTTCCTCCGCGACCCGAACGTCATCCACCGCATCGTCGCGGCCATCGCGCCACGGCCCGGCGAGCACTTCGTCGAGATCGGCCCCGGCGAAGGGGTGCTGACGCGCCCGCTGCTGGCGGCCGGCGTCCGGCTCGACGCCGTCGAGATCGACCGCGACCTGGCGGCGGCACTGCCGGGGCGCTGCCCGGGCGCCCTCACCGTGCACACGGCCGACGCCCTGGACTTCGACTTCGGCGGACTGGCGGCGGCGCCGGCCGAGCTGCGGCTCGCAGCCAACCTGCCCTATAACATCTCGACGCCGCTGCTCTTCCACCTGCTGGCGGCACGGGACGCCTTCCGGGACATGCACGTCATGCTGCAGAAGGAAGTCGGCGACCGCATGGCCGCCGCCGCCGGCGACGAGGCCTACGGCCGGCTGACGGTGGCGCTGGCCGCGCGCTGCCGCGTCGAGCGGCTGTTCCTGGTGCGCCCGGGGTCGTTCTGGCCACCCCCGAAGGTCGACTCGGTGGTGCTGCGGCTCGTGCCCCACGCCGGCAATCCCCTTGGCATTGCCGACTTCGCCGCCTTCGACACGGTCGTGGCGCGCGCCTTCGGCCAGCGGCGCAAGCAGCTCGGCACCTCACTGCGCCCGCTGCTGGGCGAGACGGCGATCCGTGCCTGCGGCATCGACCCGGCGCTGCGCCCCGAGCGGCTGCCGCCGGGCGGCTTTGCGGCGCTGGCCAACCACCTCACTGCAGGCCGTGCGCTTGCGGGATCCTGACCCCTCCCGGACAATCCCTCGCCAATGGCCACCAGCGACCGCAACTCCAGCATCCAGATCTCCGTCGAGACCCACTACCTGGCGGAGCAGTCCGAGCCCGAGGGCTCGCGCTACGTGTTCGCCTACACGGTGACCATCCGCAACGCCGGCCGCGCCGGCGCGCAGCTGCTCAACCGCCACTGGATCATCACCGACGCCAACGGCAAGGTGCAGCAGGTCGAGGGCGAAGGCGTGGTCGGCGAGCAGCCGCACATCGGCCCGGGGCAGGCCCACCGGTACTCCAGCGGCGCCGTCCTCGAGACGCCCGTCGGCACCATGGAAGGCAGCTACGGCATGCAGGACGACGAGGGCCAGAGCTTCCGCGCGCCCATCCCGCGGTTCCGCCTCGCGGTGCCCGGCGTGCTGCACTGAGCCCGGGTCCGCGGCCGGGACGATGGCCACCTACGCGATCGGTGACGTCCAGGGCTGCCACGACGAGCTCGCCCGGCTCATCGATGCGCTGAAATTCGACCCGGCCCGGGACGAACTCTGGTTCGTCGGCGACCTCGTCAACCGGGGGCCCGACTCCCTCGGCGTGCTGCGGCTCGTCCGCAGCCTCGGCGACCGGGCCGTCACGGTGCTCGGCAACCACGACCTGCACCTGCTGGCACTCGCCGCCGGCAACTCGGCCCGGGGACGGGATCCTGACCTTGCCGCCGTGCTGCGCGCCGCCGACGCCGCGGGGCTGGTCGAGTGGCTGCGGCAGCGGCCGCTGGCCCACTACCGTCCGGACCTCAACACGCTGATGGTGCACGCGGGCCTGCCGCCGGCCTGGGACCCGCTGCTGACTGTCAAGCTCGCCCGCGAGGTCGAGGGCGTGCTGCGCGGCCCGCTGGCCACGGGCTTCCTGCTGAACCTCTACGGCGACGAGCCCGACGCCTGGTCAGCGGCGCTGAACGGCGTGCACCGCTGGCGGTTCGTCATCAACGCGCTGACGCGGATGCGTTACGTCCGGCCGGACGACAGCCTGGAATTCGCCGAGAAGGGCCCGCCCGACCGTGCGCCGCGTGACCTGACGCCGTGGTTCGACGTGCCCGGCCGGGCGAGTGCGCCAGTGCGGGTCGTCTTCGGCCACTGGTCGTCGCTGGGACTGCTCCAGCGCGACAACCTGCTGGGGCTCGACACGGGCTGCGTCTGGGGCCGCCGGCTCACCGCGGTGCGGCTCGACGGCCCGGCCCGCGTCACGAGCGTCGCGAGCCGCACGCGGGCCCGCGGGAGCGACTGAGCAGCGGAACCGCCCCCCCCGTTCATGGAAGCAGCGCCCGGATACGGTAGGCTGGGCGCCTGCCCCGCGACCCGGATGACCCCATGACGCGCCCGCTGCGCTGCGCGCTCTCCCTGCCTTTGCTGGCCCTCCTGACCCTCGCCGCCTGCGGGCCGGCGGGCGACGGCGCCCTGCCGCCCGTCGAAGTCACCGTGGCGACCCCGCTCGCCCAGGACGTGACGGACTGGGACGAATACACCGGCCGGATCGCGGCCACCGACACCGTCGAGATCCGGGCCCGGGTCAGCGGCTACGTGCAGGCCGCCAACTTCCAGGACGGCGCGCTCGTGAAGAAGGGCGACCTGCTGTTCGTCATCGACCCGCGCCCGTACCAGGCCGTGCTCGACGAGGCGAAGGCCGGGGTGGCCCGGGCGGATGCACGGCTCGAGCTCGCCCGCAGCAACCTCGAGCGGGCGCGCACGCTCGCGAAATCGAAGCTGATCCCCGAGGACCAGCTCGATACGCGCGTGCAGGAGCTGCGCTCGGCCGAGGCGGAATTGCTGGCGGCCCGGGCCGCCACGCAGGCGGCAACACTGGACCTCGACTTCTGCAGCGTGCGGGCGCCCATCGACGGCCGCGTCAGCCGCCGCTACGTGACCGAGGGAAACCTCGTCACCGGCGGCACCAAGGACGCCACGCTGCTGACCACCGTCGTGTCGGTGGATCCCATCCACGTGTACTTCACCGCCGACGAGCAGGCCTACCTGCGCTACCAGCGGCTCGCCGCCGAGGGCATCCGCCCCAGCTCGCGCGAGGTGGCCAACCCCGTGCGCATCCAGCTGGCCGACGAGCAGGGCTTTCCGCACCTGGGCCGCATGGACTTCGTCGACAACCGCGTCGACGAGGCCACCGGCACGATCCAGGGCCGGGCCATCATCGACAACCCCGATGGCCGGCTGACGCCGGGGCTCTTCGCCCGGGTGCAGCTGCGGGGCGAGGGCCCGTACCCTGCGCTGCTGGTACCGGACGCGGCCATCGGCACGGACCAGGCCCAGCGCGTGGTCTTCGTCGTCGACGAGCAGTCGCAGGTGCGCGCGAAGCCCGTGACGCCGGGCCGGACCCTCGGCACCCTGCGGGTCATCCGTGACGGCCTCGCCCCGACGGACCACGTCATCATCAACGGCATGGCGAAGGTCCGCCCGGGGATGCCCGTGACGGCGGTTGAGGGCCGCATCGAGCCGCCCGCCTCGCCATGAGGTTCAGCCACTTCTTCGTCGACCGCCCGCGGTTCGCGGCGGTCATCTCGATCCTGATCACGATCGTCGGCGGGCTCGCCTACTTCAGCCTGCCGGTGGCGCAATACCCCGACGTGGCGCCGCCCACCATCGTCGTGACGGCCACTTACCCGGGTGCCAGCCCCGCGGTCATCGCCGAGACCGTCGCCGCACCGCTGGAACAGGAGATCAACGGCGTCGAGGGCATGCTCTACATGACCTCGTCGTCGACGACCGACGGCGTGATGACGCTGACCATCACCTTCGCCGTGGGCACCGACCTCGACATCGCCCAGGTGCTGGTGCAGAACCGCGTCTCCATCGCCGAGTCGCGCCTGCCGGAGGACGTACGGCGGCTCGGCATCGTCACGCAGAAGACGTCGCCCGACCTGATGATCGTGGTGCACCTCGAGTCGCCCGACAACTCCCTCGACCAGCTCTACATCTCGAACTACGCCTCGCTGCGAATCCGCGACGTGCTGGCGCGCCTCGACGGCGTCGGCACGCTCAACATCGTGGGCGCCCGCGAGTACAGCATGCGGGTCTGGCTCGACCCGGACCGCATGGCGGCCCGCAACGTCACGGCCACCGACGTGGTCGGGGCGCTGCGGGGCCAGAACGTGCAGGTGGCCGGCGGTTCGCTGGGCGAGCCACCGACACCCTCCGGGCAGGCCTTCCAGCTGACGCTGAACAGCCAGGGGCGGCTGCGCACGCCCGACGAGTTCAGCGACGTCATCATCAAGTCCGGCACCGAGGGCCGCCTGACGCGCCTGCGCGACGTCGGGCGCGTCGAGCTCGGCGCCCGGGACTACCAGACCAACAGCTTCCTCGACGGCCAGCCGGCTGTCGCGCTGGTGATGTTCCAGCGGCCGGGCAGCAACGCACTGGCCACCGCCGAGCGCGTGAAGGAGACCATGGCGGAGCTGTCGCGTGACTTCCCGCCGGGGCTCGCCTACCGCATCGTCTACAACCCGACGGAGTTCATCGCCCAGTCGGTCGACGCGGTGTACACGACGATCTTCGAGGCCACGGCCCTCGTCGTGCTCGTCATCCTCGTCTTCCTGCAGAACTGGCGGGCGGCCATCGTGCCGGTGCTGGCCATCCCGATCTCGCTGATCGGCACCTTCGCCGTCATGGCGGCCTTCGGCTTCTCGCTGAACAACCTGACGCTCTTCGGCCTGGTGCTCGCCATCGGCATCGTCGTCGACGACGCCATCGTGGTGGTCGAGAACATCGAACGGAACCTCGAGCAGGGCCTCGGCCCCCGGGACGCTGCGCTGCAGACCATGACCGAGGTCGGCTCGGCGCTGGTCTCCATCGCGCTGGTGCTGGTGGCGGTGTTCGTGCCGACGGCCTTCATCGGCGGCATCACCGGCCAGTTCTTCCGGCAGTTTGCGCTGACCATCGCCTCGGCCACGGTGATCTCGGCGCTGGTGTCGCTGACCCTGAGCCCGGCGCTGGGCGCCCTGCTGCTGCGGGCACCCCATGCCCCTAAGGATGCCATCGACCGCCTCTTCGAGCGGGTGCTGGGAGGCGCGTTCCGTGCGTTCAACCGCGGCTTCGGCGCGCTGCAGGCGGCGTACTTCGGCATCGTGCAGCGCGTGGTCCACATGCCCCGGGTGGCGCTGGGCGTCTTCGCCCTGCTGCTGGCCGCCACCGGGGTGCTTTTCGAGTTCGTGCCCGGCGGCTTCATTCCCCAGCAGGACCAGGGCTACGTGATCACCCTGGTGGAACTGCCCAAGGGATCATCCCTGGAACGCACGACGGCGGTGGTCCAGCGCGCCACGGCGATGGCCCTCGAGACGCCGGGTGCCGAGCGGATAGTGGCGTTCTCCGGCTTCTCCGTCGCCACGAGTTCGAACGCGACCCAGTCCGGCACGGTCTTCGTGGGCCTGAAGCCCTTCGAAGAGCGGGGCAGCCGCCTCTCGGCCGCCGCCATCGCCGCCGACCTGAACCGCAAGTTCAGCAGCATCCAGGAGGGGACCCTCTTCGTGGTGCCGCCGCCGCCGGTGCGCGGCATCGGCAACGGCGGCGACTTCAAGATGATGGTCGAGGACCGCAGCGGCCAGGGCCTGGCGGCCCTGGAGGCCGCGACCTGGCAGCTGGCCGGCGCCGCGGCGGCTACCGGCGAAGTCGCGCGGCCGTTCACGCTGTTCAGCACGGCGTCGCCCCAGTACTACCTCGACGTCGACCGCACCCGGGCCGAGATGATGAACGTGCCCGTGTCGAACGTGTTCGACACGCTGCAGGTGTTCATGGGCTCGGCCTACGTCAACGACTTCACGCTGTTCGGTCGCAACTACCGCGTCACGGCCCAGGCCGACGGGCCCTTCCGGCTCGAGCCCGGGGACATCGCGCGCCTGCAGACCCGCAACGCCGACGGCGAGATGGTGCCCCTCGGCTCCATCGTGAAGGTGGTGCCGAGCGCGGGCCCCGACCGCGTCGTGCGACACAACCTGTACCCCGCCGCGGAACTCCAGTTCGGCACGCCGCCCGGGCGCAGCACGGGCCAGGCCATCGCCACCATGGAGCGCCTCGCTCGCCAGGTGCTGCCGTCGGGTATCGGCTACGAATGGACGGAGCTCGCCTACCAGCAGACCCAGGGCACGAACTTCGCGCTGTTCGTGTTCCCCCTCTGCGTGCTGTTCGTGTTTCTCGTGCTGACGGCCCAGTACGAGAGCTGGTCGCTGCCGCTCGCCATCGTGCTGATCGTGCCCCTGTGCCTGCTCTTCGGCCTGCTCGCCCTGCTCCTGCGCGGCATGGCGCTCGACATCCTCGCCCAGGTCGGCTCGGTGGTGCTGATCGGCCTCGCCAGCAAGAACGCCATCCTGATCGTCGAATTCGCCCGGCAGCACGAGGCCACGGGCCAGGACCGCCGGACCGCCGCGACGGAGGCCGCCCGGCAGCGCCTCCGGCCCATCCTGATGACGTCCTTCGCGCTGATCTTCGGCGTCGTGCCGCTGGTACTCGCCAGCGGCGCCGGCGCGGAGATGCGGCAGGTGCTCGGCACCGTCGTCTTCGGCGGCATGCTCGGCGTCACCCTGATCGGGCTCTTCCTGACGCCGGTGTTCTACGTGGTGGTCCGCGGACTGGTGGATCGCGGCGACGACCGGTACCGGGACGGCGCTGCGCCGTCGTCCGGGGCAGCTGCCGGCCACTGACCCTGCCCTACACCGCCACCGGCGCCTTGATGTGCGGGTGCGACTCGTAGCCGACAATCTCGAAGTCGTCGAACTCGTAGTCGAAGATCGTGGGCGGGCGCCTCCGGAAACGGAGCTGCGGCAGCGGGTATGGCGTGCGCGCGAGCTGCTCGTCGGCCTGCTCGAGGTGGTTCAGGTACAGGTGGCAGTCGCCGCCCGTCCAGACGAAGTCGCCGGGCACCAGGTCGGTCTGCTGGGCGACCATGCAGGTGAGCAGCGCGTAGCTCGCGATGTTGAAGGGCACGCCGAGGAAGATGTCGGCGCTGCGCTGGTAGAGCTGGCACGAGAGCCGCCCCTCGCCCACCCAGAACTGGAACAGCGCGTGGCACGGCGCCAGCCGCATCTTGGGGATCTCGCCGACGTTCCAGGCACTGACGATGATGCGCCGCGAGTCGGGGTCGCGGCGGATCGTGTCGATGGCCTGGCGGATCTGGTCCACGTGGCCGCCGTCCGGCGTCGGCCACGAGCGCCACTGGGCGCCGTAGACGGGACCGAGGTCGCCGTTCGCGTCGGCCCACTCGTCCCAGATGGTGACGCGGTTCTCGCGCAGGTAGCCGATGTTGGTGCTGCCCTTCAGGAACCACAGCAGCTCGTGGATGATCGAGCGCGTGTGGAGCTTCTTCGTCGTCACGAGGGGGAAGCCCTCGGCGAGGTCGAAGCGCATCTGGTGGCCGAAGACCGACAGCGTGCCGGTACCGGTACGGTCGGTCTTGCGGACGCCGTGGTCGCGCACGTGGCGCATCAGGTCGTGGTACTGCTGCATCGTCGTGGTATCAGGCGCGCTGGCGGGCGGGGAGGCCGCCGCGGCGATACGCGAAGGCAAGCCCGGCCGCACCGCCGAGGATCATGGGCAAGGTCAGCACCTGGCCCATGGTGAGCCAGCCGAAGGCCAGGTAGCCGATGTGGGCATCCGGCAGGCGCAGGAACTCGACGCCGAACCGGAACACGCCGTAGCAGAGCAGGAACAGGGCCGCCACCGCGAGCCGCGGCCGCCGGCGCGACGAAAATAGCCACAGGATCGTGAAGAGCGCGACACCCTCGAGGGCGAACTCGAGGAGTTGCGTCGGGTAGAGGCGGATCTCGCAGGGCGCCACGCCCAACTGCTGGCAGATGCCCTCGACGCCCCAGGCCGACTCCCGCGGCAGGTCGGCCGTGCGCACGAGCATGCCGAAGGGGCTGTCGGTGGGCTTGCCCCACAGCTCGCCGTTGATGAAGTTGCCGATGCGCCCGGCCCCCAGGCCGATGGGCACCATGGGCGCCGAGAAGTCGGCGACGTCGATGTAGTTCGCGCCGATCTTCCGGGCGTAGAGCACGAAGGCGAGGATCACGCCCAGCAGACCGCCGTGGAAGGACATGCCGCCCTCCCAGATGCGCAGCAGGTTCAGCGGGTTCTGGACCAGCTGGTCGAAGCCGTAGAAGAACATGTAGCCGATGCGGCCGCCGAGGATGACGCCCAGCGCCACGTAGAAGACCAGGTCGTCCACCTGGCTGGCGGTGACCACGGCGCCGGGCTGCTGCGCGCGGTGCCGGGCGAGCCACCAGGCCCCGCCAATGCCGACGAGGTAGGTCAGCCCGTACCAGCGGACAGCCAGCGGGCCCAGCTGCAGGGCGACGGGGTCGAATCCGGGGTATTCCCACATAGGGGCGCCAGTCTAGCAGCGGCGGCAGTCCACATAACGCCACGCAACGGGCGGGATTGCGTGGTAGGCACCGGTCACGAGGCTGCGCTAGGATCGGGCCGGAAGGTGATGCATGACCTTACGGCAGGAAGTCGAGGCGCTGCTCCCGAACTGGCGGACCTGGTATCCGAGCCTGTTCGATGCGGCCGTTGACCTGGGGCTGCTCCGCGCCCAGGTCTGCGACCCGTCGTCCCTGCTGCTGCAGAACCGCCACAGCGGCGTGCGGGCCGCGGCCCAGGAGGCGCATCGCCGCCAGTGGAGCGCCGAAGAGAATCCGCCCGAGGAGTAGCCCCTCAGCCCGGCCGCCGCGTGTCGCCCAGGCGCGCCGAGCGCCACCGCGCCTCGCGTTCGAGCACGCTGCCCGCGTAACCCCAGCGGGCACAATCGTTCAGGTAGACCCGCAGGAACGGTGCGACGCCGCCGGCCCGCTCGTACTGCCGCGCGTGGGCCAGCTCGTGCAGCAGCAGGGCCCGGTCATGCCGCCGGTCCGCGCGGACCAGGATGCCGTAACCCGCCGTGAGGCCGGCCACCGCGGCGGGCCCCAGGCCCAGCCGCGCCAGCGGCTCTGCGAGCCACCCCGGCCACCGCCACGGCACCGCGGGCAGCGCGAGGACCCGTACCCGGTCCGGATGACGCAGTCCCATGCGCACGGCCAGCGCCTGCAGAGCCGGGTCCAGCGGCGCGCCGTCACGCAGCGCGCGCCGCTCGAGGCGGCGCACCCAGGCCGTGGCCACCGGCAGCAGCAGCGGCACGGCGAGGCTCGCGACGCGGTATCCCATGGCCGGCAGTATGCGGGACGCGGGCGCCTGTCACGCCCATGCTAGGCTCCGCCGCCATGAACCGCCTGGCCGACGCGACGAGCCCGTATCTCCGCCAGCACGCCGGCAACCCGGTGGACTGGCATCCGTGGGGTCCCGAGGCGCTGGCACTGGCGCGGGAATCCGGCCGGCCGATCCTGCTCTCCATCGGCTACTCGGCCTGCCACTGGTGCCATGTGATGGCCCACGAATCGTTCGAGGACCCGGCCACCGCCGCGGTCATGAACGAGCGCTTCGTGAACATCAAGGTGGACCGCGAGGAGCGGCCCGACCTCGACCGCATCTACCAGACGGCCCACCACTTCATTGCCCAGCGGCCGGGTGGCTGGCCGCTGACCATGTTCCTGACGCCGGGCGAGCATGCGCCGTTCTTTGGTGGCACCTACTTTCCGCCGGAGCCACGACAGGGCATGCCGGCCTTCCGCGACCTGCTGGTGCGGGTCGCCGACTACTACGCGAGCCACCGCACGGAACTCGACGGGCAGGCCGCGGCGCTGCGCGATGCCTTCGACCAGCTGGAGCTGCCGCCGGCCGGCGACGTCGAACTGGACGCGTCGCCCCTGACGGCCTTCCGGCAACTCGCCGGGCAGCAGGTGGACCGCGAGCACGGCGGTTTCGGCCGGGCGCCGAAGTTTCCGCACCCGACGCTCATCGACCGGCTGCTGCGCCACTGGCACGGCACGGCCCGCAGCCAGGCGCCCGACAAGGACGCCCTGTACCTCGCCGCGCTGACGCTGGCGCGCATGGCCGAAGGCGGCATCAACGACCAGCTGGGCGGCGGCTTCTACCGCTACTCCGTGGACGGCGAGTGGCGCATCCCCCACTTCGAGAAGATGCTCTACGACAACGGCCCGCTGCTGGCGCTCTACGCGCAGCTGTACCAGGTGGGCGGCGACGAGGCCTTCGGCAGCGTCGCCCGCAGCATCGGCGGCTGGGCGCTGCGGGAGCTGCGCGCCCCGGGCGGCGCGTTCTACGCGAGCCTCGACGCCGACAGCGAAGGCGTCGAGGGCAAGTACTACCTGTGGACGCCGGACGAGGCCCGCGCCGTGCTCACGGCCGACGAATACGCCGTGGCAGCGCCCCACTTCGGCCTCGACCGGGCCGCGAACTTCTTCGAGCCGCACCACGACCTCAGCGCCTGGCACCTGTCGGTGTACGCACCGGACACCGCCGTGGCGGAGACCCTGGACCTGCCGCTGCCCCGCGTCCGCGAACTGCTGGCCAGCGCCCGGGCAAAGCTGCTGGCCGCCCGCGAGGCACGCGTGCGCCCGGGCAGGGACGAGAAGATCCTGACCAGCTGGAACGCGCTGATGATCCGCGGCCTCGCCATCGCCAGCCGCATCCTGAACCGGGACGACTTCATCGATGCGGCCCTGGCCGCGGCGGCCTTCATCCGCACCCGGCTGCGCACGGCCGACCACCTGCTCGCCACCGGCACCGACGCGGGTCCCGGGCCGCTGCGGGCCTACCTCGACGACTACGCGTACCTGCTGGACGCGAGCCTCGAGCTGCTGCAGGCCCGCTTCGACCCGGAGGTGCTCGCCGACGCCACCTGGCTCGCCGAGCGGCTGCTGGCCGACTTCGAGTCGACGGAGCTCGGCGGCTTCTGGTTCACCGCCCACGACCACGAGCCGCTGCTGCACCGCTCGCGGCCCTTCAGCGACGAGGCCACGCCCTCGGGCAACGGCGTGGCCGCCGGCGCGCTGCTGCGGCTCGGCTGGCTGCTGGCCGAACCCCGCTACCTCGCGGCAGCCGAACGCACGCTCCGGGCCGGCTGGCCGGCCCTGGTGGAATACCCCCACGGCCACGCGACCTTGCTGAATGCCCTGGAGGACTGGCTGAAGCCCCCGGCCATCGTCATCGTGCGCGGCGACGCCGAGGCCGCGGCGCCGTTCCGGGCCGCACTGACGGCCGCCTACCACCCGCGGCGCATCGTGCTGGTCATCCCGCCGGACGCGCCGGGTCTGCCGCCGGCCCTGGCCGACAAGGTGCCTGGCGAGACCGTCACCGCCTGGATCTGCCGCGGCCCCGCCTGCAGCCCGCCGGTGTCCGACCTGCCGGCCCTGGTGGCGGCGCTGGCCAATGACTGAGGCGGCCTGCGGGGCGCCTGCGGCGCGATCCCGCGGCCGACAGGGCCGCCAGCTCCCAAGGGGCCGAAAGTGCCGGTCCTGGGATTTCCAGTTGGGCTCGGGCCGAACCAAGTGCCGTAATGCCGGCATGTTGCGGGCACCTTCCGCGGGGCCCCGCCCCCCGGTCCGGCTGGCGCCCGGGGCGGGCGAGGCTCTATCCTTCCCGCCCCCCAAAGCCGTCCGGGACCCGCCGTGGAAGTCGACATCATCCTCGAACCGAACCTCACCCCCACCCAGGTCGCGGAACTCGGCCAGGCCGCCGAGCGGATGGGCATCCGGGCCATCTGGACCTCGAACTACTTCGCCCACTGGGACGCCTTCCTCAGCCTGGTGCCGCTGGCCCAGACGACGAAGCGCATCAAGCTCGGCGCCCTCGCGGTGAGCCCGTTCGAGATGCATCCGATGAAGATCGCCAACGCCCTGCTCAGCCTCAACGAGATGAGCGACGGGCGCGCGATGGTCGCCATGGGCGCCGGCGAGGGCAACCTCGACGCCATGGTGCTGCACAAGCCGCCGAAGATCGTCCGCGCCGTGCGCGAGGCCATCGAGATCGTGCGCAAGGCCGCCCACCGCGACCTCGCCACGCCCTACAAGGGCGAGGACTTCAGCGTCGACTTCCCCTGCGCCTACGACTGGCTCAAGGCGCCGCCGGCCTTCGTCTACGGCACCGCCTACCGCGCCCAGATGATGCGCATGGAGGCCCGCGTCGCCGACGGCGTCTTCGTCGGCTGCACGCCGCCCGAGATCATCGAGCCCGCCATGGTCGAGGTGAATGCCGGCCGCGCCAAGCGCGACGCCGGCGCCGCCCCCCTGCGCGTGAACACCTTCTGGGCCTGGCACATCAAGGCCGACGCCGCCGAGGCCTACCGCGAGTCGACCCGCGAGCTGCCGTGGCGCGCCCGGAAGCTCGACCCCGAGCTCGTCGGCCTCTACGTCTCGCCCGAAGAGACCCAGCTCGTGCGCGACAAGTTCGACGCCTACGTCGCCGCCTGGTTCGACCGCTCCGGCAAGCCGAAGGGCATCCCCGAGAGCATCTCGAAGCGGCTGTGCGAAGGCCTGACCTCCACCGGCGGCCTCGACGCGCTGGACCGCGAGATCGAGCGCTTCAAGCGCTTCGGCCGCGCGGGGCTGACGGAGATCGCACTGCGGCTGCACGACGACCCGATGGATGCGCTGAAGATCATCGGGGAGAAGGTGGTGCCGGCGCTGCGGTAGAGGCTACTGCCGCTATCCCCACCAGATCGCGACAAGAATGCGTCAGCCCAAGAATCGCCAGCGCGTCAGCCGGCTTTTCGTACTAGGTGCAGGTGCGTCTTTCAGCGCCACGAAGCGTCGGCTGCCGTCCGACGCCGTCGCCCCATTGGATAACGGCCTCTGCAAGAGGATCGGGGACCTTGGTCCCATAAAGCCACGGTGGGTAGCGAAGTCCCGCGACATAGTCACCGATACCTGGCAGGACGACGGGGACTTCAGAGAGCTGGGACTTGAGCAGGCAGTAATCCGCCAGCTCGGTCACTTGGAGTTTATCGACGCCATTCACCCGCGCCGACGAGCAGGGTCTATCGATGCCTACACTTGGCTAAGTCACATCACCCACCTAATGTGCTTCGCCCTACGGCATGCCAAGGAGAACTCGGCGAACGTCTACGAGCGATTCGCAAAGAAGCTTGAACTTCTCGGCACTCGCAGCAAAGCGCTGGATCGAATCGTCACGTTCAACTACGACGACCTGCTTGATCGAAAACTTCTCGCAGCATACGCACCAGCGGATGTGTACTTCGATCGTATCAAGGAGTCCGCCGAGGCTCCGGAGAGGCGGGACGGTGTTCACCCGTACCCGTTTCTCGTCAAACTTCATGGCTCCGTGAACTGGCGGTGCCGAGAGCAGGATTTTGAGAAGATCATTCGCGGCGCACCCGACCCGACAGATCCTGTGTGGCTTAGCCCAGTGTGGCTGGCGAAGACTGGCACGCCGGAGCCTGCCGACTCGGTCTACCCGCTTATGGTTCCTCCACTGCCCGTCAAGCCCATCACCTCAATTAGCTTGTTCCGCTACCTCTGGACACTTGCTTATGAGTACCTCCATGAGGCCGAGCACATCGTGGTGATCGGCTACTCCCTGCCCGATGCGGACAGGATGGCTTGGTCACTTTTCGGGAACTTCAGGAACCAACGGCTGAAGACCGTGACGGTGGTAGATCCAAACCCTGCGGTACTCACCAAGTGGCGTACGTTGTTTGCACGGAGGTCGGTCGCCGTCGCCAGATGGGAGTACTTTGATGACTTCGACGACTACGTCAGGCGCCTAACGTGAGCGTGAATTCTAACGATCTCGGAGTGGGTGATCTTCCCTCAGCGTTCCAGCGCGCGGCGCGCGTCAGCCGAGCGATGCTCTACGGCACGGACCACGACCACCAGCTCCCCCGCAACCTGCACCACGATGCTCGCGTCCCATTCCTGGGCTTCGTCGGCCCCGCGTACCGGCCCGGCAATCCCGTTCTGCTTGCCATCAACCCCGGCGGCGGGGGTGACGCATACGTCACCCGAACGCCACAGGACCGTGAGTTGATCCCGCTGATCGAGCGGTTCGTCGCAGCCCCGCCGGAGCAGCTGGATCGGGCATTCGACGACATGTGTCGCAGCTACGCCGCGCAGGTCCGCACCTGGAACCTGTGGCGTATTCTCGGACCGACGCTAGCGGCCTGCCGCTCCGACCTTGATGCCGCGTGCTATTTGAACCTGTTTCCCTACCGGACCCAGGGAGATAAGAGGCCCACGACCGTCCCCCTGCGGAATGCCTGGACACATATCGTGGATCCGCTGCTGAAGGCGCTGGCTCCGGGCTTGCTAGTAGCGCTGGGCAAAAAGGCGGGCGGTGAGGCCGAGCGATACCACCGGCCACCACCCCCACTCTTCGTAGTGCCGCGGACGATCGGCGACTCTTCGGTATCCGCTGAGGCCCAAGCCGTGCTGGCGACCATCCGAGGCCTTCGGCGATAGCGTCGCAGGGGCTCGGGCGGAGGGGGATGAACGCTGTCGGGCTCGCGGTGCAGCCCGTCGCTGAACTGTGCCATGGGGGTCTGGGTGGCCGATGAAGACGCCATATGTTCCTCACGTGTTCGGCAAAGAAGCGTGGGCGCAAGTGCGAGGCCGTATCGGGTGGCTAACAGTCAGCGTCGCATCATCTATTCCCTGGCCTCAGGATGATGTATGGGTCAAATACGACGGCATCGAGTACCTTCTGCATGGAGTAAAGCAGGAGGGGACGACGGCCACCGGACCCTGCATCAGCACCCCGACAAGTGAGGGTCGGACCGACGAGTCGCTCGCACGACTTTATCGCTTCACCTCAGTACTTGGCTTCTACAAGCGGGGCTTTGTGGACATCACGGGCTGGATCTGGGGGTCAGGGGTGACGCTTTACTCCAGCGGGCGCGACACCTTCACATCACGACTTCAATGGGGAACGAGGCGCTTCAGCTGCAATCACATGCCCGTCATCGAGGATGACAGGGTCCGCATGGCGCTTGCATTCCTCAGAGAGGGGCGCCGCCTAGCGGGCGTGCATGAGCCCTATGCGTTTCTCTCCTTCTTCAAGGTGATAGAAAGCCAGTTCGACAGTCGCGATCGCGTAGCCTGGGTGGGCAAGACCCTTGACCTCCTTGCCGACCAGAGGGCGGTCGATCGAATCAGGGAACTGCGCAGTCAAGGCGTGGACGTCAGCCAGCACCTCTTCGAGTCGGGGCGGTGCGCTGTGGCCCACGCAAATGCGGGGCGAACGATTGTTGACCCAGACATTCCTGCGGACCGGAACCGGATCCGCTCTGATCTCCCCATCATTGAGGCTCTCGCAAACCACCTTGTGAAAGTCGATGCCGGGGTTCCAGACGAGATGGATGTCTTCGACACAAGGGATCGCCTCGCACCGTGGCACGCGCTAATCGATGCAAGCGCGCTTGCAGCGCTGAAGAGCGGCGGCGGCGTCGAAAGCGCTTCGGACCTCGGGAGGCTCGCGGGCGCAACGGTGTCGGTACGTTTATGGCCCGACCCACCTGCAGCTCAGTTCGCTCGAATGACATTGCTGCCAACCGACAGCGGAGATGGGGTGGTCAAGTTTATTGCCCTGAGCGAGCGTCAGACCATCGGGCTCGCGTTTGCGATGGATGTCGCAAGCGGCCGCCTCCACACACTTCTGGACGAAGGTGGCCTACGCAGCGACGTCACACTAACCGAGCAGGACATAGAGGACTACACCCGTTACTTCCACAGTGTAGTAGGCAACCGTCTTGTTGAATTAAGCATCGAAGGCGCAGAGCCGGTTGACTGCGAAGTGGTCATCCCGGAGAACATCATCCCGCGGGCACCTGAAGAGGCCGTCGCACAAGCCCTGGAAGTGTTCAAACGGTCGAAGCCGCGATCGACAGGCGACAGACCGACGTAGTGACGTGCTCGCTGAAGCCTATCGATCGTCCGATGAGCTGAACCGGTTTCCTGCATTGCCGAGTCCCGTCATTGCGTCCGGGTCCGAGGCTCGCGTTGGCATCCGAGTTCGCGGGGAGCAGGCAACCCGTATCCAACTACCACGGCTGCGGCAGCAGGCCAGCCGGTAGGTAAAGTGGATGGCCAGGGTGCCCGCCCTTGGTTAACCGCAGGTAGTGCAGTCTCGCGATCTGCCCTCTCACAAACCGGTCCCGGCCACGGTGGGAGCCGTGCTGTCCCCAGGCGGCAATTACGACGGCCGCTTTGCGCGCGCACTCGGCGATCCGGACATCGTTGTCCGGCCCGACAGGCTCCTCAGCCGCCTTCATCACCGCCGGCTCTGTCGCCCGAAACGCAAACAGATTCGTCATCACGAGCCCGCCGTAGCCCCAGTCGCGGGCAAAGCCGATGCAACGTCGGATGGTCGGGTCGTCTATCTGCTCGTCGGCGGTGCTGGGGTTGAGGCCGATAAAGTTGACGGTGCCCGCGGCGGGATCCCAGATCCGCCACAGGGCATAGCGGTATAGGCGGCAGGGGCTGAACTCAGCGCCGCACTGCATTTCGCCCCCTACGGCAGGCGGAAAGGGCCGCCCCTCCAAGGGCGTAGGCACCGTGCCGAGCCGGCCGCTTGACCATAAATGTCATATAGCATACCTTTCAGACATGACGAATAAAGCCCCCCTCGACGCCACCCTCCGCGCCATCCGCGCCAAGCTCAACCTCACCCAGGAGCAGCTGGCCGACCGGCTCGGGGTGTCCTTCGCCACGGTCAACCGCTGGGAAGGTGGCACCACCGTACCGCAGAAAGCGGCCAGGGCCAGCATTTTGGCGCTCGCTGCCGAGGCCGGGGTCGATCAGGGCACAGACGGGGCGGCCGCGGCCGCCGATGTCACCCGCCGCCGGCGCGGCTCCCGGTCGGCAGCCGCCCCCTCGACCAAGCCCATGGAGCAGATGCTCTGGGACGCCGCCTGCTCGATCCGGGGCGAGAAGGACGCGGCCAAGTTCAAGGACTATCTGCTGCCGCTGCTGTTCCTGAAGCGCCTGTCCGACGTCTTCGACGACGAGATCGACCGGCTGACCGAGGAGTACGGCGACCGCACCACAGCGCTGGAGATCGCCGAGTCTGACCACGCCCTGCTCCGCTTCTACCTGCCGGCCGAGGCGCGCTGGGGCGTGATCAGCGGGCGGGATGCATTCGACTGGCCGGTCGACGACAACGGCGCCTCGACCCGACCCCGGGACCTGGGCGAGCACCTCACCAAGGCCGTACGGGCAGTGGTCCGCCACAACCCGTCCCTGTCCGGCGTCATCGACGCCGTCGACTTTGCCGCCGAGCGCAACGGCGAGCGCGATATCAACCCGGCCAAGCTACGCGGCGTGGTGGAGACCTTCTCCGACCCGCGCTACCGGCTGGGCCTGGCCGACGTGCAGCCGGACTTCCTCGGCCGCGCCTACGAGTACCTGTTGCGCAAGTTTGCGGAAGGCTCGGGCCAGAGCGCCGGCGAGTTCTTCACGCCCACCGAGGTCGGCTTCCTCATGGCCCACATCCTGCGGCCGAGGCCGGGGGAGGAATGCCACGACTACGCCTGCGGCTCGGCCGGCCTGCTCGTCAAGCTGCAGCTGGTGGCCCGAGAGCTCGACCCCACCAGCAAGGTGCCGCTCAAGCTGTACGGCCAGGAACTCACCGCCGAGAGCTACGCCATCGCCGAGATGAACACCATCATCCACGACATGCAGGTGGAGATGGCCCGCGGCGACACCATGATCAACCCGAAGTTCCGGACCACCGACGGCCGGCTGCGGACGTTCGACGTGGTCGTGGCCAATCCCATGTGGAACCAGCCCTTCAACCCGGACATCTTCGCCGACGACCCCTTCGACCGCTTCCGGCCCCAGGGCGGCATCACCACCGGCAAGGGCGACTGGGCCTGGCTGCAGCACACGCTGGCCTGCCTCAACGACCGCGGCCGGGCCGCCGTCGTGCTTGACACCGGCGCCGTCACCCGCGGCTCCGGCAGCAAGAACGAGGACAAGGAACGCAACATCCGCAAGTGGTTCGTCGAGCAGGACCTGATCGACGGCGTCATCCTGCTGCCGGAGAACCTGTTCTACAACACGACGGCTGCCGGGGTGATCGTGGTGCTGAACAGGCGCAAGCCGGCGGCGCGGAAGGGGCGGATCGTGCTGCTGAACGCATCCCGGCATGTGGTGAAGGGGCGCCCGAAGAACTACATCCCGCAGGAGGACATCCGGTCGCTGGCGGCGGCGTACCTTAAGGGTGAGCCGATTGAGGGCGAGATAGCGGTCATTTCGCGCGGGCAGGCCGAGGAGGCGGACTACAACCTGAGCCCTGGACGCTGGGTGGCCCAAGGGAGCGCCACCGATCATCGGCCCGTAAAGGCGATCTTTGCCGACATCCTCGCTCTCGACGACGAGGCTCGCGAGATTGACCAGACCCTCGCCCGCCTGCTGGCACCGCTATGACAAACCCGAATTGGCCTTCGCAGCGTCTGGGTGACCTCTTCGACATAGGCGCCGGAAAGACGATGTCGGCAGCTGCTCGCGCCGGAAACGACAAGGTCCCGTTCTTGCGCACGTCGAACGTACTGTGGGACGAAGTGGACCTAACAACACTCGATGAGATGTCGATTCCGCCGGACGAGCTTGGCGAAAAGCGCTTGAAGGCAGGCGACCTGCTGGTTTGCGAGGGTGGTGACATTGGGCGGGCTGCCGTTTGGGACGGGCGGATACCCACGATGTCGTTCCAGAATCACCTACATCGTCTCCGGCCCGCTCGAGAGGATGTGGAGCCGCGGTTCTATGTCTACTTTCTCCAGTGTGCGTTCACGCAGCTCGGCATCTTCGAGGGAGCCGGGAACAAGACAACGATTCCAAATCTTTCTCGTAACCGGCTCGCTTCACTCGAGGTCCCGTACCCGCCTTTGCCAGAGCAGAGAGCACTGGTTCGAGCACTTGCGACCGTCCGGTCTGCTATCGCCACTCAGGGCCGGGCTACAGCAGCCGCGGAAGAACTGAAGCGCGCAACAATGCGCGAGTTGTTCACGCGTGGTCTTAGGGATGCATCCCTGATCGAATCCGAGTTTGGTCAGATACCGGGGACTTGGCTAGTCGTCCCGCTGGAGAAATGCGCCACAGTCCAGACCGGCATAGCCAAAGGTCGTCTGGTCTCGCCCGCCGATGCGGTTGAAGTTCCGTATCTCCGCGTAGCCAATGTTCAAGATGGCTACCTAGACCTCTCACAGATCAAGACAATCGCGATCGCTCGCTCCGAGCTGGACCGGTACCGCCTACTACCCGGAGATGTACTACTTACTGAGGGTGGTGACTTCGACAAGCTTGGTCGGGGCCATATGTGGCGAGGTCAGATCGACCCGTGCGTCCACCAGAATCACGTCTTCGCGGTGCGAACGGACCAGACCTTGCTGCTTCCGGAGTACTTGGCCTACCTGGCGCAGAGTCATTACGGCCGGGGCTACTTCCTGAAGGTAGCCCACAAGACAACCAATCTGGCGTGCATCAACACCACGAAGCTCAAGGCACTTCCCGTACCTCTCCCTCCAAAGTTGGAGGAACAGCGCGAGATCGTCGCGATCCTCGGAGCCATCGACCACAAGATCGACCTCCACCGCCACAAGCGTCAGGTCCTGGAAGAACTCTTCAAGGCCCTACTGCACAAGCTCATGACCGGTGAGATCCGCGTCCAGGATCTCGACCTTTCGGCCCTCGACCGCCCGGTGGCGGCTTGATGCAGGGAGAGGCTTGAGCTATGGTTTCGCCATCATCCGCCCCTGGCAGTAAGCCTTCCCCCGTTCATCCGGGAAGCGCCGAACCCAGGGGCACTTCTTTTCCGGGCCGGCGCCCGCCCGACCTTCTGTACCACGTCTCGCCGACCGTGACGGCCGTCATGGTCGACGTGGGCTTCTACCTGAACCGGGCCCGCCACCTCTTCGGCAAGCAGCCCCCGGACGAGGCTGCGCGCCGGCTGCATCGTCTGGCGCTGGCCCACCTCAACGACGACAGCGGCCGCCGCATCGCCCGGCTGTACCGCATCTTCGTCTACGACGCCCCGCCCGCCGACTGGAAGGGCCACACCCCCATTGGCCGGCAGGCCATGGACCTGGCGGCGTCGGCCACGGCCCGGTGGCGGCACGCCTTTCACGACGCCCTACGAGGGATGCGCAAGGTGGCGCTGCGCCTCGGCGAAATTCCCACAAGCAACCTGCGCTGGCAGCTGAAGGCCGAATCGCTCAAGGACCTCACCAACGGCCGGCGGCGCTGGGAGAACCTGGCGGACGAAGACTTCCAGCTGGACCTGCGTCAGAAGGGCGTGGACATGCGGCTGGGCCTCGACATCGCGTCGCTGGCCTACAAGCAGCAGGTCAACCAGATCGTGCTGATCTCGGGCGACGCCGACTTCGTGCCGGCCGCGAAGCTGGCCCGCCGGGAGGGCATCGACTTCATCCTCGATCCTATGTGGGCCACGATCCGCCCCGACCTGTACGAGCACATCGACGGGTTGCGCACGGTCGCCCCTCGCCCGCCGGCCAAGGGCACGACCGCTGAGCCTGCGGCCACACCCCCCGGATGAGCGAGCTGCGCATCAGCGAGGCCGGCTCCGTGCAGTTTCCGATGGTGGCGCACGCCGTCGCCGTCGGCTGGACCCCGCTGGCCCCCGACGAGGCCCGCACCCGGCGCGGCGGCGATGAGGGCATGCTGCTGCGGGACGAGGTGGGTGCCGCCCTCGCCCGCCTCAACGACTGGCTGTCGCCGGACGCCGTGCGGCAGTTGCTGGAGCGCCTCGAGGCCATCCCCGCGTCCATCGAGGGCAACCGCGAGGTGCTGGGCTGGCTGCGCGGCGAGCGCCAGTGGTACGACGAGTCCGAGAAGCGCCACCGGCCGGTGCGGCTGGTGGACTTCGACCAGCCCACCGCCAACGCCCTGCACGTGACCTGGGAGTGGAAGCTCAAGCCGCCGGCCCGCAAGGGCAACCGGGCGGATGTGCTGTTTCTCGTCAACGGCGTGCCGGTCTGCATCGTCGAGCACAAGAACCCGAAGGACGGGGCGGCCATCGACCGGGCCGTTACCCAGCTGCGCCGCTACGAGAAGGAGACGCCCGAGCTGCTGGGTACCCCGCAGCTCTTCAACGTCACCCACCTGCTTGACTACTGGTACGGCGTGACCTGGAACGTCAACCGCCGGTTCATGGCCCGCTGGAAGCAGACCCCCGACGAGAGCTACCGGTTCGCCGTGCAGGCCTTCTTCGAGCCCACGGACTTCCTGCTTACCCTGCGGGACTGGATCCTGTTCTACGTGGAGGACGGTGAGACCCGCAAGTCGGTGCTGCGGCAGCACCAGCGCATGGCCGTCGACCGCATCATCGAGCGCTGCGAAGACCCTGCCCGCAGCCGCGGCCTCGTGTGGCACACCCAGGGGTCTGGCAAGACCTTCACGCTGCTGACGGCGGCCCGGCTCATCCTGGCCGACAAGGCCCGCTTCGACAACGCCACGGTCATCCTGGTGGTGGACCGCACGGAACTGGAAGGCCAGCTCAAGGGCTGGGTCGAGAAGCTGCTGGGCGAGATGCAGCAGCAGGACATTGCCGTGTGGCAGGCCACGTCCCGCGCGAAGCTGCAGGAGTACCTGGGAACCGGCAAGCGCGGGCTGATCGTCTCGATGATCCACAAGTTCGACGGCATCGACAAGAACGTCGATACCCGGTCGAACATCTACGTGTTCATCGACGAAGCCCACCGCTCGGTGGCCCGGGAGCTGGGCACCTACCTGATGGCGGCCGTTCCCAACGCCACCATCATCGGCTTTACCGGCACGCCCATCGCCCGCACCGCCCAGGGCGAGGGCACCTTCAAGATCTTCGCTCCGGACGACGAACCGGGCTACCTCGACAAGTACTCGATCCGGCAGTCCATCGCCGACGAGACCACCCTGCCGATCCGCCACACCATGGCGCCGAGTCGCATGACGGTGCCGGCGGACCAGCTCGACAAGGAGTTCTTCGACCTGGCCGCCACTGAGGGCGTGACGGATATCGACGAACTGAACCGCGTCCTCGACCGGGCGGTGGGCCTGCGTACCTTCCTGACGGCCGACGACCGTGTCGAGCAGGTGGCCGAGTTCGTGGCGACCCACTTCCGGGAGAACGTGTTGCCGCTGGGCTACAAGGCGTTCCTCGTGGGGGTGAACCGCGAGGCCTGTGCCAAGTACAAGCGTGCGCTGGACAAGCACCTGCCGCCCAGCTGGTCGGAGCCGGTCTATACCGAGAACGCGGCGGACGTGGTCGACCGCCCGCTGGTGGCGGAACTGCAGCTCTCCCCGGAACGGGAGGCCGACGTCCGGCTGCTCTTCAAGAAGCCCGCCGAGGACCCGAAGATCCTCATCGTCACCGACAAGCTGCTGACGGGCTACGACGCGCCGCTGCTCTACTGCATGTACCTCGACAAACCGATGCGGGACCATGTCCTGCTGCAGGCCATTGCCCGGGTCAACCGTCCCTACGTCGATGCCAACGGCATCCAGAAGCGGGTCGGCCTGGTGGTCGACTTCGTCGGCGTGCTGCGGGAACTCAAGAAGGCCCTGCAGTTCGACAGTGCTGACGTGAGCGGAGTCATCGAGGACCTGGACCTGCTGCTGGCCGAGCTGGTCACCCGCATCGGCGCGGCGTCGGGCACCTGGCTCGACGCCCCCGCCACCGGTGGGGCGGACGAGAAGCTCGAAGCCGTGGTCTACGGCCGGTTTCTCGACCCCGGCGCCCGCAAGGCCTTCTTTGAGGCCTACAAGGACATCGAGGCGCTGTGGGAGATCGTCTCCCCGGCCCCGGAGCTGCGGGACCACATCGAGACATTCAAGCGGCTCGCCACCCTTTACGCCGCCGTGCGCAACGCCTACGCCGACCGCGTGGGCTACGTGGCCGACCTGGCCTACAAGACCGCCACCCTGGTGAAGGACAGTGCCGGACAGTACGGCCTCGGCGAGGTCATCAAGACGGTGACCTTCGACGTCGCCACGCTACAGCAGCTGCGCGGTAAACCCGGCTCGGACGAAGGCAAGGTCTTCAACCTGGTCCGGGGCCTGCAGCAGGAGATCGTTGACGAGCCCGCGGCCGCGCCGGTGCTCCGCCCGCTCGGCGACCGCGCCGAGAAGATCCTGAAGGACCTCCAGGACCGCAGCACCACCGCACTGCAGGCCATGGACCTGCTGGAACAGCTGGCACGGGAGAAGGAAGACGCCCGGCGGGCGGCACGGGACAGCGGCCTGCCGCCCCGTGCGTTCGGCGTGTTCTGGGCCCTGCGGGACGATGACGCCCTGAAGCGCGCCGACATCTCAGCCATGGACCTGGCCCGCGAGGCCGATGGTGAGCTCACCCGGTTCCCGAACGCCCGGGTCAACGATGACGAGCGGCGCAAGCTCCGGGCCGCCCTGTACCGCCCCCTCCTGGCCCTCGGCAAGGACGACCGCGCCCGGGTGGTCGACCTCGTCCTGGCACAGCTCCTCGACCAGCCCGGCGATGAGTAAGGACCAGCGGCAACAGCTTCGGGACCGCGTCGCATGGTGGGCCGGCAAGCTCCACGTGGCGCCCCGGATCATCCGCGTGCAGCGCATGACGCGGAAGTGGGGCTCCTGCACCAGCAGCGGCATCATCACCCTCGCCGACGACCTAGCCCGCCGCGACCGGCGGTTCCAGGATTTCGTGATCGCCCACGAACTGCTGCACCTGCGCCTGCCGACCCATGGCCGGCTGTTCAAGGCCCTGATGACGGTGCATGTGCCGGGGTGGCGATCGCTCGATCTGCAACGGTGAGCAAGACACCATGGCCTTGACGGAACTGGAGACGGCGAGAGTACGGCGGGCCCTCGCCGCGTTCCTGACCCGGCGCCGGCCGCCGCCCCACCTGCGCGCCCGGGTGGATCTGGGTTACAGGGTAGCCGGCCAGAGCGTCGAGATCATCGAGACCCGCCCCCGCTGGCGCGGCCCGCCCGGCGAGGTCATGGAGCACGGTATCGCCAAGACTACCTTCGTTCGATCCCGCGGTACCTGGCGAGTCTTCTGGATGCGCCAGAACCTGAAGTGGTACTCGTACGAACCCGCGCCCGAAGTGCGCAGCATCGACGATTTCTGCCGGGTCGTGGACCAAGATCAGTTCGGCTGCTTTTTCGGATAGCCCAACGGCCATCGGACGGGCCACGTCTTCTGACGCCGTACAGACATGAACCCGGCACTACCCGTGCATCTCCTCAACCGACGGAGGCAGTTCGTGTACCAGCCACCCAGCGAGCCGACCCCCAGCCCCGGCCGGATGATGGCCTTCATCGACGGGGAGAACCTTGTCTGTCGATTCCAGGAGATGAGAAAGGCCGGTCGGGAACCACACCCCGAAGTGCTGTACGTCCCAGATGTTTACGCATGGTACTACGGGGTAATCCAGCCGCAGCTGAACGTCGTCATTCGCGCCACTTATTACACGTACTGCACGGGCAACAGCGAGCGAGCGGCAGAGATTTCTGATGCGATCAAGGGTATGCAGTTCCAGCAATATGTGCCACTGGGTCAGGTGATGCGGGCACGCCTCCTCGATCGCCTCTACCCGCGCGTATTCACGAAACAGAAGAACAGGGCCGGGAAGGGCGTCGACATCCAGCTCACCGTAGATGCATTGGGGCATACCTTCCAAAACAACGTCGATACGGTGTACCTTGTAACCGGCGACGGCGACTACGAGCCGCTCATCACTGAGTGCCAGCGACAGGGCAAGCAGGTGATAGTCGCGGCCCTGTCCAGCGGCTTGAATCCCCGATTGCCGCGGATCGCTGACATGTTTATCGACCTGGACCCCCAGTTCTTCAGGGCGCCGCCCGCTACGCCGCCGGAGACCTGACAGCATGCGCATCGCCAAACCCATCCTCCTCGTTGGCACGCCCGTCGGCGTGATCGGCGGCCTGAACGAGGCCTGGCATTTCTCGCCGGGGCTCGCCTTCCTCATGGCTGGCCTCATCGGGATGATGGGCTTTGCCATCGCCGGCGTCGTGGCGACGGTCCGCCGCGAGCAGGCCGAGGAAGCGGATCGACTGGCCGCCGAGGCGCGTCCAGGCGACGGCGAGGCATAACGCCAGGCAGGTATCGCGGAGCTTGCGAAATGAAAGCCAGCGCCAGGCACACAAAGGTTGTCGAGTGGTCTGCCGAGGATAAATGCTACGTCGGCAGTGCACCGGGCCTGATCATTGGCGGCTGTCACGGCGATGACGAGCAGGCGGTGTTCGCGGAACTCTGCGAGGTCGTGGGGGACGCCGACGCGATCTACGCACGGGAAGGGCGTCCGCTGCCGCCGCAGACCGCGGCCTTACACCTGAGCTGCACCGAGCCGGGTAACTAGGGGAACGGGTTATGACGGTATCCCGCCGCATCACCATCCGCTGGCGACCGCGTGGGAGCCTTGCCAGCTTTCTTGCCGCCCGTACCCTGAAGGAACGCCTTCCGCAGCGGACTCCGCCACCCATGACGCGGGAGGAAAAGAAGATGCTTCGCGAGCGGCTGGCGCGGGTCCGGCGTAACCCCGGCAGGGGTATCCCGTGGCCGGTCGTCCGGATGCAGTTGCGCAAGGCTCTGAAGAATCGCTAAAGAAAACCCCGCCGAAGCGGGGTTTCCTGTCTCCGGGCCTTCGACAGGCGCCTCAGTTCTTCGCCTTGTCGATGATCTTGTTCGCCGCGATCCACGGCATCATCCCGCGCAGCGTCGCGCCCACCTGCTCGATGGGGTGGGCCGCCATGTCGGCCCGGGCCTTGGTCATCAGCGGGTAGCCCGCGGCGCCCTCGGCGACGAAGCGCTTGGCATAGCTGCCGTTCTGGATGTTGGCCAGCGCCTCCTTCATGGCCTTGCGCGACTCGGCGTTGATGACCTTGGGGCCCGTCACGTACTCGCCGAACTCGGCGTTGTTCGAGATCGAGTAGTTCATGTCCGCGATGCCGCCCTGGTACATCAGGTCGACGATGAGCTTGAGCTCGTGCAGGCACTCGAAGTACGCCATCTCGGGCGGATAGCCGGCCTCGACCAGCGTCTCGAAGCCGGCCTTGACCAGCTCGACGCAGCCGCCGCAGAGCACCGACTGCTCGCCGAAGAGGTCGGTCTCGCACTCGTCCTTGAAGGTGGTGCCGATGATGCCGGTGCGGCCGCCGCCGATGGCCGAGGCATACGACAGCGCCGTGGCGAGCGCCTTGCCCGACACGTCCTTCGCGACGGCGACGAGGTCCGGGATGCCGCGGCCGGCCTGGAACTCGGAGCGCACGGTGTGGCCCGGCGCCTTGGGCGCGATCATGATCACGTCGAGGTCGGCCCGGGGCTTGATGATGTCGAAGTGGATGGCGAAGCCGTGGGCGAAGGCGAGCGTCGCCCCCTGCTTGATGTTCGGCTCGATCTCGTTCTGGTAGAGCTGCGCCTGGAACTCATCCGGCGTCAGGATCATGACGAGGTCGGCCTCCTGCACGGCCGTCGGCACGTCGGTGACGCGGATGCCGTGGGCCTCGACCTTCTTGCGGGTGGCGGAGCCGGGCTTCAGGCCCACGCGCACGTCGACGCCGGAGTCCTTGAGGTTGCCGGCGTGGGCGTGGCCCTGGGAGCCGTAGCCGATGACGGCGACCTTCTTGCCGCGGATGATGGAAAGGTCGCAGTCCTTGTCGTAGTAAACCTGCATGGCGGTGTCCTTCGGGGCGGTCGCCCGCTGGGGGTTGGGGATGGGGCCGGAACTCTACCCGGCGCCCGGCGTTGCGTAAAACGATATATTCGCAACGCTGTCTGCCGACTGGTGCAATATAGGCGCCATGGACCTGCGCCAGCTCCGGCAGTTCGTGGCCCTCGCCGAGACCCTGCACTTCGGCCGGGCCAGCGCCGCGAGCCATGTCAGCCCGTCGGCGCTCAGCCGGAGCATCCGGCAGCTCGAGGACGAGCTGGGCGCACCCCTCTTCGACCGGGACAACCGCTCCGTCGCCCTGACCCGCCCGGGCGAGACCTTCCTCGCCTGGGCACGGGAGGTGCTGACCGGCTGGGACGAGGTGCGCCACACGCTGCAGGCCCAGTCGGGCACGCTGCAGGGCGAGGTCAGCCTGTACTGCTCGGTGACGGCGAGCTACAGCTTCCTCTTCGAACTCCTCTCCCGCCTGCGCCGCGACCACCCGCGCATCGAGATCAAGCTGCACACCGGTGACCCGGAAGACGCCATCACGCGCGTCATGGCAGGCCACGAGGACATCGCCATCGGCGCCCGGCCCGACGCACTGCCGGCGGGCCTCGCCTTCAAGCCCATCGCCCGCTCGGGGCTCGTCTTCATCACGGCCGCCGATGATCCGCGCCGCGCGGTGCTGGCGCGCCGCCGGCCCGACCCGGGGACCTGGGGCACGACACCGATGATCCTGCCGGAGAGCGGCCTCGCCCGGCAGCGCGTCGACCGCTGGCTCCGCGGGCTCGGCGTCAAGCCGCTGGTCTATGCCCAGGTCGCCGGCAACGAGGCCATCGTCAGCATGGTGAGCCTGGGTTTTGGCGTGGGCGTCGTGCCGCAGATCGTGCTCGACAACAGCCCGCTCGCCGACCAGGTCGCCGTGCTGCGCGTGAGCCCCGCGCTCGAGGCCTACGAGGTGGGCCTCTTCACGCTGGAAAAGAAGCTGCGCAGCCCCCTGATCGCGGCGTTCTGGGCGCCGGCACTGCTGGCCCCGAGCCGGCGGAATCCGGGGACAGTTTACTGATTGTCCTATCCCAAGAAGCCAGCACCAAATCAGTAAACTGTCCCCGGATTTCGGCTACTTCCGCACCGGCGGCTTCCACCCGGGGTTTTCGGGCGGCACGACCTTGGCGTAGTACCCCCAGGTACTGCCGATCGGGGCGGGATCCCAGTCGGTGGGCCACTCGAGCATGTCGGGCCGGTTCTTCTCGAGGTACTCGCGCACCGGGATCGGGATGTTCCCGCGGGTGCCAGTGATCTTGTAGCTGTGGGAGTTGGCGAAGAGCCGGCCCTTTACGTCGCTCTTGCCCATGCGCATCCACGGCAGCCACGGCGTCTGGCGGAAGAAGCCGGCGGTCATGGTCGCCCAGGGGCGGCCGCGGTCCTCAAGCTCCTTGGCGGGTACGAAGAACGTGAAGTGCTCCGACGGGTTGATGACGCGCCCCGTCGACGAGTACGGCCAGCCGTCGGGGTTCACCGGGTTCACGATCTCGAGCATCCAGTCCCAGGACAGCAGGTAGGTATCGCCGACGCGGCGCCAGGGCAGCACGAAGGGCACCGTCTTGCCGGACTCGCCGACGTCACCGCGGTAGTTGTCCCCCTGCTCGGTGCGCGAGGCCGCGTTGCCGATGGCGGTCTGCCAGCGGTAGGCGTCGGTGTAGAAGCGCTCCACCGGGTAGTAGCGCGGCATCGTGGTGCGGACGCGGTCGTTGATGTACGGGACCACCTTGACCCGCTCGCCGGTGAAGGGGTTGTCCCAGGTTTCGAGCAGCTTGCCGGTGCGCAGGTCGGTGTAGAACGTCGCGTCCTTGCCGCGGTAGTCGGCGTCACCGTCGGGCCGCATGCGGAACTGCAGGCTGCCGAAGCCGACGTAGCCGAAGAGCGGGATCGCGCGCTTGTCGCCGATGACCGCGTAGAACACGCCCTCGTGGCCGCCGAAGACCGGCGTGTCCCCGAGGGTGCCCCAGGTCTTGCACCAGGCGTAGACGTTGTCGGCCGGGTCGCGGAGGTTCAGCGGTCCGCCGGGCGTGGCCTCGCCCGGCGCGGCGCTGGCCTCGCCGAGACCGGCGGCCCCGAGGCCGATGCCACCGAGCATCCCGAGCGCCTGGCGCCGGCTGAAGGACTCGAGTCCGAGCTGCATGGATTCGAGGAACATGGCGGTGACTCCTGCGTGGCGGTGACGGGACCCGGGCCGTGATGCATCGGGACGCGACACAGTGTCACGCCGCCCGCGGTGCCCGGCAATGCGCCGGAGCGCCGCCGCCTCACCGTGGACGGACGCGGCGCGTCGGCTCGGCGGTGTGCGGATCCTCGGGCCAGTAGTGCCTGGGATACCGGCCCTTCAGCTCCCGCCGTACCTCGTGGTAGCCGCTGGCCCAGAAGCTCGCGAGGTCGCGGGTGACCTGCACGGGCCGGCCCGCCGGCGACAGCAGCTTGAGCAGCACCGGAACCCGGCCGGCGCAGACGGCCGGCGAGGCCTTCAGCCCAAAGACCTCCTGCAGCCGCACCGACAGCGTCGGCACCGCACCGTCGAGGTAGTCGATGGCGATGCGCGAACCGCTGGGCACGGCGAAGTGCGTGGGCGCCAGCTCGTCGAGCCGCCGCTGCAGGGCGTGGTCGAGCTGCGATCGCAGGGCCGCGCCCAGGTCGAGGCGCCGCAGGTGGTCGAGGCGGGAATATCCCTCCAACCACGGGGCCAGCCACCCGGGCAGCGTCGCCAGCAGTGCCGCGTCGCTGACGTCGGGCCACGGCGACGGCGGTCGCGGATCCCACTCGCGCACCAGTGCGACCCGTGCCTGCCACTGGCGCAGCACCGGCTCCCAGGGCAGCACGTCGAGGCCCGCGGCCGCGAGGCCGGCCAGGAAGGCACGGGCCACCGCCACGGGCGACGCATCGCGCACCGGCTGCTCCGCGAGGGTCAGCTCACCGAGTACCAGGCGGCGCCGGGCAACGACAGCACCCTCCCGGGGCTCCCAGGCCACCTCGGTCGCGGTCGTGATCGCCTGTGGCAGCGCTTCCTGCAGCTCCGACAGCGACACGGGTGCAGCGAGAAAGATCCGCGCATCGCGCGCCCCGGCATCGACGGCGGGTGCGACGATGAACTCCGCCCGCGACAGCGGCTGCGGGGCACCGAGGCTGGCGCCGCGGCCGCTGGCGAGCTGGTAGCGGCCACCGCCGGGCTCGCGGGCACGGCCGACCCGGTCGGGCCAGCCCACCGCCAGCAGTGCACCGGCCGCATCGGGATCGATGGCCGTGCGCGCGGTGCTGGCCCCCAGCCGCCGCAGCAGGTCGTCGGCGGCGCGCCGGATGGTGCGCGTTCCCGGCGCACCGGCCCGCAGCAGCTCGAGGCGCGTGCGCAGGTCCGCATCGTTGCGCGCCGCCTCGCCCCGGAGCAGGTCCCGCTCCCCCAGCAGGGCAGCGATGGCCGCCGCGGTCCCTTCGAGCCGACGGTCGCGAGCGTACAGCAGCAGATGGCCGAGCCGGGGATGGACGCCGAGCCGCTGCAGGGCCTTCCCGTGGGGCGTGATGAGTCCCCCAGGGTCGAGCGCGCCGAGGCTCGCCAGCAACGTCCGCGCCTGGGCGAAGGCCCCGGCCGGTGGCGCGTCGAGCCAGCACAGCGCCGCCGCATCGGCGATGCCCCAGGCGGCGAGTTCCAGCGCCAGCGGCGCCAGGTCGGTGGCGACGATCTCGGGCGGCGTGGCCGGCAGCAGGCTGCGCTGCCGCGCTTCGCCCCACAGGCGGTAGCACACGCCGGGACCGAGGCGCCCGGCCCGCCCCTGCCGCTGGTCGGCCGAGGCCCGCGAGATCCAGTCGGTGACGAGGCTGCCAAGGCCCGTGTTCGGATCGAACCTGGCCCGCCGCTCGAGCCCGCTGTCGACAACGGCGGTGACGCCCTCGATGGTCAGGCTCGTCTCGGCGATGTTCGTCGACAGCAGCACCTTGCGCTCCCCGGGCGGTGACGGCCGGATGGCCGCGTCCTGCTCCTCGCGGGACAGGTCGCCGTACAACGTGCGCACGGTAACCGCCGGCGCGGCATGGATGCCGGCCAGGTGCTCGGCCGTCCGCCGGATCTCGCCGCTGCCGGGCAGGAAAACGAGCACGTCGCCCGGGGTCTCGGCCAGCGCCCGGCGCACGGCGCCCGCCACCGCGCGCGGCAGGGGCTCGTCGGGCCGCGACGGCAGGTACTGCGTGGCCACCGGAAAGCTGCGGCCCTCGGCGGTGACCACTGGCGCCCCGCCGAGGAGCGCCGCGACGGGAGCGGCCTGCAGCGTCGCCGACATGACCAGCAGGCGCAGGTCCGGACGCAGGTTGGCCCGCGCATCGATGGTGAGCGCCAGACCCAGGTCTGCCTGCAGGCTGCGCTCGTGGAACTCGTCGAAGAGGACGGCACCGACGCCCTCCAGGGCCGGGTCGTCCTGGAGCATCCGTGTCAGGACGCCCTCCGTGACCACCTCGAGGCGCGTGGCCCGCGAGACCTTCGTGTCCTGGCGCATGCGGTAGCCGACGGTCGCGCCGACCTCATCGCCCAGCAGGCTCGCCATGCGGGCGGCCAGGGCCCGGGCTGCCAGCCGCCGAGGCTCGAGGAGCACGATGCGCTGGCTGTCCAGCCACGCCGCGTCGAGCAGCGCCAGCGGCACCAGCGTGCTCTTGCCGGCGCCCGGCGGGGCCGTGAGCACGGCGACGCCCGCATCGGCGAGCGCCGCCAGCAAGCCGGGCAGCGCCCCGGTGACGGGCAGGTCAGAGGAGGGGAGTGGCAACGGGCTGGAGGGTCAGGCGGGCGCGCAGGCGGCCCGGCACCCTGGCATGGCATTCATGGCCGCACGGTACTGAAATCGGCCGCGCGACGGAACCCGCGGCACCGGCGGCGGGACCGCCGGCCGCAGCCCCAGGATCAGGCCGCGGGCGGGATCACCAGCAGCGGTCGGGCGTCTCGCCGGTGGCGGCCCGGAGACCGGTGCTGGTCACGGACAGCGTTCCGCAGGCCGTATCGTCGGCCTGGGCGCCCTGAGGCTCCGCGGTGAGCGCGTATGCGGCAGCATCGCGCACCACGCTCACCTCGTAGAAGCCCTCCGGCGAGTCGGCCGGACTCTCGATGGCGCACTCATCCGCGTCGTAGGCCCCGAACTGCGTGAAGCAGCGCTCGAGGCGGCTGGCGACGGCGTTCATGGCGACGCGGGCGTCGGCCCGCCGGCTGCGCATGACGCTCTGCTGGTAGCTGGGGATGGCGACGGACGCGAGGATCGCGATGACGGTCATCACGACCAGCAGCTCGAGCAGCGTGAAGCCGCCGGCGCTGCGCGTCGTCGCTACAGGGAAACTGGGGCGGCGCATGACCGGTTCCTATTCGTTGATCAGGGTCAGGGAAACGATGGGGGCATGGCCGGCCGCTCCGGGCACCGGCGCCGCCAGCTGTACCCGGGCCGGGCGACCAGCATCCGTGGCGCGCAGCGGGACCAGGCGGCCGTCCTCGCCCTGCACCCGGGCACTGCCGGTCAGCCGGTAGGTGACGCCACCGATGGTGACCTGGCGGCTGGCGACGGACACGGCGTCGATGCGGCCCTCGAAGGGCGGCGGCAGGTCGGCCGCGCCGGCGGGGCCTGCGACGCCGAGGACGAGCACGGGCAGCAGGCGACGGAGGATCACTGGCAACTTCATGGTCTGCTCCCGGGATGGTGTCAGTCGACCTGGCGCCACGACATGCGGCCCCGCTGGTCGCCGGCATTCTCGTTGACGCCGAAGATGCCGCCGCTGCTGCCGCTGGCCTTCTTGGTCTCGCGGTCACGGTCGAGGATGATGATGGCCGGCGTCTTGATGATGCCCTCGGTGGAGCGGATGCCGCTGGCCGGCACCTGCACCTCTTCCCCGTCGATGGTCACGGTGATGAAGTCCTGCACGTTGAACTGGCCGTCTTCGTTCAGGTCGAAGGGCGAGAAGCTGAGCCGGCCGCCGGACAGCGCGTCCATCTCCATGAGCCAGCTCGTGCCGCCGGCGCTGCAGGCGTCGCCCGAGGGGATCAGCGTAGTGAAGATGATGCGCCCATTGCGCAGGATCGGCGTGCTGACCTGCCGCTCTCCGGTCGTCGGCAGGTCGAAGAACCACCCGTCATCGGCATCGGCGATGGGCTTGCGCGTGGTGACGCGGATGTCCTGCTCGAAGGTGACGTCGTCGCTGGTGGACAGGGTTCCGAGGTCCTTCGTGAACTCCACCGACGTCAGCTCGGCGATGAGATCCTGCTCGACGAGCTTCGAGCGGAGCCCGCTGGGCCGCTCCGGCGAAGCGGTCTGCTTGTCGTTGCGGTCCCGGATGGCGTAGAAGCTGTTGCTGCCCCCGGTCGCCGCGTTGTTGTCGCCGACGGCGAAGTAGCGGCCCGTTCCGAAGTAGACCATGAAGCCCTGGGGTGGGTTGATGCCGACCTCGGGCCGGGCCGTGATGGGCTGCCGGTTCGACGACGTGCACGGATCGCTGCTGCAGGCCGTCCACAGCGGTGCCGGACTGCCACCGCCGTCGGTGAAGGCCACGGCCCAGTCGGCGGAGTTCCCCGACGTGAGGTCAAACTTCCACAGGTTGCCCTTGAGGTCGCCGGCGTAGACATAGTCGGCGATGCGGTCGCCGTCGACGTCCACCGGGATGGGGCTCGACAGGCCGTTATCGGTGCCGACACCCGTATCGATCTTCCTGATCACGGCACCGGTCGCGAGGTTCAGGATGAACAGCTGGGCCTTCTCGCCGGAGCTGTTGTAGCCGTTGGCGACGACGGCCGCCCACTGGCCGTTGTTCAGCCGCGCGATGGTGGGCTGCGGTATCGCCACGCCCATGGCCGAGTCCTGCGCGTCGGTGAACTCCCAGAGGATGTCGCTGGTGCCGAACGAGCCGGGATTCGTCACGTCCAGCGCGTAGATGCCGCGCCCGCCGCCGCCGAGGCTGCCGATCAGGATGGTCTTCCAGGCCCCGCCGATGCGGGCGTCGAGCACCCGCGGGCTGCCGTCGTTGAGCAACCGGTGGCTCGTGTTGAAGGATGCGTCCGCCAGGAACCGCAGCTGGCCGAGCACCGGGTCGGGCACGTAGGCGAAGACCTCGGCACCGTCCTTCGCCTGGAAGGCGTGCAGCATCCCGTCGTTGGCCGCCACGTAGACCATGGGCTCGCGGTTCGCCTTGGAGTCCCGGAACGCGCGGTACGAGCTGCCCTCGGCGCCCGGGAGCTGGTCGAAGCCATAGTCCTGGGCCGCGACGTAGACGGGGTCGGAGTTCACGATGTCGCCGAGCACCGTGGCGACGCTGCGCACGCGGAAGGCGGCCCCGGCCGGCGCCTCGTCGGCCCGGCTGCCCCGTACGTACGCCAGGCGCCTCGACCCGAGCGTATCGGTGACGCCGGCGGCGTTGCGGTTGAGCGCAGCCTGCTGGGTGGCGTTGAGGCTGCTCCACCCGAAGGTCCGCCCGCGTGATCCGGCGGAGGCGGTCGGGTCATAGGTGAAAATGCTGCGGCTGTCCGCAGCCGGGATCGTCTGCGCGGCGTTCCAGGCGACCGTCCCGACCGCGCCGTTCGACAGGATCGGGTACGCCAGCAGCTCGCCAGCCCAGTTCGTCGTCGTGAACCGCGCCTGGAAGATGAAGGTCTCCGAAGACAGGCGCGTCGAGTTGGTGGCCACGGCCGAAGCCGAGCTCGTGCGGGCGTCGATGTCGGCGAAGGCCGCCTGCAGGGCGGCAGTGAGCTGGGCCTCGTCGTTGGCCTGGTAGTAGGTGCCGTCACCGTACTGGGCGGCGTCGGCCATCATCTGGTTGCTGACCGTCAGCCCGATGGTATAGGTCACCAGGTTCTGCTGCTTGAATCGGCCGGTCTCGTCGAAGCTGGCACCGGTGAGGTCGGTACCGCCGGTACGCAGGTCGATGTCGAAGCCGAACTTGGCGAGGTCGTCCAGGTACAGGCTGAACCCCTCGGTCGCCTGGGTACCCGAGGGCTGGAAGCCGTCCGAGTAGGCGGGGAAGTTGGGGAAGTCAGCCGCCGCCGAGGCCGGGGCCAGTCCATCCCAGTTCGGCAGCGCCGCCGAGGTGATGGCGACGTCCTGGGGGTCATTGGTCGGGAAGGCCGAGTCCCAGGTCGGGAAGCCGTCGGTGATGACGATGACGAAGCTCTTCTGGCACCGGTACTGGATGGGGCTGGTGTAGGTGACACCCGACTTCCAGTAGCTCGACATTCCGCGGAAGTAGCGGGTGATCTCGTAGTAGGTTTCCGAGAGCGGCGTGTTGGTGGATGCCGTCAGCGCGTTGATGGCAGTGGTGAGCGCGCTGGTACTGGCGCCACAGTTCTCGATGACCCGGCCACCCGGCCCCTGGTCCGGGGAGCCTGGCGTATTGAAGCGGGCAAGGCCGATGCGCAGGTTCGAGTTGCTCGTGACCACGCTCGTCGCCACCGTCTTGGCGGACGACAGCCGGGTCTGGGACGGGATCTGGCCGAAGCGCAGGTCGGTCGCCGTAGGCGTCGCGACCGTGGTCGGGGTGCCGTAGTTCTGGAACAGCCAGTTCAGGTAGTTGCCGTTGTACCTCGTCGCAGTCCCGGCCGGCTCCGGCAGGCGCAGGCACTTCGTCACCGTGCCGTTGCGGCCACGGACGTGGCTCGTCGGGCAGGTCGGCGCGGTGTTCGTCGAGCCCGAGCAGGTCCCGCGGTAGTTCGCGTTGACCAGCGTGCCGAGGCTCAGGTTGCCGTCGGTCGGCGCCCAGGCCTCGCGCAGGGCGGTCGAGGTGCTGCAGTCGTGGTCGATCAGCGGGGACCAGTCGGGATAGTCGGCATTGGGATCGAAGCCGGACGCCCACATCACGTTGTCCATCGACCCGGAGTTGTCGAACAGGATCATCACGTTCGGCGTCACGCCGGCGGCGATGAAGAGCGGCATCTGCGAGATGCTGATGGCGGCAGCAGCGGGCTGGCTGATGCCGATGAGCAGTCCTGCCACGAGCGCCGCGAGCCGGCCGGTGATGCGGGCGTCGATCATGGTTTTACCGCCGGTAGGTCGTCTGGAGGGTTACGGTGGCTGCCCCGGCGATGCCGACCCCCCGGGCCGTGACCCGGTAGAAGCGGGCATCGTCGACCGCCGTGTCGGCCGCCAGCGAAACACCGCCGGTGGGCACCCTCGGCAGCTCCTCGATGAAGTAGCTGGCCGCAGCCCGGGAGAGGCTCCCGTCGGCATCCGCCAGCCCTCCGTAGTTCACGACCTCGAGGGGTGACGTGAAGTCCACCGTGCGCCACAGGGGCTCCTCGTCCGGCAGGGCCGGCTGGTACAGCCCGTCGCTGCCCGTGAAATCCGGTATCACCGGCTGCTCGAGGAAGTCCTCGCCCTCGCGCAGTGCCGCCTCGGCCGCCTGGAAGGCAACCCGGTTGTCCTGGGTATTGCCGGTCATGCGCTCCTCGAGCAGCGTCATGCGGGCCGTTGCCGTACCGAGGACGGTCAGGACCAGCAGCATGATCAGCGCGATCACCATCGCGGCGCCGCGCTGGCGGTGCAGGGCCATGGTCATCTCCCTCCCGTAGCTACCGGCGTTCATGTCAGCCGGTTCCGGAGCGCCACCGTGAAGCCGACGACGCGGCGCAGGCGACCGTCGTCGAAGGGCCCGACGACCTCGTCGAGCAGCGTGAACTCGCGCGGATCCGCATCGGTCACGTTGTCCTGTACCCCGGCCACCAGCAGGGCCACCTGGATGGCGACCACGCGGCGCCAGTCGGCCACGGCGTCGGCCGTGACATACGTGTCGGGGGCGCGGTCGCCGTCGGTGTCCTCGCCGTACAGCACCTGCATGTTCTCGATGCCGGCCGCCAGCTCGACGGCCGGCGCGGTACCGTCGCGGCGCCAGAGGGCAGGACCGGTGCCGGCCTCGCTCTCCGCGACGAAGTAGCTGGTGGTGCGCAGCGTGAAGACCTGGGCGCCCTCCGGGAACCGGCGGTCCAGGTCCTTGGTCGCGTTGCCCGGAACGACGCCGCCGCCGATGTCGTGGACGATGTCGCCGGAGCCGGCATTGAAGGCCGTCACCTGGAAGACCGCCGCGCCACCGCAGTCGGTGACGACGGCGATGTCTCCCGCCTGGAGCGGCGCCGCGCCGAAGTCGCTGCGCGTCACCATGTCGGACACGTCGGTGGCCATGTCGGCGACCAGGAAGACGCCACCCGGATCGTCGGCCGTGCGCAGCGTGAGTACGTCCGTGCCGGGCAGCGGGGCCGCATCGGCCACGGTCGCCGGCAGGCCCGGCGCCCAGCCGCCGCCACCGCCGTCGAAGCCGCCGACGTAGTCACCGAAGTTGTAGAGGAAGTCGGTATCGTCGTTGAGCGAGTTGCGGACGTTGCCGACGTCGCGCAGGCAGCCACGGAACCCGGCCATCTTGGCGTCACGCTCGATGGCCTGGGCAGCGAAGCGGGCGGCCTCCTGGCGGCCCGTCAGGCTCTCCTGCAGCACCTGGTTTCGACGGCTGCTCAGGTAGACCTGGACGATGGCCGCAGTGACCACGAGGCCCAGCGTCATCGCGATCATGATCTCGACGAGGGAGATGCCCCGCTGGTGGCGGGACGACCCGGCCATCGGGTTCCGGCGGGCCATGGCTCAGAGCTCCGTCCGGAGCTGCAGCTCCATGGCGTTGGCGTCGTCGGGGTTCGCAGTCGAGGCGTCGGTCCAGCGCACGGTCACGGTGACCTCGTTGCCGTCGAACTCGATGCCGCCGTCGCCACCCGGCAGTTCGCCCAGCGCACCACGCCAGTCGAGAAGGTCGTCGCGGGCGAGGCCCACGGAGCCGACGGCGGCACCGACGGCGAGCTCGTACCGGCCGGTCATGGCCTGGGCCCTGTTGGCCCGCATGCGCTCGACGATGTCCTCGGCAAGCAGCGTGGCCTGGAAGCGCTGGGCGGCGCTGTTGGTGTTCTGGACGCTGGTCAGCTGCAGGCCCGCGATGCCCAGGAGGCCCACGCCCACCAGGACGACGGTCACCAGCACCTCGACCAGGGACAGCCCGGCCTGGCGGCGCATGGCTGCTGGCCTGCTACTCGGCTGCACAGTCGATCCGGGCGACGCTCGCCCGCCCCTGCAGGTTGATCACGATCCGGCGGTTGGTCTCGCCCGTGCAACCCTCGACGCTCAGGTCGAAGCCGGCGGCACCGCCGTTGCCGAGAAAGCCGTTGGGACGGAAGGCGACGAAGGTGGTGTCGGCAGCGAGCACCGTGCCCCCGACCAGCGCGGGGAACACCCGCAGCACCGTGTCGGGATCGGCGCCGGCACTCACCTCACCGGCCGGCGCGTTGGCGTCGGTGAAGACGATCCAGCCGCTGCTCCAGTCGTCGGCACCACTGCACGTGGCGCCGTCGGCGCTGGCGCAGACCGTCACCGGCGCGCCGCGGGTGACCGACTCGTTCCGGGCGATGTTCAGGGCGCCGATCAGCGCGTTGGCATCGGCCGCGGCCCTGTTGTTCTGCATGAACTGCTGGAAGTTCGGCACGGCCAGGGCCGTAGCGATACCCATGACCGTCATGGTCGTGAGCAGCTCGATGGCCGTGTAGCCGCGCGCCCGCGCTCGAATGTGGTGCCCGTTCACTGCCAGGACCGCCCGTGTCCTCTGCGACGCGGGCAGGGTGCCAAAGCGACCGCAGTGGAACCGTGACGGGTTCCCGTTTTTCGGGCGGCATTACGTCATGAACCGCGCAACGGCGCGGTCCGGTGCGGCCGGCCGGCGGACGGGCGGCCACCTGGCGCCGACGAACGGCAGCCGGCCGGTCCGGCGGCCCGTGACGGCCGTCACAGGGGGCGCCGGCGCCTGGGCGGCGGGCCAGCGGCGGGGCGCCGCTGCTATGATTTTTGCCTGACCGGAGGCCAGGGGCAGCAGATGACGGACAGGCAGTTCGTGCTGGGTGTCGATCTCGATGGCGTCGTCGCCGACTTCGCCCGGGGCCTCAAGCCCATCGCCGCAGAGTGGCTCGGCGTCCCAGAGGCCAGCCTGACCGACGAGATCAGCTACGGCTTCGCCGAATGGCGCCTCGACGACGCGGGGGGCTACGACGCACTGCACCGCTTCGCCGTCAAGGAACGCGAACTCTTTGCCCGGCTGCCGCCGCTCGACGGCGCACCGGCCGCCCTGCGCCGCCTCGACACGATCCCGGAGCTGCGCATCCGCATCATCACGCACCGGCTGTACATCCACTGGTTCCACCGCGAGGCCATCCAGCAGACCACGGCCTGGCTCGAGAAGCACGGCATTCCGTACTGGGACCTCTGCTTCATGCGCGACAAGGCCGCCGTCGGGGCCGACCTGTACCTCGAGGACAACCCGGCCAACATCGAATCGCTGCGCGCCACCGGCCACGAGACCATCGTCGTCGTGAACCCCACCAACCGCCACCTGCCGGGACCCCGGGCCTCGGGCTGGGCCGAGATCGAGCAGCTCGTGCGCCAGCGGGTCGCCACATGGCGCGACGGCGCTTGACGATGCCGGCGAACCCTGCGGTTTCGCCCGGATTGGCGCGTTGCCGTCGCGGGTGGACGGCCCGACCATGCGGGCCATGGTTGCGCGACTCATTGCTGCCTGGCCCCTCGAGCACTACGAGGTGTGGCTGGCCTTCGCCGACGGCACAGAGGGCGCCGTCGACCTCGAGGGCTGCCTGCCGGCGTGCCACCGCGAGCCCCTGCGCGAGGCGTCGCTGTTCCGCCGCGTCGGCGTCGACCGCACGCAGAACGGGCTCGTCTGGCCAAACGGCACCGACCTGGACGTGACGATCCTCTACCGCGAGCTGCGCCGGCGGCAGTACCTGCGCCGGCCGCGATGAGCCGGATCGTGCGCCATCCGGGCGGCGTGCTGCCGCCCGACGTGGCGGCCCGCTGGGCCGGCGCGGGGCTTGCCGAGCTCACCCACGCGCCCACGGGCTACAGCGGTCTCGGGCTCGAGCTGGTGGAACTCGCCCCGGGCGAGTCCGGCGTTGCGCGCCGGGGCAGCAGCGAAGAGTCCCTGCTCGTGGTCCTTGCTGGCAGCGTCACCGTCGAGGAGGTGGCTGGCGCCGGTGAGACCATCAGCGCGGCCGCCGGCGATGCCGTGGCCATCGGGGCAGGCGTATCCCACCGCCTGCGCAACGACAGCGGAAGCGTGCCGGCCCGCTGCGTGCTCTACGCCGGGGGCGTCAACCCGGTTCCGGTATCCGGCTGACCCGTCACCGGGGTATGGTGGCCCGATGGTCGAGATCAAGCTGAGCCTGCTGCAGACGGTGACCCTGGCGGCGGTGGTCTACTACGCCGGCGTGCTGCTGCGGCGTGAAGTGCCGCTCCTCAACCGGCTCAACATCCCGTCGGCGGTCATCGGGGGCCTGCTCTTCGCAGTGGTGGTCTTCGTCCTGCGCGACCGGGCCCTGAACCTGACGCTCGACACGTCGACCCAGCCGCTCCTCAGCGTCGCCTTCTTCACCAGCATCGGCATGGGTGCGAGCGTCGCACTGCTGCGGACGGGCGGCGTGCCGGTGCTGCTCTTCCTCGGCCTCTCGGTGGGGGTCTGCTTCGTGCAGAACTTCCTCGGCCTCGGCCTTGCGGCGGCACTGGGCCAGCCGCCGCTGCTCGGCGTGCTCGCGGGTTCCGTCGCGCTGGTGGGAGGGCCGGCAACGGGGATGGCCTTCGCCCCGCAGTTCGCGGCCGCAGGCGTCGCCGGGGCCGAGGTCCTAGCCATCACCGCGGCCGTCTTCGGCATCGTCTGCGGCGGGCTCGCCGGCAGCCCCCTCAGCACCTGGCTCCTCGGCCGCCACGGCCTGCGGGTCCCCGGCGGGGCCGATACCAGCCCTGCCAACGTGCGCACCCCCGATGAGCCCGAGCCTGCCGGCCTGCGCGTCCTGGCCGTCAACGTCGACCGCGAGGACAACGCCCTCGTGCGCAACCTCGCCATCCTCGGGCTCGCCATGGGCATCGGCAGCGGCATCAGCCTGCTGATCGAGGGCGCCGGCGTAACGCTGCCGGCCTACATCGGGGCGATGGTGGCCGCCTCGCTGCTGCGGAACCTCGACGATGCCACCGGCTGGCTCGGCATCGACGAGACGTCCATGGAACTCGCAGGCGGGGTCGCCCTGAACATCTTCCTGGTCGTTGCCCTGATGGACCTGAAGCTCTGGCAGGTGGCGGCCCAGGCACTGCCGCTGTTCGTCCTGCTGGCGTCCCAGGTGGCGGCCATCCTGGCGCTGGGGATCCTCGCTTTCCGCCTCATGGGCCGCGACTACGAAGCGGCGGTGATGGCCGGCGGTCTCGTCGGCTTCGCCATGGGGACCACGGCCAACGCCGTGGCGAACATGCGGGCCATCACCGGCCGCTATGGTCCGGCGCCACGGGCCTTCCTCGTGGTGCCGCTCGTCGGCGCGTTCTTCATCGACTTCATCAACGCGCTGGTCATCACCGGCTTCCTCAACGCCTGGCGCTGAGCGGCCGCGCAGGGGCGCCGCGCGTCAGGGCATCAGCGGCAGCGAGCGCAGGCGACGGCCGGTGGCAGCGAACACGGCGTTGGCGACGGCCGGGGCGACCGGCGGCACGCCCACCTCGCCGATGCCGCCGGGATCGGCCGTTGACGGCACGATGTGCACGTCGACGGCCGGTGCGTCGGCGAGCCGCAGCAGCCGGTAGCCGTCGAAGTTCGTTTCACGCACGGCGCCATCCTCGATGGTGATCGTGCCGTACAGCGCCGCCGACAGGCCGAAGATCACGCCGCCCTCGAGCTGCTGGCGGACGACGTCGGGGTTGATGGCCGTGCCGCAGTCGACGGCACAGGTGACGCGATGCACGCGGATGGCATCGCCATCGACCGACACCTCGGCCACCTGGGCGACGGCGGAGCCGAAGGCTTCGTGCACGGCGATTCCCTGGTGGCGGCCCGGCGGCGGGCGTCCCCAGCCCGACCGCTCCAGGGCCAGTTCGAGCACGCCGAGCAGCCGGGGCTGGCCGGCCAGGTGGCGACGCCGATAGTCCGCCGGATCGGCACCGGCGGCCGCCGCCAGTTCGTCGATGAAGCTCTCGACGACGAACCCGTTGTACGAGTGCCCCACCGACCGCCAGATCGTCACGGGGACGCCGGGATTCCAGGCCGTGATCTCGACGCGGCAGGCCGGGGTCGCGTAGGGCTGGTCGACGGAGCCCTGGCGGCCGTTGAACGACGGAAACCAGCCGTCGAGCCGCGGGCCGAGCCACCGGGCGGCGCCGGCGGCGCTGCCCGGCGGCACCCAGTCGGGCATGAGCAGCGGCAGGGCCGTGGGCAGGACGAGATGATTGAGGCCGGCGCTGGTGAGCCGGTGCTCCCAGGCGGCGATGGCGCCATCTTCAGCGACGGCACCGCGCAGCCGGTGCAGGCTCGACTCGCGATACAGGCCGTGGGCCAGGTCGTCCTCGCGGGTCCAGACCAGCTGGACCGGCTGGCGGAAACGGCGCGCGATCTCCACGGCCTCGGTGACGTAGTCCACCGTGGCGCGGCGGCCGAAGCCGCCGCCGGCAAGGGTCGTGTGGACCTGCACCTGCGCGCGCCGTAGCCCCGTCATGTCGCAGATGACCTGGCGCACCATGTCGGGTCCCTGGGACGGCACCCAGGCCTCGCAGCCGCCATCGCGAAACCAGAGCGTCGCGTTCATGGGCTCGAGGGTCGCGTGCGCAAGGTACGGCACGTGGTACTCGGCGGACACGACACGCCCGCCGCGGGCGAAGGCGGCATCGACGTCGCCGTCGTCCCGCACCCGCCCGGCCTCACCAGACTCGAGCGCAGCAGCCTGCCGCGCGCGGACGTCGGACGTACTGAACCCGGCCAGGGGTCCCGGCGCCCATTCGACGTCGAGGCGCGCCGCCGCCGTACGGGCCGGCCAGAACCCGTCGGCCACCACGGCGACGCCGGCGTGCATCGCGAACACATCGATCACGCCAGGCACGGCCCGGCCCGCCGCGGCATCGACGCGGAGCGCGGGCGCGCGCAGCCGCGACGGCCGCCGGATCACCGCGGTCAGCAGGCCCGGCAGGCGGGTATCGATGCCGTAGCGTGCGGAGCCTGCAACCTTCGGCGGCGTGTCAGGCCGCGGTACGTCGGTGCCGATCACGCGCCAGCCGCCCGGTGGCTTGAGCGTCACCTCGGCCGGCACCGGCAGGGCCCCGGCCGCGGCGGCCAGCTCGCCATAGGCGAGCCGCGCGCCCGTCGCCGGATCGACGACGAAGCCGGTGCCATCGGTGCGCAGCGTCGCGACGTCCACCTGCCAGCGCGCCGCCGCCGCCTGCAGCAGCATCGTCCGGGCCGTGGCGCCGGTCCGGCGCAGCGGCTCCCAGCGCTTGCGCATGCTGGTGCTCTCGCCGGTGAGCTGGGCCGGATCCTGGAAGAGCGGGTGGACCGGCGCCAGCGCATGGCGCACCTGGTCCGGCGGGACGTCGAGCTCCTCGGCTACCAGCGTGACGAAGCCGGTGATGACGCCCTGCCCGAGCTCGGTGCGGTCGACCTGCAGCGTGATGACGCCGTCGGGCGTGAGCTGCAGCCAGGCATTGGGCTCGAGGGTGCCCGGCGCATCGCCGAGCCGGGCATCCCGGGCCCGGCGCGACCGGAAGACGCCAAGCCCGAGGCCCCCGCCGGCCACGGCGACCGCCCCGACCAGCAGCGTGCGGCGGCTGAAGCTCATGCCGTCGTCCGGCCCACGTGGCGGGCGACCGGGTCCGCCAGCGGGCGGGCCACGCTCCCCGGCACGGGACCGCGCACTACCAGGGTATGACCTTGCCGTCGACGTTGACGGGCAGCCCCTTGTCCTCAAGCGTCAGTCCGGCCACCAGCTTGTAGAGGCCGCCGGCGCTCTCGGCCGGCGTGAGCGCCTTGCCGGTGAAACCGGACTCCGCGAGCATGTCGGTCTCGACCATGCCGGGTGCCAGCATCGCCACGATGATGCCGCGCTTGCCGAGGTCGTTGCGCATGGCGCGGAAGCCCATGTTCAGCGCGGCCTTGCTCATCTGGTAGAAGTAGAAGTTCGACATGCGGCCCATCAGCGTCAGCGAGCCGAGGCCGCTGGTCATGCCGATGATCTTCTTCTGCTGGCTGGCCGCCACGTTGTCGACGAAGGCCTCGGAGATCTTCAGCGGGGCCAGCACGTTCACGCGCATGACCTCGGCGAAGAGCTCCTCGTCGAGGCTGCCGAACCGCTGGCGCTTGTTGCCCTTGTCGTTGCGGTCGCCGAGCAGCGCCGCGTTGTTGAAGAGGACGTCGATGGGCACGCCGCGGTAGCGCTTGGCGAGGTCCGCCAGCTGCTTCGAGCTGGCGACGTCCAGGCGCTCGACGATGACCTTGGGGTTCGACTTCGCCAGGGCCTGCAGCTCGGCGGCGTCCCTGGGGTTGCGGCAGGTGGCGATGACGTTCCAGCCCTGGCTCGCGTACTCCTTCGCCAGCGCGAGGCCCACGCCACGATTCGCGCCGGTCAGCAGGATGGTGGGGCTCGCCGGATCGCGGACCGCAGCGGCGTGGGCCGGCACCGCCAGCAGCAGCGTAGCGACGAGGGCAAGCAGGTGACGCATGAACATGGCGGTTCCCGGTGGGGTTGGCAGGGGCGCGTAGTCTACCGGACGGCCCGCACCGTCCGCCGGCCACCGCGCGGGCGCCGGCTCAGGGGGCGACCGCGCGCGGCTGCGCCGCCGCCGGGGCGGGCGCCGCGCGCGGCAGACGCCGCCGGAAACTCGCCACCGCGGCCTTGTCACCGCTGCCCGCGTACTCCGCCACGTCGGGGTACGGGAACACCGGCCGCTCGAAGAGCACCTGTTCCGACGGCAGCGGGAACCGCGGCTGGCGCACGTAGGTGGGCACCGGCTCGCGCACCCGGGCCGCGACCAGTGCGTCCGGCGCGGACCCCTCCTCGACCCAGCGTTCCAGCGCCGTGAGGAAGTCGATCTCCGCGGCACCCGGCCCACCGCCACAGTGCTGCATGCCGGGGACCATGTAGAGCCGCGCCAGTTCGGCCAGGGCGACGGGCCCGCCGAGGGTGTCCGTGGCGCGGCGCCAGTAGTCGAGGGTATGGGCGGGCATCAGGCTCTCGTCGACCCACCCGTGGTACAGGATCAGGCGCCCACCCCGGGCACGGAACGCCCGCAGGTCGGGGCGGAAGCCGGCCACGGCCGCCGTAGCCCGCAGACGCGCGGGGTCCCGGTCGAAATCGAAGACCAATGGCCCGGCTCCCGAGGGATCGGGCGCGTAAGCGAGGTACCGCGACCAGTTCTGCACGATGAAGGCGAAGTACGCGGGCCGGCCATCGGCCGGCAGCAGCATCTGCGCCCAGGTGGGCTCGCTGCCGACCGGGGCACCGCCGGGGTACAGTGAGAGGGACTCGCCGGCGCTGGTGCGGGCACCGCCGTAGATCTTCCTCGCCGCGGCCACCTGGGCGGCATCCAGGCACTCGCCGTTGCCATCGGCGCCGCAGGCCAGGGTGCCAGGGTCGAAGCTGCAGCCCTCCGGATCGCCGATGACGCCGTCCTCGAGGCCGTCACCGCCATCGCAGGCGGCCTGCGCCGCCCGGGCAAGCAGTTCGAACTGGGGACGCCCGAGGATCGGGCTGCCGTCGGCCGCGGCGTTCGCCGCCACGGCCCAGGCCATGTGGGGCACCGACAGCGTCTGGTGGAACGGCGCGCCGGCGATGATGCCGTCGAAGTCGTCCGGGTAGCGCCCGGCGGCCACGAGCCCCTGGCGCCCGCCGGTGGAGCAGCCGCGGAAGTAACTGAACTCGGGCCGGGCCCCGTAGTAACCGGCCACCAGCGCCTTGGCCAGCAGCGTCGTGACGTGGGTGGCCCGGTGGCCGTAATCGGCCTCTGCGGCGGGGTTGTTCAGCGCCCACGTGGCATCGGACTGGTCGCCGCGGTGGCCGAGGTCGGTCGATGCCACGGCGTAGCCGCGGGCCAGCGCGTCCTCGAAGCCGGTGGCGAGGATAGAGCCACACAGGTTCGCGCACCCGGTGACCAGCAGCTTGCCGTTCCAGCCGCTGACCGGCAGGCGCGCCTCGAAACCGACGGCCGGGGCAATGGTGCCGGCCACGCGGCACAGCGCCGGCTGGTCTCCGGCGGCAGGCGTCGCGGCGGTGGCCGCGAAGCGTACGGCCGCACCGACATCGGTGGTGTAGTCGAGGGCCTGCAGCGCTGCGCAGGCCTCGGCATCGAGGGCGGGCTCCCCGGCACTGCCGGCAACCGGCAGGGCGAGCGTCAGGATCAGTGCCAGGCCGTGGACCACGGCGGGCGGGAACGGACCGTTGCAGCGGCCGGGCAGACGGGGATCCGTCGCCCGGCCGCTGCCCGGGATTCGAACGGCGCGGATGGCTGGCATCCGCGCAGTATAAGAGCGCGAAGTCCGGTCAGCCGCGCGGCTGCTGCCCGAAGGACTGGCCGGAGTGCTGGCGCCCTGCCCCACCCCGGCGACGACCCGGCCGGCCGCTGCCGGACGGGCGATGGCCGTTGCGCGGCGGGGGCGGCGCTGCCGGCCGCGCCTCTGCCGACTGGCCCGCGGGCCGCGGCGGCGGCGGCACGATGGGCGGCAGGGCCGCACGCCGGACCTGCCGGCCCAGCAGCCGCTCGATGTCCCGCAGCTGCGTGCGCTCTTCGGGCGCCACCAGCGACAGGGCGGTGCCCGTGGCGCCAGCCCGGCCCGTGCGGCCGATGCGGTGCACGTAGTCCTCGGGCACGTTCGGCAGCTCGAAGTTGACCACGCAGGGCAGCTGCTCGATGTCGAGGCCGCGGGCCGCCACTTCGGTCGCCACCATCACGGTGATGCGCCCGGCGCGGAAATCGTCCAGCGCGCGCGTGCGCGCCGCCTGGCTCTTGTTGCCGTGGATCGCGGCGGCCTTGATGCCGTCTTCCTCGAGCTGGCGCGTCAGCCGGTTGGCACCGTGCTTGGTGCGCGTGAAGACCAGCACCTGCTCCCAGTCGCCGCTGCGGATGATCGACGACAGCACGCGGCGCTTGTCGGCCTGCGGCACCTCGAGCACGTGCTGGGACACCGCCTCGACGGCGGCATTGCGGCGCGCGACCTCGACGTGCACCGGGTCGTGCAGCAGCGAGCCCGCCAGCTGGCGGATCTCGTCGCTGTAGGTCGCCGAGAACAGCAGGTTCTGGCGCTTCGCCGGCAGCAGCCGGAGCACGCGCTTGATGTCGTGGATGAAGCCCATGTCGAGCATGCGGTCGGCCTCGTCGAGCACGAGGACCGATACCGCCGACAGGTCGACGGTGCGCTGGCCCGCGTGATCGAGCAGCCGGCCGGGCGTCGCGACGAGGATGTCGGTGCCGCGGCGAAGCTCGTCGGCCTGCGGGTTGAAGCCCACGCCGCCGAAGACGACCGTGGCCCGCAGCGGCAGGTGGCGACCGTAGGTACGGACGCTGTCCGCGACCTGGGCCGCCAGCTCGCGCGTCGGCACCAGCACCAGGGCGCGCGGCGCGCGCGGCCCGGACGCCGGGGGAGCGTCGGCCAGCCGCTGCAGCAGCGGCAGCGTGAAGCCGGCGGTCTTGCCGGTGCCGGTCTGGGCGCCGGCGAGCATGTCGCGGCCGGCGAGGATTTCGGGAATGGCGCGGGCCTGTACGGGAGTCGGGGTCGTGTAACCGCAATCGCCAAGCGCACGCAGGAGTTCGGGCCGGAGCCCCAGTGAATCAAAAGACATGAAGTATGTGTTTTCCAGTCCGGCCGGCAGGCGTTGGCCTGTATCCGATGGCGGCGGGACTAACGGTACGCGGTGTGCCTGTCGATGGACGGGCGGACTGGCCGCGAGGATGAACGGGCTGATCGGAGGACAGCCTTGACGGAAGGCACCCTACACGGAACGGCGGCGGAACGCAAAGCAGCCCGTCGCGGTCAACGCAGCGCGAGCTCCAGCACCACCGCGCCGTCCCCGGCCTCGACGGCTGTCGGTGCCACGAGGAACACGCGCTCCGGCGCGATGCCGGTGCCGGTGAGCAGCCGCTCCTCTACGAGGACCGCCCGGCGGCGCGCGAGGTCGAAGAGCTCGGCGTCGCCCACCTCGATGCGCGCACGCAACGCCGCCTCCAGTACGGCGATGCGCGGCTCGGGATCATCCGGATCGGCGACGTCGCCCGCCGGCGCCGGGGGCAGTGGCGGCAGCGGCGCCTTCGGACCGGCCGTCTCGCGCCAGGCCGCGGTGAGCTGCTTCAGGTAGTCATCACGGTCAGCCGCGATGGCGTCGAAGCCCGCGGTGGCCGGATCGGCCTTGCGGGCCGCGAGCTCACGGCGCTTGGCGTCCACCACCAGCGCCGCCAGGCGCGACTCCACCAGTGCCGGCCCGTCGGCGTCGCGGCTGAACACGGCCGGCACGGTCAGCTCGAGCCCGGGACGCTCGGTCAGCGCCTTCACCAGCGCATCGATGCGCGACTGGCCGTCGCCGCCGAGCGAGGCTTCGCCGGGCGCGAAGGCGATGAGGTTCACGTCGTCGCCTCCGCCGAACAGCGAGCCCAGCAGCGCGAAGGGCGCCGTCACCGCCTTGGTGATCAGGTTGACGAACACCTTCCAGATGATCGGCGCCAGGCGGAACTGCGGGTCGTCGAGGCTGCCGGAGACCGGCAGTTCGAGGTCGATGACGCCGTTGCGGTCCTTCAGCAGCGCCACCGCGAGCTTCAGCGGCAGGGACACGGCGTCGGGGCTGTCGACCTTGTCGCCCAGCTCGAGCTGGTCGATGACGATGTGGTGGTCGGCCTTGAGCTGCTGGCCCTCGACGACGTAGTTCAGGTCGAGGTTGAGCTTGCCCTGCCGGATCGAGTAACCCGCGAAGCGGCCGGCATAGGGCGTGAACGAGGCCAGCTCGAAGTTGCGGAAGGACATCGAGATGTCGAGCGAGGTCTCGGCCGCCAGCGGGTTCACCTCGCCACGGATCTTCACCGGCGAGAACTGGTCCACCTGGCCGTCGAGCTCGACGGTCGCCCGGGCCTTCGGGTCGGAGCTCAGGCCGCGCACGGTACCCTTCAGCTTCTGGATGCCCGTGGCGAACGGCGGCCTGATCGACAGGTCGGCGAAGTCGGTCGAGCCGTCACGGATGCGGACCACGTCGACCTGCGCGGCCAGCGACGGCTCCGCCGGCTTGTCCGGCGCTGGCGCATCAGCTCCGGCCGATGCCTCCGCGGGCACCGCAGATGCCGCACCGGGCGCCGCCAGCACCGTGTCCAGGTTCGTCGTGCCGTCGGGACCGATGATCAGGCGGACGTACGGCGAGGCAGCGGCAACCTCGCGGATGCGCAGACGGCCGGGGGCCGGCAGCGAGTCGTACTCGACGCCACGCAGGCGGAGCTTCGACCACTTGACGAAGTCCTCGCCGAGCAGGGTGTCGATGGCGCGCAGCCCGGCCACCGTGACGTCGCCGCGAAACCCGACCGCATCACCAGCGTCGGCAGGCCCATAGGTCAGCTTGCCGGTGACGTCGAGCCTGCCCTGCCGCACGTCGAGGTTGGCGGCCCGCGCCACCCAGGGCTGCAGGTCCTCGAGGGCAAGGCCTGCCAGCTCGAGGGTGGCCTCCGTCGCCAGCGTGTCGAGGCGCGTGTCGGCCTTCGCCTGCAGCGTGCCCTTCCCGTTGATCCCGGTGGACAGCGTCACCTGCACCGCAGCGTCCGGCGCCGTCGTGAAGCCCGCGACGGCGACATCGACGGGCGCCAGCGTCACGCGGGCCGCAGGCTCCAGGGAGCGATCCTCGACGGTGACGGTGAAGTTGCGGACCGCGAGCGCCGGCGCCCGGACGGTCCAGGCGTCGCCGTCCGCCGCGGGCGGCGCAGCACCGTCGGCAACCGCGCTGGCGGGCTCCGGGGCGGCCGGATCGGCGGCGGGCGCGGACGGACCTGCCAGGGCCACCAGGTTCACGCTGCCATCGGGCTCGAGCCAGGCGGTCACCACGCCGTCGGCCGCGTTGACCGAGCCGATGTCGACGGTCGACCGGGCAAGGTCGGCCCGTAGCCCGGCGATGTCGATGGCAGGTACCTTGACCAGGTCGACGGCCCCTCCCCGCTCGCGCAGCGCCAGCCCGCGCACCTCGGCGCCGCCCTCGTCGGCGACGAACCGCAGGCCCTCCGGCGCGTCCGCAAGGTCGTAGCGCGCCCGGAACGACGCCGTGCCCGCCGCCAGCTGCAGCGGCAGCGCATCGCCGAGGAAGCGGTCCACTTCCGGCAGCGGGATGCCGGCCAGCTCGAGTTCGCCCGCCGAGGCCAGGGGCTCGAGCTCGAAGGTGCCACGCCAGCGGATGCGCGCGTCGCCGAAGGCCGTGACGTCGAGCTCGTATTGGTCGCCGCCGGTGATGTGCGTGCTGAGGTCGCGGACCCGGAAGGTGAGCGGCGCCAGCTCCGTCGTGTAGGGGTCGGCCCGGTCGCGGTCGGCGAACACGATGCGGGCGCCCTGGACGCTGAGGTCGGCGACCTCGACCGCCGGCAGCGGCTCCGCCGGTGGCGGCGGCTCGCCGGGTGGCAGGGCCGGATTCGCCAGGTCGGCCAGGTTCAGGTCGCCGCCGGGGCGGAGGGTTGCGTGGACCACGAGGCCGTCGACGGCGACCGCGCGGAACGAGAGGGCCCGGCGCCACACCGAGTCGACCTGCAGGTCGAGGAACAGCCGGTCGAGGGTGAGCAGCGGCCCGCCGTCGGCGTCGGGCAGCGCGATGCCGCGCACCTCGAGGGCGAGCAGCCACGGATTGAACCGCACCTCGCCGATGCCGAGCTCGCGGCCGTAGTCGTTGCGGACCTGGTCGCGGGCGAGGGAAGCGACGAGGCGAGGCACGGCCAGGAAGCCGAGCAGGGTCCAGGCCAGTACCAGGCCCGCCAGCACTCCCCAGAAGAGCGGGCGGCGAAGGAACTGTGGCATGGTTCAACGGCCCCGCGCGGGATTCAGACTTCGCGGATCATGCGGCAGTGCCCCGGCAGACCACAACCGCCGCTGGGCGCGACGGTCCCCCGGGCCGTGACGCGGGTGGCGCTTCCGGGGGAAGATGCCTTCGGCCCGCCCGTCAGTCACCACGGAGCACCTGTCCCGCGATGCTTGCAGTCTGGATCGGCGCCGCCTTCCTGCTCGGCCTCGTGGCCCGGCAGTTCCGCCTGCCACCGCTGGTGGGCTTCCTCGCGGCGGGTTTCGCGTTGAACGCCCTGGGCGTCGAGCGCACCGAGGTCCTCGACGAGCTCGCACACCTGGGCGTGCTGCTGCTCCTGTTCACGGTCGGGCTGAAACTGCGCCTGAAGAACATGCTCCGGGCCGAGGTGTGGGGTGGCGCGTCGCTGCAGTTCGGGCTGTTCCTCGCCCTCGCAGCAGCGCTGCGCGCCGATGCGCCGTTCGTCCTGCTGCTGGCCATTGCCGGAACCCTGGCCTTCTCGAGCACGGTGCTGGCCGCCAAGATCCTCGACGAGAAGCGCGAGATCCGCGCCTTCCACGGCCGCGTCGCCATCGGCATCCTGATCGTCCAGGACGTCATCGCCGTCGGCATCCTGGCCGCCACCGGCGGCACCGCCCTGGGCCCCACGGCAGCGCTCGTGCTGCTGGTGCCCGCAGCGATTCCCCTGCTCCACCGCGTCATCGACCGCGTCGGCCATGGCGAGCTGCTGGTGCTGCTCGGCGCCGTCCTGGCGCTGGGCGTCGGCGCCTATGGCTTCGAGTCGGTCGGCCTGTCGGCCGAACTCGGCGCACTGGTGGTCGGGATGTCCATGGCTGGCCACCGGCGCGCCGTGGAGCTGGGCGAGGCCCTGTGGGGCACCCGCGAGTTCTTCCTGGTGGGGTTCTTCCTGACCGTCGGTCTCGCCGGGCTGCCCACCTTGGACACGCTGCTGCTGGCGGCGATACCGCTGGCCCTGCTGCCGCTGAAAGTGGCGCTCTTCTTCGGGCTGCTGCTCATGTTCGCGCTGTCGGCCCGCACGGCCTTCCTGGCAGCCCTCGGCCTCGCGAGCTACAGCGAGTTCGGCCTGATCGTCATGGCAGGCGCCGCGAGACAGGGGCTGGTCCCGAACGAATGGCTGGTGGCCACCGCCATCGCGGTGGCACTGTCGTTCGTCGCGGCCGCACCGCTGAACCGCTACTCGCACGACCTCTTCAAGCGCCTCGAGCCCTGGCTGCGCCCCCTCGAGCGGCGACGCCGCCATCCCGACGACGAGCCGCTGTCGTTCGGCTCCGCCGAGGCCGTGGTCGTCGGCATGGGCCGCGTCGGCACCGGTGCCTACGACTACCTGCGCGAGAGCGGCCAGAAGGTCATCGGCCTCGACAGCGACTTCGCCAAGGTCGAGCGCCACCTCAAGGCCGGCCGCCGCGTGCTCTACGCCGACGCGGAGGACCCCGGGCTCTGGCCACGGGTGAGCCTGGACCGGGTGAAGGTGATCGTACTGGCGGTGCCCGACACCGAGGCCAAGGTGCTGGCGAGCCGGCAGCTGCGGCGCGCCGGCTTCCGCGGGCTGATCAGCGCCACCTACACGTTTGCCGAGGACCGCGAGCCCATCGTGGCGGCCGGCGCCGACGTCACCTACAACTACTTCAACGAGGCCGGCGTGGGCCTGGCCGCCGACACCCTCGAGGCCCTGGCGCCGGCCCCCGTGCCGCGCACCCGGGTCAGGCCGCGCCGGGACCCGGTTGCCTAGCCGCGCATTTGCGGCTTTGATAGGCGCCCCTTACGTCCGCGCAGGCACCCCATGGCAGAGTCGCTGATCCCCGTCCGCACCGATGCGGACATCCTTCCCGCCTGGCGCGGCACGCCGGTGGGCGACCTGCTGCGCCACGTGAACCTCGGCGCCCAGGGCGGAACGGGGTCCGCGCGGCCGGCGCTGCTCATCACGCGCTGCTGGGAAGACCAGGCCCCGCTGCCGGTGCCGGCCGGGTTCGCGTTGACCCTCGCGGGCCCCGGCGGCGTGCTCAAGCGCTCGCCCTTCGACGTCTCCTGGGCCGTGGCCGAAGCCGGGGTCCGCGCCATCGCGGTCATCGGCCATGCCGGCTGCGGCCTCGCGGGCCTGCGGGGCCGGCGCGATGCCTTCGTCGCGGCGCTCGTCGAAGGCGCCGGCTGGGAGGCATCAGCAGCCGGACAGCACTTCGACCACTGGGCCGATCTCTGCGAAGTGGCCGATCCGGCCGGGGCCGCGGCCGCCGAAGCGCGGCGCCTGCGGGCCCGCTACCCGGCCCTCTGCGTCGCGGCACTGCTGCACGAGGCCGACGGCCGGCTGCTGCAGATCGCGCCATAGGCAGCCAGGGCGCGTGACCAGCCGGTGACGGCTGACGCCCTGGCCGCATGCCTGGCAGGTTGTTGAAGACCGCACTGCCTGTGCGTTCTTCAGGTCGCCAGTGCGGTACATGCCCGTACCGGCTCCCGACGAATCAGGCGCCTGCGCGCTTGCTCCGTCGACTGGAGGGATCCCTGGCCGCGCCAGCAGGCTGTTCTTCAGCGGCCTGCTAGCGGGCCCGGATCTTGTAGTTGCCGCGCTGCTGGTCGAACTCGAGTTCCAGCAGCCCCTGCTTGGCAGCCTCCTCCAGCAGGGCCGAGAAGCTCTTGAAGCCGTAGGCGGCCTCGTTGAAGCCCGGGTACTTCCGCCGCACGGTCTGCTTGACCAGCGACCCCCACAGCGGATCGTACTCGGCAGCCAGGGACTCGACCGTCTCGCTGACCCGGTCGATGGCCTGCTGGTGCTCCTGCTGCTCGGGGTTGGCGGCCTCCTTCGCGGGCTTGGCACGCCGGGTACGCTGGCGGCGCGACACCGTGATGAGGTCGTCGTAGAACAGGAACTCGTCGCAGCTGCCGGCCAGCAGGTCCGACGTGGAGTTGCGCACGCCGCAGCCGATGACGCGCTTGTCGTTTTCCTTCAGCTTCGACACCAGCGGCGAGAAGTCGCTGTCGCCGGTGAGCAGCACGAAGGTGTCGATGTGGCCCTTCGAATAGCACATGTCGAGGGCGTCGACGACCATGCGGATGTCGGCGCTGTTCTTGCCGCTCATCTTGGTCTGGGGGATGTCGACCATCTCGAAGCCGTTGCGGTGGAACTCCTGCATGAACTCGCGGTAGCGGGTCCAGTCGCAGTAGGCGCGCTTGGCGACGATCCGGCCCTTCTCGAGCAGCCGCTTGAGCACCAGCTCGATCTCGAACCGGGCGCCCTTCATGTCCTGCACGCCGAGCGCGAGGTTCTCGAAGTCGACGAAGACGGCGATGGCCACCTCCGTCCGGGTAATTCCGTCCTGCTGGGCCATGGGCCTGCTCCACCGTATCGGGAAGGCGCGCATCCTGCGAGATGGGGGCCGCAAGGGCAAGCGCCGCGCCGGTTGCCCGCCCCCGCCCCGGCAAATGCCACGTTTTGCAAATGTTTGCCTCGCGCCCGATCCGTTTTGCTAGGCTTAACGGCCACCGGGGCGCCCCATGGACCTTCGCCAGCTTCGCTACTTCTGTGCCGTCGTCGACCAGGGCAGCTTCAACCGGGCCGCCGAGGCGCTGAACATCTCGCCGCCGGCGCTTTCCCTGTCGATCAAGAAGCTCGAGCAGGAGCTGGCGGTGACACTGCTCGAGCGCAAGCCTGGCCGGGTGCTGCCGACGTCCTTCGGCAACTGCCTCTACACCAACGCCCAGCAGATCCAGGCCTGCGTCGAATCGACCGTCGACCAGCTGAACCGGATCCGGGGCATCGGCAACGGCCGCGTCAACGTCGGCCTGCTTCCCTACGGCATACCTTCGGCCATGGGCGAGCTGATCGGCCGCTTCTGCGACCGCTATCCCGGCCTGCGGGTACAGACCGCACTGGGCTCCTATGCCTACCTCCTCGGCCGGCTCAACGAGGGCGAGCTCGACTTCATGGTCTCCGAGGTGACGGGCCCCGCAGGCAACCGGCGCATCGTCCACGAACCGCTGTTCCGGCTGCGCTACGGGCTGGTCGTCGGGCAGCGTCACCCGCTGGCCGGCAAGCGCAACCTCGGGCTCGCGCGGGTGATGGAGTACCGGCTCGCCTACGCGAGCACCTGGCGGGTGGTGCTCGAGAACTGGGACCAGACCTTCACCGAAGCCGGCCTCTCCCCGCCGCCGCCGCCCATGGGCGAGGCCACCGACGACTTCCTGAAGGCCATGCTCGCGAACTGCAACATGGTGGCCGTCCTGCCGATGATCGGTACGATCAAGGACGCCATCGAGTCCGGCGAGCTTGCCGAGCTGCACGTACCCCGCGTCGACTGGTACAGCCGCGTCGGCCTCGTCTACCGCAGCGACGACGGCCTGTCGCCGGACGCGCGGCTGCTGCTCGAGGAAACGCGCCGCGAGCTCGCGGCGCCCCTGAACTGACGCCGGCCACGCCGGCACCGGAGATGTCCATGGCCGCCCTTGCCGACCGGATCCCCATCGCTGGCGCGAGTTTCCCGCGCTTCACGGTCCGCCCGCTCACCGGCTCCTTCGGCGGGCTGGTCGCGGGCATCCAGGTTCGCGACGCCATCACCGACGACGCGCTGCTCAGCGACCTGCGCGCGGCCTGGATCCGCTACCAGGTGCTGTTCTTCCGCGACCAGCAACTCGCGCCCGAAGAACACCTGGCCCTGGCCGAGCGCTTCGGCGAGGTACAGAAGCAGGGCTACGTGGCGAGCCTGAAGGCCACCCCCGGCGTCTGGGTGCAGGAGTACCCCGACATGTACCGGATGCCGGTCAACGACATCAACTGGCACTCGGACAGCAGCTTCCGCGCGAACCCGACGCGGGGCTCGCTGCTCTACGCCATCGACGTGCCGGGCGGCGCCGGTGACACGGTGTGGGCCGACATGTGCGCTGCCTGGGACGACCTCTCGCCTGCCTGGCAGCAGTTCCTCGCCGGCCTGACCGCCATCCACGACAACATGGCGAAGAACTTCCACCGCATCCTTGACTCGATGGACGGCGAGGCGCTGGGCAAGATGCGCAAGTTCCTGCCGCCCACCGAGCACCCGGTCGTCTGCACGCACCCGGAGTCTGGCCGGCGCTTCCTGTTCGTCGGCGAGCTGATGACCCGCGAGATCACCGGCATGAGCGAGCGCGAGAGCCGCACGGTGCTCGACTTCCTGTTCGCCCACCAGACCCGGCCCGAGTACCAGTGCCGCTGGAAGTGGGAACCGGGGTCGCTGGCGCTCTGGGACAACTACTCGACGATCCACCGCGGCATCTTCGACTTCGGCCAGAGCCACCGGCTCATGCACCGCGTCTCCTTCCACGACCACTGGCGGCCGGCGCGGTGATCCTGCCCGCCTCCCGTCGGGGCCTGCTGCTTGCGTCGCTGCTCGGCGCCGCCACCATCGGCGTCGCGGCCGACGGCGGCTGGCCCGCTGTCGGCGGCGACGCGGGCGGCATGCGCTACAGCCCCCTCGACCAGGTCACGCCCCGCAATGTCTGGCAGCTGCGCCGGGCATGGACCTGGCGCCACGGCGACCTCGACCGCTTTCCCGACCGCCGCCCCTTCGCCGGCTTCCACGCCACGCCGATCCTGCTGCCGGAAACCGCCGGCGGGGCTCTGGTGGTCTGCACGCCCTTCAACCGGGTCGTCGCCCTCGACCCGGCCACCGGCGCCGAACGCTGGCAGTTCGACCCGAAGATCCAGCTGGCCAGCGCGCCGCAGCGCCTGAAGTGCCTGGGCGTCACCTACTGGGAGGACACGGAGGCGCCGGCCGATGCGGCCTGCCGGCACCGTCTCTTCAGCGGCACCAACGACCGCCGGATCCTGGCGCTCGATGCACTCACCGGCACGCCGTGCCCGGGCTTCGGCGCCGGCGGCATCGTCGATGCGTGGCCACTGTTCGCCGCCACGGAGCCGGCGCCGGCGGATCCCTGGGAGGTGCAGTTCTCGGCACCACCGGTGGTGGCCGCCGGCGTGCTCGTGATCGGCCACATCAACAACGCGAAGAACCAGAAGGCCCGGGCGGCGGCCGGGGCCATCCGGGGCTTCGACGCGCGCACCGGAGCGCTCCGCTGGACCTTCGATCCGTCGGCCGGCGTCGGCGGGGCGAACGCCTGGAGCCTGCTGTCGGTCGACGAGCAGCGCGGCCTCGTGTTCGTCCCCACGTCGAGCGCGTCGCCCAACTGGTACGGCGGCACGCGCCCCGGCAACAACGGTTACGCGAACTCGGTCGTGGCGCTGCGCGCGGACGACGGCACGGTGGCCTGGAGCTTCCAGCACATCCACCATGACGTGTGGGACTGGGACACGCCGTCGCAGCCCATGCTCGTGGAATTCCCGGTCGGCGGACGCAAGGTGCCCGCCGTCGTGGTGCTCACCAAGCAGTCGCTCGTCTTCGTGCTCGACCGGCAGACCGGGCGGCCGCTGGTACCCATCGAGGAGCGCGCCGTGCCGACGGACGGCGTGGCGGGCGAACAGCTGTCGCCGACCCAGCCGTTCCCGGTGCGCCCGCCACCGCTGATGTCCACGCGACTGACGCCGGACGACGCCTTCGGACTGACCTTCCTCGACGAGGCTGCCTGCCGGCAGACCATCACCGGGGCACGCCACGGCGACATCTACACGCCGCCAAGCACCACCGGCTGGATCATGTACCCGGGCTCCGCCGGCGGCATGAACTGGGGCGGTGGCGCGTTCGATCCGGTGACGGGCCTGCTGGTGACGCCGCTGTCGCGCATCGGCCTGTACCTGAAGCTCGTGCCGCAGGAGCAGGTGCCCGAGGCAGCGGGCTTCGACCCGACCCGCGGAGCACCCATGGGCCCCCCGGCCGCCATCGCCGGCACGCCGTGGGCCATCGAGCAGCGGCTGCTGCTGGGACCGACGATGATCCCGTGCACGAAGCCGCCCTGGGCCACGCTGGTCGGCGTCGACCTGGCCGCCGGCGAGATCCGCTGGACCGTGCCCCTCGGCAACATCAGCAAATTGAGCCCCCTGTCACTGCCGCTGGACTGGGGCGCCCCCATCTCCGGCGGGCCCATCGCGACCGGCGGCGGACTGACCTTCATCGGCGCGACCGGCGACGCGCGCCTGCGGGCCTTCGAGACCGCCACGGGCAAGGAAGTCTGGTCGACGGCCCTGCCCGCGTCGGCCCATGCCAACCCGATGACCTACCTCGCCGACGGGCGGCAGTTCATCGTCGTCGCCGCCGGCGGCCACATGTTCATCAATGCGGCGGGCATCGACGACCAGCTGGTTGCCTACGCGATTCCACCGGCACCGGCGGCCCGCGATGCACCGTCGCCGGGCGCGCAGACGGCGCCGCGTTAAGCACCAGTTCACGGCTGCGGCGCGCCGACGCAACGTGTGGATTCTTCACCGACTGCGTGCCATGATTCGGCCGCTTCGGCACTCCAACGACGGGGACATCCTCCGAAAGGAAATGACATGAAAGCTGCTGCCATCGTGGCGGTTGCCGCCCTGGCCTTCGGCGCGCAGAGCGCCATGGCCCAGGAGCCTGGCCACTGCAAGTTCACGCTCAAGAACATGTTCGCCGGCCCCTACAAGGCCTGCTTCGAGCCCTCCACCCCCGAGAAGTGCGCCGAGCTCGGCAAGACGGACGACAACAGCGATGCCGTCCACGGCGCCGGCTCGTGCCCGGCCACGGGCGTCGTCGGCACCTGCGACATGGGCGCCAACGGCAAGAACATCTACTTCGACGGCGATGCCGGCGGCCTCGAGATCGGCTGCGGCTTCCAGGGCGGCGAGTGGAAGGCCGGCGGCTGACAACCAGCCGCTGACCGGCGCGCCGGCTGGGGCTACGGCCCCGAAGCCGGTGCCGTGAGCCTGAGAGGAACGACGGCCCCGGTCGAGTCATCGACCGGGGCCGTGCTTTTTCCGCCACCGTCCTGCAGCGCCCGCGCGATGACGTTCGGCAGCCGGGCGTTGTCCCAGTTCTCCGGCAGTACTTCGAGCCCGTTGAAGGGCCCCAGCCGCACGATGACGAGGTCGAGGGCCCGCGAGACGTAGACGCGCTGCCCGCCGCGCCCGAGCAGGAAGAAGAGGTCCGCGGCAACGAAGGGCTCGGACTGCTGCAGTTCGCGCCGGTCGGCCAGCCGCGGGTCCGCCTGCACGCCGGCCCCCAGCCAGGTGAAGTACCCGTAACCGGCGTAGGCCGGCGACGGCGTCGTCATGGCATCGACCCAGGCAGCGGGAACCACCTGCACGCCTCGCACCAGCCCCCGGTCCTTCAGCAGCAGGCCGATGCGCACCCAGTCGAGTGGCCGGGCCAGCAGGCAGCATGCGGTCATTGCCACCGAACCCGGGCCCGGGTTGTCGAGCCACACCGACGCCGGCTCACCGCCCATTGGCTGCCACAGCGCACGGTCGATGAACGGCGCGTAGGGCAGGCCTGTCGCCCGCTGCACGATGAGGCCGGCCAGGGCGGCATTGAGGTCGTTGTACTCGAAGCTCGTGCCCGGCGGCCGCACCAGGGGGGTCTGCAGGTAGACGGGCGTCCGCTCCGCCGCCAGCAGGTAGCGGAACCCGGCATCCGCCGGAAACGGGTTCAGCGAGTAGCGCGGCGTCGCGAGCCCCGCCGACATCGACAGCAGTTCCCGGAGCCGGATGGCGCCGCGCGGGTCGTCACGCCACTCGGGAAGCCAGGTGGCGACGGGCTGATCGACGGACTGGATGTGGCCGCCGGCCATGGCGGCACCGACGGCGAGGGCCGCCACCGTCTTGGCCATCGACTGGGACTGCGTCACGCGCTCCCGCGACCAGCCGGGGGCGTACCACTCCGACTGGATCACGCCCCAGTGCACGACGATCAGCGCGTAGGAGCCGACGGCCGCCGCATAGGACTCGGCCTGGCGCAGCGCCGCCGCCGGCACCGTGAGCCCGTCTGGCCGGGCCCGGGGCAGTGCCGCCACCGGCCCGCCACCCACGGCGGCGAGGGGCCGGAAATCCATGTAGTCCGGCTCCAGGTGGGTGACCACGTTCCACCAGCGCCGCCAGTAGACGCGGTCCTGCCAGTAATCCGCGCCGGCGATGGCGAGCCCGAGGAGCAGCAGCGCCCACGCCGTGCGCCAGGCGGCCCGCCGCAGCGGGGCAGGCCGGGCCCCTGCGGCAGGCCGTGAATCCATCGGGCGGGTCGACCGCGAACCTGTGCCTTGCCCGGTCATTGAATCGGGTCGTCTCGAATCCACAAGAAACCTGGGAGAAGATCACATGATCGCAGTCGCCCGTACCACCAGCCTGCGTGGCCTCCGCGCCGTGGGCAGCCTGTTCGCCCTGTCCCTCGTCGCCCTGTCGGTCGCGCCGGCGGCCCGGGCGGCGGACATCGTCGACACCGCCGTTGCGGCCGGCTCGTTCAACACGCTGGTAGCCGCCGTCAAGGCCGCTGGCCTTGTCGAGGCCCTGAAGGGTCCCGGACCGTTGACGGTCTTCGCCCCGACCGACGAGGCCTTCGCCAAGCTCGGCCAGGCCACCATCGACGACCTGCTGAAGCCCGAGAACAAGGAGAAGCTCAAGGGCATCCTGCTGTACCACGTCGTGGGCAGCAAGGTGATGTCGGGCGACATCAAGACCACGCTGACCCCGGCCACGCTGCAGGGCGCCACGATCAAGGTCGTCCCCTCCGCCGCCGGCGTCACGGTCAACAACGCCAAGGTCATCAAGGCGGATGTGGGTGCCAGCAATGGCGTGATCCACGTGATCGACACGGTGATCCTGCCGCCGGCCAAGTAAGGGGTCGCAGTCTGCCGCCGACCGGCTGCCCGGGGCACCCGCCCCGGGCAGCCGCCGCCGGCCACGGGCACCCCCGCAGCGCCTCGCCGCCACAGCAGCAAGCCAGACCAGCCAAGCCGGTGTTGTATGATTGATGTCGTCGAGCCGATGCCCGCCACGCCAGCGCCCGCGCCAGACCGCGGTCCCGGCTTCCGGCGTGGCGCGTCGCCGCGGAGCATTGCACCGGACGTGACGACCCAAACTGCCAGCAAGTCGATCCTCGAGCGCATCGCCGCCGGCGAACGCAGCGCCGTCAACGAGTGCCTCGACCGTTACGGCGACCTCGTGTGGTCGCTGGCCCGCCGCTACCTGCGCAATGCCGCCGACGCGGAAGATGCCGTACAGGACATCTTCATCGACGTCTGGGGCAGTGCGGCGCGCTACGACCGGAACATCGCGAGCGAGGTCGCCTTCATCTCGACCATCGCCCGTCGCCGCCTGATCGACCGGATCCGCCAGGCCGACCGCCGCCCGGTCACCGACTCGCTGGACGACGAGGACAACGCGCCCCTCGAGCCCGGCATCCCGGCCACCGCCGAGGAAGACACCGAAGTCACCATCGTCCAGCGCGTGATGAGCACCATGGATCCCGAGCACCAGAAGGTTCTGGCCATGTCGCTGTACGAGGGCTACAGCCATAGCGAGATCGCCGAGCGACTCGACCTGCCGCTGGGAACCGTCAAGACCCGGGTTCGCCGCGGTCTGATCCATATCCGGGCCCAGCTGAACATCCCGGCGCCCGGCAGCGACTCCGCCGAGGAGGTTGCCGGATGAGCAGTCTCAACCAGCACGGGCCCGGGCCGCTCGACGACGTTCTGGCCGACGAGGCCGCCGCAGCCCTGTCCGACGCCGATCGCCGCGAGTTCGAGCCGCTGCTGCGGGCAGCCTCGCCGGCCGAGCGCGAGGCCTACCTGCGGGCAGCGGCCCTGGTTCAGGTCACCTGCCTGCGTGGCGACGCCAGCGGCGCTCACCGCATGCCCGGGCGCCTGCGGCAGCGGCTGGCCGAACAGGGCCAATCCATCGTGGCGCGCCAGCCGGCGCCGGCCGTGGCAGACATCGGCGCCGCCCGTGAGCGGCGCCGGGCTGCGACGGCACCCGCCACCACCGCCGCCGCGCCTGCACCCCGGCAAGGGCGTGCAGCCGCCCTGGGTGGCTGGGCCGTCGCCGCGTGCCTGGCCGTGGCGCTGGCTGCGAACCTGCTGGGCCCCGCTACCGGGAGCGGCGATGCCGATCCGGTCCGAGGGCGCGCCGCCATGCTGGCCGACTCGGCGACGGTGACGCTGCCGTGGTCTGGGGGCGACGAGCGTTACGCAAGCGTGCGCGGCGACGTCGTCTGGAACGATGCGACCCAGACAGGTTTCCTGCGCCTCGTCGGCATGCCGGTCAACGAGCCGGGCAAGGCCCAGTACCAGCTCTGGATCATCGACCCGGATCGCGACAGCCACCCCGTCGATGGCGGCGTCTTCGACGTCGGCAGCAGCGGTGAGGTGATCATCCCCGTCCAGGCGCGGCTGGCCGTCGACCGGCCGACCACTTTCGCGATCACCCTGGAGAAGCCGGGGGGCGTGGTGGTTTCGGCAGGTCCGCTGCTGGTGGTCGCCAGCGCCGGCTGAGCGTCCGGGCGGACCGTCGCCCAACCGCCACCCGTTTCGTCCCCCGCATGAAAAAAGGGCGGCTGCCCCACCGGGCAGCCGCCCTTTTCCTTTCAGCCGGCAGCGACGTTCAGCGGCTGGCCGCCTTCGCCGCCGGTGGCTTCTCGAGGGTGTAGCGCACCGTCTCCTCGATCCACTTGATGAAGGTGGGGTGCTGCGAGATGCCCTTGGTGTTGAACCTGTAGTCGAGGCCCTTCAGGTCCTCGCGGATCTTCGGCTGGATGGTCCGGGTGCCGAGCAGGTTGGACACGACGATGGGCGTCATGCCCTTCTTGTTCAGCTCCTCGACCTTGGCGCGCAGTTTCGCGACGTTGGCGTCGCGGATCTCGGGCGGTGCGTCGTCCTGCAGGGTAAAGCCCTCGGCCCCGGCGAAGCCGCCGTCCTCTCGGATGTAGCGGGCCAGGTTGCCGAGGATCTTCATCTCCTCCTTGTTGTCCTTGTCGCGATCGGGACCGCTGGCGCCGTGCGCCACGATCATGACGAACTCCTTCTTGGGGTCCTCGCTGAGCTCGAGCGCGTTGTCGAGGATGATCTCGGCGATCAGGGGATTGTCACCCGGCGGTTCGGCGAGGATCAGCTTCGCCTTGTGGGTGACCTGCGGCACGGTGACGAACTCGGCCTTGTCCCGCAGCCCGAGGATGTACTCCCACTGGCGCATCAGCTCGTTGTGGGCCGTCGAGACGATGGGCACCACGACGATCTTGTTGACGCCCGCCGCCTCGAGGTCGTCGATGGAGAGCTGCACGTGGTCGGACATCATCATGCCCATGCCCAGCGCCAGCGATGTCGGCAGCGCGGCGGACATGTTGCCGAGCCGGCCCTTGAAGTCGCGGTCACCCTGCTCGCGGAAGCCGTGGGTCATGACGAGCACGCCAGCGTCGTTGCGGAGCGTGGCGGGGCTGATGTACCACTGGTACTCCTGCCCCATGTTCACCATGCTCATGTCGATGGTGGCCTTCGACGCGTTCTTGTAGATCGGGATCTTCGCGCGGAGCTCGTCGTACATCTCCGGCGTCATCTCGTGCCGCTGGCCCCAGAGCCGGCGGCCCTCGGCGTCGCGGTCGGTATTCATCGTGTGGCCCGAGTGGTCCATCGAGCCGTGGTCCATCTTCGAGTGGTCCATCTTCGAGTGGTCCATCTCGCCCTCCGCGGCGAAGGCAGCCGCCGCCAGGCTGAGTCCTGCAGCCACCAGGACCGGTCGCAGGAAATATCGGTATTCACTGATCATCGACGATGCCTCCGTTGTGTCCGAGGGGCCGCGGGTCCGCAGCCCCGTAATGACCATTGAGTGTGCCTAGCCTCGTGGCAGGCCGCCAGCGGAGGATGCGGCCGTTTTGCCGCACCTGCCGCGGGCGAGCGCGCCCCCGGGCCGCGCTGCGGTCAGCCTCGCCAGTCCTTCAGGTACTCGTCCCAGCGCCCGTCGACGAGGGGGAAAGCCTCCGGAGCGCCCTTGCGCAGCAGCTCGCGGTTCAGGGGCGCCCATTTCTCCGGGCCGCCCTCCTGGGGCCATTGCCGCGTAGCGTCGATGATGATCTTGCTGGACAGCATGGCCCGCGGCCGGCTCGGGTCCGGCATCATCATCTGCGTCTGCGGGATGATCAGGCTCGCCGACGGCTGCCACCGCGCGCCGAGGCAGTGCAGTACCTCGGTGGGGTTCAGGATGTTCACGTCCTTGTCCACCACGATCACGACCTTGTTCAGGCCCACGTTGGCAGCGACGTACTGGCCCGCGGCCATGCCGGCCCCCGGGAGCTTCTTGTCGATGCTGATGACGATCACGCCGTTGGCGCCGCGCGGGGCGATCAGCCCCGTCAGGTCCGGGATCAGCCGCCGGTAGAAGAAGAAGTTGCTCGCCGTCTGCGGCCCCCGGGGCATGTCGCAGGTCAGGCCCGTGAAGGAGTTCAGGATCCACGGCTGCCGGCGGTGCGTGATGCACTTGATGTTCATGAAGAAGTTGTTGGGCTTCATGGGACCCAGGTAGCCATACATCTCGCCGTAGGGGCCCTCGTCGAGGAACTCGTCGAGGGGCACCTCGCCCTCGATGATCATCTCGGCATGGGCCGGCACGAGGATGTCGCAGGTCTCGCAGCGGACCACCGGCAGCGGGCTGCCGCGCAGGCCGCCGGCGAACTCGAGCTCGTCCTCGCCGAAGCGCGCCATCTTCGTGCTGCTGGCGCAGAACGTGAACGGGTCGGCACCGACCGCAATGGCCACCTTCGCGACCTTGTCGCCGCGCTTCTTCATGGCCGTGAGGATGCGCCAGCCGTCCTGCCCGGGCTCCGGGTTCACGCTGATGCGCGTGCGGTCACGCACCTGGCAGCGGTAGGTGCCGACGTTGCGCCCGATCTGCGCGTCCACCGTGAACACTGAGGTGATGTTGATGTAGCGCCCGGCGTCGGCCGGGTTGTTCTGCAGCCAGGCGAACTTCTCGATGTCCACGTCGTCGCCCCGCAGGACGACCTCCTTGCAGGGGGCCTGGCGGGCGTCGACCTCGACCGGGGGAATGCGCCGCCAGTTGCCCGCCCCGTCGAGCCGCTGCTCGAGGGCACGGATCACGGCGTGGTACATCTGCTGGTAGTCATCGGTGACATCCGGCACGCCGAACAGCACCGCCTCGTCGGGCCAGCGGCCGTAGGGGTTGGCGAGCAGCGGTCCCTCGCGCCATGCCCCGCCGATGCGGATGCGGTCGACCATGAAGGCCGGCGCGTGCTCGATGCCGAACCGGTCGATGAGGCGGTAGGCGAAGGCCGTCACCTCGTACCGGTCCTGGTCCATCTCGGGGATGCGCAGCACGCGGCCCCGGGCGTCGAGGGCGGCGATGTAGTCGCGCACGGAGTCGAAGCGGCCTTCGGCCGGCCGGGCGTCGGTGGCGGGTACGGCAGCGTTCATCGACCTCTCCAGCGGGCGGAAAACCGCGTGCTAACCTTGCGGCCTTCCACCTTACACCCGGACCCGACACCCGATGAAATGGCTCAAGCGGATCCTGCTGGGGTTCGTCGGCCTGCTGTTCGCAGGCTGGCTGGCGCTGGTGGCCTGGGCGTACTGGCCGACCGGCGCACATGAGGTCCCGGCCGCCAGCCTGGCAGGCCCTGCCGACCGGTTCGTCACGGTCGACGGCCTCGACATCCGCTACCGCACGTGGGGCGAGCCGGGACCCGACAAGCCGACGGCCCTGCTGATCCACGGCTTTGCGAACTCGCTGCAGAGCTTCCGCCGTGTCGCCCCGCTGCTGGCCGACCGCTACTACGTGGTGGCCTACGACATGCCGGGCTACGGGCTGTCGGCCAAGCCTGCGCCCTTCGATTACCGCAACGCGAGCCAGGCGAAGTTCGCCAGCGACCTCATCCGGGCGCTGGGCCTGAAGAACGTCGTCGTCGGGGGCCACTCCCTGGGCGGGGCCATCGCGCTGCGCGTGGCGGTCGACGACCCCGAGGTGGTCGGGCTCGTGGTCATGAACCCCGGGATTGTCACGACCGGCGTGCCGCCCGTCGCCAAGTACCTGGTGTTCCCGTTCCCGCGCCTGCAGGCGAAGCTCTTCGGCGACCCGGAGTTCCGTTCGGACTTCCTGAAGCGCTCCTTCGTCGACCCGTCCATCGTCACCGACCAGGTGGTTGCCGACCTCTCGCTGACGTCGAAGAGCGAGGGCTACCTGCGGGGCATGACCCATCTCATGGGCCAGTACCAGGACGCCGACGAGATCCCGCTGCTGGCGAAGGTCAAGGTGCCGTCGCTGATCGTCTGGGGCGCCCAGGACCGCGGCAAGCCCGCCGGCGAGTTCGAGGAACTCCATGCCCTGCTGCCCGCCGCCGACACGGTCTATGTGAAGTCGTCGGGCCACTACGTGCAGGAAGAAGCACCGGAGGAAACGGCCGCCGGCATGAAGGCCCTGGCGGACCGGATCATGGCGGGGCAGGCGCCTCCGCCCAGCCCACCGCCGGCCGGCTGAGTCAGGCGCTGGCGCGTCCCCGGCTATCCGGAGGGGGAACGCCGGCCATCACTGCGGGCATGCGCCGCAGGATCCCGCCGTGGCATCGGCATTCCGGACCCGCTTCCGGCCGCCAGGGGCTGGCCCCACCGGTCGCGGGCCGATGCCCCTTGTAGTGCCACCGCGGGGAACCAGAAAATAGCGCCCCTCAAGCGCGGACCCCCCGCCGGGAGAGAGGCCCCATGGAGACCACCACCAAGACCGCCAAGGAAATCTATCTCGAGGTGCAGGCCAACCCGGCACGCAAGCGCTTCGGCTTCGGCAGGAAGGCCGTGCTGGTCAACATCGACCCGCAGAAGGCCTACACCCGCACCGACCTCTTCAAGACCGCCTACGAGACGGACCCGAAGCAGCTCGACTACGTCAACGAGCTGGCCAGGCGCTTCCGCGCGCTGAAGTGGCCGGTGGTGTGGACCCACGTGGCCTACATGCAGTCCGGCGAGGACGCAGGGATATGGGGCACCCGCACCGACACGCCGGACTCCCTGCAGAACATCAAGTTCGGGTCCGAGCGGTCAGAGTTCGACGACCGGCTGGAGATCGACCGGGTCCGGGACGTGATCTACCTGAAGAAGATGCCGTCGGCCTTCTTCGAGACCCCGCTGCAGTCGCTGCTGGTGTGGCACCAGGTCGACACGGTCATCCTGACCGGCGGCTCCACGTCGGGCTGCATCCGCGCAACGGCCGTCGAGTCGCTCTCCCGGGGCTACCGCACCATCGTTCCCGAGGAGTGCGTGGCCGACAAGCACGAGAGCTACCACTATGCCAACCTCACCGACCTGTCGCTGAAGTACGCCGACGTGCTGGCGGTACGCGAGGTGATCGAGTGGCTGGATGGGCAGCGCTGAGGACGAGGCAATGAAGGAAGATCCCGGCTTCTACGACTACTGGCCCTACCAGGGCCGCCCGAAGATCCGCTGGCCCAACGGGGCCCGCGTGGCCTTCTGGGTCGCCCCCAACATCGAGTTCTACGAGCTCAATCCGCCGAAGAACCCGCACCGGGCGGCGTGGCCCCAGCCCAACCCGGCCCTGCCCGGCTACTCGATCCGTGACTACGGCAACCGGGTCGGCCACGTGCGGCAGATGAAGGTGCTCGACAAGTACGGCATCCGTGGCTCCATCTCGTTGTCGACGGCGCTGTGCGCCCACCACCCCGAGATCATCGAGCTGTGCAAGGAACGCAACTGGGAGTTCTTCAGCCACGGCATCTACAACACGCGCTACACCTACGGCATGGACGAGGCCCAGGAGCGCGCGATGATCCGCGACTCCATCGAGACCATCCACAGGGCCACGGGCCAGAAGTGCGCCGGCTACCTGGCGCCGGCCCTGTCCCACTCGGAGCTGACGCTGGACCTCTTCGCCGAGGTGGGCACCGAACTCTTCGGTGACGAGGCCGGCTTCTACACCTGCGACCTGTTCCACGACGACCAGCCCACGCCGATCCATCTGCGCAGCGGCAAGCGCTTCGTCTCTATCCCCTACTCCCTGGAGATGAACGACACCATCGCCTACGTCGTCAACAAGATCGAGCCGCGGCGCTACGGCCAGCAGATCAGGGACTGCTTCGACCGGCTGTACGCCGAGGGCGCCGAATCGGGCACCGTCATGTGCATCCCGACGCACAACTACCAGGTCAGCTGCCCCCACCGGCTGAAGGCCTTCGAGGAGGCCCTCGAGTACATCACCGGCCACAGCGACGTGTGGGTGACCACCGGCCGCGAGATCGCGCGGCACTACCTGGACCACTGTTACGAAACGGCCGTGGCGGACATCGCCGCGAAGCAGGCGGGAGCAGCGGCATGAGCCTCGGACCGGAACACCTGGAGTATCCCTTCCGCCGCTACGGCATGGACCACGACCGCTACGCGTGGTCGATGCTCAGCGAACGCAAGCCCGTGCAGTGGCCCGGTGGCGCGCGCCTGGCGGTGTGGGTCAACGTCGGGCTGCAGTTCTATCCCCTGAACCAGCAGGGCAAGCCCTTCAAGGTGCCGGGCGGCATGACCATGCCCTACCCGGACCTGCGCCACTACTCGCTGCGCGACTATGGCAACCGCGTCGGCATCTACCGGTTCTTCAAGGCCTTCGACCGCTACGGCGTGAAGCCGAGCTACGCCGTGAGCACGCGCCTCGCCGAGCGCCAGCCGTACCTGATGGCGCAGCTGAAGGAACGGGGCAACGAGATCCTGTGCCACGGCTACCACCAGGACGCCCTGCACTATGGTGGCCAGGACGCCGCGGAGGAAGCGGCGCTGGTCAACCGCGCGGTCGAGGGCCTCGCGCAGATCACCGGCCGGCGCATCCGCGGCTGGCTGTCGCCGGCCAGGAACGAGTCGGCCAACACGCCCGACCTGCTCAAGGCCGCCGGCATCGACTGGTTCTGCGACTGGGTCAACGACGACATGCCGTACCACTTCCGTACGGCGGGCGGGCCGCTGATCGCGATGCCGCTGTCGACGGAGATCGAGGACTACTTCGTCATCGGCCAGAACCTGCACTCAGAGGCGTCCTGGGTCGAGCAGGTGTGCGACGCCTGCGACCTGCTGCTGGCCGAAGCCGCCGGGCAGGGCGGGCGGATCCTGGCGCTCTCGATCCATCCGTGGCTGCTGGGCCAGCCCCACCGCATCGGCAAGCTGGAGCAGGCACTGGAGTACGTGATGGGCCAGCCCGGCGTGTGGTCGGCTTCGGCGAGCGAGATCGCCGACGCGTGGCAGGCGCAGCAGCAGGGTTGAACGCCGGTTGATGCATTACCCGTGGCGACGGCGACGCCGCATTGTCGCCGCCGACGCAGCAGACCCCGAGTGACCGAAGGTACGCCCATGACCCGCGAAGCGCCGCCCCCCCGGGAGCAGACCCGGTCGTCCCTCACCCGTCGCCGGCTGCTCCGCCTCGCCGGCGGCGCCGCTCTGGCTGCCACGGCGGCCCCGCTCGCCGGCTGCGGGCGGCGCGGCGGACAGGCCGAATCGGGCTGGGACGCCATCGTCATCGGCGCAGGACTGGCCGGGCTGAATGCGGCACTGCTGCTGCAGGACGAAGGACTGCGCGTGCTGGTACTCGAGGCCGACACCCGGGTCGGCGGGCGCGTCAGGACCCTCGACGACCTGCCGGGCCGCCCGGAGGCCGGTGGCACCGAGATCGGCAGCGGCTATGCGCGGGTGCGCGACATGGCCACGCGCCTCGGCAACCTGCCACTGCGGCGCTGGATTGAAACGGTCGAACTGCCCTTCGCGCTGCACGTGGACGGCGAACTGCTGGGGACGCAGTCCTGGGCCGGCAGCACGCTGAACCGACTCGCGGGCCGCGAGCGCGAGGCACCCGGGCCCTTTGCGCTGGGCGGGCTGTATGCGCCACCGGCTTCGTTGCTGCCCGACCTGGACACCTGGCTGTCGGACGCCGCTGCCCCGCTGGATGTCCCGTACGGCGAGTACCTGCGGGCACTCGGCGCCAGCGACGAGGCGATCCGCTTCATCGGCATCGGTACGCCGTCGGAGAACGTCGACACCACCTCGGCGCTGTGGATGCACCGGGGCCTGCGCTCGTTCACGAGCATGGGATCCGTCGACAGCCTCGAGCGCATCACCACCGGCGCCAGCCGGTTGCCGGAGGGCATGGCAGGGCTCCTGAAGGAGCCGGTCCGGCTTGGCACACCGGTGCAGGGCCTCGCCACGACGGCGGATGGCGTCGAGGTGCGCGACGCAGCCGGCAAGACCTATCGCGCGCGCTTCGCCGTCTGCGCGGTGCCGCTCACGGTGCTGCGGGAGATCGCCGTCGAGCCAGCCCTGCCGCCGCTGCAGGCGGAGGCTGTGCGCACCATCCCCTACGACCACATGACCAGTGTCTTCTTCGCCGTGCGCGAGCCCTTCTGGCAGGTGGACGGCCTGCCGGCGGGGCTCTGGAGCAACGGTAGCCTCGGACGCATGCTGCTGTTCACGGATGCGGAGCATCCCTACCTGTGGGTCAACATCAGCGATGACCGCTACCGGGGAACGCCGGACGCGGAGGTGCTGCAGCGGGTGCAGGCCGACTTCGCGGCCGCCCGGCCCAGCACCGTCGGCCGCATCGAGCCCCTGGCCGTCATGAACTGGAGCGCGCACCCGTGGCTGAAGGGCCACATGGCCTACCGCGCCCCTGGACAGATCGCCCGCTACCGCATGAACGTCGCCGACCCCCACGGCCGCATCCACTTCGCCGGCGAGCACACGGCCGTGCTCATGTCGGGCATGGAGGGCGCGATGGAGTCCGGCGAGCGCGCGGCCCTGGAGATCATGCAGCGCACCTGAGCCCGCGTGGTCGCACCCCGTCACGGCGGCCGGCCGCCGGTCGGTCTTACCGCGGCAAGGCCGGCCCCGCAAGCCACGCGTACTGAAGGGCGAGCGCGACGGTGGAAAAGTCCGAGCCGATGCGCGTCGTCACACCGTCGGACCAGCCAAGCTTGACCGACCAGTCACGCGCCACCGGCACCGACAGCGTCAGGCCCACCCGCGTGTTGTCCTGGCGATCGGCCCGCTCCGTACCGTCGATCGTCGTCTCCCCGCCCCCGTACCAGGTGCTGCTCGCGGCGATCCAGAGCCGTGGCCGGAAGGTGTACGCGACATGCAGTTGCGCCGTGGCGAGCGGGTCCTGCTGCCGCCGGACGCCCCCGAAGAAGTCGTCGTTGTCGGTGAAGAACCAGGCGCCCGCCGAGAGTTCGACCGCCCATGGTCCGAGGGGCTGGTAGAGGCCGACCTCAGGCTTGAACGCCCAGCGATTGGTACCGAGGTTCACGAGCCGGTCGGCCCGGTACTCGCCCGTCGGCGCGACCACGGTCAGGCTGGCACCCAGCGTGGTCGCCGGCGCGCTGGCCGCGTACTGCGCCGGAGTGCGGGCGGGGTTGCCGGCGATGTTGACCGCGACCCGCAGGCGTGTGTCCCCGAAGCCGGCCCGCCGGACTTCGCGCCGGTCCTCACCGACGTCGCCCGCGATGTCGCCCCAGGCGTACGGAACCGCCAGCGACGCACTTGCGGCCCGGCCCGCGAGACCGAAGCTGCGCGAGTAGCCGGGCATCACCGACTCGAGGCGGACGTCCACGTTGTCGAGCGGCAGCGTCGGATCAACGGCCACGCCACCGCGCGTGTCCAGCACGGAGAGTCCCGCGAAGTTCATCCCCACGGGACCCGGCGAATAGGAGCGCGGCTCGATCTCCTGGGCCCGGGCAAGACCGTGCGCCGCGAGCACCACGGCCACGGCAAGGAGGATCGGGGTCCGCACGCCGCCCTTTGCAGCGTGGCGCTGGCGGTGGGAACGAGGGCCATTCACGGCACGTCACCTGCCCTGGCCAGCGGCTCCGGAGGCCTCAATACTCGACCAATACCCCATTGATTGTCAGCCGTCAGTCCGTCGATCCCGCCGAGGGTCGGCCCGATGATGGGCGGCCGTCGCACCGGCCGCGGGGCATCCGGCGCGCCGCGCAGTCCGGCCGGGGCAGCAGGGGGAAGTTGTGAAGGACTACTGCTTCTGCCCCGACTCCACGCCGACCCACTCGTACAGGAAGTACCTGTACAGGTACCCGCAGCGTCCGGGTCAGGCTGACCGACCCGACGGGCACACCGGCGGGGTCATCCCCGCGACCCTCGGCGCCGACGGCGCCAACGTCAGGCGGCAGGCGTCTGCGGGCATGCGCTGGTCCAGGCAGTTCCACCAAATATGACGTGAACCGCTGGCTGTCGGAGCGTGGCTCCGACCCCGTCGGCACGCGACACGATGCTCCGCGCAACGACCACTGGCACCACAGGTTCAACGCCGACATCATCTCGATGGCAGCCAAGTGGGAGTATCCCCGGTACGCCGCCCGGGACCTCACCTTCCACGTGCTTGAGCTGACGCTGGCGAGGCCGGCCTGCATCGGAATGGTGGAGAAGCTCATCGAGCACTTCCGGTGGATCGCCTCGTCGATGGTCCACGCGGGCTGCGCCGGGTTCGTGCACGACAGTGCGAGCCTGCTGGCCACGCCCCTGCAGCGCTCGGAGCTGCTCGGCTTCCGGCCGGGTGCGGCACGACCTTCGCCGCCCTGCCAGACCTCCTGGGCATGCTGGAGCGTCGCTCCAGCACCGGCATGAACCCCTGCATGGCGGCAATCATGGGCGCTCTCCAGGTCCTGTGGGTCTACTACGGACTGCTCATCATCCCGCGCCCGGTCATCCTGTGGAACGCGGTCGTGATCCTGATCAACGCCCTCAACGTTGCGGCCTTCCTGCACTTCGCCCGACGCGAGCCGGCGCGGCCGTAAGGGCCTGGGCGCGGCAGCCGGTCGTCTACGAGGTCAACCCCTGGGCGTGGCTGGGTGACCTGCGCCGCAAGTACCGGCGACGCCTGGACCTCGGCACCGCGCGTTGCGAGGGATGGGACACCCTTGCCTTGCAGGGCTTCGACTTACGCTACGACAAGAAGCCCTACGATCGCCTGCTGAAGGTGACGCGCCGTGAACTGTACCGGGATGGTGACTGGCGCCTCTGCGAGCGGTGGGGGTGGCACGACAACCAGCGCTGCCTGAGTATCCTCGCCTGGTGCTGGTCCAGGAGCGGCGAACGCTCGCTCGCGGTCATCGACTACGGCGAGTCACGGTCCCAGGCGCATGTCCACCTGCCCTGGACCGATCTCGCAGGGGTCCCGGTAGCGCCTTACGGAACTGCTGTCTGGCGACACCCATGACCGGCAGGGAACCGAGATGGGAGCGCAGGGCCACTGCGTCGACCTGAAGCCCTGGCAGTAACACTTTCGCGAGGCGCGGATGCGCTGACGTGGCGGGCGCCGGGGACGGCACCGCGGCCTTGCGGGACTGACCACGTGCCCCCCCGGCATCAGACGGCACTACGGCGGCAGGCCACCCGCCTGCTGCGCCCGCCGCCAGGCCGCCGGCGGACTGCCGTACTCCCGCTTGAAGGCCCGGTTGAAGGCCGCCTCCGACTCGTAGCCGAGCCGCTCGGCCACCCGCGCGACGGGCTCGCGCCCGGTGCGCAGCGCCTGCCCCGCCAGGGACATCCGCCAGCGCAGCAGGTAGTGCATCGGCGATTCGCCGAGGAACCGCGCGAAGCGCTCGGCAAGGGTCGAGCGCGACACGGCCGACTCGCGCGCCAGCTCATCGACGGTCCACGCATGGCCCGGCCGGGCATGCAGCAACGCCAGCGCACGGCCGACGGCGGGGTCGCGCAGCCCGGCGAACCAGCCGCCCTGGTCCTCGGGCAGCGTTTCGACGTAGCGGCGGACCGCCTCGACGAACAGCAGCTCGGCGAGCCGCGCCAGCAGCGTCTCGCGGCCGGGGCCGCCGGCGCTCCCCTCCAGGGCGCCGAACTCGAAGCTGCTGATGAGCCAGCGCGCCGCGGGCCCGTCGCCCACCGGGATGCGCACGAGCCGGGGCAGCGCCGTCAGCAGCGGCGCACACAGGCGGCGGTCACAGGCCAGGTAGCCACACAGGAACCGCGCCCGCTCGCCGCCGCCACCGTAGTCGATGCGCGCCGGGCCCCCTCCGGTGCCGGGCTCCACCAGCAGCTCGGCGCGGACCGGTGCGAGCTGCACGTCGCTGCCGAGCACGTGGGCCTCGCCCCTGGGCACCAGCAGCAGGTCTCCGGGGCCGAAGTCGACGGCCTTGCGATCACCGGGCAGGCGCGCCCGGGCACGGCCCTCCACCAGCAGGTGGAAGATCGCGACGTGCTCGGCATCCGGAAGGATCGAGCGGACGTCCTCGTGGCCGGGGGCCGAGTCGATGCACCACGGGGCCGTGAACCGGCCCTCGAGGAAGATGCCGGTCTCGAGGCGCAGCACCTTGAGGACTTCGGACAGGGCATCCATCAGGCAGCCTCGGTGTCCCGGTCAAGAACGCCGGCCGGCGGGCCAAGTCCCGGCCAGCCCTGCGGAGGAGCATACACCCGTGCCAAACACCGCCGGAGAGTGACCATGAACCTGCCCGCTGTGTCCCGCTACGCCCGCTGCATCGCTGCCTCACGCCGCATCCGCTGGGAGATCGATGCGGACGTGATCCGGGGCCGCGACTTCGACTGCAGCAGCGATTTCCTGCCCGCCTCCCTGTCGATGGTCCAGATGCTGCCGTTCCTCGACGCCGGCCAGCGCCGGTTCTTCAGCCAGGTGCAGGGCCGGACGTACGCCAACATGTTCGGCCTCGTCGAGCGCTTCATCGGCGCCAAGATCGTCGAGGTCACCCGCGACCACGCCACCGGCGACCAGGTGGCCATGGAGGCGCTGGTGCGCTTCACCGACGAGGAGCTCAAGCACCAGGAACTCTTCCGGCGGCTCGACGCCATGGCCGCGGCGCGCATGCGGGGCGGCTACCGCTTCGTGCCCGAGCCGAACGCCGTCGCAGGGTTCGTCCTCGGCAAGTCGACGTGGTCGGTGCTGGCCCTGACCTGCGACATCGAGCTCTTCACCCAGGCCCACTATCGCGCCAGCATCGCCACCGACGACAGCCTGTGCCCGCTATGGCGCGACGTGTTCCTGTTCCACTGGCGCGAGGAGTCGCAGCACGCGATCCTCGACGAGCTGGAGTGGCGGCGCATCGATGCCGGCCTGACCGCCGACGGGCGCGACGCCGCCGTCACCGACCTCATCGCGCTCTTGGCAGGGGTCGACGGGCTGCTGCAGGCCCAGGCGACGGCCGACGCCGGCTACTTCGCGACGGCCTGCAGCGGCCTCGACGGAGGGGAGCGGCAGGCCATCGCCGCCACATTCCTCGCCGCCTACCGCTGGCAGTACATCCACTCGGGCGCGGGCGACCCGCGCTTCCAGGAGATCCTCGCCGATCTCCTCACGCCGGCCCAGCTCGACCGCATCACGACGGCCCTGGCCACCCTCAGCTCCGCCCCTGGCCTGCGGGACGCGGCCTGAGGTGGGAGCCATGGGCGCACTTCACGACAGCATCCTCGCGACCATCGGCGGCACGCCCGTCGTGCGGCTCGCGCGGACGGGGCCACCCCACGTACAGCTCTGGGCCAAGCTCGAGGGCCGGAACCCGGCGGGCTCCGTCAAGGACCGCCTCGCGCTCGGCATCATCGAGGACGCCGAGCGCCGCGGCGCGCTGCGGCCGGGCCAGACGGTCATCGAGGCCTCGAGCGGCAACACCGGCATTGCGCTGGCCATGGTCTGCGCCCGCAAGGGCTACCCGCTGGTGGTGGTCATGGCGGAGAACTTCAGCGTGGAGCGCCGGCGGCTGATGCGCTTCCTCGGGGCGCGCGTCGTGCTGACGCCGGCGGCGGAGAAGGGCTCGGGCATGATGCGCAAGGCCGAAGAACTCGCCGCGCGGCACGGCTGGGTCCTCTGCCGGCAGTTCGAGAACCCGGCCAACGCCGAGGTGCACGCGCGCACGACGGCCCCGGAGATCCTCGCGGCCTTCGCCGAGGCTCCCCTCGATTACTTCGTCGCGGGCTGCGGCACCGGTGGCACGCTGCAGGGCGTGGCCTCGGTGCTGAAGCGCGAGCGGCCGGGCGTCCGCATCGTCGCCTGCGAGCCGGACACGGCACCGATGCTGTCGAGTGGCATCGCCCAGCCCCGCGACGGCCACGGACAGCCGTCGGGCAGCCACCCGTCCTTCCGCCCCCACCCGATGCAGGGCTGGAGCCCCGACGCCGTCGCGCTGCTCACGGAACAGGCCTTCGCTGCCGGGCTCGTCGACCAGGTCGTGCCGGTCAACGGCCACGAGGCGATGCGCGTCGCCCGGGAGCTGGCCGCCCGGGAGGGAGTCCTCACGGGCATCACCGGCGGTGCGACGGTGGCCGGCGCGCTGGCCATCGCCGCGCGGGCACCGGCGGGTGCCAGCATCCTGTGCCTGCTGCCGGACACCGGCGAGCGGTACCAGAGCACGCCGCTCTTCGCCGATGTCCCCACGGACATGACCGACGAAGAGCTCGCGATCTCGCGCTCGACACCGTCGGCCCGCTTCGACGTCGCGTCGATGCCGGCCTCGCCACCGGCGGCCACCCGTGCCGTGGCAGCAGACCCGGAGGCCACAGGCTGGCTTGATGAAGCCGTCGGCGATGCCACGACCCCGGTGCTGATGTTCGCCCTCGAGTGGTGCGAGTTCTGCTGGTCGCTGCGGCGGCTCTTTGCGCGATTCGGCATTCCGTACCGGGCCATCGATCTCGACTCGGCGGCATGGCAACCCGACGCGCGCGGGCTCCGCCTGCGCGCAGCACTGACGGCGCGCACCGGCATGCCGACCATCCCGCAGGTGTTCGTCGGCGGCGAACTGGTTGGCGGTTGCACGGACGTCATCGAAGGGCTGCGGGCTGGTGACCTGCCGTCACGGCTCGGCCGGCATGGCATCGACGTCGACCTGGCCGGCGCGCCGGACCCGCGCAGCTTCCTGCCCAGCTGGATACAACCACGCAACTGAAGGAGAGTGCCATGGAGACTTTCGTCATCCTCCGCCGGAACGCCTGGCAGACACCCGCCGAACTGCAGGCGGCGGCAGCCCGGTCGACGGCCGTCGGTGAAACCATGCCGGACGCCGTCCGCTGGATCCGCTCCTACGTCGTGCGGGAGGCCGATGGCCAGCTCGCCACCTGCTGCATCTACCAGGCCCGCGACGCCGCGGCCGCCCGGGAGCACGCCGGCCTTGCGGGCATGCGCGCCGACGAGGTGCTGCCGGTGGTCGACACCGTCATCGTCCGGCCGGACCCGCTGGCGGCCTGAGCCACGTCGCCGCTGGCCTGGCCGGGGTCAGTCCCGGTCGAGCCAGCGGCGCAGTTCCGGGAGCGGGCGGGCGTTCAGCACCTGCGCAGGCTCCAGCCAGCCCCGGCGGGCCTGGCCGACGCCGAGGTCGAGGTTGTCGAACTGGTGCACGCCATGGGCATCGGAGTTGATGGCCACCAGCACCCCCTCGTCCCGGGCCATGCGGCACCCGACGTCCGTCAGGTCGAGCCGCTCCGGGTGGGCGTTGAGCTCGAGCGCCACGTTGCGCTCGCGGCACTTGCGGACGACGGCCAGCAGGTCGACGTCGTAGGGCTCGCGCTGGTCGATCAGCCGGCCGAGCGGGTGCGCCAGGATGCGCACGTGGGGGTTGTCGAGGGCCGCGAGGATGCGCCTCGTCTGCACGGCCCGCGGCAGGTGGAACTGCGAGTGGACGGCGGCCACGACGATGTCGAGGGGTGCCAGGACCTCGTCGGGAAGGTCGAGGCTGCCGTCCTCGAGCACGTCCACCTCGATGCCCGCCAGCACGCTGATGCCATGAAGGCGCGCATTCACGGACTCGATCTCGCCCCGCTGCTTCGCGAGCCGCACCGGGTCGAGCCCGTGGGCCACGGCCAGCCGGCGGCTGTGCTCGCTGACGGCGATGTAGCCGAGGCCACGCTCCCGGGCCGCCGCCGCCATGGCCTCGATGGTCGCCGTGCCGTCGCTCCACTTCGTGTGCACGTGCAGGTCCCCCCGCAGGTCGGCGCGGGTGACCAGCGACGGCAGGCCGCCATGGGCCGCCGCCTCGATCTCGCCCCGGTCCTCGCGCAGCTCCGGCGGGATCCACGGCAGGCCCAGCGCCGCGTAGACATCCTCCTCGGTGGCACCGGCCAGCTGCTCACGCCCGCGCCAGAGACCGTACTCGTTGAGCTTCAGGCCGCGCTCGAGGGCCAGGTTGCGCAGGCGGATGTTGTGCGCCTTCGAGCCCGTGAAGTAGAGCAGTGCCGCGCCGTGACTCGCGGGCGGAACCACGCGCAGGTCTACCTGCAGGTCGGCCCTCAGCAGCACCGAGGCGCGGGTCGGGCCGGACGCCAGCACCTCGGCAACGTCCGGGTACCGGGCCAGCCAGCCGCACACGGCGCCGCCATCGGTGGACGTCGCGAGCATGTCGACATCCCCCACCGTATCGCGGCAGCGGCGCAGGCTGCCGGCAGCGATGACGTCGCCGACGCCAGGCGCGCGGCGCAGGTAGGCGGCGACCGCCGCGGCGTACTGGGCTGCGGTCGCCAGCTTGAAGCGCCGGACCTGGCCGAGGTGCTGCTCGATGGCCTTGGCGATCTTCTCCTCGGTGCGCACCCCGAAGCCGTGCAGCGTGCGGATGCGGCCATCGCGCGCTGCCCGCAACAGCTGGGGCAGGCTGTGGACGTGCAACTCGTCGTAGAGCACGCGGACCCGCTTCGGGCCGAGGCCGGGCAGGGCCAGCAGATCGGCGATCCCGGCGGGCAGCTCCCGCTGCAGGCGGTCGAGGAGCGCGATGTGGCCGGTCGCTGCGAACTCGGCGACCTTGGCGCCGAGGTCCTTGCCGATGCCGGGCAGCTTGGGCAGGGGCTTGCCCGCGGCGAGGTGCGTGGCCACGTCGAGCCGCAGCTCGCTGACGACGCGGGCAGCCTTGCGGTAGGCGCGGATCCGGAAGGGATTGGCCTGCTGCAGCTCCAGCAGGTCGGCGATCTGCCCGAAGGCGGCGGCCAGGTCGGCGTTGGTGACCGGCATGGCGTGCCCTCGCCGGTTGTCCGGGCCGTCAGCCCCGCAGGACGCGGGCCGCCTGCTCCAGTGCCCGGATCTTGCCGCTCGCCCGCTCCCGCGGCAGGAACCACATGCCGCAGTCGGGCGCGAGCCGCAGCCGCTCGGGCGCCACCACCTGCAGCGCCGCCCGGGCCCGGCCGACGATGTGCTCGACGGTCTCCACCGGCGACTCGGTGTCGAGGTTCAGCAGGCCGAGGATCACGCCCTTGCCGCGGACGCGGTCGAGCAACTCCGGCGTGTGGCCGGGCTGCTCGTACTCGAGGCTGATCTCGCCGACGTCGGTGGCGGCCAGAAGGTCGAGGGCCTTCTCATAGGCCGGGTTCACGCGCTTTTCCGCGATGTTCTTCGAGTAGCCGTAGCAGACGTGCACCGCCGTCGGGATGCGGATCCCCCGCAGCGTGCGGTTGATGGCCTCGACGGCGAAATCCTTCACCTGGCTGTAGCGGAAGTGCGCCTCGGGCTCGTCGATCTGGACGAGGTCGGCGCCGGCGGCCTCCAGCGCCCGGAGCTCCTGGTTCAGCGCGTCGGCAATGGCGAAGGCCAGCCGGTCGAGGGAGCCGTAGTGGGCGTCGGCGAGCCGCAGGGCCAGCGAGCAGGGTCCGATCACCGTCATCTTGGCGAGGCCCCGGGCATGGGTCTTGAGGAAGGCGAGGTCGCGGCCGAGGATGGGCCCGTTCCAGGTGATGGGGCCGGTCACCTGCGGCACGGTCGCCTTGAACTCCTTCGGGGCCGCCGCCGTGGCCGTCTCGTTGGCCGCCCCCAGCGTCGGGCGCGCCTTCATGACGAGCGCGTCGCCGATGTCGCCCATGCGCACGGCGTACTCGGCCCGGTTGACGCTGTCGATGCCGCCGAGCACGTTGAAGTAGCCACTGAAGGTCTGGCGCCGCTGCTCGCCATCGGTGACGTAGGTGAGCCCGGCAGCATCCTGGTCGCGGATCGCCAGGAGCGTCGCGTCGTCGAGAGCCTCGGCCCGGTGCTCTTCCGGCACCCGCCACCACGTGTTCTCCGGCGCGAAGAAGAGGTCATGGTTGCAGAGCCAGTTCGGCTTGCACCAGCTGCCGACCAGCTGGGTGGCGAACATCGGCGTCGACGGCATTGGCATTCCCCCGGAGGTCACTCCCGCGAGGCCAGTATAAGGCCTCGCATGAACCGGTCCGTCAGGCGTCGAGGAGCACGCGCACGTGGGCGGCGACGGCACGGCCCAGCGCGTGCAGGTCGTAGCCCCCTTCGAGGGCCGAAACGACGCGGCCTTCGCAGTAGCGGGCCGCCGCCGCGGTGATCTGGCGCGTCAACCACTCGTAGTCGGCATCATCGAGCCGCAGGCCACCGAGCGGGTCGTCGCGGTGGGCGTCGAAGCCCGCCGAGACGAAGATCATGCCGGGGCGGAAGGCGTCGAGCGCCGGCAGCCAGTCGCGCTCGATGGCCGCACGGAAGCCGGCGGAGCCAGTCCCTGCGGCCAGCGGCGTGTTGACCCGTCGACCCGGAACCGTGTCGCGGGCACGGTACGGATAGAACGGGTGCTGGAAGCTCGAACAGACCAGCACGCGCTCGTCGCCGGAGAAGATGTCCTCGGTGCCGTTGCCGTGGTGCACGTCGAAGTCGAGCACCGCCACGCGGGCGACGCCGCCGGCCAGCGCGTGGGCTGCCCCCACGGCGACGTTGTTGAAGAAGCAGAACCCCATCGCGGTATTGCGCTCGGCGTGGTGACCGGGCGGGCGCACGCTGCAGAAGGCGTTGCGCGCCTGGCCCGACAGCACCAGGTCCGTCGCCCTGACGAGGGCCCCGGCGGCCCGGAGTGCGGCTTCCAGCGTGTCCGGCGTCATGATCGTGTCGCCGTCGATGAACTCGACGCCGGACGACGGGGCGGTGGCGAAGATGTAGTCGACGTGCCCGGCACCGTGCACGCGCTCGAGCTGGGCCCGGGTCGCCCGTGGCGCTTCGTGATGCTGCAGGAAGTCGAGCAGCCCGCGGGCAAGCAGCGCGTCGCGGATGGCCGCGAGCCTGGCCGGTGACTCGGGATGGCCTGGCCCCATGTCGTGGGCGGCGCAGGCCGGGTGCGTCAGGAAGGCGGTCGACATCGTCACGGGGTTTCCGCTAGCGTGCAGGACAACGCTAGCACAGCCCGAGGATCCTGCGCCCCGTGTCGCCTGCCCCGCTGAAGTCCCTCTTCGCTCCGCGCTCCGTCGTGCTCGTCGGCGCCAGCAGCACGCCGGGGTCGCTGGGCACCGTCGTGCTGGCCAACCTGCGGGCCGCGGGGTTCGCGGGCCCGCTGTACCTGGTCAATCCCCGCCATGCGGAGATCGGCGGCACCCCTTGCTACCCGTCGGTGCGCGACGTGCCCGGGGCCCCGGACCTCGCCATCGTCGTGACCCCGTCGCACACGGTGGCCGATGTCGTCGGCGACTGCGGCGAGCGTGGCGTGCGCGGCGTCATCGTCATGTCCGCCGGCTTCCGCGAGGCCGGCGATGGCGGCCGGGCGCTGGAGCGGGCAGTGGTCGACCGGGCCCGGCGCTACGGCCTGCGGATCCTGGGGCCCAACTGCCTCGGCGTGATCCGCACTTCCATCGGCTTCAACGGTACCTTCAGCGGTGCCAACGCCCTGCCTGGGCGCATCGGCCTCATCTCGCAGTCCGGGGCCCTTTGCACGGCGATCCTCGACTGGGCCCGGGCGAACGGCGTGGGCTTCTCGAGCGTCATCTCCACGGGTATCGGCGCCGACGTCGACTTCGGCGAGATGCTCGACTTCCTCGCCCTCGACCCGGAGACCGACAGCATCATGCTGTACATCGAGGGCATCCACCGGGCCCGCCCGTTCATGAGCGCCCTGCGGGCCGCCTCGCGCGTGAAGCCGGTGGTCGTCATGAAGGCGGGCCGCCACGACGCCGGCTCCCGGGCGGCGCTCTCCCACACCGGCGCACTGGTCGGCGCCGACCGGGTGTTCGCCGCGGCGCTGCGCCGGGCAGGCGTCGTGCGGGTCGTCGACTTCGCCGACTTCTTCAGCACGGCTGCGACGCTCGACTCGGGCCTGCACAGCGCCGGCCGGCGGCTCGCCATCGTCACCAATGCCGGCGGCCCCGGCGTGATGGCGGCGGACCACGCGGCCGACCAGGGGCTCGATCTGCCGGCCCTGGCCCCCGCAACGCTGGCCCGCCTCGCCACGGCACTGCCGCGCCACGCCGCCTGCGGCAATCCCGTCGACGTGCTGGGCGATGCCGACGCCGCCCGCTACACGGCGGCGGTGACCGCCTGCCTCGACGATCCGGGCATCGACGGCGTCATCGCGATCCTCACGCCCCAGGCCGTGACCGGGGCCGGCGACGTGGCCCGGGCACTGCTGGCCGCCGTCCCGGCAACGCCCCCGAAGCCGCTGCTGACCTGCTGGATGGGCGAGCCCGCCGTGGCCGCCAGCCGGGACCTCTTCCGCGACCGCAACGTGCCGACCTACCGCACCCCCGAGGCCGCCGTGGCCGCCTTCGCGGCACTGAGCGCCTGGGACGAGAACCAGCGCCAGCTGCTGGCGGTGCCGGCGCCGCTGACGCCACAGCCCGCACCAGATGTCGACAGTGCCCGCGCCATCATCGACGCGGCGCTGGCCGAGGGGCGCAAGGTCCTGACACTGCCGGAGTCCAAGGCGGTGCTGGCGGCGTTCCGCATCCCCATCGTGCCCAGCCTGCCGGCCCGCACGGCGGCAGACGCGGCGACCGTTGCCCAGGAACTCGGCTTCCCGGTGGCCATGAAGATCCTGTCGCCCGACATCACCCACAAGACCGACGTCGGTGGCGTGCGCCTCGGCGTGGCCGACGCCCGGGCGGCCCACGCAGCCTTCACGGGTCTGCAGCAGGCCGCCGCGGCCGCCCGGCCCGAGGCCCGGCTCGAGGGCGTGACGGTGGAACCCATGGTGCGCCGGCAGCATGGCCGCGAGCTCATGGTCGGCGTCGTCCACGACGAGGTCTTCGGACCGGCCATCAGCGTGGGCCTCGGCGGCGTGCTGGTGGAACTGCTGGCCGACAGCGCGGTGGCGCTGCCGCCACTCAACCGGGAACTGGCCGGCGACCTGCTCGACCGTTCGCGCGCCGGGCGCTACCTGGGCCCGTTCCGCGGCGCGCCGGCGGCCGATCGCCGTGCCGTCGAGGACCTGCTGCTGCGCGTCTCCGAGATGATCTGCGAGCTGCCCGGGATCGGCGGGCTCGACCTCAATCCGGTGGTAGCCGACGAGCACGGCGTCACCGTCGTCGATGCCCGCATCGTCCTGCACCACGCGAACCCGGCGGCCCGCCCCTATGAGCACCTGGCCATCCATCCCTACCCGCAGCGGCTGGCGCGCACCGTCGTGCTGCCTGGGAACCGGGCCGTGACCATCCGCCCGATCCGGCCCGAGGACGCCGTCGTCGAGCGCGCGTTCGTCCGGGGTCTGTCGGAGCAGTCGCGCTACCTGCGCTTCATGTACGCGGTGGCTGAGCTCACGCCGGTGATGCTGGCCCGGTTCACCCAGATCGACTACGACCGCGAGATGGCGCTGATCGCCGTCGTGGCCGACGGCACCGGCGAGCGCGAGATCGGGGTCTCGCGCTACACGACGCTCCATGGCACCGATACCTGCGAATTCGCCATCGTCATTGCCGACGACTGGCAGGGCAGCGGCCTCGCCCGCCAGCTGCTCGCCGCGCTGATCGACGTGGCCCGGGAACAGCGGCTGGCCGTCATGCAGGGAGTGACGCTGGCGACGAACGGGCGGATGCTGAAGCTCGCCCGGGCCCTGGGCTTCGAGGTCCGGCCCGACCCGGAGGACGATGAGCTGATGGCCATGCGGCTCGAGCTGTAGGCCGGCCGGTGCAGGGACCAGCCCCGGCGAGCCCCGCGAGGGGTATGCTCGCCACCATGAACATGCGCACCTTCGCCCTCGCGGCATCGAGCCTGCTCCTGGTCGTCGCCACCACCGCCTGCACTCCGGCCCTCAAGGTGCGCGGCGAGTGGCAGCCCGATGTCGACCGCAGCCAGCAGTTCCAGCGCCTGCTGGTGGTGGGCGTGAGCCCGAACTACAGCCAGCGCTGCGCCTTCGAGTACGCCATGACGGCCAGCCTGCGCGGTCCCGGCGTCGAGGCCACGGCCAGCTGCGCGAAGATGTCGTCGAAGGATCCCCTGACGCGCGAGGCCATCGAGAAGCTCGTCGTCACCACCGGTGCCGACGCCGTGGTCGCGACGCTGCTGGTGGCCAAGTCCATCGGCGCCCGCGAGGGCGGCAGCAACGACATGCAGGGCGGGGGCTACTACAAGCCCATCGGCTACGGCTTCGACTACGGGTACTACGGCGTGTACGGGGCACCGGTGGTCTACGGCGAGTTCGAGACGGCACCAAGCGTCACTACCATCCGCGGCAACGTTACGCTGGCCACGAACGTGTTCGAGACCCGCGGAGCCACCCTCATCTACGGCATCGAGACCCGGGCCGAGCGGCTCGACTCCCGCAGCCAGGCGCTGGCCGGCATCGCACCGGCCATCGCGGAGCGGTTGCGGAAGGCGGGGCTGGTTCCCTGAGGCGCCGTCGCAGGGGACCTGGTGTCAACCGCTGACACCAGTCATCGGCCGGCGGCCCGCCCGTGCGGGCCGCCGGCCACGCATCCCCCTCAGGCCGATGCAGCCATGCGGCGCCGACGGCGCAGCGCCACCGGCGCGAGCAGGCCGACCGCCGTACCCAGCAGCGGCAATGCCGCCGGCAGCGGCACGACGCTGAACGTGAAGTTCACGTAGCGCGAGCCGCTGGCGTACTGGGTCGGCCAGCGCAGCTGCGTGATCTGGGTGGCGTTGGTCGGACAGCCGGTGCCCACCGCAGCGAGGCGGCAGTCGAAGAAGCCGCCGAGGCCCGCCCCCGCCACGGTGATCCTGTCGCTGTAGGTCACAGAGTCCGGAAACGGCAACTCGTCGGTGGTCGTCCGCGTGACGAGTGCCACCAGCGCGTAGGTCGTGCCTGCCGTCAGCTGCACCGGCTGCGGGAGCGCCGCGTAACGGAACGCGCTGCCGCCGAGCAGGCCGCCGGCGTTGCTGTTGACCGGACCGTCGAGCCGTCCCGCGGTCCCGGCGGGCACGCTGACGCTGGCCACGATGGTGTTGTCCGGCAGGACGATCCCGACCGTGTAGGCCCTGATCAGCCCGTTCGAGAAGCTGTCGAAGAATCCCAGCTCGTGGACGAAGAGGTCTTCATTCGGCCGGAAGCGGAACCCCTCGACGGTGTTCACGCTGGTGTTCTGCCCGTAGCCATTCGCGCTGATGGCCGTGATGGCCGTCAGCGTCGATGCCTGGGCCGGCAGGGCGATGCAGGCGATGACGCCGGCGAGCAGGCCTGTCTTTCTGTTTGTCATAATGCACGCCTCTGATGTCCCGACACAGGCGCGCGCCACTCGCGCGCCCTGATTACGTTCATACGGCTGGCGCGGCCGTCGGGAAACAGGACTTCCACGTATGGCGGGCAACCGTGCCCGCACCCGGCCGATGGCCGCAGTATCGGAGACTGCCGTCCGTCCGCCGCTCAGGCCGGCGCGGCCCCCGAGTCGAGCAGCGCGTCCACCTCGTCCTGCTGCAGCTCGAAGATGCGGGCGTAGACGCCGCCCTTCGCCAGCAGCTGGGCATGGCGGCCCTGCTCGACGACACGGCCCTGCTCGAGGACGAGGATGCGGTCGGCGCTCTGCACCGTCGACAGGCGGTGCGCGATGGTCAGCGTCGTGCGGCCGGCCTGCAGTTCGCGGATCGCGGCGTTGACCTCGCGCTCCGTCTCGACGTCGAGGTTCGAGGTCGCCTCGTCGAGGACCAGGATCGGGGCGTTCTTGAGCAGCGCCCGGGCGATGGCGATGCGCTGCCGCTGGCCACCGGAGATCTTTGCGCCCATCTCGCCGACGGGCGTGTCATAGCCTTCCGGCAGCGAATCGATCCAGGCCTTGAGGTTGGCGCGGCGAGCCGCGTCGTCAACCTCGGCCTGGGTGGCGGCGGGCTTGCCCATGCGGATGTTGTCGCCGATGGTCGTGTTGAAGGTGTAGTTGCGCTGGGAGACGACGGCCACGAGGTCGCGCACCTGCTCCAGGGGGAGGTCGCGCAGCGACCGGCCACCGATGCGGATGTCGCCGCCAGTGGCGTCCCAGAAGCGCAGCAGCAGGTTGACGATGGTGGACTTGCCGGCGCCGCTGGTGCCTACCAGCGCCACGTTCTCGCCCGTGGCCAGGTCGAAGCTGACCCCCCGCAGGATCTCGGTGCCGGGCTGGTAGCCGAAGCGCACGTTGTCGAAGCTGAGCGCGGGCGTGACGGCAGCCACGCGGGGCTTGCCGGTGTCCCTGACGGCAGGCTCCTGGTCCATCAGCTCGAAGATGCGGTCGGCGCAGACGATGGAGACCCGGTAGTCGTTGATGACGTTCACGAGGCCCTGGACGGCAGCGAAGCTCGTCACCGTGATCGCGAGGACGACGCCGAGGTCGCGCAGCGGGTCGATGGCGCCGGACTGCACGAGCCCCTGCCCCACCCAGAGCATGGCCACGGCCGCCGCGGCGATGACGAACTCGGAGACGCCGCGCTGGACGGCGTCGGCCCGGGTCAGCTGCTCCTGGCCGCGGCCAAGGAGCTCGCCGAGGCGCCAGGCCTCCTGCCTGCGGCGCTCGCCAGCCCCGAAGGCCAGCGTGTCGCGCAGGCCCTGCAGGCTGTCGGTGAGGAAGGCGTTCACCTCGCCCTGGATGCGCCGCCACTCGGCGTCACCGCTGCCACCGAGCTGGACGACCACGGCCGGCAGCACGAACACCATGAACAGCATGAACGGCAGCAGGGTCCAGCCGAAGGCCGGGTGGATGGCGAAGAGCCACCCCAGCAGCGACACCGGCACGACGACGGCGGCGATGGCCGGCGCGATGGTGTGGGCGTAGAACGGCTCGACGCGCTCGCAGTCGTTGATGACGCGCGAGATGGCGTCGCCGGTGCGGAGCGCGCCCATGCCCGCCGGAGCCAGCGGCTCCATGCGCCGGTAGAACTCGTTGCGCAGCATGGCCAGCAGACGGAAGGCGACGTAGTGACCGGTGAACTGCTCGATGTAGTGCATCAGCCCGAGGCCGAAGGCGCCGAGCACGAGCCAGCCACTCCAGCGCCACAGTGTCGCCGTCGACGGCTCCTGCACGAAGGCGGCCACTGCCATGACGGCCACCGCGATCAGCAGCGTCGCGCCCCACAGCTTGCCGATGCGGCACGACACCGACAGGGCCATGACGCCGTTCAGCGGCTTCATGAAATCCAGCAGCCGGAACATGGTCTGCCAGTGGGACTTCGGGGTCTCGTTCACGGCCGTGCTCATGCGGCACCTCCGGCGGCGGCGAGCCGCCCCTGCTCCATGGCCCGGGTCGTGCCGACCATACGGGCGTAGACGCCACCGCGCGCCGCCAGGTCGGCCGGCGGGCCCTGCTCGACGATGCGCCCGGCGTCCATGACGACGATGCGGTCGGCCGACTGCACCGTCTTCAGCCGGTGGGCGATGAGGATGACCGTGCGATCCTTCGTCAGCCGCTCGAGGGCCTCATGGATCACCGACTCGGTCTCGAGGTCGATCTGCGACGTCGGCTCGTCGAGGACGATGATCGGGGCGGCCTTCAGCAACGCCCGCGCGATGGCGAGACGCTGGATCTGGCCGCCGGAGAGTGACGTGCCCCGCTCGCCCACCAGCGTGTCGAGCCCGGCGGGGCTCCGGCGGATGAAGTCGGCGATGTTGGCCGCCTCGGCGGCTGCCCACAGCTCGGCGTCGGTGGCATCCGGCTTCGCGAGCCGCAGGTTGTCGGCAATCGTCCCGTAGAAGAGGTAAGGATCCTGGGGCACCAGCGCGATCTGCGCCCGTACCCAGTCGAGCGGTACCCGGCTCGCGGCATGGCCGTCGATGGCGATCTCGCCGGCCGACGGGGCCAGCGTGCGCAGCACCAGGTTCGCCACGGTGGTCTTGCCGGAACCGCTGTGGCCGATCAGGGCGACCGTCTCGCCCGGCCGGATGTCGAGGGAGAAGGCGGCGACGGCGGGCTTCGCGGCCCCCGGGTAGCTGAAGCTGACGTCCTTGAACGACAGGGCTCCGCGGATAGGCCCCGCCGGGGACGCGGCCCCCTCGGGATCGGCAACGCCCGGCTTCTCGGAGATGAAGGCGATGATCTTCTTCGCGAACTCGCGGCCGATGGCGCCGGCGAAGAAGAACTGGCCGATCAGGGCCAGGGGCTTCGAGAACTCGGCGCTGGCCAGCACCAGCGCGACGACCTGCCCCGCCGTCAGCAGGCCTGCGTCGAGGCGCAGCAGCGCGACGACGGTGAGGACCAGCGTCGTGCCCAGGGCGAAGCCGAAGTCCACCAGCAGGATCATGATCTGGTTGACGAACAGCAGCTTCATCGTGACGACCCGCTGCTGCTCGTTGGCAGCGTACATGGCCTCGCCGCGCTTCGTACCGAGATTGAACATCTTCAGCGTCGTCATGCCCTGCAGGGCATCGAGGAAGGCGGCGCTCTGCTGGTTGTTGACGTCGGCGTACTTCTCGCTGACCTTGCGGAACTGCCGCGACAGCACGCCGAGGAACAGCGGCGTCAGCGGGATGGCAACGATCAGCGACAGGCCGACGACCCAGTCGACGAGCCCGATGTAGACGCACAGAATGATCGGCGTCGCCATGCCGACGATGAACTGGACGAAGTAGACCCCGTAGAAGAGCTCGATCCAGTCCATGCCGTCGACGGCGATGTTGACGAGCTCCCCGGTGCGCTTGCGGTCCAGGACGGCCGGGCCCATGCGCAGGGCGTGGGCGTAGACCGAGTCGCGGATCGTCAGCTTCGTCTGCGATGACGCGCGGTACTGGGCGTAGCGGAAGAACCAGCCGGCAAAGAGCTTCGCGGCCAGCAGGGCCACGAGCCACGGAAAGAAGCGCTCGAACACGGGCTCGCCGCGCAGCAGCCCGTCGATGGCGAGGCCGAGCGTCGCGTAGAGCGCGAGGCTCAGCAGCACGTTGCCAACGCCGGTGACGACGCCGGCCGTGATCCAGCGGCTGGTTTCCGGGACGATGAGGCGCTTGTCGATTCCGAGCATGGCAGTCTCCCCGGGGCCGGACGGCCGTCACCCCCTTATGCGCTACGATAGACCTTCAACGCAAGTTCAAGGTCAAGACATGGAACGATCGGCCCCACGGCGGCCCGCTTCGACCCGGGGCAGCGCGGCGGATTCATCCAGCGGTGCAGCACGGCCCCGGGAGTTCAGCATCGGGGCCCTGGCGCGCCGGGCCCGGATCGCCACGTCGGTGCTGCGCTACTACGAGAAGGAAGGCCTGCTGAAACCGGTCCGGCGCAGCGCCGCCGGCTACCGCCTCTATGGCGCCGAGGCCGAGCGCACGCTGCTCTTCATCAACCGGGCGAAGCGGCTGGGCTTCTCCCTGGACGACATCCGCCAGTTCCTCGCCGCCGGCGACGGCAGCACCACCGCGCCCCGCGGCGGTGGCGTGGCCCGGATCGCCGAGGAGCGTTTCGTCGAGATCGAGCGCCGGCTCACCGAGCTGCTCGTCCTGCGCCACGAGCTCGAGGCGTTCCTGCGCGAGATGTCGGACCAGCTGCCCGAGGCGGACGGCGCCCGGCGGCTGTACCACCGGCTCGTCGAACACGTCTGCGGGCACCACGGCTCCGCGCGGGACGAGGCGGCCTCGCTCCGCTCGCTGATGAACCGCATGGGCTGCGGCCTGGGCAGCTGGGACCGGCGCGAGGTGCTGGACGTGCTGCGCGGCCACCACATCCACCTGTGGCGCGAGCCCGACGGCTACTCGGTCCTCATCCCGGAGCAGGACGCCCGCATCGGCAAGGCCCTGCAGCAGATCGCGGCCTTCGAGGCCGGTTGCGCCGCCCATTCGGAACCCCAGGTCGAGGCGACGGGCGAGGGCTGGCTCTTCACCGCCCGGGGCGACAACGCATTCCTGTTCGCGCAGTTCTTCCTGGCCCTGGAGCAGGCGGAAGCGTGAGGCCGGCGCTGCTCAGGCCGCGGCCGGCCGCGGGTCGGGCACCTTCACGAACAGGAACCAGACGATCAGCGCCACTGTCAGCAGCGCGCCCCCAAGCATCGGCGCATTCGGCGCCGCCGAGTAGACGATTCCGCAGAGCAGTGGCCCGAAGATCATGCCCACCGTGGGCGCCGCCGACAGCAGGCCCGCCACGGCCCCCTGCTCCTCGGGCCGCACGCTGAGCGAGCCCGCGGCGTTGAGCCCGGGCGCGGTGAAGCCGAAGCTGAGGCCAAAGAGGCCGTAGCCTAGGTAGAGCGCCCAGAGGCCCGGCGCCAGGGCCAGCAGCAGCAGGGCCGCAGCCATGACCGAGAACCCGGTCCTCAGCATGGTCCCCGGCGGCGCCTTCCACTTCTGCAGCACGACGGCCTGCACGAACACGGTTACGAAGGCCATCGACAGCATTGCCAGCGCCATGGTGCGGCCCGCCTCGCCCGAGTCGGTGACGCCGAATCGGTCGGCGATGAAGGCCACCGTCACGGTCTGCACGCCGGTGAAGACGCCGAAGACCACGACCCAGCCCAGCAGGTACGGCACGATGCGGCCGTCGAGGGCGCTCAGGTTGCCGCTGCCATGGGGCGCGGCCGCGCGGCGCGGCGGTTCGGGCAGGGCCCGCACGGTCCAGACGGCAGCGGCCAGGGCGAGGCCGGCCGCGGCGAACATCGGGAACACCGGGCTGACCACGGCCAGCGCCCAGCCGAAGGCCGGGCCGATGATGGTGCCGAGGCCGCCGGACATGGACACCAGCGCCATGCCGGAGGAGCGCGACTGCTCGTCCGTCGTATCGGCGATGTAGGCCGTGGCCGCCGGATTGATGCCGCCGACGAAGGTGCCGTAGGCGAGGCGCAGCGCCAGCAGCAGCGCGAAGAGGGGCAGTGCGGCGACGAGGCCGGCGATGCCGGCCTGGATGGCCACGGCCAGGGCGCCGTAGCCGATGGCGTAGCCGATGAGGCCGATCAGGTAGACGCGCTTGCGCCCCATGGTCTGGCTGGCCCGGCCCCAGAAGGGCGCCGAGAAGGCAAGGGCCATGTTCGATGCGGCGATGATGAGGCCGAGCTTCCACTCCTCGAGGCCGAGGTCCCGGGCCAGCGGGGCGAAACTGACGAACAGCAGGGACTGGCCCATGCCATAGGTGATGAGGCCGACCAGCAGGATCAGCCGGTCACGGGGAAACGCTGCCACGGGGCTCTCCGGTTCTACGGGGGTGCCGGCGCCGGCTGGCGGTGGCACCGCCCCGGCGGGCGGCAAAGGATACGCCATCCCCTGCCCTGTCGCCCCGCGGGAACGGGCCGCCGGGGTGCGCGGCGTCCGCAGGACGGGCCGGCGGGCGCGCCGGCCCGCACGTCAGGCGGCAGCAGCCTCGCCGGTCTCGCGGGCGTAAGGCAGCACCTCGAGCCAGCGCTCGGCCTGGTGGGCCGCCTTGAGCTCGCGCCAGTAGTCCGCCGTCAGCAGGTCGGCGTGATGGGCGAGGAATTCCTCGCGGAGCTCGCCCCGCAAACCGAGGAAATCGAGGAACTGCTCGGGGAAGACGTCGTTGGGGCCCACGTAGAACCAGGGCTCGCCCCGGGTCTCGTCCTCGTCGAAGCGGGCCTGGGGCAGGTCGCGGTACGCGCAGTCGGTGACCAGGCACAGCTCGTCGTAGTCGTAGAAGATCACCCGGCCGTTGCGCGAAACGCCGAAGTTCTTCAGCAGCAGGTCACCGGGAAAGATGTTGCTCATGGCGAGCTCCCGGATCGCACGGCCGTAGTCCCGGATCGCGGCGCGCGCCGCCGCGGGCTCAACCGTCTGCAGGTAGACGTCGAGGGGCTTCAGTCGCCGCTCGATGTAGCAGTGGCCGATGATCAGGTCGTCGCCCTCGAGCCGGCACGTCTCCGCGCACTCCCGCAGCAGTTCGTCGAGCAGCTCGGGCGCGAACCGCGACCGCGGGAAGCGCAGCCGGCGGAACTCCTGGGCGTCGACGAGCCGCCCCACGCGGTCGTGCTCGAAGACGAAGAGGTAGCGATCCTCGACCTCGGGCCGCGACGTGGTCTTCGGGAACGGGAAGCGGTCGCGGATCACCTTGAAGACGCTGTCGTAGGAGCCCAGCGTGAAGACCAGCATGACCATGCCCCGCTGCCCTTCCGCGTGGACGAAGCGGTCGTCGGACGAGGCCAGGTGGGCGTACAGGCTGCGGTAGCGCTCGGTCTTGCCCTGCTTCGCGCGCCCCAGCACCGTATAGAGCTCGGCCAGCGACTTGCGCGGCATGAGCGTGCGCAGGAACTCTACGACGGGCCCCACGGGGTCCAGGTCGACGTGGAAGTACGAGCGGGCGAAGCCGAACAGGTTGCGGATGGCCGGGTCGGCGGTGATGACCGCATCGACGGCCGGTCCCGCCTCGTCGTTGCGGAACGCGATCACGAGCCCCGTCGTGCGCTCCGCCCGGACGACGCGGCCCACGAGGAACGCCCGGGTGCCCCGGTAGAACACGGGCTCGAGCATCTCCACCACCAGCGGCGACTCGGCGCTCATGTTGAGCGCGGCGGCCACCCGGGCGACGCCCGCCGCGTTGCCGGCCAGGGGCTCGCCCTCGCCGCGGCAATGGGGGAACTGCGCGAGGATGCGCGTCGCCAGGTCCGCCGGGTCGGTGCCGGCGTAACTGCGGAAGGGCGCGAGGCCGCCGGTCAGCTGCGGGGCGCACTCGAGGGCGTCGAATTCGACGCCGGCGTTGACGCCCTCGGTCGCGAAGACCTTGCGCGTCAGCGAGTTGAAGAACGTCTGGTGGAATTCCCGGTCGGCGCAGTCGCGGATGAGCTCACCGTAGCAGCCCCGGACCGCCGACCACGTGGCCTCGTCGGCGATCCAGCGGCCCATGCGCCCGACCAGGTTCGCCAGCAGGCCCTCGACGCGGCGGTCGTAGAGCTCGATGCGCTCCACGGCGTCGCGCCGGCCGAGGCCCCACTCGCGTTCGGCGAAGCGCCGGGCGGCCCGGCGCGTGATGCGGGCGAACTCGTCGTTGTAGTCACGGAAGGCGGCGAGGATGGCCTCGGCCGTGCGCGCGACGAGGGCGCCGTCCACGGATTCGCGACCGTCCATCGCCCACCGCCGCCGTGGCTCAGTGGCCGCCGGCGGCCGCGCCGAACTGCTCTTCCTCGGTGCTGCCACCGAGCGCCGTCGTCGACGCACTGCCGCCGGAGATCACCATCTGCACGGCGTCGAAGTAGCCCGTGCCGACGAAGGCCTGGTGCTTGGCGGCGCGGAAGCCGTTGGCCTCGTGGGCAAACTCGCGCTGCTGCAGCTCCGAGTAGGCGAACATGCCGTCCTGGCGGTAGGCGCGCGACAGCTCGAACATCGACAGGTTCAGCGCGTGCCAGCCGGCCAGCGTGATGAACTGGTAGCGGTAGCCCATCTCGGCCAGGGCCTCACGGAAGCGCCGGAGCTCCGCCTCGCCGAGGTTGGCCTTCCAGTTGAAGGAGGGCGAGCAGTTGTACGACAGCAGCTTGCCCGGGAACTTCGCGTGGATGGCCTCGGCGAACTTCCGGGCCTCCTTCAGGTCGGGCTTGGCCGTCTCGCACCAGAGCAGGTCGGCGTAGGGCGAGTAGGAGAGGCCCCGGTCGATGGCCTGGTCGATGCCCGCGTTGACGTGGAAGAAGCCTTCCTCGGTGCGCTTGCCCGTGAGGAACCGCCGGTCCCGCGGGTCGTGGTCCGACTGCAGCAGCGCCCCGGCGTTCGCGTCGGTACGGGCGATCAGGACCATCGGCACGCCGGCCACGTCGGCCGCCAGCCGCGCAGCCACCAGCTTCTGGACGGCGTCCTGGGTCGAGACCAGGACCTTGCCGCCCATGTGGCCGCACTTCTTCGCCGAGGACAGCTGGTCCTCGAAGTGCACCGCCGCAGCACCCGCCTTGATCATGTACTTGGTCAGCTCGAAGGCGTTCAGGTTGCCGCCGAAGCCGGCCTCGGCGTCGGCGATGATCGGCGCGAGCCACTCGATCGAGTGGTCGCCCTGCATGTGGTGGATCTGGTCGGTGCGCAGCAGCGCGTTGTTGATGCGCTCGACCATCTTCGGCACCGAGTCCACGGGGTACAGGCTCTGGTCGGGGTAGACCTCGCCCAGCGAATTGCCATCGCCGGCCACCTGCCAGCCCGAGCAGTAGATGGCCTTGAGGCCGGCCTGCACCGCCTCGATGGCCTGGTTGCCGGTGACGCAACCGAGCGCCGACACCACCTTCTCGGCGTGGAGCAGGCGCCAGAACTTCTCGGCACCGTGGCGGGCCAGGGAGTGCTCGACATGGACCGAGCCGCGCAGGCGGACGACGTCTTCGGCGCTGTAGGGACGGGTGATGCCGGACCAGCGGCTGCTGTCCTGCCACTCGCGGCGGAGGGCTTCGGCTTCGGCGGCAACGTCGGGCTTCTTCATGGTCTCGGTTCCGTCAGTCATGGATTGATGGGATGCCAGCACGGCTCACGGCAGCAGCGCGTAGGCCGGCAGGGTCAGGAATTCATCGAACTCGGGCTGGGTGACCATGCGGGAGAAGAGGCCCGCGGCTTCGTCGAACCGGCCGGCGGCGAACCGCTCGCGGCCCACCTCGGCGGCGATGCGGTCGAGCTCGGCGGCGAGGCGGTCGCGGACAAGCTCCGGCGTGACCACCTGGCCCTCGGCCATCCGGGCGCCGTGCCGCAGCCACTGCCAGAGCTGGGCCCGGGAGATCTCGGCCGTGGCCGCGTCCTCCATGAGGTGGTACAGCGGCACGCAGCCGGAGCCGCGCAGCCACGCCTCGACGTATTGCAGGCCGACGCGGATGTTGTGGCGCACGCCCTCGTCGGTGATGGCGCCCGCGGGGACCGCCAGCAGGTCGGCGGCGCCCACCTGCACGTCGTTGCGCGCGATGCCGAGCTGGTTCGGGGCACCGGCGAGCACCGAATCGAAGGCTTCGCGGGCGATGCCGACGAGGCCCGGGTGCGCCACCCAGGTGCCGTCGTGGCCGGCCCGGGCCTCGCGCAGCTTGTCGGCGCTGACCTTGTCCATGGCCAGGGCGTTGGCCCCGGCGTCGTCGCGGATGGGGATCTGCGCCGCCATGCCGCCCATGGCGTGGGCTCCTCGGCGATGGCAGGTGCGGATCAGCAGGTCGACGTAGGACTTCAGGAAGTGCCGGTCCATGGTCACGCCGCTGCGGTCGGGCAGCAGGAAGGCCGGGTCATGCCGGAACTTCTTGATGAAGCTGAAGATGTAGTCCCAGCGCCCGCAGTTGAGCCCGGCGGAGTGCTCGCGCAGCTCGTAGAGGATCTCGTCCATCTCGAACGCGGCGAGGATGGTCTCGATGAGCACCGTGGCCTTGATGGTGCCGCGCGGAATGCCGAGGTACTCCTGGGCCGCGACGAAGACGTCGTTCCAGAGGCGCGCCTCGAGGTGGCTCTCCATCTTCGGCAGGTAGAAGTACGGGCCCGTGCCCCGCGCCGCCAGCGCGGCGTGGTTGCTGGCCAGGTAGACCGCGAAATCGAACAGCCCGCCGGACACCGGCTGGCCATCGACGGTGACGTGCTTCTCGGGCAGGTGCCAGCCGCGCGGACGCACCAGCAGCGTCGCCGGCCGTTCGACCAGTGCGTATTGCTTGCCGGTGCGCTCGTCGGTGAAATCGATGCGGCGCAGGTTCGCGTCGAGGAGGTTCACCTGGCCCTGGATCACGTTCTCCCAGGTCGGCGCGCAGGAGTCCTCGAAGTCGGCCATGAACGCCTGGGCGCCGGAGTTCAGCGCGTTGACGATCATCTTGCGGTCGACGGGCCCGGTGATCTCGACCCGGCGGTCGAGCAGGTCGGCGGGGACCGGCGCGATGCGCCAGTCGGCCGC
>JAEUPZ010000013.1 GCA_016789885.1 Chromatiales bacterium | reverse complement strand
CGGCGCGGGGCTCTACGGCCAGCCCTGAACCCGGGCCCGCCTTGAAAACCGGGGCTGCGGCCCCCATCCTGCGCCCGCCCGGGCGTTCGGGCGTCGCCTTGCCACCGCCATGACCACAACCACCCCCGAGAAGCACGGCTTCCAGGCCGAGGTGCGGCAGCTGCTGCACCTGATGATCCACTCGCTGTACAGCAACCGCGAGATCTTCCTGCGCGAGCTGGTGTCGAATGCCTCCGACGCCCTCGACCGGCTGCGGTTCGAGGCCATCGCGGCGCCGGAGCTGCAGGCCGACGACCCGGAGCTGAAGATCGAGGTGGCCTTCGACCCCGCGCTGCGCACCATCACGATCACCGACAACGGTATCGGCATGACGCGCGATGACGTCATCCGCAACCTCGGCACCATCGCGCGCTCCGGCACCGGCGAGTTCATCGGCAAGCTGACCGGCGAGCAGCGCAAGGACGCGAACCTCATCGGCCAGTTCGGCGTCGGCTTCTACTCCGCCTTCATGGTGGCCGACCGGGTGCAGGTCGAGACGCGCCGGGCCGGTGCGCCGGCCGCCGACGGCGTGCGCTGGACGAGCGACGGCCAGGGCGAGTTCACCGTCGAGGCCGTCGAGCGCCCGGCGCGCGGCACGACCCTCACGCTGCACCTCAAGGAGGACGCCGCCGAGTTCGCCGACGAGTTCCGCATCCAGGACCTCATCCGCCGGTACTCCGACCACATCGCCTTCCCGGTGCTCCTCCGCAAGCCTGCCGCCGACGGCCAGGAGGCCACCACCGAGGCGGCGAACGCCGCCAAGGCCCTGTGGACCCGCCCGAAGGCCGAGATCACCGACGACGAGTACCGCGAGTTCTACAAGCACGTGGCCCACGACTTCCAGGACCCGCTGGCCTGGAGCCACAACCGCGTCGAGGGCAAGCGCGAGTACACGAGCCTGCTCTACGTGCCGGCCCGGGCGCCGTGGGACCTGTGGAACCGCGCCGCGCCCCGGGGCCTCAAGCTCTACGTGCGGCGCGTGTTCATCCTCGACGAGGCCGAGCAGTTCCTGCCGCTGTACCTGCGCTTCATCCGCGGCGTCGTCGACTCAGGTGACCTGTCGCTGAACGTCTCCCGCGAGATGCTGCAGCAGGACGAGGTGGTCGAGTCGATGCGCGCGGCGCTGACCAAGCGCGTCCTCGACCTGCTCGACAGGCTCGCCGCCGACGACCCGGAGAAGTACGCCACCTTCTGGAAGGAGTTCGGCCGCGTCATCAAGGAGGGCCCGGCCGAGGATCCCGCCAACCGCGAGCGCATCGCCAAGCTGCTGCGCTTCCACAGCACCCACTCGGCCGGTGACGCCGCCGACGTGTCGCTGCCCGACTACCTTGCCCGCCGCAAGAAGGGCCAGGACCGCCTCTGGTACGTCGTCGCCGACAGCCTGACGGCGGCCCGGGGCAGCCCGCACCTGGAGCTCTTCCGCAAGCAGGGCATCGAGGTGCTGCTGCTGACCGACCCCATCGACGAGTGGCTCATCGGGCAGCTGCGCGAGTTCGATGGCGTCGAGTTCCGCGACGTGCGCCGGGGCGACTTCGACCCGGCGAAGCTCGGCGGCGAGGCGGCAGAGAAGGCGCCGGAACCTGATCCCGCCACCGCCGAGGCCCTGGCGCCCCTCAAGGAGATCCTCAAGGACGCCGTCGAGGACGTGCGCGCGTCGGCCCGCCTCACCGACTCGCCCGCCTGCGTCGTGCTCGGCGAGTACGAGATGAGCGAGCAGATGCGCCGGCTCATGCAGGCGACCGGCCAGGCGGTGCCGAAGGGCAAGCCGATCCTCGAGGTGAACCTGGCCCACCCGCTGCTGAAGCGCATCGCCGCAACCGGCGACGCCGACGCCCGGGCCGACCTCGCCTGGCTGCTGCTCGAGCAGGCCCAGCTGGCCGAGGGTGCGCAGCTCGAGGACCCGGCCCGCTTCGTGCAGCGGCTGAACCGCATCCTGTCGGCAGGGTAGGGCGGGGGGCGAAACCGCCCACAGTCGGCAGTTTCGGGAGTTGCGGTCCGCTGGCGCCTGTGGCTGGCAGAATGGAACCATTACGGTTCCACGAGCGCCAGCCATGGGCACCACGATCACCCTGAAGAACGTCCCCGACGAGATCGATGCCAGCCTGAAGCAGGCGGCCGAAGCGCATCACCGCAGCATCAACAGCGAGGCGATCGCGTGCCTTGGGCGCGTGCTGCTCCCGACCTGCATCAGGAGCGAGGAGCATCTCGCCCGGGCCGCCGGGATCCGCGCCGAGCTCGAGGGGCGCAGGTTCCGCATCGCCGACATCGACAGGGCCATCCGCGCAGGGCGGCCCTGATGGTCGGCTGCGGTCGGCTCCCTCTGCGCGATTCCTGGCTTCTGTAGCAGGAAACCTCGGCCAAGGATAACGCCTGGCCGGGCAACGCTGACTGCCGGCCGGCTGGCCCGATTCGCACATCGGGCCTGACTGCGGAGATATCAGCCTTTGGCGGCCCCGTGCCCAACGTTATGGTCGTGGCCACCACTGCCCCGGCTGACGACGGCGAGGCCCGCCATGGAACGCTGCCACGAGCGTGTGCGCCCTCTCCCAGGTTGGCACTGTTGCCCGCCAGGCGCTTGCATGTATGTCCGTTCTGACATACCGTCCTGGCTGTGAGCCAGCAGGACAAGCCGCTGGTCTGGCTCCATGGCGAGGTCAAGACCCCGCCCATGTCGGTCGCGGCTCGCGTTGAAGCGGGGTTTCTGTTGCGGCGCCTTCAGCGCGGCGAGTCGCTGTCGATGCCGCAGTCACGGCCCATGCTGAACGTGGGCCAGCGCTGCCACGAACTCCGGGTCCGCGATGCCGACCGGAACTGGCGGCTCATGTATCGAGCAGACCCTGATGCCATCGTGATCCTGGATGTCTGGCAGAAGAAGACCCGTGCCACGCCGCGGTCGGTCATCGATAACTGCCGCAGGAGGCTCCGCGAGTACGACCATGCGAGCAGACAAGAAAAAGCGCCTCACCGCTGAAGGATGGCGCCTCGGCACTGCGGCTGAGTTCCTCGGGCTCTCGCCCGACGAGGAAGCGTTCATCGAGCTTCGACTGAAGCTGGCCGAGGGGCTGCGACAGCGGCGGAAGTCACGTGGCGTGACCCAGGTAGCTCTCGCCAGGGCCTTGAAGTCGAGCCAATCCCGCGTTGCGAAGATGGAGGCCGGGGACCCGACGGTGTCGCTGGACCTGCTGGTCAGGTCGCTCCTTGCACTCGGCACCTCGAACCGCGAGCTCGCGGCCATCATCGCGCGGCGCTGAGTGGTGCTGGCGGGCCGCCCGACGCTCCGCCGCCTACCGCAACGGCAGATAAACGTCCGTCACCATCTCCTCCGGCCTGACCTGCGGCCCGACGTTCACGTAATGGAAGAACATCGGGAAGCTGCCGGGGCGTTCACCGCTCGCGGGCAGCCACTGCTCCCACAGGTAGACCGCCGCCCGGATGTGGTCGCGCGGGCCGAGGTGCGTGGCCACCGCGCACCGGCAGGGCGGGATGAACTTCTCCACGACGCCCTCGGGGTTCGGGTCGACGTCGCCGTCGAAGGACACGCAGAAGTCGACGCGGTGCTCCGCCGGTGCCACCCGCCGCGGGTCGGTGTAGTGCACGCCGTAGGAGTGATGCCGGTCGGGTGACAGGCCATGGCGCACCCGCCAGGCCACCAGGCGCAGGGCCGAGGCGTACTCCTCGGCGGGCGGGCCGCGGTGCTCGACGACGGCGACCTTCGCCCCGGGGAACTGCACGATGCGGACGCCCGGATTCATGCCCGCCGCCATCAGGGCAGGGGTCCCAGGCGCGACACCCAGGCGCGCCGGCCACGCACGGCGCTGACCAGGGCATCGACCCCGAGCACCGCGAGTGCCACGGCGGCCAGCGCTGCGGGAAGCCGGGTGGACGAGTCGGACGACGCGATGACCGCAGCAGCGAGTCCCAGCAGGAAGATCCCGAAGACCGCGGTCACCGCGCGATGCCGCTTCTGCGCAACCATGGGGTCCTGACTGTCTTTCATGGTGTTGTGGCTGCGTTCGGGCCGCGGCCTGTCAGCGCCGCGACGACTGCGGGAGTTCGCCAGTGGCTGGCGCCGCTTCACCACCACGCTGAGCGGCGGAGCTGCCGGCCAGGGGCAGTTCCATCACCACGTTGCAGCGGGCATAGAGCGGATGCGCTCCCTCGCTGACGGCCCTGAAGCCATGCTTCCGGTACAGCGCCACGGCGGGCTCAAGCACCGTATTGGAGAGCAAGTAAAGGCTCTGGGCGCCATCCTGCTTCGCCAGGGCAATGGCGGCCCGCATCAGCGTCCCGCCATGGCCCTTGCCTCGCTCGCCAGGGTCAACGGCCATGCGGGCCAGCTGGAAGCGGACCGGTGATTCCCTGACCAAGGCGCACACGCCGACCACCTTGCCGTCCTCCACCAGGCTGAGGATGTGGCCGCCCTCCCGGACGATGCGGTACGGATCGTCGGCGAGCCTGCGGTCGGAATCCTCCAGCCTGAAATGCTCCGTGATCCAGAGCTCGTTCAGCCGGATGAAGTCGGCGCAGCGGTCCTCGTTGTCGATCTCCAGGCGCATCGGTATTGCCAGCAGTGGGGTTCGCCTGCTGCGTCGGCTAGCCAACCACCGCATCCTGAGGCTGATCGGCGCCCAGGAAAAGTCCGGCGAGCAGGAGACCCACCCCAAGCCCGACCAGCCAGGGCCAATAGTCGAAGTCGCCCGCCATGCTGATCTGGTCTGGCGCGTGCGGGTTGACCAGGATCTTCGCGGTTCCCGCAGGGCGCGCAGCGCGCCAGACAATGAACGGGCCCGCGGTCGCATGGAACTTCTCCCTGAGCCGTGCCTCACGGGTGACGCCCTTGTACGTGTATATCGCCCAATAGTCGTCGACCAGGCCGTCATACGTGGGGCTGCCCGCATCCCAGCCCCATCTGCCCGCGGAGGGCCTGCGCTCCACGCTGGCATCGACCTCGTGCCACCGCTTCCGCCGCAGTGCCTGCCATAGCGAGACAAGCCCTCCGGCAGAAACGGCCAGTCCGATTGCCGTTACTGGATGCACGGGGGTTTTCGCCAGCCCGACGTTCCTGAGTGACTACAAAGGCGGGGCTCGGGTCACCGGCGCCAGGGCAGCTCAATCACCGCGCCGTCCGGCTACTGCTTGCAGAGCCTTTCAGGCGGCAACCTCGACATACTCGACCCTGCTCGATGGCTGCGGAATCGGCGCCCCGTCCTGTCGCAGTCCGTCGAGATGGAAAGCGATCGCTTCGCGGATCGCAGCTTCGGCTTCTGACAGTGTGGCGCCCGTGGCGATGCAGCCCGGCAGGTCTGGGACATAGGCCGAGAAGTTCGAGCCTGCACGTTCAATGACGACGGCGTAACGCATGGTCTGTCACCTTACTCCCGTCCAAGGCCGGCCTGCTTGAGGATACTGTTCAGGGTCCCGACTGCCAAATCGTCGCCCGGCTTCCCGGGGACGGTCACGCGCCCCGCTTTGCGGGATGCTTGAACTGACGGTGGCTTCCCCGGGTGGCAACCAGCAACCACCCGTCGTCATGAAGCAGGCGGAGCAGGTCCCTCACGTTCATCCGCCAACACTAGAGTCGGCGTGCCCCCTCCGAAATGCCCGAATGTAGCGGGAATGGCTGGATTCACTGTCCGGTATCTGTCTCGCGACGTGACTACCGCCGCCAGGGCAGCTCCATCACTGCGCCGTCCGGCAGCTTGACGGTGCTGCCGATGGGCATGGCCGACACGAACTCGCTCTCGGTCTCGGCGAAGATCTGGTGCACCTGGGTGGCGGGCAGGATCAGCGTGTCGCCGGCGTCGTACCGCACTTCGCGGCCCGCGACCGTGGCCCGGCCCCGCCCGGTCAGGAAGAGCACGACTTCCTCGGTATCATGGCTGTGGGGCGGCGTTGCCGAGCCGGCGTCCATGCGGCCATGCCACATCTCGACCTGCCGCGCGCCGTTTCCGGGCGTGGCCACGCCGGCGATGTGGTTGCCCTGCAGGCTGTGGACCTGATTCTCGTCCCTGTGGAACACGGTCATTGCAGTACTCCCCTCGATTGATGCCCAACGCCGGCTCTGCGTAGCCGCTACCGAGACGCTGCCTTCCCCGCCATCCGATCCCGCGGAAGCCAGCGCAACGGCCTCACGAAGGCTGTCCGCCAGTTCCGCCTGTGCCTCCGCAAGGCCCTTGAGGAGGGACGTGACGTACTCCAGCTGCTCCCCGATGGCAGCGTTGACCGCATTCAGTTCAAGCACGAGCGCTTCGCAGGCTTCCTGGGACTCCCAGGGAAACGTCGCCAGGCGCGTATGAACGAGCGCGTTCCGGGTCTCCAGCAGAGAAGCGAGCGCCTTGGCATGAGCATCGTCCGTCTCGGGATGCGGTTCCAATGAGAACGTCACCTGCATGGAGACTTCGAGCAGATCTGGTGTCCACACGGTCTGTGCCTGTGTGTCGCGCCCGTAGCCAAGCCACGCCTGGATGGCCTGTCCCAGCGTCAGGGTCTCCGCGCGCTGCTGCCGCCGGGCGATGTCCTGCTGCATCTTCTGGGCCGTCCCCTGCATCGGGCCCAGCCGGGCGGCTAGCTTCAGGTTGTGCTCCAGCCGCTGGAAATTGACGATGGTGCGACCGACGGCACGTAGTGCGGCATCGGTGGCTGGCTCGGGTAGGTTCGTCACGTCTGCGGTAACGTCCTGCTCACGCTGGCCTATCCCTGCAAGGGCTGCGGCATACGCATTAGGGGCCCTTTGGGCCGACCTGCTGGGCGTCACGGAAATAGTCCTCTAGCTGCTTCCGCAGCGACCGGTGCTCCCGGCCGATCAGGTCATCGAGTACCCAGCAGCCCAGGTCTGCGTCGTAGGTCATCATCAACGTCGCTTCGCCGGGCACGGGGGCTGGATCGCTGACGTCGCGCCAGCCAAAGCGGTAGCTCATGCGAACGGTGGCGCTTGTCCCTGACCCGGGCAACATGTCGAAAGAGATCGGCTGCAGCTCCTCGCCGTCCTGGGCATTGATCCATGGGTCCGACTCCAGGGCGCAGATACCTTCCTCGACATCCTGGCATTCCCACTCCGCCCGAAGCAGGGAATACAGCGTTGCAGACAAAAAAGCATGGCGGTTCCCCGGATCTGCATCCTCGGCACGGAAGGCAAATGCCCGCTCCCGGGCGTGGATCCACCGCGCGGTCTCCAGTGGCCCCTCCGCGACACACGCGGCGCCCGCCTGTCCCGCGAGCGCCAGAGCGAGAACCCCTGATAGGTGGTGCGACTTCATGTCGCCTGACGCCTGAACTGAAGATCGCCGCGAAGCGGCGTGGCCTTGGACAAAGGGGTTAGCGCCCATGAGCGCGCCAGTGAAGCACTACGCCGCCTGAGTCACTAACGGCCACGAACTCGGTGGGAGATGAGTGTGAACACTGATAGATCCGATAGTTCCCGCGACCAGTCGCGTCTGGTGGCCACCACTCCCGCTCGAACTTCGGTCTGGCTTTTGTGTTGGCGGAGATAGGCTCACAAGTCTGAGGCAGTGCCACCAGATGAGCGGCTGGGACGTGAAAGAGCAGCATGCTCTCATTCGTATCGAGATCATGGACTTCGTGTAGGTCCGTTGCGTTGGCAGGAACCCAAGTCGGAATCCAGCCCCGCGCGACAGCACCATCTGCGGCAGCGGCGCTCATGTCGCGGTACGAGGTGTCCATAACCAGATCTAGGTTGTCGCAACCGGCGCAGAAGATCAGTAGTGAAGCTGAAATGTACTGGAGCATGGGTGCTGACGCCGGCACTCAGCTGCCGGCCGAGCCGGAGGCGAGGCCGGTCGGCTGGCGTGTCTTGTCAGCAGCATGGCGAGCCAAAGAGTGAAATGCGACACCGATGCATACTCCGACAGCCACTCCTGCGCCTGAGGATCGATCTGCTTCATAAAGAAGCAATGCGAGGCCCGGAAGAGCTCCGGCGAACGTGGCGGTATAAATGCTCGCGATTCCACGCCGCTTAAGCAGCGCATAGACAGGCAGTCCATAAATGAATGCCACCGGCATGGCGATGAGCGGGCCGAAAGAGGCCAGCCAAATGACGTTCGCTATGAGGGTGCCTCGCGTGCCCGGGTCGAGCGCCGCGACCACAAGCGTAGAGATCGTGCTGCCGAGAAGCGTCCCGGCAAGAACAGCGAGCACTGTGGTTCGTACCATGCTGCTAACTGCTGGCAAACGACATGGAGGAAAGAAACCCGACGAAGACGCCGGATAACGTGCTCGCAGACAGGGCAACCGCCTGATTCCATTCCCCGGACGGCGCGCTTGCGCCGGATAACCTGCCGGGAGATATCCAACATGGAGGGCGCGGACCCCGGGCTGCTGGCGGTGGCCCGCGAGAAGATGCGGACACGGTACCTGGCGTACCGCACCGAGCAGGCGCACCTGCAGTGGATCCGGCGTTACCTGCGGTTTCATGACCAACGGCATCCCCGTAGGGCGTGTTGCCCTCGATTCTTCGCCGATCGCTGGCTGTCCGCAAGATCGCGACCGGCCGTAGATTGACAACTCGCGCGCCGCGCCTCGGGTCTTCGGGAAACGTGCTCCCTATGCCCGTGGGCAAATCAGGGCAGTCCCGCCAGATACCGCGCTTCTGCCCGGTGTGCAGCCGCGGGTATGGTCTGTGCCAGCGTCGGCGCAGCTCCGGCTCGTGAGGCACTCCGTGGACTACCTCTATTCGCTATATGATGCGCTCGTCAGCATCAACGTCCCCAACGACAAGGCCCGTGCCGTCGTTGATGCCATGGAGCGTGACATGGCCAGTACGATCGCGACGAAGACCGACCTGCAGCTGCTGCGTCAGGAACTGCTGACCGGCATGGCGGCGCTGGCGACCCGCGACGATCTCGGGGTGGCGAGAGGCGATATTGCAGGGCTGCGCCACGATCTGGGCGTCGTGCAGCAAGATGTTGGCTTCCTGAAGCACGATGTCGCTACGTTCAGACAGGACATGGGGGTCCTGAAGCAGGATGTTGCGACACTCAAGCAGGACGTCGGGATCCTGAAGCAGGATGTCGTGCTGATCCGCAAGGACATGGAACTCATGTCAAGCCAGCTCACGGTGCGGCTGGGTTCCATGCTGGTGGTGAGCATGACGGTCCTCTTCGCCGCGTTGAGGTTCAGCTAGCCCGCCTCACGCGCCGGCGCTCGGCCTCTCCGCCACCCGCCCGTACCACCGCGCCAGCGCCGGCCGCCCGTCCGTGGCCCGCACGTCGACCCATCCGGCGAAGTCCACCGCCGCCAGCAGGCTGAGATCCGCGAACGAGAGATCGTCGCCCGCGAGGTGCGCGTGCCGCGCGAGCTGCTGCTCGATGCGGTCGAAGAACTGCGCCACGCGCCGGTAGCCGCGCTCGACAAGCGCCGGCAGCTGGGGGTAGGGCACGGGGCCCGGCAGCACGTGGTTGCGGAAGCCGGGCGACAGGTTGCGCAGCACCTCGGCCACCGCGTCGAGGCCCTCGCTCTCGACGATGCGGGTCCACATGACCGTCAGCGCCTCGGCCCGCGGGCTCTTGCCGAAGAGGCTGGGCTCGGGGTGCAGGCGCTCCAGGTACAGGCAGATGGCCAAGCTCTCGGCGATGTAGGTGCCGTCGTCGGTCTCGAGCACGGGCACGGTGCCGCCGGGGTTGATGGCGAGGAAGGCGGGCGAGAGCTGCTCCATGCGGTACAGGTTGACCGGCACCTTCGGGATGTCGAGCCGCTTCTCGGCGAGGAACATGCGCACGCGGCGCGGGTTCGGCGCGCGGGCGAAGTCGAAGAGCCTCACGGGTAGACCATCCGGCCGCCGAGCCACACGGCCGTGCCGAGGCAGCTTCGGCAGACGCTGAGCTCGAGCCCGGCGACGAAGAGGTCGGTCTGGACAGGCGCCCAGCGGTCGAGGAAGACGTCGCCGCCGTTGACGCGGTTCCAGTAGGCCACCTTGCGCTCGCGCACCTCGGGCGGGAACTGGGGGTTGCGGGCGAGCTGCTCGAGGCCGGCGCCGGCGATGCGCAGCGGCACGCCGTCGGGGTTGTTCACCGGCGAGGCGTAGGCATTGAGCCAGACCTGGTCGGCCAGTTCGCGGCAGGCGGGGCAGGTGAAGCGGGCCCGGTCGAAGGCCGGGGCCGTGTCGGTGTCGGTCGGTTCCATGGGGCGTAGGGTAGGGGGGATCGGTGCTGGCGCACAGCGGCACGGCGCGGGCCGGCCAGCCTGTGGGTCGTAGGGTCGCACGGTGGCCGTCTGCCAGCTGGCCGCGCGACTGCCGGGCGTGCGCGGCCGTGACGGCGCTGCTGGGGCCGCGTGCCGAGCGGTCTGCCTTACGGACCCGCCCGGCCGCCGCCATAATCGGGTACCTCCGGGACAGACACTCCCCTCGTGGCCAGCCGATGATCATCGGGATCTGCAGACCCCTCGTGTTGCTGCTCGCCGTGCTCGCGGGCTTCGGTGCGCCAGCCATCGCCGCGGCGGATGGCGTGCCCCGCGACACGGGTGCGGATCGCACGGCCGGCGACAGCCCGCTCGCCACCTGGACGGCGGCCCCCGATCCGTCGAGTACCTGGAGCGAGCGCACGCGCGGGCGGTTCCGCGGCGTCGAGTACCGCGAGCTGCGGCTGGTATCCCAGACCTGGCGCGGCGAGCCGTGGCGTCACCAGCTCTTCCTGCTGCGGCCCGATGGGGTCACGCCCGGCACGCCGGCGTTCCTCTTCATCTCGGGCGGCCGCTGGAAGCCGGCCTACGACGAGCCGCCGGTGCCGGGCAACCTGCCGCGCGATGCGGCGATCTTCGCGCGGGTCGCGCACCGGCTGCAGGCGCCGGTGGCGGTGCTGGGCCAGGTGCCGTTCCAGCCCATGTTCGACGGCCTGCGCGAAGACGCGCTCATCGCCTACAGCTTCGACCAGTACCTGAAGACCGGCGAGCCGGACTGGCCGCTGCTGCTGCCCATGGTGAAGGCGGCGCGGGTCGCCATGGATGCCGTGCAGGCCACGACCGAGGCCGAGTGGCAGCTGCCCGTCGAGCGCTTCGTCGTGGCCGGCGCGTCGAAGCGCGGCTGGACGACCTGGCTCACGGCGGCGAGCCAGGACCCGCGGGTCGCGGCCATCGCGCCCATGGTCATCGACGTGCTCGACATGCCGCGGCAGATGGCGCACCAGCGCGCCACCTGGGGCGCCGAGTCGGCGCAGATCCAGGACTACACGGCCCGCGACCTGACCCGGCGCATGCTGTCGCCGGACGGTGACGGGCTGCTGGCCATCGTCGACCCGTGGCGCTACCGGCAGGGGCTGACGCTGCCGAAGCTGATCGTGCTCGCCACCAACGATGCCTACTGGCCCGTCGACTCGGCCAACCTGTACCTCGCTGGCCTGCCGGGGGAGTCGCGGCTGCTGTACCTGCCCAACAACGAGCACTCGGTGCGCGACCTCCGGCGGCTGGTCGCAGGCTTCGCGGCGCTCCACCGGGCTGCGCGCGATGGCGGCGTGCTGCCTCGCCTAGAGTGGCAGCACGACGGCGGCGGCGGGCGCGCGACACTCCGGTATCGCAGCGACGTGGCACCCACCGGCGCGCGCGCCTGGTACGCCACGGCACCGACCCGTGACTTCCGCAGCGCCCGCTGGATCGCCAAGCCCGCGCGGCGGGTGGCCGACGGCTGGTACCAGTTCAGCGTGCCCGTGCCGCGCGAAGGCTACGTCGCGTTGCTGGGCGAAGCGGAGTACGGCCGCGACACCGACCGCTTCTACCTGTCGACGGGCCTGCGCGTGATCGGTGCCGACGGCGTGGTGCCGCTGACGAACGGGGCATCGCCCCCCTCACCCGCAGCCTCGCCATGAACCCGGCGAGCCCCGAGGTGCCCTCAGGCCGAGCGTGACTCGCCCGGAGCGCAGCCGTGCTGCCAGTCGCTGCGCTCCACCTGCAGCGTCGCGTGGGGAATGCGGAAGTGGTCGCGCAGGCCGTCGGTGACGGCGTGCAGGAAGTCGTCGTCTTGGCCCGCCGGCATGACGAGGTGCGCGGTGAGGGCCACTTCCGTCGTGCTCATGCCCCAGATGTGCAGGTCGTGCACGGCGACGACGCCGGGCCGGGACGCGAGGTAGCGCTCGACGGCCACGGGGTCGATGCCGCGGGGCACGGCGTCGACGGCGAGGTCCAGCGCCTCGCGCAGCAGGGCCCAGGTCGACCAGCCGATGAGGGCGGCGATGACCAGCGAGAGCACCGGATCGAGCCAGGCGAGGCCCCACAGCAGCACGCCGGCGCCGCCCAAAACGACACCGAGGGAGATGCCCGCGTCGGCCGCCATGTGCAGGAACGCGGCGCGGATGTTCAGGTCCCCATGGCGGCCACCCATGAAGAGCAGCGCCGTGGCGGTATTGATGACGACGCCGATGCCGGCCACCACCATCATCGTCAGGCCGTCCACCGGGGCCGGTGACCGCAGGCGGCCGACGGCCTCGATGGCGATGACGGCGATGGCCCCGAGCAGCAGCAGGCCGCTGGCGATGGAGGCCAGCACGGTGGTGCGCCGCCAGCCGTAGGTGCGGCGCAGGGTCGGGGCCCGGGCGGCCAGCACGGTGGCGCCCCAGGCCAGCAGCAGCGAGCCGACGTCGCTGAAGTTGTGGCCCGCGTCGGCCAGCAGGGCGAGGGAGTCGGCGGCAAGGCCGTAGCCGGCCTCGATGGCGACGAAGGCCAGGTTCAGGCCGATGCCGATGGCAAACGCGCGGTTCCAGCCGCCCGGCGGCGGGCCGTGGCTGTGGCCGTGGTGGTGGCCGTGATCGTGGCCATGGTCGTGGTCATGGTCGTGGCCGTGGTCATGCCCATGATCATCGTGGTCATCGTCGCCATGCCGATGGGCCGCCGCGTGCCCGTGACCGGCGTGGTCGCCGTGGTCATGGTTGCGCGCAGGGGCGCTGGCACGTCCCGCGCCGGCGCCATGTCCATGTCCATGCTCGTCATGGTCATGGTCATGGTCATGCTCGCGACCGTGGGCGGCCCCATGGCCATGATCGTCGTGGCCCTGGTGCCCGTGCCGGTCCTCGTGGTTCGGTGCCATGCGGTGGAGCTTACACGCGCCGGCGGCGCCCGGCGCCGGGGCTGGGCTAAGATTCGCCCATGATCCCGGGCCACACGCTGCGCGAGGCGCTCACCCTCACCGGTCCCGCCGGCGCCCTCGAGGCGCTGCTCGAGGGGCCGGGCAGCGCGACGCCGCCGGCCTTCGCGGTGGTCTGCCACCCGCACCCGCTCCACGGCGGCACGATGCTGAACAAGGTCGTGCACACGGTCAGCCGGTCGCTCAACGAGCTCGGCCTGCCGACGCTGCGCTTCAATTACCGTGGCGTCGGTGCCAGCGAGGGCAGCTACGCCGAGGGGCTTGGCGAGACGGACGACGTGCTCGCCGCCGCCGGCTGGATGGCGAGCCGCTACCCGGGCATCCCGCTGTGGCTCGCCGGCTTCTCCTTCGGGGCCGCCGTGTCCTGGCGGGCCGCAGCGCGACTGGTGCCGGGCCAGCTCGTCAGCATCGCCCCGCCGGTGGAGCGCATGGGCGACCTGGTCACGGGGCTGCGGCCTGCCTGTCCGTGGCTCGTGGTGCAGGGTGACGCCGACGAGGTCGTGCCCTGCGCCGAGGTTCGCGACTACGTCGCGCGCCTTTCGCCGCCGCCCGAGCTGGTGGTGCTGCCCGGCGTGGACCACTTCTTTCATGGCCGGCTGTCGCAGCTGAAGTCCGTGCTGCAGGAACGGCTGGCACCGTCACTGGAAACCTGATGCTCCGCAAGCTCCGCGACCTGCTCGCCCCGACTCCTTCCGCCGTCGCCGATCCCGCCACCCGCGAGCGGCTCGCCGTGGCGGCCCTGCTGGTGGAGATCTCCCGGGCGGACTTCGACCACACCGACGCCGAGCGCGCCACCAGCATCCACCTGCTCGCCCGGCACTTCGGCTGCGACGATGCCGAGGCGGCGCGCCTGCTGGCCGAGGCCGAGGCGGCCGTCGAGGGTGCGGTGTCGCTGCGCGAGTTCACGGCGCCCCTGCACCGCGGGCTCGCCTACGACGAGAAGCAGCACGTCATCGCCATGCTCTGGGAGCTGGCGCTGGCCGAGGGCGGCCTCGACAAGTACGAGGACTACCTGGTCGGCAAGATCGCGGAGCTGCTCTACGTGTCCCGGGGCGACGTCATCCGGATGAAGGTCCAGGTCGAGGAGCGGCGCCTGCGCGAGGGGGCCGGCCTGCCGGGGCAGCGGGGATGAGCGGCGGGGACTCCATCATCGAGCGCGTGCTGCCGGTTGTACCGGCCACGCCGGACAACGTCGCGCCCTTCGGCCAGATCCTGGGCTACGACCCGGCGGTGCCGCCCATGCCCATCGACTTCTACGGCGGCGCCGTGCGGGTGCGCCGCGTGGTCGACTTCGTCTCCGACGAGCAGACCGAGCTGCCGCTGGTGACGGTGAACCGCAGGCCCGGCGAGGTGCGGTGGATGGAGCGGCACTTCAAGCACACCCAGACCTTCATCCCCCTGGGCGGGCGGCCCTTCGTCGTCGTGATGGCGCCGCCGACCACGGGCGAGCTGCCCGACCTCGACGCTGTGCGCGCGATCCGCTTCGACGGCCAGGCCGGCTTCACGCTGAAGCTCGGCACCTGGCACGAGTTCCCCTTCGCCGAGCAGGACGGCACGCACATCATCGTGGTGCTGCGGCGCGAGGCCTCGGAGGGCCTCGTCAAGGAGAACGTCGTGCAGGACGAGGCGCGCAGCGGCGACCTCGACAAGAAGGACCTGCTGGCCCGCTGCCGGGTCCGCTTCCGGCTCGGGCCTGTCGCGGCCGGCTGAGCGCCGGCGTCAGCCGCCGCTGAACTCGCGGGAGAACCGCACGGTGAGCGGCGTCTGGGTGCCTTCGGGCGTCGCCTCGACGGTGAAGACCAGCGTCTCGTCGTTGCCGATGCTCACGTCGCCGATGTAGTAGATCGCGTCGCCCTCGCGGATCTCCCGCAGCGTCAGGCCCTTGAACTGGGCGTTGAGGTTGACGGCCTGGGCCGTCACGGCGCCGGCCACCGGGATGCCCGGCGTGCCGGGCTCCTTGCGGCTGATCGACACGTTCAGCATGACCCGGTTCGGGCTGCGGACGATGTCGTAGTTCCGGGCGACCTCTGGCGTGAGGTCGCTGGTGCGCAGGGCATTGAAGTACACGATGTGCTCGCCGAAGTCCTTCGACGTGGCGCCCGCCGGCTCGGCGGGGGGGCCTGCGTCGGCGGTGCGGGCCGGCGGCGTGGGTGGTTCGGGCGCGCAGGCAGTGACCAGGAGGGCGGCAAGCACGGCAGGCAGCAGGCGCGTGGCGTTCATGGTCGGTACCCCCGGATGCCCCATGGGCAATTTCCCGGGACTATAAACCACGGGGCGCCGCTCCCGCACGGCGCCGCCGCCGTCAGAACGCGGGGTTCGCGATCCCGCCGCAGCCGAGGCCGCCCAGTACCTGGCCCACCGGCAGCACGAGCCGCAGTGCCTGCAGCACGATGGCCGCGAAGAGCGGCGACAGGTCGATCCCGGCGATGGGCGGGATGAAGCGCCGGAAGGGCTGCAGCAGCGGCCGCGCCAGCGTCGCGACGATGCGGGCGCCGGGGTTGCCGCCGCCCTGGCTGACCCAGCTCAGCACGACGTAGATCAGGATCGTCCAGAAGGCGATCCGCAGGAACAGGTCGACCAGCGACAGGCCGGCCACCGCCAGTATCTGCAGTACGCCCGCATCACCCGCGCAGCCGAGCTTGAGCAGCAGCCCCGTGGCGACCGCCTGCAGCCCGAAGAGGGCCACCACCGTGCCGGTGTCGATGCGGCCGATGGCCGGCAGCAGACGGCGGAGCGGGATGACCAGCGGGTTCGTGACCCGCTGGATGAACTGCGCGATGGGGTTCCAGCCGTCGACGCGGGCCCACTGCATGAGCAGGCGCAACGCGAAGGTCAGCAGGTACAGGTCGAAGAGCGTGCGGAGGATGAAAAAGAGTGCGCTGGTCATGGCAGTGCTGATGCCGTGCGTCAGTGGCCGGCGGGCCGGCCGAGTTCGACGCCGCGGTCGCGGGCGGCGGTGACGGCACGGGTGACGATGGCGGCGAGGCCTGCGCGCTCGAACTCGGCGAGCGCCGCCGCGGTGGTGCCGCCGGGCGAGGTCACGGCCGCGCGCAGCGCGGCCGCCTCCTGATCCGTCTCGGCGAGCGTCCGCCCGGCACCGAAGGCCGTCTGCCGGGCCAGCGTGGCGGCGAGCGCCGGGGGCAGCCCGACGGCCTGGCCGGCTGCCGCCAGCAGTTCGGTCAGCAGGTAGAAGTAGGCAGGCCCGCTGCCGGACACGGCGGTCACGGCGTCCATCAGCGACTCGTCGTCGAGCCAGACCACCGGGCCTGCCGCCTCGAGCACTGCGGCGGCCCGGGCGCGGTCGGCCGGCGTGACGCTGGCCGGGGCCACCAGCGCGGTGATGCCGGCACCCACCAGGGCCGGCTGGTTCGGCATGGCGCGCACCAGCGGGGTGTCGGCGCCGAGCCAGGCGGCGAGGCTCGCCAGGCGCACGCCGGCCGCGATGGAGACGACCAGCTGGCCGGGCTTCCGGGCCGGTGCCAGCGTGGCGCAGACGTCGGCCAGCGCCTGCGGCTTGACCGCCAGCACCAGCACGTCGGCACTGGCTGCGACGGTGGCGTTGTCGGTGCCGGCGGCAATGCCGTCGCCGATGGCGTGGATCCGCTCACGGGCCGCCGGCTGCGGGTCGGTGACGCTGATCTGCCGGGGCGCGACGCCCGCGGCCACGAGGCCGCGCACGATGGCGGCGGCCATGTTGCCGCCGCCGATGAAGCCGATGCTGAAGTCGATGGTGCTCATGCCGCTCCCGGGCGGGGGCCGAACAGGGCGGTGCCGATGCGCACCAGCGTGCTCCCCTCGGCGATGGCCAGTTCGAAGTCGTCGGACATTCCGCACGAGAGTGTATCGACATCGTGGCCGGCCGTCCGTAGCGCTGCCAGCAGCCCCGCCATGCGGCGGAACTCGGCGCGCAGCCCGGCCTCGTCGAGGCCTGCGACCGGCAGCAGCATCAGCCCGCGCAGCCTGAGGCGGGGCAGGCCCGCGATGTGCGCGGCCAGTGCCGGCGCATCCTCCTCAGGGCAGCCGGCCCGGGCGCCCGGCGCCGCCCCGGCCGGCGCCACCTGGATGCACACCTGCAGCGCTGGCCCGTGGAAACGCCGCTGGGCCGACAGCCGGTCGGCGAGACGCGCCTCGGTGACGGTCTGCACCCAGTCGAAGGCATCGGCCACCAGGGCCGTCTTGTTCGACTGCAGCCGCCCGATGAAATGCCAGGTGAGTTCCGGGTGCGTCGCCCGCAGCGCCGCGGCCTTGGTGGCGCCCTCCTGGGCATAGTTCTCGCCGAAGTGGCGCAGGCCCGCTGCGGCCGCCGCCGCGATGGCTTCGGGGGGCTGGGCCTTGCTCGCGGCGAGCAGCGTGACGCTGCCAGGATCGCGCCCGGCGGACCGCGCCGCGGTCGCGATGCGCGCCTGCAGAAGTGCGAGATGTTCCGTGATTCCCGTCACGACCGTCCCGGGGACCCTTCCGTACTATGTCCAGCGCAGGACCGTGCGGGGGCACCGCCGGTCCTTTCCGGGGCGCCACGGGCTTGCGTCACCGGGGCGCATCCGCCGGGCGCGCGGCAGGGCGCAATCCAGGGTTTCCAGAGGGGCTGGGCATGGCCGTCGATATTGCGAAGCTGCTCGAGTTCGCCGTAAAGAACAAGGCGTCGGACCTGCACCTGTCGGCCGGCGTGCCGCCGATGATCCGCGTCGACGGCGACGTGAAGCGGATCAACATGCCGGCGCTGCAGCACAAGGATGTCAATAGCATGGTCTATGACATCATGAACGACAAGCAGCGGAAGGACTACGAGGAGTTCCTCGAGACGGACTTCTCGTTCGAGATCCCGAAGCTCGCCCGCTTCCGCGTCAACGCCTTCAACCAGATGCGGGGCGCCGGTGCGGTGTTCCGCACCATCCCGTCGCTCATCCAGTCCCTCGACGACCTGCGGGCGCCGGCCATCTTCCGCGACATCGCCATGTACCCGCGGGGCATCGTGCTGGTCACCGGGCCCACTGGCTCGGGCAAGTCGACGACGCTGGCGGCGATGATCGACTACATCAACGACCAGAAGCCCGACCACATCCTCACCATCGAGGATCCCATCGAGTTCGTGCACGAGAGCAAGCGCTCGCTGATCAACCAGCGCGAGGTCCACCGCGACACGCTGGGCTTCAGCGAGGCCCTGCGCTCGGCGCTGCGCGAGGACCCTGACGTCATCCTGGTGGGCGAGATGCGCGACCTGGAGACGATCCGCCTTGCGCTGACCGCCGCCGAGACGGGCCACCTGGTCTTCGGCACGCTGCACACGAGCTCGGCCGCCAAGACCATGGACCGCATCATCGACGTCTTCCCCGCCCAGGAGAAGGAGATGGTCCGGGCGATGCTGTCCGAGTCGCTGCGCGCGGTCATCTCCCAGGCACTCCTCAAGCGCGTCGGCGGAGGCCGCATTGCCGCCCACGAGATCATGATCGGCACCCCGGCCATCCGGAACCTGATCCGCGAGGGCAAGGTGGCGCAGATGTACTCGGCCATCCAGACCGGGCAGAAGGACGGCATGCAGACCCTCGACCAGTGCCTGCAGGAGCTCGTCGGCAAGAACGTGATCACCCGCGAAGAGGCCCGCTTCAAGGCGGTCCACAAGGACCAGTTCTAGTCCGCCGGCGGCTGCAGCGGACCGTACGGGGAGGGCAAGCGATGGAACGCGACCAGGCCACAAAGCTGATGCAGTCACTGCTGCGCAAGCTCGTGGACAAGAACGGCTCCGACCTGTTCATCACGGCGGGCTTCCCGCCGGCCATCAAGATCGATGGCGAGATCCACCGGGCGGCGGAGCAGCCGCTGACGCCGGACCAGAGCGCGCTGATCGTGCGCTCGATCATGAACGACCGGCAGGCCCGCGAGTTCGACGGCACCAAGGAGTGCAACTTCGCCATCAGCCCCCAGGGCATCGGCCGCTTCCGCGTGAACGTCTTCGTGCAGCAGGGCGCGGTCGGCGCCGTGCTGCGCCGGATCATCACGCGCATCCCGACCCTCGACGAGCTCGACCTGCCGCCGGTGCTCAAGGACGTGTCCATGACCAAGCGCGGCCTGGTCATCGTCGTCGGCGCCACGGGCTCCGGCAAGTCGACGACGCTGGCCGCCATGGTCAACTACCGCAACATGAACTCGCGCGGCCACATCGTCACCGTCGAGGACCCGGTGGAGTACGTCCACCCCCACGGCCGCTGCGTCGTCACGCACCGCGAGATCGGCGTCGATACCGAGTCCTGGCACAACGCGCTGAAGAACACGCTGCGCCAGGCGCCCGACGTCATCCTGATCGGCGAGATCCGCGACCGGGAGACCATGGAGTACGGCATCCAGTTCTCCGAGACCGGCCACCTGTGCCTCGCGACGCTGCACGCGAACAGCGCCAACCAGGCCCTCGACCGCATCATCAACTTCTTCCCCGAGGACAAGCGCTCGCAGCTGCTCATGGACCTGTCGCTCAACGTCAAGGCGCTGGTGTCGCAGCGGCTGATCCCGCGCGAGAAGGGCGACGGCCGCGTCGCCGCCATGGAGATCATGCTGCAGTCGCCGCTGATCGCCGACCTGATCTTCAAGGGCGAGGTGACCCGCATCAAGGAGATCATGGCCAAGTCGACCCGGCTCGGCATGCAGACCTTCGACCAGGACCTGTTCGCCCTGTACGAGCGCGGCGTCATCTCCTACGAGGAGGCCATGCGCAACGCCGACTCGAAGAACGAGCTGCGCCTGCGCATCAAGCTCGAGAGCAAGCGCGACAAGGCCGTGGCCGAGGAGGGGGGCAGCGACCTGCACCTCATGGAAGAGGAGCGCCGGGCGCTGCGCCTGTAAGCCAGGTCCGCCCCGGGCACCGCCATGAACGTCGCACCACTCTTCAACCTGATGGTCGAGAAGAAGGCCTCGGACCTCTTCCTGACCAGCTTCGCCCCGGTCAAGATCAAGATCGACGGCAAGATCATCCCGGTGAACAAGCTCGAGCTGACCCCGCAGATGGTGCGGCAGGCGGCCATGGAACTCATGACCCAGGAGCAGCTCGAGGAGTTCAACCGCGAGCTGGAGATCGACTTCGCCGTGTCACGCCCGGGGCTCGGGCGCTTCCGCGTCAACATCTTCCACCAGCGCGGCAACGTCGCGCTGGTCATGCGCTACATCACCCAGGAGATGCCGGACCTCGACGCCATCGGCATGCCGGCCATCCTGAAGGAACTGGTGATGTTCCGCCGCGGCCTGCTGCTGATGGTGGGTGCGACCGGGTCAGGCAAGTCGACCACGCTCGCCGGCATGATCAACTACCGGAACGAGAAGACGGCCTCGCACATCATCACCATCGAGGACCCCATCGAGTTCCTGCACCCGAACAAGAAGTCCATCGTGAACCAGCGCGAGCTGGGCACCGACACGAAGTCCTACGCCCGGGCGCTGAAGAGCGCCATGCGCGAGGCACCCGACGTGGTGCTGGTCGGCGAGATCCGCGACCGCGAGACGATGCAGGCGACCGTCGACCTGGCCGGTACGGGCCACCTGGCCATCGCGACGCTGCACGCGAACAACGCGCCCGAGGCGCTGGACCGCATCATCAACCTGTTCCCCGAGGACCAGCACGGCCAGACGTACATGGACCTCTCGCAGTACCTGCGGGCGATCATCTCCCAGCGGCTGGTGCGCAGCCTCGACGGCCAGCGGGTCGCGGCCGTCGAGATCATGCTGAACACGCCGCGCATCGCGGAGCTGATCCAGCGCGGCGACATCAGCAAGGTCAAGGAGTCGTTCCGCGAGTCGTCCGAGCAGGGCATGCAGACCTTCGACCAGTCGCTGCTGAAGCTCTACAAGGACGGGCGCGTGTCGATGGAAGAGGCCCTGGCCAACGCCGACTCCCGCGCCAACCTCGAGGCGCAGATCCACTTCGCCTGACGGCCGCCGGCCCCGGCCACCGCGTCGGCGGCCTTTACAGAACGGCGGGCGTCCATCACAGTCCGATCCGTAAGCCATTGATTTGTCTAGTCCTGGCCAAGGCGGCACGACCATTGCTTGCTTGTCTGCAGCTGGGCCCTTCGTGGCCGCCAGACCTGAGGCACATCGTCATGGACCTGAAGCACTCCGCCGCCTTCCTCGCCGCCCTGCTGGCCCTGCCCGTCGCGGCTCACGCCGGGTTCCTCGGCCAGACCTACGACGCGAGCTACCGGTTCCCGGATGCCGGCACGGTCTATGGCTCCGGCACGCCGTCGCCCGCCTCGTTCACGGTGACCGGCGGGCTTGGGACGACCATTGACGTCGAGGGCGTCACGGACATCGCGTTCAGCTTCACCGACACGGTGATCTCCATTGCCTTCTCCACGGTGCTAAACGGCCCGACCTGGAACAACGTGTCGTTCAACGGGGTGCGGCTCAAGGCAACGGCTCCCCATGGCATCACCGGCGCCAGCGTCAGCGCCGGCTGGACCGGCTTCGACAACAGCCGCGTCTCGTTCACCGCCGACGAGATCTTCTTCAACTGGAGTGGCCTGTCGTACGTCGACGGAACGGCCGTGCGCGTGACGTTCGACTTCGCGAAGGTGCCGGTCCCCGAGCCGGCTGGCCTTGCCCTGCTGGCCTTTGCCGCTGCAGCGGCTGGCCTGCGCCGCCGCCGCGCCTGACCCGGCGCCCCGGCCGGCCCGGGGCGTGACGCGAGGCAGCCCGTGCCGCCGTCAGGCGGCGTCCGGGTAGACGCTCGACCCGTCGAAAACCGGACCGTCGACGCAGACCCGCTTCATCGCGCGCTTGCCGCCGATCACCACCGGCACGACGCAGCCTGCGCAGCCGCCCACGGCGCAGGCCATGTATTCCTCGAGGCAGAGCTGCGTCGGCAGCCCGAACGCCGTGGCGAGCCGCTGCGTGGCCCGCAGCATGGGCTCTGGCCCGCAGGCGTAGATCGTCACCGCATCGCGTCGCGACGGCGGCAGCGAAGCGAGCCAGTGCCGCGCCAGGTCCGTGACGAAGCCATCGTGGCAGCCCGCGAGACCGGCGCGGCTGGCGAGCCGGGCGGGCACGCCCAGGCCATCCACGACGGCGAGGCTGGCGGTGGCATCACCCGGGACGCCGGGCAGCGGCAGCGCCGGGTCCGACAGCGCGAAGGGGAACGGCAGCTCCGAGCCGAAGAAGCCGACGGGGACCGTCGCGCCGCCCGCGGCCCGCAGCTGCCGGGCCAGGAACACCAGCGGCGGAATGCCGACGCCGCCGCCGATGAGCACGGCCTGCGGGCGCGCCGCGTCGGGCCGGAAGCCCTGCCCGATGGGGCCGAGCACGGCGATCTGGTCGCCGGGCCGCGCGAGGGCGAGGGCGGCGAGCCCGGTGCCGTGCACCTTGTAGAGCACGTCGATCCAGCCCTCGCCGGCGCTGGCGCCGAGCAGCGACAGCGGCCGGCGCATGGGGATGTGGGTCGCGCACTGCACGTGCACGAACTGGCCTGCCCGCGCCCGGGCCGCCACCTCCGGTGCCCGCAGGCGCAGCACGTACTGCTCGCCGGGCCAGCTGGCCTGGTCGAGCACTTCGCCGGTGACGCTGTGGATCGTTCCGCGGTGGGGGCGGGCTGCGGTGCTGCTCATGGCTCTCTGCTGCCGGGTTGTGCGGTCGGTTCGAGGGTCTTCAGCCAGCTTTCGGCGATGACGCAGGCGGCCATCGCGTCGATGTCGGCCGTGCGCACGCGCTGCTTGCGGACGCCGGACTGCCGCTGCGCCCGCAGCCGGTCCGTCGCCTCGGCGGAGCTCAGCGTTTCGTCTATGCGGGTGACCGGCAGCCGGTAGCGTTCGGCCAGTGCCGCGGCGAAGGCGAGGGCGGCGGCCTCGCTCGTGCCCGGGGCCGCGCCCGCCGCATGATACGGGACGCCGACCACCAGCGCCGCCGGCTGCCATTCGCCGACGAGCCGGTCCACCACGGGCCAGTCGGGGACGCCGCCCCGGGCCGCCAGCGTGGTGATGGGTGTCGCCGTGCCGACGACGGGCAGCGCCAGGGCCACGCCGATGCGGCGTCCGCCGTGGTCGAAGACCAGCGCGCTGGCCGGCCGGCCCGCCTCAGGCGTGGCCGGCATCGCTGGACAGCGTCGCGACGTCGATGCCCAGCAGCCGCGCGGCGGCGCGCCAGCGCGCCTCGAAGGGCGTGTCGAAGATGATCTCGTTGGTGGCCGGGACCGACAGCCAGGCGTTGGCGGCCATCTCCTGCTCCAGCTGGCCGGCGCCCCAGCCGGCGTAGCCCAGCGCCAGCACCACGCGCCGCGGCCCGCGCCCGCTGGCCAGCGCCGCGAGGATGTCCTGGGACGTGGTGACCCGGATCGTGTCCGACACGGCCAGCGTCGCGTCGAAGGACGGCTGGTCGCCGGGCCCCTCGTGCAGCACGAAGCCCCGCTCCTGGTGGACGGGCCCGCCCTGCAGCACGGGCTGGCGTGCCAGCTCCGGATCGGCGGCCGTGAGGTCGAGCTGCGAGAGGATTTCGCCGAGGTCCAGGTCGAGGGGGCGGTTGATGACGATGCCGAGCGCGCCCTGCTCGCTGTGCTCGCAGATGTAGGTCACCGTGCGCTGGAAGTTCGGGTCCTGCAGGCCCGGCATGGCGATCAGCAGGTGGCCGGTCAGGAACATGGGCCCAGTATAAAGAGTCACGGCGCCGGGTTCAGGCCCCGGGTCCGCGCACCGTGCCCACGCCCTCGGAGAACCGCCACTCGTAGGCGAAGCGCAGCACGTCGTACTCCCGGGCCAGGCTCTCGGGGAACGGCGCGAAGGGCGCCGCCAGCCGCAGGATCTGCACCGCCGCCTGGTCGAGGCTGCGCTGTCCCGACGAGTTGCGCACGATGACGTCGCGCAGGCTGCCGTCGGCGGCGATGGCCACCTCGAGCACGGGGTAGCCCGTGCCGGGGCGCCGTGCCTCGGTGGGGAAATTCAGGGTGCCGGTCTGCTCGACCTTGCGCTTCCACGCCGTCAGGTAGCCGGCGATGCGGGATTCCCGCGTGTTGGCGCTGACGAAGATCTCCCGGGGCCGGCTGTCCGGGATGCGGTTGGCCTCGGCGATGCGGCCGACCAGGTCCACGGGGTTCGTGAAGCTCGGCACCGTACTCTGCTGCAGCGCTGCCTCCCGGTCCCACTGGCCTTCGTCGGCCAGACGCAGGGGCGAGCGGCTGGCGGAAACGAAGGGGTCGCTGAAGCGGGTCGGCACCCGCTGCCCCGCGCGGATCTCGGTGGGGGCCCCCTCCCGGACGGGGCCGAGGACGGGCGCCGCCACGCGGGTGCCCAGCGCCGTCTCGAGGGGCGCTTCGGCCGGCGCGTTGCCGGCGCCGGCCAGGTTCTGCTGGGCCAGCAGCACGGCCGACTCCGGCGGTTCGCGGTCCGCCTCGGGGGTGAGCACCAGCACCACTTCCAGGGAGCTGTCCGGCGGCCGGTCCCGGAAGGCATCGGCGGCGGTGAAGCTGACGCCGAGGATCAGGATGCCGTGCAGCAGGGCCGCGACGAAGGCCGTCGACGACAGCCGGTCCCGGGCTGCGCTGGCGGACCAGGGCAGCGGGACTGACGGTGGTGCAGTGGCGGTGGCCTGCCCTGGCATCCTGCGGGGCCCTCGGCCGCGGTGGAGGCGGCCGCCGCGATTATAGGTCGGCGCTCCGGCGGCCAGTGGCTGGTGCCGGCACCAGCGTCACGGTTCCGCCGGGTTCCAGCCGAGCGGTGGCACGCGGCCACCGTTGGAGGCCGCCAGCCGCTCGGCCATGGCCGGCGTCAGCACCAGTCGGCCGTCGGCGGTGATGAGCAGCGCATGGGTCAGCCCGAGCCCCTCGACGAGGCCTTCGAAGGCGTCGTCTCCGCCCACCAGCAGCGCCGTGGCGGCGGCATCGGCGAGCTCCGGGTCGGTGCTCAGCACCGTGGTGCTGACGGCGCCCGTGGCCGGTGCCCCGGTGCGCGGGTCGATGACATGGCCATAGCGCCGGCCGCCGGCCTTGAAGAACCGCTCGTAGTCGCCCGAGGTGGCCATGGACTCGCCGGGCTCCAGGTTCACGCCGGCGAAGATGGTGTCCTCCCGCGGGTGGCGCAGGCCGATGCGCCAGGGCCGGTCACCGCGCTGGCCGACGGCCAGCAGGCTGCTGCCGCCCAGGTCCACCAGGGCGCTGCCGATGCCGGCAGATTCCAGCTCCGCGCTGATCCGCAGCAGGGCCGAGCCCTTGGCGATGCCGCCGAGGTCGATGCGCAGGGGCCGGCGGGCGGTGATCTGCCTGCCCGTGAGGCTCACGTCCGCAAGGGCGCCGCCCGCGGCCCGGGCGGCGGCCACCACCTCTGGCGGCGGCGGCGCCGTGGTCACGGCGAGCCGCTCCTCCCGGTCAAAGCCCCAGAGGCTCACCAGCTCGCCGACCGTGGGGTCGAACCGTCCCCCGGAGGCCTCGCCGAGGGCCAGGGCCCGGCCCACGATGGCCGCGAGGGTGGGCGACAGCTCCGTGCTGCCGGCCCGGGCGAGCACGGCGTTGGCGGCGCCCAGCTCGCCGTCGCCCCAGGCGTACCAGTCGCGGCCGGCGTCGGCCAGGAACGCCTCGATCCGGGCCGCCGCCTGGTCCGCCCGCTCCCGGTCACCCCCGAGGATGTCGATGCGGATGGGCGCCGCGAAGGCCGTGAACTGGTAGGTGTACGGTCCGGGGCTGGCCGGTGCGCCGGTGGCGGCCGGCCCGCAGCCCGCCAGCAGGCCGGCCAGCAGGGCGGCGGCCGGCAGGCTGGGCGTCACGCCGGCCGGGCCTGCGCCTGGCGCTCGCGCTCGAGCACCGTCACGAGGCTGGTCGCCACGTCGAGGCCCGCCAGCTTGCGCAGCTCCTGGATGCCGGTGGGGCTCGTGACGTTGACCTCGGTCAGGTAGTCGCCGATGACGTCGAGGCCGGCAAAGAGCACGCCGCGCTCGCGCAGCACCGGCCCGACCTGGGCGCAGATCCACCGGTCCCGCTCCGTCAGGGGCCGGACTTCGGGCGTGGCGCCGGCCACCAGGTTGCCGCGGTTGTCGTCGGCGGCCGGCACCCGGGCCAGCGCATGGCTCACCGGCTCGCCGTCGACCAGGATGATGCGCTTGTCGCCGTCCCGGATCTCGGGGATGTAGCGCTGGGCCATGGCGTAGCGGGTGCCGTAGTCCGTCAGCGTCTCGCAGACGACGTTGGCATTGGGGTCGCCGTCGGCGATGACGAAGATCGAGCGGCCGCCCATGCCGTGCAGCGGTTTGACGACGATGCGCCCGTGCTCGCGCAGGAACGCGCGGATGCCGGCAATTGACCGCGTCACCAGCGTCGGCGGGCAGCACTGGGGGAACCAGGCCGTGAAGCACTTCTCGTTGATGTCCCGCAGGCTCGCCGGCCGGTTCACCACCAGCGCCCCGGCCAGGGCTGCCCGCTCGAGGATGTAGGTGGAATAGACGAATTCGGTGTCGAAGGGCGGGTCCTTGCGCATCAGGATGACGTCGAGGTCGCCGAGCGCCATGTCGGTGCTGGCGCCCAGCTCGTGGAAGCGCTGCGGGTCGTTGAAGACCTGCAGCGCCCGGGCCGTGCCCCGCGCCACCCCGTCGCGCAGCCGCAGGTCGTCCAGCTCGAAGTAGTGCAGCCGGTGGCCGCGGGCGGCGGCGGCGCGCAGCATGGCGAGCGTAGAGTCCTTGGCGGGGTTGATGCCGGCGATGGGGTCCATGACGACCCCCACGTCCAGGCCTTGAGTCGGTTGTGCCACGCGATGTGCTCCGTGCCGGGCGACTGCCGCCGGTGATTGTGCGACGAGGTGCGTATTCTCGACGGCGCAGGCTGAAATGCCACCGCCGGGCAGGTATTCTAGGCCCATTCGGTCGGTGCGCTTATGTCCAGCACCGCCGGGGAAGCGGATCCCCCGGCCTGCGGCGCGCCCGTGGTCCCGCCCATGAACCGTGTACAGGAGATGCCTGTGGAGGCCGCTGTGGCCCCCGACCTGCGGGGCCTGAAGGTGCTCGTCATCGACGACAGCAAGACGATCCGGCGCACCGCCGAGACGTTGCTTGCCAAGGAAGGCTGCACGGTCTACACGGCCGTCGACGGCTTCGACGCGCTCGCCAAGATCGCCGACTACCGGCCCGACGTGATCTTCGTCGACATCATGATGCCGCGCCTCGACGGCTACCAGACGTGCTCGCTGATCAAGCACAACCGCAGCTTCCGCGAGACGCCGGTGATCATGCTCTCGAGCAAGGACGGCCTGTTCGACCGGGCCCGCGGCCGCATCGTCGGTTCCGAGCACTACCTGACCAAGCCGTTCACCAAGGACGAGCTGCTTGGCGCCATCGCGCGCCAGGTGGCGCGCTGACCGCCAGGGAGGCACCGAGGCCATGGCCCTCGTACTGATCGCCGACGACTCGCCCACCGACCAGCACATCCTGTCCCGGGCCCTCGAGCAGGAGGGTTACGAGACGCTGGTGGCCAGTGACGGTGCCGAGGCGCTGGCGCTCGCCGAGCAGCGGGCCCCCGACGTGATCCTCATGGACGTGGTCATGCCGGGCATGAACGGCTACCAGGCCACCCGCCAGCTGGCGCGCAACCCGTCGACGGCGTCGATCCCGGTGGTGATGGTCTCGACCAAGGGCCAGGACACGGACCGCGCCTGGGGCCTGCGGCAGGGGGCGGTGAGCTACCTGACGAAGCCGGTCACCGCGGCCGACCTGGTGGCGGCCATCCGCGCGGCACTGGACTGAGGGCGTGGAAGCCACGCCGGCCGGAGCCCCGCCGCCGACCAGCCTGCGTGCCCTGCAGCGGGCGCCCTTCGACCTGCTGCGGGAGCTCGAGCGCCGCAGCAAGGTGGCCGCGGCCGGCCTCGGCGCCGTTGCCGGCAGCGCTGACGAGTGGGTGGGTGTCGGTTTCCGCGTGGGCGGCGAGCAGTTCGTCATGGCGCGCGACGAGGTCCGCGAGGTGCTGATGGTGCCGCCGGCCGTGACCCGCGTGCCCGGGGCCAAGCCCTGGCTCAAGGGACTGGCCAACGTGCGGGGCCAGCTGCTGCCGCTGGCCGACCTGCGGGAGTTTCTCGGGTCGGGCCCGGCGACGGGCTCGCGGGCGGCGCGGGTGCTGGTGGCGGCGCCGGGCGAGTTCCCGGTCGGGCTCGTCGTCGACGAGGTGTATGGTTTCCGCCGCTTCCTCGACCGCGAGCGTGGCGACGACGTGCCGGCCGTGCGGGTCCGCTGCGAGCGGTTCCTGGCCGGCAGTTTCCGGCGGGCGGCAGAATGCTGGCCCGTCTTCAGCCTCGGGCGGCTGCTCGAGGATCACGATTTTCAGCGGGCGGCCGCGGAACCCGTGGCCGGCGAGGGGAGAGCAGGCGATGAGTGAGACTGCGGGAGGATTGCGCTGGGTACCGGCGCTGGGCGGCGCGCTGCTGCTGACGCTGGCCGCGGGCCTCGCACTGGTGCTGCTGCAGCCCGGTGGCGGGACGGTGTCCGGCATCGTGGCAGCCCTGCTGGGCCTCGCCCTGGCACTCGCCGGGCTCATGCTCTGGATCTTCCGCCGCGTTGCTGACAACCGCCGTGAGGCCGAGGAGCAGGCCGCGCGCAACGAGCGCAACCAGCAGGCCATCCAGACGCTGCTCGACGAGATGACGAGCCTGGCCGACGGCGACCTGACCGTGCACGCGACGGTCACCGAGGAGATCACCGGGGCCATCGCCGACTCCATCAACTACGCCATCGAGGCCCTGCGCGACCTGGTCACCACGATCAACGAGAGCGCGATCATGGTGGACGCCGCGGCCAAGCAGGCCGACGGCACGGCCCGCCACCTGGCGGCGGCCAGCGACGCCCAGTCGAAGCAGATCGACTCGGCCTCCCGGGCCATCGGGCGCATGGCGTCGTCCATCGAAGAGGTCTCGGGCAACGCCGAGCGCTCGTCCGACGTCGCGCGGCACTCGGTGGCCGTGGCCCACAAGGGCGGTGACGCCGTGCGCCGCACCATCACCGGCATGAACGCGATCCGCGAGACCATCCAGGAGACGTCGAAGCGCATCAAGCGCCTCGGCGAGAGCTCCCAGGAGATCGGCAACATCGTCGAGCTGATCAACGACATCGCCGACCAGACCAACATCCTCGCGCTGAACGCCGCGATCCAGGCGTCCATGGCTGGCGAGGCGGGCCGCGGCTTCGCCGTCGTCGCCGACGAGGTGCAGCGGCTCGCCGAGCGGTCGACCAATGCGACCCGCCAGATCGAGATGCTCGTGCGCACGATCCAGGCCGACACCAGCGAGGCCATCGTCTCGATGGAGCGCAGCACCACCGACGTGGTCGGCGGCGCGCTGCTGGCCGAGAACGCCGGCGCCGCCCTCGAGGAGATCGAGCAGGTCTCGAACCAGATCGCGACCCTCGTCCAGAACATCTCCACTTCGGCGCGGGAGCAGGCCAAGGCGGCCTCGGCCGTGAACCGCAGCATGGATGTGCTCAAGGAGATCAACGGCGAGACCGCCGCCTCGACGAGCGCCACCGCGAGCTCCATCAGCAAGCTCGCCGAGCTGGCGACCCAGCTGCGCCGCTCGGTCGCCGGCTTCCGGCTGCCGGCCAACGTCACGCGAGGCAGCGGGGCCACGGGCGTGGCCATCGGTCCTTCGGCCCCGGTCGCCTCGCCGGCGCCCGCCCGCGCGCCCGGTGAAGAAGCCGCGGCGAGTGGCCGTTACCCGCAGCCCGTCGGCTACGCCAGCCAGCGGACCGCCTGAGGCAGGGCCCGGCCCGCCCCATGTCCGTCACCGCCACGACCGGCCTTGCTGACGTCCCCGGCCGCCTGCCGGGCGGCGACCCGGCGCCGCAGCCGCTGGCGCTGGTCGGTGACGAACTCGCCAGCACGCTGGGTGATGCCCGGGCCGCCCTCGAGCAGTACATCGAGGGCGAGCTGGGCAACGCACCCCTCGAGCGCTGCGCGGCACTCCTGCACAGTGCGCGGGGCGTCCTGCAGATCACCGAAACCTGGGGTGCCAGCCTGCTGGCCGAGGAGATGGAGCAGCTGTGCCGCATCCTGCTCCAGGGCCGGCGCGACGCGCAGCCGCCGGAGCCCATCGAGGCGCTGACGCGGGCTGCCGTCCAGCTGCCCGCCTACGTCGAGCGGGTTCGGCACGGTGGCCGCGACGTGCCGCTGGTGCTGCTGCCGCTGCTGAACGACCTGCGGGCGGCCCGGGGCCGGCCCCTGCTCTCGGAGAGCACGCTGCTGCTGCTCGACCTCGGGCCCCAGACCCGGGGCCCGACCGGGGCGCGGCAGCGCGCGCCGACGGGCGAGAACGTCGCGACGCTGGCGAAGAGCCTGCGGCCGCGGTTCCAGCTGGCGCTGCTCGCGTGGATCCGGGGCGAGGCGCCGGGCAACGCCCTGGGCCAGCTGCGCAGCGTCGCCGGACGGCTCGAGTCGGCGGCGCAGCACGACGGCGTTCACCAGCTCTGGTGGGTGGTCGGCGGCGTGCTCGAGGCCCTGGCCGACGGCGGCCTCGAGGCGAGCGTCGCGGTTAAGCGCCTGATCGGCCAGGCCGACCGCGAGCTCAAGCGGCTGCAGTCGCTGGGCGAGAAGCGCTTTGCCGAGAAGCTGCCGGTCGACCTGGTCAACAACCTCCTCTACTACGTCGCCCGCGCCACGGGCACCGGCCCGCGGGTCACGGCGATCCGCGAGGCCTTCAGCCTGTCGGGGCTGATCCCCGGCGACGAGCAGGTGGAGCGGGCCCGGGCAAGCCTCGGGGCCCCGAGCGCGCGCCTCATGCAGACCGTCGCCGGCGCGATCCGCGAGGACCTGGCCCGGGTCAAGGATGTCCTCGACATCTATGTCCGCACGGGCATGGAGCGGGCCGACGAGCTGGTGCCCCAGGTCGACCTGCTGAAGAAGATCGCCGACACCCTCGGGGTGCTCGGCCTCGGCCACCTGCGCGAGGCGGTCGAGATGCGCCGCCTTGAGCTCGAGGAGCTCACGTCCGGCCGGCGACCCGTCGACGACGCGACGCTGCTTGGCATGGCCTCGGCGCTGCTCGCCGTCGAGGACCGCCTCGAGCCCGACCTGCTGGCGCTCATCGATCCCGGTGGCACGGCCCCGGCGGGCGAGCCCGTGGCCACGGGGCCCGAGGCGGCGAACCTCGTTGCCGCCGTCATGCGCGAGTGCCTTGCGAACCTTGCCCGCGTCAAGGAGGCCATCAGCCTCGTCACCGAGCGCGGCAGCGAGCCGGCGGCCCTCGACGCGCTGCCCGTCCTGCTCCGGGGCATCACGGCGGCCCTGCTGATGCTCGAGCGCGAGCGGGCGGCCCGCATCGCCGAGGGCATCGCCGCCGCCGCCGGCGCCGCCATCGACGCGGCGCGGTCGGGGGACGACGGTCGCGGGCGGCTCGAGCGGCTGGCCGACGCCATCGTCAGCCTCGAGTACTACATGGAGACCCTGCAGGCCGGTCGTCGCGAGCCCGGGTACATGCTGGACAACGCCGAGCGCTGCCTCGAGGCGCTGGCCGGTCCCGAGAGGGCGCCGGTATCGCTGCCTGCCGGCGATGGCGACGCGGCCACCGTCGTCAGCCTGCCGGGCACCGAGGCCACGAGCCGCATTGCCCTGCGTCCGCAGCCCGTCGACGACCGGCCGGTCGTCACTGCCGGGGCGGCGCACATCGACCCCGAGATCCTCGAGCTCTTCATCGAGGAGGCCCGGGAGGCCATCGACACGATCGCGGCGCGGTTCCCGGCCTGGGAGCTGGACGAGAGCGACCGCGACGCGCTGCTCACCATCCGGCGCGCGTACCACACCCTCAAGGGCAGCGGCCGCATGGTTGGCGCCGAGCGCATCGGCGAGTTCGCCTGGAGCGTCGAGGCCCTGCTGAACCGGGTGATCGACGGGACGGTCGCTCGCACCCCCGAGCTCATGGCCTTCATGGGCAAGGCCGGCCGCGCCATGGCCGAACTGCTCGAGCAGCTCGAGGTGGGGACCACGCCCGCGACGGACATCGCCGCGCTCATGGCCGAGGCCGAGGCGCTCGCCCGCCGGGCGCCGGAGCCGGCCACGCTGCCCGACGAGGTGCCCGAGCCGGCGGTTGCCGAGGTCGTCGAGCCCGAGGCCCTGGTGACGCCGGAGTCGGGGCCGCCGGTGGCGGCGTCCGGCATGGACCCGGTGCTGCTGGACATCCTGAGCCGCGAGGCCGCCGCCCATCTTGCGACGCTGCGCGAGTACGTGGCCGCGGCCGAGGCGCGTCCGGGCCCCGTGCCCGAGGCGGTGTTCCGGGCGTGCCATACCCTGCACGGCAGCCTGACCATGGCGGGCGTCGCGCCGGGCGTCGCCGTCGCGGGCCCGCTCCACGAGCTGGTGGCCGTGCTGCATACGTCCCAGCAGACGGCTGACCCCGACGTGCTCGCCGCCGCGCGGGCGGCGGCCGGTTGCATCGACGCCATCGTCGCCCACCTGCGCGATCCGGAGGTGCCGGCGCCCGTGCCGGACGAGCTTGTCAGCCTGCTGCAAGAGCTGGCGGCCCGGGCCGCCGCGTCGGCCGGCAGCGTGCCGGCCGACGACGACGGGACGCTGTCGGTCCGCCTGCCCGCCATCGCCCCCGAGGCCGCCGGCGACGCGGGTGGCGAGCCCCCCGGCGCGCTGACCATGGCCGTCGCCTTCGATGCGGAGATCGCCGGCATCTTTGCCGAAGAGGCGGCCGAGCTTCTGGACGCCAGTGACCAGGCCCTGGCCCACCTCGTGGCCGGCGACGACGTCGAGCAGTCCCTCGACGAGATCAAGCGGGCGCTGCACACCCTCAAGGGCGGTGCGCGGATGGCGCGCCTCTTTGCCCTCGGTGACCTGAGCCACGAACTCGAGAGCCTCGTGATCCGCATCGCCGAGGGCAGCGTGCCCCGGGATGCCGCGACGCTGGACCTCGTGCGCACGGCCTTCGACGACCTGCACCGGCTGCGCGACCGCGTCGCCAGCGGCGACTTCGGCGTCGTCGCCCCCGGGCTGCTGGAGCGGCTCGCGGCCGCCCACGCCGCCGCGCCGGCCGACGAAACGTCCTGGGCTGGTGGTGGGGCGCCCGAGCCGGAGCCCGCCGGAGCCGGGTCCCTCGCCGTGTCCGACGCATGGCCTGTGCCCGAGGCGGAGGCCCTGAACCTCGCGCCGGGTGTCGAGGTGGCAGGCCTCGAGGTCCAGGACGTCGAGACCCCGGACGTGACGCAGGCCCTGCCGGGCCTGCCGTCGGTCGCCGACCTGGTCCAGCCCGATGCCGGTGCCGGCGAGGCCGTGACCCCGGATGCCGAAGCGCCCGCGCCGGTCCCGGCCGACGATGCGACCGAGACCCTCGCCGCCGCCCTGTTCGACGCCGACTTCCTGGCTGCGGATGAGGCGGGCGAGCCGGCTGATGCATCCGGCGTCCCGGCGCAGGCCGACGAGGCGGAGCCCGGGCTGGCGGCGGCCGCCACAGCCGGGCCGGACACCACTGCGACACCGGCGCCCCTCGAACCGCTCGCGCCGACCATCGAGCGGCTCGGCGAGCTGGCGCGGGCGCTGGCGGCGCCGCCGACGCCGGAACCGGCCGGCGTGGTCCCGGCCCCGGCAGCCGCGCCGGCCACGCCGCAGCCGGGCGATGCCCGCGGGCGCGAGGCCCGCGACCTGACCCGCGTCGATGCGCAGCTGCTCGAGCAGCTGCTGAACGGCGCCGGCGAGATCAGCATCGCCAACTCGCGCCTGAACCAGCAGCTGACCCAGATGCACTTCCACCTCGAGGAGCTGGGACAGACGGTTCTGCGCCTGCGCGACCAGCTGCGCAAGCTCGAGATGGAGACCGAGGCGCAGATCCTCTTCAAGCACCAGTCGGAGGCCGCCGACCGTGCCGGCTTCGACCCGCTCGAGCTCGACCGGTACTCGTCGATCCAGCAGCTGTCGCGGGGACTGGCGGAGACGGCCAGCGACGTCAGCAGCCTCAAGGACATGCTGCAGAACCTGAGCAGCGACACCGAGGCGCTGGTCGTCCAGCAGGCCCGCACGACCACCGAGCTGCAGGACGGGCTCATGCGCACGCGCATGGTGCCGTTCCAGCAGCACGGCGCCCGCCTGACGCGGCTGGTGCGCCAGACGGCGCGCGAGGCGGGCAAGCTGGCCGATCTCGTCATCGACGGGGGTGGCGAACTCGACCGGCAGGTACTCGAGAAGATGCTGCCGCCCTTCGAGCACATGCTGCGCAACGCGGTGGTGCACGGCATCGAGTCGCCCGCCGACCGTGTGGCGGCGGGCAAGCCCGAGGCCGGCACGGTGCGCATCGCCATCCGGCGCGAGGGCACCGAGGTGGTCATCGACGTGGCCGACGACGGGCGTGGCCTCGACGTCGCTGCCATCCGCCGCAAGGCCGTCGAGCTCGGCTTCGTTGCGGCCGACACGCCGCTCACCGACGAGCAGGCGATGCAGTTCATCCTGCGCACCGGCTTCAGCACCGCCGACCGCCTGACCCAGGCGGCGGGCCGCGGCATCGGCATGGACGTGGTGGCGAACCAGGTGGCGCGCCTCGGTGGCGCGCTGGTGATCCGCTCGCAGCCCGGCCGGGGCACGACCTTCACGCTGCGGCTGCCGCTGACGCTGGCGGTGACCCAGGCGCTGGTGGTGCGGGTCGGCGCCGAGGTCTACGCGCTGCCGCTCGCGACCGTCGAGGGCATCATCCGCCTGCCCCGGCGCGAGCTCGACGAGCGGCTGGGCCAGCCGGACGCCAGCATCGAGTACGGCGGCCGTGCCTACCGCTTCCACCACCTCGGGGAGTTCCTCGGCCTGCCCGGGAGCCGCCTGCCGGCCGACGCCGAGCGGGTGTCGGTCGTGCTGGTCAGGGCCGGCGAGCAGGCGGCGGCGCTGCTCACCGACGAGATGCAGGACAGCCGCGAGATCGTCGTCAAGTCCGTGGGCCCCCAGATCGCGACGATCCGCGGCATCGCAGGGGCCACGATCCTCGGCGATGGCCGCGTCGTCATGATCCTCGACGTGGCGGCGCTGGTCCGCCAGGGGCGCCCGGCCGGCGTGGCTGCGGCGCCGCCGGTCCCGCGGCCCGCGGGCCCCGTGGCCCTGGTCGTCGACGACTCCATCACCATGCGCCGCGTCACCCAGCGCCTGCTCGAGCGCAACGGCTTCCGGGTCGTCACCGCCCGCGACGGCCTCGACGCCATCGGCGTGCTGCAGGACCACCGGCCCGACATCATCCTGCTCGACGTCGAGATGCCCCGCATGGACGGCTACGAGTTCGCGCGCCACGTGCGCAGCCAGGCCACGCTCGCCGGCGTGCCCATCGTCATGGTCACGTCGCGGGTCAGCGACAAGCACCGGGCCCGGGCCATCGAGGTCGGCGTGAACGATTACCTCGGCAAGCCCTACCAGGAGCGCGAGCTGCTGCAGGCGGTCAACGCCCTGCTCGGCGTCGCTGCGGGGACCGATGGCCGCGGCTGACGACGAGCTCTATAGCCTGCTGGTGCCCCTGCGCGAGGGGCGCCTGCTGTTGCCGCGGTCCTGCGTGGCCGAGGTGGTGCGCTACCACCCGCCGCAGCCCGTGGCCCGGGCGCCGGGCTGGCTGCGCGGCCTGCTGACCTGGAACGACCGGCGCATCCCGGTGGCCAGCTTCGAGGAGCTGCTGGGCCAGTCGCCCGGCGAGCCCGGCGGTCGCACGCGCATCGCCGTCATCCAGGGCATCACGGGCCGGCTCGCCGCCGGCGCCTTCGGCCTGCTCACCGAGGGCTTCCCGCAGCTCGTGCGGGTGAACCGGCAGGTCATGGAGCCGGTGGATCGTCATGCGTGGCCGGACCCGGGACCGGTGATCTGCCAGATCCGCATGATCAACGAGCACCCGATGATCCCGGACATCGAGGGAATCGAAGCGCTCATCGCGGCCGCGCTGGAGGGCGAGCCCGAGGTGCTCGCCTGAGGCGGCGGGTCTGACCCCATGGCGCGCAAACGCCAGGTTCCCGATGCGGGCCAGCTGGTCGTCCTGGACCACGACTCCCGCGTGCTGCGCGGGAACCCGCTGCGCGACCCCCACGTCCGGTGCGTGACGGCCTGGCTGCCCCCGGCCTACGACGGCGTGGAGCGCTTTCCGGTCCTCTTCAGCCTGGCCGGCTTCATCGGCACGGGGCCGGCGCAGCTCAACTGGAAGCCCTTCAGCGAGAACCTGCCGGAACGGCTGGCGCGGCTCGTCCACACGGGCGCCATGCCGCCGGTGATCGTGGTGTTCCCGGACTGCTACACGGCGCTGGGGGGCAACCAGTACGTCAACTCGTCGGCGGTGGGCCGCTACGCCGACTACCTGGTGAAGGAACTCGTGCCCTTCGTCGACCGCGAGCTCCGCACGCTGCCGTCCCGTGACCACCGCGGGCTGTTCGGCAAGTCGTCGGGCGGCTACGGCGCCATGGTGCATGCCATGCGCTACCCCGGCACCTGGGGCGCGGCGGCCAACCACTCAGGCGACGCCTACTTCGACTTCCTGCACCGGTCCGACTGGCCGAACACCCTCGACGAGCTCGCGAAGTACCGCAGGCCCAGGCTGCGCGCGGGCGCGTACGACGCGCGGCGCCGGGCCGGCGCGCCGGGGCTCGACCTCGGCCACGACGACGGCCGCGTCCGCCGGTTCCTGAAGTCGGTCTGGGCGCGGCCCAAGCTGGGTGGCGCCGAGTCGATGGCGCTCATGAACGTCGCCATGGCCGCCACCTACGACCCGCATCCCCGCGCGCCCCTGGGCTTCCGGCTGCCGATGAACCTCGAGACCGGCGAGTTCATTCCTGCCAACTGGCGGCGCTGGCTCGCGAACGACCCGATCAACCTGGTGGCCCGCCACGCGCCGGCCCTGCGGTCCCTGCGGGCGCTCTACCTCGACTGTGGCTGGCGCGACCAGTTCCACATCCACTACGGATCGCGGATCCTGTCGCGGCGCCTCGCGGCGGCCCGGGTGCCCCACCGCTACGAGGAATTCGACGATAACCACTCAGGAATAGATTACCGGCTCGACATCAGCCTGCCGTACCTGGCCCGGGCCCTGTCAACCCGATGATGGACACGGCCTTCCAGCTGCTGGGGGGCATCGGCCTCTTCCTGCTGGGGATGGTGCTGCTGACCGAGGGCCTGAAGGCCTTTGCGGGCGAGGCCCTCCAGCATGCCCTTGCCCGGTTCACCGGCACGCCGGCCCGGGCGTTCGCCTCGGGCACCCTGGTGACCCTGCTCGTGCAGTCCTCCAGTGCCACGACGGTGACGCTGATCGGCTTCGTCAGTGCAGGCCTCATCGCCTTTCCGCAGGCCGTGGGCGTCGTCATGGGCGCAAGCCTCGGGACTACGGGTACGGGCTGGATCGTGTCGGTGCTCGGTCTGAAGGTGAGCCTTGGCTTCTACGCGCTGCCGCTGGTGGGGGTTGGGGCCCTGCTGCGGCTGCTGGGGGCCGCGCGCTGGCGTGCCCTGGGTCTCGCGCTGGCGGGCTTCGGGCTGATCTTCGTCGGCATCGAGACCCTGCAGGCGGGCATGCAGGGGCTCGCCGGTGCCTTCGACCTGGCACGCCTGCCGGCGGCGGGCCTCGCGGCGCACCTGGCGGCCATGGGCATCGGCGTGCTGATGACCGTGGTCATGCAGTCGTCGAGCGCCGCCGCGGCCACCACGCTGACGGCGCTGCATGCGGGGGCCGTGAACTTCGAGCAGGCGGCAGCGCTGGTCATCGGCGCGGCGGTGGGCACCACGGTGACCGGTGCCCTGGCCGCCATCGGTGGCAGCGTACCCGCCAAGCGCACGGCACTTGCCCATGTGCTCTTCAATCTCGCCACCGGCCTCATTGCGATCATCCTGCTGCCGCTGCTGCTGTGGGGACTGGGGCTCGGCCAGCGCTACCTCGGCCTCGAGCCCGGCGCCGTGAGCCTCGCGGCCTTCCACACGCTGTTCATCGCCGTCGGCGTGGCTATCTTCCTGCCGTTCGCCGTGCCGCTGGCCCGCTGGATCGAGCGGCTGCTGCCCGAGCGCGGGCCGCTGCTGACCCGCCACCTCGACGACACGCTGCTGGAGGCGCCACCCGTCGCGCTCGAGGCAACGCGACGCACGCTGACTGACCTTGCCCTCGAGGTCGTCGACCTGCTGTCATCGGTGCTGGCGGGGGCCGGCGCCGCGGACGATGCGCGGCGTCGCGCGGATGCCGCAACGGCACTGGACGCGGTACAGCGCTTCTTCGCGCGCATCCCGGCTCTCGGTGATGACGTCCCCCTGTCCCGGGCACGGGTGGCCCAGTTGCATGCCATTGACCACCTGGCACGGCTGCTGCCGCGGCTCGTCCCCGTCCCGGCCGTCCGCAATGCCTTTGCGGGGCCACCCCTGCAGGAGGCGGTCGCCAGTTGCCGCCAGCTGCTGGGACTGGCACGTGCTGTCCTGCGGGGGAAGGCGCCGGAGGACTCGCGGGCCGCGATCGAGCGTCTGGCACAGCTCATCACCGGGATCCGCCGCGACGCGCGCCTGCTCCTGCTGCAGCAGACGGCCGCCGGCGGCCGCACCCCGGCCGAGGCGCTGGCGCTGCTGGACGCGGTGCGCTGGCTCGAGCGGGTGGCCAGCCACGTGGCGCGTGCCGGTTACTACCTCGTGCCCGACGGGCCCGCGCCGGCCGACGCCGCCCTCGCGGCAGTCGACGTTGCCGACGAGTGAGCCGTGCCGTGATGCACGCTGGCAGCAGCGGCACCGGTCGTGTATGAACGGGCTGGAGACCGCTGCGGGAGAGACGCCGTGCACCGACCCGTGATCCTCGTCGCCGCCCTGGCCCTGGCTGCCTGCTCCGGCACCAAGGGCCCGATCATCGATACCAAGGGCGTTGACATGGCGAAGTACCAGCAGGATCTCGCCCAGTGCGAGGTCTATGCCGGGCAGGTCTCGACGGGCCGGGCGGTGGCCAAGGGTGCCACCGGCGGCGCGGCCGTCGGTGCCGCCATCGGGGCCATCGCCAACGGCAATGCAGGTGAGGGCGCCGGCATCGGCGCGGTCACCGGCGGCGCCCAGTCGGCCCGCATCGCCGACCGCGAGAAGGCGGGCGTCGTGAAGAACTGCCTGCGGGGCCGCGGTTACCGGGTGCTGAACTAGACCGGTGCCGCTGGCCCCGCGGCGGCCGCCCGGGCCCGGCGCCAGCGCATGCCCGCCAGCGCCCCGAGGGCCGCGCCGGCAAAGCTGCCGAGGGACACCATCGGGTGCTGGGCAGCGATGAGCTCCAGCACCGGCTGGTCGCGCATCTGCGCCACGACGCCGTAGGTCAGCGCCGAGAACGCCAGGTTGAGGCCGAGCGCCACCGGCAGGAAACCGCGGCGCGCCAGGTAGCCCCCCGCCAGCATCCCGACGAACATGGCCCCGAAGGCATGCAGGTAGCCGAGGCCGAAGGGTTCGAGCAGGCGGTCGAAGATCGCGTCGGCGGCGATGTAGACGGCGATGGCGACGATGATGGCCCTGGTCATGCGGGCTCCTTTGCTGGCCCGGCGCCGAGGTCGCCGGCGAGGTACTGCAGGATGCTGAGGGCTGCGAGCGGCGCGGTTTCCGTGCGCAGGATGCGGGGCCCGAGGCGCAGTCCGCGAAAGCCGCTGGCGGTGGCGAGCGCCCGCTCGTCCGGCGACAGCCCGCCCTCCGGCCCGACGAGCACCGCCGCGGCCTGGGCACCGGTGATGCCCGTGGGCAGTCCCGGCGGCGCCGCCGGGTCGAGGAAGAGCCGCCACGGCGTGCCGGCCTCGGCGGCCAGGGCGTCCGCGAGGCTCGCCGGCGCGTGCAGCACCGGCAGCGTCGACCGCCCGCACTGCTCGGCGGCGCTGATGAGGATGCGCTGCCAGTGCTGCAGGCGCTGCGCGGCGCGCTCCTCGTCGAGGCGCACGACGGTACGGCTCGTGAGCAGGGGCCGGATGGCCGCGACGCCGAGCTCGGTGGCCTTCTGCAGGACGAGGTCCATGCGCGGGCCACGGCCGATGCCCTGCAGCAGCGTGATCGCGAGCGGCGACTCGGTGCCGACGGCGATGCCGGCACCGACGTCGACGGTGACGCCGCGCTTGCCTGCCGCCACGATGCGCGCCGGGAAGTCCATTCCGGACCCGTCGAACAGGGTGATAGGATCGCCCGCGCCGAGTCGCAGGACCCGGGCGACGTGGGCAGCGGCAGCGGGCGGCAGTGCGAAGCCTGGTCCCGGCCCGAGGGCGAGTTCCGAGAAGATGCGCGGGGGGGACATGCAGGGATTATCACTGATCCGGGACCGCCTGCTCGGCCTGCGCATCGACCCGCGCACCGGCATCGTCGCGAGCGCGCGGCAGGTGCCATCGCCGAACTGCGACGACCGTCCGCCGGGCGCCGGCATCGACCTGCTGGTGGTGCACGGCATCAGCCTGCCGCCCGGCGAGTTCGGTGGCCCGTACATCGACCAGCTCTTCCAGAACCGGCTCGACACCAGCGCCCATCCGTCGTTCGCCGGGCTCGCCGGCCTGCGGGTCTCGAGCCACCTGCTGGTGCGGCGCGATGGCGAGCTGGTGCAGTACGTGCCCCTCGGCCGCCGCGCCTGGCATGCCGGCCAGTCGCGCTTCGGCGCCCGCGCGGCCTGCAACGACTTCTCCATCGGCATCGAACTCGAGGGTGCCGACGACGTGCCCTACCAGCCGGTGCAGTACGTCCGCCTCGCCGCGCTGCTGACGGCCCTGTCGGCGGCGCTGCCGTCGCTGGCTGGCGCGCCGGTCGTCGGCCACAGCGACATCGCGCCCGGGCGCAAGACCGACCCGGGGCCCGCGTTCCGGTGGAGCCAGCTGCGGCACTGGCTGCGGGCCTTCGGTGGCCGCGACCTGCAGGTGCGCACGGCATGAACTTCCTGGCATTGCTGCTGGGCCTCGTCATCGAGCGGTCCCTGACGCACCTTTTCCGCCTGCGCGAGTTCCGCTGGCTCGACCCGCTGTTCGACGCCGCCTTCCGGCGCGCGGGGTCCCTGCCGCGCGTGCCGGCTGCGCTGCTGCTGGTGGCGGTGGCGGCCCTGCTCACGCTGCCGGTGGCCGCGGCGTCGTGGGCCCTGTGGGACGAACTGCTCCACGTGCCGTGGTTCGCCTTTGCCGTCGTGGTGCTGCTGTTCGCCCTCGGGCCCCGGGATCTCGCCGACGAAGTCGACGACTACCTTGCCGCGCTGCGCGCCGGTGATCCCGAGGATCTGCGCCGGCTGGCGAAGGAGCTCACCGAGGCGAATCCGCCGGTGCCGCCGGGAGCCCGCAACGAGACCGTCGAGCGTGCGATCTACGTGCAGGCCAACAACCGCGTCTTCGCCGTGGTCTTCTGGTTCCTGGTGGGCGGACCCACCGGGGCGTGGCTCTTCCGCGTCATCGACTCGATGCGCCGCCGGATGGCGTACCGCCACCTGACCATCGATGACCCGGCGCAGTCCTCGGGCCTGTGGCTGGTGACCCGTGAGCTGCACGCCATCGTGGCGTGGGTGCCGGCGCGACTGCTGGCGGCAGGCTACGTGCTGGCCGGCGACTTCGAGGATGCACTCGAGAGCTGGCGCCGCGGCGGCAGCCCGGGCCGGCTCAGCATCGCCGATGCCAGCGAAGCGGTCCTCGGTCGCGTCGGCGGCAGCGCCGCCGGGCGCAGCGACCTCGATCCGTCCCTTACCGACGCCGCCATCGAGCGCGTCAACGCCGCCCGCAACCTCGTGATCCGCACGCTGTGGGTCATCTGGTGCCCGGTCATCGCGGTGCTCACCCTCTACAACTGGGTGATCTGATGCGGCTGCCCGCCGCGCGCGGAGCGCTCGTGGCGCTGCTTGGCCTGCTGTCCGGTGCCGCCGGCGGGGCTGCGCCCGCGCCGCCAGGACCACCCGGCGCGCCGGCGACGCGCATCGTGACGCTCGCGCCGCACCTGGCCGAGATGGCCTACGCGGCCGGCGCCGGCGACCGGCTGGTCGGCACGGTGGCCTTCAGCGACGCGCCGGCGGCCGCCCGGGCCCTGCCCCGGGTCGGAGACGCCTTCCGCGTCGACTACGAGCAGGTGCTCGCCCTGCGGCCGGACCTCGTCCTCGGCTGGACCAGCGGCAACCCGGCGCCGGTGCTGGCCCGCCTGCGCGGCCTCGGGCTCCGGGTCGTGGACCTCGAGCCGGCCACCCTCGACGACATCGGCCGCCAGATCGCGCTGATCGGCCAGCTGGCCGGAACACCCGGGCCGTCTGGTGAGGCCGCCCGCGAGTGGGCGGCCGGCCTTGCGGCGCTGCGGGCCCGCGGGCGCGACGCGCGGCCTGTGACGGTCTTCTACCAGGTGGCGGCCCAGCCCCTCGTCACCGTCACCGACGCGCACTTCCTCGGCCAGGCGCTTCGGCTCTGCGGCGGACGGAACATCTTCGGCGGTTTGCCGGGACTCGCGCCGGTCGTCGATCGCGAGGCCGTCATCGCGGCACGGCCGGAGGTGATGTTCGTGAGCCTGCCGGCGTCACCCGGCGGCCCGTCGCCGGCCGATGCGTGGCGGCAGTGGCGTGACATTCCCGCGGTGGCCGGCAACCGCATCCTCGAGGTGGATCCGGCCGTCATGAGCATTCCGGGGCCGCGGCTGCTCGGCGGGATCGGGCGCCTCTGCGACGCCATCGACGGCGTGCGGGGCAGTACCCCCTAGGCCGCACCCTCGCCGGCCGACGGCCGGGCGCCGGCGTCCGCGGCCGCCGGGACCAGCGGTACCGCGTCGAGGACCCAGTTGCGGCTCGTGCGCCGGGCCGGGCAGGGCACCGCATAGGCGACGTCGCCCGCGTTCGCACGCAGGGCCGCCAGGTCGATGCGCCAGCCTCGCTGCTCCCACTCGGTGAGGTGCTGCCGGTAGCGGCCGATGGCCTCGTCGCCGACGACGAGCACTTCCTTCGTCGACGACTCGGGCGTCCGCACGGGGTTCAGGCGCGTGATGACGCTGATGTCCTCGTCGGCGATGGCCAGGTTGATCTGGCGCATGCGCGCATCGTTGGCCTCTTCGAGCATGCAGTTGCGCATGTTGATGAAGAAGATCCGGGTGTGTCCGTCGTCGATGGGCTGCTCGAAGAAGTACTGGACGAACTTGTTCTCCCTCGAGAGGCTGATCCGCGTGATCAGGGTGTTGGCGCCATAGTGGCCGGAGCTGGCGCCGAAGTCCTCCGGGTTGTCGTCATTGCGCAGGTGCTCGAGCTGCGTCGTGCCCTTCTTGGGCGGGTCCATGCGCACGAACACCGTACTGCTCAGCTCGTCGCTGCTGACCTGCATGCGCTCGGGCCGGAAGCGGATGTTGCCCTGGAGCTTGTGCACGAACTCGTTGTGCACGGGATCGAGGCCGTTCTCGATGGACCGCTCGAAATAGGCGTCGATGTCGAAGGTGACGAGGTCGGAGCGCCAGCCCGGCTGGTCGTACTCCGGGACCGTGTAGAGCGGCGGCCGCTCGGCCTCGGGCAGGTCGCCGAGGAACGCGAACACGATGCCGTAGCGCTCGATGACCGGGTACGCGTCCACCTTGGCCCGGGCCGGGATGGCTGCGTCGGCGCCGAGGGACGGGATCAGCGTGCACCGGCCCGTGCCGTCGAACTGCCAGCCATGGTAGGGGCAGGCGATACGTCCGTCGACGACGCGGCCCTTGTGCAGCGCGCCGCCGCGGTGCACGCAGGTATCGGCCAGCACGTGGGCCTGCCCGTCGGCCCCCCGGAAGGCGACGAAGGGGAGCCCGAGGATGCGCGCCTTCACGGCGGCGCCCGGCGCCAGGTCGGCGGCGAGGCAGACGGGATACCAGAAATTGATGTACATGGCGGCGCCTGGCGTCAGGGAAGCGCCCTGATTCTAGCGCCGCCGGCCGGGCGCCCGCACCGGGCTCAGTCGCCGGCCGTACGCCAGGCGGCGGCGTAGGCCTGGCCGAGGGAGATGAGGCGCTCGAGCAGCGGCTCGTAGCCGACGCCGGCGGCGGCCGCGGCCGAGGCGAAGGCCTCATCCCGGCAGATGTCCGGGTTGCAGTTGGCCTCGAGCACGTAGAGGCTCCCGTCGGCGCGCATGCGGAAATCCATGCGGGCATAGCCGCTCAGGTGCAGGGCGCGGTAGATCCGCCGGCTGAGGCGGGCCAGCGCGGCCTGGGTGGCCTCGGGCAGGTCCTCGGCCCGGTGGGCATCGATGCCGTGCTTGCGCTGGTAGTTGCGGTCCCACTTCACCTTGCGGGTGGCGATGCCGGCCATGGCCTCGGGCAGCGTGCCGAAGTCGAGTTCCCAGGCGGGGAACGTCGTCAGGCGCTCGTTGCCGCAGATGCCGACGTACAGCTCGCGGCCATCCACGTACTCCTCGACGAGGGCATCGCTCTGGGTGTGCTCGTGGATGAACTCGATGCGTTCCTTGAGCTTCGCGGCGTCGTCGACGATGGAGGCCTGGGAGATGCCCAGCGACGCGTCCTCGGTGGCTGACTTCACGAACAGCGGGAAGCGCAGCCGCGGCGACAGGCGCGGGCGCCGGCCCCGGCGCACGACGGCGAAGCGGGGCGTCGGGATGCGGTGGTAGCTCAGGATCTGCTTCGACAGGGCCTTGTCCCGCGAGAGCATCATCCCGCGGGGGTTGCAGCCCGTGTAGGGCTGCCGGAGCAGCTCGAGGAACGCGACGATGTACTGGTCGTAGGTGCCGATGCCCTGGAATTCCTGCAGCAGGTTGAAGGCAATGTCCGGCTTCCACTCGGTGACGGCGGCCCGCAGGTCGCCGAGGTTGTCGTAGAGCCCGAGTGCACGCACCTCGTGGCCCGCCGCCGTGAGCGCCCTGCTGACCTCGTACTCGGCCCGCCACTCGTCGATCTCGGCGGCGGTGTAGCCCCGGGTGCTGGCCGGCGGAACGAGGCTCTCGTGGGTGATCAGCAGGACGCGACTGGGTTTCATCGGTGCTGGCCGGAAGATGACGGGTTCAACGGGGTGCCTACAGCAGGTAGCGGTCGCGGCCACGGCGCAGCTGGTCGAAGAGCATGCGCTCGAGCAGCCACAACGTCTCGCGCCTGGTCTGGCGCAGGCCCGAGCGCCAGGCCAGGTCGAGCTCCCGCGCGCGGTGCACCAGCAGCCGCGCGACGTTGTGGATGAGGTAGGGGTGCAGCCGCTCGCGCCGCGACAGCAGGCGCGTGAGCCCGGGCCGCGCTGCCTGGATGAAGGTGGTCGCGGGGATCTCGCGGGGATCGCCGCTGCGCGGGACGAAGCAGCGGCGCAGGGCGCGGTCGTAGCGCTGGGGGGCTGCCTGCTCGGCATAGCGGCGCCGCTCGCGGTAGTGGTCCCGCAGCGTGCGGCGGCTGGTGCCGACGCCATCGACGACGCGGCGGTTCGCGACGCGGGGTGCCAGCCCGCGCAGGCCGGCCATGGTCTCGTCGACATAGCGCAGCTTGTGCGCCACCGGCCAGTCCGCGTACTCGCTGCGCCAGCGCGAGCGCGGGGCGAGCCACACCGCGAAGGTCTCGGCGAAGTCCTCGGTCGGATGGCTCTGCGCGTACCAGTGCCCGAGGTGCAGCACGAAGGCCTGGCTGCGGGGTCGCGGCACGTAGCTGCGCGGATAGCGGCGTGACGGCGGGCCGAAGGTGCGGTGCCAGGCGGGGGTGCTGCGCAGGCGCCACGCCGTATCGACGGCGTGGCCGGCCTCGTGGCGCAGGATCCGCATGAGCCAGCGGGCGTTGCCTCCCTCCACCTCGCCCATCATCCGGCGCTCCAGCCATGCGAGGCGGGGGTGGGCCAGGTAGAAGGGGATGGCGATGCCCGGCACGCCGTCCGGGGAGAACCACTCTTCGGCGAACCAGCAATGCGGGCGGAAGCCGATGCCGCGGCCGGCGAGCTCGCGGTCGAGCCGTGACAGTGCCCGGACGAGGCCCAGGCTTCCCGCGGCGCGCACCCGGCGCGGATCGTCCGGCAGCCCGAGGTCGCGGAACTGCAGGTCGAGCAGCTCGTCGTCGGACAGCGTGGACCAGTGTGCGCGGCCCCGGGACTGCGGGGTGCCGGCCTGCCTGGCCGTCGCCCGGCGCGGGCGGGCTGCGCTCTGCCCCATGGTCCCGGCTCCCCCTCTGCTGCAGCCATCGGCCCGCCGCGAGTGTAGCAGGGGCCTTCGGCGCGGCCCCCGGGTCAGTCGTCGGTGCGGGGGCGCGGCTTCCAGAGGACCTCGGTGCCGCCATCGGTCCGGCACAGCACGCGCGCCATCACGAAGAGCAGGTCGGAGAGGCGGTTCAGGTAGCGGACGGCTTCCGGGTTCACGGCTTCGGACCGTTGCAGCGTGATCACGCGGCGCTCGGCGCGCCGGCAGACCGTGCGGGCGAGGTGGCAGGCCGCGGCAGCCGGCGTTCCTCCCGGCAGCACGAAGTCCTTCAGCGGTGGCAGGGCCGCGTTCAGGCCGTCGAGCACCGTCTCGAGGCCCGCGGTGTCGGCGGCGATGATGACGGTCCGGCCCGGCACGGCCAGTTCGCCGCCGAGGTCGAACAGCCGGTGCTGGATGGCGGTGAGGCACTCGCGCACGTCGTCGGGCAGGCTGGGCTGCGCCAGCACGAGGCCCACGCAGCTGTTCAGCTCGTCGACGGTGCCGTAGGCCTCGACGCGGGCGCAGTCCTTGGGGACGCGGTCGCCCGTGGCGAGGCCGGTGGTGCCGTCGTCACCGGTGCGCGTGTAGATCCTGGTGAGGCGGTTGGCCATGGTGCTCAGATCGTAACCCGGCTGGGTCCCCGGGATTCGGCGGCCGGCGCCGGCCGGATGCCTGGCAGCACGGCGGGCGGCCAGAGAATCGCACCAGGCGCCGCCATCAGCGGCCGTCCCCGCCGAAGCTGGCGCGCAGGCCGGCGTAGGCACCGAGGCCCGGGGTGTTGAAGCCGTAGACGTCCTCGTAGTCCTCGTCCAGCAGGTTCTCGACCCTGGCGTAGGCGGTGAGGGTGCTGGTCACGCGGTACGACACGGCGACGTCGGCGAGCAGGTAGTCGTCGAGGCGGACCGTGGACTGCGCGAAGGTCAGCGGGTCGAAGAAGAAGTCGCTGCGGCTGCCGACGTAGGCGAGATTGGCGCTGACGTCGGCGCGCCCGCCCGCGAGCTGGTAGGCCGCGTTGAGGCTGCCGGCATGCTTTGGCCGACGTACCTCGCGGATCATCTCGCCGGTCAGCGCGTCCGGCTGCCGCGAGTCGGTGTACGTATAGCTGGCCGACAGGCGCAGGCTGGCGGCCGGGTTGGCAGTGAGTCCCACCTCGACGCCACGCCGCCGACTGTCGCCATCGAGATTGCGCGCCGTGAAGGCGCCGGCCGACGGGTCGAACACCAGGCCGTTGATCTCGTCCTCGAGGTTCGCGTGGAACCAGGTGGCGCTGGCCGTGACGCGGCCGTCGGCGAAGGGTTGGTCGAGGCCGAGCTCCCAGCCCCGCGACGTTTCCGGTTTCAGCAGCGGGTTGCCGACGAACTGGTTCGCGTAGAAGCCGAACCGCTCGACGAAGGTCGGCGCCTTCTGGCCGGTGGCGTAGCTGGCCCGGACCCTGGTGGCGGGACCCGCAAAGGTCCACGCGCCCGCGGCACGCCACGTCGTGACGTCGTCGAACTCGCTGTTCAGGTCGTGCCGCGCGGCGAGGGTCACGACGAGGGGGTCGATGGGCCGCGCCAGGTACTCGGCCACGAGGCCCGTGTTCCGCAGGTCCTGGTCCTGGTTCGGGTCGAAGGGCTCGCCGCCGGGGAAGAAGGGCCCGAGCACCTGCCCCCGCTGGCGGAACTCCGTCCACTCCTGGTCGATGGCGGCCGTCAGCGTCTGGCCCGTGCCCGTATCGGTGTTGCCGGTGAGGCGCAGGCTCGACTGGTAGTACAGGCCGTACTTGTCGGCGGCGGTGGTGCTGCCCACCGAGTCGCGATCGAGCGTGTCGGTGTCGGTGGTGGTCCACGCGGCGTTCAGGCGCTGGGTCCACGCGCCATCGAACAGCGTCAGGCTGCCGCCTGCGCGCACGTAGCCGTACTGCGTGTCGCTGCGGGAGTCATCGTCAGAGGGCAGGCCGGTGCCGGGGATGAAGTTTCCGTCGCCATCGACGCTGCCGGAGTCGATGCCATCGAACTCCTTGCTTGCGTCGGTGTAGCGGGCGACGAAGCTGAGGTCGAGCGCCTCGCGCGGCGAGCCGGCGACGGTCAGCGTGCCGCTGCGGTTGCGGTAGCCGTCCTCCTCGCCGCCCTGGCGGGAGGCGTTGGTGCCGTTCGAGTCGAGCTGCGAGGCCGACAGGCCCACGCGGGCGCCACCGATGCGGCCCCCGGCGCTGCCGCCCGCGTACCAGGTATCGAAGGCGCCACCCTCGGCGAAGGCCCGGGCCGTGAAGTCGTCGCCCGGCTGGCGTGTGACGATGTTCAGCACGCCGGCGAGCGCGTCGCTGCCCCAGAGGGCGCTCTGCGGGCCGCGGACCAGTTCGATGCGCTCGATGTCGGCCGTGGTGAGCTGCTCGAAGCCGAACTCGTCGTTGCCCGCGGGGTCGTTGGCTTCGACGCCGTCGATGAGCACGAGCAGGTGGTTGGCCTCGGACCCGCGGATGCGCAGCTGGGTCTGGGCGCCGATGCTGCCGGACCGGCTGACGGTCACGCCCGGCACGTCGCGCAGCAGGTCGGCGGCGAAGGCGCTCTGGCGACGGTCGATGGTTTCGCGGTCGATCAGGCTGACAGCGGCCGGGGCCGCTGCGGCGGGGAGCGGCGTGCGGCTGGCTGTCACGACGACGACATTGGTCGCGTCGTCGGCAGCCACGGCGGGTACGGCGGGCAGCGAGAGGGCAAGCAGGCACGGCACGGCACGGCGGGTGATGGCGCGGAACACAGGCAACTCCCCCGGGCGGCGATCACACCCGATCGCCGCAGCTGCGTCCGGACAGGGCTGGGCGGCGGCTGCCGGCAGGCAGCCGCGCGCGGAGTCAGGCAGCGAATGAGCCGAAGGCTGGCCCGTTCACGACCGTCTGTCTCCCGCCGAGACCGAACGCGTACGTATCACCTGCAGGCCGGTATACGGACTTGCGGAGGGCAGGGCATTCGCCTGCCGGGGTCGGTCGCCTTCCCATGCCTGAGGGCACAGTGGCTAGCGTGACCACCCCATGCTCCGCCCACCGTTGCGGGGGCAGTGCCGGACTTTGACCGGCTTCCCGTTTAACCCGGAGCGCAGGGCGCGCCCGCGGGCACCAGCAGGACCGGGGCGGATTCTGTGGATTGCTGCGCGGGCGGTCAAGCCGCCGGCAGCAGGACGGTGCCGTCGGGCCCCGTGTAGGCCGCGTAGGCGGTGCCGAAGAGCGCGCGCAGGTTCGCCGCGGTCAGCAGCTCCCGCGTCGGCCCGCACGCCCAGCGGCCGTCGCCGAAGAGCAGCACGACCCTCGTCGCGTGGCGCGCCGCGAGGACGGCGTCGTGGAGGGACATCAGTACCGCCTGGTGATGGACGTCGGCGAGCGCCCGGAGGTGGCGCAGGATCCGCCCCTGATGGCTGGGATCGAGGTGGTTGACCGGCTCGTCGAGCAGCACCGTCGGCGTCGCCTGTGCCAGTACGCGGGCCAGGGCCAGGCGACGGCGCTCCCCGCCCGACAGCGTCGCGGCATCCCGATCCTCGAGCCCGGCCAGGTCGACGCGCGCCAGGGCCTCCCGGGTGATGGCGACGTCGGCCGCGGTCTCGGCGCGCCAGGTGCCGTGGTGGGGAAAACGACCGAGCAGTGCCGCCTGCAGGACGGAGGCCGGGAACGCGTCCTCGTCGTCCTGCAGGAGCATGCCGAGCCGCTGCGCCACCTGCAGCCGGGGCTGGGCGTCGATGGGCGACCCATCCAGCAACACGCTGCCACTGACGGGACGCCGCAGGCCGGCCAGCGTCAGCAGCGTCAGCGTCTTGCCGACCCCGTTGGGCCCGAGCAGGGCCATGCAGTCGCCGGGTTGCAGGTCGAGCGACAGGTCGCGCACCAGCACCCGGCCGGCGACGCTCACGGTGATGTTCTGGCAGCTGAGCATGGCAGCGGAAGCTTAGCGCCGGCCGGCTGGCAGTGCTCTGGAGCGTGCATCGCCGTCGGACAGGCCCGGGCTGCCCGGGCCCGGATGTCCTGCGATGAGCAAAAAAAAGCCCCGCACTAGGCGGGGCGTCGGGTTTGTTGTTTTTGTCGCGATGCGGGTCGTCGGTCGGGAAACGTGTTTTTGTTTTCGGGCTTGTCGTTCTCGTTGTCGCCGGCGCGTCTACTTCTACTTGTCGGTCTTCTTGTTCTTGTCCGCGGTTTCGGGCTTCGATCCTGATGGTCCAGATCGCAACACGTCGCTCCGGTTGGGACCCTTGCTCGTGCGCAGAAAGTAATCAGCAACTCTCGTGCCACGATCTCAATTGACTAATGGAAACAGCTAGTTGCTGACGGGCTGTCACTGCCGGGCTCCGCGAAGATTGCCGTTTCGTAAGGTTTCCCGACACCAGCCCCGAGGGTGCGGCGCAGGCCGCGCGGCGCAAGCGGCTGATGTTTCTGGGGCGCCTGGGCTCCTGTTGGTCGACCTGGCCGGTCGGGCCGCGAACCCCGCTGTCGGATCCAGCCAGACCGCCGGGATCCGGGGCCCGCGGAGAGGGGAATATGTAAAGCGCCGCGACACCCGGGACCGTCCCCATCCGGGCGGCCTGCCGCCGGCGCGGACTCCGGGTTACCCTGCGCGCCTTCCAAGGGCACCCCGCCGGGGATGGAACGGGCATGGACCAGGACCTGGCCGCGCTGCGCGCGCAGCTTTCGGCGATCGACCGCCGCATCCTCGAGCTGGTCGGTGAGCGCCAGCGCATTTCCGGCGAGATCGGCGCCCGCAAGCGTGCGTCCGGCTACCCGACCCGGGACTTCGCCCGCGAGAAGCAGGTGCTGGATGCGGGGCGGGCCGCCGCGGCGGAGTTCGGCTTTCCGCCGGCTGTTGCCGAGCAGCTGCTGGGCCTGCTGATCCGGTCGTCGCTCGCCAACCAGGAGCAGGCCCGGGTCCGCGCGGAGGGCCAGGGCCGCGGGCTGCCGGCCCTCGTCATCGGCGGCACCGGCAAGATGGGTCGCTGGTTCGTCGAGTTCCTGCAGTCCCAGGGCTATGCCGTGACCGTCGCGGACCCGGCCGGCGCCGTGCCCGGCTTTGCCTGGGCCCCTGACTGGCGCGACACGCCGGACGACTTCGCCGTCACCGTGGTCGCCGCCCCCATCGCAGCGACCGGCGAGGTGCTGCGCGAGATCGGTGCGCGCCGGCGGCGGGGCCTGATCTTCGACATCGGGTCCCTGAAGAGCCCGTTCGCCGCCGACCTGGAGTCCCTCGCGGCCGCGGGCCTGCAGGTGACGTCGCTGCACCCGATGTTCGGCCCGGACACCGACCTGCTGTCGGGACGGCACGTGCTCTTCCTGGATGCCGGCTCCCCGGCGGCCACGGCTGAGGCCCGACAGCTCTTCAACTCCACCCTGGCCATCCAGACCGAGATGCCGCTTGCCGAGCACGATCGCCTCATGGCCTGGATCCTGGGCCTGTCCCACGCCGTGAACATCGCGTTCTTCAGCGTGCTGGCTGGCAGTGGTGAGTCGGTGCCACGGCTCGCCGAGATCTCGAGCACCACGTTCGACGCCCAGTTGCAGGTGGCGGCCCGGGTCGCGGAGGAAAGCCCCGAGCTGTATTTCTCGATCCAGGCGGACAATCCCCACGGTGCCGCCGTCCTCGGGGAGCTGGGCACCGCCGTCGGCCGGATCGCCGGGCTCGTCCGGGACCGCGACGAGGCAGGCTTCGTCCAGCTCATGCGGCGCGGCCGCGAGTACCTGGCCCGGCGCCGCTGACCTCAGCGACCGGCGCCGCGGGGTGCCGAGCGCGCCAGCAGCGCCAGGAAGACCGGCACGCCCACCGCGGCGGTGATGGCGCCCACCGGCAGCTGCCGGGGCGCGATCAGTGTGCGCGCGAGCATGTCGGCCAGCACGAGCAGCGTGCCACCGGCCAGCGCCGATCCCGGGACGACCACCCGGTGATTGCTGCCCGCCACCATCCTGACCAGGTGCGGCACCACCAGCCCGACGAAGCCGACGATGCCGGCCGTGGTCACGGCGACGGCCGTCAGCAGGGAGCCGATACCGTAGATGCCGAGCCGCAGCCGCCCGACCTCGAGGCCGAGCAGGGCGCCCTGTCGTGCGCCGGTGGCGAGCACGTCGAGGCTGCGGGCGAACGCGAAGGCCGTGACCGTGCCGGCAGCGGCCAGGGCGAGCACGGGCCGCGCGTCGGTGACGTAGGCGAAGTCGCCCATCAGCCAGAAGAGCACGCCGCGAAGGCCCGCTTCGGGGCTGATGGCGAGCAACAGGCTGATGGCCGCTCCGCAGGCGGCCGCGATGACGACACCCGTGAGCAGCAGCCGGCCGCTGTGCCAGGCGCCCGAGTTCCGCGCGAGGGCGAAGACCAGGAAGGTCACGCCGAGGGCACCGCCGAACGCGCCCATGTCGACGACGAGCGGCGTGGCGCCGACCATCATCAGCGAGAGCGCGGCCACCGCCGCGCCGCCCGACGTGCCGAGGATGTACGGATCGGCCAGCGGATTTCGCAGCAGCACCTGCATCAGCACGCCGGCGACGGCGAGGGCTGCGCCGGTGCCGAAGGCCGCCAGTGCACGCGCGAGCCGCAGGTCGGCGAGGATGCGGAGCTCCAGCGGATCCGCGTCGCCGGTCAGGGCCCCGGCCAGCGTGCGCAGGCCTGCCGGGCCGCTGCCGACGAGCACGGCGACCGCCAGCGCCGCGATGGCGCCCAGCGTGAGGAGTGGCAGCGCATACCGGGCGCGCGATGACATGGTGTACCGGCCTGACCCGCGCGGGAGGCGCCGGAGTCTACCCGAAACCGCGGTGCCGGGACCCGGCGTGGCGGGTCCCGGCCCGATGTGGAAGAATCGCGACGCATTTCCGGAGCGCCGACGTGGACCTCATCGACCGGGACGGATTCCGTGCCAACGTCGGCATCATCCTCTGCAACGCCGGAGCCTCTTTGCTGGTGGGCGGCCGCATCGGCCAGGACGCCTGGCAGTTTCCCCAGGGCGGCATGCGGGCCGGCGAATCACCGGTCGATGCCATGTATCGCGAGCTCCGCGAGGAGATCGGTCTTGCCCCGGATCACGTCGAGGTACTCGGCACGACGCGCGGCTGGCTCCGCTACCGCCTGCCCGAGCAGTACATCCGGCGCCGCAGCCAGCCGGTCTGCATCGGCCAGAAGCAGCGGTGGTTCCTGCTGCGCATGACCTGCGACGACTCGCAGCTGTGCCTCGATGCTTCGGCGACGCCCGAGTTCGACCGCTGGCGCTGGGTCGATTTCTGGGAGCCGGTCCGGGAGGTCATCTGGTTCAAGCGCGCCGTCTACGTGCAGGCGCTCGATGAGCTCGGCCCGCTGCTGTTCCCGGCCGGAATGCCCACGCGGCCGGAATGGTGGCGCCGCGAGTGGGAGGCTGCCGCCGATGTGTGACGGGGCCCGCACGTGCCGGTGGTGAAGGCACGCCGCCGGGCCCGGGTGGGCGAGTCGGAGGTCCTGGCGGCCGTCGACCTGGGCTCCAACAGCTTCCACATGGTCGTCGCGCGCCACCGGCACGGCCAGCTCGTGGTCATCGACCGTCTGCGCGAGATGGTGCGCCTGGCCTCCGGCCTTGGTGCCACCGGACGCCTGTCGGCCGCGAGCCAGGCGCGGGCCCTGGCCTGCCTGCGCCGCTTCGGCGAGCGCCTGCGGGCCATGCGGGCGGCGAGGGTGCGTGTCGTCGGCACCAACACGCTGCGGCGGGCGCGGGGCGCCGGCCGCTTCGTCCAGCAGGCCGGCCGGGCGCTGGGCCACCCGGTGGAGATCATCTCGGGGATCGAGGAAGCGCGACTGATCTACCTCGGTGCCGCCCACCACCTGCCGCGTGCCGACGGCCCACGGCTCGTCGTGGACATCGGGGGTGGCAGCACCGAGATCATCGTCGGCCGCGCGCTGCAGCCGCGGGTGATGGAAAGCCTGTCCATGGGCTGCGTGTCGGTCAGCGAGGGCTGTTTCCCGCGCGGGCGCCTATCGGCGCGCAATTTCCAGCAGGCCCGGCTCCAGGCGCGGCTCGAGCTCGAGCCGGTCCGGTCGCAGTTCCGCCGCGCCAGCACGGTGCAGGTGGCCGGTACGTCGGGCAGCATCCGCAGCGCCCAGGCGGTGCTCGCCGCCCTCGGCCGCTGTACCGACGGCATCACCGTGGACGGGCTCGAGTACCTCATCGCCGAGATGGTCGCTGCCGGCAGCATCGACTACCTGCGCCTGCCCGAGCTGTCGCGGGAGCGCGCGGAGGTCTTCCCGGGGGGCGTGGCGATCCTCGTCGAGGTGATGCAGGCCCTCGGCCTCGACAGCCTCACCGTGGCCGACGGCGCCCTGCGGGAGGGCATGCTCTACGACCTCATGGGCCGCCTGAGCGATGAAGATGCCCGGGCCCGCACGGTCAGGGCCATGGGCGCCCGGTACCACGTCGACCAGGCCCAGGCCGACCGCGTCGAACGGACTTCGCTGCTGCTCCTCGAGCAGGTTGCCCGCCGCTGGGACCTCGGCAGCGAGTCGGCCCGGCAGGCGCTGGCCTGGGCGGCGCGCCTGCACGAGCTGGGCCTGGACATCGCCCACGCCCACTACCATCACCACGGCGCCTACGTGATTGAGAACGCCGACATGCCCGGCTTCACGCGCGAGGAGCAGGGGGTCGTTGCGCGGCTGGTGCAGGCCCACCGGCGTCGGTTCGACCGGGCCGTGTTCCGTTCGCTCCCGCCCGACTGGCAGCGGCCGGCGCTCAGGCTGTCGATACTGCTGCGCCTGGCCGTCCTCTTTCATCGCAGCCGCACGGCCGTCTCGCTGCCGAAGATCCAGCTCCACGCCGACGGGCGTTCGCTCCGGCTCCGGTTGCCGGCGGCATGGCTCAAGGCGAGCCCGCTGACCCTGGCCGATCTCGAGCGGGAGGCGGAGCTCCTGGGGGAGTCGGGTATCCGCCTCGCGCTGACCCGGGCGCGCTGATCTGGCGTCTCAGGCAGTCTCGGCCAGCTGGCGCAGCAGCTTCGCCTGGGACGATACGGCGTCGGCGGGGGTCGGAGGACTCGTGAGGACGTAGCTGCCGTCGGATTGCAGCTCCCAGGCCTGGGTGTTGTCGGACAGGGCCAGGTCGAGGTCGGACAGCAGCCGTGCCTTGAGGTCCTCGTCGAGGACCGGGAAGCACACCTCGACACGGCGGAAGAAATTGCGGTCCATCCAGTCGGCGCTGGCGCAGAAGACGTGCTGCGCGCCATTGGCGTGGAAGTAGTAGACGCGCGCGTGCTCGAGGAACCGGCCGACGATCGACCGCACCCGGATGTTCTCCGAGATGCCGGGTATGCCGGGGCGGAGGCAGCAGATGCCCCGCACGATCAGGTCGACGATGACGCCCGCCGCCGACGCGCGGTACAGCGCGCTGATGACCTCGGGCTCGACCAGCGCGTTGAGCTTGGCGATGACGTGGCCGGCGCCGCCGGCCTCGACGTTGCGGATCTCCTGGTCGATGTGCTCGAGGATCCGCTGATGCAGCGTGAACGGTGCCTCGTAGAGCCGGCGCAGGGGCGGGGTCTGCATCAGGCTCGTCAGCTGCAGGAAGACGTGGTGCACGTCCTCGGCCAGGGCTTCGTCGGCCGACAGCAGCGAGTAGTCGGTGTAGAGGCGTGCCGTGCCCGGGTGGTAATTGCCCGTGCCCAGGTGGACGTAGCGCCGCAGGCGGCCGCCCTCGCGCCGCACGACCAGCGTCATCTTGCAGTGGGTCTTGAAGCCGACGACCCCGTAGACGACGTGGGCGCCGGCCTCCTGGAGGCGGTTCGCCAGCTCGATGTTCGCCGCCTCGTCGAACCGTGCCCGCAGCTCGATGCTGACGGTGACTTCCTTGCCCGCCTGGGCGGCCGTCACCAGTGAGTCGACCACTGGCGAGGCGGCGCCCGTGCGGTACAGGGTGATCTTGATCGCCAGGACATCCGGGTCCTGCGCTGCCCGGGTGATGAAGTCCAGCACCGGGCCGAAGGACTCGTAAGGGTGATGCAGCAGGATGTCACGCTTGGCGATCGCCGCCAGCAGGTCTTCCGCGGTGGCGACCGGGTGGGGAAGCCCCGGCGTGAAGGGTGCGTCGCGCAGGTCCGGCCGGCTCGTGAGCTGCAGGACCGTCAGCAGCCGGTTCAGGTTGACCGGGCCGTCGACGCGGTACAGGTCATCATCGTCGAGCCCGAACATCTCCAGCAGGTACTGCGCCTGCTCCTCCGGGCAGTCGTGCGCGACCTCGAGGCGCACTGCCTCCCCGTAGCGGGATGCGACCAGCTCGCCCTCGACGGCGCGCTTCAGGTCCTCGACCTCCTCTTCGTCGACGTAGAGGTCGCTGTTCCGCGTGACGCGGAACTGGTGGCAGCTCTGGATGTCCATGCCGGCGAAGAGCTCGTCGACGAAGGCATGGATGACCGACGACAGGAACACGAAGTCGTTCGGGCCCGTGTCCGGCAGCGAGGGGTCGAGCCGGATGAGCCGCGGCAGGGGTCGTGGCGCCTGGACGATGGCGCGCTGCACCGGGCGCCCGAAGGCGTGCATGCCACGCAGCCCGACGATGAAGTTCAGGCTCTTGTTGAGGATCCGCGGGAACGGCCGCGCCGGGTCCAGCGAGGTCGGGCTGAGGATCGGCTCGATTTCGCGGTGGAAGTAGTCCCGCAGCCAGTTGCGCTGGGTCGGCGTCCAGCGGGTCCGCCGGACGAAGCGGATTCCCTGGTCCTCGAGCGCCGGCATGATCTCGTCGTTGAGCAGCCGGTACTGTTCGTCGACCAGCGTGTGGGCCCGCCGCGAGATCTCGCGCAGCACGTCCTCGGCGGACGCCTGGTCCGGGCCGAGGGGTGAGAGGCCAAGCTCATGGCGCTGCTTCAGTCCGCTGACGCGGATCTCGAACAGTTCATCGAGGTTCGTCGAGACGATGCAGAGGAACTTGAGCCGCTCGAGCAGCGGGATCGACCGGTCCTTGGCCTGGTGCAGTACCCGCCGGTTGAATTCCAGCGCACTGAGCTCCCGGTTGATGTAGTACTCGGGAAGCTTGAAGTTCGGTGTATCCACGGCCGCGCCCAGGCAGGTCGATGGGCAATATAGCAGCGGCCGCGGCCCGTCATGGGACGGGCGTCACAGTTGTCATAAGAGGCCTGGTGCCCCGCCGGATGGCGCGGCTCCGCGACGGCTCAGGGAGCGTTGCCGGGCGCGACGCTGTTGGCTGCAAGCACCGTGCGGCGCTCTTCCAGCTGCGCCAGCAGGCCGGCTGCGTCGCTGCGGAAGGCGGTCAGCTGTGCGCCCCGCAGAGGCTCTGCGTCGGGCAGCGTCACGGTACGGGGGTTCAGGTGCACGCCGTTCTTGCGGTACTCGTAGTGCAGGTGTGCCGCCGTGGCGAGGCCCGTGGCGCCGACATAGCCGATCACCTCGCCCTGCCTCACGCGGGCGCCATAGCGGGCCGCCTTGCCGAACCGGGCGAGGTGGGCATACAGCGTGGTCACGCCGTTGGCATGCTGCAGGATGACGGTGTTGCCATAGCCGCCGCGCCAGCCACGGAAGATGACCTTGGCGTCGCCAGCAGCGATCACCGGCGTGCCCGACGGTGCCGCGTAGTCGACGCCCTGGTGGGCACGGATCGTGTTCAGGATCGGGTGGCGCCGGCTCGGGTTGAACCCGGAGCTGATGCGCGTGAAGGCAACGGGCGCGCGGACGAAGGCCTTGCGCATCGGCCGGCCATCGGCCGTGTAGTAGCCGGGCCGTCCCTTGCCGTCTTCGAAACGGACGGCCGTGAACCGCCGCCCCCGATTGATGAACTCGGCCGCCAGGACCTCGCCCTCGCCCAGCTTCTGCCCGTCGCGCCAGAGCTCCTCGTAAACCACGGCGAAGGAGTCGCCCTGGCTGATGTCGCGCACGAAGTCGACGTCCCAGGTGAAGACGTCGGCCAGCTTCATGACCACCCGCTCGGATACCCGGGCGGTGGAGGCGGCCTCGAACAGCGAGCTGAAGATGGTACCGCCGGCCACGACACGCCGACGTTCGACGGGCAGGCGGACGGTTTCGGCCAGGTAGCCGTTCCCGGTCGCGGCCACCCGGAAGGCCTCGGTGAGGTCGAGCGAGCGCTCGATCGCGAGAATGTGCTGACCTTCGTGCCGGACGAGCAGCTTGTCGCCCGGGTGCAGCAGCCGCAGATGCTGCCGCGCTTCGGGGATGTCCATGATCGCGGCCAGATCGACAATGCTCAGGCCAGCGCTGCGGAACAGGCCGTTCAGGGTATCCCCCCGGGAGACGACCAGTTCGGTTTCTTCAATCAGGGAAGCCGGGGCGAGGTCCTGGGGGGCTTCGGGTGCCGCGGCGGCGGCGGGTCGGGCCTCGGCCACGGTAGCGGGCTCGACGCCGGCCAGCTCGCTGCCGAGCCAGAGCCCGGCCACGGCCG
>JAEUPZ010000007.1 GCA_016789885.1 Chromatiales bacterium | reverse complement strand
CCGCGAGCTGACGGCCGAGGTCTGCCGGCTCGCCAACGCGCTGAAGTCCCTCGGCATCTGGCCCGGCGACCGCGTCGTCATCTACATGCCCATGGTGCCCGAGGCCGTCATCGCCATGCAGGCCTGCGCCCGCATCGGCGCCACGCACTCGGTGGTGTTCGGCGGCTTCTCGGCCAACTCGCTGCGCGACCGGGTCGAGGATGCCGGGGCAAAGCTCATCATCACCGCCGATGGCGGCTGGCGCGGCGGCAAGGTCGTCGAGCTCAAGGCCGCCGTCGACGAGGCGCTGGCGAATGGCGCCGGCGCCACCGTGCAGCGCGTCCTCGTGCTGAAGCGCACCGGCCAGAAGATCGCGATGCAGAAGGGCCGCGACACCTGGTGGCACGACGTGGTGCCGTCACAGCCCGCGAAGTGCGAGCCCACCTGGGTCAACGCCGAGCACCCGCTGTACCTGCTGTACACCTCGGGCTCCACGGGCAAGCCCAAGGGCATCCAGCACTCCACCGCCGGCTACCTGCTGGGCGCCAAGCTCACGACGCAGTGGGTCTTCGACCTGCGCGAAAGCGACGTCTTCTGGTGCACGGCCGACGTCGGCTGGGTCACCGGCCACAGCTACGTGTGCTACGGGCCGCTGGCCGCCGGCGCCACCCTCGTCATGTACGAGGGCGCGCCGGTGTTCCCCGACGGCGGGCGTTTCTGGCACAACTGCCAGAAGCACGGCGTCACGATCCTGTACACGGCGCCCACCGCCATCCGCGCGCTCATGAAGCTCGGCGACGACATTCCGCGCAAGTACGACCTGTCGAAGCTGCGCCTGCTCGGCAGCGTCGGCGAGCCCATCAACCCCGAGGCGTGGATGTGGTACCACACCGTCATCGGCAAGGGCCGCTGCCCCATCGTCGACACGTGGTGGCAGACCGAGACCGGCGCCATCATGGCGAGCCCGCTGCCCGGCGTGACGGCGACGAAGCCCGGCTCGTGCACGACGCCGATCCCCGGCATCGATCTCTGCGTGGTCGACGAGGACGGCAACGAGGTCTACCAGCCCGAGCTCGGCGGCATGCTCGTCATCCGCAAGCCCTGGCCCGCCATGCTGCGCACCATCTGGGGGGACAACCAGCGCTACCTCGACACCTACTGGGCGCGCTTCGGCAACCGCTACTACGTCGCCGGCGACACGGCCCACCGCGACGGCGACGGCTACTTCTGGGTCATGGGCCGCGCCGACGACGTGCTGAAGATCTCGGGCCACCGCCTCGGCACCATGGAGGTCGAGTCGGCCTTCGTCGCCCACCCGCGGGTCGCGGAGGCCGCCATCGTCGGCCGCCCCCACGACATCAAGGGCGAGGCCATCTGCGCCTTCGTCGTGCTGAAGGGCACGCGGCCCACGGGCGCCGAGGCCGACAGGCTCGTCGCCGAGCTGCGCGAGTTCGTCGGCAAGGAGCTCGGCGCCATCGCGAAGCCCGATGACATCCGCTTTGCCGACAACCTGCCGAAGACGCGCTCCGGCAAGATCATGCGCCGGCTGCTGCGCTCCATCGCCCGCGGCGAGGCGATCACCCAGGACATCTCGACGCTGGAGAACCCCGCGATCGTGGAGCAGTTGCGGGGCGCCGGCTGACGCCGGCCCTGCTGCGCCGGAAAAGAAAAGGCCCCGCGCCTGGTGGTCGCGGGGCCTTCGTTTCAGTGGCGGTGCGCGGCCGTGCCTTCAGATGCGCCGCCGGCGCAGCCATCCGAGCCCGGCAAGGCCCGAGGCCAGCAGCCAGGCCGAGGCGGGCACCGGCACCGGAATCTGCGAGGTGAAGCCCCGCGTGCCGAAGGTGGCGTTGCTGCCGCCGAAGGTGAAGCCCTCGACCGGTCCGTCGAAGTCTTCGATGGCGGTGAAGCCGCCCCAGTAACCGGTGTTGCTGAACACGGCCTCGGCGGAGCCCAGCCCCGCCTGACCCGACGCCCGCTCGGCGCGGGTGACCAGCCGCAGCGTGAAGTTCGACGTCTCGCCGAAGCGGAAGAAGACCGTGCCCTCGATGAAGGCGTTCACGGCCCGCGGTCCACTGGCCCCCGTCGCCGCCGAGTTGAAGAGCGACCGCTGGCTCGTCTGGTTGCCCTCGACCACCAGCGACACGCTCGACCGGCCGGCACCGGTGGCGTCGAGGAAACCTTCCAGGAAGAACTCGAACCGCGCGCTGCCGAGGCTTCCCTGCTTCGCGGGATCCGGGTGGTCGATGACCCAGAACGCCTCCTCCCAGGAGGCCGAGCTCTGGCCGAGGTGGTTCACGCCCACGGGCAACTGCACGAGGGAGGTCGCGCGCAGAATGCCCGACGGATCGGAGTCGGCCTCGACGAGGATGACCCCACCATTGGTAGGGAACACCTGGCTGAAGCAGCTCCGGCCCTCGCGCAGCGAACCACCGGGAGTCAACGGCGTGCTGCCGCCGAAGCCGGCCAGGTCACCGCAGAGCACGGAATCGGCCGAGGCCGGCGCCATGGCGAGCAGGGCCGCGGCCGAGAGGGCGAGCGCGGCCGCGAGCCGGGCGCGGCTGGCCGGCAGGGACGTCGTGGGCATGGGATTCCCCCGGGATTTATTGCTGTTGTTGCCGCGCCGCGACGACCGAGGCTCGCGGGTGGTACGGCAGCACTATGCCAACTGCGTCACGTAATCGGAACCCTGGGGTTGGACATAAGGGCTGATCAGGCCGCGATCTCTTCGAAGCTGAAGGCCGGTGCACCCGCCCGCAGGGACGCATGCTCGATGGTGATGGCGCAGAGGCCACCGTCGGCATCGAGGTCCACCGTGGTGTTTTCGTCCAGATCCCGGGTCTCGGCGATGGCTGCGTCGCGCAGTTCGATCAGCAGCGTATCCGTGTCCCGGAAGTAACGGACCTTCATGGCATGAACCTCCGGTCGAAGAACGCGTTGTGGACCGTGACCCCGTCGGGCAAGAGGATAACCCGAAGATAACGGCCGGCCGGCCCCGGAACCCGGGTCCAGCGCCGGATTCGTCCGTCGGCCTGGATCTCTTCCCGGATGGGGTGCCGTACGGCCGCCAGGAGCCAGTCGTCCTGGATGGCGACCCGGTCGGGCCGCTGCCGGACCAAGGCGAAGTACTCCGTGGTCTTCATGGTTGGCAGGGTGGAGCCGACCCCTGGTCACCGTCGACGCGCGAAGCCGGGCGTGCCACTGACAAACGCCGCGGCCCGACGATCTACCCTCACCCGGATGGGTGACGCTTCCGGCGCCCGGATCTGGTGAAATGCGGGTGGGGGCCTGTCCCCACAACCGCCGCAAGTCGCTGATGCCCCGCAAGCCCAAGGCTCCCAAGGCCGCCGCCCAGACCGCCGCCAACTTAGGGTATGAGGCCCAACTCTGGCAGGCCGCCTGCATCCTCTGGCCGGATATCGACGCCGCCGAGTACAAGCACGTCGTCCTCGGCCTGATCTTCCTCAAGTACATCTCCGACGCCTTCGAGGAGCAGCACGCCCGGCTGGTCGCCGACCGGGCCACCGGGGCCGACCCGGAGGACCCGGACGAGTACCGCGCGCTGAACATCTTCTGGGTGCCGCCGAAGGCGCGCTGGTCGCACCTCAAGGCCCAGGCCCGCCAGAGCACCATCGGCCAGCTCATCGACGAGGCCATGGCCGGGATGGACGTTAAAGGGCGGCGATGTGCCCAGCTTGGACTTGGCAGTTCAGGTCACCTATCTGCTGCGCAATCACTGAGTTCGCCTGAGATGGAATGGATGTCGCCGTGAACGACCTGACACAGATTCGGGATGCGCTTCGTCGCTTTGCCGATGAGCGCGACTGGGATCAGTTCCATTCGCCGAAGAACTTGGCCATGGCCCTCTCAGTCGAAGCCGCCGAATTACTCGAACACTTCCAGTGGGTTGACGGCGAAGCTTCGAAGCAGCCCGGTGAGGCCGAGCTAGAAGAGATCAGGGCGGAGATGGCGGATGTGCTCCTCTACCTTATCCGCATTGCAGACAAGCTCGGCACCGACCTGATTGAGGCCGCCCACGCGAAGATCAAGCTCAACGAGTCAAAGTACCCTGTCGACAAATCGCGGGGTAGCAGCAAAAAGTACACGGAACTCTGAGCATGCGACTGTACTCGGGGCATTCACCCGATTTCATCCGGGACGCGACGCGAAATCAGATCGCCGAGCAGCTCCGGACGGCCTTCTTCAGCTACTACGGCTATCAGCCCTCGCCTGGTGAGGTGCACTCGTGGCGGAACAGCTTGCGCGCGATGAAGGACGTGATGGAGATCGCGCAGCTTCATGATCACGGGGTTCTCCTTGAGTTCCAGCTGCCGCTGAGTTCCAAGAGGATCGATTGCATCCTCTGTGGACGGGACCAGTCTCGCCAAGACCGGGCGGTCTTGATCGAACTGAAGCAATGGGAGAAGTGTGAATCAGCGGAGCCCGAGAAGCTTGTGCGGACGTGGGTCGGTGGGCGTCAGCGTGACGTCCTGCACCCGTCGGTGCAGGTCGATCAGTACCGACAGTACTTGGCGGATACCCACACGGCCTTTCACGATGGCCAGAACCCAGTCGACCTGGTGGCCTGTAGCTACCTGCACAACTACGTTACGACGCAAGGCGACCCCATCCTTTCGCCCAAGTTTTCGGAGGTACTCCAGGCGGCGCGGCTGTTTGATGCTGACGACGCCGACGAATTGGCTGGGTACCTTGACGAGAGGCTTGGCGCGGGCGGGGGCCTGCCAGTCCTCGAGCGGGTAGAGCAGAGCCGGTTCAAGCCGGCCAAGAAGTTGATGGACCATGTGTCCATGGCCATCAGGTCGCACTCACCGTGGGTCCTGCTAGACGAGCAGCTGGTTGTCTTCGAGAAGATCAAGGCGACGGTGCGCTCGAGCGGGCTGGGCCGGCGCAAGCAGGTTGTGCTGGTTCGTGGCGGCCCCGGTACGGGGAAGTCTGTGCTTGCCGTCAATCTGATGGCAGACCTCCTTCGGGCAAGGCAAAACGCCCACTACGCGACAGGGTCCAAAGCCTTCACTGAGACCCTCTGGGACATCATCGGCAGCCGTTCGAAGGCGACGTTCAAGTACTTCAATAGCTATGGTAGCGCCCAGCCCAACGAGGTCGATGTTCTCATCTGCGATGAATCCCACCGGATCAGGAAGAATAGCAACAGCCAATTCATGAGGAAGGAGTCGCGAAGCGACAAGCCCCAGATCCGGGAGCTTCTGGATGCGGCGAAGGTGGCCGTGTTCTTTATCGACGACAAGCAGGTCGTAAGGCCTAACGAGGTGGGTTCTACGAAGCTAATTCTGGAGGCCGCAGCCGTAATCGGCGCCGAGGTGTCTGAGTTCGAGCTAGAGGTGCAGTTCCGCTGCGCGGGATCAGACGGATTCGTCAATTGGATCGACAACACACTCGGCATCCGGCGTACCGCCAACGCTATCTGGAGTGGCCATGAGGGCTTCGAGTTCCGGGTCGTCCAGTCGGCTGAGGAGCTCGAGCGAAAGATTCGCGAGAAGGCGGCAGAGGGTCTTACTGCTCGTGTTGCTGCTGGATTCTGCTGGCCGTGGTCCGAGCCAAAGGAGGATGGGACCCTGGTGGACGACGTCGTTATCGAGGGCTACAAGCGACCTTGGAATGCGAAGCCAGGAAGCAAGAGAGTGGCGGCGGGTATCCCGACAGCAACGCTCTGGGCGACCGATCCGAATGGTGTCAATCAGATCGGCTGCGTGTACACCATCCAAGGCTTCGAATTGGACTATGTTGGCGTGATCTGGGGTCTCGACCTACGGTACTCACTCGACGAGCAGGAGTGGGTTGGGGACAAGTCAGCGTCGGCAGACTCAGTGGTCAAGCGGTCCGGAGATCGCTTCATTGAGATGGTCAAGAACACCTACAGGGTGCTACTCAGTCGTGGAATGAAGGGGTGCTATGTCTACTTCATGGACAAGGACACCGAAAGATTCGTGCGCAGCCGCATGGAGTACCCGCGCGAGACCACGCTTGAACTCGGCGAGGCTGCCGAGCCTCGGGGGGAGTACAAGTAGATTACGACGAAGGCAGCCAGTTGCGAGGGCCATCGTCTCCGAAGAGGTCGTCGACGTCTTTGCCGCGGCCGGCCTCAAGAAGCCGGACCTCTCGATCCTGTCCGACGAGTTCCTCGCCGAGGTCCGCGGCATGCCCCAGCGCAACCTCGCCGTCGAGCTGCTGCAGAAGCTGCTCAAGGGCGAGATCAAGAGCCGCCAGAAGCGCAACGTCGTCCAGGTCCGGTCGTTCGCCGAGCTGCTGGAGCAGGCCCTGCGCAAGTACCAGAACCGGGCCATCGAGACCGCCAAGGTCATCGAAGAGCTCATCCAGCTGGCCAGGGACATGCGCGCCGCCGCCGACCGTGGCGAGCAGCTCGGCCTCACCGACGACGAGGTCGCCTTCTACGACGCCCTCGAGACCAACGACAGCGCTGTCAAGGTGCTGGGCGACGACAGCCTGCGGGCCATCGCCCGGGAGCTGGTCGCCACCGTCCGCGCCAACATCAGTATCGACTGGACCGTGCGCGAGAACGTCCGCGCCCAGCTGCGGGTGCTGGTCAAGCGTATCCTCCGCAAGCACGGATACCCGCCCGACAAGCAGGAGAAGGCGACGCAGACGGTGCTGGAGCAGGCGGAGGTGCTGTCGGCGGAGTGGGCGGTGGGGTAGTGGGTCAGTCACCCGCCCGGGCCATGCTGCGTTTCCGGGTGGATCGGACACCTTCTCGCCTTGCGGCCACTCGGGCGGGCGCACATGCTGATAATGGGTATGAGGCGCCGGCCGGAGCGTACCTGGAATGACCATCAGCCAGACCCAGGCCGATGCCCTGATCGCGCGGCTCAAGGAGGCCTCCCGCCGCGACACGCTGGACTGGGCCATGGGGCGCACGCCCGACGAGTTGGTGGTTGCCGTCGACGACGGAAGGCTGCACTTCCTGTTGTCCCTGAACCGGTACCCCTTCGACCTGCGCTTTCACTTCCGTACGCGCGACCGGAACATCGGACTCGTCCGTCTCCATGCCGCCCCGCTCCATCTGAATCCCGACGGGACCGAGTTGCGCGGGCAACCGCACCTTCACGTGTACCGGGCGGGCCATGAACTCGCGTTCGCCGAGCCGGTCGACTGGTACGATGTCAACAACCCGCTGGCGACCCTGGGTCGCTTCCTGGACGTCATCCAAACGCGTTTCCCCTTCGGCATTCAGCTGGACCTGGCGTGATGGCAGCCAAGCCGCAGTTCGATCTGGCCCGTGACTACGGTGCCTGGCTGCGCGAGCGCCTGGTGAACGTGGACTATGGCGAGGTCCAGTCGCTGAGCACCCCGCTGCTCGATCCCTTCAACGACGGCATCGAGATCTTCATCGAGCAACGCGGCGGCGAGTTGGTGCTCCACGACCACGGCCGAACGCTTGCCAACCTGCTGGATCTGGGGGTGCGGATCGAGGATTCGGAGCGGCGCCAGGCCCTGATCGACCGGGTTACGGCCAGTTGTGGTGTGCGCCTGGTGAATGGGCGGCTCGAGACCCACGCGTCGTCGGCCAGCCTGCCGCAACGCGCCCACCTGCTCCTTACCAGCATCGTCCGGCTCAACGACCTGTGGATGAGCGCCGTGCCGCACCGCTGGGTCGACTTCCTCGAGCTGGTTGCGGAGTTCCTGGACGAGCGGCAGGTACTCTATTCCCGCGATGTCAGCGTGCAGGGGCGCACGGTCGCCCACGAGATCGACTTCCTCATCCCGCTGCCGAAGCAGCGCGAGCGGCTGGTGAAGGTGATGGGCTCGCCGAGCCCCCAGACCGCCAAGGTGCTGTCCTTCACCTGGATGGAACTGCGCGAGGCCCGCCCAAATGCCGAGCGCGTGGTCGTGCTCAACGACACCCGCACGCCGGACCCGCTGGAGGGCGAGACGGTGGCCGAGGCGCGGCGCGTCAGCGAGCAGGTGATCGCGATACTGCGGGGCTATAGCTCCGACGTCGTGCGGTGGAGCGAGCGCGGCGAGCCGCAGTTCCGGCGGTTGTGGCAGGCGGCGTGAACGGGGGCCAGCAGCTGGCCGGCTTTTCTCCCGCCGACGCTGAGCGTCTCGCTGCCTTTCTGGCAGCCGCCGCGCGCCCCGCCGGGACGTTGACGTACGCCGAACTCGCGGGCTTCCTGTTCGCCGTTGCAACGGCACCGGAGCTCGTCAGGCCTTCGGAGTGGATGCCGCTGGTATTCAACGACCAGGGTAGTCGGGCTGCCGATGAGGCGGAGGCCCAGGCGATGCTCGGCCTGATCATGCAGTTCTACAACGCCGTGAACCGGGAGATACTCGAAGCCCCGCGCAAGCCACCGGTGTTGCCACCCGGCATCGCGGCGCTGCCACAGGCAATCGCCAACTTTGCTGCCGACGCGCCACTGGCGCAGTGGTGCAGGGGCTTCATGGCCGGTTACGACTGGCTCCAGGATGTGTGGCAGGCGCACGATGCCGCACCCGAGGGCAGCCAGGCGGACGAGGAGTTCGGCGCCGTCCTCGTCACTCTCGGGCTCTTCGCGAGCCGCGAGTTTGCCGAGGCCATCATCGATGAGCACCGCAAGCCGCCCGCGGCGCAGGTGCGACGGCTGGCAACGGCGGCGCTTGCGGACTTCCCCGAGGCCATGCGCGATCTCGCGATGCGTGGCCGCCACCCGTCGCGACCTAACCGCCCATGAGTACTGAAGACGACCTCCGCAAGGAGTACCCGTCTACCCTCATCCGCTCGGGCGAACGCGGAAAGTACGCGCGCTGTGTCCGGGCAGCCGTGCCCGGCGCAGTGGTCATCAACCCCGACCTGCGCGACCGCCTCCCCGATTCCGCGTCGGTCAACCGCGCCCTGCGTGCGTACCTGCGGCGCACGAGGCTTCCCCGAGGCTGAGTCAGGGGGGCAGTCCCGGAGGCCCCTGATCTACCCGTTCCGGCACCTTTTGCGGGTGGCCGGCCACTTCCCGGCGCTGGCACCGTGGTGAACCCTGATCCCCCGGGCCCCTGAGCATGCCCACTGAGACCCGCGCCACCCTTCCCAGCCCCGGCGGATGTACACTGGTCTGTACATTCTGGCGGGAGTATCTGCACATGCGCGAGGCAAGTTTCACGGAACTGCGTAGCCAGGCCACCCGCTTCTTCGATCTGGTGGAGGCCGGCGAGGTCATCCGCGTCACCCGCAACGGCAAGCCCATCGCCGAGATCCACCCGGTGCCGCGCGACCTGCCGTCGTGGAAGCGCCGGCCGGCCCGGCCGCTGGTGGTCAGCGGTGCCTCCCTGAGCCGGCTGATCCTGCAAGACCGCGGCGAGTGAGGCAGGTGGCCGGTGCGCGTCTATTTCGATTCCTCGGCCTTCGCGAAGCGATACCTCGACGAGGCGGGTACGCGCGAAGTGCTGGCGTGGAGCGACCGGGCCCAAGAGGTTGCCCTGTCGGTGGTCGCCATCCCTGAGCTGGTCTCGGCGTTCTGCCGGCTGCGCCGCGATGGCGTGATCAACGAGTCGGAATATCAGCAGATGAAGGGCGACTTCATGGCCGACATTGCCGATGCACTGATCTGCGACACCAGTCCCCAGGTCATCCAGCAGGCTGTAGGGGGGCTGGAGTCGAACCCGCTTCGTACCCTCGATGCCATTCACGTGGCTGCTGCGCTGGCCGTCGGCGCCGACACCTTCGTTTCGGCCGACGCCAGGCAATGCGCGGCCGCCCGTGGCCTCGGTATGAATGTAGTGGCTGTCGGAGCCTGATCGCGAACCGCATGCGACCTCCGCAGCCCGCAGACGAGCAGTGACCATGCGCATCGCCATCCTCGGCAATTCCGGCTCCGGCAAGTCCACCCTGGCCCAGTGGCTCAGCGAGGCCAGCGGTGCCGCGCTGCTCGACCTCGACACCGTTGCCTGGGAGCCCGATCAGGTCGCCGTGCCCCGCGACCCGGCAGCGGCGCGGGCCGACGTCGAGGCCTTCTGCACCACCCACGCCAGCTGGGTCATCGAGGGCTGCTACGCGTCCCTCGTCGAGGCGGCGCTGCAGTACCAGCCGTACCTCGTGCTGCTGAACCCCGGCGAGGCGCAGTGCCTCGCCAATTGCCGGGCGCGGCCCTGGGAGCCGCACAAGTACGCCACGCGCGAGGAGCAGGACGAGCGGCTCGCCTTCCTGCTGGAGTGGGTCAGCGGCTACTACACGCGCGACGGCGAGCTGTCGCTGGCCGGGCACCGGGCCTGCTTCGATGCCTACGCAGGCCCGAAGGTGGAGCTCACGTCACAGCCGCGGCTGGGGTAGGGCGCCCACCGCTGATCAGGTCTGCAGGGCGGCCGCCGTGGCCGCAGGCCTTGAGGCGACGCTGGCCTCACTCAGGAACGGTGTCGCTCCGTTCCCCGACCGGCACCACCTTCACCGCCACCGGCTCCACCGCCCCCGTCACCGGCACCGGGTTCGCCGTGTCGCTGATGTAGATGAGCCGGTCGCCCGAGGTGATGCGCACGCCGATGCTGAGCGATGCCCGGGGGTCGAGTCCGGTGGCGGGCACGGCCAAGCTGAAAGCGATGGGCGGCGTGGTGGCGCTGGTGATCTCCTGCAGGGCGACGAGGGGCGCGGGGGCATCGGCGCGCGACACGTCGCGGAGCTGCACGCTGATGACGGCGTCGGCCGGCAGGGGCTCGCCGCTGGCCCAGGTGATGGTGCCGGTGACGGGCAGCGTGTCGGGCTCCGGGGACTGGCAGGCGGCGAGGGTCAGGGCCGCGCCGAGCGTGAGCCCGGCGCGTTGCAGGGCAATGCGGACACTGGGCCGATGCGGGCGGCCCGCCGGTGCAGGGCGGTCGTGCGACCCCGCGTAACCCGTTGATCCCGAAAACATGGCTTTACTCCCCGCAGCCTTCGCGCAAAGCTACTGGCCGTCCCGCACCGGCGCAAATCCGGGGAGGTCACGATGAGCCACGATGCTGCCCGCAACCTGCCGGCGCTGCCGACGGTCACCTACTACTCGGCGCCCCGCTTCTGGGACAAGCTGACCCGTGCCGCGCGCAAGGCGGGCCGCGACGTGGTGGAGAAGGCGCTGTGGCTCTACTTCGCGGCCCAGCGTCCCGAGACGCCGAAGTGGGCGAAGGTGACGGTCTACGCAGCGCTGGGCTACCTGATCATGCCGCTCGACACGGTGCCCGACGTGGCGCCGGTGGCGGGCTTTGCCGACGACCTCGGCGTGCTGGCCGTGGCGGTGGCGACCATCGCGGCCTACATCGACGCCAACGTGAAGGCCCGCACCGCGCAGGTGCTGGCCCGCTGGTTCCACTGACGCCTGCCTGCGGCCCTCGGCGCTCAGGCGCCCGTCTGCGGGTGGCGACTCGAACGTAACCACCCGTTGAAGCCGGGCCCGCATCCCTGGGTGAGCGCCGCCCTCACGGCTCCAGCACGAAGGCCCAGAACGGCACCTGCAGCTCGGCCCAGCTGGCCGAGGCCTGGCTCAATATCTCGATGAGCGTGTCGAAGTCGTCGGGTGCCACCGACGCGAAATTGCCCGTGCCCGAGAACACCAGCACGTAGCCCGGCGCCTGGCTCCAGCTCAGGTCCGTGAGGCAGTCCGTGAGGGCGTCCCAGTTCTGGCCGAACCAGTCGGGGAACTCCAGCGCGCTGCCCATGGCCGCCAGCACCGCCTCCTTGTCGTCGCAGTCGGCGAGGTCGATGCGCACGGCGCGGAAGCGGTTCGCCCGGGCCGCGGCGGCGATGTCGGCGGCCTTGGCCAGCGGCAGGTGGAAGACGCCGGCCTCGGCGGGCTCGGCGAGCGTTGCAGCCAGCTTCGTCGCAGTCACGGCAGTCCTTCCACGCGGCGAAAGCTGCGGTAGTGGTCGGCGGTGTAATAGAAGACGTCCGGCGGGTCGCCGCCGGTGACGATGCGCCGGGCGCCCCGGTCACGGCTGCCGGGCGTCGGCACGGTGTATTCGCGGTAGTAGCCCCGGGGCTTCGCCGGCAACAGGCGCTCGCGGTTCTCGAAGGTGACGCCGTCGCGCCGGTAGGGGAAAGGCCCGCCGGCCTCGATCAGCGCCAGCGTCTCGACGGCCTCGGGTGGCAGCCAGGTGTCGGCGCGGACCGGGTCCGGCCCGGCGCGGCGCCGGGCAGATTCCGCCGCGCCGGCGTCCACCGCCTCGGCTGGACCAGGCCCGGCCATGCCCCCGGGCGAATCATCCCCCGGGGCGCCCGCCGCATTGCCCGGTTCCTGCGCCGCCCTGGACCCGCGCCCCGCTTCGTCGTCGCGCACTTCACCGGCCACCCCGGACGGTGCGGCACCATCGACCGACGGCTTCAGGCTGCCGAGCCAGAGGCCGGCCAGCAGCAGGGCGATGAGCAGGGGCAGGCCGGCGCGGCGCATGGCGTTACTGTACCCCGGCGCCACGGCCGCGTGGCCCGCGCCGGGGCGGGGGCATAGAATGCGCGCCCATGCCCGAAGCCCCGCCGCCGCCCGGTACCTCGACCCTGCAGCCGTTTGCGCCGGGCGACGTCTTCGTCGGCGCGACGCTGCTCGACAACCCGGATGATGACCACGCGGGCCGCGGGCGCATCCTGCAGTTCGACGCCGACCTGAACCCGAAGGGCGTGCTGTGGACGGCCGACACCACGCACCTGGTCTACGGCCTGACCTTCGCACCGGACGGCGTGCTGTGGGCCCAGGACCCCTGGGCCTGGTTGACGATCCGCGTCGGTACCGACGGCCGGCAGCTCGAGACGCAGTGCTTCCACGAGCGCGCCTTCTCGAAGGTGCACTTCCTGCCCGACGGCACCCTGCTCTTCACCGAGATGCTGGGCGGCGAGAACCAGCCGCTGCCGCTGACCACGCGCCACCGGCCGCTGCCGGGCCACCGCCGGCTGCTGGGCGAGGGCGGGCTCTACGTCTTCACGCCCGACGGCGAGCTCATGGCCCAGTACGAGCCCGAGTACCACGGCGGCATGAGCGGCAGCATGGCCGTCACCCACTCGGTGCTGTCGGCCGATGCGACGACACTCTTCTATGTGTCCGAGACCGGCCCGCGGCTCATGCGCTGGAGCCTGGCCCGGGAGCGCCAGCTGCCCGACCTGCGCTTCGGCCAGGACGCCGACCGCACGATGATGCACTTCGACCTGGGCCGCCGGCCCGACGGCACGCTGCTGGTCTGCATGGGCAACCGCCTCGACGCACTGGCGCCCGACGGCGCCTGGCTGCGCCAGTACCGGCTGCCCGGCAGCTTTGGCTGGTCGGTGCTCGACGCGACCCGCCCCGACGTGGCCTACGTCGCCAACTGGTTCAGCGGCGAGGTGGTGAAGCTCGACCTCGGGTCGGGGCACGTCGTCGCGTCGACCACCGTCGCGCCGAAGTGCGTGGCGGGGCTGGCGGTCTGTCCGGGCGGCACCGCCGGCTGACCTGGCAAGCTGTCGAAGACAGCCTGCTAGCCCTCGAGCACGGCCGCTGCCGGCCGCCGCAGCGACATCGGCATTGGCGGCGCGTAGCCGAACCTCACCACCAGGTCGGGCCGCACGTCCGGCGCGCCGAGCCAGCGGGCAAACGCCTGCCGCACGGCCGGCACCTCCACCGGCTGGTTCACGTGGGCGTGGCGCAGGCCCAGCGCCGTGGCCTTGAGGGCGAAGCGCTGGAAGGCCTGGCCGACCCGGACCCAGTGGTCGGGATCGGCCCTATCCCCCGTGAAGATCGCCACGCCCGCCGACGAGCGCAGCTGCGCGGCGTAGCGGTCGTTCTCGGCGGCCTTGCGGAACACCAGCGGAAAGAGCCGCCGGCCGAGCCAGTCAGGCAGCGTGGGGTTTCCGGAGCTGGCGGCGTAGAGACCGTCGCCCGTCGCCAGCGCAGCGCTAGGGCTGAAGCGGATCCACTCCAGCAGTTCGGCGACGAAGGCGTGGTCGTCCATCTGGGCGCTGTTGCCGGCGATGACGAAGTCGAGGATCTGCCCCAGCTGTGCGGCGTCGGTGACGAGCCGCAGCGACACGCCGTCGATGCGCGCGGTGGCCTCCAGGTCGCGCAGCGCAGCGACTGGTACCGCGCGCCCGTCGTAGACCGAGCGGGTCGACTGCCGCTGCGGGATCGCGGCGAACAGGTCGTCCTCGCGGGCGGCGGCCGGCACGAGGGCGATGTCCACGCCATCGGTCGTCGCGGCGACGGCGCCGGCCTGGCCCCGGGCAGCAGCGGCGATGAGCAGGTTCTCCACGGCGCAGCCGAGGCTCGCGTACAGGTGGTGGTCGTCCGGGTCGACCACCGGCGTGCGCCGGGTGAAGTCGGGCAGCACGCGAAGGCCGGCGGGACGGACCCGGAAGCGCCACGGCTGCGTGTTATGTCCGTTGGCGGCCAGCGTCGCGTAGCGCACCAGTTCCGGGAGTGCCGGCGTGGCCGCCAGTGCCGCACGCAGCGCAGCGGCCCGGGCTTCGTACTCGCCTGCTCCCGCGGCACCGCAGCCGGCGAGACCGATGGCCACCGGGGCGAGCAGCGCCGCCCGCCGGGTCAGCACGCCGGGAATGTCGGCACGGGTGGCACCATCAGTGGTCATGGGCGGCCGCCGTCCTGCTTCGTTGTCGAAGAACCTTTCACCGGACCCGCGTCGCGGGCCGGCTCCAGTCTAGCCGCGGCGACGGCCACCGCGGTCGCGCCCGAAAGCGAACGCGGTTCACAGGCAGGCGCGCGTGCCATCACTACCCTGTGCGGCGGTCAGGGGCACGGGCGCGGGGCTGCATGGAACTTATTCTGGTCGTTGCGGGCATCGTCGCCGTCATTGCTGCGGCTGCGGTGATCCTGCTTCGGAACCGTCACGCCGAAGATCCTGCACAACCCGCCGCCGAGCCCGTCACCCGGGCGGCCCGCAGTGTCGCCGCCCCCCTGCCGGGGTGGAAGCCGCCGGTCGCCGCGACCGCGGCGGCCGTACCGTCGCCCATCGCGTCGCTGCGCCTGCAGCGGACGCTGCAGCTCGATCCCCCCCAGCGCCAGCGGCTGGTGACGCTGCTGCGCCAGGTGGCGAAGCCGCCGGCAGTGCTGCCGCGGCTCGTGTCCCTCGACGTGCTGGCCGACGCCGCGCCCCGGGAGCTCGCCGACCTCGTCATGCGCGAGCCGCCGCTCGCGGCGAAGCTGCTCGGCCGGGCCAACTCGGCGTTCTACGCGCTGCAGTCGCCCATCGCCAGCATTCCCCACGCCATCAGCTACCTCGGCATCAATGCGGTGCGGAGCATGGCGCTCGGTTTCCTGCTGGAGGAGACCTTTCCCAGCACCGACCCCGCCGTGCGCCGCTACAGCGACCGCACCTGGACCGCGGCCATGGTGGCCGGCGAGCTGTGCGCGCTGCTCGCCATGCGCCTGCGCTTCAACGACCCGGCGGCGCTGTCGATGCAGGCCGTGCTGTCATTCCTCGGCGAGATCGCCGTCCCCGTGCTGGGCCCTGACCGGGCCGACGAGCTGGGCCGCCTCGAGCTGCCGGAGCGCCTCGCGCGCCAGCAGGACTGGCTCGGCGCGAGCTCCCTCGTGCTCGGCAGCGTGCTGATGCACGAGTGGGCCCTGCCGGACGCGCTGGTCCACGAGGTCGAGGCCGCCGGCCGCATCGTCGTGACGCCGGTGAACCCCCGCGAGACGCTGCATGCGGCCGAGCGCGCGCTGGTCTACGCCTGCGCCCGCATCGGCGAGGCCATCGCCGCGGGCAAGGTCGTGCAGGCCGGCCAGCTCGACCTGACGTCGGCCGACGACGCGGCCTGCTACTACCTGCAGGGCTACCTGCGCCTGCCGGCGCTGGTGCGCCTGCCCGACCTGCTGGCGTCACCCGATGCCGCCAGCGTGCTGAACCGCATGATCGCCTCGGCCGCGGCGGCCCCGGCGGCGAGCTCCAGCGTCACGGCGTAAGGCGCGGGGCCCGGGGCTGCCCGGAGGCTTGTCATTCGCGCGCGAAGCGCCCGGTTTCGCGGTTCGACCAGGCCGGTGCAGCGGCTTACCGTGCCAGGCCTGCCTGCGCGCGGACGCCGCCATGGACTATCTCTACTCGTTGTACGATGCGCTCATCAGCATCAACGTCCCCGGGGACAAGGCCCGGGCCGTCGTTGATGCCATGGAGCGGGACATGGGCACGACGCTGGCCACCAAGGCAGACCTGCAGATCCTCCGGCACGACTTGCGCCAGGAGATCCAGCTGGCCCGCAAGGACATGGAGCTTCTGGTCATGAACATGACCGTGCGCCTCGGCTCCGTGTTCGCTGTCGGGCTTGGCCTGCTCTTCGCGGGCCTGCGCTTCGGCTGAACCGCGCCGCGCCGTCGTCGTCAGGGCGCTGCGATCAGCCAGGTGCCTTCGGGCGCCATCAGCACCTCGCCCTGGGAGCGCCGCACCGGCGTGATGCCCCGCGCGTCGAGCGCCGCGCGCTGCATCGGGCCGGCGAGCCGCAGCACAGGGCCCGGCACCGGCCAGCCGGGTTCAACCGCAAGCGCGAGTGGACCGGTGCCGTAGCAGCCCGATCCCGATCGGCCGGCGGCGAGTCCCGCCCCAGCCAGCCAGGCGCCGGTTGCCGTCGGGTCGGTCCCACGCAGGATGACTTCGGCGACCACACCGGCGAGCGGCTTCGCGGCCCCGGCCATGCCGCTGGTGGAGTAGGTCCCTGCCTCGATCATGACGAGCAGGTGGCCGTCGGGCGTGCGGAAGCCGGCCTCGTTGAACTCGTCGGCGGCGATGCGGGCGAAGTCCGGCTCGACGCCGGCCTCGACGAGGTCGCGCACGTGGCGCCCCAGGTCGCGCTGCACGAAGACCAGGGCCGGCTCCTCGAGCCCGCCGCCGTGCAGGCCGATGACGACCCGCCCGTCGGTGACGGTGGCGTAGTGGTGCCGGCGGATGTCGTTGGTGTCGAGCTCGGTGAAGCCGAGCCGGCGGTAGAAGTCGAGGGAGGCGCCGACGTCGGGCGCCGGCAGCGCGATCTCGAGGAAGCGGGCTCGGGCGAAGGGCATGCGGGCGAGTGTGCCACTGCCGCCCGTCCCCCGGGCGTGCGCGCGTCAGAACCGCAGCGGCTCGACGTAGCCCGTCAGCTCGACGTAGCCGCGGCCGGCGGGGCGGCCGCCCTCCAGCAGCCGGCTCGCGCCCTCCCAGTAGATGGCGCCGGTGCTGGCCCGGGAGTCGAGCTCCTGGTCCTCGAAGAGCGGTGCCGTCGTGAAGACACGGTCGCCCACGGTGACCTGCTGGGCCACGGGCCAGCGGGCGCCGGTGCGGGGCGAGGTCCAGTGCCGCTGGGGCTCGAACCGCACCGCGTCGGGCCCGAAGACGCGGGGCGCCTCGCCGGGCCGGCGCAGCGCTGCGTAGGCCCAGACCGGCGGCGCGCCGGTCGCCCGGGGGCGGATGACGAAGGCCGTCAGCGCCGAGCCATCGTCGAGGTTCATGCCGAGCCAGTCCCAGCCCGCGGCGTCGGCGGCGAGGTAGGCCGATGACCACTCGTGGTCGAGCCAGGCCGTTCCCTGCCGCTGTTCCGTCACGCCGTCGCGCACGACGGTGGCCGTCACGGCGAGCTGCGGCTGCGAGTAGTAGTAGCTGGCCTGGGCCGGGTCCGGCCCCTTGCGCGAGAACCCGGCATCGCCCTGCAGCAGCAGGGGCTGCGTCGGCGTGGCGGTGACGTCGAGGGTGAAACCGCGGGCGGCGATGAGGCCGCGGTAGTGGCCGGTGGCCGGATCGCGCCGGAAGCGCCAGCGGTTCAGCTGGACGTCCGTGTCGGTGGTGCCGGCCTCGACCACGCCGAAGCCTGCGCGGGCGATGGCCTGGTCGTGGCGCAGCTGCCCCGCTGCCGGGTCCGCCAGCGCCGCGTGGGCCAGCAGCACCTGCCGGGGCGCGAAGGCGCTGGGGTTGTCCTCGCCGATGCCGGTGCGTACCCGGAAGAACGTCAGCTGGAAGCCTAGCGGATCGCCGCCGCCGGGTGCGTCGAGCAGGCCGGTCAGGTACCACCACTCGGAGCGGAAGCCGGGATGGGCGCCGTGGTCGGCGGGAAACACGAGCGGCCGCGGCACCACCGGGTCGCTGACGCGGCCGTTCGCCTGGGCCCGCAGTGGCGTGCGGGGCCACGCGCAGGCGGCGAGGGCGGCGAGCAGCTGGCGGCGGCCGAGGCTCACCAGTCGGCACTCACGGCCCGGACCACGTCCCGCCCGGCGACACGCCGGCCGGCCAGCACGGCGGTGGCCACGGCCGCCGCCAGCAGCACCGCGGCGAGGCCCGCGACGAGCCGCCCCGGCACGTGGAACTCCATGGTCCAGTTGAAGGACTGCGGATTCACGACCACCACCAGCACGAGGGCCACCAGCAGTCCGGCGACGAGGCCGCCGAGGATGGCGAGGCTGCTGACGAGCGCGCCCTCCAGCGCCAGCAGCTGCAGCACCTGGCCGCGGGTCACGCCGAGGTGGCGCAGCATGGCGAACTCCCGGGTGCGGGCCAGGGCCTGGGCCGCGAAGGTGGCGCCGACGCCGACGAGGCCGATGACGATGGCGATGGCCTCGAGCACGTAGGTGACGGTGAAGCTGCGGTCGAAGATGCGCAGCGACAGGGCGCGCAGCTCGCCGGCGTCGCTGAACTCCGCCGTCGGTCCTGCCGCCAGCGCCGTGCGGAGCCCCGCCAGCACCGCCGACGGCTGCGCGCCGGGCTCGAGCCACAGCGCCGCCTCGGTCCGCGACTCGTCGCCGGTCAGGGCCATGTAGTCGGCATCGCGCACGACGACGCTGCCCCACTGCCGCGCGTAGTCGCGCCAGACGCCGGCGACGAAGAACTCCCGCGCCTCACCGCCGAGTGGCAGCACCAGGGTGCCGCCGACCCGCGCGCCGTAGAGCCGCGCGACGGCCTCGGAGACCCAGCAGGGCGGCGGGCCGCCCGGCGGCGCCGTGGCGCCCGGGCCCACCAGCGGCAGCTCGACGGCGGCGCGCGACGCCTCCACCGGCCGGGCGAGGACGTAGACGTCGGGCTGGTCCGGCGCCAGCGATACGCGCACGGCCCGGGTGAACTCCGCGCGCGCCACGCCGGGGAAGCGCCGGAACGTGGCGACGTCCCCGGCGGCGAAGGTGGCGTTGGTCATGGCGCCGCCGGCCCGCACGTAGACGTCGGCCGGCAGCACCGCGCCGAGCCATTCGTCGAGGGAAATGCGGAAGCTCGCGACCATGGTCGCCATGGCGATCATCAGGCCGAAGCTCGCGACGATGCCGGCCATGCCGATGGCAGCGAGACTCGGCCCCTGGGCGACGCGGGTGACGGCGAGGCCGAGGAGCGGGAAGCGGGCGGCGCCGCGCCAGCGCGGGAGCAGGCGCGCCACGCCGCCGAAGAGCCGGGCCGAGAGCCAGGGCTGCAGCGCGATGCTTCCCACCAGCAGCGCCGCGATGCCGGCGTAGGCGGCGACGGGCACGCCGCCGGCCGGCGGCAGCAGCACCAGCACCGCGGCGAGGAGCAGCAGCGAAAGGCCCGGCAGCGCCCGCAGCGCGGGGCGGAAGGCCTCTTCCTCGGCGCCGGCCTTGAGGGCCGCGGCCGGCGGCACGCGCGCCACGTCCCGGGCCGGCACGAGGGCACCGGCGGCGGCGGCGACGACGCCGAGCAGGAAGAAGCCCAGCAGCGGCAGCGGCGCCAGCGTGAGCGCCGGCCGGGCCGTGCCCGTCGAGCCGAAGTTGCCGCCGTTGCCGAGGTCGCCGCCGACGGCGGCGAGGATGCCCGTGGCGAGCAGCGCGCCGAGCCCGAGGCCCGCGAGGCTGCCCACGGATCCCACGAGCACCGCCTGGCCGAGGACGAGCCGCGCCACGCCCGCCTGCGTCACGCCGAGTACGCGGAGTGCGGCGAGCTCCGTGCGCCGCGCCAGCGTCGCCTGGGCCTCGAGGGAGAACACGAGGAAGATGCCGGTGAAGAGCGCCACCAGCGCGAGCACGTTGAGGTTGACGCGGTAGGCCCGCGAGAGATTCGCGAGCCGGGCATCGCCGATGTCCGGTGCGACCAGCGCCGTGCCGGCGGGCAGCGTCACGCTGCGGGCGAGGGCCGCCGGGTCGGCGCCGGGCGCCAGCGCCAGGTCGATGCGGGTCAGGAGGCCAAGCCGGTCGAGCCGCCACTGGGCGGCGGCGATGTCCATGACGCCGAGCACCTCGCCGTCGCGGGGCCCCGGCACGAGGCCGGCGATCCGCAGGGCCACCGCCCGGCCGCCGGCCTGCACCGTCAGCGTGTCGCCGGGGCCCACGCCGAAACGCGTCGCCGCCGTCGGCGTCAGGAAGAGGCCGTCGTCGAGCAGCCCGGCGCCACCACCGGCCGGCTCGCCGCCCGCATCGTCGGCTCCGGCGTCGCGGTTGGCGCCGTCCGCCGCCGGCTGCGGCAGCAGGCCGGGCGTGAGGGGCGCGGCGCGGAACCAGTCGATGCCGAGGATCGTGAGGCTGTCGCCGCCGTGGCCCGCCACGGGGACGCGCACCTCGAGTACGGGACTCGCGATCCGCACCAGTGGCGAGGCCGCGAGCGGGCCGAACACTGCCTCACCGAAGCCGTCGCGGGAGCCGGCGAGGCGCAGGTCCGCGCTGCCGGCCAGCTCGCGGGTGGCCGTGCCGAACTCACGCAGCGCCGCCTCGTTCACCAGGTTGACGCCGAAGCCCAGCGCGACGCCGGCCGCGATGGCCAGGGCCTCGACGGCGGTGCGCCAGCGCTGCCGGCGCGCCTGGCCCAGCACCAGGTGGCGGATCAGCCAGCCGCGGCTGCTCACGCGGCGGGCTCCGGCCGCGGGCGGGAGCCCGCGCACGGCTGTCCCTGGCCGCGACGGCACGACGCCGCGGACGACAACCGGGCGCCCGGGGCCGGGCCCCTCACGCGACGGCTTCCGGCACCAGGCGCCCGCCGGTGAGGCGCAGCACGCGGTCGGCGCTGCGCGCCGCCAGCGCCGAATGCGTGACCAGCACGCCGGCGGCCCGCTGCGCCCGGGTCTCGCGCACCAGCAGGTCCAGCACCTGGCCGGCGGTGTCGGGATCGAGGTTGCCCGTGGGCTCGTCGGCCAGCAGCACGGCGGGGCGATGGACCAGCGCCCGCGCGACGGCGACCCGTTGCAGCTCGCCGCCCGAGAGCTCCCGGGGCCAGCTGTCGGCCCGGTCGGCGAGGCCCACCGCGGCCAGCAGCTCGGCCACGCGCGCGGGCGACGGCGTACCGAGCAGCGCCAATGGCAGCGCGACGTTCTGGCCGACGGTCAGGTGGGGCAGCACGTGGAAGGCCTGGAAGACGAAGCCCACGGCCCGGCGGCGCAGCAGCGTGCGCACGTCGTCACTGCGGTCGTCGAAGCGCTGGCCGGCGAGCCACACCTCGCCGCTGTCCGGGGTGTCGAGGCCCGCCACCAGGTTGAGCAGCGTCGACTTGCCGGCCCCGGACTCGCCGAGGATCGCGACGACCTCGCCGGGTGCCACTGCCAGGTCGCAGCCCGCCAGCACGGCACGGCCACCGAGGCGCTTGGCGAGCTGGCGGGTCTCGAGGGCGGCACTGGCTGGCATGGCGGTGGCCGGTCGGGGGGACGCCGGGGGTTCGGGCCGGGCGTGGTGGCGGATTGCCGGCGCCGACGGCGTCAGTGGCGGGGTACCTGGTCGCCCGGGGCCGGCAGGTCCCGGGGACCGTCGGCGTCGGCGTCGTCCCCGTCGTCGCCCGCGAGCGAGGCCGGCAGCTGCTTCTTCGACTTGACCCCCAGCTCGCGCAGCTTCTCGGCGCGGCGCATGAGGCTCGTGCCACCGGTGGTCAGCATGCGCAGGGCCTCGTCCACGGACTGCCCGGCAGTGCCCACGGCCCGCTGCACCTTCTCGAGCTCGACGACGAAGTTGACGAAGCTGTCGTACAGCAGGCCGCCGAGCTTCGCGATCTGCTCGACGTTGCGGTTCTGGCGCTCGAGCCGCCACACCTGCGTGACCACCCGCAGCGTCGCCAGCAGGCTCGACGGGCCCACCAGCACGACGTTCCGGCGCAGCGCCTCCTCGTACAGGCCCGCCTCGGCGCGCAGTGCCACCAGCAGCGCCGGCTCCAGCGGCACGAACAGCAGCACGAAGTCGACGCTGGCGACGCCGTAGAGCTGCGGGTAGTCCTTGTCGCCCAGGGACTTCATGTGGGTGCGCACCGAGGCCAGGTGGTCCCGCAGCGCCGCGTCCCGGTCGTCATCGTCATCGGCGTTGGCGTACCGCTCGTAGGCGACCAGCGAGACCTTCGAGTCGATGATGAGGCAGCGGTTGTCCGGCAGCGTGATGACGACGTCGGGCTGGCGACGCTCGCCGGCGTCGGTCGTGCGGCTGTCCTGCAGCCGGTACTCGCGGCCGGCCTCGAGCCCCGACAGCTCCAGGGCCCGCTCGAGGATCAGCTCGCCCCAGTTGCCCCGGGCCTTCGCGTCGCCCTTGAGGGCCGTCGTCAGGTTGTGGGCCTCTTCGCTGACCTGCTGGTTGAGCCGCATGAGCCGGTCGAGCTCGCCCTTGAGCTGCGACTGGCCCTGCATCTCGGCCATGTGCGTGTCCTCGACCTTCTTCTGGAACTCCTGCAGCCGCTCGCGGAAGGGCTGCAGCAGCTCGTCGAGCCGCGCGCGGTTGGTCTCGGTGAACTTCGCCGTCTTCTCGTCGAGGATCTGGGCCGCCACCGCCTTGAACTGGTCGGCGAGGCGCTTGTCGGCCTCGGCCACCATGCCCTGTAGCCGTGCCACGTTCTCCTCGTGGTGGCGGGCGGCGGCGTCGAGGCGCTCGCGCAGCCCCGCCAGCTCCACCTCCCGCTGCCGGACCGCGTCGCCGAGCTGCCGGGCCTCGTCGCGGGCGGCCACCTCGCGCGCCCGCAGTTCGTCGAGCTGGGAGCGCAGCTGGTCGGCCAGCGTCGCGAGCGGGGCCCGGGCCGCCTCGGCGGCCGCCGCCTGCGCCTCGCGCAGGACCCCGGCCTGGCGGCGGGCCGCGAGCAGCCAGGCGAGCCCGGCGCCGAGCGCCGCGCCCGTCATCGCCGCCATGAGCAGCAGGCCACCGTCTGGCATCACGATCCACGGCCGGGGAAGGGGCACTCATCTTAACCCCTCAGTCGCCGGCCGCGGCCTGCAGGGCCGGCACGCCGTCGAGCAGCGCCGGGTAGGTGACGGCGGCGGCGGCGGGCATGCCGGGCACGTTCAGCCAGGTGCGCAGCCCGGCGCCGCCCCAGCGGTCCCAGCCCACCTGCATCACGTCGTGGAAGCCGGCCACCGCGTTGACGCCCGGCACGCGGTTCATCAGCCGCGAGAGCTGTCCGCCCTCGCCGAAGAAGTCGCCGGGATCGACGACGGACTGCGCGTTGCCGAAGTTGTTCGCCCCCTCCACCGGCAGCTGGTAGCGGCCCTTGGGCTGGGCCTCGCCGCCCGGCTTCCAGGTGGTGTCGTAGCCGACGAAGCGGTTGTAGAGGAAGCGGGTGCTGCTGGCCGTCGCCAGTGCGCCGAAGACCGGTGCGAACTTGCCGGTCTCGACGTAGGCCATGGCGCCGCCCACGGTGGAGGTGACGATGATGCGCTTCAGGGTCCACGCGCTGCCGAAGTGCAGCTCCACGCCGCGCATGACGCCGCCGGAGATGGCTCCGCCGATGATGGCCCTGGGCTCGCCCCGGGCGATGGCCGCCGTCGTCGCCCCCGACGCCATGCCGCCGAGTATCTCGGCGGTCTTCATGTGGTTGAGGGTGAGCGGAGCCTTGGCCAGGTACCAGTCGGTGAGCCAGCCGCCGACGTAGTGGCCGGCCACCAGCCCGATCAGGTTGCGGCCGTAGCGCTCGACGACGCGCCCGATGAATGACCCGACGTGGCGGATCGCCCGGATGATGTTCTTGATGAGCCGCCGCAGGAAGAACCCGTCGGGGTCCGTGGCCGACGCCGGGTTGCCGCCGGCGTAGCCGTAGCGGTTGAGCGTGCGGGGGTCGGCCAGGCTGCCGAGCACCGGGTCGGGCGACAGCATCACGCCGAGCAGCGGGTCCTGCAGTCGCCCGTTCATGTGGATTAGCCGCACGTTGTCGAGGTGCTCGTGCCCGGTGTAGCCCCGCTCGGTGAAGTGCGCGTCGCCGTAGCGCTGGTCGGCCGTGTCGGCGGTCCAGTCGGCGCTGCGCCGCTTGCCGAAGGCATCGAACGACTGCCTGAGCGTGTCGCCGCCGCTGCCGACGACCCGCGTCAGCGTGTCGACGCTGCCCTGATGGTCCCGGTGGACGAAGTAGCCGTCGAGGGATGCCGGGTTGTCCTGCTCCACCTGGCTGTAGAAGGCCTCGCCATTGGCGAATACCGACGAGCGGTAACGCCGGCTCGTGCCCCGGATCTCGACCTCGAAGTGCGGGCCCACGTAGTGGGTCGTCACGACGCTGCCGCCGGTGCGCGCCACCTGCCGCACGCGCTGGCGGTCCGGCCCGTAGCCGAATTCGGTGTTGTCGCCGGTGCCGTAGTCGATGCGCAGCGGCTGGTTGAAGGCGGTCCAGGTGATGGGCCGGCCGTTGCGCGCGACCATGTGGCCGTTGGCGTCGTAGCTGAAGGCCTGGGTGCCGCGGGGGCCGCCACTGACCGAGGCGACGGCCGACGGCCGCGCGGTGCCGTAGCTGTAGGTGCCGACGTCGGACTTCCAGCGGATCCGCGAGCCGGCGTCCCAGGTGATGGCCAGCGTCTGCACGCCGTCGAGCCGTGCCGCCGTGAGCCGGTCGAGCTCGTCGAAGCTGAACTCCTCGACCGTGCCGAGGTTGCGGTCGGCCCGCTCGAGCAGGTTGCCGACTCGGTCCCAGCGATAGGCCAGATCCTGCCGCTCGCCACCCTGGCTCCTGCCCGTGCGGATCGCCACGGGCCGCAGCGTCGCCGGGTCGATGATGGCGCGCTGGTCGATGGTGGCCGCATTGCCCAGCACGACGTGCACGGCCCGGCCGACGGCGTCGTGGGCCTGCAGGTCGTAGAGCGGCACCCAGAGCCCCCCGGTGCCGGAGAGGTCCTGCTCGACGACGTCGAGGTAGCCCGCGCCCTCGTAGCGGTAGCGGAAGCGCGGCCGGGCGCCATTGACGGTGCCCGGATAGGTGATGCCGACGAGCCGGCCGAGTGGATCCCAGGTCATGTCGGTGGCATAGGTGCTGCCGTCGATGGTCGTGGTCACGCGGCTGCGGCGGCCGCGGTTGTCGTAGGCATAGGACTCGCTGAAGGCCGCCACGCCCGGGCCCGCCGGCGCCGACTGCCGCAGCAGCTGGCCGAAGGACGTGTCCGGGTCGGTGCCGTACTGCCAGGTGGCGGTGCCGGCGCCGTCGGTGCGGCTGGCGAGGCGCCCGAGCTGGTCCCAGGCATAGGTGATGACGCGGGGCGGGCTCGCGGCGTCGGCCTGGCTGGCCAGCTCACCGAAGGCGTTGTGGATCGACGTGCGCCGGCCGGCGTCGGGAGAGTCGACCGTGGTCGGCAGGCCCCGCTCGTCGTAGGCCAGGGTCGTGGTAACGCCGTTGGCGTCGGTCATGCGGGCCACCTCGCCGAAGGGCGTGTAACCGTAGGCCGTGGTGCCGCCGGCGACCGAGCTGATCCGCACGAGCCGCCCCCGCGCGTCGGTCATCTGCGTGACGACGCGGTTCTCCGCGTCGGTGGTGGTGGTGGCGAGGCGCGCGTAGGACCAGCGCGTGCGCGCGCCGTCGGGCTGGGTGGCGCTGACGGGGCGGTCCTCGCTGCGCGGGCGACCGCCGGGCTCGTAGGCCGTCTCCACCCAGTAGGTGGTCTCGCCAGCGATGAAGGGCATGCTCTCGCGACGCACCCGCCCGAGGGCGTCGTACTCGGTGAGCTGCCGGCTGCTGCGCCCGCCGGCCAGCGCCACCTCGCGGGCGACGACCCGGCCCGCGCCGTCGTGCACGGTCATCGTCCAGAAGCCGTCGTCACGCAGCGTCAGGATCTGGTACGCGCCACCTTCCACCATGCAGCCGCCGTGGCAGGCCAGGTAGCTCGTCTGCGTGCCGCCGCCGTTGGCATCGGGCTGCGACTCGCGCACCAGCCGGCCGAAGTTGTCCCAGCGCCAGGAGCCGGTCAGGCCCCGGGGGTCCGTGCGCGAGAGCTCCCGGTCGAGGCCGTAGTGCCAGGTGGACTGCGTGCTGTGGCCCGGCTGGTTCTGGACCAGGGCGATCTCGGCGAGCGGACGTTCGGTGCCCGGCGCATGGACGAACACCGTGCGCCGGGGTGGCAGCGAACCGTCGGCGGGCCGCCGCTCGACGGACGCCAGGCGGCCCGCACCGTCGTAGCTGAAGCTCGTGACGAGCTGGCGTGCCGGGTCGGCGACGGGCCCCGTGGTGACCGACAGCTGCCGGCAGGTCGGAGCGTTCCAGGTCGCGGTGCTGGTGCGCGTGGCGGACTCGCCGGTGGAGGTCGCCTCCGTTACCTCTTCGCGCGTGACCAGGCCGAGGCAGCCGGAGCCCTGGCGCGCTGAGTCGTCGAAGCTGCGCACGGTGACCGAAGCCTGGGCCTCGGGGTGGTCCGGGCTCGAGGTGGTGACGGTCTCGCGGGCCATGGCGCCGTGGTCGTGGTCCCAGGTCATGGCGCGCTCGACGCGGCGGACCTGCTGGCCCAGGGCACCGCCGTCGGGGTCCGTCTCGTACTCGACGGTGACCTCGCGCGTGGGGTACACGAAGTGCGTGTCGGCCGCGGGGTCGGCCGTCGCCGGCCGTGCATGGCTCGCCCAGGTCGTGTCGACGGTGCGGATGCGATGACCGTCGGCGCGCGCGGTGACGCCGCCGGCGACGGCGCCGATGAAAGGGAAGTCCTGGCGGAACGTCGTGTCGCTGTAGACCTCGACGCCGTGCAGGGCCCCGTAGCGTGAGTCGGTGGCGCGGCGCACCTCGAAGCCGAGGAACCCGCGGCCCACGCGGCTGATCCGGCCGTTGGTGTAGCGGAAGGCCGTGGTCCACGTGCCGCCCGTGCCGTCGGATTCGACCATGGCGGTGACCACCGGCAGCGCTCCGCCCCGCAGCAGGCGGTCGTCGGGCCGGTCGGTACCGCTGGCCGTGTAGCCGGGGGCCGCCGACAGCGGCCGGTGGGTGAGCGCCCAGCGCATGCCGAGCCCGTCGGTCACGGTGCTGAGCAGGTCCGGACGCTCGCCGGGGCGGACCTGCACTTCCCAGCGGCGGGGCTCTGCCCGGGCGAACAGCAGGTCGGAGCGGCCATCGCCCGTCAGGTCGGTGACGATGATCCCGGCCTGCGCGGGCGTCGCCGAGCCGGTGATGTCGACGTAGCGGGTGGCGTCGATGTCGCTGTACGGCGTGGCGGCCGCGTCGTCGGCCAGGTGGACCCGCCAGCCCGTGGTGCCGACGGCGCGCAGCAGGTCGTCGCGCCCGTCGCCGTCGTAGTCGAGCACGCGCACCGTCGCCGGGTTGCCGTTGAGGCCGGCCGGCACCGGCTCCGCCAGGGTCGTGCCGAGGCTGATCCGCACCTGCCAGCCGAAGCTGGCGTGGTCACGGATCAGCAGGTCGGTGAGGCCGTCGCCATTCACGTCGAGGGGAATGATCGCGAGCGCCGCGACCGTCGTGAACGTGCGCTCGAGGCTCGTGCCGGTGGAGAGGTAACCTTCGTAGTACGGCGGCGTGGTCGCCATCACCGCGGCCTGGCGGCGGACCAGCAGGTCGCCCCGGCCGTCGCCGTCGAAGTCCACCGGCGGCAGCATCCCCGACACCACCAGCACCGGTGGCGCCTCGCCGCCGGCGCTGACCGGCGTCGGCTGCTCGGGGCCGACGCCGGTGCCGAGGCTGCGGCGGAACCAGGCCTGCTGGTCCCGCAGGTAGACGATGTCTTCGCGGCCATCGCCGTCGATGTCCGCCGGTGCCGCCGTGGCGAAGGGGCCGGCCGCGATGCCGGTGTTGATGCCGGCCAGGAAGCCCGTGCCGGACGACCGGTACACCCACCAGGTCGCCGGCGTGTTGGTGCCGACGGTCAGCAGGTCGCGCCGCCCGTCGCCGTCGAAGTCGAGGACGTGGGCCGCGCCGCTGCCGGTGACGCCGGTGTCGCGCAGCGTCGTGCCGAGCACCCCCGGGCTTGCCGGGTCCGTGCGACGCAGGTACCAGCGCCGGGTGCCGTTGCTGGTGACGGGGATCAGCAGGTCCGTGGCACCGTCGCCGTCGATGTCGGTCAGCAGCGCATCGGCGGCAGTGGCGTCGCCGGGTCCGTTGATGGCGGTGGCGAAGCCGGCCGTGCCGTCCTGCCAGCTGAAGGTGGTGGGGGGCAGGCACGCGTCCGGGCCGCACTGCTCGATGCTGTGCAGGCGCGCCCTGCCGGTGGGCGACGTCCCGTAGCCGAGGGTGTAGCGGTGGACCAGCCCGAAGCCTGAACCCTCGTCGGACTCGTAGAGCACCTCGCGGACGCGGTAGCGGCGGTCCCACCGGCTGCCCCAGGTGAAGCCGCCGCGCCGCTCGCGACCCTCGGCGAGCGTGTACTCGAACCGCAGCCGGAAGCGCGCGCCGTTGCCGCTGGCGTCGGTGCTCCAGCGGATCTCGAGGGGCAGCGCCTCGGGCAGGCCCGCGGCGTTCAGGTAGCTGTAGAGCGCCTGGTTGCGGAACCGGTCGGTGACGCTCGAGAGCGCCCACTCGCGCACCTCGCCTGCCGGGCCGGTGGCCGGCGTGCGCGCCCCCGGGTCGACGCCGTAGTAGCGCGTCGTGCCGTCGGGCTGGCGCACCTCGAACCACGCGGGTCCCGTGCCCAGGCGGCCCCGGGACCAGATGCGCTCGAACTGCTCGGTCTCGGTGCGGTACTCGGCGCCGTCGCCGCCGTGGCTGCCGCTGACGAGCACCAGCACCTGGCCGTCGAGGCAGAAACGGTCGTCGCCGTCGAAGCGGACGCCGCGCACCCGCGCGTCGGTGGCCATGATCCGCGGGCAGCGGGTGACCCGCGAGAGGCCCGTCAGGTCGGCACCGACGCCCACGTCGCCCTCGCCCGCATGGCTGCGGTAGTTGATGGAGAGCGTGGGTGCGAGCCCGTTGATGCCCGGCGACACGCCGATGGGCAGCGACCAGCTGGCCGCCCCGGCGGCGTCGACGCTGCCACTGCCGGCCAGGCGCCCGATGGTGGTGGTGCTGGCCGCGGCGGCGGCCAGCGCAGCGGCGAGGCTCAGGCCCGCGAGGGCCGCCTGCGCGATGACGACGCAGCGGGCCGGACGGACGGAACACGGGTTCGTGCGTGACATGGTGGCTCTCCGGCAGCAGGGATCGCGGAACGGGCGGCGATCTCAGCAGCCGCAGGCCTGCGGCGGCGATGCGGGAAACCGGGCGGAATGCCGCGTTTGGCGGCCCGGTGCGAGAATGCGGGCAATGCGCGGTGATTCGTCCGCGCCCTGCGAGGCACGTGCTGATGGAACGTCAGGCCGACCACTCCGTTGATCCGCTCTTCCTGCGCCGCTGGTCGCCCCGGGCCATGGCCGGCACACCGCTCGCGGCCGGCGAGCTCCTGCAGCTCTTCGAGGCGGCGCGCTGGGCACCCTCGTCGGGCAACGGCCAGCCGTGGCGGTTCGTGTACGCGCTGCGCGGCGACCCGGCCTTCGTGTCCTTCCTCGACCTGCTGGTGACCGGCAACCGCGTGTGGTGCGAGCGGGCCGGCGCGCTGGTGGTGATCCTGTCGCGCACGGTCCGGGACAACGGCAAGCCGGTGCGGACGCACTCGTTCGACACGGGGGCGGCGTGGATGAGCCTGGCGCTGCAGGGCGCGGTGCAGGGCCTCGTGGTGCACGCGATGGAGGGCTTCGATTACGCGCGTGCGGCGGCGCTGGTGGCGGCACCGGCAGGGCTCGCGGTGGAGGCGATGGTGGCGATCGGCCACCCGGGCGCCGTCACCGACCTGCCAGAGCATCTGCGAGCGCGCGAGGTGCCGAGCGGCCGCGAGCCGGTGGCGTCATTTGCCTTCGCGGGGCGATTCCCGGGCTGAGTGGTGCTGCTGTCGCTTCGTCCGCCGGTCCGGCTTTGGCGTGGGCTGAGGTCGCGGGCTGTTGCGTTGTGGTTCTCCCCCGGCGTGGCTTATGCGGTGGGAGATGCGGGGGCTGAAGGGTTGTCGTGCTCCCTCCGGCGCGGCTTATGCGGCGGGCGGGGGATATCGCGGGAGCCGCGAAGGTGCGGCCACGAGGCTGCGGCGTCACGGCCGGACCTTGAGTGCCACGAGTCTGAGGCACGAGGTCCGCGCCCCCAGGCCTGAGCCTCAGCCCCCCGGTGCCCGCTCCAGCAGCTCCCGCACGAGCGGGTTCGGGAACCGCCGCGTCCGCGTGATCGCGTAGAACCGCTCCCGGATCTGCGGCAGCGAGCAGTACTCCACGAGGATCCCGCGCTCCAGCTCGTCGACCACCACGACCGGCGGCACCAGCGTCACGCCCGGGCTCTCGCGGGCCAGCAGGCGCAGCATCGCCATGTCATCCACCTCGGCCACGATCAGCGGGCGGATGCCGGCCTGGGTCAGCAGCAGGTCGAAGGCCACCCGCAGCTCGCTCGACAGGCTCGGCAGCAGGATGGGCGTGTCCCGCAGGTCGTCGGGGAAGCGGAACCTGCGCCGCCGGCCCGGGCGCCGCCCGACGAGGCTGACGGGCTGCTCGTCGAGCACGCGGCTGATGCGCGGCGTTTCGGCATCGGCGGGCGGCAGCAGGTTCGACAGCACGACGTCGAGGGCCAGCGTGTCGAGCTGGGCGAGCAGCTCGCGCATGCTGCCCGAGCGCACCACCAGCTCGATGTCGGTGCGGTTCACGAAGGGACGGAGCAGGCCGATCTGGAAGTTGCGCGACAGGGTCGCGAGGGCGCCGATGCGCAGCACCTGGCGGGTCTCGGGGCCGCGGCCCTGCAGGGTGTCCATCAGTTCGTCGCCGGTGCGGAAGATGGCATCCGCATGCTCGAGGGCGATGCGTCCGGCCTCGGTCAGGGCCAGCCGCTTGTTGTTCCGCTCGAAGAGGGGCTGGCCGAGCTGTTCCTCGAGGCTGCGCAGCTGCGTCGACAGCGCCGAGGCCGAGACGTGCAGGCGCTCGGCGGCGCGGGTCAGGTTGCCCTCGTGGGCGATGGCCCAGAAGTAGCGCAGGTGGTGGTAGTTGAGGGCGGCCACGGCATCGTTCTACCAGAAAGAACGAATCCTTCCAATATTTCTGTTGGAAAGAATGTTCGCCGCTCCGTAGCGTATGCCCACCTGCCATGGAGGCTGCGTCATGGGTTCCACGCTGATCGTCATTCTCGCCGCCATCGGCCCCGCCGCGCTGCTGGCGGCGGGGCTCGCCCCTGCCGGCTGGGCCGCGCGCCATCCGGGCCGCATGGGCAGGCTGGCCCTGGGCGCGGCCGTGCTCGCCGCCGCGGGCGCGCTGCTGGCGGCCTTGAGCCTGGCCACCGGCGGGGCGGCGACGGCCTCGCTGCCGCTCTTCGCCGTGCCGGGCGGCGCGGTGGTGGCGGCGAGCGTGTACTACGACCAGGTCTCGGCGGTGATGCTGCTGCTGGTGTCCTTCGTCGGCAGCATCGTCGTGGCCTATAGCCGCAACTACCTGGCCGGCGACCCGGGCCAGGGGCGGTTCTTCCGGTGGCTGTGCCTGGCGCTCGCCGCGGTGCTGCTGCTGGTCATCTCGGGCAATCTAGTGCAGCTCGCCGTCGCCTGGGTGGGCATGAGCCTCGCGCTGCACGAGCTGCTGCTGTTCTACGGCGAGCGGCCGGGTGCGCAGCTGGCGGCCCGCAAGAAGTTCATCTTCAGCCGCCTGGCCGACGCCTGCGTCATCGTGGCCGTGATCCTGGTGGCGCGCCTCTTCGGCACGCTGGAGCTGGCCGGGATCATGGCCGGCGCCACCGTGCTGCAGGCGGCCGGCGAGGCCCCGGCGGGCATTGCTGCCGTGGCCGTGCTGCTCGCCATCGCCGCCATCATCAAGTCGGCGCAGCTGCCCTTCCACAGCTGGCTGCCCCAGGTCATGGAGACGCCGACGCCGGTCTCGGCGCTCCTGCACGCCGGCATCATCAACGCCGGCGGCTTCCTCGTCGTGCGGCTGTCCGACGTGGTGTCCCTGGCGCCGGGGGCCCTGCTGCTGCTGGCGGTGTTCGGTGCCGCGACGGCCCTGTTCGGCGCGCTGGTCATGCTCACGCAGAACAGCATCAAGTCGTCGCTGGCCTGGTCCACCGTCGCGCAGATGGGCTTCATGATCATGCAGTGCGGCCTCGGCGCCTACGCCGCGGCGCTGCTGCACATCGTCGCGCACTCGCTCTACAAGGCCCACGCCTTCCTCTCGTCCGGCAGCGTCGTCGAGCTGGCCCGGGCCCGGCGGCTGCCCCACGCCAGCGTCTCCACGCCCGGGCCGCTGCCCCTCGTGGGCCTGGGCCTGGCGACGGCGGTGGTGATCGCCGTCGCCGGCGGCGGGCTGGCGGGCTTCAGCTTCAGCGACAGCCCCGGCGTCGTGGCGCTCGGCGCCATCCTGCTGATGAGCCTGGCCCCCCTGGCCGCGGCCACCGTCGCCGGCCGCCGCAGCGCCTACGTCGTCGTCCGCTGCCTCGGCATCGGCGTCGCCGTGATCGCCGCCTACTTCACGCTGCAGCTGGCCTTTGCGGCGCTGCTGTCCCCGGCCATCGCTGCCCGGGGCGCCGCGACGACCGCGGGCCAGCTGGTGGCGGTGGCCATCCTGCTGGGCTTCGCCGCGACGGTGCTGCTGCAGGTTCACGTGCAGCAGCACCGGTACGAGCAGCCGTGGCGCGCGTTCTACGTGCACCTGTTCAACGGTTTCTACCTGAACCTCGTGGCCAACCGCGTCGCTGAAGCCCTCTGGCCCCTGAAGCCTGCCCCCAGCCGGGAGATGCACTGATGAGTGTCGCCACCGCACTGCGCCGGGAACCCGTTGCCCCCTTCGCCCCGACCGGACAGGAGACGCTGCTCGTGCAAGCCATCCGTGAAGCCTGCAGCCGCATCGCGCCGCTCTGGCCGCTGCAGGACTTCGTCGCCGTGAATCCCTTCCACGGCCTGGCGGGCCAGCCCTTCGACGGTGCCGCCATGACCCTGCGGCGGGTGGCGGGTGCCGACCTGCTGATGCCGCGCGATTACTACGCGGCGCTGCTGGCCGACGGGCGCATCACCGATGCCGACCTGGCCGCGGCCATCGGCCGCCGGGGCAGTGCTGCGCGGGGCATCGCGACGCCTCCGGATGTCCGCGCCGCCGCGGCCCGGCCGCGGCCGGCGCCCGAGGGCCCGGCGCCGACGGTCTCGGGCGTGGTCGACCGGGTCACGGGCCGGGCGTGGTCCGCCTGGGTCGTCGACGCGGTCTCGCGCTGGACCGGTGCGTACCACGACGATGACCAGGCCACCTGGGCCTTGCCCTGGCGTGACCTGCCTCTCTACCAGGCCTGGCGCCAGGCGGCCCTCGTCAGCCGTGCCGCAGAGTTCGAGGGCATCCGGGGCTTCCGGGCCTACGTCGCGCGGCTGCCGGAAGATCCCTTCGCCTGCGTCGGCAAGGTGCTGGCGGAGCTCGGCGTGCCCGCGGCCGCCGTGGTCGACTACCTGCATGGCGTACTCCTCACCGTCGGCGGCTGGGCGGCCTACCAGCGCTATGTCGGCTGGCACGGCGAGCTCGCCGGCGAGCCCGGCGACCATGTGCTGCAGATCCTCGCCATCCGGCTGGCCTACGAGGGCGGCATGTATGACGCGAGCCCCGCCACGCCCGTACGCGAGGCCTGGCATGGGGCGCTGATGGATCTCGCCACGGTCGAGGCCGACCCCGCCGCCGTCGAGGCGGACCTGGTGCTGCTGGCCGCGGCCGAGATTGCCTGGCAACGGGACCTGGCCGGCCGGATCGTGGCCAGCAACCGGATCCCGCGGCCCGCCACCTCCGTGCGCAAGGCGGCGCAGGCGGCCTTCTGCATCGACGTGCGGTCGGAGGTGCTGCGCCGGGCGCTGGAGACCGTCACGCCGCGGGTCGAGACCGTTGGCTTCGCCGGGTTCTTCGGGTTCCCCATCGAGTACGTGCCGCTGGGGCACGAGCACGGTGACGCGCAGTGCCCGGTGCTGCTGCAGCCGAAGTTCGTCGTCACCGAGACCGTGGCGGGCGCGCCGGCGGAGGCCGTGGGCCAGCTCGCCGCCGGGCGCCGCCTGCGGCGGCAGGTGGCCGATGCCCTGCATGCCTTCAAGACCTCGGCGGTGTCCTGCTTTGCCTACGTAGAGGCGGCGGGCCTGCTGTACGTGCCGAAGCTCCTCGGCCAGGCCCTGGGCCGGCTGCGGCCGGTGCCCGCGCCGCGGGCCGACGGCCTCGGCGCCGGTCATGCGGCACGCCTCGGCCCCTCCATCGAGCCGGCACAGCTCGGCGCCCGCACCGCGGGGTTCACGCCGGAAGCCCGGCTCGACATGGCGGCCGGCGTGCTGCGGGCCATGTCGATGACCGGCAACTTCGCGCGGCTGGTCCTGCTCTGCGGCCATGGCAGCACCACGGTGAACAACCCCCATGCCGCGGGCCTCGACTGCGGTGCCTGCGGCGGGCACACCGGCGAGTCGAACGCCCGGGTCGCCGCGGCCATCCTCAACGATGCGGCCGTGCGGGCCGGGCTCGCGGGCCGTGGCATCGACCTGCCCGCCGACACCTGGTTCGTGGCAGGCCTCCATGACACGACGACGGACGACGTGACGCTGTACGACACGGCCACGGTGCCGGCGTCCCACGCCGACGAGCTGGCCCAGCTGCAGGGCTGGCTCGCCGAGGCGGGCCACCTCGCGCGGGCCGAGCGGGCGGCGCTGCTGGGGCTCGCTGGCGCCTCCGACGTCGACGCCGGTGTGCGGGCGCGCAGCCGGGACTGGTCGCAGGTGCGGCCCGAGTGGGCGCTCGCCGGCAACGCGGCCTTCATCGCCGCCCCCCGGTCGCGCACGGGCCAGCTGGACCTCGCCGGACGGTCGTTCCTGCACTCCTACGACTGGCAGCAGGACCACGACTTCAGCGTGCTTGAGCTGATCATGACGGCGCCCATGGTCGTGGCGACCTGGATCAACCTGCAGTACTACGGCTCGACGGTGAACAACCGGCTCTGGGGCAGCGGCAACAAGGTGCTGCACAACGTGGTCGGCACCGTCGGCGTGTTCGAGGGCAACGGCGGCGACCTGCGGTCAGGACTGCCGTGGCAGTCGGTGCATGACGGCCAGCGCTTCGTGCACGAGCCGCTGCGGCTGTCGGTGTTCATCGAGGCGCCCGAGGCGCAGATGAACCGCGTGCTCGAGAAGCACGCCGGCGTCCGGCAACTGCTCGACAACGGCTGGCTGCACCTCTTCGCCATCGGCGACGAGGGCCGGACCATCCGGCGCTACGCCGGCAACCTGGCCTGGGAGACCGCGCTCGCCCCGCGGTAAGCCCGCGCGTCGCGACACGACGGGGCGCCGCGGGGCAGGTCCGCGGCGTCCCGTTCCGGCCCCAGGCCGGCCCGCGGCGAGGCTGCTTCAGCTGCCGGACCGCAGGTCCAGCACCGTCGAGAACTTGAGCCGCTCCATCGAGAAGGTCGAGCTCACGTCACTGAGCCCCGGCACCTCGGCGATCAGCCGCCGGTAGACGCGGTCGTAGTGGGCGATGTCCCGCACGACGACCTTCAGCACGTAGTCCACGTCGCCGCTCATGCGGTGGCACTCGACGATCTCCGGGATCGAGCGCACGCCGCGGGCGAAGGTGTCGAGCCACTCGGCGTTGTGCTTGTCGGTGCGGATCGAGACGAAGGCCGTCATCGGCAGGCCGATGGCGGCCTGGTCGACGATGGCCACCCGGCGCTCGATGACCCCCGCTTCCTCCAGCCGCCGGATGCGCCGCCAGCAGGGGTTGGCCGACAGCCCGACCCGCTCGCCGATGGCGTTGACCGAGAGGCTGGCGTCGGCCTGCAGGATCTCCAGGATGTGCCGGTCGATGGAATCGAGGCTGGGTTTCGGGTCCATGGGTCGGATTTTATCCCACGTTAAGGGTTATATGCGGTGAGAAATGGGAAGCATTTTCCCTTTCGGCCGGCTACTTTGACCCCATCCGTCCACCAGGACAGGAGGGGGCCCGATCCATGGCTGGAATCCTCGATCCGTTCACCCGGCATCCGGCGTCCGTCGGCGAGACCTACACCGAGCATCTGGTCATGGCCGGCTCCTTCGGCTGGCGCATGGTGATCGGTGGCCTCGCCTGCCTCGTCCACGCCGTCTTTCCCTTCCTCTTTGAATACACCGCCAGCAACCACATCCGGGTGCTGAACGAGCAGATGGTGCTGAAGCGCCGTCGTCTCGACCGGCTTGCCGCCGAGGCCCAGCCCGTGGCGCTCAACCCGCGGGGTGGGGCGACGGCCTGATGGCTTCGCGCCCCGTCGCTGCCCGTCCCGCCGGCCTCGACGCGGGGTCCCTGCTGCCGGCGGTCTCGGCGGTGCTGCCCGGCCTCGCGCTGTGCGCGGCGCTGGCGCTCGGCGCGACGCTGCTCGCCCGGGCCACCGGCGTGCCCGCGATGCTGGTCGTGCTCCTGGCCGGCTTTGCCACGCGCGTGGCGGCCCCGGGCTTCGTCGCCCAGGTCGCCGCCGGCATCGCCTTCAGCGCCTCGACGGTGCTCCGCTGCGGCATCGTGCTGCTGGGCCTGCGGGTCGTGGCCGGCGACATCGCCACGCTGGGGCCCGCGACCATTGGCCTCGTGGTGGTCTCGGTGGCCGTGACCGTCGGTGGTGGCTATCTCATCGCGCGGCTGTTCCGGCAGCCCGCCGACGTGGCGGCCGTGGCAGCCACCTCCGTCGCCATCTGCGGCGCCTCGGCGGCACTGGCCGCGTCGGCCGTGGTGCCGAAGCGCGCGGCCATGGAGCGCGAGACGCTGCTCATCATCATCGTCGTCTCCCTGCTCAGCACGGTCGTGATGGTTGCTTACCCGGCCGTGGCCGCGCTGCTCGGGCTCTCGGGCAGCCAGACCGCCGTGCTGCTGGGCGCTGCCATCCACGACGTCGCGCAGGTGGCCGGCGCCGGCTTCTCGGTGTCGCCCGAAACCGGCGTCGCCGCCGTCACCGTCAAGATGATCCGCGTCGCCTGCCTGCTGCCGGTGGTCGCGACCATCGGCTTCCTCGCCTGCCGGGGCCAGTGCCGGGACGCGGCGAGCCCGCCGCGCCGCCTGCTGCCCGCCTTCCTCGTCGGCTTCTTCGTGCTGGCGCTGCTGGCCTCGGCCGGCGCTGTGCCGGCGGCGGTGGCCACGACTGGCGGACAGGCCGCCACGTGGGCACTCACGGTGGCCGTCGCGGCGCTGGGCCTGAAGACCGGGTTTGGCGAGTTGCGCTCGGCCCGCCCGGCACTGCTTGCCACGCTGGCAGCCCAGACGGCCCTGCAATTCGGCGTCGTGCTGGCGCTGGTGCTGTTCGTTAGCCGCTGACCCGGCGCGGCCCGTCGCCGCGCCCGCCGTTCCCCGCTACTGCCGCGCCAGCACCCACTCCGCGAGGGTGCGCACGTCGGCATCGCTCAGCATCGTGTTGCCCGGCATCGGCACGTCGCCCCAGCGGCCGCTGCCGCCGTTGCGGATCTGTGCGGCCACCGCCGCGATCGCGTCGGGCTTGCCGGCGTAGCGGGCCGCGATGTCCCTGAATGACGGGCCCACGGCCGCCTGCCCGGGCTGGTGGCAGCCGAGGCATGCGCCCGCCGTCAGCAGGCTCGCCACGGGGTCGCCGCCACCGGCCGCGAGGGTGTCGGGGCCCGCAGCAGGTGCCGGACCAGGCCCGTAATAGGCGACCAGATAGTCGATGACCACGGCCCGCTCGGCCGGGTCGATGGGCGGCATGCCGCGCCTCACCATGATGCTGACGTTGTCCTCCCACTCGGCGCGGCTCAGCCGCGAGCGGGCGATGTGGTCGCCGTCGTGGCAGAGCAGGCACTTTTCGGTGGTCAGCGTCGAGCCGGGGCCGCTCGTCAGCGCCACTTCTCCGGCACCCGCCGGCAGGCCCGCGAGCAACGCCACCGCGATGGTGAGCCTACGCGTCAACGGTCACCCCGATGCGGTGCACGCCGTTCCAGAAATAGCCGAGGGGGTTCCAGGCCGTCGCCATCGGCTGGGCGTTGCCGCGGTCGTCGCGGGCGCGGGCGAGGAACGTCTGGTAGCCGGGCTGGCGCGGGCGGAAGGTGAAGCTGAACGCCCGCCAGGCGTACTTGTCGCCGGGCTTCGCCAGCTGTGCGCGCCGCCAGGTCACGCCCTCGTCGCTTGATATCTCGACCCGCGTGACGCGGCCTTCACCGACCCAGGCGCGGCCGCGCACCGTGATGGTCTCGCCCACGCGGTAGCGCTCGTCGGGCGCCGGGGCCGTGATCATCGACTTCACCGGCCAGGCCTCCGTCGGCACCGAGTCGGCCGGCATCGCCGAGCCCGGCGCCACCGCATGGCGCGGCACGCGGTAGCTGTCGTCCATGTAGGTGCCCTGGAACGGTTCGGCCAGCACCGTCAGCGTGTGCAGCCATTTGGTCGACGCCGAGCCGACCCAGCCCGGGGTCAGCAGGCGGAGCGGGTAGCCATGCACGGGCTCCAGCGGCGCGTCGTTCATGGCGAAGGCCAGCAGCGTGTGTTCCTCCAGCGCCTTGGCGAGGGGAATCGAGCGGATCACCGGCGCCATGGTCGGCAGGGCGCCGAAGTCGCCGCCCTGGCCGGCCACGTGGGCCGCGCCGTCCTTCAGGCCGGCGGCGGCCAGCACGTCCTTCAGCCGCACGCCGGTCCACTTCGGGCAGCCCATGCCCCCCGTCATGAGCCAAGGCGTGCCCCGCGGCACCGGGTTGAAGCCGGTGCGGCCCGACCCCGCGCACTCGAGCATGGCGGCGAAGCTCACCACCGGGAAGCGTGCGCGCAGGTCATCGATGCTGAAGGTGACCTCCCGGTCGACGAGGCCCTTGACGGTGACGCGGTGGGTGGCCCCGTCGATGCGCGGCATGAACAGGTTGTTGCGCACGAACATGCGGTCCGTGGGCGTGACGTCAAAGTCGTGTTCGTGGGCCGGCACGCTGCCGGTGAGCGGACGCTCGGAGTGCCACTGCATGACGGTGGCCTTGCTGGCCTTCACGGCGTCGTTGGCGACGGGGCCGGCGGGCGGCGCCGGCGACTGGGCAGCCGCCGGACGGGCCGTGCCCAGCGCCACGAGGGCGCCCGCGGCGGCGCCCCGGGCCAGCAGGTCGCGGCGGGTGACGTGGCCGGTCATGGCTTTATCCTCCCGGGAAACACGCCAAGCCTACCGCAGCCGAAACGGCCGGGGGCCGGCCGCAGTGCCGCAGGGGGAGCCAGCCGGTGGTCCCGCCGGACGTTGCGGGGCGCATTGAAAAGGTGGCACCCTTGGGCCGGCGTGCTGACCGGGGGGATCATCATGCGCCTGCTCCGTCTGCTGCTCATCGCTGCCGGCCTGGCTGTTCTCGCAGGCTGCGCCACCACGACGTCCGTCAGTTCCATCAACAAGCTCGAGGCCCGCACCGACAGGCCGCGGATCCTGCTGCTCGCGCCCGACGTCAAGTTCTATGCACTGACGGCGAGCGGCATCCCCGAGGCCCAGGCCGACTGGACCGAGGCAGCACGCGTGAACTTTGCGAAGGCCATCGTCGCCGAGGCAGAGGCGCGTAACGCCGACCTCGTGGTGCGCGACGGGCAGCTCACGGAGCTCGAGTCACGCTACAGCCGCCTGCACGGCGCGGTCGGCGAGACGGTGCTGGTGAACCACTTCGTGCAGAAGCTGCCGGCCAAGGGCGGTCGCTTCGACTGGTCGCTGGGGCCCGGCGTACAGGAGCTGCGCGAGTCGTCCGACGCGGACTACGTGCTCTTCACCTATTACCGCGACTCCCGGGCCACCGGTGGCCGGGTCGCCATGTTCGTCGTCGTGGCAGCCCTGACCGGCGGGGCTGCAATACCCATGGGGGGGCAGGGTGGCTTCGCGTCCCTGGTGGACCTCAAGACCGGCGACATCGTCTGGTTCAACAAGGTCGACGCCGGTACCGGTGACCTGCGCGACCCGGACAGCGCGAAGAAGGTCGTCGCCAATCTGGTCAAGGACCTGCCGAAGAACTGACCGATGCTGCGGCGCGTGACTGCCACCGCGGCCCTCGCCTGCCTGGCGAGCTTCGCCGCAGCCGGCGACCGGGACCTGTCACCGAAGATTCCGCCCGGCTACACGCCGACGCTCGCGGCCGACGAGAAGGGCATGTGGATGGAGGTGGCGGACTTCGAGCGCCAGCTCGCTGCCTCGCCGCTGACCATCCGCGACCCGGTGATCAACGACTACGTGCGGGGCGTCGTCTGCCGGCTGGCCGGCCCCTACTGCAACGACATCCGCGTGTACGTCGTGCGCAATGCGGGCTTCAACGCCTCGATGGCGGCCAACGGGATGATGCAGGTGTGGACCGGGCTCTTCACCCGCGTGCGCAACGAGGACGAGCTTGCCGTGATCCTCGGCCACGAGATCGGCCACTACACCCAGGCCCACACCATGGAGCGGTTCCGCCGCGCCAAGAGCCGGCTGACGGCCGGGTCACTGGTGAGCCTCGGCCTCGGGGCCGTCACGGGCGTGATCCTGCCGGTCGGCGAAGCGGTGGCGATCGTCAGCGTCATGTCCTACTCGCGCGGGCAGGAGTCGGATGCCGACCTCATTGGCGCGCGCCTCATCGCCGGGGCCGGCTACGACCCGCACGCCGCCTACCGCGTGTGGGACCTGCTCATCGAGGAGGAGAAGCGGGCCGAGTCGAAGGGCGACGAGCCGAGCTTCATCCTGCGCACCCACCCCGAGTCGGCGGCCAGGGCCCGGGAGTTGCGCGAGGAAGTGCTGGCCGAGTTCGGGCCGGAGAAGCCCGTCGCCGCCGACCCGGAATACGCGGCCATGCTGGCGCAGCACTACGTGATGCTGATGGAAGACCAGGTGGACACGAACCGCTTCGGGCGCACCGAGGTGCTGCTCGAGCGGCACGCGGCCATGGGCATCGACCCCGGTCTCGTGGCCTTTTTCCGTGGCGAGATGTACCGCCAGCGCAATGCGGAGGGTGATCTGGCCCTGGCCAAGGCGGCCTACGGGACGGCGCTGGCGACGCCATCGCCGCACCCGGAGGCGAGCCGCAACCTCGGCTACATCTACGTCAAGGAAAAGAACCTGCCGGCGGCCCGGGAGCAGTTCCGCCGCTACCTCGCGGACCGGCCCGACGCCGATGACCGCGCCATGATCGAGTTCTACCTCAACGACGAGTGAGCTGCCGGGGGAACGCCATGACCATCGGATCCTGTCGCATCGTGGTACTGGTCGCCGTAATGGCGCTGGCGGGCTGTGCGACCAGTTTCACGGCCGTGCCGGCCGCCGACACGACGGTCGGTCCCGTCACCGTCACCCCCGAGGCCGGCTGGAACAAGGTGCCCCCGGGCTTTGCGCCCTTTGCCCGCCCGGGTGCCCAGGTGTGGACGAAGGATGGCGTGCTGCTCGACCGCTTCATGCTGGCCCCTTCCATCCGCGCCGGCGAGACGCTCTTCAGGGCGCCTGCGAACCCGCGGCAACGCGCGCAGGCGGCGCTGCCGGAGTTCCGGCCCGACATGCTGCCCAACGAGCTGGTGCAGTTCACCGAGTCGTCGCTGGTGAAGCTGCTCGGCGAGGGGTCGGCGACCGTCGCCAGCAGCAACCTGCGTCCCGTCACCCTTGGCACCGAACGCGGGATCCGGTTCGACCTCGCGGTGACGCCGGCCGAGGGTCCCGCCTATCGCGGCGTCGCTGCGGGGGTGGTCCGCAAGGACAAGCTGTCGATGCTGCTGTTCCTTGCCGCCGACCCCTACTACTTCGACAAGCACCAGCCTGCCGTAGAAGCCCTCATTGCTTCGGCCCGCTTCTAGCCCGACACTGCCGGCGGTCCCGGGGCCCTCATCCCGGTGGATTCTCCGCGCGGCCAGGCCGGCTGGCCTGCTGCGCCCTCTGCAATCAACAACCTCTCCAAGGGGAAAACCCATGAACTACCGACTGCTGCTCCCGGTATCCCTGCTCGTCACGCTGGCCGCCTGCGGCGGCAAGCCCCCCGAGCCGACGCCGCCTGCACCCGCCCCTGAGCCGGCCGCGGCCCCCGAGCCCGTCCGGGTCGAGGAGATCGAGGAGGTCACGGCCACCGTCGAGGCCGTCAACCTCGACACCCGCCTCGTCACCCTCAAGGGCCAGAGCGGCGACCTCTTCACCATCGAGGCCGGTCCCGAGGTGCGCAACCTGCCCCAGGTCAAGGTCGGCGACACCGTCGTGGCGCGCTACTACCGCGCCATCGGCGCCCAGCTGAAGCCGGCCGGCGCGCCCGATGCGCCGGTGATCGACCTGGCCGGCGAGCGCGCCGCCGAGGGCGAGCGGCCTGCCGCCGCGATCGGCCGCAGTGCCACCATCCCGGTGACCATCGTCTCGACGCGCGACGAGGGCAAGGTGGTGTCGTTCTACGGCCAGGACGGCCTGGTGCGGGTGCTCGAGGTGAAGAACCCCGCCGCCCAGGAGTTCGTCCGCGGCCTGAAGGAAGGCGACAAGGTGGAGATCACCTACACCGAGGCGCTGGCCATCAGCGTCGAGCCGACCCCGGCGGCCGCACCGGCGGAGCCGGCGGCGCCTGCCGAGCCGGCGCCGACCGAGTAAGGCCGAGAGGCCAGGGCGGCCGCTGGTCGCCCTGGCAGCGAGTCCCGGCGCCCGGTACGGTGAAAGCCGTGCCGGGCGTCGTCGTTTCTAGCGCAGCCAGACCTGCGGCAGCCACAGCGCGATGGCGGGGAAGGCGATGATCAGCGCCGCCGCCACGAGGTTGCACGCGAGGTAGGGCACCGCCGCCCGCGTCACCTGGCCGAAGGTCGTGCCCTTCGGCGCCACGCCCATCATCAGGAAGAGCAGCAGCCCGAAGGGCGGCGTGGTCAGGCTCATCTCCAGGGCCAGCAGCATGAGCAGCCCGAACCAGACCGGGTCGAGTCCCAGCGCCTTCACCACCGGCATGAACACCGGGATGGTGAGCAGCATGATCGAGATCTGGTCGACGAACATCCCGAGCAGCAGCAGCACCGCGAACATCAGCAGCAGGATCACCAGCGGATCGCTGCCGAGGCCGAGCGCGAAGTCGACGGCCACGCGGCTGGCCCCCGAGAAGGCCAGCAGCTGGCTGAACACCGAGGCGGCGATCACGAGCAGGAAGACCATGCCGGTGACACTGGCCGTGTCGGCGAGCGCCTGGCTGATGGCCGTGCGGGTCAGGCAGCGGCAGCCGGCTGCGATCGCCGCCACGGACAACACGCCGAAGGCGGCGGCCTCCGAGGGCGTGGCGATGCCGAGCACGATGAGCCCGACCACGCTGAAGAGCACGAGCCCCAGCGGCAGGATGTTGCGGACGGTGAGCCGCAGCCGCTCGCCCGGCGGCACCGCCGCCACGTCGTAGGCCGGCGCGCTGGACGGGTCGCGGCGCACCTGCAGCCAGATGACGGCGCAGTAGAGCACCGCCAGCAGCAGCCCTGGCAGCAGCCCCGCGATCAGCAGCGCGCCGATGTTGATGCCGGCGAGGCTGCCGAGCAGGACGCCCAGCGATGACGGCGGGATCAGCATCGCAAGGCCCCCGGTGCCCACCACCGGGCCGATGGCCATGTGCCGGGCGTAGCCGCGCCGCTCCATCTCCGGGACCATCAGCGCACCGACCATCGCCGTGTTGGCGAGCGACGAGCCGGTCAGCGTCGAGAAGGCCGTGCTGCCGGCCACCGTCAGGTAGCAGAGCCGCCCGGGCAGCCGGCCGAAGAGGGCATCCAGCGCATCGAACACCCGCAGGGCCAGCCCGCTGCGGAAGAGCAGCGCCCCCATCAGCACGAAGAGCGGTACCGCGACCAGCGTGAAGGACGTGACCTGGGCCGTGGCGTTGTCGACCACCTGGAGCAGCCCGGGCAGGTCGCCGAGCAGGAACCAGGCGCCCACCAGGTTCGCCGCCAGCAGCGCGAAGGCCACCGGCATGCCCGCCAGCATCAGCACCAGCGCCACCGCGAAGGTGAGCGCGCCGAGCGCCTCGGGGCTCACAGCGACTCCCGCTCGGCCGGGGGCCGGGCCGCCACCTCGCCCCGGGCCAGCAGGCGCAGGAACTCCACGGCCATCATGGCGCCGCCGACGGCCAGCGGCGCGAAGAGCCAGATCCTTGGAATGTCGAATGAGCGCACGTCGAGCTCGCCCCGCTCCAGCGCCTCGAGGGCCAGCAGCACCGCCAGCACGGCGACGGCCGCCGCCGTGGCCGCCGCCGTGGCCAGCATGCCGCGGGCGAGCCACGGCCGCAGGCCTGCGGGCAGGTGTCCGGCCAGCAGGTCGATGGTGACGTGGCCGCGGCTGCGCACCAGCGCGGGCCCCGACGCCAGCGCTACATAGAGGAGTGCGTACTCCGTCAGCGCCACGGTGGACTCCGGCGGCTGCAGGCCGAGGTTGCGGGCGACCACGTCCCAGGCGATGAGCAGCGTCACGGCCGCGATGACGAGGCCGGCGCCCGCGAGCAGCGCCGACACGAGGGCGTCCCAGGCCCGCACGAGCACCGTCACCGCGCGCCCTCCGGATCGAACAGCGGCCGCAGTACCCGGGCCGATTCCGGCGCACGGCGCGCGAGCCGCTGCCAGGTCGTCTCGCGCGCCAGCTGCACGTAGGCGTCGGCCACCCCCGGCGGCAGCTTGATGGCCTGCAGGCCCGCCGCGGCGAGCTCCGCGTGCTCGCGCTCCTTCAGTGCGGTGAAGCGCGCGCGGTTGCCGGCCTCGTAGCGGATCGCCTCCTCTTCGAGCAGCGTCCGCGCCCGCGGGTCGAGGCGGTTCCACGCATCGAGGTTCGCCTGCAGGCACACGGCGAGCTGCAGCACCTCGGGCTCGACGCGGTACCGGATGAACTGCCCGACGCCGAGGTCCGGCAGGCCGATGGTCGTGAAGGCGAGGCCGTCGACCATGCCGCGCTCGAGGGCCGTGTAGATCTCGCTGACCGGCACCTGCACCGTGCGGGCGCCCAGCGCCTCGAGCAGCTCGCGGTTCGACGGTGACGTGCGCAGCACCAGGCCCCGCAGGTCCGGCAGGCCATCGCTGCCCAGGGGCGGCGGGGCGCGCAGCCACAGGTTGGCGCCGACGCCCGACTGCACCCAGCCGATCAGCCGCGCGTTGATGCGCTCACGCCACCAGGGCTGCAGCGCCTCGAGGGCGCCGCTGGCCCGGGCCTCGGCGGGACCCAGCGTCGAGGCGAAGATGGCGTCGCCCTCGGGGAGCACCCCGCGGTAGTAGGTCATGCCGCCGAAGGCCAGGTCGATGACGCCCCGGCGCAGGGCGTACAGCAGCTGCTGCTCGGGGATCGCCTCGGGCCCGCCGATGAAGCGGATCTGCACGAGCCCCTTCCCCCGGGCGTTCACGGCGTCGACGTACCGCAGGAAGTCGGCCGTGAAGTTCTGCCGGGCGTTCCAGCTGCTGGCGAGCGTCAGCGTCACCTCGCCGGCGTGGCCCACGCGGGCCCAGAGGGCAACGAGCAGCAGCAGGAGGACGGTGCGCACGCGCGGATGATAAGTCCGCGCAGGCAGGCACGGTGCTAGGCTGTCGCCCCTGTCCGCAGCCCGCCACCGGGGTGGCCCATGAAGAAAGTCCTCAAGTACGGCGCGCTGGTCCTCGTGCTGGCGCTGGTCCTGCCCACGGCCTGGTTCTTCCTGACCGCTGGCAGCCGGACTGCGAACCCGGCGCCCGAGGCACTGGCGGCCATGGAAAGCGACGCAGCTGTCACCGTCACCGACGAGCCGCGCTGGGTCATCTTCGACCCGGCCGGCCGTGAGCCGGTGGCGGGCGTGATCTTCTACCAGGGTGCCAGCACCGACGTGCGGGGCTACGCGCCGACGCTGCGGCGGATCGCAGCCGCGGGCTACCGCGTCGTCGCCCCGCGCATGCCGATGAACTTCTCGATCTTCGCCACGGACAAGGCGCTGGAGGTCGAGGCGGCCTTTCCGGAGATCCGCCGCTGGATGCTGATCGGCCACTCGATGGGTGGCGGTGCGGGGTCTGCTTTCATCCACAAGCATCCCGACGCCGTGGCCGGCTTCGTCGTCTGGGACTCCTTCCCGCTGGAGTCCGACCGCCTGGCCGAGTGGAACCGGCCGGTCTGGCACATCCACCGTGCCACGCCCGACGGCCAGCCGCCCGAGTCCTTCGCGGCCCGCCGGCCGTACTTCCCGGCCGATGCGCCGTGGGTGCCCCTGCCCGGCGGCAACCACATGAACTTCGGCGCCTTCGTCGGCGGTTCCTACAAGGAGCAGTGGGTGGCGACGATGCCGCGGGCCGAGCAGCACGACCGGGTCGTTGCCGCGACCCTCGAGGGTCTGGCTGCCATGGGCGGCCCGGGCTGAGACGGGGCGCGCCGCTCAGGCGCGCGTCGAGACGAAGGCGCCCCGCGGCCGCGGGAACAGCACCGTCAGGAACTCGGCGCCCAGCAGGTAACGCCCGTCGCTGCCCTCGCGGCGGACGCTGACGATCCGCACGACGGCGCGGCAGACGTCGCTCTCGAGCCGCGCGACGAGGCTCGGCGCCACCGGCACCGGGGCCAGCAGGCCGACACCGATGGGCGAGAGGTCCCGCGTCTCCACGGCCAGTCCCGCGTCCTGGGGCCAGGCCGTGAAGAGCCGTGCCTGGTGCTGGCGCGTGAGCCGTGGCAGCGCCCGTCCGTCGGGACTCGCCGGGAGCCGGCTCGCCGGGAACAGCGGCACGCCGCAGGTGTCGCAGGTGGTCTCGGGCAGCAGCCGCTGCAGCGGTGGCAGCGGCGCCTTGCAGAAGAGGCAGGTCCCCAGCGACCGGTAGAGCCCCGTGGCGGTGGGCTCGGGCGCCGCGGCGGCGGGCGGCCGCTCCGGAGCCGGCGCGCGCAGGCTCGCGAGTTCACGATCGTAGGCGGCCCGGCGTGCGGGGTCGCCGAGCACCGCCCAGGCCTCGTTCAGCAGTCGCGCCGTCTCGGGGTCACCGCCGAGGTCCGGGTGCACCCGCAGCCGCTGCATGATCGTGCGGTAGCTCGACCGGATCACCTCGACGGGCGCGTCCGGCTGCACGTGCAGCAGCTGGTACCAGGTGCGGCGGGCTCCGCTCATGGGGGCAGCCTAGTGCCCCGGGGCTGGCGGGTCCGTGGCGCCGGTCACGCCGTGCGGGGCGCCGGGCCGGCGCCGGTGACCTCGGCCGCAGCGGCCGCCGCCTTGGCCTGCTGCCGGGCCATGGTCTCGCGCAGCGCCCGGCGGAACTGCAGCACGCCGATGCCGCCGGCCACGCAGTTCGCCGTGGCGGCGGCCGCGAAGATGCCGATGGTGCCGAAGAAGTGCGCACCGACGAAGGACAGGGGCGCGTAGACCAGCAGCGTGCGGCTGAGGGACACCAGCATGGCTGCCACCGGCTTGCCGAGCGCGTTGAGCGCACCGTTCACGGCCATGGAGCAGCCGAGCGCCGCGTAGGTGAAGGGCACGAGGTGCATGTGTTGCAGGGCCGTGTCGCGGGCCGCTCCCTCGAGGCCGAAGATCGACGCGATGGGACCGCCGGCGACCAGCAGCACCAGCGCGACGGCGAGGCCGTAGACGAGCGAGAAGCGGAAGCCCCAGTTCATGCCGTCGCGCACCCGTTCGAGCTTGCCGGCGCCGAAGTTCTGGCCGACGAACGGCGTCATGCCGGCCGACAGCGCCATCAGCGCCATGGCGCTCAGTCCCTCGAGGCGCGACGCCGTGCCGAAGCCGGCCATGGCCCCGCTGCCGAAGCGCGCCATCTGGCTGGTGACGAAGGCCGTCGTCAGGGGCGCCACGAGGCTGCTGGTCAGCGACGGGATGCCGACGTGCAGGATGCGGCGCCACGAGTCGAAGAGCGTATCGAGATGCAGCGCGTGGAAGTCGACCAGCTTCTCGCGGCGCACCACGAGGAAGGCCGAAGCGACCATGGTCAGCGCGTTGGACAGCACGCCACCCAGCGCCGCGCCCTCGATCTCCATGCGCGGGAAGCCGAACAGGCCGAAGATCAGGATGGGATCGATGACGATGTTGAGGATGGCCGCCATCGTCATGATCAGCGCCGGCCGCTTCGCGTCGCCCGACGCGCGCAGCACGGAGTTCGCGATCATCGGCGCGACCAGGAAGATGCCGCCCCAGTAGTACACCTGCATGTAGCGGTGGATCAGCGGCAGCGTCTCCTCGCCGGCGCCGAGCAGGCGGAAGACCGGGTCGATGGTGGCGAGGCCGATGGCGAGCACGACGGCGCCGCAGGCGATGCCGAGCAGCATGGCGTGGGCGGTCACGCGCCGGACCTCGTCCCGGTTGCCGGAGCCGAACAGCCGCGAGACCACCGACGAGGTGCCGGTGCCGAGCGCCATGGCCACGGCGCCAACGATGAAGCTCACCGGGAACGTGAAGCTGATGGCGGCCAGCTGCTCGGTGCTGACCCGCGCGATGAAGAACGCCCCGGCGAGGTTGTTGATGACGATGGCAAGCATGCCCATCATCATCGGCAGCATCAGCGAGAGGATGGACTTGCCGACCGGTCCGTCGGTCAGGCGGGCGCCCTTGGCCTTGGGGTTCATGGATCAACTCCGGCGATGCAGACGTACTTGGCCTCGAGGTACTCGTCGAGGCCGTATTTCGAGCCTTCGCGGCCCATACCCGATTCCTTGACGCCCCCGAAGGGCGCCACCTCGGTGGAGATCAGCCCGGTGTTCAGGCCGACCATGCCGCACTCCAGGGCCTCGGGCACCCGCCACGCGCGGCCCAGGTCCCGGGTGTAGACGTAGGCGGCGAGGCCGAACTCGGTCCCGTTCGCGAGCCGCACCGCCTCCGCCTCGTCGGTGAAGCGGAAGACGGGGGCCACGGGGCCGAAGGTCTCCTCGGTCGCGACGCGCATGGCGGCCGTGGCGCCGGCGAGCACCGTGGGCGCGAAGAAGGTGCCGCCGAGGGCGTGGCGCGAGCCACCCGTCAAGACCCGGGCGCCCCGGGCCACGGCGTCGGCCACGTGCTCCTCGACCTTGGCAAGGGCTGCGGCGTCGATCAGCGGGCCCTGGTCGGTGTCGCCGGCGAGCCCGTCGCCGACCCGCAGCTTCGCGACCGCCGCGGCGAGCGCAGCCACGAAACGGTCGTGGATGCCGGCCTGCACGTAGAGCCGGTTCGCGCAGACGCAGGTCTGGCCCGAGTTGCGGAACTTGCTCTGGATCGCACCGGCAACGGCCGCGTCGAGGTCCGCGTCGTCGAAGACGATGAAGGGCGCGTTGCCGCCGAGCTCCATCGAGACCTTCTTGACGGTGGCGGCGCACTGGGCCAGCAGCAGCTTGCCGGTGGCCGTCGACCCGGTGAACGAGAGCTTGCGGACCGCGGGGTTGCCGGTGAGCTCGCCGCCGATGGCGCGGGCGTCGCCGGTGACGACGTTCAGCGCGCCGGCCGGCACGCCGGCGCGTTCGGCGAGCGCCGCCAGCGCCAGGGCCGACAGCGGCGTCTGCAGCGCCGGCTTGACGACGATGGTGCAGCCGGCGGCCAGCGCCGGCGCGACCTTGCGGGCGATCATGGCCGAGGGGAAGTTCCACGGCGTGATGGCCGCAACGACGCCGACGGGCTGCTTCAGCACCACGATGCGCCGGTCGCGCTGGTGGCCGGGAATGACGTCGCCGTAGGCGCGCTTCGCCTCCTCGCCGAACCACTGGAAGAAGCCGGCCGAGTAGGCGATCTCGCCCCGGGACTCGGCGAGCGGCTTGCCCTGCTCGGCGGTCATGAGCCGGGCCAGGTCGTCCTGGTGGGCCAGCATCAGGTCGTGGAGCCGCCGCAGGCAGTCGGCGCGCTCCCGGGCCGGGCGCGCGGCCCAGGCCGGCAGTGCCGCCGCCGCGGCCGCGATGGCCCGCCGCGTCTCCGGGGCGCCGGCCAGCGGGACCGTGGCGATGGCCTGTCCGGTGGCCGGGTTCTGCACGGGCGCCGTGGCGCCGGTGTCGGCCGCGACCCACTGCCCGTCCAGGTACAGGCGGTCGCGCAGCAGGGCAGGGTCGGCCAGGGACAGCATGCAGGGCTCGTGGTTGGGGGCGCCGGCCGGTGGATCAGGAGGCCACGGCAACTGTGGCCGCACCGGCAGGGTTCCTATAATACGCCCCCATGCGCCTCGCCAGTTTCCTGCTCGATGGTCGCCCGGCCTATGGCCTGGTGATGGATGACACCCTGTACCCGGCACCGCCGGCCCTTGCGGCCCGGTTTTTCCCCGACCTGGCCGCGGTGCTGGCCGCCGGTGCCACGGCGGAGCTCGCCACCACGATGCGCCAGCAGCCGGGCGTCGCGCCGGACCGCGTGCGCTTCCTGCCGGTCATCCCGTCGCCGCGCAAGATCATCTGCGTCGGCGTCAATTACCTCGCCCACATCCGCGAGATGGGCCGCGAGCCGCCGGCGCACCCGACGCTTTTCGTCCGCTATCCCGATTCGCTGGTGGGCCACGGCGAGGTGCTGCGCCGGCCCCGGGAATCGACGCACTACGACTATGAGGGCGAGCTCGCCATCGTCATCGGGCGGCCGGCCCGGCGCGTGGCCGCCGCGGACGCCCTCGCCAGCGTCGCCGGCTACACCTGCCTGCTCGACGGCTCCGTGCGTGACTGGCAGAACCACACGAGCCAGTTCATCCCGGGCAAGAACTTCCCGGCCACCGGCAGCTGCGGTCCCTGGCTCGTCACGACGGACGAGATTCCCGACCCGTCGCGGCTGCACATCGAGACGCGCATCAACGGCCAGGTCATGCAGTCGGCGCCGACGTCGGACCTCTGCTTCGACGTGCGCCGCATCGTCGAGTACGTGTCGACCTTCACGCCGCTGTCGCCGGGCGACATCATCGCCACCGGCACGCCGAGCGGCGTCGGCTTTGCCCGCAAGCCCCCGCGCTGGCTCGTGCCCGGCGACGTGGTCGAGGTCAGCATCACCGGGGCCGATGGCCCCGGCATCGGCACGCTGCGCAACGTGGTGGCCGACGAGGCCGGCTGACCCCGCGCGCCGGCCTCAGCTGGCGGCGTCCCCGGGCGGGGCCGGCGGTGCATCGAACCGCAGCGTCGCCGGCGCCGTGGCGCCGCCGGTGATGACGAAGCTCATGGCCTCGTCCATGGTCCAGCCCGTCTCGACGCACGCGTCCAGCGGCACCAGTTCGATGTAGCCGGAAGTCGGGTTGGGCGACGTCGGGACGTAGACGGCGGCGATGCGCCGCCCGGTGCCGGTCTCCTCCATGACCCGCGTGACGAAGCCCACGGCGCGCATCTCGGGCGTCGGGAACGGGATCAGCACGACCCGCTGCACGCCGGCCGGCTGCTCCTTGACGACGCTGAGGAAGCGCTTGGTGCCGCCGTAGATGGCAGCCACCAGCGGGATGCGCTGGACCACGGCCTCGAACACCGCGAGGATGCGCCGGCCGATGACGAGGCTCGCCGTGAGCCCCAGCAGGTAGATGAGCGCGACGGTCACCAGTGCCGCCAGCAACGACTGGAAGCCCGAGTCCTGCAGCCCCGCGGCGAGGCCGGGAAAGACCGGCTGCAGCGCCACGGCCACGGCGTTGACCAGCGGCGTGCCGAGCCGCGACAGCTGGGTCAGCAGGAAGTCGAACACCAGCCAGGTCACCCACAGCGGTGCGGCGGTGACCAGGCCGATCAGCAGGTACCGGCGGGCGTCACGCCATGTGGTGTGGGAGGGTTCCGTCACTGGGCTGTCCTTCGCGGGCCGTCGGGGCGCGCAAGTATGCGCTTCGCCGGCGTTTTTCCGGCCCTGTGCGGGGGCGGGGCCACGCCGTGGCGGTTGCCGGCGCGCTGCCGGTCCCGGCCGGCGGCGCCTCGCCACAGGGCCGGGCGACGTGCCCGGACAGCGTCGCGTGGACTGGCCTCCGAATGCCCGTGGCCGTCAGCGATAGCGTTCGGGGAACGGCAGCGACTCGTCGACGGCGTGCCAGGTCTTGCCGAGGCAGCCGGCGTCGCGCAGGCACTCCACCGTGAGCCGGCCGAGGTCCGCCCGCGTCACGGTGCGCATCAGCCGCTCGTCGGGGCTCAGCTTCGCCTGGCCCGTGGCCGGGGTCCCGGCCGGCGCGAGGATGCCGTTGCGGATGATGGCGTAAGGCAGCCCGCTCTCCCGCAGGAGGCGCTCGGCTTCGCCCTTGGCGGCGAGCGTCGCCGTCATGGGCCCGAAGGGGGCCTGGGGGAACAGGCGGATGTTGTCGCCGGCGCCCACGGACCCGTGCAGGATGATCCGCGGCGTGCCGCTGGCCTTCGCGGCGGCGACGATGTGGCCCATGGCCACGGGATAGAACTCGTTGCCGGCGCGCCCGCGGGCCGACGCGTCCACCACGGCCGTGTAGTGGCGGCCGGCGAAGGCGGCACGGACGTCGTCGGCCACCAGCATGTCGCCGGTGGCGAAATCGATCCCGAGGCCTGCCAGGCGGGAGCGGTCCGAGCCGGGCCGCACGAAGGCCGTGACCGGGTAGCCGGCGGCCACCAGGGCCCGGACCACTTCGGACCCCAGCTGGCCGCTGGCACCGAACACCAGCACGCCGTCGTCGGCGCGGGCCGGCGACGCCAGCGCGGCAACCGCCGTCCAGGTGGCGAGGAGCAGGGTGCGGAGGAGCTTCATGGCCGGCGTTCCGGGCGACGGGATCCCGCGTCGACTCTAGCAGGTAGATGACAGGGCGCACTGGCTGCGCGCCTGTTCAGCGTGCCAGTCCGCCGCCCCGTCGTGTGGTCCACGGCATCCGCCGGGCCCCTGCGACACGCCGCGGCATCGGCAGGCGCTGCGGGGGCTGGTACCGTGGCGCCCGTTGCGCGCCTACCGCGCGCCGAGGTCGATCGCCATGGGTAACCGCTTCCTGTCCCTGACCTGGCTGGCCGCCGGCGTGCTGGCGGCATCGGCCGCCATGGCCGCGGCGCCGCCGGCATTTCCGGCCGGCAAGCTGACCGACGCGGTGACGCCCTCGGCCTACCGCCTGGACCTGTACCTGCTGCCCGACGAGGCCGGCTTCTCCGGCGTCGCCGAGATCGACGTGACGCTGGCAAAGCCGGCCCGCGTCATCCACCTGCACGGCAACGGCCTTACCGTCGAGAGCGCGGTGCTCGAGCCCGCCCGCGGCCGGGAGCTTGCGGGCACCTGGACGCAGCTCGATCCCTCCGGCGTCGCCAGCCTGACCTTCGCCGCGCCGGTGCCGGCGGGCCCGGCGACGCTGCGCCTGCGCTACACCGGCAGTTACGGCCGGGCGGGCGAGGGGCTGTACAAGTCCGTCATCGCCGATGACGCCTACCTGTTCACGCAGTTCCAGCCCACGGACGCGCGGCGCATGTTCCCGGGCTTCGACGAGCCGGGCTTCAAGACGCCCTTCGACATCAGCGTGACGACGCGCGATGGCAACGTCGTCATCGGCAACACGCCGGTCCAGCGGACGAAGGCCGCGGGCGGCGGCCTGAAGCGCGTCGAGCTCGGGCGCACGCTGCCGCTGCCGACCTACCTCATCGCCCTGGCCGTCGGTCCCTTCGACGTCGTCGAGGCGCCGCCGCTGCCGCCCAACGCCGTGCGCAACCGGCCGCTGCCGCTGCGCGGGGTGGCCACCCGCGGCAAGGGCCCGCGGCTCGCCTACGCGCTGGCCAACACGGCCGCCATGGTCGAGTTCCTCGAGGGCTACTTCGCGGTGCCGTTCCCCTACCCCAAGCTCGACCTGATCGCCTCGCCCGACTTCGGCGGCGGCATGGAGAACGCCGGCGCCATCGTCTACGGCGACCCCAACATCCTGCTGGCCGAGAACGCCTCCTTCGAGCAGCTGCGCGGCTTCGGTGGCATCCACGCCCACGAGCTGGCGCACCAGTGGTTCGGCGACCTGGTCACGCCCCGCTGGTGGGACGACATCTGGCTGAACGAGGCCTTCGCCACCTGGATGGGCAACAAGGCCGCCCACGCCTGGCAGCCGTCCCTGCGCATGGACCTCGTGCCGGCGCTGCAGACGCCGCCGGCCATGGACCAGGACAGCCGCATCAGCGCGCGCCGCATCCGCAACCCGGTGGATCGCAACGACGACATCGGCGGCGCCTTCGACGGCATCACCTACCTGAAGGGCGGTGCGGTGCTCGGCATGTTCGAGAGCTGGCTCGGCGAGGAGGGCTTCCGCGCCGGCATCCGGGTCCACCTGCGGCGCTTCCCCCACGCCGTGGCCGACGTGAATGACTTCATGGCCTCGCTGGCCTCGGGCTCAGGGCGTCCCGACGTGGTGCCGGCGTTCCGCAGCTTCATCGACCAGCCCGGCGTCCCGCTCGTGACCGCGCGGCTCGCCTGCAGTGGCGCCAGCGCCGCGCTGCAGGTGACGCAGTCGCGCTACCTGCCGGTGGGCTCGCGGGGCGACACGCGCCAGACCTGGCAGCTGCCGCTCTGCGTGCGCTACGAGGCCGGCGGCGAGCTGAAGAAGCACTGCGCCCTCGTCACGGCGGCGGAGGCCACGGTGCCGCTGCCCGGCGCCGCCTGCCCGGCCTTCGTCATGCCGAATGCCGACGGCGCCGGCTATTACCGCTTCGCCCTCGACAGCGCCGGCTGGGACGCGCTGATGGCGAACTTCGGCCGGCTGAACGAAGCCGAGGCCCTGGCCGCGGCCGACAGCCTGTGGGCGTCGTGGCAGGCGAACCGCCTGGCCACCGCCGACTACCTGGCAGCCGTGGCCACCATCGCCGCGTCGCCGTCGCCGACGGTTGCCGTGGCGCCGGCCGCGGGCCTCGTACGGCTGCGGGACGACTTCAGCCCGCCGGAGGCGCGCCCGGCGATCCTCGCGCTGATGCGCACGCTGTACCAGCCGCGCCTCGCCGCGCTCGGCCCGCCGCCGGCCGGTGCCGACGCCCGGTCACCGGCCGCCGTCGAGCAGGCGCTGTTCCGCACGCGGCTGACGCGGCTGCTGGCGCTGGAGGCTGGCGACGAGGCGCTGGCCAACCAGCTGGCCGCCGACGCCAGCCGCTTCCTGCGCCAGGGCCAGGCGGAAGCCGGGCTCGATCCGGCGGCCGTGCCGCCGGCCCTGGTCGACATCGCGCTGGCGGCGGGCGTGCGCCAGAAGGGCCTGCCCTTCGTCGACACGCTGGTGGACCGCATGCTCGCGTCGAATGACGTGCGTTTCCGCACCCAGGCCGCGACGGCGCTGGCGGCCACCGACGACCCGGCCGTGGGCGACCGCGTGCGTTCGCTGCTGCTCGACCCGCGCCTGCGGGGCCGCGAGCCGACGCTGATCGGTTTCGGGCTGGCGGCCCGGGCCAGCCAGCGCCGCGCGACCTTCGACTGGTTCAAGGCCAACCACGAGGCCTTCATCGCACGCACGTCGGCGAGCTTCGGCCAGCGCTGGCTGCCCCGCTTCGGCGCGGGCTTCTGCTCGGTGAAGGAGCGCGACGAGGTCGGGGCGTTCTTCGCGCCGCTGGTGGGCCGGCTGCCCGGTGCCGACCGGACACTGGCCGAGTCCCTGGAGGGCATCGAGCTCTGCGCGGCGCTGGCGGAGTCGCGGCGCGCCGAGGTCGGCAAGTACTTCGCCGCGGGACGCTAGGGCGTCCACCACGCCATGCGGCGCGGACTCTCCGCGCCGCGTGCCAGCGGCACGGCCGGATCCTGGCCCGCCGGTCCGGTCCGGTCCGGCCCGGCCGTCGCCGCCCGGTGTGCTGCCAGGCTTGCCATGCCGCGGCCGGGGCGGCGCGGGCGATACCGTCACCCACGGGTGAGCAGACATGCCAGCAGCCAGCGACGACCTCTGCATCCAGCCCTTCGGCGACAGTGGCGTTATCGCCGGGCTCGACACCGTCGACCAGGCCCGCGCGAACCGGCGCTGCCTCGCCGTGGCCGAGGCGCTGCGCCGGCAGGCGCCGGCCTGGCTGATCGACATCGTGCCGGGCATCGCGTCGGTGGCGGTGCGCTTCGTCGCGACGACGGTCAACGAGGCCGCCACGCGCCGGGAGGCCTGCCGCGCGCTGCTGGCCGAGGCCTTCGACCGCCTCGATGCCGGCGCGGCGCTGCCATCACCGCGCGAGGTGGAGATACCCGTCTGCCATGCACCGGACTTGGCGCCGGACCTCGACGAGGTGGCCCGGGCCACGGGGCTTTCCCCTGATGCCGTCATCGCCGCGCACCTGGCCTCGCCGCACCGGGTACTGATGCTCGGCTTTTCCCCCGGCACGCCGTACCTCGGGGGTCTCGACCCGCGGCTCGCCCTGCCCCGGCGCGCGTCGCCCCGCACCCGCGTCGAGGCAGGCTCCGTCGGCATCGCCAACGGCCAGTGCGTGATCTATCCGCGGGCCACGCCCGGCGGCTGGCACCTCATCGGCCGTACGCCGCTGCGGCTCTTCGATGCGGGGCGCGCACCGCCGGCGGTGCTGCAGGCGGGGGACCGGGTGCGCTTCGTCGCCATCGGCGCGGACCGTTTCCGGCAACTGGCGTGCGACCCTTGATGGCGTTGCACGTCCTGCGGCCCGGCCTGCTGACCACGGTCCAGGACCTGGGCCGGCCGGGGCTGCAGCACATCGGGGTCGGTCCCGGTGGCGCCATGGATCAGGCCTCGCACCGGCTGGCCAATGCGCTGGTGGGCAACCCGGGCGATGCCGCGACCCTGGAGATGGCGCTGGTGGGCCCCGAGCTGCGCTTCGGGAGCGATGCCCTCGTGGCGCTCCACGGCGCGCCGTTTTCAGCCCGACTCGATGGCGTTCCAATGCCCTGGGCCAGGCCCGTGCTCGTGGCCGCCGGCGCACGCCTGCAGGTCGGCAACGCCACGGGTGGCTGCTATGGCTACCTGGCCGTGGCCGGCGGCATCGACGTGCCGGTGGTCCTGCAGGGCCGCGGCACCTGCCTGCCCGGCGGCTTCGGGGGTGTGGCCGGGGCGCCGCTGGCCGCGGGGTCGGTGGTGCCCCTCGCCGCCGACGTCGCCGATTGCTCCCGCGCGCGCTTCGCCCGGCTCACGGCGTCCCGTGCGGCGGTGGACATCGGCCCCGCCAGCCGCAGCGTGCGCTGGTTCGTGCCGTCCTTCACGCTGCCGGGCGACGGCCTGCCGGTGATCCGCGCGCTGCCCGGCCTGCACGTGCCGCTCCTCGGCGACGCCGTGCGCGCGGCGTTCCTCGGCGCCACGTGGCGCGTGACGCCCGAGTCGAACCGCATGGGCCTGCGCCTGGCGGGCCCGGCGCTGCCGGTGCGGCCGGCCACCGAGGTCGTGACCGAGGCCACGTGGCGCGGTACGGTGCAGGTGCCGCCCGGTGGCCAGCCCATCGCGCTGCTGGCGGACCACCAGGCCACCGGCGGCTACCCGAAGATCGCCGAGGTCATCGCGGCCGACACGGCGCTGCTCGCGCAGCTGCCGCCGGGCGCGGGCTTGCGCGTCGTCACGGTGGACCTGGCCTCGGCCGATGCGGCACTGGAGGAACGTGAGGGTCAGGTCGGCCGGCTGGTCCGGCGCCTCGCCTGGGAATTCGGTCACGAACGTCCGCCATGCACAGCATCGACCTGAACTGCGACCTCGGCGAGGGCGTGGGTGACGACGCAGCGCTGATGCCGCTCGTGACCTCGGCCAACGTCGCCGCCGGCTTCCACGCCGGCGACCCGGGCACGATCCGGGCGACCGTCGCGCTGGCGGAGAGCCACGGCGTTGCCATCGGTGCCCACCCGTCGCTGCCGGACCGCGACGGCTTCGGGCGGCGCCCGCTGCCGGTCACGCCCGTCGCGGCCTACGACCTCGTGATGTACCAGGCCGGCGCCGTCGCGGCCTTTGCGCGGGCCGCCGGCGTCCGCCTGCACCACGTGAAGGCCCACGGCGCCCTCTACAACATGGCGGCGCGGGATCCGGCGCTGGCGGAGGCCCTCGCCCGCGCCGCCCGGGAGCTCGGCGTCGTGCTCTATGCCCAGGCCGGCACAGCGATGACTGAGGCCGCGGTGGCGATGGGCGTGCCCGCGGTCGCCGAGGTCTTTGCCGACCGCACGTACCAGGCCGACGGCACGCTGACGCCCCGCGTGCACCCGGCGGCCCTCATCACCGATGCCGCGGCGGCCGTGGCCCAGGCCGTGCGGATGGTGGAGGAGCGGCTGGTGCGCTCGCTGGACGGCACCGACGTGCCCGTGACGCCCGGGACCGTCTGTCTGCACGGCGACCAGCCGGGGGCCGCCGGCTTCGCCATTGCCCTGCGCGCGGCCTTTGCCGCGCGGGGCATCGCCGTGCGGGCGCCGACCCTGGGCGGCGGGGGTTCCGGGGGGCCGGTGACCGGTACAATGGGCCCCGCAGCCGGGGCGGGCCCCGCCTAAGCACTTTCCGCGATTGTGTCTGGCGGGGGGGCGCCCAAGCTGTCAGATTGGATCAATGCCCCCGCGGCGGGGCGTGGGACAGGAGCCCTGGTTGATGGCAGCAACAGCAGCATACGTGGCAGACCGCCTCACGGCGGCCCCGGTCGAGCCGGCGGCCGTTTCGCCCGCCAAGCGCCTGGCCGACCTGCGCGATGCCCTCGCGCCCTGGCGCCGCCGCAGCACCCCCCTCGCGCTGGCGCTGACGGCCGCCGACCTGCTGCTGTTCGCCGTGGGCCAGGTACTCGTGGTGGCGGGCCCGGGCCTGGCGCTGCGGGTGCTGGGCGCGCTGCTGTCCTGGGTCGGCATCGTGCGGCTGTTCCTGATCGGCCACGATGCCTGCCACGGTGCGCTGACGGACAGCGACCGGCTCAACGCGTGGATCGGGCGGGTGGCCTTCCTGCCGTCGCTGACGCCCTTTTCCATGTGGCACGTGGGGCACAACGTCGTGCACCACGGCTTCAACAACGTCCGCGGTCGCGACTTCGTCTGGGAGCCCATGTCCGCCGACGAGTACCGCCAGCAGACGCCGTGGCGCCGGGCCCTCGAGCGGCTCTACCGCGGCAGCGCCTTCGGTCCCGGCCCGTACTACTTCTGGGAAATCTGGTGGAAGCGGCTCTACTTCCCGGGGCTTGCGCGGCTGCGCACCCGGCGGGCGGAGTTCGTGGGCGACTGCACGGCCGTCACCGTCATGGGCGTCGCCTGGATCGGTGGGCTCGTGGCAGCGGCGCTCGCCACGGGCACGTCACCGTGGCTGCTGCTCGGCCTCGGCTTCGTGCTGCCCTTCGCCCTGTGGATCTGGACGATGGGCCTCGTGATCTACCTGCACCACACGGCGCCGGATATCCGCTGGTTCGAAGACCGGCGCGAATGGCTGCGCGAGGCCGCCCAGGCGACGGCGACGCGCCACCTGCGCCTGCCGGGGTTCTTCGAAACCCTGCTGCACCAGATCATGGCCCACCCGGCCCACCATCTGGACGGCACGATCCCGTGCTACCACCTCAAGGGCGCCCAGCAGCGGCTGCTCGAGCTGGTTCCCGAGATCGAGCCGGTGCGGTTCAGCTGGCGCTACTACCGCGAGTGCCTCGACACCTGCCAGGTGTACGACTACGCGGCCGGCGGCTGGCAGCCCTTCCCGGCCGCCGCCTGAGGCGCAGGGCTCAGTTCCCGCCGAACGGAAAGACGTAGCCGACCGCCATGCCGAGCACGAAGACGTTCTCGGTGCCGCGCTCCGTGATGAGGGGCGAGTCGGCCGTGTCGCCGAGGAAGCGGTCGTAGTTGGCAAAAAAGGTCACGGCGAGCCGCTGGTTCACCGGGTGCACCAGCGCGCCACCGAAGCCCGCCGAGACGATGCCTGACCCGGCGCTGTACTCGGGCAGGCCACTGGCGGCCGACTGCCCGGCGTCGATGCCGAAGTAGGGATCGACGAAGTCGCCACTGCCGAAGGTCGCCCGCGGGCCGTAGCTCCAGAAGCTCGGGCCCAGCCACGGCACCTTGCGGAAGCCGCGCACCGACGCGCCGATGTCGGCCACCCAGCCGTCGTGGGCGCCGAAGCCCTGCCGCAGTTCCATCCGCGTGCCGTAGCGCCGTCCGCGATACTCGAGGAAGCCGCCGGCCTCGCCGGCGGGGCCGACGTCGCCAAGTCCCTGCAGGTCGTCGGAGTCGCCCGCGACGATGAAGGGGTTGCCGCCGCTGGACTCGTCGCGGCCGAAGCGCAGCTTCACCAGCGGGCCGGCCCGCCAGTTCTTCGTGTTGACGACGTTGTAGCCGACGCCGTCCGGGATCGACAGGAAGAACTTGTCCTTGTAGTTCAGCCGCAGGTCGGGAAACACCGACAGGGCGTAGTCGTCGGACCCTGGGAAGGCGGGCCCGATCAGCGGGGCCGCGCCGACGGTGACCGCCCAGGCCTTGGCCGGGGGGCCGCCGCCCGACTGCGCGAAGGCCGCGGGCACGCCCACGAGACCGGCGACGGCGAAAATCATCAGCAGGATCAGCGTCTTCATCGGGGCCTCGCTCCTCGGGTGGCGCGGCGGCGGCGCGCGCGACGCGGATTTTGTCACAACCGCTTTAATCGCACCGCTTCCGGGCCCGGATGCGGCAGGAGGCAGGCCGCAGACCCGATGACCACGCAGCGGCGACCAGCGCCCCGTCCGGTTCCCGCGGAGGCCGGGCAGCCGGGGACAGGATGGCGGCTGACCTGGCCGTGCCGGCCGCGGCTGCCGCGCGGGCGAAGCCGGAGGGGTCGTCGGCCTGCCGCCCACGTGCGGACCACCGCGGTCCGCCACCGTGGAGCGGAGAATGCCGGGCGCCACGACGGGCGCCCGGCACGGCCTGTTTGCCCAAGGCAGGCCGGGATCCGCGATCCCCGCGGCTGGCTCAGGCGATGGCGATTCCCGGGGTTACCAGGGACCGCCCCGCCGGGGCCGGCTGACGCCCGCCGCGGGGCCGGGGTAGGGCTTCCAGCCGTCGAGGTACTTTTCCCAGTTGGCCTTCACCAGGTCGAAGGACTCCGGGGCCAGCTTCGCCAGCAGGTCGCGGTTGCGCTCCGGGTACATCGGCGGGCCGCCCTCGTCGGGCAGCTGACGGGTGGCGTCGATGACGATCTTGCTGCTCATGGGCCGCTTGGGGGAGCTGGGATCCAGCGCCATGCCCCGGGCCTCCTGGATGATCTCCGCGGCCGGGAACGGCTGCCAGCGCGCACCGACGGCCTGCATGACCTCGTTCCGGTTCAGCACGTCGACGTCGTCGTCGACGACGATGGCGACCTTCGTGATGGGTACGAGGTTCGCGATCTGCTTGCCGGCCTTCAGGCCCTGGCCGGCAGCGGTCTTCTTGATGGACAGCACGCCGATGCCGGTCCACTCGACGGGCGAGTGGAAGGCGACGGCGTTGGGGATGGCCTTGCTGACGCGGTAGAACGAGAACGCCTCGAGGGGTGCCGTGCAGAAGCCGCGCGTGACGCCGGTGAACTGGTTCAGGATCCACGGCTGCCGGCGGTGGGTGACGCAGGTCACCTCCATCACGAAGTTCTCGTCCTTCTTGAGGCCCAGGTAGCCGTACATCTCGCCGAAGGGGCCTTCCGGCTGCATCTGGTCGAGCAGCACCTCACCCTCGATCACCATCTCGGCGTTGGCCGGGATCATGATGTCGTTGGTCTCGCTCTTGACCACGTCGATGGCCTGGCCGCGGAAGCCGCCGGCAATGGCGAGCTCGTCGGCGCCGCCCTTCGAGATGACCGACGAGCTGATGAACCAGGCGATGGGGTCATTGCCGACGACGATGGAGATCGGGCAGCGTTTCTCGCCGCGCTTCTTCTTCTCCATGAGCATCTTCCAGCCGGTCTGGCCCGGCTCGGGATTGACGCCCATGAGCCGCGGGCCCTTGATCTCGCAGCGGTACGTGCCGAAGTTCTTGCCGAGCTCCTTGTCCTCGGTGAACACCGAGCCCGTGTTGACGTAGCGGTTCGAGTCGCCCGGGTTCGACTTGATGAAGGCGAAGTCGAGCAGGTTGACGGCGTCGCCGCGGACGATGACCTCCTTGACGGGGGCCCTGGCGGCGTCCACCGGGTTGTTCGGGATCGACGGGTTGCGACCCTTGTTGGTCTCGATGAGGTTGGTGAGGAACGCGAGCGTCTCGCGATAGGTCTGCGGCCCCAGGTCCGACAGGGGGCCGGGGCCGCTGGCGGGCTCACGGCCCCAGATCAGCGCCTCGGTGAACCAGTGGCCCTGGTGGTTCGTGATGACCGGGCCCTTGATCCAGCGCCCGTCCTGCTTGACCTCCTCGGCGAGGATCGCCGGCGCGCCGTACCAGCCGAACTCGTCGAGCAGCCGGTAGGTCAGCGCCGTCATCTCGTACTTGTCCTGGTCGATGCGGGGAACCCGCAGCACGAGGCCCCGCGCTTCCAGCGTCTCGATGTAGTCACGGAAGCTCGCATAGGGCCACTGCAGCTTGCCCCCGCGGCGGCTGGCGGCCTCGGCGGTGCCCGGTGCGGCGGCCGTGGCTGCGAGGCCGAGCCCTGCGGCGATGCCGGCGGCGGCGCCGAGCAGCTGCCGGCGGTCGAGGTCGGGGCCCGTCGTGGACGGGGGAGGATTCTTGCGCTGCGACATATGGGAACTCCGCAAAAAGGAAAACCCGGCAGCCACGGCAGCCGGGCGTGGTATTCAGGCCTCGCGCCGCCAGAAAGGCAAGAGGCGGGCGGTGCTGGGGTCCTGCCGTGCCGTGCGGCGGTCAGCCGAGGTGCTGGTCGAAGAAGGCCAGCGTCCGCTGCAGCGCGAGTGCAGCACTCGGCGCATGGTACTCGGGCCGCTCGTCGCAGTTGAAGCCGTGGCCCGCCTGCTCGTACACGTGCACGGCATGCCCCGGCCGCGCGGCGGTGATCTGGCTGACCACCTCTGGCGGGATCAGCGGGTCGAGGGCCCCGAAGTGGTACAGCACCGGGCAGCGCGGCTGCTCGTGGAGCCACGCGACGTTGGCCCGGCCGTAGTACGACACCGCGGCAGCCACCGACGTGCGGCAGGCCGCGAGGTCGGCGATGGCGCCGCCCCAGCAGTAGCCCACCGCACCCACGCGGCCCGCCGTGCCGACGGCCGCCACGGCGGCGCGCAGGTCGGCGGCGACGTCGTCGATGGCGAGCTTCAGCATGAGGTCGCGACCCTGCTCGACGGCGTCGTAGCCGAGCTCGATGCCCGGGCGCACGCGGTCGAAGAGCGCCGGGGCGATGGCGAGGTAGTCGCGGGCCGCATAGCCCTCGGCGACCCGGCGGATGTGCGCGTTGACGCCGAAGATTTCCTGCAGCACCAGCAAGCCTGCCCGGGGCGCGCCCGGCGGCGTCGCGACATAGGCGCCGAACTCGTGCCCGTCGGCGGCCTGCAGCGTGAGGGTGCGCGTCGTGACGCCCGGGGCGGCGCTGGTCATGGTGTCGTCCTGTCCTTGGGTCTTTAAGGTTTCGAGGGGCCCGCGGCCACGGGGCCCAGCCACACGTCGATGGCGACGTCGACGTCGTTGCCCACGTAGGTGGTGTCGGTCCACTCGCCGCGGCCGATGCCGAAGTCGAGCCGCTTCACGGCCAGCGTCCCCTGCAGCCGCGCGCGGCCCGCCGCGTCGGGTAGCGTGAACCGGAACGCGAGCGTGGCCGGCCGCCGCACGTCGCGCAGCGTCAGCTCGCCGTCGGCGGCGAAGCCGGACTCCGTGCGGCGGAACGCGGTCGCGACGAAGCGGGCGGCCGGGAAGCGCGCCACGTCGAACCAGTCGGGGGTGCGGAGCACGCCGTCGCGCTCGGGATTGCCGCTGTCCACCGAGGCCAGCTCCACCGTCGCGTCGATGCGGCCGGTGGCGGTCGCAGGGTCGAAGCTGACGACGCCGCCGAAGCGCTCGAAGCTGCCGGGAAAGCGCGCGCCCTGCTGCACGGCCTTGAACGTGACGCTGCTGCCGGTGCGGTCAACGCGATAGTCGGCGGCCGCCGCCGGGGCAGCGGCCGCCAGCAGTGCGGCCGCGACGAGCCACGGGGCGCGCATCAGCGGTGGACCCCGCCGAAGCCCAGCATGCCGGCCAGCACCCCGTCACGCTTCACGTACTGGTGGTACAGCGCACCGGCGAGATGGGCCGTCAGCACGGCAAAGAGCAGGTACGACTGCACGCGGTGCGAGTCCTCGAAGCCCTGCTGCCGGACCGGGTCCGCCTCGATGAGGTTCGGCAGCGCGAAGAGCCCGAACACGCTGACGGGGAAATTGGCGGCCGACGAATTGAGCCAGCCCGTCAGCGGCATCGCGAACATCAGGAAGTACAGCAGCCCCTGGGTCAGGCGGGCCGCGCCGCGCTGCCAGCCCGGCGTCCCCGGCGGCAGCGGGGGGGCCGGATGCGTCAGCCGCCAGGCGAGGCGCACTGCCGTGAGGGCGAAGACCAGCATGCCCAGCGACTTGTGCAGGGCGTAGTTGCCGAGCTTCGCGGGACCGAGGGGCTGGTCGACCATGTACCAGGCGAGGGGAATCTGCGCGAGCAGCAGCATTGCGACGAGCCAGTGGAAGCTGCGGGCCAGGGGGCTCCAGCCGGCGGCGGGTCCGGGCGACAGGTGGGTCATTCGGCTAGCATACCGGCGCCGCCCTCCCGGTCCACCCCGGCGCCTCCGCTGTGTACAGCCAACTGGTCCCCATCATCGCCCCCGTGCTGGTGGGCGTGCTCGTCGGCTTCGGCTGGCAGCGGCTGCGCCTGCCTTTCGACCGCGACTTCCTCACCCAGCTGGTGATGTTCGTCGGCGTGCCGTGCCTGATCCTCGACGGCATCACGGGCCTCACGACGCCGCCGGCGACGTTCCTGTCGATGGTGGGCTACGCCATCGTGGTGCTCGCCACCTGCGGTGTCGTGGGCGCGGTGGCGCTGCGCGTGCTGGGCCAGCCGCTCCGCAGCTACCTGCCGCCCGTCGCCTTCGGCAACTCGGGCAACCTCGGCCTGCCGCTCTGCCTCTTTGCCTTCGGCAGCGAGGGCCTGGGGCTCGCCATCGGCTTCTACCTGGTGGGCTCGGTCACGCAGTTCCTGATCGGGCCGCTGTTCCAGGGTCGCCAGCCCGTGTGGCGCACGCTGCTGACGACGCCGGTGAACTACGCGGCCATCACCGGGCTTGCGCTGCTCGCCACCGGCACGAAGCTGCCCCTGTGGGTGGGCAATTCCATCAGCCTGCTGGCCGGCATGGCGATCCCGCTGATGCTGGTGGCGCTAGGCCACGCGCTGGGGAGCTTCGGCGTGCAGCGACTGCCCGTGGCCGCCGGCATCGCCACGGCCCGGCTGGGGCTCGGGTTCGCCGCCGGCTATGTGCTGACGCTGGTGCTGGGGCTCGAGGGAACGGCCCGGGGCGTCGTCATCATCGAGAGCGCCATGCCGGTGGCGGTATTCAACTACCTGCTGGCGGCCCGCTACGACCGCCACCCCGGCGACGTGGCCGGGGCCATCCTGCTCTCGACGCTGCTGTCCTTCGCGACCCTGCCGCTGCTGCTGCTGGTCGCGCTGCCCGGCTGAGGCGGCGGCTCAGGCTGCTGCGGCCCAGCCGGGGGTCTGCGCGCCGCCCTGCAGCAAGGCCAGGGACCGGGCGTCGAGGGCCTCGGGGTCGAAGCGGTAGCCGCGGATGATGACCTGATCCCGGGCGCGCCCGGCCAGGGGCTGGCAGTCGATGCCCGGGGGGAACGCGGCCAGCAGATAGGGGAGCAATTCCTCGTCCATGAACGTCTCCGTGGGGCTGTCGTCACCGGGTGCACTATCCCGCCGCCGGTTTGCGCCGTGATGACCATGCGATGACGCCCCGATGACACCGCGAAACCCTGACGCGGCGCACAATCACAGACTGTCAAATATACGTGTCCAGAAGTGTCAAGTTCATTCACAGCAATGGTTTAGGAGTCGTCAGTCGCACCGATGCCATTCTCTTGCAGCGCACAACTTCTGCGGCTATGATGCCTCCCGTCCCGTGGCCCGGCCCGGGCCTTGTTCCCAGCCCCCCAAGGAGACCAACCATGTCAGCCACGACCCCCAACATGACCGACCAGCTCCAGAAGATGATGGACATGCAGAAGGAAGCCCTCGAGCCGATGCGCGCCTACACGACCGTGGCCGCCGAGGCCTTCGAGCGCGTGTCCCGCCAGAACTACGCGGTGCTCGGCGACTTCATCAACTTCGCCATCAGCCAGGTGCAGCTCCCGGCCCGCGCGACGGACCCGACCGAGTTCTTCGCCAAGCAGGCCGACGCGGTCCGTGCCTTCAGCGAGCAGCTGACCCGCCGCTCGCAGGAGTACATGGAGATCGCCAGCGCCGTGACCACCAAGACCCAGGCGACGGTCACCGCTGCCACCGACAAGGCGACCCGCAAGGCCGCCTGAGCCGCTGCCCTGCCGTGACGACCCTGCGGGGGCGGTGGCCCGAGGCCACCGCCCCCGTTTCGTTTCCGCGGCATCCGTCGGCCGTACCCCCGGACCCCCGGGGTTAGACTAGGGCGTAACTCGTGGAGTCAGGCCCATGGCGCGCACCATCAAGAAATACGCAAACCGCCGCCTCTATGACACCGAGGCGAGCCGCCACGTCACCCTGGACGGCATCCGCCAGCTCGTCGCCGGCGGCGAGGACGTGGTCGTCGTCGACGACACCACCGGCCAGGACATTACCCGCAGCATCCTGCTGCAGGTCATCGCCGAGCAGGAGCAGGGCGGGCGCCCGATCCTCTCGGCGGACATGCTCAAGCAGATCATCCGCTTCTACGGCAACCCGATGCAGGAGCTGATGGCCGGCTACCTCGAGCGCAGCGTGTCGCTGTTCCTGACCCAGCAGAAGGGCCTGCAGGACCAGATCCAGAAGACGCTGGGCATGACGCCGCTGGGCGGCATGCAGAACCTGGCCGCCGCCAACCTCGAGGCCTGGAACCAGATGCAGAAGTCCTTCCTCGACATGCTAACGCCCCGCGGTCCCGGCAAGCCGGGCGGTGGCGGGGACGACAAGTAAGGAACACGATCCCGACGATGGCCACCGAAATCCCGCCGGCCGCCGATCCGGCTGCCCTGGCGAGCCAGTGGCTCGCGCTGCTCACGAAGACCCAGGCCGATACCCAGGCGATGTTCGCCGAGCTGCTGAAGCAGCCGGCCGAGGGTGCCGCGCGCAGCCTCGATCCCCTCAACGTCGCGCCTGCCATGCAGGAGGCCGCGACGAAGCTCATGCTCGACCCCGCCCGGCTCATGCAGGCGAACGTCGAGCTCTGGCAGTCCCACATGGCGCTGTGGCAGCAGGCGGCCGCCGCGATGGCGGGCCAGCCCATGGAGCCCGTCGCGAGGCCCGAGCCCGGCGACCGCCGGTTCCGGCACCCCGACTGGGAGGTCAACCCCTTCTTCGCGCTGGTCAAGCAGTCGTACCTGATCACCGCGCGCTGGCTCGTCGACACCATGGCCGGCGTCTCCGGCCTCGATCCGCAGACGGCGAAGAAGGTCGACTTCTACACGCGCCAGTTCGCCGACGCCTTCGCGCCGACGAACTTCCCGTGGACCAATCCCGAGGTGCTGCGGGCGACCGCCGACAGCCAGGGCCAGAACCTGGTGCGGGGCATGGAGAACTTCAAGCGCGACCTCGAGCGGGGCGGCGGCCAGCTCCGCATCACGATGTCCGACCCCGAGGCCTTCGAGCTGGGCGAGAACATCGCGACGACGCCCGGCAAGGTGGTCTTCCAGAACGACCTGATCCAGCTGCTGCAGTTCACGCCGACGACGCCGGACGTGCACCGCATGCCGATCCTGATGATCCCGGCCTGGATCAACAAGTACTACATCCTCGACCTGACGGCGAAGAAGTCGTTCATCCGTTACGCCGTGTCCCAGGGCTACACGGTCTTCGTGATTTCCTGGGTCAACCCTGACGAGCGCCTGGCCGGCAAGACCTTCGAGAGCTACCTGATCGAGGGCATCATCGCCGCCCTCGACGCCATCGAGGCCGCGACGGGCGAGCACCACGTCTCTGCCGTCGGCTACTGCATCGGCGGCACGCTGCTGGCGGTGGCGCTGGGCTACCTGGCGGGCCTCGGCGACGAGCGCATCCGGGCCGCGACCTTCTTCACGGCCCAGGTGGACTTCTCCGAGCCCGGCGACCTGGCGGTGTTCGTCGACGAGCCCCAGCTCGACAACCTCGACCAGATGATGGGCGAGAAGGGCTATCTGGAAAGCCAGGCGATGTTCACCACCTTCAACATGCTGCGCGCCAACGACCTGATCTGGTCGTTCTACGTGCACAACTACCTGCTCGGGCGCGACCCGATGCCCTTCGACCTGCTGCACTGGAACGCCGACGCGACGCGCATGCCGCGGCTGATGCACCTCTTCTACCTGCGGCAGATGTACATCCGGAACAACCTCGTGAAGCCCGGCGCCATCACGCTGGCCGGGGTGCCCATCGACCTGACGAAGGTCACGGTGCCGGTGTACCTGCAGGCCTCGCGCGAGGACCACATCGCGCCGTTCCGCTCGGTGTTCAAGGCCAAGCACAACTTCTCGGGACCCGTGCGCTTCGTGCTCGCGGGCTCCGGCCACATCGCCGGCGTCATCAACCCGCCCGAGGCCAGCAAGTACCAGTACTGGCTGAACCCGGCCGAGCCCCAGGAGGTCGACGCCTGGGTCGCCGGCGCCACGGAGCATCCCGGGTCGTGGTGGCCCGACTGGAATGCGTGGCTCGCCGCCCAGTCGGGCGACGACGTGCCGGCCCGCGTGCCGGGTGACGGCCGCCTGCCCGTGATCGAGGACGCGCCGGGCAGCTACGTGCGCCAGCGCACGAACTGACGGCACGCCGGCCACCCATGGCCGTGGTCGACTGCGTCGTCGTCGGGGCCGGTGCCGCAGGCCTGGCCTGCGCCCGGGCGCTGGCGCTGCGCGGCCAGCACGTGCTGGTGGCCGAGGCGGCCGGTGCCGTCGGCACCGGCGCCAGCAGCCGCAATTCCGGTGTCATCCACGCCGGCCTCTACTATCCCGCCGCGTCCCTCAAGGCCCGGCTCTGCGTCGAAGGCCGGCGCCTGCTCTACGAATACCTGGCTGCGCGTGGCATCGCGCATCGCCGCACCGGCAAGTTCATCGTCGCGGCCAGCCCCGACGAGATCCCGGTCCTCGAGCAGTACCTCGCCACGGGCCAGGCCAGCGGCGTCGAGGGCCTGCAGTGGTTCATGCCGCCGGCCATGGCCCGGCTGGAGCCGGCGGTCCACTGCATCCTGGCGCTCTATTCGCCGGAGACCGGCATCTTCGACACCCACGGCTACCTGCTCGCGCTGCAGGCCGACCTGGAGGCCGCCGGCGGCAGCGTCGCGCTGCACAGCGCGGTGGTGCGCGTCACGCGTGCCGGCAACGAGATGGAAGTGTGGCTCGCCGGTGCCGACGCGCCGGCGGTGCGGGCCAGGCGTGTCGTGAACGCCGCCGGCCTCGGGGCCGTGGCCCTGGCGCGGTCCGTCGAAGGCCTCGATCCGGCCCTCGTGCCGACGGCGTACTTCGCGCGGGGCCGCTACTACGCCCTGGGCGGGCCCGCACCCTTCACGCGGCTCATCTACCCGGTGGCCGGGCCGGCCGGCCTCGGCATCCACGTCACCCTCGACCTGGCGGGCCAGGTCCGCTTCGGTCCGGACGTCGAGTGGATCGATGGCGTCGACTACGCCTTCGACGACGGCGCGCGTGATGCCTTCGTCGCGGCGATCCGCCGTTACTACCCCGGCCTCGACCCGGCCCGGCTGCGGCCGGCCCACGCGGGGATCCGCGCCAAGATCGCCGGCCCCGGGGAGCCGGCGGCGGACTTCCGCATCGACGGGCCCGGTCACCACGGCATCCCGGGGCTGGTGAACCTCTTCGCCATCGAGTCGCCGGGCCTGACGGCGTCGCTGGCGCTGGGCCATCTGGTGGCCGACCTCGTGACGTGATGCCGCACCGGCGCGGGGAGTCGGCGGCGTGACAGCCACCGGGGCTGGCGGTATAAAGCCCATGCCGCGCATGAGGGAGGGTCATGCAGCCGGCGCCTGACTGCCAGCGCAGGGGAGTGCGCCATGCTCGACCGACTTCACAAAAAGCCCTGGATCGGCCTGCTCGGCATCGGCCTGGGGTTCCTCACCCAGCCGCTGGGCCACACGGTCTATACGCTGATCGACAAGGGGTTTGGTGACCTCTATTACCTCGGTGCCGCCGGCATGGCCGTGGTCGGCACCTTGCTCGTCTGGCAGGGACTGAAGCGCGCCGAGCTGCCGGCGACGCTGTTCGGCATGCTCGGCGGCTGGTTCATGTGGATCGGCTTCTTCGAGTTCACGTTCAAGTTCTACGCCGGCCTCTACAGTGTGCCCGGCTACGCCGTGGAGCCCGGCGTGCCCAACGGCTACGTGGCCGCGCCCTCGGCGAACATGCTGCAGGCGACGATGCCGCTGATGTTCGCGCTGTTCATCCTCTACGGCATGTTCAACCTGCAGACCAAGTGCAACTTCATGCGCTGGTTCCACCGGAACCTGGGCTTCAGCCCGGGCATGCCGACGCCGGACAACCACCGCAGCTTCGCCCGCATCACGGCGATGGAGGTGCTGTTCGTCACCTGGTTCTGCTACCTGTTCTGGCTGTACATGATCTACTTCGGCACCCAGCAGACCGGCATGAACATCATCATGTCCGTGTACCTCGCGTGGACGGCCTGGTCGCTCTACCTGGTCTGGCGGGCGGCCAAGCAGATCCGCGCGGCTGCAGCGCTCCGCTACGGCATCGGTGCGGGCATCGTGCTGTGGGGGGCTGCCGAGATGCCCTCCCACTTCGGGGCCTATCCGGAGTACTGGCTGCACCCGTTCGACTACCCGGTCTTCAACCTGATCGTCGGGGCGATCTTCGTCGCCGGCCTCGTCGTGATCGCCCGGCCGCCGGTGCCGGCCCACAAGCGTGGTGCTGGCGGGGGCACCCTGGCCAGCGGCAAGGCGGCTGCCTAGCCCGTCCGCAAGACTCCGCAGGTCGCTGACGCCCCGGCGCACCTGCCCGCAGGGACAGTAGGCGCCTGCCGGCCGCGGGCCTACACTGGCAGCCGGGCGGTAGGCCGTTCGACCTGCCCGACGGGGAGACCAACCATGCCGATTGCGGCTCTGCGCCGGACGCTCTGCGCCGCGGTACTCGCTGCCACCACCGGCCCGGCCATGGCCGCAGGTGGCGCTTCGGCCGGCCTGCCGGCACCGGATGCTGATACTGCCGCTCGCGGCCACACGCAGAAGCCCGTCTATTCCCCTTACGCCAGCCGGGGCTACCCGACGCGGCCCTTCTTCGGCGACACCCACCTGCACACGTCGTTCTCGATGGATGCCGGTGCCTTCGGGGCGCGACTGACGCCGCGCGACGCCTACCGGTTCGCGAGGGGCAACGAGGTGACCGCCAGCAGCGGCCAGCCCGTGAAGCTGTCCCGGCCCCTCGATTTCCTGGTCGTTGCCGATCACTCGGACGGCATGGGTTTCTTTCCCCAGGTCATGGCGGGCGGCGCCGCGGTCATGGCCGATCCCCAGGGCCGCAAGTGGCATGACATGATCCGCGGTGGCCAGGGCGCCGAGGCGGCCATCGAGATCATCCGCAGTTTCGGTGCGGGCTCGCTACCGAAGGACCTCGTCTCGGTCCCGGGCACGGCGGCCTACCGGGACGCGTGGCAGGCCACGATCGCCGCGGCCGAAGAGGCCAACCAGCCTGGCGTCTTCACGGCCTTCATCGGCTACGAGTGGACCTCGAACACCGGTGCCAACAACCTGCACCGCAACGTCATCTACCGTGACGGGGCCGACCTGGCCCGGCAGCTCGAGCCCCTGATCACCATGAAGCCCTGGGGCAGCGACAACCCGGCGGACCTGTGGAAGTGGATGGCCGGCTACGAGGACAAGACCGGCGGCAACGTGCTGGCCATCGCCCACAACGGCAACCTGTCCAACGGCCTCATGTTCCCGACGGTGGAGGCCTTCGGCAGGAAGCTCGACCGCGGGTACGTCGAGGGTCGCGCCCGGTGGGAGCGGCTGTACGAGGTCACGCAGACCAAGGGCACCGGCGAGGCGCACCCCTTCCTGTCGCCGAACGACGAGTTCGCCGGTTTCGAGCTGTGGGACAAGGGCAACCTCGATGGCAGCGTCGCGAAGACTCCCGACATGCTCCGGTACGAGTACGCCCGCGAGGCGCTGAAGGCAGGCCTGGTTCTCGAGCAGAAGCTGGGTACCAACCCGTACAAGTTCGGCCTCATCGGCAGCAGCGACGCCCACAACGGGCTCGCCGCCATGGAGGAGGACAACTTCTTTGGTAAGACGACGCCCCAGGAGCCGAGCCCCGAGCGCCTGACCAAGACCTTCGTCGCCGACATGCGTACCGGCGTGAAGATCATGGACTGGGAAGTTGGCGCGTCGGGCTATGCGGCCGTCTGGGCCACCGAGAACACCCGCGAGGCGATCTTCGACGCCATGGAGCGGCGCGAGACGTATGCCACCACCGGCCCGCGCATCGTGGTGCGGTTCTTCGGCGGCTGGGATTTCACCGATGCCGATGCCGGTGGCCGCATGCCCGCGTCCGTCGGCTACAGCAAGGGCGTGCCGATGGGCGGCGACCTCAGGGCCGCCCCGCCTGGCAAGGTGCCGACGTTCCTCGTCGCTGCCCTGAAGGATCCGCTCGGCGCGAACCTCGACCGCATCCAGGTCGTCAAGGGCTGGGTCGATGCGAAGGGTGGCGTCAACGAGAAGGTTTACGACGTCGCGTGGGGTGATGCGGACCGCCGCAAGCCGGCCGCCGACGGCAAGCTGCCGCCCGTGGGCAGCACGGTGGACGTCGCCAATGCAACCTGGACGAATACCATCGGCGATCCCGAGCTGATCACCGTGTGGCAGGACCCTGACTTCGATCCGCGGCAGCGTGCCTTCTACTACGCCCGCGTGCTGGAGATTCCGACGCCGCGCTGGACGGCCTACGACGCCAAGCGGTTCGGCATCGAGCCGCTGGCCGGTACGTCCATGACGCTGCAGGAGCGGGCCTACACCGCGCCCATCTGGTACACGCCTTAAGGTTTTCCGTGGCGCACCGGCCCGACGAGGGCGGCGGCGCGGCCGGCGTCCGCCGGAACCTGCTGCGTGAGCCGCTGGTCCATTTCCTGGCCGCGGGGGCGCTGCTGTTCGTCCTGTACGCCGTGGTCGGTGAGGGTGGCGACGCCCCCGAAGACTCGATCACCGTCAGCGCTGCCCGCGTCGAGGCACTGGCCGCAGGCTTCGAGCGGGCCTGGGCACGCCCACCGACCCGGGCGGAGCTCGACGAGCTCATCGACGAGTACGTGGTCGAGGAGATCTACTACCGCGAGGCGCTGGCGGCCGGTCTCGACCGGGACGACACGGTGATCCGCCGGCGCCTGCGCCAGAAGATGGAGTTCCTGGCCGATCCGGGCCCGGCGGACGCCACCGACGCGGAGCTCGAGGCGCACCTGGCGCGCCATGCGGAGCGGTTTGCCGGACCCGGCCGTACCGACTTCCGCCACGTCTTCATTGCCGCCGACGGGGACGCGGCGGCGGAGCGCCGCGCCGCGCGCCTGCTCGCGCAGCTTCGATCCGGCCAGCCCGTCGCGAGCCTCGCGGATCCGGGTGACGCCACGCTGCTGCCGTCAGCGATGGAGGGCGCCACGGACCGGGACATCGAGAGCGTGTTCGGTGGCGAGGTGCAGGCGGCCATCGCCGGCGCGCCACTGGGCGCGTGGCAGGGGCCCGTCCGCTCCGGCTACGGCTGGCATCTGCTGCAGGTAACGGCACGGGTGGCCGGTACCGCCCCGCCGCTGGACCTGGTCCGGCCGCAGGTCCTTGCGGACTGGCAGGAAGAACAGCGTCGCGCTGCCGTCGCCGCCAACGTGGACCAGCTGCGGCGCAGGTACCGCGTCACCGTGGAGGGTGCCGTGGCTGACGGAGCCGCGCGCCGATGAGGGCGTGGCCCATGCTGCTCGTGGCCGCAGCGCTGGCGGCGACGCCGGCCCCGGCCCCGGCGCACGAAGTCCGCCCCGCCTACCTCGAGATCCGGGAGGCCGGCGCCGACAGGGTCGACGTACTGTGGAAGGTGCCGGCCCGGGGCGACTACAGCCTGGCGATCGACGTGCGCCTGCCGCCACAGTGTGAGACGACGGCCTCCCGCGCGGTCCTGACCGGCGCCACGCGGGTCGAGCGCCGGCAGGCGCTCTGCCCCGGTGGCGTCGTCGGCGGGCAGGTCGCCATCGCGGGGCTCGCGGGAACACGCACCGACGTGCTGGCCCGCTACCTTCGCGCCGACGGCAGCGTGCAGGTGGCACGCCTCACGCCGACGGAGCCCGCCTTCACGCTGGCCGGCGTACCGCGGGCCGGCGAGGTCGCCCGGGCCTATTCATGGCTCGGCTTCGAGCACATCCTCCGGGGCGCCGACCATCTGCTGTTCGTGCTGGCGCTGCTGCTGCTGGTGTCCGGCTGGCGCAGGGTCATCGGCACCGTGACGGCCTTCACCGTGGCCCACAGCCTTACCCTGGCGGCTGCTTCCCTCGGCGTGCTGCACGTGCCGGCGGCGCCCGTCGAGGCGGTCATTGCCTTGAGCGTGATGTTCGTGGCCGCCGAAGTGGTCGCGGTCACCCGCGGGCGGCCCGGGCTGATCGCGCGGGCCCCCTGGGCAGCGGCCTTCGCCTTCGGCCTGTTGCACGGCCTGGGCTTTGCCGGGGCGCTGACCACCATCGGCCTGCCTGCCGGTGACGTGCCGGTGGCGCTGCTCTTCTTCAACGTCGGTGTCGAGCTTGGCCAGCTGCTCTTCATCGCGGCGGCGGTGGGCCTGGCGCGGCTGGCCGCTGGCATCGCCCGTCATGCCGGTGTGGCCCCTGGGCTGCGTGCCGACGGCGCCCGCGTGCTGCTCGGCTACGGCATCGGGTCGGTAGCGGCCTTCTGGGTCATCGATCGTGTCGCCGGGTTCTGGGCCTGAGCCAGCCCCTGCTTTATTCCGCCGGCAGCCAGCCGTAAGCTGGCTCCGGTCCATCCCCTCCCACCTTCCGGAAGGAAAGTCGATGCGCCGCCTGCCCGCCGTTCTCGCCGCCTGCCTGCTCGCTGCCTCGCCCCTCGTGGCCGGGGCCCAGGTCAACCCGGCCTTCGCCGACCTTGACGCGGCGGTCAGTGATGCCCGCGCCGTCATCCAGACCGAGCGGCGCATGCTCGTGTCCGATGCCCTGCAGCTGTCACAGTCCGAGGCAGCCGCCTTCTGGCCCCTCTACGACAAGTACGCCGCGGAGCTGAAGAGCATCGGCGACCTGCGCGTGAAGGTCATCACCGACTACGCGGCGGCCTACCCGGACATCAGCGATGAACTGGCCAACCAGTTGCTCAAGGATGGCCTCAAGTACCAGGGTGACCTGGTCAAGCTGCGCAAGAACTACCTGAAGAAGTTCACCAAGGCCATCGGTCCTGCCAAGACCGCCCGGTTCTACCAGGTCGAGAACAAGGTCGACGCCATCGGCAGCTTCGCCCTGGCCCGGGAGATTCCGCTGTTCCCGGGCAAGAAGCCGGCCCTCACGCCGCCGGGTGGCCGCTGAGGCGCAGCGGTACGCCGGCGTTCCGCTGAAGGAGGCCACCATGGTCCGCAGGCTGCGCGTCCCAGCACTGGCGGCCCTCGTCACCCCGCTGCTGGCGTGCAGCCTGCTGGGTGCAGCGCAGGCGGCCGAGCCACGACCGGCCGGCGTGGCTCCCGAGCCGGCCCCCGCGGTGAAGGCGGGTGGCCGGCCGCGGATCGGGCTCGTCCTCGGTGGTGGCGGCGCCAAGGGCGCGGCCCACATCGGCGTCCTGCGGGTGCTCGACGAACTCCGCATCCCGATTTCCTGCGTGACCGGTACCAGCATGGGCGCGCTCGTGGGCGCCACCTTCGCCTCGGGGATGCCGCCTGCAGACATCGAACGCAACGTGCTCGCCATCAACTGGGCCCAGACCGTGGGCAGCGAGGGCCTGCGGGACCGCACGCCCATCGCCCGCAAGCTGGGTGGCATCACCTACACCAACACCCTCGATCTGGGCCTGAAGGGTGGCCGGGTGACGGCGCCCGGCGGCCTGCTCAAGACCCAGGACATCGAGGACGTGATCCGCGCCCTGGTTTCCGACGCCCGTTTCACCCGGGACTTCGACGACCTGCCCGTGCCGTTCCGGGCCGTGGCGACCGACATGAAGGCCGGTGAGATGGTCATTCTCGAATCCGGCGACCTGTCGGTGGCCATGCGCGCCAGCATGGCGGTGCCCGGTGCCTTCTCCCCGGTGGTCATGGGTGATCGCATCCTGTCCGATGGCGGGATGATGCGGAACCTCCCGGTGGACGTGGCCCGCGACCTGTGTGCCGACGTCGTCATCGCGGTATCGCTGAGCTCGCCGCCGCCGGAGGCCCAGGCACTGATGTCGGCGGTCGCCCTGGCGGGCCGGGCCCTGGACGTCATGATCGACGCCAACCAGAACGCCCAGATCGCGACGCTGACGGAAGCGGACGTCAGCATCGTGGTGCCCATGGGCGACATCGGTTCGGCGTCCTTCGACCGGGTTCCCGACGCGATTCCCCTGGGCAAAGCCGCTGCCCGGGAACATGTCGCCGAACTGCAGCGGTTCGCCGTACCCGAGGCGGAGTACCTGGCTTGGCGGCAGGCCGTCACGCGGCCCGGCCGGGGGGTCACCCGCCTTGCCGATGTCCGCGTGAACGGCCTGAATCGCGTGAACCCGGCCTTCGTGGAGTCCCAGCTGCAGAAGGCCCAGCCCGGCGCCGAAGTCACCACGGTGGACATCGTCGAAGATACCCGCCGGATCTACGCGCTGGGCGACTTCGAGCGCGTGGCCTACCGTCTGGAGGGTCCACCCGATGCCCGGGTCCTCGAGATCGACGCCTACGAGAAGTCGTGGGGGCCTGACTTCGTGCGCTTCGACCTGGGCCTGGCCGCCAACGGGGACGGGCAGCTGCAGGCCATCCTGCGCGGGGATCACCGGCGTACCTGGCTGAACTCCCGGGGCGGCGAGTGGCGCAACGCCCTCCAGCTCGGGTTCGATACCGTGGTCGGGACCGACTTCTACCAGCCCCTCGACGTGCGCCAGCGATTCTTCGTGCGGCCGGGCGTCAGGTACGAGCGGATCCTCGAGGACATCTACAGCGACGGTGACCGGCTGGCGCGCTACAACTTCAGCCAGGCGTTCGGCGAACTGGACGTCGGCCTGAACCTGGGCACCCGGGCGCAACTGACGGCGGGCCTGCGGCGCGGGTCACTCAGGGCGGACCGGGACACCGGTCCCGAATTCCTTCCGGAACTGGATTCCACGGATGACGCCCAGGTGCGGCTGGGCCTCACCTATGACACCCGGGACGCCGTCCTGCTGCCCACCCGGGGCACGTTCGTGAACGCCCGCTTCATCGACAGCGGTTCCTGGCTCAGCGGCGAACTGGATTACAGCCTCGTGGAGGGCGTCATCACCCGGTCGTTCCCGTTCCGCGGCGATGCCCTCACCCTGGCGCTCAGCGGCGGCCGGGAGGTATCGGGTGAGTTGCCCGTGGTCAGCCAGTTCCGCCTGGGCGGCATCCGCAGCTTCCCCGGACTGAAGCGGGGCGAGCTGCGCGGCACCAGCTACTGGTACGCCACCTCGGCGTACAACTGGAAGCTGGCGGACATCCAGTCCCTGTTCGGCCAGGCCCTCTACGCCGGGCTGCGGCTCCAGGCTGGCCGCATGGGCGGGCGCATCGACGTTGGCGAGCAGCCGGTACCGGGGTTCTCGCCGCTGACGGCCGACGGCGGTACCCTCTACGGCATATCGGGCAACCTGTCGGGACGCACCCCCATCGGGAGCTTCATCCTGTCCCTGGGCTACGTCTCCAACGACTCCTGGCAGCTCCAGTTCGCCGTCGGCCGGCCCATCACCGAAGGCTCGATCCTCGACGACGTCCGCTGACGCCGGCGTCCGGTACGGCTACCGGGTAGAGTTCGGGCCATGGACTGGGTGACCTTCGTCTGGGCCTCGATGGCGGCGACCTGCCTCACGCTGGCGCTGGTCCAGTTCCTCGTGTGGTACCGCGACCGTGCGGCACAGGCGAGCCTCTGGTTTGCCGTCGCAGCGGTCGCCGTGGCAGCGATCGCGGCCGGCGAGCTCCGGCTGATGAGGTCCGCGACGCCGGCCGAGTTCGGCCTGGTGCAGCGCTGGACGCACGTCCCCGTCGGTGTCGCGCTCGTGGCCCTGGCGTGGTTCGTCCACCAGTACCTCGGCACCGGGCGCCGGTGGCTCCTCTGGACCCTGACGGCAGGGCGAGGCCTGGTGCTGGGCCTCAACTTCGCCAGCCCCACCAGCGTCAACTTCCAGGCCGTGACGGAGCTGCGCGGCTACCCATTGCTGGGCCAGCTGGTCAGCGTGCCCGTCGGCGAGCCGAGCCCGTGGGCCGGCGTCGCTGCCGCGTCGTCGGTGCTCGTGGCGGTCTTCGTGACGGATGCCGCCGTCGCCGCGTGGCGCCGGGCGAGCGGGCGTGACCGGGAGCGGGCAGTGCTGCTGGGCGCTGCCGTGGTGGCCGCCATCCTCCTGCCGACCGCGAACGGCCTTCTGGTGCACCTGGGGTTCTGGTCGGCTCCCTACTTCATTGCGGTGGCCTTCATGGCCGTCGTGCTGGCGATGGCCTACGAGCTCAGCCGCGACCTGCTGCAGGTGGCAAGCCTCGCGCGGGACCTGCGCACGAGCCAGGCCCGCCTCGACCTGGCGGGCCGTGCGGCCAACGTCGGACTCTTTACCTGGGACGTCGGCGCCGACCGCCTGTGGGCGACGGCCGAGGGGCAGCGCCTGCTGGGCCTCGCCGGTCCAGGGCCGTTTGCCCTCGGCGACGTGCTGGCCACCATCGACGCCCAGGACCGGCCCGGGTTCGAGGCACTGCTGGGCGACGTCCGTGCCGGTGGCGGCGACTTCAGCTGCCAGTACCGGGTGGCCGGCGCGGGTGCTGGCACGGTCACGTTCTGGCGCGGCGTGCGGGGCCAGGCCGAGCGCGGGCCCGGCGGCGGCGTGCAGCTGGTCCGTGGCGTCGTACTCGACATCACCGAGCGGCGTCGCGCCGAGTGCGAGCGCGAAGCGCTGCGCGAGGAGCTGGTCCACGCAGGCCGCGTCACGATGCTGGGCCAGCTCGTCGCCACCCTCACCCACGACCTCAGCCAGCCCCTCGGCGCCATCCGGCGGAACGCCGAGGCTGCGGGCCTGCTGCTCGGGGCACCGGCGACGGATCCTGGCGAGCTCCGCGAGATCGTCGCCGACATCCGGCGGGACGGCGCACGCGCTGCCGCGGTCGTTACCCGGCTCCGGGCGCTGATGCTCCGGCGCCCGATGCAGGCCCGGGAGATCGACGTGACCGCCCTGGTCGCCGAGGTCATGGCCCTGCTGCAATCCGAAGCCGACCGGCGCCGGGTCCGGCTCGAGGCCGTGGTCCCGGCCGGGTTGCCCGCGCTCCGGGGCGATCCGGTCCATCTGCAGCAGGTCCTGGTGAACCTCGTGATGAACGCCTTCGATGCCCTCGAGGGACGGGCTGACCGCCGCGTGACGGTCGCGGTCGGTGAGCAGGGCGGTGAGGTCGAGCTGGCCGTTCTCGACACGGGTCCCGGCGTCCCCGATTGGCTCGCCGAACGGGTGTTCGAGCCCTTCTTCACGACGCGCCCGGACGGCATGGGAATGGGCCTCGCCATCTGCCGGACGCTGGTCGACGCCCACGGCGGCCGCATCCGGGTCGACCGGTCGGTCGATGGTGGCGCCGCCATCCGGGTCGTACTGCCGGTGGCCATGCCGTCATGAGTGCTGCGCCGGCCGTGTACGTGGTCGATGACGACCCCGGCTCCCGGCGGGCGACCGGTCACCTGCTGCGGGCCGCCGGCTTCGGCGTCCATCTGCATGACGGCGGTGCCGCATTGCTCGCGGCACTCCCGGCCGATGCGGCGGGTTGCGTGGTCATGGACCTCGACATGCCCGGGATGGATGGCCTGGCCGTGCAGGCGGCGCTCGCCGAAGCGGGCCAGCGGATGCCGGTGGTCTTCCTGACGGGCCGGGGTGACATCCCGAGTTCGGTCCGGGCGATGCGGGCGGGTGCCGAGGACTTCCTCGAGAAGACGGCTTCGCCGGACCTGCTGCTGGCCGCGGTACGCCGCGCATTGGCGCGGGACGCCGAGGCGAGGGCCGGCCGCGCTGGCCAGGCCGCAGCCCGCGCGCGGCTGGCCCGCCTGTCCGCGCGTGAGCAGGAAGTGCTTGCCCAGCTGGTGCAGGGTGTCCGCAACAAGCAGATTGCCGGTGCACTTGGCATCGGCGAACGTACCGTGAAGCTCCACCGCAGCGCCATCACCGCCAAGCTGCAGGTCCGGTCGCTGGCGGAGCTGCTCGACCTGGTGCGCCTCGCCGACGCGCCTCCGCCCGGGGCCTTCCCGAAAGGGAACTAGGTCGGTGCGGCCACGTGCCGTAGACTGACGAGAGCCCCGCCAGGAGGCATCCGCATGCTGTGCCATTTCTCCACAAGCCATGCGGCCGTCGGCCGCGTGTCGGCACTGTTCGCCGGCCTCGCGTTGGCCACCACTGCACTGGCCCAGGGCGTGACCCTGGACCGCACCGTCCTGCCCATCCAGCCGCCGCCCACCGCCGCCATCACGACGCTCGACGTCCGCGATGCGAAGGCGCCGCCGCCGTTCGTGGTCAAGGCGCCGGCCGGGGCCCCGAACATCGTCATCGTGCTCATCGACGACATGGGATTCGGTGTCCCGGGTCCGTTCGGTGGGCCGGTGCCGATGCCGACCCTCGACTCCCTGGCGCAGCAGGGGCTGCGCTACACGAACTTCCATACGACGGCGCTGTGCTCGCCGACCCGGGCGGCGCTGAAGGCGGGCCGCAACCACCACACCGTCAACATGGCCTTCATCACCGAGATGGCCACTTCCCTGCCGGGCGCCACGGGACAGATCCCCGACCGGACGGCGTCCATCGCCGAGATCCTGCGCCAGAACGGGTACAGCACCGCGGCCTTCGGCAAGTGGCACGAGACGGCCGCGTGGGAGACGAGCGTCTCGGGGCCGTTCGACCGCTGGCCCACGCGGCAGGGTTTCGACAAGTTCTACGGCTTCCTCGGTGGCGAGACGAACCAGTGGGCACCGTTCCTCTACGACGGCGTGGCCCAGGTCGAGCTGCCGGACGATCCCGGCTACCACTTCATGGCCGACATGACCGACAAGGCGATCGCCTGGATCAAGTACCAGAAGGCGTTGACGCCCGACCGGCCGTCCTTCGTGTACTTCGCGCCGGGCGCCACCCACGCGCCCCATCACGTTCCGCAGGAGTGGATCGACAAGTGGCGTGGCCGATTCGACCAGGGCTGGGACCGGCTGCGCGGGGAGACGCTGGCCCGCCAGATCCGCCTCGGCATCGTGCCGAAGGGCACGAAGCTCGCGCCGAAGCCCGCCGCGATCCCGGACTGGGACAGCCTGTCCGCTGACGAGCGGCGCCTCTTCGCCCGGCAGGCCGAGGTCTTCGCGGCCTATGCCGACTACACGGACCATCACATCGGGCGGATGCTCGCGGCATTTGCCGATGTCGGCCAGGCCGACAACACCCTCGTGTTCTACATCGCCGGCGACAACGGCACGAGCGGTGAGGGCGGCCGGAACGGCATGTTCAACGAGTACACCTACTTCAACGCCGTGCCTGAGCAGGTTCCCGACATGCTGGCCCGGCTGGACCAGTGGGGCGGTCCGGAGACCTATCCGCACATGGCGGCGGGCTGGGCGGTAGCCCTGGACGCGCCCTTCGGATGGATGAAGCAGGTGCCCTCGGACTTCGGCGGCACGCGCAACGGCCTCGTCGTCAGCTGGCCGGCCCGGCTCAAGCCGGGCATACGCACCCAGTTCGGGCACGTCATCGACGTGGCGCCTACGATCCTCGAGGCCGTGGGGCTGCCCGAGCCGACGAGCGTGAACGGGGTTCCGCAGATACCGATGGAAGGCACCAGCCTTGCCTACACCTTCGCCGACCCCGGTGCCGCCGAGCGCCACACCACGCAGTACTTCGAGGTTGCCGGTAACCGCGCCGTATACCACGACGGCTGGTTCGCCCGGACGATCCATCGGGCCCCCTGGGAGACCGAGCCGCGCGGCCGGCTCGCCGACGATGTCTGGGAGCTCTTCGACGTCCGTGCGGACTTCAGCCTGGCGCGCAACGTGGCGGCGAAGTACCCGGCGAAGCTCGCTGAGTTGCAGGGCGTGTTCATGGCCGAGGCGCGGAAGCACGGCGTCCTCCCCCTCGACGACCGGTTACTCGAGCGCATGGATGCCCGCCGCGTCGGCCGGCCCGACCTCATGGGGGGCCGTAACAGCCTGACGCTCGCCGAGGGCATGACCGGCATGCTCGAGGGCGTGTTCATCAACGTCAAGAACCGGTCCAAGGTGATCACCGCCGAGCTGGAGGTTCCTGCCACCGGGGCCAACGGTACCATCCTCGCCCAGGGCGGGCGTTTCGGCGGCTGGTCGCTGTACGTCCAGGACGGCGTCCCGGCGTACGACTACAACTTCCTCGGCCTGGAGCGGACGACGCTCAGGGCCGACCGCCCGCTGCCCGCCGGCCGCACCACGCTGCGCTTCGAGTTCGCCTACGACGGCGGCGGCCCGGGCCGTGGGGGTACGGCCCGGCTGTACGTGAATGACGCCCAGGTCGCCGAGCAGCGCATCGAGCGTACCCAGGCCGGCGTCTTCTCCGCCGACGAGACGGCCGACGTCGGCATCGACCTCGGCACCCCGGTCGTCGAGGCCATCGGCGCCGAGTCGCGGTCGCGGTTCACCGGCCGGATCCCGCGGGTTACCGTGGAAACTCCGCCACCGCCGGCCGCCCGCCCGGACCCTTGAAGCCCAACAGCCACGGTAGCCCACCTTGATGATGACGCCACTCACATACCGCTGCGCCCCGATCCTTGGTCTCGCCCTTCTGGCCAGCGCACCTGCGCTCGCCGGGGACGAAGCCTGGCAGCACACGCTCGTCCTGTACGGCGTGGGTGCTTCCATCGACGGCACCACCGGCATCGCCGGCATCGAGGCGGACGTCGACGTCGGGTTCAGCGACGTCCTCGACAACCTCGAGTTCGGGGCCATGGCGGCCTATCGCGGCGAGCGGGGGCCCTGGGCGGTCCTGGTGGACCTGATCTACATGGGCCTCGAGCAGCAGAAGGACGGGCTCGGGCCCGCGGGCGGCACGCGGGCCAAGGCCGAGGTCGACCAGCTGATCGCCGAACTGAGCGGTTCCTACGCCTGGAACGACCGGTGGTCCACCTACGCGGGCTTCCGCCTGTGGAGCCTCGATGTCGACGTCGAGGTCGTCGGCGGGGGGCCTCTGGGTGAGACGCTGGCCGGCAGCGGTGACGAGAGCTGGGTGGACCCGATGGTCGGGGTCCGCTACGCGCTGCCGCTGGGTGAGCGGTGGACCTTGATCAGCAAGGCCGACATCGGCGGTTTCGGCCTGGGCAGCGATTTCGCCTGGCAGGCGTCGGCGTTCGCTGACTGGCGCTTCGCAGACCACGCGAGCCTGCTCGTTGGCTTCCGCCTGCTCGGCGTTGACTATGACGATGGCAGCGGCGCCGGCCGCTTCCAGTATGACGTGACCCAGGGCGGCCCCGCGCTGGGCGTGGCCTGGCAATTCTGATCCCACCGCAGCGAGACCCACCGTGCGCAACCTTCCGACGCTGATCATCGCTGGCGTGCTCGCGGCCGGCCCGGCCGCCGCCCAGTCACCGGCAGCCGCGCCGTCGAAGCCGCTGTCCACCTCCCTCGGCGTCGTCGTGTTCCCGGCCAAGGGGCAGACCCCCAGCAAGCAGGCAGCCGACGAGGGCGAGTGCTTCGCGTGGTCGAAGGGCCAGACGGGCGTCGATCCGATGGCCCCGGCAGCACCTGCCGAGGCGGCTGCCCAGCCGGCGGCGCCGGCGCAGGCTCCACCCAAGGGCACGCGCCTTCGCGGGGCAGCCCGCGGGGCCGCCGCCGGTGCCGTGATCGGCGAGATCGCCAGCGACGACGCCGGCAAGGGCGCGGCCATCGGTGCCACGGCGGGCGTGATGAAGGGGGGTGCCGACGCGCGCCGGCAGCAGGCCGAGGCGGAGAAGACTGCGGCCGCGCAGGCGCAGCAGCAGCAGGCCCAGCAGCAGGCGGCGAAGGCCGATCAGCTGGCGCTCTTCAACAAGGGCTTCGCGGCCTGCCTCGAGGCGCGCGGCTACACCGTCAAGTGATGACGCAGGAAGGTACAAAGCCCATGTTCAGGCATATCACGATCACGCTGGCGGTTGCGGCCAGCCTGTGGGCCGCGGTGGCAGGGGCAGCGGATCCTGCCCTGCCCTTCGACCAGACCTTTCTCGCCGACTACTCGCGGCTCGAGCGCCGCACCGAGGGCCAGATCGCCGACTATGCGTGGGCCGTACCGGACATCCGGTCGCGGCTCGGCAAGTATCCCAAGGGCTTCTTCGTCGACACACCCGAGATCCTGATCAGCCCGGACTCGCCCTACAAGGGCGGCAAGCCGGAGGATCTGGCCAAGGTCGGCGAGCTCATGCGCGAGGCGCTGGTCAATCGCCTGCAGAAGGGCGGCTACGCACTCGCGACCGCCCCGGGGCCGGGAATACTGGTTTTCCGGATCGCCCTGACCGACCTCAGGATGAAAAAGAACAAGCGCAACGTGCTCGCCTACACGCCGGCCGGAGCCGTGCTGAAGGCCGGTGCCGACGCCCTGCGCGACATGATGCAGCGGACGGACATCATCGACATGACGCTCCAGGCCGAGCTGCTCGACGGCGGTACGGACGAGGTCCTCGTCGCGCTCGTCATCCCCGATCCCACCCCGGGCAAGCGGATCGAGTTCGAGCAGATGCAGGCGCTGGTGGACGAGTACGGTGCGCGGGCCCGCTGCCGCATCGACAACGCGCGCCTGCCCGAGAGCCAGCACGTGAACTGCTTCTCCGCGGCCGCCCGCGAGGCACGGCCGCCGGCTCCCTAGCAACCACGGCCATGAATGCCGCGTCCGCAGGCGCCGGCCGGCAGGCTGCCCTGCGCCGGGAGTTGCGCGATTACGCGATCGTCGCGGCCTACCTGTACGTGTGCCTGGGCGTACTCGCCATCTACAAGACGGCGATCCTCCGCGACGCCGGCGTGGCGTTCTCGCCGCTGGGATTCGCGCTCGTGAAGGCCCTCGTGCTCGGCAAGTTCGCCCTGCTGGGCAAGGCCGCCGGGCTCGGCCAGGGCTTCGGCAGCACGGTGGGGGCACGGATCGGCTGGAAGTCCGTGCTGTTCGCGCTGCTGCTGCTCGCGCTGTCGCTGGTCGAGGAGCTGGTCGCTGCCTGGTGGGGCGGGCGATCATTCGCTGAATCCCTGGCCCACGTCGCCTCGCTACCGCCCCTGACCGTTGGCGCCGATGCGCTGGTTCTCCTGCTGATCGCCGTTACCCTGATCGCGTTCATCGAACTCGGCCGGGCTCTCGGGCCGGGTGAACTCGCCCGCGTGTTGCAGCGGCGGCTCTAGACACAGCGCGAGTACCCGGCGACGGTCAGAGCACGAATCCGATCAGCTTCGGCACCAGCTCCGTAACGGGGATCCCGATCGGCAGTACCGGCAGGAGGGGCACGGCGGCAGACGCCAGGGTCGCCACGACCGTCATCCGGTCGATCGGTACCAGTCCTACGCTGAGGGCGCTGGCGGCGACGGCGTTCAGGTCGGCCAGCGACGACATGTCGGGAGCACCCATCGGCGAGTCGTTGCCGGCATGTCCGCCCTCGAGCCAGCGACGGCGGAACTCGTCGTGATGCCTTACCGCGAGGTGCCCGAAGCTGCGCCGGGCCTCGGTCCTGACCGCGGCCAGGACAGGCACGAATACCAGTGTCGGTGCGGCAGCGAGGAACATGATCAACCCGGTCCAGACCACGGCCGCCGCCACTACCACGTAGGACTGGACGGGCGTGGACTGCAGATAGTGCTGGATGCCCGTTGCCAGCACGCAGCTGAGCGCGAAGAACAGGCCGAGGAAGGCGATCGGATAGCCGCCGAGGAAACCGAGTCCGGCGAGGCCATCGGGGTGGGCCGCGTGCAGTCGCAGGGGCAGGCGCGCGATGTCCGCCAGCAGCCAGCCGAGCACCAGGAACCGCCAGATCCAGCGGCACAGCAGGAACAGGAAGAGCGGGTCGCCGACGAAGGTGACCGCCAGTCCGGCCCAGGACATGTCGAGATCCGCGCCGGTGCCCTGCCCGGCCCAGCTGCCCTGGGGCGTGGCCCAGCGGACCTCGAGGGAGCTCACGCTCGCCAGCAGCACCAGCGCCACCATGAGTCCCTCGGCCAGGGCCGAACTGGTACGGGCATCGGCGCGGGCCAGCGCCGCATTGAAACGCGTGGAGCTTTCGGCCCCGACCATCCCCGCCTCGCCGAAGCTTGCGATCAGGTTGCCGAAGATCCGGTCGGTGACTCGCTCGTACAGGAGCATGGCCGCAATCGCGACGATCCAGCGCGCGTAGACGCGCGGATCGCGCCAGAAGTCGCTCCCGTCGAACGAGGGATCCAGCAGGGACTGCAGCGGCACGAGCACGGCGGGCAGGCCGAAGGCCAGCAGCACCAGCCAGACGGTCGCCGCGACCCGCGGCAGGCCTGCCGGATCGACCAGGCCCAGCCAGCGCATCAGCGCATGGAAAGGGCCCCCGATGATCAGTGAGTAACGCGCGTTTTCCATGTCGTGCATCCCGGATCAACGGCCCATGCTAACCGGCTGGTCGGCCAGCATCCGGCTTCCTTCCCCAAAGGTCAGGTCACCGTGCACCCGGTCGCTGGGCATGCTGAGTACTGCCCCCCTGCAGGATCGGGCCCGATGGCGGTCCAGGACCCGTCGGGGCCAGCGGTGGGGCCGCCGTGCGTGGCCATCGAACGCCTCGACGACGTGTACCTCAACCTGCTCTGGTCGCCCATCAAGGCCTTCGAGTTCGGCGCCGAGGCCATGTGGGGCGAGCGGACCGACCAGAACGGCCAGGACGGTGACGCCACCCGGATCCAGGTATCGGCCAGGTACTACCTGGACTGACCGGTGTGTACCGGCAGGCGGGGCGCGCGACAATGCCGGGCCTGCGCCGGACCGGGAAACCGCTTAAGCTCGGCCTAACGCGCCCGGCGGCGCGGCCGGGTCCCGTCACTTCGAGCTATGCCGTCCAGCCTCCGCCCGTTCCTGCACGCGCTGGTCATGGCTGCCGCGGCCCTGTTCGCCACGGACCTGTGGGCTGCCGGTGCCAGCGGTGACAGCGAGGCCACCGAGGCGGAGGTCCCGACGGCGCCGGTGCGCGTCGACGGGCAGGTCCTGTTCCGGGTCCGCGGCGTGAGCTCGCTGCCGGCGGCGGAGCGGGCCGAGGCCATCGCGCGGCGCATCGGGGCGGTTGCCGGGAATCCCGGGATCCCCCTCGAGGCCATCACCGTCGCCGAGGGTGCCGGGGGGACCGAGATCCAGGCCGGCGGCCAGCGGCTCATGCGCGTGACCGATGCCGATGCCGAGCTGGAGGGCGTTGGCGTTGCCGCGCTTGCCGAAGTCCTGCGCGACCGCATCGTCCAGTCGGCGGGGCGCTACCGCGCTGACCGTGCGCCGGAGGCCCTGCTCCGCAGCACCCTTTCTTCGCTGGCCGCGACGGCAGTGCTTTTCCTCGCGCTCGCACTGCTCGGCCGCGCCGTCCGGTGGCTCGACCGACGGATCGAGGATGCCTGGGCACGGCGGCAGGCCCAGCTGGAGGGCACGCTCGGGCGCGACGTCATGCAGTCGGTGTCGGTGCCCGCGGGAATCCGCAGTTCCCTGCGCAGCGCGTGGGTCGTCGTCAGCGCCGTGCTGGTGCTCGCGTGGCTCGATGTGGTCCTGGCGTGGTTCCCGTGGACGCGCTGGATCAGCGACGGCCTCGCGGACTTCCTGGTGAAGCCCCTGCAGACCATCGGGCTGGCCATCGCCGGGTACATCCCGAACCTCCTGTTCCTGCTCGTCCTCGCGCTGGTCGTCCGCTTTGCCCTGCGCATGCTGAGGCTGTACTTCTCTGCCATCGAGCGCGGCAGCATCGTGCTGACGCGGTTCGATCGCGACTGGTCCCTGCCCACCTACAAGATCCTGCGCGCGCTGGTGCTCATCGTCGCGCTCGTCATGGCGTACCCTTACCTGCCGGGATCCGGCAGCGCGGCCTTCCAGGGGGTCTCGGTGTTCGCCGGACTGCTCGTGTCGCTGGGCGCCGCATCGTCCGTATCCAACGTCATTTCCGGCTACCTGGTGACCTACGGGCGCATCCTGCGGGCGGGCGACTGGGTGCGAATCGGCGACGTGTTTGGCCTCGTCACCCACGTGCGCCTGCTGACGACCCGGGTACGCACCTTCCGCAACGAGGAAGTCACGATCCCGAACTCCGTCATCATGTCGTCCAGCATCACCAACTACACGACCCTGGCCGGGGACAGGGGACTGATCCTGCAGGCGGAGGCCGGCATCGGCTACGAGACCCCCTGGCGCCAGGTGCACGCGATGCTGCTCGAGGCCGCGCGACGCACGCCCGGACTGCGCGCGGAGCCGGCACCGTTCGTCCTGCAGCGCGCCCTCGGCGATTTCGCCGTGACCTACCAGCTCAACGTCTTCAAGGAGGGCGAGCCGGCCGGGCTTCTGGTCGTGCAGTCGACGCTGCTCCAGAACATCCAGGATGTCTTCAACGAGTACGGCGTGCAGATCATGACGCCGGCCTACGTGGCCGACACGCCGGAGCCCAAGGTGGTGCCGAAGGAGAACTGGTACCTGGCGCCAGCCAGGCCGGCGGAGCCTGGCAACGGGCCCCTGGCCGGACCCGCGTCCCGGCCCCCTGGCTGAGGGGATTGCCGGGCGACGGTCCCGTGGCTGCTCCGCCAGGCTGTCGCACCGGCGAGCCCGCAGTGGTTCACTCCGCCCGCAGTGACTCCACCGGATCGAGCCGGGCGGCACGCACGGCCGGCAGCACGCCGGCGACGAGGCCGATGGCTGCTGCCACCACGATCGACGCGGCGATGTAGCCCCATGCGGCGCTGACCGGCAGGCCGGGGATGGCGACCCGCAGCACCACGATCAGCACGAAGGCGAGCAGGACGCCGGCGGCGGCGCCGACGCCGGCGAGGATGAGCGACTCGCCGAGAAAGACGTTGCGGACCTGGTCGCGGTGGGCGCCGATGGCCTGCAGCAGGCCGATCTCGGCGGTGCGCTCGCGCACGGCAATGGTCATGATGGTGAAGATGCCGACGCCGCCGACGAGCATCGAGATGCCCCCCAGGGCGCCGACCGCGAAGGTCACCACGTCGAGCACCGAGCCCAGCACATCGAGCATCTGCTGCTGCGTGGTGATGGTGAAGTCCTCGCCGCCGTGTCGTGCGACGAGGATCCGGCGGACGCCCTCGACGATCTCGTCGACCGGAGCGCCTTCCTCGTAGAGCAGATCTATCTCGAAGAGCCCGTCGCGGTTGAACAGCGCGAGCGCCCGCCCCACCGGGATGTACACGGCATCGTCCAGGTCGAAGCCGAAGACCGTGCCCTTCGACTCCATGACGCCGATGACGGTATAGCGCTGGCCACCCACGCGGATGCGCTCGCCCAGCGGGCTGCGGCCGGCGAACAGCTCCGTGCGCAGCTTGCTGCCGAGGACGGCGTAGGCGCGCGCCGCATTCGGGTCGTCGGCCGGCAGGAACTCGCCCATGCTGACGCGGAACGACAGCGCCTCGGGCAGCCGGTGGCCCGTACCGCTCACGACCGTGCGGCGGGTGCGGCCGCCGGCCTGCACGTCGGCGTTGCCCTGGACGAGGGGCACGACGGCGCGCACCCAGGGCAGCCGCTCGAGGGCGGCCGCATCGCCAAGCGACAGCGGCCGCAGCGTGTTGAAGGCCCCCGCCGGCAGGCCGAGCGTCTGGTTCTTGCCCGGATTGATGCCGATGATGTTCGTGCCGAACTGCGTGAACTCCGCCAGCACGTAGCGCTGCAGGCCCGCGCCGATGGACGTCAGCAGCACGACGGCCGCCACGCCGATGGCGATGCCGAGCGCCGTGAGCCCGCTGCGCAGCCGGTGGGCCAGCGCCGAGGCCAGGGTGAACCGCAGCAGTTCGCCGGTGGTCATGGGTCAGCGCCGCGCCAGCGCCGCCACCGGGTCGAGGCGCGCGGCGCGCCGGGCTGGCAGGATGCCGAACAGCATGCCGCAACCGGTCGCCAGCAGGACGGCCCCCGCCACGGCCCACACCGGCGGCATGAACCGGAAGTCGGGATACAGCTGCGCGAGGATGGCCAGCACCACGGCCGCGATGGCGAGGCCGGCCAGTGCCCCGAACAGCGCCAGGTAGAAAGCCTCGTACAGGAACAGGCCGATGACCTGGGAACGGCGCGCGCCCAGCGCCTTCAGCAGGCCGATCTCCTGGGTGCGCTGGCTCACGGCCACCAGCATCACGTTCATGATGAGCACGCCTGCCACGGCGAGGCTGACGGCGGCGATGCCGGCGAGCGCCCGCGTCAGCGTGCCGAGGATGCCGTCGAAGGTCTGCAGGACGGCATCCTGCGTGATGATCGTGAAATCCTCGGTGCCGCGGTGCCGGTCCCGCAGCGTGGCGGTGACGTACCGTATCGCGCCGGCCATGGCATCGCGGTCCCGGGCCTGGACGAGGATGCGGAAGAGCCCCGGCGCGTTGAACAGCGCCTGGGCCATGGCGACCGGCATCAGTACCAGCTGGTCGGCGTCGACCATGACCGACGTCCCCTGGGGCGCGAGCACGCCCGTGACGCGGCAGCGCCGGTCGCCGACGCGCAGCCACTGGCCCACCGGGGACTCACCGCGGTAGAGCTCGCTGCCGATCAGCGCGCCGACGACGCAGACCGGCGTTTCCCGCTCGAGGTCGACGTTCGGCAGGAACTCCCCGCCCGCCATCCGCCAGCCGCGGATCGTCCGGAAATCGGCGGTGGTGCCCATGACCTGCACGGTCCGCTGCAGCGATCCCACCGAGGCCGTGGCCTCGCCCACGATGACCGGCGCGATGCGCTCGATGCTGGCACTGCGCACCAGGGCCCGGGCGTCGTCCAGGGTCAGGTCCCGGGGCGACGCCCCGGCCACCATCGGCGGGCCGCCGCCGGTGGTCTCGTTGCGTCCCGGGATCACCACCAGCAGGTGGGTGCCGAGGGAGCGGAATTCGTCGGTCACGTAGAGCCGGGCCGCCTCGCCCAGCGCCGTCAGCGTGACGACCGCCGCCACGCCGATGGCCGTGGCGAGTAGCATCATGGCCGTGCGCAGCGGCGCCCGGACCAGCGACCCCAGCGCCAGGCGGTTGCGGTCCATGAACCTCATCCGCGCGCGTCCTCGACGATGCGCCCGTCGCGCATCCGCAGCCGCCGTCCGGCGCGCCCGCCGATGGCCGGGTCGTGGGTGACGACGACGAGCGTGAGGCCCTGGTCGCGCAGGGCCTCGACGATGCGGATGACCTCGGCGCCCGAGGCGCTGTCGAGGTTGCCGGTGGGCTCGTCGGCCAGCAGGATCTTCGGCCGCATCACGACCGAGCGGGCGATGGCGACGCGCTGGCGCTCGCCGCCGGACAGCTGCGCCGGGCGATGGTCGATGCGGCGGCCCAGGCCGACGCCGGAGAGCGCCTGCCGCGCGCGCTCGCGCCGCTCGGCCGGCGGCACGCCCCCGAGTAGCATCGGCAGCTCGACGTTCTCGGCCGCCGTCAGCCGGGGCACCAGGTGGAAGAACTGGAAGACGAAGCCGATCTCGCGCTGGCGGGTGTCGGCCAGCCGGTCGTCGCTCATGCCGGACGTGGCCTGGCCGTCGAGCCAGTACTCGCCGGCGGTGGGGCGGTCGAGGAGCCCCAGCACGTTCAGCAGCGTCGACTTGCCCGAGCCGGACGGACCCATCAGCGACAGGTACTCGCCGGCGCCGATGGCGAGGTCGACGCCGTCGAGCGCACGCACCTCCTGGTCGCCGACGCTGAACAGCCGGGTGAGCCCCTCGAGCCGGATCAGCGGCCCGGGCCGCCCCGGCTCAGTCGCGGACGGCAGGGGCACCGTCGGCCACGCCTTCGCGGTCCACCGAGGTGACCACCAGCTCGCCCGCCTCGAGCCCGCTGCGGACCTCGGTGTACTCCCAGTTGTGGACGCCGCGCTCGATGGTGCGCTCGCCAAGCCGGCGTGCGGCCTCGTCGAGCACGAACACGCGCTTGCCGTCGAGCACGGCCTGGGTCGGGACGCGCAGCACGCCTTCCCGGTCCTCGAGGATGACCTCGACGTCGGCGCTGTACCCCGGCAGCAGGTTGTAGCGGGCCGGGTCCTCGATCTCGGCCTCGATCTCGACGGTTCGGGCCTGCTTCTCGGTGTCGAGCACGTACGGCGCGACGCGCCGGACGATCCCCGGGAACCGTTGCCCGGGGAACGCGTCGAGGGTGATCACGGCCCGCTGGCCGGTCCGCACGGCCGGCGCGTCGACCTCGTCGATGGGCGCCGAGATGTACAGGCAGCTGCCATCGACCAGGTCGACGGTGGGCGGCGTCATGACGCCCATGGGCGACGGCGTCACGAACTCGCCGACCTCGCCGTTGATCTCGGCGATGACGCCGGCAAAGGGTGCCCGCAGGATCGTGCGCTCGAGCTCGGCGCGGGTCACGTCGACGCGGGCCTGGGCGACGCGTTCCTGGTCACGGGCCGCGGCACAGCCGGCGGCACTGGCGTCGGCGTCGCCGACTGCCCGGTCGGCGTCACCCTCGGACACGAGCTTGTCGGCGCGGAGCTTGAGGATGCGGCTCGCGTTGCGGGCGGCCACGTCGGCCGTGACGCAGGCCTCGCGGGCGCGGCTCGCCGCCGCGACGGCATCGCGCTCGGCCTGGACCACGCGGGCCCGCTGGTCGGCATTCCACAGCTCCAGCAGCACCTGCCCGGACTTCACCGTCTGGCCCTTCTTCACGGGCAGGTTGGCGATCTGGCCGCCCATGGCCGGCGCCAGCTTGGCGCGGTTGCAGGCGTCGACGGTGCCGGCCCGCGTGTTGGCGACGGCGGCGGTGACGGTGCCCCGTTCGACGGTGGCGACGGCCACGCTGACCGGCTTCGGGCGGTTCATCCACCAGGCGCCGGCGGCCAGCAGCCCGACAGCGGCTACGGCCAGCAGGGCGCGGGTCGTGCGGGGTGAAGGCAAGGGGGCTCCGGGGCGGGGACAGCCGAGTGATGAAGAGGCAGTATACGGGCCGGCACCGGCGACGACGACCGCCGGCACACTGCAGCGACCCACCGGCGGGAGCCAGCCCATGTTGACGCTTTACGGAATCAACCTGTCGACCTTCACCCGCAAGGTGCGCCTCGCCCTCGCCGAGCGGGGCATTGCTTACACGCTGCAGACGGCGGCCATGGGCTCGCCCCAGGTGCGGGCGCTCAATCCGCTCGGCCGCATTCCGGTGCTGGTCGATGGCGACGTCGTGGTGCCCGACTCGTCGGTGATCATCGCGTACCTGGAGCGGGCCTGTCCCGGACCGGCCCTGTATCCCGCGCACGCACCGGCGCTGGCCCGCGCGCTCTGGCTCGAGGAGTACGCCGACACCCGGCTGCGCGAGGCGACGCTGGTGTATTTCGCCGAGCGGGTGGTGAAGCCGTTGTTCCAGGGCAAGGCGGGTGATGCGGCCGCGCTGGCCGCGGCCGAGCCGCTGCGCGACGAGGCCTTTGGCTACCTCGAGGAACAGCTGGCCGGCGGCGAGCTCGTGCCGGGGGCCGGCCTGACGGTGGCCGACGTTGCCGTCGGCGCGCAGCTCATCACCTACGTGCAGGCCGAAGCCGCCATCGATGCCGGCCGCTGGCCGCGCCTCGCGGCGTGGCTAGACCGGCAGCGCCAGCGCCCGGCCTGGGCGGGCATCCTCGCCGAAGAGGCCCAGTCCCTCGCGGCGGCCCGCGCGCGGCGGGGCGGCTGAGGCACGGGCCTCAGCTGGCGCGGCTGCCGCGGCCGCGCACAGGCCTCATCAGGCCGGCGTCGAGCCGCCGGACGTAGTCGCGGTAGGCCGTCATGGCCTCGCGGCCGAAGAACCACATGATCGGGACGTTGGCGAACAGCATCACGCCGGTGCCGAAGCCCGACAGGTTGTCGAGGTCGGCGTCGGTGGCAAAAATGCCGGCCGTCGCCAGCACGACGCACAGGCAGTAGGCGACGCGGTACGCGCCGACCCAGCGCTCGCCTGCCATGAAGATCACGCCCTGCTCGCCGTAGTAGTTCCACGAGATGATGGTCGAGAAGGCGAAGAGCCACACGCTGATGGTGACCAGCCACTTGCCGAGCCCCGGCAGCACCGAGTCGTAGGCCTTGGCCGTCAGCGTCGCGCCGACGTAGCTGACGAAGATGCCGTCGTCGCGCAGCCGGGGTGGTTCCATGCTGCCGATCGTCGCCCACTCGATGCGCAGTGCGCCATCGCTGCCCGCGGTGACGTTGCCGGAGAGCTTCTGCAGCGCCGGCCCGCCGGCGCGCCCGGTGTCCACCACCACGAAGACCTGGTCCTCGGCCGTCCAGCCGGCGGCCCGGGCCGGGGCGTCGATGGCGGGCAGCGTCCAGGCGCCCGGGGCCGCCTCGACGAGGGCGCTGCCGGCCGGCAGGACGGCCTCGGCCGGCCGGTTCCAGACGCCGGTGACGAGGATCACCAGCGCCGTGATCGTGCAGACCACCAGCGTATCGATGAAGGGCTCGAGGCCGGCGACCACGCCCTCCCGCACCGGCTCGTCGGTGCGGGCCGCCGCGTGGGCGATGGGCGAGGAGCCTTGGCCGGCCTCGTTCGAGAAGAGCGCGCGCTTCATGCCGAACAGGAACGCCGAGCCCATGGTGCCGCCGAGGAAGGCGCCCGCTGCCTCGGTGGGCGCGAAGGCGGACCGCACGATCAGCGTGAGCATGGCGGGCACGTCCTGCCAGTGGTGGGCGAGGACGTAGGCGGCACCGAGCAGGTACAGCGTGATCATGACCGGCACGAGCCGCCCGGCCACGGCGCCGACGCGCCGGATGCCGCCGATGATGACCAGGGCCGACAGGATCGCCAGCACGATCCCCGATGCCAGCTGCGGCACGCCGAAGTACTCGCGCGTCAGGTCGGCGACGTTCCAGGCCTGGAACATGTTGCCGCCGGTCACCGCCGAGATCAGCAGTGTCACGCAGAAGACGAGGCCGATGGCGCGCCCGACGGGCGCGAGCCGGGGCGATCGCCGCGCCAGCCCCTTGCTGACGACCCACATGGACCCGCCGTGGGGATTCTCCGGGTCGTCGGTGTTGCGGTAGAGCATGGCCAGCGTCACTTCGGCGAACTTGAGCGCCATGCCGACGAAGCCGACGACCCACATCCAGAAGACGGCCCCGGGCCCGCCGAGGGACACCGCGATGGCGACGCCGCCGATGTTGCCGAGCCCGACCGTTGCCGACAGCGCCGCGGCGAGCGCCTGGAAGTGGCTGATGGCGCCCGGGTCGCCCCGGTGGTCGTAGTCGCCGCGGGTGACGCGCAGGCCGTGGGTCAGGGCGCGGTACTGGACGAACCCGCTCCACAGCGTGAAGACGACGCCGGTGGCGAAGACCACCAGCAGCACGCCGTTGTGCCAGAGGACGTCGTTGGCAGCGACCAGCCAGCCGTTCACGCCTCAGCGCTCCAGGATCGCGGTGACGCCCATGCCGCCGCCGGTGCAGACGGAGACAAGGCACCGGCCGCTGCCGCGCTCGGCGAGCTGCTTCGCCGCGCCACCGAGCACGCGGGCGCCGGTGGCGCCGAAGGGATGGCCGATGGCGATGCTGCCGCCCTTCGGGTTGAGCCTGCTGCGGTCGATGGGGCCCAGCGGCTCGGGCCGGCCGAGCCGGTCCCGGCAGAACCCCGGCGACTCCCAGGCCTTCATGGTCGCCAGGATCTGGGCGGCGAAGGCCTCGTGGATCTCGAACAGGTCGAAGTCGGCGAAGCCGAGCCCGGCCTCGGCGAGCATCGAGGAAACGGCGAAGGCCGGCGCCAGCAGCAGGCCGTTGCGGTCGTGGTCGACGAAGTCGACGGCCGCCACCTTGCCGTAGCGCAGGTACGCCAGCACCGGCAGCCCGCGGGCCGCGGCCCACTCCTCGCTGGCCAGCAGGACGGCGGCGGCGCCATCGGTCAGCGGCGTGCTGTTGCCGGCGGTCATGGTGCCGCCGGGGCCGCGGTCGAAGGCCGGCTTCAGCTTGCCGAGCTTCTCGACCGTGGTGTCGGCGCGCACGTTGTTGTCGTGCTTCGCGCCGTGCCAGGGGGTCACCAGGTCGCCGTAGAAGCCGTCGCTCCAGGCCCTGGCCGCCTTCTGGTGGCTCTCGAAGGCGAACTGGTCCTGCTCGGCCCGCGTGATTTCCCACTGCTTCGCCGTGAGCTCGGTGCTCTGGCCCATGCTGAGCCGCGTGCGCGGCTCGACGACGCCGGGGAACTCGGGCTTCAGGTGCCGCGGCCGCAGGCGGAGCCACGGCGCCAGCCGCGCACCGGGGGACTTGCCGCGGGCACTGGCCATCAGGATCCCGCGGTACTCGTCGGGGTAGACCACCGGGATGTCGCTGATGGTGTCGACGCCGCCGGCGATGCCGGCATCGATCTGGCCCAGCGCGATCTTGTTGGCGATCAGGATCGCCGCCTCGAGGCTCGTGCCGCAGGCCCGCTGCAGGTCGAAGGCCGGGGTCTCGGGCGCGAGGCCGCTGCCGAGCACGCACTCCCGGGCGAGGTTCCAGTCCCGCGAGTGCTTCATGACGGCGCCGAGTGCCACGTCGCCGAGCCGCTGGCCGCGGAGCCCCGTTGCCTCGACCAGCGCCGCCAGCGCCGCGGTCATCATGTCCTGGTTGCCGACGTCCGCGTAGGCGGTATGGGCCCGGCAGAAGGGGATGCGCCGGGCAGCGACGATGGCCACGGGGCGGGGGGCACGGTAGTGCATGGCGTCTCCTGGCGCTCGGGCGCTACTGGCCGAAGTCCGGTCCACCGCCGGCGAGGAACTCGCGCTCGCTGTCGGTGTCGGGCCGGCCGAGGATGCGGTTGCGGTGGGGAAACCGGCCGTAGGTGGCGATGATGTCCCGGTGGAGCTCGGCGAACTGGGCGAAGGTCGCGAAGGTGGCCTTCAGGGTCGGCGACACCGAGGCCACGAGGCCCGCGTAGATCTTCACGGCGCGCTCCTGCACGGGCAGCGACTCGGCGTGCTGCAGCGGCATGAAGAAGAAGGCCTGCTCGAAGGGGTCGAGGGTCTTGTAGTCGCCCGTCATGGCGCCCTCGACGCAGAGCTTCAGGGCCTGGGCGTCGCGCCTGAATGCGGCGCGCTCGCCGCGATGGATGTGCCGGCGGAACTGGTCCAGCAGGATGATCAGGGCCAGCCGCCCCCGGGCGGTGCCCGCCCAGTCGTCGACCTCGCCGCGTGAGGCACGCTCGACGAGTTCGCCGAAGCGTTCGCGGATCTCCCCGTCGAAGGCCGCGTCACCGCCGAACCAGCGGTCCATGCGCGCGTCGATGGTGGGCTGGTCGTTCCGGCCGGCGTTGAACCAGAACTGCAGCACCCGGCTGATGTCGGGATCTTCCATCCGTCCTCGCGAGCCCCTGCGATACGGGCGCTACCTTCACACAGGCGGACACCGGCGACAACCCGCCGGCAGCGGTCACTCGAGCCGGATCGCGAGCTCCAGCGGGGTGTCGCCGACGGTCACCAGCGCATCGGCGAACTTCGGCGGGCCCCAGCGGGTCGGCGGGTTGTTCGACGAGCCTGAGGCCTCCTTGGGGATGCCGAGGAAGTTGGTGTCGAGCCGGCGGTTGCCGTTCAGGTCCTGGAAGAGCGACAGGGCGAAGCGGCCGGGCGGCAGCCTGAGCTCCAGCGCCACGGTGCCGTCCCGGAGGTTCGGCGCCACGGGCACCTCGATGCTCTTCGCGGGCGGCACGCCGAGCCAGTTGTCCGGGCGGTCATAGACGCCGACCATGAGCACGCCGACGGGATCGCGCACGTTCGTCACCGTGACCCGCACCAGCGTTGACTCGCCGGCGGCGGCCGGCAGCGCCGCCAGCAAAAGCCACAGGGCAGCGTGGCGGCGCAGCGGGGTGATCACTGCAGCTTGATCCGCTGTTCCACCACGGTGCTGCCCACGGTGAACTTCGCCTTGTCGAAGCGCGGCGGGCCGAACTTCGGGCGGACGTTGTTCGAGAGGCCAGCCGGTTCCTTCGGCAGGCCGATGAAGTTCCGCGCCAGCCGTCCGTCGCCCTCCAGGTCGTGGAAGACGGAGAAAGCGTACTCGCCCGGCGGCAGCAGGAGTTCGACGGTGACGCTGTCACCCTTGCGGTTGCCCTGGACCGGCACGCTCTTCTGGGTGCGCACCCCGTCGTCCTTGAGCCAGGACTCGGGGCTGCCGTAGATCCAGACGACGATCTTGCCGCTGTCGGACTGGACGTTGGTGGCGACGACCCGCAGGTTGGGGCCGTCGGCGGCGAAGGCCGGGTAGGTGGCCAGCAGAGATGCGGCCAGCAGCGCAGGCAGGGATCGTGGCACGGCAGGCCCTCGCAGGGAGCAGGCCCGCATTGTAGGCGTCCGCTGCCGGGGGCGTAACTGCCCCCGGCAGCGGCAGACGGTCAGGTGGGCGGGGCGGACCGCCGGCGCCGGGCGGCGCCCAGGGCGAGGACCCCGCTGCCCAGCAGGATGGCCGCCGGCGGCACCGGCACGACGGAGAACACGCCGATGCCGTAGCGCGAGTCGCCGTCGATCCCTTCGTAGCCGACCAGCAGCAGGTCACGGCCCGTGGGGTTGTCCGCCGCCCTGATGAATACCAGCGACTCCGGCGCCGACAGGCCGCTGCCCTCGGCGTTGGCGTAGCCGCGGAAGGCCGGGCTCAGCGGGTCGCCGAGGTCGAAGGCCAGGATGCCGCCCTGGCGCTCCATCCCGATGAAGAGGATCGGGCGCCCGCCGATGGTGGCGACGGTCAGGCCCTCGGGCTCCGGCCCCTTGTCGGGCGAGCGGGCGTCGATGCTGCCCGTGAAGTTGATGTTGTGGCGGGTCGGGTCCAGCGAGAGCAGGAGTTCCTCGAGGGAACCGCTGTCCTTGACGAGGTCGCCGCTGGCGGCGTTCCAGATGCTGAAGCCGCGGGTACCCGTGGCCGTCAGCACGTCGATGTCGCCGTCACCATCGGTGTCGCCGTCGACGATGGAGACGCGCAGGCGGCCCAGGGCGCCGTTGGCGCGGAAGTTGCCGCCGTAGGCCAGGTTCAGGGCGGCGGCAACGTCCGGATCGACGGCCGGGCGGCCGCCGCTGCCGACGTCGCTCACCCGCGCGCGGTCCGCGTCATCGACACGGAAGTCGCCCTCGTTGGCGGTGACCACGAAGGCGGTGCCGGCGACGGTGAACGATGCCAGGACGTCCGGCATCGGCAGGCCGGCCACCGGGTCGTTGACCTGGGCGCTCGGGCTGCCGCCGGAGCCGTCCCGGTCAGAGGCGTCGATGGTGTTCGTGATGGCGCCGAGGCTGCGGATGGCCGTCCACTGGCGGGTGGCCACGTCGAACTCGGCCAGGGCGTTGTTCTCCTGCAGGCTGACGACGAGCTTGCCGTCGACCTCGGTCAGGAACTCCGGCTCGACGTGGCGGTAGCGGTTGGCCGTGGCGCCGGGCGTAAGGTCGTTGTAGCGGAGGCCGTTGATCGACACGCCGGTCGCCAGGTTGGCGCCCTGGAAGTCGTAGGTGCTGACCGCGGCATCGGTCAGGCCGGCCAGGTCGCCCGGCCCGCTGACGCCCGAGAGGTCGATGATGCTGAGGGAGCCCGGCGCATCGGTCGCGCCACCGCTCGTGAACTCGCCTTCGTTGACGACGTAGAGCTTCGTACCGTCGGCCGAGAACTTCACGCTGTCCGGGTGGAAGCCGACGTCGATGGTCCGGATGGCGCCGAGGCTGCCGGCGCGGTAGTCGAAGAAGCCGATCTTGCCCGGTGTGGTGCCGTTGGCCGTCGGGATCAGGCTGACGACGCCGAACCCGCGGCCGACGGGATCGAGCGCCGTCGACGATGCATCGCGCAGGGCCGCGGGGCCGCCGAAGGCATCGTTGAAGGTGACGAGGCCACGTTCGCTGAGCGAGCCGTCATTGGACAGCGACAGCACCTTCACGCCGAAAAGCGGCGTGCGCGGGGTGTTCGGGCCGCCTGCTCCGTTGTCGCCGAGGGTCGCGAGCACGGTGAACTGGTCGGGCGTGTAGGCGATGATCTCCGACGACCGGGGGCGGGCGCCGGCGGCCGCCGTGTAGGCACTCAGCAGCTGGAGTTCCAGCGATGCTGCGAAGGCGGGCGTGGCAATGGCGCAGCCGACGGCGGCTGCGAGGAGCGCGTGCAAGGGTTGCATGGTTGTTCTTCCTCCCTGGGAGCGAGGAAGGCTAGCGACGCCATGCGACATCCCCGTGACGGAACGTTACGGGAAGGTGAGGGCCGGCAGGCCGCGGTGCTCAGTCGTCGCGGATGCCGATGCGCTCGCGGGCCGCCAGCGCTCGCGCCAGTGCCGTGCCGACGTCGTCGGCCAGCACCGTGAAGTGCCCCATCTTGCGTCCCGGGCGGGCCGCACGCTTGCCGTAGAGGCGGAGCCGCAGCCCCGGTTCGCCGGCCAGGGCGAGCCAGTCGGGCTCCCGGGGCTCGCTGCTGCCGGGGGCGAACCACAGGTCGCCGAGCAGGTTCACCATGACGGCCGCCTGCACCGGCGAAGGGTCGCCGAGCGGCAGGCCGCACAGCGCGCGGACCTGCTGGCCGAACTGGCTCGTGCGGCAGGCATCGAGGGTGTAGTGGCCGCTGTTGTGCGGTCGCGGGGCCATCTCGTTGACGTAGAGTGCGCCCCGGCTCACGAAGAACTCGACCCCCAGCGTGCCGACGTAGTCGAGGCCTGCGGCGATGCGCAGGGCGCAGTCGCGCGCGTGCTGCGCCAGGGCGTCGGGCACCTGCGCCGGGGCGATGGAGACGTCGAGGATGCCCCGGCGGTGGCGGTTCCCGGCCACGGGGAAGACGGCCGTCCCGCCGCCGGCGTCCCGGGCCAGGATCACCGAGACCTCGCAGTCCAGCGGCAGCTTCGCCTCGAGGACGGCGGGCACGCGCCCGAGGCTGTCCCAGGCGGCGCCGATCGCCGCGCGGTCCGGCACCGCGGCCTGGCCCTTGCCGTCGTAGCCGAGGCGCGCCGCCTTGAGGATGCCCGGGAACAGGCTGTCGGGCAGATCGCCGAGGTCGGCGGGCGACTCGATCACGGCATGGGGGCCGCAGGGCAGCCCGAGCCGCTGCACGAACGCCTTCTCGTGGCGCCGGTCCTGGCAGGCGGCGACGGCGGCGGCCGACGGCCGCACGGGGACGAGGCCGGCGAGCGCCTCGAGCGTCGCGGCCGGCACGTTCTCGAACTCGGTGCTCACGGCGGCACAGGTGCCGGCGAGCTCGTCGATGGCCCGCGGGTCGTCGTAGGCGGCGATGAGGTGGCGGTCGGCGATGCGCCCGGCCGGGCTGCCGGCATCCGGGTCGAGCACCGTGACGCGATAGCCGAGGTCGTGGGCTGCCTGCACGAAGTAGCGGCCCAGCTGGCCGCCGCCCAGCATGCCGAGCATCGCCGGTGGCAGCACGGGTGCCGTGGTACCGGTCATGGTCGCCGCGGCTGCGTCAGGGGCGCAGGCGCTGCGCCCGCACGGCGCGGGCCTGGCGGGCGCGGAAGGCTGCCAGCTTCTTCGCAAGCGACGGGTCCGTCGTCGCCAGCATGGCGACCGCGAAGAGTCCCGCGTTGGCAGCGCCCGCCTCGCCAATGGCGAAGGTGGCCACCGGCACGCCCTTCGGCATCTGCACGATGGAGAGCAGCGAGTCCTGGCCGGACAGGGCGCGGGACTGCACGGGCACGCCGAGCACCGGCACCGTGGTCTTCGCCGCGATCATGCCGGGCAGGTGGGCCGCGCCGCCGGCGCCGGCGATGATGGCCTTGAGGCCGCGGCCCTCGGCGGCGGCGGCGTACTCGAACATCAGGTCGGGGGTGCGGTGGGCCGAGACCACGCGGGCCTCGTGGGCGACGCCGAACTCGCGGAGGATCCCGGCGGCGGCGCGCAGGGTCGGCCAGTCGGACTTCGACCCCATGACGATGCCGACCACCGGGGCCGGGCGACGGGTTTTGCTCATGACTGCCTGCGCGGCCCCGCGGCCGCCCTGCCACTAAAAGGACATTCTACGCCGGCCGGCCGGCCGGGGCGTCACCAGAGATTCCGCCGCCGGGCCACGGCCAGCAGCCCCGCCACGCTGATGGCGTCGGTGATGCGGCCATCCAGCGCCATGGCGATGGCGTCGCGCACCGGCAGCCGCACGATGTCGAGCACCTCGGTCTCGTCGAACTCAGGGTGGCCTGGCACCAGGTCCTCGGCCACGAAGACGACGCCGGCCTCGTCGGTGATGGAGTTCGACGTGTGCAGCGTGAGGATCTGCTCGTAGCGGCCGGCGGTGAGGCCGGTCTCCTCCTTCAGCTCGCGGCGGGCCGACTCGAGGGGGTCGACGCCAAGGGGCGAGCCGCCCATGGGCACCTCCCACGAATATTCACCGAGGGTGTAGCGCCACTGCCCGACGAGCCAGGTGTGGTGGTCGGCGTCGATCGGGATGATCGCGACCGCCTGGCTCTTGAAGTGGATCTTGCCGTAGGTCGGGCGGTGGCCGTCCGGCGCGATGGTGTCGTGGGTCGTGACGCGGAACCAGGGGTTCTCGAACTCGAGCCGCGTGGAGAGCGTCTGCCAGGGGTTGTTGCGGGGATCGGGCCGGTCGGGTGGCGTGCTCAAGCGGGCTCTCCGGAGGGGCGGGGCGGCGGCGTGGCCGCGGCCGGTACGAGGGTAGCCGATGCCACCAGCCGGCGGAACCACAGGTGCATCGCGAGCCCGCGGGCGGCCATGAAGAGCGTGAAGGCGAGCCACAGCGCGTGGTTGCCGAGACCACGTGCCAGGTACCAGGCCGGCAGGAAGACCAGGATCGCCGCCCCGGTCATCACGACGCGCATCTCGCGGCTGCGGGTCGCGCCGACGTACACGCCGTCGTAGAAGAAGCTCCACACCGAGATCAGCGGTGCCGCGACGAGCCAGGGCAGGTACTCGAGGGCGGCCGCGCGGACTCCCGGCAGGTCCGTGAGCAGCGCCACGAGCTGCGGTCCAGCCGCCAGGTAGAACGCGAAGAACGCCGCGGCGAACAGCAGCGACCAGCCCAGCGTCCGCCGAACGGCGAGCAGCAGGCCGTCCCGGTCGCGCGCGCCGACGGCGCGGCCCACCAGCGCCTCGGCCGCATTCGCGATGCCGTCCAGCGCGTAGGACAGCAGCCACTGGAAGTTGAGCAGCAGCGCGTTGGCCGCGAGCACCGTGCTGCCCATGCGCGCGCCCTGGGCCGTCATGAACGTGAAGGTGAACATCAGCGCCAGCGTGCGCACGAAGAGGTTGCCGTTGATGGCGAAGAGCGGACGGTACGCCGACGCCCGGCGCAGCGGCGCCAGCTCCCACTGGCCGGGCAGCGTGCGGAGCGAGCGGCGGAGCAGCACCACGGACACGGCCGCGCCCGCGGTCTCGGCGATGAGCGCGCCCGCGGCGACGCCGCGCACGCCGAGGCCGAGCCCCAGCACGAACCACAGGTCGAGGGCGATGTTGACCAGGTTGATGGCCAGCGTGATCAGCAGTGGTCCCCGGCCATCCTGCCGGCCCAGCAGCCAGCCGATGGCGACGAGGTTGAACAGCGCCATCGGCGCGCTGAAGATGCGGATGTCGAAGTACTCGCGGGTCCACGGTGCCACGTCGGGCGGCGGTCCCAGCACCAGCAGCGCGAGCGCCCGCAGCGGCACTTGAGTGGCCACCAGCAGCAGCCCCAGCGCGAGGGCGAGGATGGCCGCCTGCCCCAGCGACCGCCGCACCGCCGCACCATCGCCGGCACCGTGGGCCTGGGCCGTGAGCCCCGTCGTGCCCATGCGCAGGCAGTTCAGGCCGACGAACAGCACGCTGAAGATCTGCGTGCCGGCGGCGACGCCGGCCAGGTAGCGCTCGTCCTCCAGGTGCCCGAGGACGGCGGTGCCCACGATGCCGACCAGCGGAACCGTGACGGACGACACGATCATCGGCGCCGCGATCGCGAGGATGGCGCGGTGCCCGTAGGCCGCGCCTGCGCTGGTGCTCATCTGGCGTAAGCTTTCGGTGGAGCCGGCATGGCTGCTACGGTTCACCCGGTGTTCAAGCGCCCGGCCACAGCCTCGGCACCAGTATGCCGTTGCCGCCGGGCAGGCGCGCGGTGGCGATGAAATCCACGGAGGAGACGACGATGAACAGCAAGACCCTGGTGCGCACGACGGCCCTGGCGACCCTCACGGCCTTTGCGCTGTCGGCCTGCTACACCTACGACCCCTACACCGGCGAGAAGGAAGTCAGCAAGACGACCAAGGGTGCCGCGGCCGGCGCCGCCGCCGGCGCCGTCATCGGCGTGCTCGCCGGCAACGACTCCAAGCAGCGCAAGAAGAAGGCCCTGGTGCTGGCCGGCGTCGGCGCGCTGGCGGGCGGCGCCGCCGGCAACTACATGGACCGGCAGGAAGCCAAGCTGCGCGCGCAGCTGCAGGGCACCGGCGTCAGCGTCACGCGCAACGGCGACGAGATCTCGCTGAACATGCCGGGCAACGTGACCTTCGCCACCAACAGCGCCGACGTCAACGCGTCGTTCTACCCGGTGCTGAGCTCCGTCGCGACGGTGCTGAAGGAGTTCGACAAGACGGTGGTCGTCGTGTCGGGCCACACCGACAGCACGGGTTCCGACCAGCTCAACATGGACCTGTCCCAGCGGCGGGCCGCCAGCGTGAGCGGGTACCTCACGGCCCAGGGCGTGAACGGCGAGCGGTTCATCACCCAGGGCTTCGGCAAGACCCAGCCCATCGCCTCGAACGACACGCCGGAGGGCCGCGCCCAGAACCGCCGGGTCGAGATCACGCTGTCGCCCATCACGCAGTGATCTAAGGACTGAGGGCGGCCGTCGCAGCAGCACGAAAAAGGGCCCCGGAGCCGGACGGCTCCGGGGCCCTTTATTTCTGCCGGTCAGGCGGCCAGCGCCGCCTTCAGGCTCTTCAGCGCATTCGCCTCGATCTGCCGGATGCGCTCGGCCGAGACGCCGTAGCGGTCGGCCAGCTCCTGCAGGGTCGCCTTGCCGTCGGCGAGCCACCGGGCCTCGAGAATGGCGCGGCTGCGGTCATCGAGCCGCTCCAGTGCCGCACGCAGCCGGTCAGCGCCATGGTCCTGCCAGTCGTCGGCCTCCAGGGCCTCGGCAGGGTCCGCCCCCGGGCTCGTCAGGTACAGGGCCGGCGCCACCGGGCCTTCGTCGTCGGCCTCGGGGGCCGGGTCGAAGGTCACGTCGTGGCCGGCGAGCCGCTCCTCCATCTCACCCACCTCGCGGGCCGTCACGCCGAGGTCACGGGCGATGGCCTCGCGCTCGCTGACGCTGAGCCAGCCGAGGTGGCGCTTGGCGCGCCGAAGGTTGAAGAAGAGCTTGCGCTGGGCCTTGGTCGTGGCGACCTTCACGAGGCGCCAGTTGCGCAGCACGTACTCGTGGATCTCGGCGCGGATCCAGTGCACCGCGAACGAGACGAGCCGCACGCCCATGCCGGGGTCGAAGCGCTTCACGGCCTTCATCAGGCCGATGTTCCCTTCCTGCACCAGGTCGCCGAGGGGCAGCCCGTAGCCCAGGTAGCCCCGGGCGATGTGCACGACGAAGCGCAGCTGCGACAGCACGAGCGTGCGCGCCGCCTCCAGGTCGTTGTGGTCGCGGAAACGGGTGGCGAGCGCCTGCTCCTCGGCCTGGCTGAGGACCGGGACCTGGCTGACGGCCTGGACGTAGGCCTCCAGGCTGCCGACCGGCCCGGCGAGGGCGAGGTCCCGCGGCGACGCCGGCAGGCCCGGGAGAGACCCGGCACCCAGGGGCAACACAGCAGTAGCAGTCATGGGCAAACCTCCTTGGATGGAGGGATGCTAGCACTCCGCATGCCGGAGTGCTAATGCCTGGGTCCGCGCTGGCGGAGTCCCCTATAAAGCCTTCAGGAACAGAAGCTTAGACCTTCGGCTGGATGGCCGAGATGTGCCGCCCCACAGCGAGCCAGGCGCCGCCCCAGCCGGCGGTGATGCCGCTCAGTAGCACGCCGGCCACCGTGCCCAGGCCCAGTCCGCCGAGCCGGGCGCCGGTGCCGTACAGGGCCAGCAGCCGCGCCACGGGTCCGGCCATGGCCGCCAGCGTGATCCCGATCAGCAGCAGGGCCACCACGCCACCCGCCAGGCCGTACCAGAAGCCCAGGTACAGGAACGGGCGCCGGACGAAGGCGTCGGTGGCGCCGAGCAGCTTGGCCACCTCGATCTCCTGGGCCCGGTTCTGGATGTCGAGGCGGATCGTGTTGCCGACGACGAAGAGCACCGTCAGCCCCAGCAGGGCGCCGGCCGCCAGCACGACGCGCCGGACCAGGTCGAGGATGGCCGTGAGCCGCTCGAGCCAGCCGGTGTCGACACGGACCAGGTCGACCCCGGGCTCGCCACGCAGCTCCGTGGCCAGGTCCTCGACCTCGGCGGCCGTTGCCGCCGGCGCCGGCCTGACCACGAGGGTGTGGGGCAGGGGGTTCGCCGGGAGCGTCGCCAGGGCCTCGGCGAAGCCCGGCTCCTCGCGAAGCCCGGCGGCGGCGTCGTCGGCCGTGACGAGGCGGACCCTGGCGATGCCTTCACGCTGGCGCAAGGTTGCCGCCAGCCCGGCGGCGCGCTCGACGTCGACGCCGGGCGCCAGGTACACGGAGAAGTCCCGGGTGGCCTCGACATCGCCTGTGAGCAGCCGGCCCTGCTGCACCAGCAGGTTCAGCGCCGCCGGCAAGGCCAGGGCGATGCCGATGACGGCAATGGTCAGCGCGCTCGCGACGGGATTGCGGCTGAGCGTGCCGAGGCTGCCCAGGGCATTCTGGGCGTGGCGCGTGAGCCAGGCGCCCAGCTTCATGCGGCCTCCGGGACCGGCACCAGGCGACCGTCGGCCAGCGCGATGCGCCGGGCCCGCAGCCTCTCGACCAGCGGCAGGTCGTGGCTCGCGATGAGCATCGTCACGCCGACCTCGTTGAGGCGGCGGAACAGCGTCATGATCTCCAGCGACAGCTCGGGGTCGAGGTTGCCCGTGGGCTCGTCGGCGATCAGCAGCCGCGGCCGGGCGACGATGGCGCGTGCAATGCCGAGCCGCTGCTGCTCGCCCGCCGACAGCGCCGGCGGCCGCTGGCGCTCGCGGTCGAGCAGTCCCACCTGGTCGAGGGCGGCCCGCACCCGGCGGCCGATCTCGCGCTCGCCGGTGCCCGTGATGATGAGCGGCAGCGCCACGTTCTCGTAGGCCGTGCGGTCCGGCAGCAGCTTGTTGTCCTGGAACACCATGCCGACCTGCTGGCGGTAGGCCGGGATGTCGCGGGCCGGGAGTCGCGACACGTTGCGGCCGTCGACGATGACCGCGCCCCGCGTCGGCCGCTCGATCAGCCCCAGCAGCTTCAGCACCGTGCTCTTGCCGGCCCCGGAGCGGCCGGTGAGGAAGGCGAGCTCGCCGCTCGCCAGCTCGAAGGTCACGTCGGTGAGCGCGTCACGACCGCCCTCGTAGCGCTTGCTGACCGCGTCGAAGCGGATGGCTGCCATGGTCCCTCAGCCGCCGCCGGCCGGCGGGTCCGGGACGAGGGCGGCGGCGAACTCCTGCGCATCGAAGGGCTCGAGGTCGCCGGCCTGCTCGCCAAGGCCGATGAAGCGGAACGGCACCGGCAGCTGCTCCGCCAGCGCCAGCAGAACGCCGCCCTTGCCGCCGGCATCGAGCTTGGTCATGGTGATGCCGGTGAGCCCGACGGCGGCGTGGAACTCGCGCGCCTGCACCACGGCGTTCTGGCCGAGGCTCGCATCGAGCACGATCATCTTCTCGTGGGGTGCCGCGGGATCGAGCCGCTGGGCGACGCGCACGACCTTGCGCAGCTCGTCCATCAGCGGGCCCTTGTTCTGCAGGCGTCCGGCGGTGTCGGCCAGCAGCACGTCGATGCCGCGGGCCTGGGCCGCGGCGAAGGCGTCGTAGATCACCGCGGCCGGGTCGGCGCCTGGCTGCTGGGCCACCACCGGCACGCCATTGCGCTCGCCCCAGGCCTGCAGCTGCTCGATGGCGGCGGCCCGGTAGGTGTCGCCGGCCGCCAGCATGACCTTGAGGCCAGCCTGCTGGTAACGGCGGGCCAGCTTGCCGATGGTCGTCGTCTTGCCCGAGCCGTTGACGCCCACCATCAGCACGAGGAACGGGCGCGGCGCGGACGGGATGACCAGCGGCTGCGCCCGGGGCGCCAGCACGCCGGCGATGGCTTCGCGCAGCACCTGCCGCGCGTCGGCCACGCTGCCGATGGGCCGGGCGCCGGCGAGCTTGCGCAGCCGCGCGACGACGGCATCGGCGGCCTCGATGCCGACGTCGGCCGCCAGCAGCTCGGCCTCGAGCTCTTCGACCATGGCATCATCGAGCTTGCGGCCCGCGAGCCAGTCGAGGGCCACGCCGAGGCCGCGCCCCTGGTTCAGTTTGTCCTTGAGCCGGGCGAAAAAGCCCCGCCGGGCAGGCGTCCCGGTATCTGCATCCGCTGGCATGCCGGCATGGTAACGATTCCGCGACGCTGATGCCCACCCGCCGCCCACCACCCGCCCCGGGGCAACGCACGCCACCGGGCACCGTCCGCATCATCGGCGGCACGTTCCGCGGCCGGCGCCTGCCGCTGCCGGCGAATCCGGCCCTGCGACCCACGCCCGACCGCGTGCGCGAGACGCTCTTCAACTGGCTGCAGCCGGTGGTCGCCGGTGCGCGGGTGCTCGACCTCTATGCGGGCAGCGGCGCCCTCGGCCTCGAAGCGCTCTCACGCGGCGCGGCCGAGGCCTGGTTCGTCGAGCAGCACGGTCCGAGTGCCGCCGCCATCGAGGCGGCGCTGGCGATGCTTGGTGCCCGGGGCCGTGTCATCCGTGGCGACGTCGCGCGGGTGCTCGGCAGCCCGCCCGCCGCCGCCTTCGACCTGGTGTTCATCGACCCGCCCTTCGCGGCCGGCCTGCTGCCCGAGTTGTGTAAACTCCTCGGCGCTGGCTGGCTCGCCCCGGCCGCGTGGGTCTACGTCGAACAGCCGCGCGCGGCGAGCCTGCCGTCATGGCCGGGCTTCGGCGTGCACCGCGAGGGCACCGCCGGCGACGTGCGGTACGGGCTGCTCTGCCGCCTGCCGCCCCCGTCCACCGCCAACCCGCCACCGCCAGGAGACCGCTGATGGCTGCCGGTGCACCCGTCGGTGCCATGTATCCCGGGACGTTCGATCCCATCACCAATGGGCACCTCGACCTGGTGCGCCGGGCCGCGCGCCTCTTTGGCCGCGTGGTCATCGGCGTGGCGTCGAGTCCGCACAAGACTCCGCTCTTCACCTTCGACGAGCGGGTGGCCCTCGCCCGGCAGGCCGTCGAAGGCCTCGCCAACGTCACCGTCGACGGCTACGACGGCCTGACGGTGGACTATGCCCGCCAGCACGGCCTGCAGGTCATCGTGCGGGGGCTGCGGGCCGTGTCCGACTTCGAGTACGAGTTCCAGCTGGCGAGCATGAACCGCCACCTCGAGCACGCCGTCGAAACGGTCTTCCTGACGCCGGGCGAGGAGTACACCTTCGTGTCGTCGACCTTCGTCCGGGAGGTCGGCCTGCTCGGGGGTGACATCGCCGAGTTCGTGCACCCGGCCGTGCTGCAGGCGCTGGCCGACAAGCGCCGCCAGCGCGTGCGCTGAGCCGGGCGCCCGTCTTCACGATGACCGCGACACGACGGACCTTCGCCCGCTGCCTGGCGCTGCTGCCGGCGCTGCTGCTGGTCGCCGCCCCGGCACCGGCCCGCGACGGCAAGGCCCTCGCCCAGGCCGGCATCGCCACGGCCCATCCGCTGGCCACCGCCGCCGGGCAGGAGATGCTCGCCGCCGGCGGCAATGCCTTCGACGCGGCCGTGGCCATCAGTGCGACGCTGGCGGTGGTGGAGCCCTTTGCCTCGGGGCTCGGTGGCGGCGCCTTCTGGCTGCTGCACGAGGCGCGGTCCGGCCGGCAGGTGTTCGTCGATGCCCGCGAGGTGGCGCCGGGTGCCGCGACGCCCGGCATGTACCTCGACGCCGCCGGCAACCCGGTGCCCGGCAGCACGCTGACGGGGCCCCTGGCCGCCGGCATCCCGGGCCAGCCCGCCGGCCTCGTGCACCTCGCGAAGCGTTACGGGAAGCTGCCCCTCGGGCAGCTGCTGGCCCCGGCGATCCGCCATGCGGAGGAGGGTGTCGCCGTGACGCGCGGCATGGTGCTCGGCCTGCAGTTCCGCCAGTCGGCGGCCCGCCAGTCGCCGGAGTTCGCCGCGCGCTTCTATCCCGGTGGGCGACCCCTGGCCGAGGGCGAGCTGCTGCGCCAGCCGGAACTGGCCGCGACGCTGCGCCGCCTCGTCCGCGGCGGCTTCGACGGCTACTACCGCGGCGAGACCGCGCGCCTGCTGGTGGACGGTGTGCGGTCCAGCGGTGGCATCTGGACGCAGGACGACCTCGCGGCCTACCGCGTCGTCGAGCGCGAGCCCGTGCGGGCCGTCGTCGGCGGCGTCACCGTCGTCTCGGCGCCACCGCCCTCGGCCGGCGGCATCGCGCTCGTCAACACGCTCAACATGCTGTCCGGCTTCGACCGGCCGGCGCTGGATCCCGCCACCCGTGCGCACCTCAACATCGAGGTCCTGCGCCGGGCCTTCCGGGACCGGGCCATGCTGCTCGGTGACCCGGACTTCGTCAGCATCCCGGTGGCGCGGCTGCTGAGCCCCGACTACGCCGCCGGCCAGGCCACCACGATCCGCCTCGACCGCGCGACGCCGAGCGACGGCCTCGCCGGCCCCGGCACCACCGTCGCCGGCGGCCCGCAGACCACGCACTTCTCCGTCATCGACCGGGCCGGCAACCGCGTCGCCGGCACGCTCAGCATCAACACGTTCTACGGCGCCGCGTTCATGCCGCCCGGCACCGGCGTCATCCTCAACAACGAGATGGACGACTTCGTCATCAAGCCCGGCGTCGCCAACGGCTTCGCGCTGGTGGGCACCGATGCCAACGCCATCGCGCCCGGCAAGCGCATGCTGTCGAGCATGGCGCCGACCTTCCTCGAGTCGCCGCGGGGCGTGGCGGTGCTCGGCACGCCCGGCGGCAGCCGCATCATCAGCATGGTGCTGCTGGCGACGCTGGCCTGGATCGACGGCGCCGAGGCGCCGGCCATGGTGGCGCTGAAGCGCTACCACCACCAGTACCAGCCCGACGTCGTGGCCTTCGAGACCGGCGCCTTCAGCGACGCGGACCAGGCCGCGCTGCGCACCCTCGGCCACCGCCTCGAGGCCTCGGCCCGGCCCTACGGCAACATGCAGGTCGTCACCTGGGACCGCGCCACCGGCAAGGTCGAGGCGGCGAGCGACCCGCGCGGTGGCGGGGACGTGACCGTCTACTAGGCGCTGTCGGCAGCATTCGGGCGTCCCTGGCGCCGCACCGCACCCGGGCTACTGCGCCATCACCCATTTGGGTGATGCGGTCTCCCGCACCACGTGACAGAGTCCCGGGTGGGGAAGTCCCGGGGTTGCCTGCCATGACGTCCATCCTTCGCCGGTCCGTCGCCTGCGGCCTGGCCGCGTCCATCGTCCTTGCCGGTGCCGCCTCCAGCACGCAGGCGGCGACGGTGCTGTTCGAGAATTTCGATCCGGAGGCCCTGTTCGAGCCGACCACCGGCCTGAACATCTGGGCCGAGTGTTCCGGCCGCGCCATACCTTTCACTGTCAACGAGACGGCCATCCTCACGCAGGTGCAGTTCCCCCTCGGCAACTGGGGCGTCGCCGATCGCGGCAATCTCATCATCGAGGTGATGCTCGACTACGGGGCCATCGTCCCGGGCTTCGTCAGCGCGCCGGATCCGGCGGCGCTCGTCGAGCGCGTGACCCGGGTCATGGATGACTGGTCCGGCATCCACCGGCAGACCTTCACCATCGACTTCGGCGGTTCCGCCGTCCTCCAGCCCGGTGTGGTGTACTGGCTCGGCATCTCTCTCGACCATGTGGTGCCGGTGGGCGTCGCGGGGCTCACGTGGTGGGGCAACGTCCAGGGAGAGACTGGACCGACTGCGTCCCGCAGCGGCATGCCGCCGGCGGCCTTCTGGTATCCCAGCCGTTTCGACGACACCAATGCCCTGCGCGTGCTTGGCACGGTCGTGCCACTGCCGGGAGGCTTCTGGCTGCTGGCCACGGCGCTCGGATCGCTGGCCGCCGGCCGCCATTGGCGGCGCGCGAAGTGGTCCGCCGGGCCGTGAGGTGACGGCAGCGGTCGTGGGCGGCGATTGACCCCAGAGGTGGGGCCGCCGGGACTGTCCGGCGGCAGGGACATTGATGACAGCGCCATCGTCCGGTCGTCGCCTGCTGCCCGGTCTGCGCGCCGGCCCGGGCGCGATGTGCATGTGGCTGGCCGCGGCGGCACTCGCGGCGCCGGCGGTGACCGGAGCGGCCGATCCGGCGTGGACCGAGGCCGCGGTACCCGCCTGGGTCGAGCCGGCCATCCCCGTCTACGATGCGGCGCCGCCGGTTCCTGCGGAGGCGCCCCGTGCCTGGCTGTTGCTCGACCGGCAGGTCCGCATCGAGCCGGGCGGCGACAGCGCCTACCAGCACCTCGCGGTGCGGCTGCTCAATGCCGAGGCGGTGCGCGAGTACTCGCAGCTGACCTTCGGCACGGATCCTTCGTACCAGGCGCTGTCGCTGCACCACGTGCGCGTCTGGCGCGACGGTCGCGCGCAGGACCGGCTGGCCGGGGCCCGCGTCACGACGCTGCCGCAGGAGGACGAGATCGCCGACCAGATCTACAACGGCGGCGTCACCGTGAACCTGCTGCTCGCCGACGTCCGGGTTGGCGACATCGTCGATTACGCCTACACCGTCCGCTCGGCGAACCCGCTTTTCGCCGGTCACTTCGCGGGCCGCTTCGACAGCGCGTGGTCCGATGCCGTGAAGTACCAGCGCCTGCGGATCATCCACCCGGCATCCCGCCCGCTCGTCGTGCGGACCCACTTCGACGACGTCACGCCCGTCGTCACGGAGCGCGGCGGCGAACGCACCCTCGAGTGGACCTGGCGCGACGTCGGTCCCTTCGTTCCCGACGAGGACCTGCCCGCCCACGTCTACCCGTGGCCGGGCATCGAGGTCAGCGACATGGACGACTGGGGCGACGTCGGTCGCTGGACCAGCCCCGTCTACGCGCCCGTTGTCCGGGCAGGCCCGGCCACGCGGGCGCTCATCGGTGAGATCCGGGCCGGCTCCGCCAGCCTCGGCGACCAGGTCCTGGCGGCCCATCGCTTCGTGCAGCAGGAGATCCGGTACGCGGCCATCGCCATCGGGCCCGGGACCCATACGCCCGTGCCGCCGGACGTGGTGATCAGTCGCCGCTTCGGCGACTGCAAGGACAAGTCCGTGCTGCTGGTGGCGCTGCTCCGCGGGCTTGGCGTCGACGCGTGGCCCGCGCTGGTGCACACGGGACGCGGGGCCGCACTGCCCGGGGTGCTGGCGACGCCCTACGCGTTCAACCACGTCATCGTGCAGGCCGTCATGCCCGATGGCCGCGAGCTCTGGCTCGATGGCACGGACACCTGGCAGCGCGGCGACCTGGACCATCTCGTGCCGCCGGACTTCGCCCATGCCCTCGTGATCCGCCCCGGCGCGGCGGCCCTCGAGGCGCTGCCGCCGCCGGCACCCGAGGGCGACATCCGGGAGAGCGAGGTCCTCATCGACGCGCGGGCCGGGCGTGATGCGCCGGCCACCGTGCGCATCACGACGACCTACCGTGCCCGGTCTGCCGACCTGCGCCGGGCCCGGGCCGCCCGGGAGTCACCGGCCGACCGCCGCCGCAACGCCGAGCGGTACTTCGGGGAGTATTTTCCGGGCCTGCAGGCGGTGTCCGATCTGGAGCTGCGCGACGATCCCGTCGCGAACGTCCTGACGGTCACCGGCGAGTTCCGCCTGCCGGAGCTGTTCCGCCCGTCGGGAGGCCGGCGGCAGTTCGCCCTGCGGCCCGACCTGCTCGACGCGGTCACGTACGTGCCCGACGACCGTCCGCGCCGGTTGCCACTGGCGGCCGCCGCGCCGCTGACGCTGCGCCAGCGTCTGCAGGTGCAGTTGCCCGACGACTGGCCGGTGAAGGCTGATGTGGTCGAGGTCGAGAACGACGTGTTCCGCTACCGGTCGAAGGTGGCCTACGCCCGCCGCACCCTCGACCTGTCCTACGAGTTCACTGCCCGGGCCGGCGTCGTGCCGCCCGAGGCAGCCGCGGCCTACATTGCCGACCTCGAGCGCGTCGCCGAGGACGTGGGCTTCACGCTCTACGACGGCATGGACACGTCGGGGGCCGATGGCGTGGCGGCCGTGCCGCTGCTGCTCATGCTGGCGGCCTTCGCAGCGTCGGCCTGGGCCTGTCTGCGGTACTTCCATCCCTACGATCCGCCGCCACGGTCGGCGGAGCCCGACGCGCCGCAGGGCATCGGTGGCTGGCTCATCCTGCCGGCCTTCGCGGCGCTCGCCATGCCGGTGATGGCGGCGCGGGAGGTGTGGGACCTCCTGCCGATGACCGGTGCCGCCACCTGGTCGAACCTGCCGGCCATCGTGGCCGAGGGGACCGGGCCCTGGGCGCAGCCCGCGCTGGTGGTCGTGCTGGTCTTCGCCGCGGCCTACCTGCCCTACACCCTTACCGCCGCGATGGCGTTCTTCGGGCGGCGGACATCGGCCGTGCGCCACTGGATCGCGGCCAACTGGCTCGGTGCCCTCTACGGCGTGATTGCGCTCTCGCTGCTGCACGCCTCCGGCCTCGCCGGAGAGGTGGATCCCGGGAAGGACATCGTCCGCATGGTCTTCAGCCTGTTCGGCGCCGCCCTCTGGACGGCCTACCTGCTGGAATCACGCCGGGTGGCGGCGACCTTCGTCAGCCGTCGCGACGCCTAGCGCTGGCAGCGCGGGCAGAAATAGCTCGAGCGCTGGCCGATCACCATCTGGCGTATTGGCGTGCCGCAGCCGGGGCAGGGCAGGCCTTCGCGGTCGTACACCTGCAGGCGCTGGGCGAAGTAGCCCGGCTTGCCGTCGCCGCCGTAGAAGTCGCGGAGCGTCGTGCCGCCGGAGCGGATCGATTCGGCGAGCACGGCCTTGATGGCGTCCGCCAGGGCCGCGAGGCGCGGCGCCCCGATGCGGCCCGCCGGGCGGTGCGGGTGGATCCCGGCGCGATAGAGCGACTCGCTGGCGTAGATGTTGCCGACGCCGACGACGACCCGGGCATTCATGATGTGTGCCTTGATCGCCACCTTGCGCCGGCGCGCCTCGGCGGCCAGGTAGCCCCCGTCGAAGCCGGCGTCGAGGGGCTCCGGCCCGAGGCCGGCCAGCAGCGGATGCGTGGCCGGGTCGTCGATGGTCCAGTGGATCGAGCCGAACCGCCGGGGATCGGTGAAGCGCACGCGCACGCCGTCGTCGCGGATGAGGTCGACGTGGTCCCAGGGGCCCGGCGCCCGCCCGTCGGTGATGACCCGCAGGCTGCCGGTCATGCCGAGATGGACCAGCGCGGTGCCGCGGTCGGTGCGCAGGAGCAGGTACTTGGCGCGCCGGTCGACGGCGGTCACCACGGCGCCGGCCAGGGCTTGCTGCAGTCCGGCAGGAACGGGCCAGCGCAGGCGCCCGTCCCGCACCTCGGCCCCGGCCAGCCGGCGGCCTTCGAGCCAGGGTGCGATGCCGCGGCGGGTGGTCTCGACTTCGGGCAGCTCAGGCATGGGGGCTGGCGGGAAGGTGCATTGATTTCAAAGGGAAAAGGCCGGGAACCCGCCGGCCTTGGGCAGCGCTGTGGGCGCCCGCCCTGCGGCAATCCCGCAGCCCAGGCTCAAGCCCGGGGGCCGGGGTTCCGCTATAGTGCCGGGCTTTAGTGCCATCCACCGGGGTATCCATGAGCGAGTTGCTGAACCTGCTGGACCAGGGTCTGCTGGGGCTGTCGGGCTGGGGCAAGGTCATCGCGACCTTCGTCCTCGTCCAGATTTCGATGATGGCCATCACGCTGTACCTGCACCGTGACCAGGCCCATCGCGCCATCGACCTGCATCCGGCGCTTCGCCACTTCTTCCGCTTCTGGATCTGGATGACCTCCGGCATGGTCACCCGCGAGTGGGTGGCCGTCCATCGCAAGCACCACGCCATGTGCGAGCAGCCCGGCGACCCGCACAGCCCGGTGGTCTTTGGCCTCGGCAAGGTGCTGTCCCAGGGTGCCGAGCTGTACCGCGTCGCGGCCCGCGATCCGGAGATCGTCGCCAAGTACGGGCGCGGGACCCCGGACGACTGGCTCGAGCGCAAGCTCTATACGGGCCACAGCACGCTCGGCATCTGGTCGATGCTGACCATCGACGTGCTGCTGTTCGGCGCCATCGGCATCACGATCTTCGCGGTGCAGATGATGGCCGCGCCCGTCATGGCCGCCGGCGTCATCAACGGCCTCGGCCACGCCTGGGGCTACCGCAACTTCGAGTCGGCCGATGCCGCCACCAACCTGACCCCGGTGGCGGTGCTGATCGGCGGCGAGGAGCTGCACAACAACCACCACGCCTTCCCGTCGTCGGCCAAGTTCTCGGTGCAGCCCTGGGAGTTCGACATCGGCTGGTTCTACATCAGCGTGCTGAAGGTCTTCGGCCTCTGCAGCGTCCGGCGCGTCGCGCCGAAGCCGGTGATCGCACCGACGCCGCGGCAGGTGGACATCGACACGCTGCGCGCGGTGCTCGTCAACCGCATGCACGTGCTGCGGGACTACACCTTCGGCGTCATGCTGCCGGTGCTCGACCGCGAGTCCCGCAGCGGCGACGGCCTCGTGAAGACCGCCCGCAGCCTTCTGGTGCGCCGTCCGCAGCTGCTCGACGAGGCCGGCCGCAGCCGGCTGGCCGCCGTGCTGGCCGCGAGCCCGACACTGCACACCGTGCATGAGTACCGCCAGCAGCTGACCGCCCTCTGGGAGCAGGCCAACGTCAGCAACGACCAGCTGGTCAAGCAGCTGCGCGAGTGGTGCGCCCGGGCCGAGGCCAGCGGCATCGAGGCCCTGCAGCAGTTCTCGGCGCGGCTGCGCGGCTACCTGCCGGACCCGGCGATGAGCGTAGCCTGACCGGCGCGCCTTCCGGCCCTGGACGACCCGGGCCACAAACGAAAAACCCGCCAGCTGGCGGGTTTTTCTTTTCCGGCCGCGGCAGGGCGGCCGGTATGCAGGGGACGTGCCCCTACTTGATCTTCGCTTCCTTGTAGGCGACGTGCTTGCGCACCACCGGGTCGAACTTCATGACCTCCATCTTCTCGGGATGGGTGCGCTTGTTCTTGGTGGTGGTGTAGTAGTGCCCGGTGTCGGCGGTCGACACCAGCTTGATCTTGTCGCGAACGCTCTTGGCCATGGTTCAGGGCCTCCGTCAGATCTTTTCGCCGCGGGCGCGGATCTGCTCGAGCACCGTCTCGATGCCGAGCTTGTCGATGGTGCGCAGGCCCCGGGTGGAGACGCGCAGCGAGACGAAGCGCTTCTCCTTCTCCAGCCAGAAGCGGTGCGTGTGCAGGTTCGGCAGGTAGCGCCGCCGCTTCTTGTTGTTGGCGTGGGAGACGGTGTTCCCGTAGATCGGACCCTTGCCGGTGACCTGGCAGACGCGGGACATGGCAGACCTCGAAGAGTAATCAAAGGCTTGCGCACGGCGGGCGCCGCGCGGCCGCACTTTATACCAAGCCGCCCATGGGGCTTGCAACCGCCCGATGGCACTTTCTACAGCAAGCCCCGGCCGGCCAGGGACACGCAGGCGCCGTCACCGACGACCACGTGGTCGAGCAGCCGCACGTCGACCAGGTCGAGGGCATCGCGGATGCGCCGGGTGATCAGCCGGTCGGCGTCGCTGGGTTCCGGCACCCCGGAGGGGTGGTTGTGGGCCAGGATCACGGCCGCCGCGTTGCGGTGCAGGGCCTGGCGGACCACCTCCCGGGGGTAGACCGTGGTGTTGTCGATGGTGCCCCGGAAGAGCTCGTCGAAGCCCAGGACCCGGTGGCGGTTGTCCAGGAAGATGCAGCCGAACACCTCGTGGGGCAGGTCCCGCAGCCGGGCCATGAGGTAGTCCTGGCTGTCGGCCGGGGAGGCCAGCAGGCGGCCGGGCAGGAGCTTTTCCTGCATCAGGCGCAGGGAGCACTCCCGGGCGGCCACCAGCAGGGCGGCCTTGCCGGGGCCGATGCCGTGGATGCCGGCCAGCAGGTGGTGCGGCGCGTTGAGCACGCCCCGCACGCCGCCAAAGCGCAGCAGCAGGTCCCGGGCCAGGTCGAGGGCCGACGCGCCCCGGGTGCCCCGGCCGAGCATGACCGCCAGCAGTTCCGCGTCGGACAGCTGCCCCGGGCCGCCCCGGGCGAGCCGCTCCCGCGGCCGCTCCTCGAGGGGCCAGTCCTTGATGCGGCGGGCGTCGGCCAGGGCGCTGCGCGAAGGGGTCTGCATGCCGGGCATTGTCGGGGCCTGCTGACCTGCCCGGCCAGCGCCAAAACCGGTCAGTCCGTGGGCAAACCGCGGGTGGGGTCCCGGCCTTTTCGGGTAGGCTACGGCCGCAGAAGCGGGGATGAGGGCGACGTGGGAGCACTGGCCGGAAAACACGTGCTGCTGGGGGTCACGGGGGGCATCGCCGCCTACAAGAGCCCCGACCTCGTCCGGCGCCTGCGCGATGCGGGCGCCGAGGTCCGCGTGGTCATGACGCCGAGCGCCACGCGGCTGGTGGCGCCGACGGTGTTCCAGGCCGTGTCCGGCCACCCGGTGCGGTCCGGGCTGTGGGACGAGGCTGCCGAGGCGGCCATGGGGCACATCGAGCTGGCCCGCTGGGCCGACCTCGTGGTCATAGCGCCTGCCACCGCCCACCTGATGTCCGAGCTGGCCGCGGGCTCCGCCGGCAGCCTGCTGACGACCCTGTGCCTCGCCACCTCCGCGCCCGTCGTGCTGGCCCCGGCCATGAACCAGGCCATGTGGCGCCACCCGGCGACCCAGGCCAACCGCAGCACCCTCGAGTCCCGCGGCGTGCGCTTCATCGGCCCCGACGCCGGCAGCCAGGCCTGCGGTGACGTGGGGCCCGGCCGCATGGTCGAGCCCGCCGAGATCGCGGCGCGCCTCGACCAGGGCACGGCGAGCTCGGTGGCCGGCCTCATGGCGGGCCTGACCGTCGTCGTCACGGCGGGGCCCACGCGGGAGCTCATCGATCCGGTGCGGTTCGTGAGCAACCGCAGCTCCGGCAAGATGGGCTTCGCCGTGGCCCGCGCCGCCGCCGAGGCGGGTGCCCGGGTGATCCTCGTGGCGGGGCCCGTGCACCTGCCAACGCCGGCCGGCGTCGAGCGGCATGACGTCGAGACCGCCGAGGAGATGTACCGCACGACCCTCGACCTGATCGGCGCCGCCGACATCTACATCGGTGCGGCGGCCATCTCGGACTACCGTCCCCGCGAGATCGCGGCCCACAAGATCAAGAAGAAGACCGAGACGCTGACGCTGGAGATGACGAAGTCGCCGGACCTGCTGGCCACGATCGCGCGCCTGCCGCAGCGACCCTTCACCGTGGGTTTCGCCGCCGAGACGGAGAAGCTCGAGGAGCACGCGCGGCTCAAGCTCACCGGCAAGCGACTCGACATGATCGTGGCCAACCAGGTGGGCACGCGGCTCGGCTTCGACGACGACGACAACCAGGCCGTCGTGCTGTGGGCCGACGGCCAGCACGCCCTCGGCCGCAAGTCGAAGGGCGACCTGGCCCTCGAGATCGTCACGGTGATCGCCGGGCGGCGTCGTGAGCACGGCGCGCTGCCGCCGGCGGCCCGGCTGGTGCAGCCATGAGCGACGGCCAGGGCGCCACGCGCCCGCGCATCCAGCTGCGCATCCTCGACCCGCGGCTCGGCAACGAGTTTCCGCTGCCGGACTACGCGACGGCCGGATCGGCCGGCGTGGACCTCCGGGCCTGCGTGGAAGAGCCGGTGTGGATCCGGCCCGGCGAGACGCTGCTGGTGCCGACGGGCATGGCGATCCACATCGCCGACCCGGGCCTGGCGGCGTTGATCCTGCCGCGCTCGGGCCTCGGCCACAAACACGGCATCGTGCTGGGCAACCTGGTGGGGCTGATCGACTCCGACTACCAGGGCCAGCTGCTGGTGTCCTGCTGGAACCGCGGCCACGAGGCCTTCGAGCTGAAGCCGGGCGAGCGGCTGGCGCAGCTGGTGATCGTGCCGGTGGTGCAGGTGCAGTTCGACGTGGTGCCTGAGTTCGCGGCCACCGGGCGCGGCACCGGCGGCTTCGGTCACACCGGCCGGCAATGAAATCCGGAAATCCGGGGACAGTTTACCGATTACCGCAATGCGGTAATCGGTAAACTGTCCCCGGATTTTGGTGGGCTACTCGGCCTCTTCGACGGCTGCCGTCTGCGCGCCGGAGGCCTGCTGCTTCAGCTCGCGGAAGCGGTTCGCGTCGGCCTCGAAGGCTGCCACCAGCTTCACCTGCTTCGCCCGGATGTCGGCCAGCGTCTTCTCGTAGCGGTCCACCGAATCGAGCGTGTCGGCGAGCTCTGCTGCGAGGTTCGTGTCGATGGCGTCGGCCGCGGGGTCGGTACTGTAGGGCTTGAAGGCGGCGGCCTCGGCCTGCAGCGACTTGAGCTTGGTGCGCAGCGTGGCGAGGTAGTTCTCGGTGACCTGGATCTGCCCGCCCAGCAGCTCGACGCGCCGGTCGCGCAGGGCGAGGATCTCGTCCACCGAGAGGTAGGTGCTCAGCAGGATCTGGTCGCGCTGGAGCGCGGCCTGTTCGGCTGCCCGGGCATCCGCAGCGAGCTTCTCGGCGGCGATCTGCTCGGCGGTGCGGACCGGGTACTGGGTCTCGAGGGGTACCCCATAGCTGTTCAGCACCACGCGTTCCTCGCGGGCGAACTCGGGGGGTATCTGGTCGCCGTAGTGGACGACGCCCCGGTCGTCGGTCCACTTGTAGACCGTCGATCCGGCTGCCGCGGTCGACGGCTTGCGCGGCGCGCGCTTGCGGGGCTCGGCGGCCAGGGCGCCCGTGGTCACCGTGGCGGCCAGCAGTGCGACGACGCCGGCGCGCAGCCAGTGGCTGCCGCCGGTCCTTGCAGTCGGTAGGTTTGCCATAACGCCCAGCGCCCGCCCGGCCGCTGCCCGCAGCCGTTCCCGGGACCGAGTATGGTGGCGCGTGGGGGTCGAAACAGTGACCCGGCTCGCATCGCCGCGATGCCGGGGGGCGGGACGTCAGGCGACGCCGTAGCGCTGCCGGTAGTCCTCGACCAGCGGGCGGAAGGCCGCCAGGTCCGTGCTCGTGGCCAGGTGCTCGGCGAGGTCCGCGAGCCGGATGATGCTCGCCACCTCGAGCCCGAAGCCCGCCCGGACCTCCTGCACGGCCGACAGCTCGCCCTGGCCGCGCTCCTGCCGGTCGAGGGCCAGCACGACGCCCACCGGCTCGCCCCCGGCCGCGCGGATCACGTCGATGCTCTCGCGGATGGCCGTGCCGGCGGTGATGACGTCGTCGATGATCAGGACCCGGCCCTGCACCGGCGCACCGACGATGGTGCCGCCCTCGCCATGGTCCTTGGCTTCCTTGCGGTTGAAGCAGAAGTGCACGTCGACGCCGTAGTGCTCGGCGAGCGCCGCGGCCGTGAGTGCCACCAGCGGTATGCCCTTGTAGGCCGGCCCGAACAGCATGTCGAAGCCGATGCCCGACTGGCGTACCGCCGCGGCGTAGGCGCGGCCGAGGCGCGCCGCGGCCAGGCCCGTGTTGAAGAGCCCGGCATTGAAGAAGTAGGGGCTGATGCGGCCCGACTTGAGCTTGAACTCGCCGAAGCGGAGCGCGCCGAGCTCCAGGGCGAGCCCGATGAATTCCTGCTGGTACGCGTGCATGGGCTAAAGTATCGCATACGCTCGCCGCCCGGTTCCGCGCCCATGCGCATCGTCACCCTCAACGTGAATGGCATCCGGTCGGCGGCCCGCAAGGGCTTCTTCGACTGGCTGCCCGGCGTGCGCGCCGACGTGGTCTGCCTGCAGGAGATCAAGGCCGGCCACGAGCACCTCGACGCGCCGCCCTTCCAGCCGCCGGGCTTCCACTCGTTCTACGAGCCGGCCCTGCGGCCCGGCTACAGCGGCGTGGGCCTCCTCGCGCGGCGCGAGCCGGACGCGGTGATCCGCGGCTTCGGCAGCGCCGAGTTCGACGCCGAGGGCCGCTATCTCGAGGCCCGCTTCGGCAGCCTCAGCGTCGTGTCCCTCTACCTGCCCTCGGGTTCCTCCAGTCCCGAGCGGCAGGCCGCGAAGTTCCGCTTCATGGAGGAGTTCCGGCCGCACCTCGACCGGCTCCGCCGCAGCCGTCGCCAGTACCTGCTCTGCGGCGACTGGAACATCGCGCACCGGGAGATCGACCTGAAGAACTGGCGCAGCAACCAGAAGAACTCCGGGTTCCTGCCCGAGGAGCGGGCCTGGCTCGACGACCTGTTCGGCAAGGGCGGCTTCGTCGACGCGTTCCGCGAGGTCGACGACCGCCCGGACCAGTACACGTGGTGGTCCAACCGCGGCCAGGCCTGGGCGAAGAACGTCGGCTGGCGCATCGACTACCAGGTCGGCACGCCGAACCTGAAGGGCCTCGCCACGGGGGCCAGCATCTACAAGGAGCAGCGCTTCTCGGACCACGCCCCGCTCGTCATGGACTTCGGGCTGGACGGCTGAAGGTGGCGCGCGTCAGGTTCCGCGAGCTCGTCGCCAACCCCCGGGTCGCCGCGGCGCTGACGCTGGGCTTCGCATCGGGGCTGCCCTTCAACCTGCCGGACTCGACGCTGCAGGCCTGGCTCGCGACCCTCGATCTCGACATCAAGACCATCGGCTGGCTCACGCTGGTGGGCGCGCCCTATGCGTTCAAGTTCCTGTGGGCGCCGGTGCTCGACCGCTACGCCGTGCCGCTGCTGGGCCGGCGGCGGGGCTGGATGCTGGTGCTGCAGCTGGCGCTCGCCGGGCTGATCGCCCTGCTGGGGCTGCAGGCGCCGGGCGAAGCCATCTATGCCGTGGCCGCCATCGGCCTCCTGATCGCCTTCGCCTCGGCGACCCAGGACATCGTCATCGACGCCTATCGGGCCGACACGCTGCGGCCCGAAGAGCGCGGCGTCGGCTCCACGGCGACGCAGGTGGGCTACCGCGCCGCCACCTGGATCACCGGTGCGCTGGCGCTGATCCTCGGCGACGTCATCGGCTGGCGCAGCACGTACCTGCTGATGGCGGGCCTCATGGCTGCCTGCGTGGCGCTCACCTGGCTCGCGCCCGAGCCGGAGCGCGTGGCGGCGCCGCCACGCACGCTCGCCGCCGCCGTCATGGACCCGCTGCGCGAGTTTCTTGACCGGCCCGGCGCCTGGGCGCTGCTGGCGCTCATCGTCCTCTACAAGTTCGGCGACGCCTTTGCGCTGAAGCTCGTGACTGCCTTCCTGATCAAGGGCGTGGGCTTCACGGCCCTGGAGGTCGGCGCCATCTCGAAGACCGTGGTCATCGTACTGACGCTGCTCGGCACCTTCGCGGGTGGATTGCTGCTGGCGCGGATCGGCCTGTTCCGCGCGCTGCTGTTCTTCGGCGTGCTGCAGGCCCTGACGAACCTGCTCTATGCGGCGCTGGCGGCGGCGGGCAAGGATACGACGCTGATGGTGCTGGCGCTGGGCTTCGACAACTTCGCCGGCGGCATGGGGGCGGCGGCCTTCGTGGCCTTCCTGATGGCGCTGTGCGACGCGCGCTTCTCGGCGTTCCAGTACGCGCTGCTGTCGGCGCTGGCCAGCGTGGCCCGCAACTTCCTCGGGCCGCCCGCCGCCTTCGTCGTCGATGCCGTGGGCTGGAGCAGCTTTTTCCTGCTGACCTTCGTGACGGCCCTGCCGGGGCTCGTGCTGCTCGTGTGGATGCGGCGCCGGGTCGAGCAGCTCGACGAGCCAGCGTGAGGCGTCGCTAGTCCTGCTCGTCGACGAAGTCGAGGGGATCGTCCCACTCCTCGTGGGACTCGTCGTCTTCCGGGCCGTCCTCGGCCTCGACGTCCATGGAGCCCGACCAGTCTTCGGGCTGTTCCGTCGCGGTCAGCTCCAGCTCCTGCCAGGTTTCGAGGTCGAACTCCTCGAGGGTACCGTCGTAGTGCTGGACTCCGATGGTCTGGTCCTTCTCGTCGACGGCCACCACCTCGAAGGTGTTGCCGTCGGCGCCCCGGAACCAGCTCCCGATCTCGGGCAGAGGCTTCGCCATGGTCGTGCTCTCGGGTTGTCTGCTGCGGTTGAAGGCGCGGCGATCGTCGCCACGCCGATAGCCTAACCCGCCGCGGGCCCGGCGTCAGTCCCGCCGATAGCGTGCTTCCCAGATGGGATGCCCCAGCCGCTCGCCACGGGCCTGGAAGCGCGTGCGCGGGCGTCCACTGGCCGGATCGGCGAGGCTGAAGCGGCCGCTGGCGGTGACGACCGCCGCGATGTGCTCGGCATATTCCGCCCAGTCGGTGGCCACGTGCAGGATGCCGCCGGCCTCGAGACGGTCGGCGACCAGCGCCACGAAGTCCGGCTGCACGATGCGGCGCTTGTGGTGACGCTTCTTCGGCCAGGGATCCGGGAAGAACAGGTGCACGCCCGCCAGCGAACCGGGCGGAAGCTGGCGCTGCAGCACGTCGATGGCGTCGTGGCACACGACGCGGACGTTGGCGAGGCCCAGCGCCTCGATCCTTAGCAGGCAGTGGCCGACGCCGGGCTCGTGCACCTCGACGCCGATGAAGTCCTCGTCTGGCGCTGCGGCGGCCATGGTGGCCAGCGCCTCGCCGTTGCCGAAGCCGATCTCGACGAACCGCGGCGCCCGCCGTCCGAAGACCTGGTCGAGGTCCAGCGGCTGCGGCGTGAAGTCCAGCCCGTAGCGGGGCCAGAGCTCCGCCAGCGCGCGTTCCTGGGCTACTGTCAGGCGCCCGGCGCGCCGCACAAAGCTGCGGATCGGGCGGTGCCGGGGCGGATCGGCGGGCGGGGCAGGGGCGGGAATCGTCATGGGCGACAGGGTAACTTGAAGGCCCCCGGCAGGGCACTTAGACTTCGCACAGCGCGGGTGTAGTTCAATGGTAGAACTGCAGCTTCCCAAGCTGCTAACGTGGGTTCGATTCCCATCACCCGCTCCAAATTCCTTGCCCGGCCGGAGCGACACCGTCGCATTCCGGCCAGCGCTTTTTCATCGACCCGAGCGCCGCGCGCGCGTTTCCGGCGGGCCAGGAACTGATCACGAGCGGAGGGGGTGGGAGCGTGGTCAAGACGAACCCCGGCTACGAGGCGAACCGGGCGCGCATATCGCTGGCGCTGTCCGAGTTCACGGTGCCGCTGCTGAGGCACATCTACCACGCCTTCAACGGCGACATGGTGTCGGCCCTCGTGCTCGGCGAGATCGCCCACCGTAACGTCGAGGCGTGGCTGGCGGAGCATGAACACCCGGAATCCCTCCTGCAGTATCCTGCGCGACGCGAGCAGGTGATGCGTCCCTGCAACGCGCTGTCCATCGCCGAGGCCTGTGGCCTGCCGCGCGAGACGGTGCGTCGCAAGGTGGTCGCCCTCATCGAGCGTGGCTACGTCTACCGTTCAGAAGAGGGATTCCTGTTCCTCACACCGACGGTCGGGGATGACTTCGAAGACATGACGGCAACCCTCGTCGAGGAGTTGCTGGCGACGGCGCGACGGCTCCAGTCCCTGCTGGCGAACCAGCTGACACCCCGCGGGCCGTTGCGGCTCGACTGATCCGGGGCCCCTCTGCGCGGGCCCCCTGCCGACCATGAAGTCCGGGCCGAACCCAGATCGGGTACACAGTCGCGGTCCCGGCAGACCGGACGGAGAGGGTCTGCACTAGACTCGAAGCCCTGCTGCCTGCAATCGCAGGCCCGGGCGACCATGTGAAGGCACATCCCCGCGGGGCCACCGCCGGCCTGTACGCCGTGCTGCTGTCGGCGACGGCGGCTGCGGCCCAGGACGCGCCCGCGCCACCCCGGACCTGGACGTTCGGTGGTGTCGCGCTGGAAGGCGCGGTAGAGACGTACAGTGCCTACTACGGCATGCGCGGGACCTGGTGGAACCTGTCCGCGGGGAAAGCCCCGGACTTCGACACGGACCGCAGCTTCGCCGAGTTCTGGGTCCACCCGAAGCTCGACGCCACCTTCAAGCTCAGCGACGGGGCCGAGATCTACGGCGCCCTGTCGGTCGCCGCGACCCAGACGCTCGGGGCCGACCCCTTCGACTACGAGGACGAAGGTGCGGTCCGCCTCGGCTCGACCGTGCTCGGCGCCCGGCGTACCACGGGTGACTGGCGCTACGACATCTCCCTCGGCCGCCAGCGGTTCACCCTCGGCACCGGCATGCTGCTGGCCATGGGTTCAAGCAACGGATACTCGTGGGGCGGAGGCGCCTCGGCCCAGCGCAGGGTCTGGGGTCAGAGTATCGTGGCGCGGGTCGGCACCCCCGAGGTCACCGTCACCGGCTTCGCACTGGAGCCTGACGAGGCTCCCGCGGCGCGCACCGATACCCGACTGCGGGGCCTCGCGCTCGAGTGGGCCAGGGCGGAGATCGGCAAGGCAGGCATCTCCTGGTTCACCGTCCCGGAATCGAAGGCCATCTATCCCGGCGACCTCGCGCCCCTCGACTTCATCGACGACGGTCGTGACGGCCTGGACACGTGGCATGGCTGGCTGAACCTCACGGCCATCATCCCGGCCGTACCGACGCTGGGCCTGCGCGCCGAGTTCGCCCGCCAGCGCAATGACATCACGCGGGCCGACGGCCGGCGCGACCCGATGAAGGCGGACGCCTGGCTGCTGGGCGTGAGCTGGCAGGGGCAGGCCCTGCCGTTCGCGCCGAAGTTCACCTACCACTACGCGAGCTTCTCGGGCGACGACCCGGAGACCGAAACCTACGAACGGTTCGATCCGATGTTCTGGGGGAACGGCCTCGACAACTGGTGGTTCGGGGCGAACGGCGCCTACTCGTGGCTCAATGCCAACCTGTTGGTCCACCGGGTGATCGTCGACGCCTACTTCTCTGCGCGGGACATCGTCCAGCTGCAGTACGTGCACGCGTCGGTCGACGAGGTGAACAGCGCCGTACAGTTCGGGCAGGGCGCGCGCTTCACGTCCGGCCAGATACTGGTGGGCGTCCCCGAGCCCGAGCTCTCCGACGAGATCTACCTGCAGTACTCACGTGTCGTCACGCCGAAGCTGATCGCCACCGGCTTCGTGTCGCACTCGATCCCCGGTGACGGCCTGAAGGCCACCGCGGTGCAGGGCACGGACTCGTGGACCACGATCGGCCTCGGCCTGACGGCCAACTTCTGATGATGTGCGCAACGCCCCACTACAATCCTCCACAGGAGATGCCAGCATGACCGTGTCCCGGATCCTTCGAGCACTGGCGGCGATCGCGGCAGCCGCCGGCTGCCTGTGCGCCGGCCCGGCCCTGGCCCAGAAGGCGCAGCGGCCCAACATCCTGGTCATCATGCCGGACGATGTCGGCTACTCGAACGTCGGCATCTACAGCCACGGCATGATGGTGCCGACGCCGAACATCGACCGCATCGGCCGCGAGGGGGCGCTCTTCACCGACCACTACGCCCAGCCCAGCTGCACCCCGGGCCGTGCGGCCTTCATCACCGGCCAGCTGCCGATCCGCACCGGGCTGCACACGGTGGGCCTGCCCGGCTCGCCCGTCGGCATCGACCAGCGGGACCCGACGCTGGCCAAGGTGCTCAAGGAGCTGGGCTACCGCACCGGGCAGTTCGGCAAGAACCACCTTGGGGACCGCAACGAGCACCTGCCGACCGTCAACGGCTTCGACGAGTTCTACGGCAACCTCTACCACCTGAACACCGAGGAGGAGCCCGAGCTGCGCATGTGGCGCAACGAGCCGGGCTTCAACAGCCGCTACCGCCCGCGCGGCGTGCTCGACTGCGTGGCCACGGCGGGGGACGACCGCAGCGCAGACCCGAGGTTCGGCCGCTGGGGCAGGCAACGCTGCACGGACACCGGGCTGCTCACCACGAAGCGCATGGAGACCGTCGACGAGGAGTTCCTCGACCGGACCAAGCGCTTCATCACGCAGTCGGCGGAAGCGAAGCAGCCGTTCTTCGCGTGGTTCAACCCGTCGCGCATGCACATCTATACGCACCTCAAGCCGGAGTCGCGCCACCTCGCCAGCGACATCTCGAGCGAGTTCGACATCTACGGCAGCGGCCTGATGGAGCACGATGGCCACGTCGGCCAGCTGCTGAAGCTGCTCGACGACCTGGAGATCGCCGACAACACGATCGTCGTCTACACCACGGACAACGGTGCCATGGTGTCGTGGTGGCCCGACGCCGGTACCACGCCATTCCGCGGCGAGAAGGCCACGACCTGGGAGGGCGGCGTGCGCGTGCCCATGCTCGTGCGCTGGCCGGCCAGGATCCCGGCGGGCAAGGTGTCGAACGGCATCCAGTCCCACGAGGACATGTTCACCACGCTGGCCGCCGCGGCCGGCTACGGTGACGTGCGCGCCAGGCTCAAGGCGCGTGACAAGGTCTGCATCGACGGCGTCGACAACCTCGCCCACTGGACCGGCAGCGCACCGTCGGCCCGCGAGGTCCACTACTACTACGAAGGCACGAACTTCACCGCGGTGCGGATCGGCCCGTGGAAGACTCACCAGATGACCCGCGAGGGATTCTTCGACAGCTTCAGGCCCAGCTCGCTGGTCTTCAACCTGCGCATGGATCCGTTCGAGCGGCACGACGGCCAGAAGAGCAATGACCTGGCCATGAAGATGGGCGTTGCCTTCGGCGGCCAGGTGCAGGACGCCGTGGTGGCGCACATGGCCACCCTCGAAGAGTGCAACCCGAGGCAGGAAGGCGGCACGCTCCGCATGGGCGGGCAGTGAACCACCCGCCCCCCACCGGATGCTGACTGTCGCTGATCTCGGGGTGGAGCCGCTGCGCCAGTTGTTCGCAGCGCACGGGCTGATCCTGCACGAGGTTCCGCCCGGCGCCGCGATTCCCGGCAGCTACTGGGGCGAGCCCGAGGCCGGGCTCGTCGGCAACCGGCTGTACGTGCGCCCCGATACGCCCGTGCACTCGGTGCTGCACGAGGGCTGCCATTACCTGTGCATGGATGCTGCCCGCCGGGCGAGCCTGGAGCGGGATGCCGGCGGCGACTACGCCGAGGAGGACGCAGTCTGCTACCTCCAGATCCACCTGGCCGACCGCCTGCCCGGCGTGGGGCGCGCGCGGATGTGCGCCGACATGGATGCATGGGGGTATACCTTCCGGCTGGGCTCGGCGGCGCGGTGGTATGCCGAGGATGCGGACGACGCGCGGCAGTGGCTGGTGGCTGGCGGGCTGCTTGCCTGAGTTCGGTGGTGGACTGCCTGGGTGGGGCGTCGGCAGCGGCGCTACGCGGCCTCCCGTCGAAGGTCCTTGCGGGGCTGGATGCCCCGCGAAGGACCTCGACTGCGGCCGCACGCGCCGGTCGGCGTGTCCGACAACTGCGCAAAACGCCGGGGCCAGCAAAACGGAATGCGCGGGCCGGCCTGTTGCGGCTATATAGGTACGACCTGCAGGAGCCCCCCATGACCACACCCGACCTGACCGGCAAGACGGCCCTCATCACCGGCAGTGCCCGCGGCATGGGCCGGGTGACGGCACTCGCGCTGGCCGGGATGGGTGCGCGGATCATCGTCGTGGACTGGGAGGGCGAGGAGGGCACGCGCACCCGTGACCTGCTGAACGCGCGGTTCGGCCCGCACCACGCCGACGGCCGGGCCGCCGAGTTCCTCTATTGCGACGTCTCCTCCATGGCCGAGGTGCGCCAGTTGGCGGCAACGGTGCAGGCCCGGTATCCGGCGCTGCACATCCTCGTGAACAACGCCGGCATCACCGACCCGGTGCGCCGGCTCAGCGTCGACGGCTGGGAGATGCACCTGGCCACCTGCCACCTGGGCCACTTCCTGCTGACGCACCTGCTGCTCGACCTGCTGAAGGCCAGTGCGCCGGCGCGCATCGTCAACATCTCCTCCGACGCCCACAAGGCAGGGCCCGGCCTCGACTTCGACGACATCAACAACGAGAAGATCTGGAAGGGCGCGGCCTTTTCGAACAACGCGTCCTTCGCGGCCTACCACCGCGCCAAGCTCTGCAACGTCTACTTCACCCAGGAGCTGGCGGCGCGCCTCGCCGGCACTGGCGTGACGGTGAATGCCGTCTCGCCCGGCTACTTCGTCAACACGACGATCTACCGGAACCTGCGCGGCGTCTTCAAGTGGGGCTCACTGCTGGTCTTCAACGTCGGCACGCTGCTCGGCCTCAACACGCCCGAGAAGGGGGCGCGCACGCACATTCATATGGCGTCGTCACCTGAGGTGGCGGCCGTCACCGGTGCCTACTACGCCTACTGCCGCCCGGCAGAGGTGTCGAAGCAGGCCCGTGATGTGGAGGCCCAGCTGCGGCTGTGGACCTTCAGCGAGCGGGTGACGGGGCTCGCCGGCGGGTAGAATCACGGCATCCAGCGGGGGAGGAACGCCATGCTGCGGTGGTCGATGCCTGTGCTCACGCTCGTGGCGGTTGCCGTGCCCGCCGTGGCCCAGGACCCTGCCAGCGATCCGCTGGCGCCCCGGCGCATCTTCGACGCCGAGATCTGCCTGGTCGACGGGCTGACGCCAGCCCAGTGCGACTGTGCGTGGCAGCTCGTGCAGGCGAAGCTCGCGCCGCCCGACCTGCGCCTCGCGATGCTGCTCACGGCCACGGCCTCGGAGAATGGCCAGCTGGCGCGGCGCGCGACCGATGCCCTCGCTGACGCGAAGCTGCCGCAGCGTCGCCGTGACGACCTGCAGGCGTCCGTGAGCGCCCTGACGGTGGAGGCCGAAGACCGCTGCAGCCCCTGACGGGCTACAGCACGCCGGCCGTATCGGTCTGCTGCACCCGGTCCCGGGACGCATCGGCCGCCGCCGGCCGGGCCTTGCGGGGCCGGTCGGGGAACTCGACCACGCGCCAGTAGTTGTGCACCAGTTCCACCGCGCGCACGAAGCTGTTGCCCACGTCCGACTTCAGCATGTAGCCCGCGACGTTCAGGTTGAAGGCCTCGATCTTGTCGGCCTCGTCGTTCGACGTGGTGAGCATGAACACGATGGTGTCGTGCAGCTCGGCATCGTCCCGGATGCGGTCGAGCAGCTCGAGCCCGTTCATGCGCGGCATGTTGATGTCGAGCACCACGAGGTTCGGCCGGGGGAACGGCGGCCGTACCTCGCTACCCTTCAGGAGCTCCCAGGCCTCCAGGCCATCCCGGGCGACGGTGATCGGGTTGCCGATGCGGAGCTTGTCCATGGCCCGGAGGAAGGCCTTGGCGTCGATCTGGTCATCCTCGACCAGCAGGATGTTGACGGGCCGGGTCGGGCTCTCGCTCATGGATGCTCTCCTGTTGACTCGCTGCCGGCGACGGACCGCCGGGTCTGCGTGGTGTCGTCCGCCGGGGGGCGGCGGCGCCACGTGAAACGGAACACGGTGCCGCGGCCGCCGGGGCCGGGATCGAACCAGATGCGCCCGCCCTGCCACTCGACGATGCGCTTGACGATGGCGAGGCCCATGCCGCTGCCCTCGACCTCGTCGCGGGGCTTGAGCGTCTGGAACATCTGGAAGACCTTCTCGGCGAACTCGGCCGGAATGCCTGCACCGTCGTCGGCGACGGCGAACTCGACACTGTCGCCCGCGTCGCGGGCGCTCACCTGCACCTGGCCGTTGCCGGTCGGGTGGTGCTTGATGGCGTTGTTCAGCAGGTTCCGCAGCACCTGCTCCAGCGGCGTGGCGTGGGTCAGGATCACCGGCAGGCTGGCATCGGCCATGATGGCCATGGTCGCCGGCGGGTTCAGCAGCAGCGCCAGGTCCTGTACCAGCAGGCGGGTATCGGTCTCGATGATGTCGCCGGTCTTGCGGCCGGCCCGCGAGTAGGCGAGCAGGTCGTCCAGCAGCCGGTGCAGCCGCCCGGTGCGCTGCTTCAGCAGGTCCAGGTTCTCGCGCACCTCGCCACCCTCGTAGCCGGCCAGGTCGTCGCGCAGCCAGTCGACGAGGATGTCGATGGCCCGCAGCGGCGCCTTGAGGTCGTGGGAGGCGACGTAGGCGAACTGCTCGAGGTCCTGGTTCGAGCGCTGCAGCTCCAGGGTCCGGCCCTCGAGGGCCTGCTCCATGGCCCGCCGCTCGGTGATGTCGATGCCGAGGGAGATGACGCCCATGATGGCGCCCTCGCTGTCACGGGCCGGGCGGTAGGTCAGGGCGTAGTAATGCTCCTCGCCGCTGGCCATGGTCCGCTGCTCTTCGTAGTGCACCGTCTCGCCGGTGAGCACCCGGTCGTAAAGGGGCTTGCGCCGCAGGAAGACCTCGGGCCCCACGACGTCGCTCATGTGCTGGTCGAGGTGCCGGGCACGGGAGTAGCCGTACCACTCGTCGTACTGGGCACTGAGGAAGCGCACGACGTAGTCGCGGTCGATGAAGGCGAAGAGGCCCGGCACGGCGTCCGCCAGGTTCTGCATCCGCGACTGGGTGGCCAGCAGCTCGGCCTCGAGGGACCGCCGGGCCGTGACGTCGATGACGACGCCCTCGAGGCGGTGGCCCGTTCCGGACTGGCCGGCTGCCATGTGGCCGCGGCCGCTGATGAACCGCACCGAGCCGTCCCGGTGCACCACGCGGTAGTCGCAGGCGAACTCGCCGCCGCGCATGGCATCGGCAGCCGCCGACCAGTAGCGGTCGAGGTCCTCCGGGTGGATGCGTGTGATCATGACGTCGGGCGACAGCACGGCGTCGTCGTCGATGTCGAAGATGCGCCGGCAGGTACGGTCGACGGCGAAGGTGTTGGTCGCGGCATCGAAGTGGTAGAGCCCCACGCCGCTGGCGGCCAGCGTCCGCTGCAGCTCGGGCGTGACCCCCGGAACGGCCCCGATGTCGACCTTGTGCGAAAGCGCGTCCATGCTCATGCCGCTCCCACGGCCAGGGCCCGCCGGATGGCGGTGGTTTCGGTCATCCAGGCGCGCAGCTCGCCGAGCAGGGGCTCGACGCCCGTGGCATCCATGGGCCTGCCGAAGAGGAAGCCCTGGGCCACGTGGCAGCCGTGGGTGACCAGGAAGTCCACCTGCTCCGTGGTCTCGACGCCCTCGGCCACCGTCTCGAGCTGCAGGCTCCGCGCCAGCGAGATGATGGCGTCGGTGATCTCCTCGTTGCCGCTCCCCTGGCCGATCTGGCGGATGAACGACCTGTCGATCTTGAGCACGTCGATGGGGAAGCGGTGCAGGTACGACAGGCACGAGTAGCCCGTGCCGAAGTCATCGACGGAGATGCGCACGCCAACGGACTTCAGGTAGTCGAGGCAGCGCTCGGCGAGCCCCGTGTCCTCCATCATCAGTCCTTCGGTGATCTCGATCTCGATGAGCGATGCATCGACGCCGTGCCGGGCGATGGCCTCGGCGACCCGCTGGTGGAAGTCCGGCAGCTGGAACTGCCGCGCCGACACGTTCAGCGAGACGGGAACCACTGGGTACCCGGCGGCGCGCCATTCGGTGATCTGCCGGCAGACCTGGTCCAGCACCCAGTAGCCCAGCGGCACGATATGGCCGGACTGCTCGGCGACGGGAATGAAGGTCGCGGGGCCGACCTCGCCGCGGGTCGGGCTCGTCCAGCGCAGCAGCGCCTCGAGCCCCTGCAGGCGCTTCGTGAGCAGGTTGACCTTGGGCTGGAAGGCCAGGCGGAACTCGTCGCGGACCAGGCCCTCGCGCATGTCACGCTCGAGCTCGTGGTACTCCATGAGCTCCTCGTGCATGCGCTGCGTGAAGAAGCGGAACGTGTTCCGGCCGCCTTCCTTCGCCTGGTACATGGCGATGTCGGCGTTCTTCAGCAGCATCTGCGGGTCGGAGTTGTCGCTGGGGAACATGGTGATGCCGAGGCTCGCGGTGACGGCCAGCTGCCGCCCGGCGATGTGGTAAGGCTCGCCCAGCACCTTGATCAGGCCCTCGGCCACGGCTTCCACCTCGAGGGGGCCCGAGAGCCCCTCGATCATGATGGCGAACTCGTCGCCGCCGAGGCGGGCCACCACGTCGCCGGCCCGCACCGAGCGGCGCAGCCGGTCGGCGACTTCCTTCAGCAGGCTGTCACCGGCATCGTGGCCCAGCGTGTCGTTGACGAACTTGAACTCGTCCAGGTCCATGTACAGCAGCGTGACCTTGCGCCCCTCGCGGCGGGCCCGGGCCGTGGCGCGGTTCAGCTGCTCGCTGAACGAGTGGCGGTTCGGGATGCCGGTGAGGGCGTCGAACTGCGCCAGGTAGTTCATGCGCAGCTCGCTGCGCTTGCGCTCGATGGCGTAGCGGATGGAGCGCAGGATCGTGCGGCCCTGGCCCTCCCACTTCACGAGGTAGTCCTGCACGCCCTTGTTCAGGATGCTGACGGCGAACTCCTCGTCGTCCTGCCCGCTCAGCACGACGATGGGAATCGTGTCGCAGACGCCCTGGATGACGTCGACGCACTGCAGGCCCGAGCCGTCGGGCAGGTGCAGGTCGAGCAGTACGACGTCGAAGGGCGGCTCGGCCGCCTGGCAGAGCAGGGTCACGGCGTCCTGCAGCGTCTGTACGGTGACCAGCTGCACGTCGGTCGCCCGCTGGCGCCGCAGCGACGCCGCGAGGAATTCGGCGTCGCTGGCGTTGTCCTCGACCAGCAGCAGTTTCATGCGGAATGGCCCATGCCCGGTACCCCACGTCCGGCGGCGGTGGCAGCCACCTGTGCCGTTGCCGGGCCATTGTGCGCAGGCACTATGACAAGCGGGTGCGAACCCGCTCACGGCCCGGGCCCGCCGTGCCGTGCGCCACCGCACGGTTCGGGCCTGTTCCTGGCGCGCTGTCCGCGCGGTGGCCTGCCGCACCCCGGGGCCCCGGGGCTGCACACCGCCGGTGCGCCACTGCCCGACTCCCGGCGTGATCCGGTACCCTGTCGCCATGGGCCGGGCAGTGCGTTACCTCATCTACGGCATCGGCGCCGTCGTGGCGCTGCTGCTGGCGGTCATCGCCGCCGTGGCGGTGCTCGTCGAGCCCGACGACTACCGCGACGAGATCGCCGCTGCCGTCCGCAAAGCCACCGGCCGCGAGCTGACGCTGGGCGGGCCCCTCGGCCTCGGTCTCTTCCCCTGCTGCAGCCTCTCCCTCGCCGACGCGAGCCTCGGCAATCCACCGGGCTTTCCCGAGGGCCCCTTCGTGGCCGTGCGCTCGGCTTCGCTGGGCTTCCGCATCTGGCCACTGCTGACGGAGCGCCGCCTGTCGGTGCACCAGATCACCATCACGGGTCTCGAGGCGAACCTGTTGACCGACGCCGCCGGGCGCAGCAACTGGACCTTCGACGGCGCCGACGAGGCGGCCACGCCGGCGGAGGCCGGCGGCGCCGATGCCGTGCAGCTGGAGCTCGCCGGCATCACGCTGCGCGAGGGTGCACTCACCTGGCAGGACGCGCGGGATGCCACCGACTATGCGGTGGCGGGCCTCGACCTCGAGACCGGTCCCCTGCAGGACGCCACCCCGGTCCCGGTGACGGCGAGCTTCGGCTTCACGGACCGCAGCGATGGCACGACCGGTGACCTGAAGCTGACGGCCACGGCGTCCGTCGACCTCGACGGGAGCCGTGCCACGCTGGCAGGCCCCGCCATCGATCTCACGCTGCGGGGCCCGGCGCTGCCCTTCGGCGAGGCTGTGCTGAAGGTCGGCGGCGGCGACCTGCAGGTCGACTTCGGGGACGCGAGCCGCATGTCCCAGGCCCGCCCGGTCATCGACGCGGTGCTGCGGGGTGGTGAGCTGCCCTTCGCCGAGGGCACGGTGGCCCTCACGGGCGAGTCACTGCAGGTGGACTACGGCGAGCCCGGCCGGGCGACCTTCACGGCACCTGCCATCGATGCTCAGCTGAAGGGCGGTGACACGCTGCCTGGCGACACCGCCGTCAAGCTCACCGCGCAGCAACTCGTGGTCGAGTACGCCGCCGAGCCGCTGGTGACCGCTTTCATCGAGGTCACCGGCGACATCAAGGCCGCCGGCGGCAACGACTGGCCTGCGATCCAGGGACAGTTCGGTTCGATCAACGTGGTCGCGGCATCCGGCGAGGAGTCCACCCGGCTGCAGGTGCCGGCGCTGCGCACCCTCCTCACGGTGTCCGGCGACGCCGTGCCGGGCGGCAAGGCCGACGTCGAGGCCACCGTCGTGGGGCTCGACATGGTCACCGAGCCGCTGCTCGGCCGGTTCGAGCGGCTGGCGGTGAAGCTCGCGGGGTCCGGCGCCAGCGCCGAGATCACCGGGGCGGGCCGCTTCGGCGACCGCAACGACCTCGCCGGTACCTTCACGCTGGCCCAGGTATCGCCGAAGGAACTGCTCACGAAGCTGGCGCCGCCGGCACCGGTCACCACCGACCCGCAGGCGCTGACGGCGCTGGCCGGCAGCGGGCAGTGGGCCCTGCGCGGCGAGGTCGTGAGCCTCGACGGTCTCAGGGTGACCCTCGACGACTCGAAGGTGACGGGCAGCCTGTCGCGGACGCTCGGCGAGCAGCCGCGCACGCGCTTCGACCTCGTCCTCGACCGCATCGACCTCGACCGTTACCTCGAGCCCGAGGCGACGGCGGCGGCGGCCTCGAAGCCCGCCGGGGACCAGCCCACCGAGCTGCCGGTCAGCATGATCCGCGACCTGCGGCTCGACGGCCGCGCCCGGGTGGGCCAGCTGGCCTACGACGGCCTGAAGCTCACTGACGTCGACGTGACCGTGGCCGCCGACGGCGGGCGGCTGCGGCTCGACCCGCTGCGCACGCAACTGTATGGCGGCAGCCTGGCCGGCAGCATCGTGGTGGACGCGACCGGCGACCTGGCCCGCGTGAGCGTGCGCCAGCAGGTACGCGACCTGCAGCTGGGGCCGTTCCTCACCGACTTCGCCGACGTGCGCAACATCACCGGCCGCGTGGTCGCCGACCTCGACCTCGCAGGCAGCGGCGCCACCGATGCGGACATCAAGCGCAGCCTCGACGGCCGGGTGTCCCTGGGCCTCGCCGAGGGGCTCTATAAAGGAGTGGACCTCTGGTACGAGATCCGCCGCGGGCAGGCGCTGCTGCGCCAGGACGCGGCACCCGCCCGCACCGGCGAGGCGGCGACGCCGCTGAAGGTGGTGGAGCTCGCCGGTCCCGTCGCCGGTGGCGTGCTCACCAGCGAGAAGTTCGTCGCCGAGATCCCGTTCCTGCGCCTGGCAGGCAAGCTGCGGCTCGACATGCCGGCGGAGCAGATCCGCGGCGACCTGCAGGCCTCCGTCTTCGAGACGCCGACCTTCGAAGACGGCACCTCGCTGCCCGACCTCGTCGGTTCGCGCCTGCCGCTGACGCTCGACGGCCCGCTGTCGTCACCGAAGGTGCGCGTCGACTTCAGCAAGATGGTGCGCGAGGCGGTGAAGGAGACGGCGAAGGAACAGCTGAAGGGCCTGCAGGACAAGATGCTCGAGCGCCTCGGCCTCGGCGCGCCGGCACCGCCGCCGGCCGGCGACCAGGCCGCCCCCGGCACCGAGCCCGCCCAGGCCCCCGACGGCGGGCAGCCGCCTGCCGACCAGCCGCCGAAGAAGAAAGAGTCCAGCGGCGACCGCCTGCGCAAGGGCCTCGAGAAGCTCATCAAGCCGACGGAGTAGCGCACCCGCTGGCCGGCGGTCACTTCGCCCCCCATCGCAGCGCGCCTGCCGCGTCGCGGGGCTGCAGGTCCACGGCATCACGTCCGCGCCGCAGGGGCGCAGCGATTCCCCCCGAGGAGCGTTCGCGACGAGCGGGGGATATCGCGGGAGCCCCGTAGGCGCGGCTGCAAGGCCACGGCGCCGAAAGTCCCGTCCCTGCTACGCTTCCGGCATGCCGCCACCACCCTACGCCCAGCGCCTCGCCCCCGACCTCCTCGCCTGGTGGGACCACCACGGCCGCAAGGACCTCCCCTGGCAACGCGACCCCACGCCGTACCGCGTCTGGGTCTCCGAGGTCATGCTGCAGCAGACCCAGGTCACCACCGTCATGCGCTACTACGACCGGTTCATGGCGGCATTCCCCGACGTCGTCGCGCTGGCCGACGCGGCCGACGACGCCGTGCTGCACCTGTGGTCCGGCCTCGGCTATTACGCCCGCGCCCGCAACCTGCACCGCGCGGCCCGCGTCGTGCGCGACGAGCACGGCGGCGTCCTGCCCGCCGACTTCGCGGCGCTCGCCTCGCTGCCCGGCATCGGCCGCTCCACCGCCGGCGCGATCCTCGCCCTGTCGGGCGGCGCCCGCCACGCCATCCTCGACGGCAACGTCAAGCGCGTGCTGGCGCGGGTCTTCCGCGTCGAGGGCTATCCCGGCGACACGGCGGTGGCGAAGCAGCTATGGGAACTGGCCGAAGCCTGCACGCCCGACCAGCGCGTTGCCCACTACACCCAGGCCATCATGGACCTCGGCGCATCGCTCTGCGCCCGGGTGCGCCCGGCCTGCGGGCTCTGCCCGCTGCAGCCGGGCTGCGAGGCCCAGGCCGCCGGCATCGCGGCCCGGCTCCCGGCGCGCCGGCCGCCCAAGGCAAGACCGCATCGCACGACGGTGCTGATCCTCGCCCGCCGCCCCGACGGCGCCGTGCTGCTGGAGCGCCGCCCGCCCACCGGCGTGTGGGGTGGCCTGTGGGGGTTCCCCGAGGCGGCCGATGTCGGTGCCGTCGCCGCGTGGTGCCGCGACACGCTGGGCACCGACCCCGCCAGCACCCGCGAGCGGCCTGTGCTGCAGCACGCCTTCACGCACTTCGATCTGGACATGACCCCCGTCGAGGCCGAGCTGCCCGACCCGCCCCCGCGGGTCATGGAGGCCGGCCGCTACCGCTGGTGCGACCCGCGGTCGCCCGGCCAGCTGGGCCTCGCGGCGCCCGTCACGCGGCTGCTGGCGGCGCTGGCCGAGCCCGGCATGCCGTACACTTCGGCCCCCGACGCGACCACGCCTCCTTGAAGGACCCGCCCATGGCCCGCACCGTCCGCTGCGCCCTGCTCAAGATCGAGACCGACGGCCTCGACTACCAGCCGTACCCCGGCGAGCTCGGCAAGCGCGTCTACGAGAACGTCTCGAAGATGGCCTGGCAGCAGTGGCTCAACCACCAGACGATGCTGATCAATGAGTACCGCCTGAGCCCCATCGAGCCCAAGGCCCGCAAGTTCCTCGAGGGCGAGATGGAGAAGTTCTTCTTCGGCGGCGGTTCCGAGGCCCCGCCCGACTTCAAGTCGGGCTGACCCGGGCCCCGTGACCCGGGTTCCTTGACCTGCCGCCGGGGCCGCCGCGTACAATGCGTGTCCCGGCAGGCCTTCCCGCCGGGGCCGCCCGGTGCAAGGCCCGGCGGCGCCAGCCGCAGTTCGAGGCATGGCCAGGTAGCTCAGTTGGTAGAGCAGCGGATTGAAAATCCGCGTGTCGCTGGTTCGATTCCGGCCCTGGCCACCATTCACTGTCCGAGCGCATCCGACGGCATCCAGCGTTCCTCGCAAGTGACTGTTTCATAGAGATATATGCGCCGACGGCGGCCAAGGTGAGCCGCTG